>NZ_JBNDLX010000005.1:0-604991 GCF_050436285.1 Paraburkholderia sp. GAS82
GGGCACCGGCGGCACAGGCACGGGTGGCTCGGGCACCGGCGGCACAGGCACGGGTGGCTCGGGCACCGGCGGCACAGGCACGGGTGGCTCGGGCACCGGCGGCACAGGCACGGGTGGCTCGGGCAGTGGTTGTGCGGGCGACAGCGGCCACGGTAGCGGCGACGGCGGTCACGGCTCCGGTGACGGTGGTCACGGCAGCGGCGATGGCGGCCATGGTAGCGGCAGCGGCCACAGTTCCGGCGATGGCGGCCATGGCAGCGGCGACGGTGGTCACGGCTCTGGTGACGGTGGTCACGGCTCCGGTGACGGCGGTCACGGCTCCGGTGACGGCGGTCACGGCTCCGGCGACGGTGGTCACGGCTCCGGCGACGGTGGTCACGGCTCCGGCGATAGTGGTCACGGCTCCGGTGACGGCGGTCACGGCTCCGGTGACGGCGGTCACGGCTCTGGTGACGGTGGTCACGGCTCCGGTGACGGCGGTCACGGCTCCGGTGACGGTGGTCACGGCTCCGGCGACGGTGGTCACGGCAGCGGCAACGGTGGTCACGGCAGCGGTGACGGTGGTCACGGCAGCAGCAACGGAGGCCACGGCTCCGGCGATGGCGGTCACGGCAGCGGTGACGGAGGCCACGGCTCCGGCGACAGCGGCCACGGCTCCGGCGACGGCGGCGGTCACAGCAGCGGCGGTCATAGCGGCGGCTTCGGCGGCTTCGGTAGTGGTGGCTTCGGCAGTGGCGGCTTCGGCAGCGGCGGCCACGGGGGCGGCTTCGGCAGTGGCGGCCACGGAGGCGGCAGCAGTGGCGGTTGCGGCGGTGGTCACGGCGGCCACTAACCTCAGCAACTCCGCACTAAAACCGCTCTAGCGAACCAAAAGCATCTTCGCGTAAGCCTTACGCGAAGATGCTTCATCCCATGCGCGACGTCATCCAGACCCAACGCACGGAAACCCACACAACCACCAAAATCAAACCATCCGGGCCTTCACAACGTGCACTGAACACGCACCCCAAGCCCGCGAATCGGCACTCCCCGCTCGCCCGAAAACGAGCCAATCACCTCAATAAACTCACCCTATCCCCCGCCACGGCAGAAAACGTCGTGCGCCTGGCAGTGATGCACGGTTCTTCGTCGTTGCCCGTCAAGGGGCGTTGACCAATACTGGTCTCCATCAACACGACTTCGGACGGACATCATGAACCACCCTGTCGAACACCACTCACTCGCTGCCGCGCCCGCTTCGGCTACCGTCCGCAGCGCCACGTTTCGCGCACTCGCCGAACACGCTGTGCATGCGAGTGAAGACGATCTCCTCGACGAGTATTTGATGCTGACGTTTCCGGCCAGCGATCCAGTCTCACCTGGCTTTTTCACCTGAATAGCAGCATCGGGTCGCGTGCGCCCCGCTTCACCGCTCGCGGCCAGGACACTCGCCAGAACCGCTATCAACAGCTCCTCAACCATCACTAAGGAATGCTATATGACTACCACCATCGCCGGAATCAAGATCCCCGACAGCATCATGGCACGTGCTGCTACTGAACTGGTCCGCGACACCGAACCGGACCTGCTCTACAACCATTCCCGGCGTGTGTTCCTGTTCGGCGCACTCTCCGGTCAACGCAAAAATCTCAAGTACGATCCGGAACTGCTGTATATCGGCGCGATGTTCCACGACATGGGGCTCGTCGATGCATACAGCAGCAAGACAGACCGCTTCGAAGTCGATGGTGCAAACGCAGCGCGCGACTTCCTCACGCAGTATGGCGTGAACGAATATGACATCGAGCAGGTCTGGACCTCCATCGCACTGCATACGACGCCGGGCGTTCCCGAACACATGAAGCCCGTCGTCGCGCTGGTCACCGCCGGCGTCGAGATGGACGTGCTCGGTCTCACCTATCACGAGTTCAGCGAAGAACAACGGATCCAGGTCGTCGCCGCTCACCCGCGCGAGAAATCCTTCAAGAACGACATCATCGATGCGTTCGCTCAAGGCACGATCAAGAAACCCGAAACCACGTTCGGCAACGTCAAGGCCGACGTTCTCGAGCTTCGCGACCCGACCTACAAGCGCCTGAATTTCTGCCAGATTATCCTTGGCTCCGCATGGGACGACAGCCAGGCCGGCCACTCTCACCACGCCGGCTGCGGCTGCGCGGACTAAAGGAGGATCGTCATGCAGCACCTCGCACGCGGAGAAAACGCAATGGGCGCGGCCAATCGCATGGGAGCGCCCGATACGCCGGCGCAGCTGGAACGGATCCTCCAACGCGCGAGGCCTTCCTCGTAATTCTGGACAGGAAACGGCGAGTCCGCAGGCAATGACCGCCTCTGCGCCTCTCGCCGTCCCTCTATATCTTTGGAATCAAAGGAGTTGATTCGCATGGCGAAGCTCACAACCGTATTCGGCGCGCCCGTCGTCGACAACCAGAACATCAGGACTGCCGGACAACGTGGACCCGCATTGCTCGAAGACGTGTGGTTTCTCGAGAAGCTGGCGCATTTCGACCGTGAGGTGATCCCCGAAAGGCGGATGCACGCGAAGGGATCCGGCGCATTCGGAACCTTCACCGTCACACACGACATCACGCAATACACGCGGGCAAAGATTTTTTCGGCAATCGGCAAGAAGACCGAGATGTTTGCCCGTTTCTCGACCGTTGCCGGCGAACGCGGTGCGGCTGACGCGGAACGCGATATCCGCGGTTTTGCGCTCAAGTTCTATACCGAGGAAGGTAACTGGGATCTGGTTGGCAACAATACGCCGGTCTTTTTCCTGCGCGATCCCCTTAAATTCCCCGACCTGAACCATGCAATCAAGCGCGATCCGCGCACGGGTCTGCGCAGCGCAGAAAGCAACTGGGACTTCTGGACGCAGCTTCCTGAAGCGTTGCACCAGATCACGATCGTGATGAGCGAGCGAGGCATTCCGAAAACTTTCCGTCATATGCACGGATTCGGAAGCCACACGTTCAGCTTTATCAATGCGAAGAACGAGCGCTATTGGGTCAAGTTCCATTTCCGTTCACAGCAAGGAATCGAAAACCTGACGGATGCCCAGGCTGAAGCGCTGGTCGGCCGCGATCGCGAAACACATCATCGCGACCTTTACGAAGCGATCGAGCGCGGCGAATTTCCTCGCTGGACTCTGTCCGTGCAGATCATGCCGGAGAAGGACGCCGGCAGCTATCACATCAATCCATTCGATCTGACGAAGGTCTGGCCGAAAAGCGACTATCCGCTCATCGAAGTGGGCGTGATGGAATTGAACCGTAATGCCGAGAACCACTTCGCCGATGTCGAGCAGGCAGCGTTCGCGCCGGCCAACGTCGTACCGGGCATCAGCTTCTCGCCCGACAAGATGTTGCAAGGGCGCCTCTTCTCGTACGGCGACGCCCAGCGCTATCGTCTGAGCGTGAACTACCATCAGATCCCCGTGAACGCTCCGCGCGGCGCAAGGTACGTGCACAGCTATCACCGCGACGGACTCATGCGCGTCGACACGAACTCAGGTGGCGCGACCTCCTATGAGCCGAACACGCGCGGCGAATGGCAGGAACAACCCGATTTCCGCGAACCGCCGCTGTCAATTGAAGGCACGGCCGATCACTGGAATCATCGTGTGGACGACGACTACTACTCTCAGCCCGGCGCGCTGTTTCGCCAGATGACCCCCGCGCAAAAGCAGGCGTTGTTCGAGAACACCGCGCGGGCCATGAACGGCGTATCGAAGCCGATTCAGCAACTGCATGTCGAGCATTGCACGATGGCCGACCCCGCCTACGGCGCGGGCGTCGCCAAGGCCATCGAGGCGCTGGAAGCGCAGTCTGTGTAGCCTTCGTCGGGGCGTGGCGTGGCGGCCTACAGCTTTATCGAGACTTCTACATCGTCCGCCAAGCCTTGCGAGAAGTATCTGCCGCTCGAACGCACGATTTCCAGGTACTCCGGGCTCCAGTCGGCGTTGTCGGCCACGAGCACGGAGCCTGCGCGCAGGCGCGGTTCGAGCAGCGAGCAAACCGCCGGGTACAGCGCCTTCGCTCCATCGAGCAGGACCAGGTCGACGTGCTCCGGCAGTCCGCCCGCAAGCGTTTCGAGCGCATCGCCCTCGCGCACCTCAACCAGGTCGCCGAGACCGGCGGCGGCAATCGTCCTGCGCGCCGCGGCAACCTTCGAAGACTCGAACTCGGTGGTGATCAGCAGTCCGCCGCCGTTGTCCCGCAACGCTGCGGCCAGGTGCAAAGTCGATACGCCAAACGACGTACCAAACTCGATAATCGAGTGCGCCTTCGTCATGCGCGCATACATATAGAGCAGCGCGCCGGTCTGTCTCGAGACGGCAAGATGGAATTCCTTCGCACGCCTATAAAAGCCCTGATAGTCCTCGGATCGCGCGCTTGCCATCAATGCATCGCGTTCCGCGGATGAGAGCGCGGCCATCTGCCTGTGCATAAGCGCCCGCGATGCGTCTGCATCGGCGAATAGCTGTTCCAGAACGGTAGATACGGGCGGTTGAGTCAGTGTGATCATGAATGAACCCTTTGAACGGAATACACGTTGTTGTGCACGTGGATAGAATACGAACAATTAGTCGCATTTACTATTCGCATTCGGAAGGCACAGACATGAAACGCCGGCAAGGCCCCGTCGTGACAGCACGTAAGCGTCCACAGCAGGAACGTTCAACCCGCCTTGTAGCGGACATTCTTGAAGCCGCAGTTCGCGTTTTAGAGCGGGAAGGCGCGCCGCGTTTTACCGCGGCACGGGTAGCGGAAGCGGCTGGGGTGAGCGTCGGCTCTCTCTACCAGTACTTCCCGAACAAAGAGGCCATGCTGTTCCGGCTGCAGACAGAGGAATGGACCAGAACCCACGCGTTGCTGGAGAGCATCCTCAACGACCCGACGCGCCCTCCTCTGGACCGGCTGCGCTCAGCCGTGCGGGCATTCTTCCAGACCGAATATGAGGAAGCTGCCTTTCGCATTGCACTCGAGGATGCGGCGCCGCTTTATCGCGAATCGCCCGAGGCGCGCGAGCAGAAACAAGCCGGTATGCGCGTGGCAGTCGCCTTCGTGAAGGAAGCGCTTCCTGATCTGACGACCGCGCGCCGTGCGTTTGTTGCCGAGGTGTTGGTGACAACCATGTCGCAAGTCGGTGAAGCGGTTTCCGAAAAGGCGAAGTCGAAAGCCGATGTCGAAAAATGGGTCGCGGAAATGGCCGACATGTTATGCGCGTATGTGGAACACCTGGCCGCGTGATAGCCTGCCAGCGCATCTAACTTTGATCCGTCAACATCACATAATCGCATCCGTCGCCTGCAAGGTCAGGAGTGCCATCAGTTGTGCGATTTCGTCGCGCATCTTGCGGCGGTCCACAATCATGTCTATCGCGCCCCGCCGCAGCAGGAACTCCGGGCGCTGATATCCCGCCGGCAACGTCTCGCGTACTGTTTGCTCGATTACCCGCTCGCCCGTAAACGCGATCATTGCTTTCGGTTCGGCCATCACCACGTCGCCGAGAAAGGCGAAGCTTGCCGATACGCCACCTGTGGTTGGATTCGTGAGCACAGAGATGAACGGCAGTCGCGCGTCCGCCAGCCGGGTCAACATGGCGGTGGTTTTGGCCATTTGCATCAACGAATACACGCTTTCCTGCATGCGTGCGCCGCCAGACGCGGCAATGCAAACGAAAGGCGTACGTTGCTCGAGGGCGTTTTGTACGCCGCGCACAAATCGTTCGCCGACAGCCGACCCCATCGAACCTGCCATGAATCCGAACTCGAAGCACGCCACCACGGCCGGAATCGAGTGGATCGCCCCTCCCATGACCACCAGGGCGTCAGTCTCGCCCGTGTCTTCCATTGCTTCGCTCAGGCGATCGGGATAGGTGCGGTTGTCCTTGAAATTTAGAGGGTCGACCGGCAATACTTCGCGGCCAATCTCACAGCGCCCTTCCGCGTCGAGCAGATGGTCCAGCCGCTCACGGGCGCCAATAGGCATGTGATGAGAACATTTAGGGCAGACATGAAGATTCGCTTCGACGTCGCCGCGATAAAGCACCGCTTCGCACGCTGGGCACTTGAACCACAGGCCTTCAGGAATGACCTTGCGGCGCGCCGGATCGCTTTGCTTGATCTGCGGCGGCAATAAATTGTCGAGCCAGTTCATACCCTCTCCCGTTCACAGCGTCATCGCAACCACATTCAGTGCGACGACATGAATGACAAAAGTCAGCGAGCAGATAATCAGTAACTGGGCGTCCATGACCGATCCGGTAGTCGCGAGCCGTCCAAAGTCTACCTGATCGAGGAACGGCAACCGTGGGGTCGCCAACCAATCAAGGCCGAAGTCCAGGCAAGCGCGGGCCAATCTGATATTCGGGCACGGTCACGATCGCCAGATCGCTACGAGACCCCATTTTGCCGCTGTGAATACCGCGCGGCGGACCTCCTGCCTGCGTAGCTGCGCACGCCAAACTCCAGGATCGTGGACAATTAGCGAATTCACGCCGTGGTACGTTCAACCTGCGTACGTTCGACCTGCATCCAGAGGAGCGTTTTATGTTCAAACCTGTAAGACATGTCGCTGCTGCGGCCGCGATCATGGTGTCCGGTTTTGCTGTAGCGGCGGACCAGCCCGCCCCCACCTATCTGCCGGCCTCAGCAGCGGCGACGTTCGAGAACGCGCCGGCGATCGTGGAAGGCGCTTCGGGCAAAAACGTCAAATCGACGATCTATGTTTTCATGGACCCCAACTGCATCTTCTGTCACTACGCATGGAAAGCGTTCCAGCCCTACGAAGCCGCCGGCTTGCAGGTGCATTGGATCCCGATGGGCTTCCTGAAACCGGATTCGGCCGGCAAGGCCGCCGCACTGCTCCAGGCACAGGATGGTCCGGCGTTGATGCATGAACTCGAGACGAAATTCTCCGAGAAAGAAGAGTCCGGCGGCATCGCACCGTTGGCAAAAGTGCCGCCAGCGACGCAAACCAAGCTGGACGGCAATATAAAAACGTTCCAAAGCCTCGGCTTCGACGGCACGCCGACCATCATCTACATGACGAGCGGTGGCCGCTGGGCAGATGTCAGCGGCTTGCCGCCTTTGAGCTCATTGCCGGCCATGCTGAATCTGCCGGAACAGCCAATTACCGATCCGTCTTTGCAGCGGTTCCGCTAGATCGCCACTGCTTTCGACAGACATTTTCATTTTGTGACTATCAATCTCATGCAAAACCGGGCACTTATTATTGGCGCAAGCGGTATCGTCGGCAGCAACCTGGCCGATCAATTGCTTTCGACCGGCTGGACTGTTGCCGGTCTTTCGCGCGGCCGCACAGCGTTGCCGCAGGCGGTCGAACCGATTACCGCCGATCTGACCTCCGCGGCATCCGTAAGCGAAGCGTTGGCTGGAAAATCCTTTAGCCATATCTTTTTCACTGCATGGTCTCGCCAGGCGACGGAGAAGGACAACATTCGCGTGAATGGCGGCATGGTTCGTCACGTGCTGGATGCCGTTGGGCCCTCGGGCAGCGTTTCGCATGCGGCGCTTGTCACGGGCCTGAAACATTATCTCGGACCGTTCGAAGCGTACGCGACCGGCGCGGTACCCATTACGCCGTTTCGCGAGGAACAGGGCCGCCAGGTCGTGGAGAATTTCTACTACGAGCAGGAAGACCGTGTGTTCGAAGCCGCGCAACAGTATGACTTTAGCTGGAGCGTGCACCGGCCGCATACGATCATTGGCTACGCGATCGGCAACGCAATGAACATGGGCGTCACGCTCGCGGTCTACGCGACGCTTTGCAAACAGACGGGCCAACCGTTCCTGTTTCCCGGCTCCGCAGCGCAGTGGAACAGCCTGACCGACATGACCGACGCGCGCCTGCTCGCACGTCACCTTGAATGGGCCGCCACGTCCGACGCTGCGCGCAACGAAGACTTCAACGTGGTCAACGGCGATGTGTTCCGCTGGAAATGGATGTGGTCGCAGATTGCCGGCTATTTCGGCATCGAAGCCGTGCCGTTCGACGGCGAAGTCCGTCCGCTCGAGACACGCATGCAGAAAGCCGCGCCGGCATGGAGCGAGATCGCCACACGCTTCAACCTGAAGGAAGCGGATATTGGCAAGCTGGTGTCATGGTGGCACACCGACGCTGACCTTGGACGCCCCATGGAAGTGGTCACGGACATGACGAAGAGCCGCAAAGCTGGCTTCCTCGATTATCAAAGCACTCCGGACTCGTTTTTCGCGCTGTTCGACAAGCTTAAGACCGGGCGGATCATTCCGCAGTAAGGTACGAACTCCTGACTATCCCGCGCGGTCCGGAAAAGTCAGCGTGACCAGCAAGCCGCCGTCCGCCGCATTGACCAGACAAAACGTCCCGCCATTGCGGCGCACCAGTCTTCGCACGATCGAAAGTCCCAGCCCGCAATGGGCATCGCCGCCACGAGCCTCATCGAGACGGACGAACGGTTGCAAGGCGTGCTCGAGCTGGTCGTCGGGAATCCCGGGGCCGTGATCGCGCAGCGTCAAAACGCATTTGCCGTGCTGCAGGCTGGTGGCGATTTCGACGGGTGGTTCGCCGTACGTCATGGCATTCTCCAGCAGATTGGCCAGGATGCGGTCGAGGTCGACCAGCGGCAGTCTGAAGTGTCCAGCAGCACGCAGATCCAGCGTCACGAGCGAGCTTTCCGTGTCCCCGTCCTGCGGAACGTTGCCGTACTGGCTCTGACAAAACGAGTCCACGGACACGAGCGGCGATCCATCCGCACGGTCGCGCACGAAATCGAGGAACTGCTTGACGATGCGCCCGAGCGATTCGACATCGCCCAGGAAACCCATCCGCTCTGCGCCGTGCGGCAGCAGATCGGCGCGAACCTGCATTCGCGTGAGCGGCGTGCGCAGATCATGAGCGACGCCCGCCAGCATCATCGCCCTCTCCTGTTCGTATTCGCTGATCTCGCGAATCATCTCGTTGAAGCTGACGATCAGTTCCGCCACCTCGCGCGGCCCGCTCACACTGACGACGGGTGTGCTGACGCCAATACGAAACTCGCGTGCCGCATTGGCCAGCCTGCGCAGCGGCCGCTGGGCTTGCCAGGCTCCGAGGAACGCCACGGCGATGGCCAACGCGAGCATCAAGGCCAACGCGGTGTGCATGCGGGCTTCGGTCAACGTAGCGCCCGGTATGCGGATCCAGTTGGCGTCGCCGGCATAGCGCACCCAGACCGTACCTGTGTCGCCGGACAACACGACCTGACTGCCCGGCGGCAGATTCTCACGCAACGCGTTCTCGTACAGTCCGTGTGTTTCGCGCCGTGAAGGCGGTCCGTCGCCTGGGTTCGTATCGCGCCCGTCGAGATAGGTGGCGCCGAGCGCCGAAGCAATGTGCCTCGTCGCCTCGATACCATCACGCCGCGACTCTTCGACCACCTGGATGCCGCGCGACGCATGCTCGGCATGCATCTGGTTGGCTTCGCGGCCGAGCATGAACACCATGGCCGCGTAGGCCAGCACGAGCAGGCTCGTGGTCATCAGTGCCGCGCGTCCAAAGAGTGTATTAAACGGATTTTTCATTGCCGTCGCCGCCATCGCTCGGAGCAAACATATAGCCCACCCCGCGTACGGTCTGGATCACGCAGGGTTGGGAGGGGTCCTCTTCCAGCAGTCTGCGCAGGCGCCACACGGCCAGATCCATGCCGCGCTCGGTGATGTCTGCGTCAGGGCCGTACAGCATGTCGAGCAGTTTCGTGCGCGACAGCGTCTCCATCGGATGCGTCACCAGCACTTCAAGCAGCGCGTAGTTCGTGCCCGTCAGCTTGATGCGCTTGTCGTCGCAGAACAGGGCGCGCGCAGCGAGATCGAGGCGAAACCGGCCAAAGCGGTAAATTCCCTGGCGTCCATTGACAGCCGGGGACGGCTGGCCCGAATGGCGGCGCAGCACCGCCTTGATACGCGCCAGCAGTTCGAGCGGCGTGAAGGGCTTGCCCAGATAGTCGTCGGCGCCGAACTCGAGCCCCACGACCCGATCCATTTCGTCCGCAAGCGAAGTCAGCATGATGACGGGAATAGTGTCGCCCGCCTCGCGCAATTGCCTGAGTGCGGTCAAGCCGTCCACGCCTGGCATCATGACGTCAAGCACTACGATGGATGGCCGCTCGAGCGCGAGGCGATTGGCGATATTGGTGGCGTTATGCAAAACCGAGAACTCGATGCCGCGCTGCTGGAAAAATTTCCTGAGGAGGTCACGCAGACCGGCATCGTCGTCTACGAGCAGGACCTGAATCGCTTCACTCTCCATCCACACCCTCCTGTCAGCCCTGATTGAAACGTGAACCCGCAGGCGAGTCGCCGGGGGCTCATGTCAGTGCCGTGACAGGCACTGAAACGTCAAACCGACAATGCTACCCAGATTCAGCCTGGTGTTGTGCCGGCGTCTCAGCAGGTCATTTCGAAAGACTCCTGTAAGGGTGGCGTGAATAAACAAGGCGGATTGGTACGCGTCGAGGTCGGCGGATAACTGGTCGCACGAAACCGCATGGAGCAACGCCTGCTCGATCTGGGTCTCCGCCAGACGGTTGGCAGCCCGGACGCGCCGCCAGAATTGCGCCGTCTCCTCAGTCGATTCGCAGCGCGCAAACACGATGCTGTAGAGGTGGCGCATGCGCGTTTCGCGCAACGCCCGCGAGAGCCGCACTTCAAGTTCCGTGCGCAGCGTACCCAGTGGATTGGGCTCGTCCGGAGGCAGGGGAACGCCGAAAGGGTCGAGCGGTAGAGCAAATCGCTCAAAAATGGCATCGAAGATCGCGTCTTTATTTCTAAAATGACCGTAGATCGCCCCTCGGGTCACCCCGGCCGCATCGGCGATTTCGTCCAGCGTGGTTTGCGTGACGCCATGACTGAAGAACATGGCCTCTGCTGCATCGAGAATCGTTGCACGCGTGTCGAGCGCTTGCGCCTTCGTCCGCCTCATTAGCATTCAGCCGCTTCCTGTCGCGCATCCATGCCCTGCGACACCGCGGCTGCTCAATAGCTCAGATGATGCGATCATAGCCGCCGTGCATGGGAGCGGACGTTAGGCTTTTTTTCGGATTATTTCAAAGTGAAATTTATCGAAGTGCGATTTCATTTAACGTGCTCCTGCTTTTTGCACATCGAGTAAGATCACCGCTCATTCTGCTGTTGCGGTTCCACCGATGTCGGGTGCGCAAATCAGTGTGGCGCTCATCTGTTGCCCGACAACATAGAAGTTTTGAATACGGCTAAACGGAGTTCACTTGAGCAACCAGTCTCCACTCGGTCGACTCGCTCTATATGTATCCAGGATGAGTAGTCCGGTTCGCACGGACGCTTCCTCCCGGTCGACCTTTGTATCACCCGACTCACGCCGTCCCCGCAAGCCAGCGCCAGCAACGGCGCCGCTGCGCACCCTGCGCTCCGGCTGCGCGCTGGCGGCTACGCTATGCCTCGCGGCTTGCGCCGTCGGTCCCGACTATCACAAGCCGCCGCAGGACATTCCCGCCACCTTCAAGGAAGGCGCCGACTGGCAGCGCGCGCAGGCCAACCCGCAAGGGGCGCTTTCCAGCACCTGGTGGCTCGACTATCACGACGACACGCTGTCCCACCTTGTGGATCAGTCGCTTAAGGCCAACCAGTCGATCGCCGCCGCGGAAGCCGCCTACCGGGTCGCCAAGGCCACGATCGATGCGAATGTCGCGAGCCTGTTCCCCACCATCGGGGTGGATGCGTCGGGCTCGCGCTCCCGTACGGCCGCGGTCGAGAGCATCACGGGTCAGCCTTATACCAGCAACCTCGTGTCCGCCAGCGCGTCCGCCAGCTGGGAAATCGACCTGTGGGGCAGTGTCCGGCGCTCGATCGAGTCGGCCAAGGCCAGCGCTCAGGCCAGCGACGCCCAGCTCGCCGGCGAGCGTCTGTCGATCGCCGCCAGCCTCGCCATCGATTATTTCGCACTGCGTCAGGCCGATATCGACATCGATTCGCTGAAGCAGCAGCAACAGATCGACGCCAAAATTCTGGAGATGGACCGCGCGGGCTTCCTGCAGGGAACGGTCTCGAACGACACGCTCCTCGATGATCAGGACAACCTCGAACTCGTGATCGCCGACCTGCAAGCCACGGAGACCTCCCGCGAGCAGGACGAACACGCCATCGCGGTGCTGATCGGCGAGCCGCCGGCCAGCTTCACGCTGCCGGCGCAAAGCGACTACACGTTTACGACGCCCGCCGTGCCGCTCGGATTTCCGTCGGAATTGCTGGAACGGCGCTATGACGTCGTGAGCGCGGAACGTACGGCCGCCGCGGCTAACGCCAAGATCGGCGTCGCCGAGGCCGCTTTCTTTCCAACGCTTACGCTCTCGGCGCAAGGCGGCTTCGAACACAACGCCCTGGCGCATCTGTTCTCGATGCCGAGCCGCTTCTGGACGCTCGGCCCGGATCTCGCCGCGACGATCTTCGACGGCGGTGCGCGCTCTGCGGCGGTCCACGAGGCCGAGGCCACGTATGACCAGCAGGTCGCCACGTATCGCGGGACCGTGCTGTCTGCGTTCCAGAGCGTCGAGGACAGCCTGTCGTCTTACAACCATCTGCAGCAGCAGGAGCAGGCGTTCGCCAACATCTACAAGCGCAACCAGCAGCTTTTCTCGAGCCAGCAGGCCCAGATGCAGGCCGGCACGGCGAGCCAGGAAGCCGTGTTGACGCAGCAGCTCACGCTGTTGCAGGCCGCGCAGAATCTGAAGGACACACAGGCAGCGTTGACGGAAAGCAGCGTCACGCTGGTCAAAAATCTCGGCGGCGGCTGGCAGTGGGATGACGCCAAGGGTGTAGCAGTCAGCACCAGTGCGAATGCCGCGCCGCAATCGTCGAATCAAACATCGGGAGCCCCGTCGCAATGAAAGATCGCCTTGAACGTGATCGCTTTGGAGAGCGAAGCGTCCAGTCCAGCGACGGCCGGTTGCGTCGGGAATCGGAAAAAAATGGAGTCTCCATGAAGTCAATACCGTTGCTGTGCGTTGCCCTGTTTGCACTGTCCGCGCTTTCCGGTTGCGGCAAATCCGGTCAGGCGTCGGCGCCGCCTCCGCCGCAGGTCGGCGTGGTCACAGTCCAGCCGACCACCGTGGCGCTGACGCGCGATCTGGTCGGACGTCTTTCGCCTTACCTGAGCGCCAATGTCACCGCGCGCGTTTCCGGCGTGCTGATCAAGCGCGTCTACAAGGAAGGCAGCGACGTCAAGGCCGGCCAGGCGCTGTTCGAGATCGACCCGACCTTCTATCAGGCGCAGTTGAACAACGACCTCGGCATTCTCGGCGAAGACGAGGCCACGTACCTCAACGACAAGGTCAACGCGGCGCGCTTCCACAAGCTGTTGCCGGTTGGCTCGGTTTCGCAACAGACGGTCGACAACGCCGATGCGCTGGTGCGCACCGACGCGGCCAAAGTCAAGGCCGACCAGGCACTCGTGGATAGCGCGAAGGTCAACCTCGGCTATACCAAGGTGACCTCGCCGATCAGCGGCATCGCCAGCCAGCAGCAGGTTACCGTCGGCGCCGTGGTGGGCAGCAGCACCGCCGACGCCGGTTCCAGCGGCACCTTGCTGACCACGGTCAATCAGGTCGATCCGCTCTACGTGAACTTCACCATCAGCGCTTCGGATCTGCTGACACTGCGCGAAGCGGCCAGCCGCGGCAACGTCGCGCTGAGCCAGCAGGACAAGACGACCGTGCAGATCGTGTTGCCCAATGGCAGCCCGTACAACCAGACAGGCACGCTGGATTTCTCCGACGTCACCGTGAACGCAACCACCGGCGCCGTGAACCTGCGCGCGCTGGTACCGAACGCACAGCACACGCTGCTGCCGGGCATGTACGTGACCATGAACGTCAACCTCGGCCAGCAGCACGACGTTTTCCTCGTGCCGCAGGAAGCGCTGCAACGTGACACGGTCGGCGCCTATGCGCTGGTCGTCGATGGAGGCAGCAAGGTCGTGCGCAAAGACGTCACGGCAACCGACAACTCCGGCAACAACTGGATCGTCACCGGCGGCCTCGCAGCCGGCGATCAGGTGATCGTCACCGGGCTGCAAAGCGCGCACGAAGGTGCTCAGGTGAAGGCAAGCCCGTGGCAGGCACCGGCTGCTGCACAAGGTGGCTCGGCCACCGCCGCAGCATCAGGGGTTCAGACCGCCGGCAACGCACAATAAGGACTTCGTCCCATGCCAAAGTTTTTTATCGATCGCCCAGTCTTTGCCTGGGTGATCCCGATTCTCATCTGCCTGATAGGGGTGATTTCGATGCTGAATCTCGGCATCGACTCCTATCCGGACATCGCGCCGCCAGAAGTAACGGTCACGGCAACTTACCCTGGCGCCAGCGCGGCGACCATGGAATCGACCGTGACCCAGGTGATCGAGCAGCAGCTGACCGGCATCGACAACCTGCTGTACTTCAACTCGGCATCCAATTCCAACGGCACTGTCACCATTACGCTGAGCTTTGCGACCGGCACCAATCCGGATACGGCGGAAGTGCAGGTGCAGAACAAGGTTGCACTGGCCCAGCCGCTGCTGCCGGCCGCGGTGACCCAGCAAGGTGTGGTGGTCGCCAAGGCGAGCCCTGACATTCTGCTGTTCATCTCGCTGCAGTCGAGCAACCCTGCCATCGACGCTTACCGTCTGAGCGACATCGTCGCCTCGCAGATCCAGCCGGTGATTGCGCGGGTCAATGGTGTGGGCAACACGTTCGAGCTGGGATCGGAATACGCCGTGCGCATCTGGCTGAATCCGGACAAGCTGCAAGGCTATGGCCTGTCCACGACCCAGGTGCTCAACGCCGTGAGCGCACAGAACGCGCAGTTCGCCACGGGTTCGCTCGGTGCCGATCCGGCAGTCAAGGGCCAGGTCTTCACCGCGACGGTGTCCGGCGATTCGCTGTTCTCCTCGATCAAGCAGTTCAACGACATCATCCTGCTCACCAACAGTAACGGCACGGTGGTCAGGCTGAGCGATGTTGCACACATCACCTTCGGTGCGCAAAGCTACGGCTCGGCTGCGGTCTACAAGGGCAAGGCGGCCGGCGGTATGGGCGTCTACCTGCTGCCGGGCGCCAACGCTCTTGCCGTCGCCAAGGCGGTGAAGGCCGAAATGGGCGTGCTCGCCAAGGATCTGCCGCCGGGCGTCACCTGGAATGTGCCTTACGACACGACACCGTTCATTACCGCTTCGATTACCGATGTGGTGCGCACGCTGATCGAGGCCATTGCGCTCGTGTTCGTGGTGATGCTGATCTTCCTGCAGAACCTGCGGGCCACGATCATTCCGACCCTCGTCATTCCGGTCGCGCTGCTGGGCACGTTTATCGGCCTCTCGCTGCTGCATTACACGCTGAACCAGCTGACACTGTTCGGGATGGTGCTCGCCATCGGCATTGTGGTGGACGATGCGATCGTCGTGATCGAAAACGTCGAGCGCATCATGACCGAGGAGAACCTCCCGCCTCGAGAGGCGACCCGCAAGGCGATGGGCCAGATTACCGGCGCCATCATCGCGATCACCGTGGTGCTGTCTGCCGTGTTCATCCCTTCGGCTTTGCAGCCTGGCGCCACCGGCATCATCTATGCGCAGTTCGCGCTGACCATTGCTGTTTCGATGGCGATGTCGGCGTTCCTCGCCATGTCGTTCACGCCAGCCCTTTGTGCCGCGATTCTCAAACCGACGGACCACCACAAAAAGAATGTCGTGTTCCGCTGGTTCGACAAGGGCTTCGACCGGGTCAACGCAACCTACTTCAGGCAGATCGGCGGTGCGGTACGTCACGCGCCGCGCTGGATGATCGTGTTCCTGCTGCTGGTCCTGCTGACGGGCTTCCTGTACACCCGTCTGCCGACCAGCTTTGTGCCGGACGAAGATCAGGGCTTTATCCTCGCCCTCGTCAATCTGCCGACTGGCGCCACGCTGCAGCGCACGGATGCGGCGATGACCGCGATGTCGCAGAAGCTCGAGCATAGTGCGATCGCCAAGGACATCGACAGCGTGTTCCAGGTCGAAGGGTTCAGCTTCGTCGGCAGTAGCGAGAACGTCGGCATGGCGTTTATCAAGTTGACCGACTGGGGCCAGCGCTCGCAAACCGCGATGCAGCTCATTCCGCAGGTCAACAGGCTCTTGCATGGCCAGCAGGACGCGCAGATCTTCGCCGTCAATCTCCCGACCATCCGCGGCTTGAGCCAGTTCGGCGGTGTCGACATGTATCTGCAGGCGCGTGCGGGCCAGTCGCGTGCGGAACTGGCGAAGGCGGAAGGCATCCTGCTCGGCAATGCTGCTAAAAATCCGACGCTGTACGGCATTCGTCCCAATTCGCTGCCCGAAGCGCCGCAGTTGCAGGTGTCTGTCGATCGTGTGCAGGCGCAGGCCATGGGGCTGTCGCTCACGGATGTCTACAACTCCATCCAGATGGAGCTCGCGCCGTTCTATGTGAATCAGTTCACTTATGGCGGCCGGGTCAAGCGCGTGTATCTGCAGGCCGATGCCCCGTACCGGATGGGCGTGGACGCGTTCCAGCACATCTACACGCCGAGTGGCATCACCAGCGCATCGACGGGCGCGACCAGTACAGCCACGAGCACGACCAACACCAGTGGCTATCTGACCAACGTCAACCCCTCGGCAACCGATACCTCGCTTAGCCCGTACAACATGGTCCCGTTGTCCAGCGTGGTGAAGTCGCACTGGGATGTGGGTCCGGTCGCGCTGCCGCGCTATAACGGCTACTCCGCAATCGAAATCGTGGGCAACCCTGCGCCGGGCTACTCCACGGGTCAGGCCATGGATGCGGTCCAGAAAATCATCAACACCCAATTGCCATCGGGTTTCGCCGCGGACTGGACAGGTCAGTCCTACCAGGAAATCATCGCCGGCAATTCGGCAACGTTGCTGATGATCCTGTCGATCGTGGTGGTGTTCCTGTGTCTCGCGGCCCTGTACGAAAGCTGGTCGATTCCGGTCGCCGTGCTGCTCGTGGTGCCGCTGGGCATGCTCGGTATGTTGTCGTTCTGTCTGTTGACCGGCGTGCCTAACGACATCTACTTCAAGATCGGTCTTGTCACCGTGATCGGTCTGGCTGCCAAGAACGCCATTCTGATCGTGGAGTTCGCGGTGGAAGGACAGGCCCACGGCATGACGCTTTACGATGCCGTGCTGACCGCGGGCAAGCAGCGCTTGCGCCCGATCCTGATGACCTCGATGGCCTTCATTCTTGGGGTATTGCCGCTCGTGCTGTCGTCAGGGGCTGGCGCCTCTTCCCGGCATGAAATCGGCACGGGTGTGATTGGCGGGATGATCTTTGCGACCTTCTTCGGGCTCTTGCTGATCCCGGTGTTTTACGTGGTCGTGCGGCGTGTGCTGGGCGATAAGCTCGACGAGGTCTCGCACAGGCTGCCGCACCATGGTGGAGATGATGCAGGTGGCACAGGCGGTACGGGTGGCACAACAACCACAGGTGACGCGAATCCCTGAGACGGGGTTTCCGTGATCTGAAACGCCTCGGTGCTACCGAACGGGCGTTGCCGGCAGAGATGCGCGGCAACGCCCGTTTTTTATCGAGGCTCGTTATCGGTCAGTGACGCTCGGGAAAGCGCAGCTTCGAATGATTGCGGCCGTACGAAAAATAGATGATCAAGCCGATCACCAGCCACACGACGAGCCGCATCCACGTGACGAGCGGCAGCCCCACCATCAGCAACAGGCAGAACAGAATCCCCAGCACCGGCACGATCGGCACGCCCGGGGCCCGGAACGGGCGAGAAGCGCCGGAGTCGCTGCGCCGCAGATAGATCACGGCGCCACAGACGAGAATGAACGCGAACAGCGTGCCGATGCTGACCATCTCGCCCAGCACGCTGATCGGCGTCAACGCCGCCACGATGGCGACGATCGTGCCGATCATGATCTGGCTCAGATGCGGAGTCTGAAGACGCGGATGAACCCGCGCGAAGAGCGGCGGCAGCAAACCGTCCTGCGACATCGTGAAGAAGATCCGGCTCTGTCCATACAGCAGCACGAGAATCACGGTGGTGAGCCCCGTCAGCGCGCCGATCTTGATCAGGACTGAGAACCATGTGAGGCCGATGGCATCCACGCCCTTGGCGATCGGATCAGGCACGTTCAGATCCGCGTACGGTACGAGCCCGGTGAGGACCCCGGCAACGAGGATATACAGCACGGTACAGATAATCAGGGATCCCAGGATACCGATCGGCATGTCGGTCTGCGGCTTTCTCGCCTCCTGCGCCGCGGTGGATACTGCATCGAAACCGATGAACGCGAAAAACACCACGGCCGAGCCACGCAGAATGCCGCTCATGCCGAAGTTGCCGAACTCACCTGTATTCGCCGGAATGAACGGATGCCAGTTGGCCGGCTTGATGAAAAACATCCCCAGCGCGATGAAGGCCACCACCACGATCAGCTTGACCGCCACCATGATGTTGTTGAGCCGTGCGGACTCCTTCGTACCGAGCACCAGCATCGTAGTCAGGATGGCGATGATCACGATGGCCGGCAGATTGACGATACCTGTGGCCGTGGTGCCGTCGGCGAGCTTGATGATGGTGCCGGGGGCGGTCGACAGGGTCGGCGGGATGTTGATTCCCGCGTTATGCAGCAGACTCACGATATAACCGGACCAGCCGACCGCGACGGTCGCGGCGCCCATTGCATATTCGAGGATCAGGTCCCAGCCGATGATCCACGCGAAGATCTCGCCGAGGGTTGCATAGGTGTACGTATAGCTGCTGCCGCATACGGGCAGCATGGCAGCCAGTTCCGAGTAGCACAGGCCAACGAACGCGCACGCAATGCCACCGAGGATGAACGAAAGAATGATGCCCGGGCCGGCGAACTGCGCTGCCGCGGTGCCGGTCAGGACAAAGATGCCGGCGCCGATGATGGCGCCGATTCCCATCGCTGTGATGCTGGTGGCGCCCAGCGTTTTCGACAGCGAGTGGCCTCCCTCCGTATCCGCGCTTCCGACGATATCGGCGACGGATTTCCGTGCCATGTAGCTCGTATCAGCCATGATGAGTCGTCCCGTTCAAATGGTTTTTGGACGCGAACCGACTCGGCTTGCTTCGGCCCGCGAAGCACGACAAAAGCATCTGTTACCGAATACTGGCAGGGCTAAGGTGGAGAGAAAGTGGAATTAAGTGTAGTCCGAATCAGAAGTAAAGTGAAATAACGGCTCGGCGCCGCTCGCAGAGTCTTGTCAGCCCTGATCCGTCTCGAGCATCCTCATCGCGGCTTTTTCCGCATTCGCCACGTGTAGCCGGGCGGCTGCCTCTGCAGCTTGCGCATCGCGCGCCTTGAGCGCTTTGTATAGCTTGTCGATTTCACGCAAGCTGGCTGGCAGGCGGTCCGGATGCATCAGGGACGTGGCGCGTAGCAGATTGACGCGTGAATAGAGGCTCGTCAGGATCTCCTTGATCAGGCCGTTGCCGCAGTTGCCGAGCAGCACGTCATACAGGTCGCCCTTGGCCTTCAGCACGGCGTCCTGGTTGCCGGAGTGCGCCGCCACCTTCAATGCCTGGGCGCGCTCGCCAAATTGTGCGATCGCCGCATCGTCGGCGTGACGGGTAAACTCGGCGGCGGCAAATCCTTCGAGCAGGCCGCGGATCGCATACAGCTCGGTCGCTTCCTCCCTGGAAATGACCGCGACAGTCGGCCCCTTGTGCGGCACAATGCGCACCAGCTTCTCGGCTTCGAGCCGGCGCAGCGCTTCGCGGATCGACGTGCGGCTCACGCTCAACGACTCGCAGAGTTCACGCTCGATCAGGCGCGCCCCAGGCGCAAAGCGTCCCGACATGATCGCCTGCCGGAGCACGTGCTCCACCTGGTGACGTAGCGTCTCAGGCCGTATCAGCTCCATATCGGCTGCCATGATTGTATTCCCGTCTGACAATTCACATGGCTGCTATGGTACTCGAATCCCTGTGACAGGCAAAATCCCCGGCAGCAACCGGGGCTGAGGCTTCGCTCAGAACCGGTAGCTCGAGAACAACCCATATGTGAGCTGGGTTTTCTTCTCGACAATGGGACTCCCGCTGACATCGCCGCGGAGCCTGGCGGCGATCACGGTAGCGCCCACGTCCCATTGCCTGGAAAGCCTGTAGTCAGCCTTGACGGAGACGTTCAGCGAAGCGACGCCCGCCCCCGGCGCGTATTCAGACAGACCGGAACGCTGGCTCTGGCCGGGGTCGACACCGTAGAAAGTCCGGTTGTACTGGCTGCTGCCCCACGTCAGTCCGGGCCCAGCGCTCAACGTGAGCGCGTCGACCGGCTGATACTTTCCTTCCAGGCCCAAGGTGGCCACCGTGCCCTCGTGCTTGCCGAGAATGTCGGTCATGACGCTGCCGCGCGCCGTGAACCAGTCGAGCGTATAGCTGCCGAACAGGCCGGCATGGGCGGTACGGGAGATGTCGCCGAGGCCTTGCAGGCGTGCATCGTCGGACTGGTCGCGCGGCTGGATGAAATCGTACGACAGCAACGCGGCGAGCTGCCAATGCGAGTCCTTATAGAGGTAGGCACCCATCCCAAGCGGCGTATTTGCCTCGGGCACCGTACCGATGAAATAACGCCCGTTGCTCGCGCCGAGTAACGGAATCGGCTCAAATTTGCGATCGCTCGCGCCCGGATATTCGGGCAGGCTCAAAACTCCCGCGCCGACGGTGAAATGCCAGCCGTCGGGCAACATCGCGTTCGGCGATGCGGGCGCTGTAACGTCATCAGCCATTGCGTCAATCGAACCGGCACACAGTATCGCGCCGAGTAACAGATATTTTGAATAATGATGGACGCGTACTTTCATCGAAATCTCCGGGCTGGAAGCTCATGACTTCAGCCGATCAAGGAAGGGAAGCGGCATGATGCGCAGCGCGAGCATGGGCGGCCAGTCGCTTGCGACGAAACGACGGGAGGTGGCGCGAGAAGGGATAAAGACGGCGCGAGTCGCGGGAGGCTTTCAATCAAAAAAGCCGTCAACCGGTTTCAACAAAAAAACGACATTTATCGTTCGAAGCTATTACCGCTGTAATCGTTGAAACGGCTTTATCGTAAAATCAGCCCGCGGCGGTAAGGGGTATTAACAAAGCCATCGCGCTGCACAAAAATAGTCACGGATCTTCATAATCAGGATCCCTCGACAAAAAACTCGCTCAGCCGCGTGCGCTCGCCTCGAAGACCGCCTAAACAAATTTTCAAACAATAGAAAAGATGGAGAGACGGATGAAAAAATTCCACCTGATGGCGAGTTCCGGCGCAGCCGCTGCAGCACTCGCAATGTTCGCGCCCAGCGCATTCGCCCAAAGTTCAGTCACGCTGTACGGCCTCGTCGATACGACGGTTCGTTACCTGTCGAATGCAAATGCGAACAACGACGGCCAGGTTGCGATGGGAGAAGGCGTTGAAACACCGAGCCGGTGGGGCTTGAAGGGTACCGAAGACTTGGGCGGCGGCCTCTCGGCCGTGTTCCGGTTGGAGAACCAGTTCCAGCTCTGGTCGGGCAAGCTCGATAACAGCAGCAACCAGTTGTTCCAGCGTCAGGCGTACGTCGGGCTGTCGAGCAGCCAGTACGGCACGGTGACGTTGGGCCGCCAGCAGACGCCGTTCTTCGAGCAGATGGGCAACACCTACGACCCGTTGACCGTCGCCGACTTCTGGCAGGACAGCTACGTGTATAACCCGGTCGGCCCGTTCCTGTTCACGAACAGCTCGGTCAAGTACAGCGGCACGTTCGCCGGCCTGACGGTCGAGGGCATGTACGGCTTCGGCGGCGTGCCGGGCAGCGTCGGCTCGAACAGCATGTACGGCTTGACGGCTTCGTACTCGATTGGACCGCTGTCGGCCGACGTCGGCTTCCAGCAGAATGACGTCGAGGGCAAGAAATTCAACATCGTCAACGTAAGCACCGTGTATGCGTTCACCCCGGCCGTGAAGGTGCTTGCGGGCTGGCTGCATTCGCAGGACGAAACCGGTACGGCCGACTTCGCCCAGCAGCAGGTCGGCGCGCCGTTGCTGGCATCCGCGAGCCCGGACCGTATTGACGACAGCTTCTATGTCGGTTCGAGCTGGCAAGTGACCTCGCCGCTGACGTTGACGGTAGCGGGCTACTACGATCACGCCCGCAACGCGGCGTTCCTCGACGGCGCGCTCGGCGTCGGTATCAACTACTCGGCCACGGTGCTCGCCGAGTATGCGCTGTCCAAGCGCACCGAGGTCTACGGCACGGTCGACTTCACCCGCGGCAACGGCGCGTTCCTCTCCGACTACCCAGGCCGCAACAACCAGACCGGCGTCGCAGTCGGCCTGCGCAATCTGTTCTAAATCCGCAGCATCTCTGCGAGGTGGCCGAAACGGCCGCCTCGCGGACGATCCTTTGCTGCTGGCCTCACCCTCTGAAGGCATCGCGTCAACAATGGCGCTCCAGGCAATGCACGCTAACTGCTGGTCGTTGCGACCAGCAGTTCCTCAGCGTTGTTCGGCGGGCGCAAGCCATCGGTCCTGCCGGCGAAGTAGCGTTGTGTCAGATCAGCCGCGGATACGTGCCGTGCTTCTTCAAAGCCCGCTTCGCAGGCCATTTCCCGGATCTCCGCCGGGGTGAAGAAACTCACGAAAGGCGTACCGCTTGCCCGCGCGCCCTTCTCCGCCATCTCGAGCCCGGGTCGCACCTCCGGGTCCGCCAGTTCCAGCGGTAGCAGAAACGTCATGGCGAGCGTCGACCCTCGGGCGAGCGCCGCCACTTCGCGCAACGTGGCCGAGTTCGCCTCTTTGCTGAGATACATGCTGACGCCCGTCGACACGACAATGGCCGGCTGGCTCTCATCGAAACCGGCGGACACGAGCCCTTCCCGCCAGCTTCCCCCCGCCTCGAAGTCCACTGGCACGAAACGTAACCAGTCCGGCACGCCGAAGCCGAGTTCGATCAGGCGCTGACGCTTCCATGCCTGCGGGCCGGGCTGATCGATCTCGAAGACCTTGAGATGGGACGCAATCTCCGGGCGCCGCTGCGCGAAGCTGTCGAGGCCGGCGCCGAGAATCACATACTGACCGACGCCGCGGCCGGCCTGTTCCACGACCAGATCCTCGATGAAGCGGGCACGCGCTAAGATCGAGGCACGAAACGGCCGCGTGAACTGCGGGTCCATGTCGCCACGGCTGCGCCAGTTCTCGTCCGGCGACAGCAGCTTGAGACCGATCTCGTCTTCCAGCACATGCGGCGGCGCGTCGGACTGGACATGCAGTGCACGCCACAACGCGACTCGCGTTGCGGTGCTGTCGGGTGCGATATCGTGCCCGTCGGTCATGACTGTGGCTCCTGTGGTTCGTGTTCGTCTGGACAAAAAACCATGCGCAACGCTAGGCCACGACCGTCTTCAACGTGGCGATATCGCGCCGGGGCGGCGCGCCAAACATACGCGCGTATTCACGGCTGAATTGCGATGCGCTTTCGTAGCCCACCTGATACGCGGCCACTTCGGCGTTCGCGTCCCCTGTCACCATCAGATGCCGCGCTTCGAGCAGGCGTAGCTGCTTCTGGTATTGCAGCGGCGTCATCGAGGTGAGCGCCTTGAATTGCCTATGGAATGCGGATGGACTCATTTGCGCCACGGCCGCCAGGTCCTCGATGCGGATCGTCTCGGCGAACTGGTCCCGTAATGTATGGATCGCTGTAACCACTCTCTGCGCATGACTGTTTGCCAGCACGACCTTGGCGACTTCGCCGCCATGAGGCCCGGTCAGCAGCCAATAGCAGATCTCCCGCATGATCATCGGCGCGAGGATAGGAATCGCCTGCGGCGTATCGAGCAGACGCACCATACGCAGCACGCAGTCGGCAAGCGGGCCGTCGAAGTCGGTGACAAATACACCGCGGCCCAGATTGTCTTCCAGTTCGGGCGGCGCCTCGAGACGCTCCATCACATCGCGCATCACCGCAAGGTCGAACTGAATCACGATGGCGAGGAACGGTTCGGCTGGACTCGCCTCAACCACCCTGCTGAATGCCGGCATCTCGACGCTAACGACCAGCGCTCGCCCTGCCGGATAGTCGTAGCGCCGGTCGCCGAAAGTCGTCCACTTGCTGCCTTGCACGACGACGCACAGCGCGGGCTTCATGATCAGATGAGACGCAGGCTTTTCATGATCCGCGCGAAGGATGGCCATTCCATCAATCGCGGTAATGAACGGGCTCCCCTTCCCGGCCTGCTGGTCGGTATAGCGTTTGACCGCTTCAATCAAGGCATTGGACATATGCATTCCCTCCTTTCCTGAATGGTACATGCTCACGTATCCAAAGGAGGCGCTCCGAGCAGGATCAGGCAAGAACCGAAGCAGTTCGGGCATTCAGCGCCTGGGGAGGCCGGAATAAGCTTGACTCCTGTTCAACCGGAAGTGGAGCACAGCATGACAGCAGGAAATACAGGCACAAAAATCGCAATCGTTACCGGAGGCAGTCGCGGTCTGGGACGCAACACGGTGATCAACCTTGCGCGGCGCGGCGTCAATTCGCTCTTCACCTATCGCGCGAATCGGGCAGAAGCCGACAAGGTGGTCAGCCTCGTGGCAGAGGCGGGGCAAAAGGCTATTGCACTGCCGCTCGATACCGGCAAGGTGAACACGTTCGGCGCCTTCGTGGAACAGGTTCGACAGTCGCTTCCCGAGCTGGGCGCCGAGCGTTTCGACTTCCTCGTCAACAACGCCGGCACTTCGAATCACACCCCGTTCGAGCAGACGACCGAGGAAGAACTCGACGGTCTCTACAACGTTCATTTCAAGGGCGTTTTCTTTCTCACGCAAAAACTTCTGCCGCTCATCAACGATGGTGGCCGCATCGTGAATATCTCTTCGGGACTAACGCGTGTCGCTTTTCCGGGCAGCGGGTCGTACGCGTCCATGAAGGGCGCGGTCGAAGTGCTGACCCGTTATCTCGCGAAGGAACTCGGTCCTCGCAAGATCGCCGTCAACACCGTCGCTCCGGGCGCGGTCGCGACCGACTTCAGCGGCGGCATGGTGCGCGACAATCCCGAGATTAACAGGCGCGTGGCGGAAGCGACCGCGCTCGGCCGCGCGGGCGTGCCCGACGACATCGGCCCGATGATCGCCTCGCTGCTGTCCGAGGATAACCGCTGGGTCAATGCCCAGCGTATCGAAGTCGCCGGCGGCATGGTGATCTGAGACGAGGCGCTCGTGCCCGGTTAGCCCCTCTGCGTACCAAGGGCTACCCAGGCGCCTGCTCACCCAGCGCGCAAGGCCTTCGCGAGATCGGCGAGGCGATACGGCTTGTGGACGAACGTGAACTCGCCGAGCTCGCCATGTTCGCGGCGCAGCACCGCAAGGGGATAGCCCGAGGCAAGCACGATCTTGACAGCTGGAAACTGCTCGCGAACCAGCCGCGCCAGCTCCAGTCCACTGATTCCGTGCGACATCACGATGTCGCTAAAGAGAATGTCGATCCGCGAACGCCGCATCAGGATATCGACGGCGTCCAGGCCATTACTGGCCGTCACCACCTCGTAGCCGATGCTTTGAAACAGCTCGGACGCGGCGGCCAGCAGGTCAGGCTCGTCTTCCACGAGCAGGACGGTTTCCGCCGCCAGATGCGCAGAATAGTCCTTGGCAGGGACGGGAGCGCCCGCTATGGCGGGAAGATAGATCTCGATCGTCGTGCCATTGCCGCCCACGCTGCGGATCACAACATCGCCGCCCGACTGGGTAATGAACCCATACACCTGGCTCAAGCCGAGTCCCGTCCCTTTGCCTATCTCCTTCGTGGTAAAGAACGGCTCAAACGCTCGTGCAGCAACTTCGGGCGATATGCCCGTGCCGGTGTCCGATACCGCCGCCCTGATATAAGTGCCGGCCGGAAGTCCTCCGACGTCGCCAACCTTGAGCTCGACGCGCTCAGTGCTGATCGCGATTGTTCCGCCCCCGGGCATCGCATCGCGCGCATTCACTACCAGGTTCAGCAAGGCGGCCTCGAAACGTGCAGCGTCCAGCAGCACCACCGTCTGCTCCGCGGCCAACTCGACCTCGAGACTGATTGAGTCGTTCACGGCCCGATGCAGCACCGGTTCGAAGGCCCGGATGATCGTGTTCACGTCATGGGACTCGGCCTTGAGTGGCTGTTGCCGGGCGAACGAGAGAAGCTGCTGGGTCAGCGAGGCACCACGGTCGACGGCACGCTGCATCGCATCCAGCATGCGCGTGTCCAGATGGGTGCGCGATTGTGCGGAGAGCACCTGCAGCCCGTTCGAAATCACGGCCAGCAGATTATTGAAGTCATGCGCGACACCACCCGTCAACTGGCCGATCGCCTCCATCTTCTGCGATTGAAACAGCGCGGCATTGGCGCGTTCCAGTGCAGCGGCCGCTTCCTTGCGCTCGGTGATATCGCGAGTCACTTTCGCAAATCCGAGGAGCGTGCCGAATTCGTCGCGGATCGCATCCACCACCACGTTTGCCCAGAAGCGGCTCCCGTCTTTGCGAACCCGCCAGCCCTCCAGTTCCGCCCGGCCGTCGCGCGCCGCCATCGCGAGCGTCAGCGCCGGCACACCGCGGGCGCGATCTTCCTCGGTATAAAAGCGGGAAAAATGCTGACCGACGATCTCGTGTTGCTGATATCCCTTGATACGCGCTGCCCCGGCATTCCAGCTGGTTATTTCTCCGGCGGGGGACAGCAGATAGATGGCGTAGTCCGTGACCCCATGGACAAGGAGACGGAACTGTTGCTCGCTCTTGCGCAACTCTTCCTCAGCCACCTTGCGTTCGGAAATATCACGCGTGATTTTCGCAAATCCCACCAGTTCGCCGGAATTGTCACGGATGGGATCGACCACGACGCTGGCCCAGAAGCGCGTGCCGTCCTTGCGCACCCGCCATCCCTCGTCTTCGAACTTGCCTTCCTCGAGTGCCGTGCGCAACGCCCGTTCCGGGACGCCGGATGCGCGGTCCTCATCCGTGTAGAACTGGGAAAAGTGTTTTCCTATGATCTCGCTGGCGACGTAGCCTTTGAATCTTTGGGCCCCGGCATTCCAGCTGACGATGTAGCCACGCGTATCCAGCATGTAGATCGCGTAGTCCTTTACGCTGGTCACAAGCAGTTCGAATCGCTGGGCATCGGTCAGTCCGGCGGGCGCTGCGTGATTGTCGGTTGTCATCGTCGTGGGTGGAAAAGTCGATACCTGGCCGGAGACACTCTATCCTGCCAGCGAAGTCAGCACACAACCTCCTATGAGGCAAATTCTAGATCAACCCTACCGGCAGGGGTGGCGTATTACCGATTTTTGACAAGAAACCCGCCTACGCCCCTGAACCTCGTGGGTCGAATCACCCACGTACGGCCGGAAACACCACCGAAGCAGTCAGCCCCACCCCGCCCGCGCCATCGCCATCGCCCAACACGACTTCGGCCCGATGCGCCCGGGCGATTTCGCGGACGATCGACAATCCGAGCCCGCTGCCCTCCTCGCCGGAGGCCCGAAAGAACGGCTCGAACACCCGGTCGCGTAACTCGGGGCCGATCCCCGGACCTTCATCCGCGATGGTCAGAACGACCCGGCCGTCGTGCGAGCTCAAGGTAAGCGCGACATGGCCGCCGGCTGGCGTGTAACGAATCGCGTTGTCGAGCAGATTGAACAGCAGCACCGAAAGCAGCGGCTCGTTGCCCATCACTTGCCCGGGTTCGTCGAGATGCGCGGACAATTCGACGCGGCGTCGTTGCGCGAGCAATGCGAGCTGTTCAAGTGTCCCGGTCGCAACCGCGCGCAGATCCACGGGCGCACCTTCGAAGTCGGCGTAGTCCGCGGCCTCCGCTTGCGCGAGCAGCAACAACTGGTTGGTGAGCGCCACCAGCGACTGGTTGCTGCGGTGCATGGCCAGCAGCGTCTCTTTCAGTTGACCAAGATCGTCCTGGCGTCGCGCGTATTGCAGTTGCGTGCCGAGCAAGGTGAGCGGCGTACGCAACTGATGCGCCGCATCTGCGATAAAGCGCCGCTGCATGGCGGTCTTCCGTTCGATGATATCGAGGCACTGGTTGAACGCGGTGACGATGGGGCGCAACTCATTGCGCAAAGGATCGGCATGCACCCGCAGCGAGGCATTCGGCGCACGCGCCAGCATGTCTTTCGCGAGCCGCATCAATGGCTGCAGTTCGAACGTGAGTCCGACGCAAACCAGCACTACGGCAATCGTCACGATGCCGGCAAAATGCAGCATCTGCGGCCGCCATAGTTCGGTGGCTGCCGCATCGCGTTGCATGAGCGTGCGCCCCACCGAAACCACAACCTGCTTCGTTGCGCCCGAGTCGTACATTGGGCGGATCAGCGCCACCGCGCGAATCGGGTGTCCGCTCACCGCTGCGTCATACCAGAGCGGTGTATCGCCCGGCACGCGCAACGGAAAATCCGAGGTGCCTGCAATCGTCGCACCGCCCACTTCGCGAATGCTGAAATACACCTCGTCGCCATACGGCGAACTCAGGATCTCGATCGCGCTCGGCGAGATCTCCGCGTGCAGATAGCCATTTTCCCATTGGATGTCACCGGCCATCACGCGCGCCGACGACAGCAACGCTTCATCCTGCAACAGGCTCGCTGTGCGCTGTGCGTTATCGCGAGCGATCAGACCCGCCGCGAAGACATAGACGGTCATCGGCAACAGCAGCCACAGCAGAAGCCTTAAGCGTAGGCTATTCGTCATCGGCGCCGTCTTCGAGCAGATAGCCGAGGCCGCGCAACGTAATGATGGTCGCAGTGCTCTTTTCAAGCTTCTTGCGCAGCCGCGACACGTAGATCTCGATGGCGTCTTCGCTGGTCGCCGTATCGGCGTTGCTGAGCGAATCCGCCAGCAGGGCCTTGGCCACCGTCTTTTTGGCACGCAGGATCAGCGCCTCGAGCACCGCGTGTTCACGCGGCGTCAACGTCAGCGGTTCGCCTTCCACCGCGAACTGGCAGCGGTCCATGTCGTACGTGAGATTGCCGCATTTGAGGCGGTTCGAACGCGACGACGATTGCCGCCGCGCCAGCACCTTCACGCGCGCGACCAGTTCACGCGCATCGAATGGCTTGACGATGTAGTCGTCGGCGCCTGCGCCTAGACAGATCACTTTTTCGTCGACGGCGCCGGTCGCTGTCAGGATCAGCACCGGCGTTGCATCGCCCCGCTCGCGCATACGGCGCAACACGCTCTTGCCGGAGAGCTGTGGCAGATTCAGATCGAGCAGCACGACGTCGTAGGGCACGGCGCGCACGGCGGTGTCGGCCGCTTCGCCATCGCTCACACGGTCGAGCATGAAGCCGTCGTCCTGCAGAATCCGCGCGAGCCAGTGCGCGAGCTGATCGTTGTCTTCGACGAGCAGTAGCCTCATCGCCTCTATCCCCAATGCGTTCATGCCGTCCTGTACTGCTCCCGCGACTGGGTCGAACGGTACAGAACGAGCGTTGCGACTATCCCGCACAGCGCAGCAAACGACATCCATGCACCCGGGGAAGCCTTGTCACCCGTAGTATGAATCAGCCAGGTCGAGATGGCCGGCGTAAACCCGCCGATCACCGTGGCGAGACTGTACGCCATCGAAAAACCGGTGGTCCGCACATGCGCCGGCATAAGCTCCGTCAATGCGACGACCATCGCACCGTTGTACCACGCATAAAGCAGCGACAACCACAGTTCGACCAGCAGCAGACGGGCGAACGACGGTTGCGTCACCATCCATTGCATGACCGGATACGCAGTCAGGATCGCGAGCACGGTACAGGCGATCAGCACAGGACGACGGCCGATGCGATCGGACACGGCACCGGCGATGGGCAACCAGATGAAATTCGACACGCCGACGCAGACCGTGACCAGCAGCGAATCGAGCGAAGACAGCTTCAGCACGACTTTGCCGAACGTCGGCGTGTAGGCCGTGATCAGATAGAACGATGCTGTCGTCATGATGACGAGACCCATGCCGGCCAGGATCAGCCGCGAATGCTGCACCATCGACTTCGCGATCTCGGCCATAGCCGGACGATGGCGGCGCGCGGCGAATTCTTCGGTCTCCTGCAGAGAACGACGCACGTAGAACAGGAACGGCACGATCAGACAGCCGACGATGAACGGGATACGCCAACCCCATGCGTTCATCTCCGAAGCAGGGATGAGACGGTTGAGCAGCACGCCGAGCGACGCCGCGAACACCACCGCCACCTGCTGGCTCGCGGACTGCCACGAGCAGTAGAAGCCGCGATTGCCCCTGGTCGCGATCTCCGACAGGTAGACGGATACGCCACCCAGTTCGACGCCCGCGGAAAAGCCCTGCAGCAGCCGTCCAAACAGGACGATAGCGGGCGCGAGAAGACCGATCTGCGCATAGCCCGGCACAAACGCGACGCACGCAGTGCCGACCGCCATCAGCATCAGGGAGAGGATCAAGCCCTTGCGGCGGCCGTGATGGTCGATGTAGGCGCCGAGCACGAGCGCGCCGATCGGACGCATCAGAAAGCCCGCGCCAAACACGGAAAGCGCGAGCATCAACGAGGCGAACTCGTTGCCGGTCGGAAAGAACGTGGCTGCGATTGCGGCCGCGTAATACCCGTACACGGTGAAGTCGTACATCTCGAGAAAATTGCCGCTGGTAACGCGAAACACCGAGCGCAGGCGCGACTCCCTTGAAGCAGCGGGGACGGCAGCGGCAGCCGTTTCGTTCGATGAAGTTGCAGATGTCATGGTGACCTCGATTGGGAGGGACAGGGCCGTGCCCGGCGGCCATCGGGGCAACCAGGTACGGCTTCGTTCAAAGTGGAAATGCGTCGAATGCCTCAGTGGGCCGGTACGGCATTGGCCTCGTCGGCAAAGCGGTTGGTGTAGGTTCGCGCCAGATCGACATGGCGCGGCTCAATGGCCGGATTGACTGCCGCGAGCGCAGCCAGGACCGTTTCGGGCGCGCCGACCGGCATCCTGCCGTCGCGCGAAAACGCTGGCATCGATGCAGCGAGCGTCTGTTGATAGAGCGGCCCGTTCGCGCCGATAAAGTCCTTCGGCAAAACCGCCATGACGTCGCCGGCACTGTGCGATGAAATAAACGCGAGAGCCCGTGTCATCGCGCGGACCAGGTGCCGGGTTTCGTCCGGATGGGTGGCGACCCACTTGCGCTGCGCATACACACATGCGCCGGCAAAGGGGCCACCCAGCACCGCACGCGTGCCCTCGACGCTGCGCATGTCCACCAGCACCTGCGCGGTGCCGGCGGACAGCAGCCGCGAGGCCGTCGGCTCTTCGATCATGCCTGCGTCGACCGTGCCTTTCGTCATGGCATCGACGAAGCTGTTGTCCGAACCGAGCGGCACGACCGTGTACGAGTTGGTGGTGAGGCCTGCACGCTGCGCGAGGTAACGGCTCAGGAAATACGTGGAAGCGCCAAACCCCGTCACACCGAGCCTGCGGCCGTTAGCGTCAGCCATGGTCTGCATCGGCTGCGGCACTTTGGTCGACGCCAGTTCGGCGAGTCCCGCCGCGCGGTTCAGAACGACAATAGCTTCGACTTCGAGACCGCGGCTCTGCAGATCGATCGTATGGTCGTAGATACCCACTGCGCCCTGGACGGCACCCGCGATCAGTTCGGTGGCGGTATCGACGCCGGCCGGTTCCGAGAGAATCTCGACGTCCAGCCCTTCGTCGCGGAAGTAGCCGAGGCGGGCCGCCAGCGTGACCGGCAGATACATGATCTTCGACGCGCCACCCGTCATCAGCGTCAGCTTCTGCGCGTCGGCAGGCGGCGTCCAGCACAGAACCGCGCAAGCGGTCGAAGCTAGCGCCGTGAAGCGGGCGAAGGGTGGCATATCGGAAGGGTCTCCATGGTCAAGGGCGCCGGCCCGCTATCTACGGATCGTCTGGTGCAGCGCTTGCCGCGAGTATAAAAAACCGACGCCTTCTGCCTGCTTTCGGCAGGGAGGAAATGTTGTGGGTGTTTACCCTCGTCCGGCATGAGCGCCGCTCAAGCTCCGTCGGCCCGATCCCACGGAGGCACGCCACCAAACGCATCGACCAGGAAATCGATCACCGCGCGGGTCTTGGCGCTCAGGTGCCGGCGACTGGGGTACAACGCGAGCACGTCGATGTCGGGCAACCGATACTCCGGCAACACCTGAACCAGCTTGCCGACGCGCAGGTCGTTGCCGACCAGAAACGTGGGTTGCCAGATCACGCCTTGCCCAGCGAGTGCGGCTGCGCGCGCCGTATCGCCGTTGTTTGTATGCATGTGACAGTTGACCTTTACGGTGTGAGCCTTGCTCTCGCTGTCGATCAGTTGCCACTCGTCGCCGGTGGCCGCATACGAGTAGCCGATGCATCGATGCTCGATCAGGTCGGCTGGTTTAACGGGGTGTCCGCAACGCGCCAGATAGGTTGGCGACGCACAGAGGATGTTTCTCGATGTCGCCAGCTTGCGGGCTGCCTGGTTAGTCGAGCCGGCGCGGGAGATGCGAATGGCGAGGTCATAGCCTTCATCGACAATATCGACGACGCGGTCGATCAACGCCACGTCGAGTTCCACTTCGGGATATTTCCGCATGAACCCGGGCCATAGCGGCGCCAGGTACAGAATCCCAAAGCTCACAGGTGCATTGATGCGCAGACGGCCACGCGGTTCGACCGAGGCCGAGGATACGAGCCCCTCAGTCTCGGCGACGTCGTCGAGGATCGATTTGCAGCGCGAGTAAAAGGTCTCGCCGCCCTCGGTAAGAGACAGCCTGCGTGAAGTGCGATTCAGCAGGCGCGTGCCGAGATGCGCTTCCAGTTCATTCACGTAGCGGGTCACGTTGGCAGGCGACGTCTCGAGCACATCGGCTGCGCGCGTGAAGCTGCCGCGGCTCACCACGGTCACGAAAACTTCAAAAGCACGCAGCCTGTCCATGGGACTTCCCGATCATTCACAAATACTGAATGATATACCCATGTTTTGTGCCTTTCTGCATTTATGGCTGAAGCCTATATTGCTTCTCACGGACCAGGGCATTGGGCACTGGTCAACAAACTGCAGCAGGAGATTGAACATGCAACGCTTGACAGGGAAAGTCGCTATCGTGACCGGCGCCAGTGCCGGAATTGGCCGTGCCACCGCAAAACTGTTCGCCGCGGAAGGCGCAAAAGTGGTGATCGCGGCGCGCCGCGAAGCCGAACTTGAAACGCTCGCTGCCGAGATCGCGAGCGCAGGCGGTGAGGCCGCGTTTCTGGCGGGCGACGTGCAGTCAGAGGACTTCGCGAAAGCGCTGGTCGCGCTCGCAGTCAGCCGCTTCGGCCGTCTTGACATCGCCTATAACAACGCCGGCACGCTCGGCGAAATGGGCCCGACCACCGGTGTGTCGGAGGCAGGCTGGTCGTCCGCATTGGCGATCAATCTGACGAGCGCCTTCCTCGGTGCGAAGCATCAAATCCCCGAAATGCTGAAGCAAGGCGGCGGATCGATCATCTTCACGTCGACGTTCGTCGGTTATTCATTCGCTTTCCCGGGCACCGCCGCATACGCTGCGAGCAAGGCCGGGTTGATCGGACTGACCCAGGCACTGGCTGCCGAGTACGGGCCACAAGGGGTACGCGTCAACGCCATCCTGCCGGGCGCAGTGGACACGCCGATGTACCGGGACATGAATGACACAGCCGAGTCGCAGGCCTTCGTGACCGGGTTGCATGCGCTCAAGCGGGTCGCACGGCCGGAAGAACTCGCGCGCTCGGTGCTCTATCTCGCGTCCGATGATTCATCTTTTGTGACCGGCACCGCTTCGCTCGTCGATGGTGGCGCATCGATTACGCGTACCTGAATCCCCTCGCGCCATGAGGCGTTCAAGACGCTTCGTTTGACGCCGTTGTCGGCGTCAACGAAAGCGCCTTGTCCGGATCTCGCTCATCGCATGATGAAACCCCCATCGACGGAAATAGACTGACCGGTCACGTAGCTCGAGGCGTCGCTGCAAAGCCAAAGCACAACATCGGCTATCTCTTCTGGTTTCCCATACCGACCCATCGGAACCGCTTTCAGCAGTGCGTCGAGAGCCTCGCTTTGGCCAGAGGCCGCCATCTGCGCGGCCATCGGTGTCCAGAACAAACCTGGACAGATGGCATTGATCCGGACACCGCGTGACGCATATTCAAGGGCGGCACTCTTCGTCAGCCCCAGTACCCCATGCTTTGCAGCGTGATAGGTGCCGCGCTCCGGTCCGCCAACCAGTCCGCCCAGCGACGAACAATTGACGATCGCACCATTGCCCTGCTTGCGCATCTGCTGCAATTCGAATTTCATGCAACTCCAGACACCGCCCAGATTGATCGACATCACGCGGTCGTAGTCGTCCCGGGACGAATCGGCGGTTTCAGCAAGGACATTCTGAACGCCGGCGTTGTTGTAGGCGACATCCAGCCTTCCAAAGACCGCCACGGTTTGCGCAACCATTGCTTCCACCTGCGCATCGTCGGCCACATCGCACTGGACGGCGAGGACTGCACAACCTTGGGCCTTCAGTTCGTCTGCCGCTGACTCCACGGAGTCTTTGTGCCAGTCTGCCAGTACGACCGAGGCCCCCGACAAAGCAAACGCCTTCGCCGTGGCCAGACCCAGCCCGGAGCCCGCGCCCGTGACGAGTGCGACCTTGTTCTCAAAAGTTATATTCACAACGGGTTCCTCCAGCCTCTTACGGCTCAGGTTTTCAGTGCTGTTTCTGGCTGGCGCGAGCGGCAGATCAGCCCATCACGCGCCGGCCTTCCACCGGGTAGTTCGGGTCCGTATATCCGGGCGTCGATGCATGGCCCGGAGGGACGAGACTGTCCACAAACTTTTCGTCTTCCGCTCCCAGTTGCAGCGTCAGTGCGTCCATGTAGCTGTCCCAGTGCGCTTCCGTGCGTGGCCCGGCGATGGCGGAACTCACCAGCTGGTTCCTGAGCACCCACGCGATGGCGAATGCGATCGAGGTGGTGTTGCGCTCAGCGGCGTGCGCCGCGACCTTCTGTGCAATGGCGAGAGATTCCGGACGCCACTCGGTCTGCTGGATGCGCTTGTCACCGCGCGCAACGCGAGAGTCGGCAGGCGGGGCATCGTCGGGTGCATATTTGCCCGTCAGCACGCCCCGTGCGAGCGGGCTGTACGGCACGACGCCGATGCCGTAGTGTCCGGCGGCAGGCATCAGTTCGACCTCGGCCGTGCGGTCGACCATGTTGTAAACCGGTTCGATTGCAACGGGACGATCAATGCCGAGCTGATCGGCCAGGCGCACGATTTCCGCGATACGCCAGGCGCGGAAGTTGGACAGACCGAAGTAGCGCACCTTGCCTTGGCGAATGAGGTCGCCGATGGCACGAACCCCTTCCTCCAGCGGCGCGTCAACAAGCGACCGGTGGAAGTAGAGAACGTCGATGTAGTCAGTGCCGAGGCGCTTCAGGCTGGCGTCGACTGTCTGGCAGATCCATTTGCGCGACTGCCCCTGTTCGTTCGGACGGGCGGTTGCCGAGGCCGGATAGCCGAACTTGGTTGCCACGACCCAGTCGTCGCGTCGTTCCGCGATTGCCCGGCCGATAATTTCTTCAGATCGGCCAGCGTGGTAGACATCCGCGGTGTCGAGGAAGTTGACACCTTGATCAAAGGCCTTGTCGATAATCCGGCGGGAGGTAGCTTCATCCGTTTCGCCGCCAAACATCATCGTGCCCAGACACAAGGGCGAAACCTTGAGGGCGCTGCGACCCAGATACCGATAGTCCATTCTCATCATCTCCATGCAGGCTGCGCCTGCGGTTACCAGAGCGTGCGCGCCGGAAACGGCGCACCTGCCGGCGTTTTGATCGCCGTCTGTATGGAGGATGATAGGTCGAGGGTATCTAGCGATAAAGCCCGTAAAACGGCAAACCCTCATGAGCTGAAATCATGAATCCCGTTTTCGGCGTCCGGGCTCTTCCGTGCGATAACGGATCGCATCGATCACCACGGTCATCGCCCGTGAGAACTCACGACGGGTCGCGTAGCAGGCGTGCAGCCCTGGGAACGTAGGACACCATTCGTCCAATACCTTCACGAGACGACCCGCTTCGACATGAGACTGGGCGAGATCAGCCGGGATGTAAGCGAGGCCGTATCCCGACAACGCTGCAGCCAGCATCTGATACGTCCCGTTGAAGGCGAGCTGTCCGTCCACGCGAACCTGCACTGCACGGCTGCCTTTCTTTAACTCCCACGGATAAAACCCGCCTAGCGTCGGCAAACGAAGATTGATGCAGTTGTGTGTGGTCAGGTCCTGAGGCTTCTTTGGCAACGCACGCGTCTTCAGGTACTCCGGCGCTCCGACAATTGCCATGCGCATTTCGGGCGCGAGGCGGACCGCGATCATGTCCCTGGCTACCTGGTCGCCGTGACGAATGCCGATGTCGTACCGGTCTGCCACGATATCCGAGAGACCGTAGTCGGTGATGATCTCCACCTTGAGGTCTGGATATTCACGAAGGACCGGCGACAACCTGGGCCACAAGACTGTCTCGGTCGCGTAATCGGTTGCGGTGATGCGGATCGTACCCGCGGGTTTGTCCCGAAACTCGGTGACGGCTGCCAGTTCGGAATCGATCTCTTCAAAGCGGGGCGCGATGGTCCGGATGAGTCGCTCGCCAGCCTCCGTCGGCGCGACGCTGCGCGTGGTTCGGGTCAGGAGCCGCATGCCGAGCCGGGTTTCAAGCGCCCGGATGGTATGGCTCAAGGCCGATTGCGATACGCCGAGTTGCGCAGCCGCACGCGTGAAGCTGCGCTCGCGCGCCACGGCAATCAGCGCCAGCAGGTCGTTGTAGCTTTCTCGACGCATTGATGAACTCATCTCATAGGTGTTTGCCGATTCTAGCGCCTAGTCGGCCATGAGTGGGTACGTTAAATTTCAGATATGGCGCTATCGAGGAAACTGCCGATGAGGATATTCGCAATGGCCATGATGTCGCTTGCGCTAGGCACCGCGGCCTGTTCGCAGTTCGAAAGGAAACCTGATATGGAAACTCTGGATCGCTCGTCCTCCGTCAACCTGCTTGCCGGGATGGACACCGTTTCACCCGCCCTTGAGCGCTATACGCACGATGTGGTGCTGGGCGACCTGTGGAAACGTCCGCAGCTTTCCGCACGGGACCGCAGCATAGTCACCCTCTCGGTATTGATTGCGCGTAACCAGAGCGCAGAGTTGCCGTTCTATCTCGATCTCGCACTCGACAGTGGCCTTAAGCCGAGCGAGATTTCGGAAATCATCACGCACCTGGCGTTCTATTCCGGTTGGGCCAATGCGACCGCGGCGGTGAAGATAACGAGCGCCGTTTTCGAGCGCCGCGGGATTACGGCGGCGCAACTCCCGCCAGCGGCGGTTGACCTTCTCCCTCTCGACGAGGCGGCAGAAGCCCAGCGCGAAAGCACAGTGCAGCAAAACTTCGGCGCCGTCTCACCCGGAGTCGTTCAGTTCACCCGGGACGCGTTGTTTAACGACCTGTGGCTGCGACCGGGTCTTGCGCCCCGCGACCGTAGTCTCGTCACGGTCAGCGCGCTGGTTGCGACCGGGCAGGTCGCGCAACTGACCTATCACCTGAACCGTGCAATGGATAACGGACTGACGAAGGCACAGGCGTCGGAGGTGATGACACAACTGGCGTTCTATGCGGGTTGGCCGAATGTATTTACGGCACTTCCAGTCGTTAAGGACGTACTTGAAAAGCGACCCGGCTGAGGTCTCGCGCCGGGTCTGATGGCAGGAGCAAACGTTCCTGCCGATTCAGCACAAGAGAAACTGGATGTCACAAAAACTGAATGGCGCCACCCGGCTGTACCCGATTATCGGCGACCCGATCAGATTCGTGAAATCGCCGCAACAGCTGACCCGTGGTTTCGAGGCACGAGGCCACAACGCCTTGTGCCTGCCCATGCAGGTCGCGAAGGACAACCTCGATGCGGTCATGCATGCGCTGACACTGACCGGCAATGTCGATGGCCTGCTCGTCACCATGCCGCATAAATTCTCGGCATTCACATACTGTGCGACCAGTTCCGACACTGCAAGGTTGCTAGGTGGAGTAAGCGTCATGCGGCGCAATGCGGACGGCACATGGCACGGCGACATGCTCGACGGACTCGCATTTGTAAAAGCGCAGATCGATCACGGCGCGCGCGTGAAAGACGGTCGTGCATTACTGGTGGGCGCCGGGGCTGCGGGCAGCGCGATCGCTATCGCTTTGCTCGAAGCAGGCGTGGGCGAACTCATCATCCACGATGCCGACGAATCTCGCGCAACCCGCCTGAACGGACTTGTTGCCGAACTTGCCCGGGGTCGTGTACGCGTTGGCGCAGCCGATCCGGCGGGATGTACTTTGGTATTCAACGCAACACCCATGGGCCTGGCAGAGGACGACCCGCTTCCGGTCTCCGGCGAACTGCTGGATTCGTCGATGTTCGTTGGCGATGTGATTGCGGGGCATGGAGTGACACCGTTGCTGATTGCGGCCCAGTCAGCGGGCTGCAAAACGGCGAACGGCGTCCAGATGGTCGATGCAGTGCAAGAGATGATGCTTGATTTCTTGCTGCGCTAGAAGCACGACGCCATCCAAAGTCATACGCACAAATGTAGCGTTCCGGATGCGCCTTCCAGATCGGATGCTCATGGTAACGCGCGTCGGCGCTACTGCTTCAATACGATCCACGCATCCCTATCGACACCCACCCGAATCGCATCCAGACTCGCCCCTGCGCACGGACCTTCGATGCAATGTCCGTCCTCGAAGCGAAACAGCGCGCTGTGGTGCGCGCACATCACCACCTGCTTGCGATAGCACAAGACTTCGCCGGGCTCGAAATCGAGCGGCACCGAAAAATGCGGGCAGCGGTTGGCATAGGCCCAGACCTGCTCGCCACGCCGCACGATCACCATGGGCACACGCTCATCTGTTCCATCCACAACCCGCGCGCCGCCATCCGGCACGTCGGCGAATAGGCAGAGGCGCGTCCCGTTCATTGCCTACACCCTCCGCTCGGGATTGCCGAGGCTCCAGTCCCACGGCCGCACTTCAACGCGATCGAACAGTCCCGCCTGCATGTACGGATCGTTGCTCACGAACGCCATCACATCGTCGATACCTTCCGCTTCGACGACCAGCAAGGTGCCGTTCATCGCGTCGCATTGCGGCGCCAGCGTCGGACCGCCGAGGCGCACGAGCACGCCGTGTGCGGCGCTGCGCAACCAGCTTCGATGATTCGGGCGCACGCGTTCGCGCACGTCGCGCATGCCAGGTTTATCGGTGGCAAATACGGCGAAGAAACGTCGCATGTCTTCCTCCATGAATTCGTCTTTGTGCTCAGGCCGGCGCCGAACCTTGCCACGCGCGCTGCAGCAGCGCACGAATCGCGTCGCGTTCGATGGGGCGTGGATTCGCGTAGGGATTCTTGCACGCGAGATCCGCCGCTTCGTCGAGCCCTTCTTCCGGCATGCCGATCTGCTCAAGCGCCGCCGGAATATCGAGTGTGCGGTTGAGCTCGAACAGCAGCGGACCAGCATCGGCCGCAACGTTGCCGCCGAGCGCACGCGCCACTCGCGTCAGCGCGCCGGGTGCTGCGGCATGGTTATAGTGCGCGGTATGCGGCAGCATCGCTGCATGTGTTTGCGCGTGCGGCAGATTGAACGTGCCGCCGAGCGTGTGACACAGTTTGTGATGCAGCGCCATGCCCACCGATCCGAGGCACGTTCCCGCGAGCCACGCGCCGTACAGCGCGCGGCTGCGCATCGCCTTGTCATCAGGTGTACAGACGATGACGTGCAGCGCTTCGCCCAGCGCGCGGATCGCTTCTTCCGCCATCAGGCTGATGACAGGGTTCGCGTCTTCGGCATAGAGCGCTTCCACCGCGTGCGCCATCGCGTTGATGCCCGACGCTGCCGACACCGCCGCCGGCAACGATAGCGTGAGCGACGGATCGTAGATCACCGTGCGCGGCAACACGCGCGTGTCGCGGCCCGTGCGCTTGAGACGGCCTTCGGTGAGCCCGTAGATCGGCGTCATCTCGGAACCGGCGTAAGTCGTGGGCACTGCAACGATCGGCAGCGACGATTCGAGCGCGATCGCCTTGCCAAGCCCGATCGTCGAGCCGCCGCCCACGGCCACGCAACAGTCGGCATCGAGCGCTTGCGCTGCATCGCGTGCGGCGCGCGCCACTTCGACTGGCACATGCATCACGGCCTGCGCATGCACGCCCGCGGCGCGGGCGCCGAGCACGCGCGCTACTTCATCGGCTAGCGGACGCTGGTCGGGCGTCGCGAGAATCAGCGTGCGGCGGGCGCCGAGGCGCTCCACTTCCGCGGGCAGCGTCGCGAGCGCGCCCCATTCGAACACTACGCGCGAAGGCATGCCCTGATAGACGAAGCGCTCCATGCGAACCTCAGCGCTGGAAATGTGGCAGCACATTGCCATCGACATTGACCCATACCGATCGCGCTTCCGTGTAGTCGTGCATCGCCTCGAAGCCCATCTCGCGGCCGTAGCCCGATTTCCCCACACCGCCGAACGGACTACCCGGATTGACGCGCTTGTAGCAGTTGATCCAGCACATGCCCGCCTGAATCTGCCCAGCGATGCGATGCGCGCGCGACAGATCGCGCGTCCACAGCCCGCTGCCAAGGCCGTAGTCAGTGCCATTGGCGATCGCCAGCGCTTCTTCATCGGTACGGAAACGCAGCACCGTCACGAACGGTCCGAACACTTCTTCCTGCGCGATGCGATCGTTCGGGGTCGCAGCTTCGACGACGGTCGGCCGCACGTAATAGCCGTTTGCGAGCGCAGCGTCGCGCGGCGCGGTGCCGCCGGCCAGCACGCGGCCACCCTGTTCGCGCGCGACATCGACATACGCGAGCACGCGTTCGAGATGCTGCCTGGATGTGAGCGGCCCCATTTCGGTCTCGGGATCGAGCGGATTGCCAACGCGAATCGTCGACGCCAGCGCGACGAAGCGCTCGAGAAAGGCATCTGCGATACGCTCGTGCAGGATCAGTCGCGATCCAGCGATGCAGGCCTGCCCCTGGTTGTGGAAGATCGCCCACGCTGCACCGTTGATGGCTGCGTCCAGACTGGCATCGTCGAAGACGATGTTGGCGCCCTTCCCGCCCAGTTCGAGTTGCACGCGCTTGAGATTGCCCTGCGACGCCTCGACGATACGCCGCCCCGTCGCCGTCGAACCGGTGAACGCGATCTTGCCGACACCTTCATGTTCGGCGAGCCGCTGTCCGGCCGTGTGGCCGTAGCCCGCGACGATATTGACGACACCCGCCGGAAAGCCGACCTCCGCCATCAGCTCGACGATGCGCAGCGTCGAAAGCGGCGTGATTTCCGAGGGCTTGAGCACGACCGTGTTGCCAGCGGCCAGCGCCGGGCCCATCTTCCAGCTCGTGAACATCAGCGGAAAATTCCACGGCACGATCTGCCCCACGACGCCGATCGGCGCGCGTTGCACGTAGTTGAGAAAGCCGGTTTCGACGGGAATCACGGAGCCTTGCAGCTTGTCGGCCATGCCTCCGAAGTAGCGGAAGCACGCGGCCGTACGCGGCACGTCGAGCGCACGCGAATCGCGGATCGGATGGCCGGTGTCGAGCGATTCGAGTTGCGCGAGTTCTTCGGCGTTGGCTTCGATCGCGTCGGCAAGACGCAGCAGCAGACGGCCCCGATCCGCGGCCGCCATCGCGGACCATTTCGGGAATGCGCGCGCGGCGGCTTCTACGGCGAGATCGACATCGGCCGCAGTGGCGGCGGCGATTTTCGTGATCAGCGAGCCGTCATGCGGATTGAGCACATCGATCGTGCCGCCTTCGACGGCATCCGTGAACCGGCCGTCGATGAACAGTTGGGTTTGCATAGTAGTCCTTCAGGGAATGCAGGCGCAGTGAACCGAGTAACCGGTGGCTCAGAAGTCGACCGGATAGGGCTTCAGTTCGCCGCTCTCGTAGCGCTTCGGCAGGCCTGGCGTAGCGTTCTCCCAGACGAGCAGCATCGAGCGTTTGGTCGAATAGCCTTGATGGCGGATATCGGCCGGCATCGCGCAGATGTCGCCCGCGCGCATCGTGATCCGCGCGCGCGGCGCGCCCGTGTTCTTGTCGCCGATATCCCAGACGATCTCGTCGGAGAGCTGCAGGAACCACTCGACGCGATCGTTGCCATGAAAAACCGGCAGGATGTATTCCTCGGTGGTCGGACAGAACAGGCTTTGCCCGCACACCGACGTGACCGACGGATTCCACGTGACGTCCGAGCGCGACAGATACTTGAACAGATTGAACGCGTGCAACTGCCCTTCGAAGCCGGGTTCGACATGCACTTCGGGCTCGTCCTGCACGACGTCGGCGAATGCGCGGTTCACGGGAAGCTCGTCGCGCAGCGGCGAGTCGCCTTCGAGGCCCGGCATGCGGCGTGTCGCAACACGCGTGCGTTCGATCGCTGCGTCGTTGTCGCCGTGCTTGCGGCCGAATGCCGTGCCGGTTTCTTCCGGCGCCGCGAACGGATCGAAACCTTCGTTGGTCCAGTCGTGCAGGATCGCCTTGAAGGTCGCCATGATCGTCGGCGTTTCGAAGGTCTCGATATAGTCGACGCCCGCCTCCTTCATGATGCCGTTAAACGAGCCCGCGTACACATCGACCTTGCCGTAGTGATTACGCGTGCCGAACACATGATCGAAATTAACCCAGCCATAGAAGAAGCCCCACGCGACATCGCGCATCATCGCGCGCAGGAAAGCGTCGGCGGGAACGTTATGGGTGCGGATCTGACCTTTGGCCGGCCAGTTGATCTTGACGAAGTACTCGTCGCGCCTGAATTCGAATTCGCCGAGCGTGAAGCGGCGATAGCCGGTTACGGTGTCGGGTTCGCTTGCGCGCACGGTGTCGGCGGCAAAGCCGGCCGGATGGTCGTTGGTCGTGAGGGTTGCCATGGCTTGTCTCCTGAATGGGGCGATGTTCGGTTCGGCGATGCGTTTCAATGCAGACAGATGTCGGCCCACTTCTGCACCGAGAGCTCGCCGACCATCGTCTGCACGAGCGCAACGCCGCTTTTCTCCGCGCTGAAGCGGTACGCGCAGCCGGCCGGCAGCAGCGCCTGGTGGCCACGGCGCAGCACCACATGACCCATCAGACGGCCGGTGGGGTTGGCGCCCGCGTGAACGGTGCCGATGCCGCTCTTCGGCGGCGCAGCCAGCTGGATAAAGTCGATGCGGACTTCGCCATCCATCAGAATCACGAATTCGTCGTGCGCGCAGGCAAACCAGGCGGACTGTCCTTCGGTACGCAACGTCTCGATCACATAGTCGAGGTTCTTGCCGACCACGACCTTTTCGTAGGGCGCGGAGTGGGCCGCGACTTCGAAGACGTTGGAGAACACGTAGTGGCGCGCGTCGCCGCTCGTGATTTCGATCTCGCCTTTGCGGTAGCCATCGAGCGAGGCAAAAACGGTGTGGAATGACGACTCGGTCATCGCTGTCTCCTGTGATGAAAAGTGTTTGTCGTTGGATTGAACTTTAGGAGCACAGCAGGACGGCAACAACCGGCAATCGGGCGACTACGGCATTTGCGCTTTGCAAATAATCGCCGCGCTAGCTCACCCAGCCGCGCTCGATCAGCGGCCGATCCCATGCAGGCTCGGGGCCGAGATATTCGGCGAGAAACTCGACGAGCGCTTTCACCTTCAGCGCCTGTCGTTGCGTTGCGGGATAGACGGCGGCGAAGCTCAGCGCCGACAACGTGTACTCCGTCAGGATCGGCACGAGCGAGCCGTCCAGCAGCGCGGCGCTCGCCACAAGCGTCGGCAGACACACCACGCCGCCGCCCGTGAGCGCGTAGTCGCGCAGCAGGTGCACGGAGTTCGACCGGATCATGCCCGGCAACTCCATTTCGACGACTTCGTCGCCGCGTGTCATGGTCCATCGATTGCGCGACGGATAGCCCGAATACAGCGCCGTGGTGTGCTGCAGCAAATCGCGTGGATGTTGCGGCGCGCCATGCTCCTGGACATACGCCGGGGTCGCGCAGAACAGCCGGCGCACCGCGAAGAGCCGTCGCTCGATCAGCGATTCGGAAATGGGCGGGAAGATCTGGAACGCGACGTCGAAACCTTCTTCGATGGGATCGACGACCCGGTCGTTGACGATCACGTCGAGCTGGATGCCGGGATAGCGGCGATTGAATTCGGCGAGCGGCGCCCCGAAGTGGCCTAGCGCGAAGCCCGGCAGCACCTGGATGCGCATCCGGCCAGTGGGCGTCGCGCGCAGTTCGCGCATCTGGTCGGTCAGTTCGTTGACGCGCCCGACCACTTCCGCGCATTCGCGATAGAACGCCTCGCCCACTTCGGATAGCCGCACATGCCGCGTGCTTCGATGAAAGAGCGGTGCGTTGACGAACTTCTCCAGTTGCTGGATGCGGGTCGTGATGACCGAGCTCGTCACGCCGAGTTGCCGCGACGCTTCGGCAAAGCTGCTGGTCTCCGCTACGCGCACGAAGGCTTCGATACTCAGAAAACGGTCCACGCTGCTTCCCTCTCCGCCGATCGCACCGGCCGCTCCGGTTCAGCACGTCAGTGTACATGGGCCGTGCTGCTGCAGCCGGCGGCGCATCGCTCCGGAACGCCTGGGGTTTTTCCGGAGCGATGCGCCGCGCGTAATCGTGCGGAATCGGACGACCTAGTCGGGCCGTCCAGTCGCTGGCAATTCGAGCGCAGCGCGGATATTGCGCCGGCGCAGAATAGCCGGCGCGGTTTCTTCAAGCAGCAGACTCACACCGATGCCAAGCAGCACTGCGCAGATCGGCAGCCAGAGAATGTTCTGGATTCCGAAATGCGTCGCAACGAAGCCGGCGAGCGCCGGGGCGACGCCGCCGCCAAAGATCTCGCCCGCGCCTACCACGACACCGATTGCTGTCGAAATCATTCCCACGGGTGCGGCCTCCGTCGCGACGGGTCCGGACAGCAGCGAAACCAGGCCAAGCGTGAAGAACGACGCGACGAACAGCACCGCGAACAGTTCGACCGGCTGCGCACCGAGTCCACGGAACAGGTACAGCATGACCGCTGTGCCCGCAAAGCCGACGATGCTCGCCACGCGCCGCCCGACGAGATCGGACAGGCCCGGCAAGCCGAACTGTCCGATGAATCCACCGAATCCGATCGCCGATACGACGACGCCCATGCGCTGCGTGTCGAGCGACAGATATTCGGTGAGATAGAGCGGCAGCATCGCGCCCAGCACAAACACGCCCGTCATCGCGCAGAACAGCGCTGCCATCGCGACGCGAATGTTGCGGCTCTTCAGCACGTCGCGCCAGTTGCCACGGGCGGCGGTCGTCGCGACGGGCTTCGGCGCGCCTTGTGGCTCGCGGATCACGCGGAACATCAGCAGACCGAGAATCAGGCCAGGAATCGACACCAGCGCGAACACCCCGCGCCACGACATCACGCTAAGCAATTGCGTTGCGATGATCGGCGACAGTGCAAGTCCGAATAACGCGAAGCCACTTTGCTGGAGGCCGAGATTGAAGCCGCGCCGCTTCGGATGAGACGCATCGGCGGTGGCGGCGAAGCTCGTCGGACAAAACGATCCTTCAGCGACGCCCATCAGCGCGCGCACGGCAAGCAGACTCATCAGGCCGCCGGCGAGCCCGGAAAAGCCCGACAGCAGCGAAAAAACGATGATTGCAGGAATCAGTACCTTGCGACGTCCGATCTTGTCGGAGATGCCGCCCATCAGTGCTGCGAAGATGCCCCACGAAAGCCCGAGTATGCCGATGCAGTTACCGACGTCCTGCGCGGTCAGGTGCAGGTCTCGCATGATGGACGGGAACAGCGGCGCGATCAGCCACCGGTCGAGGCCCACCAGCCCGAAGCCGAGTGCCAGCAGCACCACGGCTTTCCACTCATACGCCACATCCCAGTCGTTCGATTTCATCTTTGTCTCCTTGAGCCGCTCGCCGCATGCGGGGCGCCTGGCGACCGGCGCCTTCGCTGCTGACGAACGACGTTTGCATGCTCCGGCCGCGCCGTCGGGTTCGTTGAACAGATATCGATCGGCGCGCGTGGATGCACGACATCGATGCTGCAAAGATAGGTGCAAGAGCGGCATGGCCGGTACGGCACAACCGCCGAATACGTCATTCGCGAATCGCAAACAATGACGGGGGGATGCGCTGAAAACGAGAGTGGGTAAGGCCAGGCGGTGGGACCCGGCAGGAAAGCGAACCCGTTTTCAGGCGTACCAGGAGAAGTACGGGGGTATGGGAATCCGGCGAAATCAGCGCTTTGAACGACGCTTGCGAAGGCTTATGGCGCCACGCGAACAACTGCGAGAGGCGTTACTGCAAAGACCCTCTCGCTTGCAACCAGACGACGTCACGATTCGCGCGGGATGGGGTGTGCGATTAATTGTGGCTCAGGCTGCCTGATGTCGCCTGAACGTTCTGCATATCAAAGATCTGACATTCGCTCATGTTCCCGGAAGCAAACCCCCGGGAACCTCGCCACACCTAAAATCAGGCGCCGCTGCCGCCCACCGTCTTGATACTCTTCCACTGCCCCTGCTCGACTTGAAACAACGTATAAGGCGGCTTGATCAGATCTCCATACGGGTCAAAAGTGATCTTGCCCGTCACACCTGTGACTGTGACCTTAGATAGACTGTCGACGATCTTCGCACGGTCGAGCGAATCGGCGTTGTGAATCGCCTTGATCATCGCGAGCGCAGCGTCGTAGGCAAACGGCGCGTAGAGTTCGACATCCTGATTAAAGCGCGCCTTATAGCGCTTGCCAAATTCCTGCGCGGCAGGAAGCTTGTCGAGCGCCGGTCCCGGCTCCAGATCCTGCGTACCATCGCCCGCCGCACCGGCGATCTGCAGGAACGCATTGCTCTTCAACGCGCCCGCGCCAAACAGCTGGGTAGTCATACCCAGCGAGCGCATCTGCTTGACGAGCATCGCCCCCTGTTCATCGAGGCCGCCAAAGAAGATCAGATCGACGTTCTTGCTCTTCAGCGTGGTCAGGATGGAACGAAAGTCGATGGCCTTGTCGTTGGTGAACTCGCGATCGACCACGTTGCCGCCCGCCTCCTTCACACCTTTTTCGAACGCATTGGCGAGGCCTTCGCCAAACGCAGTGCGATCGTCGATGATCGCGATACGCTGAGGCTTCAACTGCTCGACCACGAAGTGCCCGGCAACGACACCGCCTATGCCGTCGTGACCCATCGTGCGAAACACGTTCTTGTAGCCCTGCTTGGTGAGGTCCGGATTGGTTGAGCCCGGCGTAATCATCGCCACACCCGCCTGGTGATAAACCGCGGATGCCGGAATGCTGCAACCCGAATTGTAGTGGCCGATCACGCCGACCACGCCGTCATCGACGAGCTTCTGCGCGACCTGCACCGCCACGTGCGGATCGGCCTGATCGTCTTGCACGTCGAGCACGAACGTGACCGGCTTTCCGCCGATTGTGGGATGCCGGGCGTTCTCTTCGTCGATGGCCAACTGCGCGCCGTACTGCAAATCTTTGCCCACACGGGCAACCGGGCCCGTCAGCGGCCCGACGAAACCGATCTTGACGACTTCGGGATCGGCGGCCCACGACGGCGCCATTTGCGTAGCTAGCGCGCAAACGGCCAAACTCAAAAGCCAATAGCGGCGATTCATGATGCGCTCCTTGCGAGAAGTGACGTCGCGCTGTCTTTAGGTCTATCGGTTCGATGCGCGACGCGTCGAGACCGTCCTGTGGATACTTGCGGCCAGGCTACCGCCTCGATCTAGAACCGGGTGGCTGCGTAGGGAGCGAGATCGAGCGGGGGCGCGCGACCTGCGATCAGGTCTGCAACGATCCGTCCGCTGATACCCGCTAACGTCAGTCCAAGATGCTGATGACCGAACGCATAGATCACGCGTTCACTAGCGCTCGAGCGGTCGAGCACCGGCACGCCGTCCGGTAGCGTCGGACGAAAACCGAGCCAGCTGCTGTCCGGCTCGTCGAGCGTGGGCAATGCCCGCTTCGACGAGAACGTCAGGAGATCGAGCAGCGAGCGGTTCTGTGTCGCCTTGAAGCCGCCAAGTTCGACCGTGCCGGCGACGCGGATACCGTCGCTCATCGGTGTCATATAAAAGCCGCGCTCGGCCCAGCCGACCGGCCGCGAAATCAGTTGCTGCGCGCCCGGATAGCGCACGTGATAACCGCGTTCCGTATCGAGCGGCACGGTATCGCCGCACTGTTTCGCGAAGCGTGCAGAGTAAGCGCCGGTGGCGATCACCACGTGGCTAAAGCGCCTTGCGACACCGTCGGCCGTCAAGGTCGCGCCGTCCGCCGCCGGTTGCACCGCACTGACGACTGAGCGCTCCAGCGTCAGCCCTTGCGCCGCGAGCCGTCCATAAAGTGTCTGCAGGAAACCCTGCGGATCGGAGAAGTGCCAACTGTCGCTGAACAACACGCCGCGTTCGAAAATCGGCGCAAGCGACGGTTCGAGCGCGCGAATGTCAGTGGCCGACAAAACATCGAAGGCAACACCGAGCTTCCGCCGCAGATCGAGGGCAGGACGTGCCGCGTCGAACGTTGCCACGCTGGAATACAGATACAGACACTCGCGCGGCCGGACAAAGCGCGCCAGTTCCGCGGCCTTGAGGAGCGGCGCGTACCCGTCCTGCGCGCAGCCGAGCAATGAGGCGAGTGCTCCGGCGCTCGCCTCATAACGGCGCGGCAACGAACTCAGCATGAATCGCACGAGCCATGGCGCCAATTGCGGCAGATAGCTCCAGCGCAAGCGAAACGGACTTTCGTTCGACAGCAGAAAACGCGGCAGATCGCGGAACACGGACGGATTGTTCACCGGGATGCACGCGTAGTGCGCGAAGGTCCCGGCATTCCCGTACGAAGCCCCCTGCCCGACGCCGGACGGATCGAACAGCGTGACTCGATGCCCGTCGCGCATCAGCGCCGCGGCACTCGCGAGGCCGATGAATCCCGCTCCGACGATGGCGATATCCGACATCACGCGCGCCCTTCCATCGCAGGCCCACCGGCTGGCAAAGCGCATTCAGTGGACCGCGATACGTTCATCGACACACTCCTGCTGACCCATTTGTCTGACGCTGTCCGGTGGAGTCGAAGCACTCGTCACCAGACAAACCATGACACTTAGAATCACACAATATTTTTTTGTATGCAATTGAAACGCTCATTGTGTGGTCCTGGCATTTTCCCTGGATGGCCACTGGCGTGGACCTTGCTGTGACCTGTGTGCCCCGATGCCGCCGGTCTGGCAAGGTTGCAGCGAGGCGTATGTGGTATAGAATCGGCCCAACTCCGCACAATCGCGGACAAAGCTGTTTTGTATGGAGACACCCATTCCTATGGCTTCAGGCAAAGACGCGGCACGCGCCGCCAATGGCACGTCAGGCGAAGCAAAGCGCGCCACCTATGTCGAGGTGTCCAGTTCGATCGAGAGTGAGATTCGCAGCGGCGTGTATCCGCCCGGTAGCCGCCTGCCGCCGCAGCGGCAGCTCGCCACCGAGCTGGGTATCAACGTGTCGACGGTATCGCGCGCTTATAAGGAATTGCAGTTGCGCGGTCTGGTGATCGGCAGCAAGCGGCGCGGCTCACTGGTGACGGGCGGCGCGATGCCAAGCGTCGACCCCGCCCAGACGGCGAGCAACGCAGCGATCGACCTGACCGTGAACCGGCCGGCTACCGGCGAATTTCTGGCCTGCCTCGCACGCACCCTCGCGGACTTGCCGCGCGATCCGCGCTACCCGCAATTGCAGGAGTATCAGCCGCCGCAGGGACCTTTATGGGCGCGCGCCGCCGGTGCCCGCTGGATGGCCGCGCCGGGCTTCGAGCCGGCGGCCGATCATGTGGTGGTGACAAGCGGCGCGCAACACGGCCTGTATGCGGTACTGAACAGCCTGATCGGCACGGATGGCGTGATCCTCGCCGATCAGCTCACCTACTATGGCCTGAAGGCGCTCGCACCGGTCTTCCAGTTTGAGATCGTCGGCATTCCGAGCGACCAGGATGGCCTGCTGACCGACGCCGTCGAGCGTGCGTGCCAGCGCATGCCGGTCAAGGCCATCTTCACGGTGCCGAATCTGCAGAACCCCACCGTCATCACGATGAGTCTCGAACGCAGGATGGCGCTTGTCGATATCGCGCGCCGCCATGGTGTCGCGATCATCGAGGACGACGTCTACGGGCCGCTCGTGTCGCAGCGGCTGCCGACCATCGCGAGCCTGTGTCCGGAACTGACGTTTCACATTGCGGCGACCTCGAAAATCCTCGCGCCGGGCTTACGCCTCGGTTATCTGCTGAGTCCGCCGGACAGCTCCGCACTGTGCGCGGAGGCCGTGCGCACGACCGCGTGGATGCCGGCGCCGATGTCGATGCTGATCGCGTCGATCTGGATCGAGGACGGCACCGCCCGCCATATCATGGACGCTCAGCTTGCCGAAATCCGCGCGCGCCGGGATCTGGCGCGCGAACTGCTGCCGCAGGCCTACCTGCGAACCGATCCGGCCTGCATGTTCGTGTGGCTGAAGTTGCCGCCGCCCTGGCGCGCCGACGATTTCGCCGCCAACGCGAAGGCGCGCGGCGTGGTGGTGATGCCGTCGTCGGCGTTTGCGGTAGACCGCTCCGAGATCGAACATGGCGTGAGGATCAACCTCGCCTGCGCGACGAGCCGCGATCAACTGGTGAGTGCGTTACGGTTGTTGACGGGCACGCTAAAAGACCGTCCGAGAGCGCTGTTCGGCACGATCTGATCTGACTCGTACGCCGCTGCGTTCACTCAGCCGCAGCAGCCTGCACGAGCGAGACAACGGCGTCGATGGGTTTCATCAGATCCGCGGCGAGGCCATGCCGTTCCTGCAGATAGCTCGTCGCGTTAAACGAGTACCAGACGCGGCCGTCGCCGTCCTGCCACACCAGCACCTTGAGCGGCAAATCGAGCGCGGCGGTGGGCACAGCCTGCATCAGCGGCGTACCGGCTCGCGGATTGCCGAACACGATCAATTGCGACGGATTCATCGCGAGCCCGGCGCGCTCCGCATCCGCCGCGAAATTGATGCGTGCAAACAGGAGGATGCCCTTGGCTTCGATCAGCGAGGCGAGTCTGTCGGCGGCTTGATCCACCGTACGATGCGTCGGCACCGTGACGATGCCGTTTTCAGTTGCGCGTATGGACATGGTCGCTCCGAAGATCGCAGAAAGGACGGACGCTATAGCATAGGCCGGATTTCCCGCTCCTCTTCAGCTTTCACGCGCTTTCATGCATAACGCGCCAGAAACATATCCACTGCGGATTCCGCTACGTGCTTCTGTTCGGCCTTGCCAAGCGGCGGCTGCCCCATCGTCACCTGCGGCCAGAAAGCGAACGCTTTCACAAGACTCTGCAACTGCAGCGAAGCGAACACCGGATCCGTGGTCTTAAGACGCCCATCGGCCGCCGCGGCGCGGACCCATACGGTCAGGTCTTCTTCGCGCTCACCCATGCGGGCCACCATGTCGCGCGCGCGCTCCGGCGAATGAATGCCCGCCGCAATCGCCACCCGCGCGAGCGAAAGAAACGCCTCGTTATTCAGCAGGCTGAGCTTTTTCAGCAACAGTTGGAGCAACTGCGGGCGCAACGGCTCCGAGGCGGAATAAGCCGGTGCCGCACCGGCGTCGCTCGACTCCCACAGTTGCCGCATGATCGCGGCGAACAGCGCTTCCTTGCTCGGAAAATGGTTATAGACCGTGCGCTTGGAGACGCCGGCCCGAGCGGCGACGCGGTCCATGCTGGTGGCGTCGAAACCGGCCGCAAGGAATTCCTCGATCGCCGCACTGATGACGGCGGCGCGCTTGCGGTCGGTCAGACGAAGAGGCGTATCGCGGGTATCCATAGCCAAATTTTACACTATGCAGTTTACTTTTTTTCAGGATAAACTACACTGAACAGTCTACTTTCCGCCCACCTTCTGCATCGGGACGCCTTACATGACATCGTTCACTGGATCTATCCGCCGCGCTTTGGGCCTGACAGCAGCCCGTCGCGGGCGTGAGTCGTTCGACTCCTCAGCCCAGCACGACGGGGAACGCTTTCGCAACGTCAAGCCGCGTCCTGTCGAAGGGTTCGGCAAGACCTTGAGCATCGCCTGGAACGTGTTGCTCAACAAGCCGGACGGTACGGTGCCGGCGGCCGCGATGCCCGTCGACGCGCTGACTCGCGAACAGCTCGATGCGGCGCCGGATCGCAGCCTGTATCGCCTCGGGCATTCGACCATGCTGCTTAAGCTGCGCGGCGAATTCTGGATAACCGATCCGGTCTTCGCCGAACGGGCGTCGCCTTTCCGGCGCTTTGGCCCGAAGCGTTTTCACGCGCCGCCGATCGCGCTGGCCGATCTGCCGCCGCTGCGCGGCGTGATTCTCTCGCACGACCACTACGATCACCTGGACCGCGAGACGGTGCTCGCGCTCGCCTCCAAAACCGGCGTGTTCCTGACGCCGCTGGGTGTCGGCGACCGCCTGATCGAGTGGGGCATCGATGCGTCGAAGGTCCGTCAGTTCGACTGGTGGCAAGGCACCGACATCGACGGCCTGACGTTTACCGCAACGCCTGGCCAGCATTTCTCCGGCCGCAGCCTCTTTGACGGCAACAGTACTTTGTGGGCCTCGTGGGTGATCGTCGATGGCGATCTGCGCGTGTTCTTCAGCGGCGACACCGGCTATTTCGATGGTTTCAAAGCCATCGGCGAGCGGCTCGGTCCGTTCGATGTGACGCTGCTCGAAACGGGCGCCTACGACGCACAATGGCCGTATGTGCACATGCAGCCCGATGAAACCGTGCAGGCTCACGTCGATCTGCGCGGCCGCTGGATGGTGCCGATTCACAACGGCACGTTCGATCTGGCCATGCATCGCTGGCAGGAACCGTTCGAACGCGTGGTAGGACTCGCCATGTCACGCGGGATTCTGCTGGCGACGCCGCGCATGGGAGAACGGCTCGATCTCGGCGCGCCGCATCGCGGTCAGCGCTGGTGGCGCGAGGTTGCGGAGGCTGGCGTGGTGGTGGAAGAACCTGGGACGCTGCGGCGTCTGTTGGGTTGCCGCAATGCCGAGCAGACAAACTCGTCAAGCTAGCCTCTGCGGCGCGATGAACCGTAACGGTCAACGCTAGCGGTGTTTGGCCCGGGCGCCCTTCTTCGCGTTGCCGGCACGAAGCGCGTCTTTACTCGCTGCAGTGTCGTCACCGTTCAGTTGCTCCATCCACGATAAAGCGTCGACGTACGACAGAAACTGCTGCAGATAACCCGGCGAGAGCTCACGCATTAGCGAAAGCGACCGATGCACGAGGCTGCTCGAATTGAGCGGCCCGGCATTGCCAGGCACCTGCTCCAGCGACTGGCGCAACTGACTCTCGGCGCTGAGCTTCGACCAGATCTCTCTGAAGTAGTCGAGCAACTCGAGTTCCGGATACGAATGCGGGCGCGACGTGGGATCATGCGCCGTCCGCGCATGATTGGCGATATAGGTGGTCAATTCAGCAAGCGCTCCGCGAGCGGACGGCACATTGCCCAACGACGACGCCACGGCCGTAGATCCAGCATCTGTATCACACGACGCGGTGCGTTCAAGATCCTGCGCATACGCCTCGACCAGCACAGAAAGCCTGTCGTCGAGAATACGTCGTGCCTCGCCGTTATGGCCGGCGGCCCGCCGCTCCAGCGCCTCAATGAAACGAAAGCGAACAGGGTTCAGACGATCCGCGCCGCGCTCGCGCCAGGCGTCGAGCGTCGCGCGGAGTCCGCTTTCCATATCGCTGCCGCTCATCTCGCCGCTGCCGTTCCCGTCACCGCTAATCACCGGATTTCACCGTAGCGTTCGACGACGGCCTCGGAACCGGTGCGATTTCCACGCGCCGGTTGCGGGCACGTCCTGCTTCGTCGGCATTCGAACCGACCGGCTGCCCGGAGCCAAATGCGGCCGCAAATACTGAGGATGCCGGAATACCTTCATCGATCAACGCACGCGTCACCGTCAATGCACGCTGGGCCGAGAGCTCCCAGTTGTCGGCAAAGCCGCGGTTAGCCCCCTTCACCTGACGGTCGTCGGTAAAGCCGCTCACCATCAGGATCTGGTCACTGGCCCGAAGATAGGCAGACAGCGGTCCGGCCAGGCTCTTCAAAACCTCGCGGCCCTCAGGCTGCAACTGATCCGAGTTCAGCGCGAATAACACGCTGCCGTTGATGCCGATACGTCCGTTCACCAGCGTGACGCGTCCCGCTGCCAGCGGCCCCGCCAACGCCTGCTCGAGAGTCTTGCGGCGCTGCGTTTCCATCTGCCGCTGCTTGACCTCCTGTTCGAGCCGCGTCGACAGTTCGAGCTGCACGCCAATCACACACACGAGGATCAGCACGAACGCGCCCAGCAACGCCGACATCAGGTCGGCGAAGGCAGGCCATATCGGCGCGATCGCTTCCGCGCCGCCATCGATATCCTCGCTCATGCCGCATCGGCTCCGGCGGAAGCGCGCTGACTCGCGATCGTCTGCAGATCCTCGACGATCTGCTTCTGCGACATCATGCTCAGGTCGATCACTTCGCGAGCCTGCGCCACGTAGTAGGCAAGCTGTTCGTCGCTGCGCGCGAGGGACTTGTCCAGCGCGGTTTCGATGCGCTGCAGATGGGCGACGAGCTTGTCGTTCGACTCGCCGAACATCTGCACGGCCGCCCCGAACGCTTCGCCGAGACTCGCCACTTCGACGGCGCTGCCGGTCACCTGCGCGGCCACCGCGCTGAGCTTGCCGGTTTCAGCTTCGACCTTGTCGGTGAACTGCGTGCCGACGCGATCCAGCAGATCTGCCGAGGTGGACACCAGCGCATCCACGGCCGAGCGCTGCTCGGTGGACGCGTGGTTGACGGCGTCGAGCAGCGTCTCCAGCGTAGCCAACAGACGGCTGCGTTCTTCGAGCATCGCGGTATCGCGGACCATGCTGTCGGAGAGTTTCTGGCGCAATTCGGCGACGACTTCGGCCGCCGCTTTCGGTGCTTCCGACGCCGCTTGCACAAGCCGCGAAATCTCGGCAATCGTCTCGCTGGCGTGCGCCTGACTCTGAGCGGATATGTCCCGCGCCGTTTGCTCCAACGTTGTGCAGATTTCCTGTTGCCGGTTTGCGGTGCTGGTGCCTGCCTGCTCCCACTCCTTGGCAAGGGACGCCGCCATCGAGCCAAGCACCTGGGTCCACGCCGCCAGACGTTGTTCGTCGCGCGAAGCCAATTCCGTCTGCAAGTTCGCATGCGACTCGCTCACGGCGCGCAGGAGCGTCGCCGAGTGCTGTTCGAAGGTCGCCGCGGCGGCAGCCAAAGCCTGCTCGTTGCGGCCCGCCAGCGTCTCGCCCGCGCGCTCTTGCCGCGTCAGAGCTTCGCTCCACGCTTGCGACACGCTGTCTGCCGTGGCATCCATGCGCGTAGATACGCTTTCCAGCAACGCCGCCGAGCGTTGCTCGAACGTCTCGGTGAAGCGCTGCAGCGAAGTATGCAGATTCTCCGCGAGCGCCTCGCTCGAACGTTGCTGTCCTGCCAGCGCCTCGGTCCAGATGCCCGCCACGTTCGTGGTGGTCGCTGCGAAGCCGCTCGACAGCCCATCCAATTGCCGTTCTACGGCCTGCGTCACGGTGTTGTGCAAGCCAGCGGTTTCGCGCGCGAGACCGGCCATCGTTGCTTCCATGACCGGTTGCAGCGCCGCGCTGGCGGCGCGGGCGCTATCGGCAACGCTCGCCCTCATCGACTGCTCCACCGAAGCCGCGAGGCGCGTGTAGGCGGCCGCAGCCTTGCTGTGGAAGGCATCCTGAGTGGCGATCTGCCGTTCGCTCAGGGCGACGCTCTGCTGCTCGATGGTGGCCATCATCGCCTGCAGGCGATCGACCAGCGTCGGCATCGTCTCAGCCTGCCGCTGCAACAGCCTGAAGGTCTCGTCACGCTGATGAGCCTGCGAGTAGACGCGTAGAGTCGTCGCCACCTTGAGGTCGAGCAGTTGCGCCGCTTCGACCCGTTCGCGCCGGCACAGCGCGGAGAGCAGCCCAAGCATGGCGGAGGTGGCCACCCCGGCAATAGATGTACCGAACGCGAATCCCAACCCTTTGACCGGTGCGGCGAGCGAGGAGCGGATCGCATCGAGATCCGTCGCGCTCTGCAGCGCCTGGCCGGTGCCCCGCAGGGTCGCTACCATGCCCAGCAGCGTCCCCAGCATGCCCAGCAACACGAGCAGGCCGACCAGATACGGCGTCAACGCCGGTCCCGGCATGGCCACGCGCTCGCCCTCGACGCGCAGACGCACTGCATTGCGCAGGCTCGGATCGATCGGTTCGAGCCAGGCGCCCAGGCTGGACGGTCGCGCGGACAGGCCGGCGACGGCCCGCGTCAACGTGTTCGTACCCTGACTGTAGCGCCACAACTCAAGCGCGCCAGCGACGTAGCAGGCGCCCACAAGCAACGTCACGGTCAGCGCCAGCGGATTCGAGCCGATGTAGCCAACCCCGATCCAGCACACGGCGGCCAGACCGGCCAGAAAAACAGCGAGATTAATCAGATACTTGGACATAGCGTCCCGGTTACGGGGTGCAAAGGGGTGCGAAGAGCCGCAAGCAGCCCCTCGACCGGTTGAAAACGAACCTCCAGTTCGGCGAGCAACACGCTCTGCATATCCTTGCGGAACACGTTCTGCCATGTGCCGGCTTTGACCGCTGAGGCCTCGCCCGCGGCTTCTGCGTCGGCAAGGGAAGCCTGCTCGGCCAGACGCAGACGGTCGAAATGTCCGGCGAGCATGCCGGGGACAGCCGTCAGCAGATTCCGCTCACGCGGGCTCAGAGCACGCTCCATGACGGCGTCGACGACCGCTAGGCGGGCCATGGCCGGCGTTCTGGCGGCCAGCATGGCCCGCAGCCGGCCGCGCAGGTTGCCGATGTCGGTCTCCATGGTCTGCTGGATCGACTGGTATTGCTGACGAAACACCGCGTAATCGAGCACCGTCCCGGTAGGCTCAGCTTGAGCACGCTCTCTCGGCGAACCGCGCCGGCTGGCGGCAGAGAGCGTGGTCTCGCGGACGATGGTACTCGTCAGCGAAGCGCGCACGCGGGCGCACTCGCTCTCCTCCGCGCTGCCGAACGCCCGCGCACCGGGCGCGACGACCGGCGGGTTGCCGCTCAGCGCGGTGGAAAGCCCAATGGCATCGGTCCAGCCGAGCCATTGGCTGAGCCGGTCCGAGAGCGATTGGCTGGATTCGGCGACCTCGACGTCCGTCAGACGGGCGAGTAAGCGAATAAGTGCCGGACCGCTGGAAGCTGCTGTACGCTGCGAAGCTTGCACCATTCCGTCAGAGGCAAAAAAGGCAGCAGTTTACACTCAGACGGGATGAAGGCGGCCGGATTGCCTCGCGGTTAGAGTCGGGCGACGTCGAGGATGGCGTCGGCAAAGGCCTTCGGCGCTTCCTGGGGCAGGTTGTGTCCGATGCCGCCGTCGATGTTCCGGTGTTGATACTTGCCGGTGAACTTCTTCGCGTAGGCGGCCGGTTCGGGATGCGGTGCGCCGTTGGCATCGCCTTCCATGGTGATGGCCGGAACCGAGATGGCCGGCGCTATCGCGAGACGTGCTTCGAGTGCGTCGTACTGCGGCTCGCCCTGAGCCAGACCAAGACGCCAGCGGTAGTTGTGAATCACCACGGCCACGTGATCCGGATTGTTGAACGACTCAGCCGAGCGGTCGTAAGTCGCATCGTCGAAATTCCATTTAGGCGACGCGAGGCGCCAGATCAGCTTGTTGAAGTCGTGACGGTTCGCTTCGTAACCCGCCTGGCCACGCTCCGTGGCGAAATAGAATTGATACCACCACTGCAGTTCCGCCTTCGGTGGCAGCGGTGCCTTGCCCGCTGCCTGATTGCCGATCAGATAGCCGCTCACAGATACGATCGCCTTGACGCGTTGCGGCCACAGCGCGGCGATGATATCGACCGTGCGTGCGCCCCAATCGAAGCCGCCCAGAATTGCCTTGTCGATCTTCAAGGCGTCCATCAGCGCAATGATGTCCACGGCGACCACAGACTGTTGCCCGTTGCGCGGCGTATCCGCAGAGAGGAAGCGCGTCGAACCATAGCCACGCAGATACGGCACGATGACGCGATAGCCCGCGGCGGCAAGTATCGGCGTCACCTCGGCGAAGCTGTAGATATCGTACGGCCATCCGTGCAGCAGAATGACGACAGGGCCGTTCTGCGGGCCCGCTTCTGCATAACCGATGCTCAATGTCCCGGCGTTGATCTGGCGAAGGTTGTCGAACGAAGCAACGCGCGTTGCGCCCGGTGTATTCGCCGACGTGCTGTTCGATTGTGCTTTGGCGAGTCCGCTCAGGCCCAACTCCAGCAGGCTGATCCCAGCCACGGTCGTCCCCAGCAGAAGACGACGTCGATTGTTGATCTGTTCCGGCATCACTGATTCTCCTCAAAGAATGGTCACAGGTGGTTCGCACCAACGTCCTTTAGGACGTCTGATTTGCGAAGCCAGAGCGTCTGGCGTGGAAGTATTAAAGCCCGTGGACGTATCTGGCTTGTGTCCTGGAGTAGCGCCAGTGCAAGCGTTTGTATTTATCGAGGATGCAGATACATTGCGATACAAAACGACGGAGGCGGCAGGTTCAACCGCCGCCTCCGTCCGGAAACGCTAGCGAACGCTCTTCAATACGAGCCTGGCTTCCAGACCGCCTTCGGGACGGTTCTGCAATGACAGCGATGCGTCCATCGCCAAAGCGAGTTGACGAGCAATCGCGAGGCCGAGTCCCGTACCCCCCGTGCCGCGGTTGCGCGATCCTTCCAGCCGGTAGAACGGCTCGAACACCGCGTCCAGTGATTCGGCCGGAATACCCGGTCCGCGATCGAGCACGGAGATCGTCACCTGCCCATTCGGCGATGCGGCCAATCTGATTTCAGCCGAGCCGCCGAACTTCAGCGCGTTGTCGACCAGATTGCCCACGATCCGGCGCAACGCCTGGGGGCGCGTCACTAACGCGGTGGAGATTTGCCCATGCAGCGACACGTCCTTGCCGGCATCCACGTAGTCGAGCACAAGGCTGTCGAATAGTGCATCCGGATCGATCCGCAACGGCGCCTCGGTGGCGCCGTGCATGGTGCGCGCGTACGTGACACCTTCCTTGACCATCGTTTCCATTTCCCGCAGGTCCTGCTGCAGTTTTACGCCCTCGGCACTGTCGTCCATCACATCCAGGCGCAAACGCATGCGCGTGATCGGTGTTTGCAGGTCGTGCGAAATCGCCGCGAGGATCTGCAGACGCTCGGTCATGTACATTCTGATGCGGTCCTGCATGGCATTGAACGCCCGCGCCGCGCGCGCCACTTCGTCCGGCCCGTCTTCGGGCAGACGCTCCGCTTTGAGATCGGGGCCGAGCGTATCGGCCGCCCGCGCCAACTGGCTCAATGGGCGCGTCGCGATGCGTACGGCCAGCCAGCAGCATGCGGCCAGCACCACCAGCTGCAGCACCAGCACCCACGACAACCACGGCGACAGCGGCGCGCTGGGCATGGGATGGTAGTCGATCGTCAGCGGCGTGCCGTCACTCAGTTGCAGATGAACCTGCAGGCGATCTGGGTCGCCCGGTACGGCGTTGGCCGTGAGCGGATAGCGCTTGCCGATGCCATCCGCGATGGATTGCGCCACCTTCGCCGAGAGCGCCGCATCAGGAGGCGTACCGCTTACGCCGGGCCCCAGAGCGAAGGTATAGGTGCGCCGCGCCAGCCGCGGCAGCCATTCCGCACGCTCGCTGGGCGGCAGATGATCGAGCAACGCAACCGAGCTCGTAACCTCGCGCTCGATGTAACCCATCATCACGTTGGTCATGGTCTGGTCCCGCTCCGTCCTGGTGAGCCAGACCGACAGCGTTTGCACCAGCGCAAGGCTGACAAACAGAATCAGCGCGAGCCGGGCGAACAGCGTGCGCGGCGGCCATCGCAGCAAGGCATTGCGTTTCATTGATCGCCTTCGACCATGGTCACGGCAGCAGAGAACACGTAGCCCTCGCTACGTAGCGTCTTGATGTAGCGCGGTTCGCGTGCGGTGTCCTGCAGGCGCTGCCGCAAACGGCTCACCAGCAGATCGATCGAGCGGTCGAACGCGTCGGCCTGACGGCCCTGGGTCAGATTGAGCAACTGGTCTCGCGTCAGCACGCGTTGCGGGTGATCGAGAAATACGCGCAGCAGGCGGTACTCCGCGCCGCTCAGGGCCACCATGGTGCCCTCGGCGTCGAGCAGATGACGCGCGACTGTGTCGAGCCGCCAGTCGCCAAAGCTGATCATCGGCGAGGTTTCCGTCACCTGCATACCGGGCGGCAGCATCCTCGCGCGGCGCAAGACCGAGCGGATGCGCGCCAGCAGTTCGCGCACGGCAAACGGCTTGGACAGGTAATCGTCGGCGCCCATTTCCAGCCCGACAATGCGATCCGTCTCTTCGCTGCGGGCGGTCAGCATCAAAACCGGCACCGCGCGAAACTTGCCCGCACGCAATTCGCGGCACAGGACGAGACCGTCCTCTCCGGGCATCATCAGGTCGAGCACGATCAGATCAGGCGCACCCTGCTCCAGCACGGCGCGCATCTGGCGACCGTTAGCGGCCAGCGATACGCGCATGCCGTTCTTCTCGAGATAGGTCGCAATGAGTTCGCGGATGCCGCGATCGTCATCGACGATCAGGATGTGGTCGGTGTTTTCCATCAATGGCTCAATCCTTCCGACGATTGACGCGCACACGGTTCACGTTGACCAGCAAACACTGCACGGGGTGCGCCATCTCCGCTGCAAGTCCGCCCGCCAGGAAGGCGAGAATTGCCATCAGCCGCCTCATACGTCCTCCGCGACTGACTGGTTCGCGCCATTGGCCACGACGACCTCCAGCGTATACGGGTCGATGCCTTCAAGGCAATCGACGGGCAGTTGGGCACTCATGGGACTCTCCACCAGAGGAATGGCTGCTTTATAGCCTGGTACCGGCGGGGCTTTGTATCCCAATGTATCTGGGCATTCCCGCGACACAAAACATTGCACTGCAGCCACCGCGGCGACACAAGCCAGATACGAACGGGCGTTCCAATACAGCCATCCCGTTCAACGAAAGGCCCCTGACATGTTCTCCAACTTCAAATCCGTCGCCGCCACGATTCTGTTTGCCGCCACCGTGGCTGGCGGTGCCGCTGCCATTACCGCTCTCGCGGCGAGTCCGGCCGCGGCCCCGGCTGCCACCCTTCCCGGCAAAAACAATACCGCTCCGGATTTCACCGGTATCGACAACTGGATCAATAGCAGCCCGCTGACTATGCAGCAGTTGCGCGGCAAGGTGGTGCTGGTCGACTTCTGGACCTACACCTGCATCAACTGTATCGACGTGCTGCCTCACGTGAAGGCCTGGAATCAGCAGTTCAGCAATCAGGGGCTGGTGGTAGTGGGCGTCCACACGCCCGAGTATCCGTTCGAACGCAACACAGACAACGTCAAGGAAGCGATCAAGCGCCTCGGCATCACCTACCCGGTCGCGCAGGACAACCACTATGCGACGTGGAACGCCTACGACAACCAGTATTGGCCGGCGTTCTATCTGGTCGACAAGAAGGGGCGCGTCGTCTACACGCATTTCGGTGAAGGTGCTTATGACCAGACAGAAGCGAAGATCAAATCCTTGCTGGCGGAAAACCCGTGATTCGTATCGCCATGCATCTGGGCATCGAGGTGATACACGACATTGCAATTCGCCGCTTTCCCGACACAAGCCCGATACGTCTGCGGGTTCAAATGCATCAACGCCGGCAACGACCGCCGCTCAACCGACGGTCGCCGCACAACCGCAGCAATGGAGTCCGAATCAAATCAACGTGACGCCGAAGACGCGTGCCGAAGTTCGTCATGAACTGGCTCAGGCCGAGCACGATGGCGAGATCGCCCGTCTGAACAAGTTGTATCAGGGTGGTTGATCGGCCTGCGCCACGGCTAGTCTCCGAAGAAGTCGTTGAGCAGGCGGTTCACCTCCGATGCAGCCTCCATCTGCACCATGTGTCCCTTCCCTTCAACGACATGCACAGAGACATCTCCCGCCAGTCCTTGCGCGTGACTGGCGGGAATGATCTGATCCTGCGCGCCCCAGATCACCAGCGTGCGCGGTGCGAGCGTCGCGAGGCGATCGCGATAGAGCTTGCGCTGCGCGTTGCCTTCGAAGGCCGACGCGGCGATCTTCTGCAAAGCCTCGTTCACCCCCTCCAGACGCTTGTACTTGACGATGTCTTCGACCAGTTGACGGGTCACCAGCGACGGATCCGCAAACAGCTTCGTCAGATGCGGTTTTATCGTGTTGCGGCTGCTGCCAGCCACAAAGCCGTCGATATACTCGCGATTGATCTCCTTGCCGAGACCTGCGCCCGCGATCAACGACAACGAAGCAACCCGCTGCGGCGCCTTATCGGCGACCGTCATCGCGACGAGACTGCCCATCGAATGTCCGACCAGGTGCGCGCGCCCGATACCGCGATCGTCGAGAAACGCGATTACGCTCGCCGCCAGTTCGTCCGCGTCGCCTGCCTCGACCGCCTTGCCTGACTCGCCATGCCCCGGCAGATCAAGCGCCCATACCGCGCGATGAGCGGCAAGATCGGCGTGATTGAAGAGCCAGTTATTCAGGTCCCCCCCGAAACCGTGGATCAGGACCACAGGTGTGCCGCCCTCGCCGATCTTCAGATAGCGGATGGTGCGCCCGCCGATCTGCACCTTCTCGGGTTGCGGCCCTGCGTCGGCGGTATCGGCGCTGGCCGGCACGAAGTCGCGCTGGAATGCTTCGACTGCCTGATCGATTTCCGCCTCCGTGGTCGCTTCGTCGGACACCACCGCCAGCAGTGCGCCCACCGGCAACGTATCGCCCTCCTGTGCGATCTGACGACGCAGGATGCCATCGAAAGCGCACTCGACGCCGGACGCGATCTTGTCCGTTTCGACGTCGAGTACTTCATCGCCTTTGCCGACTTTCTCGCCCAGCGCCTTGAGCCATCCGTTGACCTGCCCCTGCTCCATCGAGAGGCCCCACTTGGGCATCGTAATCATGTGAACCGGCATTGCTAGCTCCTCACTTTCCGCACCGCTGCGGCGATTTTTTCGGCCGACGGGATGTACATGTCTTCGAGCACTCCGGCAAAAGGCGCCGGCGTGTGCGGCGCCGTGACGAGTTCGATCGGCGCCTTCAGCGAGTGAAACGCGCGTTGCGCGACCAGCGCGGCGATATCCGTTGCCATCGAGCAGCGCGGATTGGCTTCGTCGACCACCACCACGCGTCCAGTACGTTCGGCGCTCTCGAGGATCGTTTCTTCGTCGAGCGGCGAGGTGGTGCGCAAATCGATGACTTCCACCTGGATGCCTTCCTTGGCGAGTTTCTCTGCGGCCTCGGTCGCGAAGTGCACCATGCGTCCATAGGTCACGATGGTGACGTCGTCGCCTTCGCGCACCACGTTCGCTTCGCCGAACGGAATCGCATACGACTCTTCGGGCACATCGCCTTCACGGCTGTAGAGCAGCTTGTGCTCACAGAAAATCACCGGGTCGTTGTCGCGGATCGCCTGGATCAGCAGGCCCTTTGCGTCATACGGTGTGGACGGACACACCACTTTCAGCCCGGGAATGTGAGTGAATAGCGAGGTCAACATCTGCGAATGCTGGGCCGCTGCCCGCAAGCCGGCGCCCTGCATCGCGCGGATCACTACCGGCGTCACCGCTTTTCCGCCGAACATATAGCGAAACTTGGCGGCCTGATTGAAGATCTGATCGAAGCACACGCCCATGAAGTCGATAAACATCAACTCCGCGACCGGACGCATTCCGCAAGCGGCCGCGCCCACTGCCGCGCCGATATAACCGCCTTCCGAAAGCGGCGTATCGAGCACGCGCCCCGGATATTTGTGAAAGAGCCCCTTCGTTACACCGAGCACGCCGCCCCATGCGTCCTGCTCGCCGGGCGAACCTGCGCCGCCCGCATTGTCCTCACCCATCACGATGACGCTTTCGTCGCGCGCCATCTCCTGACTCAGCGCTTCGTTGATCGCCTGAGAAAATGTGATCTTCCGTGCCATTTCCGCCTCCAATGCCAATGTTTAGATATGCTTTGCGTTTACGGATAAGACACGTAGACATCAGTCAATAGATCCTCGGCGGTCGGCAAAGGCGCCGCCTTGGCCTCTTTCACCGCATCGTCGATCAGTTGCCTGACCTTGGCATCGACACCACGCAACTCATTGGAAGTAAGCATTTCCGCGCGCACCACACGTTCCTCGAAGCGCTTCAGGCAATCCTTCTCGTCACGCAGCTTCTGCACCTCACCCGGCGCACGATAGGTTTGCGCATCGCCTTCGAAATGGCCGAAATAGCGCGAGAACTTCACTTCGACGAGCGTCGGGCCGCCGCCATTGCGGGCACGCGCGATGGCTTCGCCCAGCGCCTCATGCACCGCGAAGAAATCGAAACCGTCGACGATCACGCCCGGCATGCCGAAGCCGCTCGCCCGGTCGGCAATGTTGTCGGTGGCCACCGACCACGTCGACGAGGTCGCCTCGGCATAGCCGTTGTTTTCCGCCACGAAGATGGCCGGCAAGCGCCACACAGAAGCGAGATTCATCGATTCGAAGATCACCCCCTGATTCGACGCACCGTCACCGAAGAAGCACACGCCGACGCCGCCGGTTTTCTTGTACTTGGCGGCGAGCGCCGCGCCGCAGATCAGCGGGCCGCCCGCTCCGACGATGCCATTCGCGCCGAGCATGCCCTTCGACAGATCGGCGATATGCATCGAGCCGCCCTTGCCATGGCATACCCCTGTCTGACGACCGTAAATTTCGGCCATCATGCCGCGCACGTCGACGCCCTTGGCGATGCAATGGCCGTGACCGCGGTGCGTGGTGGCCACATAGTCCGCAATATCCAGATGCATCATCGTGCCCACCGCCGACGCTTCCTCGCCGGCATACAGGTGCACAAAGCCGGGAATCTCGCCGGTGGCGAATTCGACGTGCAGCCGCTCTTCGAATTCGCGGATCGTGCGCATCAACCGGTACGCCTCCAGTAGCTTTTCCTTGCTCAACTGACTCGAAACCGACATGGCGTGTCTCCTTGGAATGAATCAAATGCACTGCTACCTAAACAAGCGTCGCGCGCGGCAGTTTGGAGCCATGGCTGACGCTGACTCTAATACGCTCTGCTAAGCGCCTGCGCCGGCCGCCGTCTGCATGACAGCGCCAGCCCTATAAGCCGCCTCGCGCATGAGCTGATGCGAAGCGCAATAGCGCAAGGTGCGCTCGACATCCACCGTAAGCGGGCCGTTCCAATCAAGCGAAATCTCATAGCGGTCGTCGCGCTCGAGTTCGATCTCACGCTCACCGTCGAAGGCAAGCGTGCCGTGCCCGGTATTCAGCGGCGTCCACACGCCGGCCTCAAAGCGTTCGCAGGTGCGCAACGTCACCTGCTCGACGCGGCCAGGCGCGATCGGCGCGACGAGCGGCACACCCGGTTCGCCGTTGCGCCCAAAACACAGATGCAAGCCGTGTGGCGCGCTGCGTTCCACCGGAGCCCATGCGCCGCCAATCGACGACAGTCCGATGCCGTCGGGAGCCGCAAACGTCAAAAACAGCGTTTCGATATCTGCTGGTTCCGATACGGCCCGCGCGCCAACGAAGCGTTGACGGCTGACACACACGTCGACCAGCGCAATCTCTTCGCGGCCGCGATTTGGCCCTGCCACGCAGCGGACCACGAGGCGTTTGTTGCGCCTCAACGCGACCTCGGCGGGCACCGCGCCGGACGCGACGAGCGCGCCCGCGAGGCCCGCGACGGTTGCCTCGCGCATCTCAGGGAAGGCATTGTTGGTGCCGGTGGAGAGCGTCAGCAAGGGCACTTGCGCGCAATGCGCGGCCACTGCGCGATGCGTGCCATCACCGCCCAGCACCGCGATCAGTCCAACTTCTGCGCGCACCATCGCAGCGACGCCGGCATGGGTGTCCGCCACGCTGTCCGCAATCGGTTGTTCGAGGAATTCGACTTGAGGCCAGGGCTGTGGGCCGGCGAGCGCCGTATGGGTATCGATTGCGCGCAGCAGGAGCGCCGCGACGCCGGTGCGATCACGCAGGGTCAGCACGCGCTCGACACCGACCACGCCGAGTCCCGCGAGCAGCCGCACGACCATGTTGGCCTTTTCCGATGTCGGGAACACCGACGCGTGGCTGGTGAGCCGGCGAATATCGCGCCCCGATGCGGGGTTTGCGATCACGCCGACGGTGATGGGCGATGGCACTGTCTTGTCTCCGGTCTTTTTTTGTAAAGCGCTGCCGACTGCTGCGCTTTCATGCGTGACAAAGACACTGCAAAGGATGTGCCAAAAAACCCAAGCGGCACCGCATGACAACGAAAACCGCTTGTTTAAAGGGGTTTCCGCGGGCGACGCACTCGCTGGTCATGCGGAACGAACAGCATCAGATAGCCATTGAGACGTCTCAAGCCCTCGACTCGTACGCTCACAGGCGTCTCACCGGGCCACGCAAAGATCACGGCAAGCCCCACCGCATAAGCCTCAACGCGACAACCCCGCAGTCTCACGACCCGCTTGAGACAATCGTCTCAGCCGTCTCGCATGCTGCATTGCAGTGTGATTGCGCACGTCAGATGTGCTACAAAAACAGCCTGCACTCACCGCGTGACTCGACGGGAGCCGGCCATGCCCTATGTCTCTCAAACCCAGCACGTCGACCGGGTGCGCGGCGCCATCGAGGGACGGCTGCCTGCGCCCGCTGGTTCGCCGCGTCTCGTGTCGTCATGGCAGCGCTCGTTCGAGGAATATCGGCTCGATCCGAGCTCCGTGATCGGACCGCGTGTGCTCACCTCCAATGAACTGCGCGAAGTGCGAAGCAAGGAGGAGGCCTTTCTGCGCGCATCGGGCCAGTGTCTGGCGCGCCTGCACGAGATGATTCGCGTGGCCGACTATTGCGTGATGCTGACCGATGCACATGGCGTCACGATCGACTACCGGATCGACCGCGACCGCCGCAACGACTTCAAACGCGCGGGGCTGTTCATCGGTTCATGCTGGTCGGAGCGCGAAGAAGGCACCTGCGGTGTGGCAAACGTCCTGACCGATCTGGCGCCGATCACCGTCCACAAGACCGATCACTTCCGCGCAGCGTTCACCACGCTGACCTGCAGCGCGGCCCCGATCTTTGCACCGAACGGGGAGATGATCGGTGTGCTCGACGCGTCGGCGGTGCAGTCGCCGGATAATCGCGATAGCCAGCGCCTCGTGCTGCAACTGGTGCGGCAAAGTGCGGTGCTCATCGAAGATGGCTATTTTCTCAATCAGACGGCACAGCACTGGGTTCTCTTCGGCCACGCGAGCCGCAACTTCGTCGAAGCGCAACCCGAAGTGCTGATCGCACTCGACGAAGGCGGCAACGTGGTCGCCGCGAATCGCAAAGCGCACGAATGCGTCCCAGGACTCAAGGAACCGCGTCACATCGACGAAGTCTTCGATGTGTCAGCCGAGCATCTGCATGACGCCGCGCGCAGCGATGCGATTGTCGGACTACGGGTGCGAGCCACCGGCATGATGCTGTATGCACGAATCCGCGCACCGCTTAGGCGCTCCGCACGCCACAGCAGCAACAGCAGCAATCTCACTGCGGCAAGCACGGCGCGCGAAGCGCAGGCGGACAGCAACCTCGGTTCCCTCGCTCGCTTCCTGCATAGCGCGGATCGCCGTATCGCACAGAACGCGCAGGTAGCGTTGCGCGTTGCCGGCAAACGGCTACCGCTTCTCGTGCTTGGTGAGACCGGCGTCGGCAAGGAAGTATTCGCGCGTGCCGTGCACGACGCTAGCGAGCGCCGCACCCGCCCCTTTGTTGCGGTCAATTGCAGCGCGATTCCCGAAGCGCTGATCGAAAGCGAGTTGTTCGGCTATGCGCCCGGCGCCTTTACCGGCGCTCGCAGCCGTGGCGCAACCGGCAAGATCGCGCAGGCCCACACGGGCACGCTGTTTCTCGATGAGATCGGCGACATGCCGCTGAATCTGCAAACGCGTCTGTTGCGCGTGCTCGCCGAAGGCGAAGTGATACCGCTCGGCGGCGATGCACCGCAACAGGTGGATATCGACGTGATCTGCGCCACCCATCGCGATCTCGCGCAGATGGTGATGGAAGGGCTCTTCCGCGAGGACCTGTACTACCGGCTGACCGGCGCGACGCTAAGCATGCCGCCATTACGAGAACGCGCGGACATCCGCGATGTGATCGATGCGGTTTTCGACGAGGAAGCGCGCACGGCCGGCCATGTGCTGACGCTCGATGCGCGGCTCGCAGCGCATCTGTGCACGTATGCGTGGCCTGGCAACATCCGCCAGTTACGCAACGTGCTGCGCTACGCGTGCGCGATGTGCGAGTCGACGCGTGTGGAGATGCGGCATGTGCCGCCGGATATCGCGGCGCTGCTCGCGCCTGACGGCGATGGCCGGCGTGCGCAGGAAGCCAGTGGATGCGATGAACACGACGAACGCACCCGGATCATCGAAGCGCTCACGCGTCACCAATGGCGGCCCAATGCAGCCGCGGTCGCGCTCGGCATCTCGCGAGCGACCTTGTACCGGCGCATTGCCCGCCTGAAAATCTCCGGCCCGCATCGCGTGTGAAATGCCGCGGCCCGGCGGCTCAGCGGCACAGTCAGGCGCCTCCGCTCAAGCAGCGGGCAGCTTCCAGCCTTGCCGCACGAAGTGGCAGGTATATCCGTTGGGAATCCGCTCCAGGTAATCCTGATGTTCCGGCTCCGCCTCCCAGAACGGACCTGCGGGCGCGATCTCGGTGACGACCTTGCCGGGCCACAGATCCGATGCATCGACATCTGCCACCGTCTTCAACGCCACCTGCTTCTGCTCTTCGCTGAGATAGAAGATGGCTGAGCGGTAGCTCAGCCCAATGTCGTTGCCCTGGCGGTTCTTCGTGGTCGGATCGTGGATCTGAAAGAAGAATTCGAGGATCTGGCGATAGCTGATCTTGCCCGGATCGAACACGATCTCGATGGCCTCGGCGTGCGTGCCGTGGTTGCGGTAGGTGGCGTTGGGTACGTCGCCGCCCGTGTAGCCCACACGCGTGGACAGTACGCCGGGGTAGCGGCGCAGCAGGTCCTGCATGCCCCAGAAGCACCCGCCAGCCAGGAGGGCGGTTTCGGTTTGCGTCGTCATATCGATTCTCTCCATGAGTGCGGTGACTTCACTGAGTCCGTCACTCGTCAATGAACAAGTTAGCGTGTTGGGGTTTGCCGCCGGGAGCTGTGGTTCGCAACAGGCAGGCATCGGAAGCAGCATGCCAGAAGTCGACCATTTCCGTCGACTCACAGGTCAGGCCGATCCTGTCGCGATTGGCATCGACACGCCTGGCGGCGAATTCGGAAACTCCCGTGGTCTACGAACCCACAGGAATGCGGACGGAAAACCGGGTCCCAAACTCCACGGTAGACTGCACTTCCAGGGCTCCCGCGTGGGCACTGACGATCTGCTTGCAGATGTAAAGGCCGAGGCCAAGGCCGCCTCCGGGCGCACTGGACGCTGGACGCCAGTACGGCTCGAAGACACGCGACAGCGTTTCCGGCGCGATCAGGTCGCCGCCGTTGGCGACGGAAAGCACCAGCTCACCGGCATCGATCGATCCTTCTATCACGATGGGCGCATCCGGCGCGCCGTGGCTAATGGCATTGCCCAGAAGATTGGACAGCAACTGCTGCATACGCGCCAGATCGCAACGAACGGGAGCGGCAATGGCCAGATGACACAACACTTCGCGCGACGGGTTCGCTTCGCACAGTTCGTCGACGACGGCACGCAGATGCTGCCCCAGGTCATCTACAGGCTGGAGAGAAACCGTGATTCCCGAGCCCAGACGACCGCGTGCGAAGTCCATCACATCGTCGATCAGCCGCGCCATGCGCGACGCGGTGGTTTTCAGACGCTTGCCGATATTTGCAATCTCGGGGTCCTGGGTGCGGCGGCTCAAAAGCTCCGCGGTCGCTCCCACTGCAGCAAGCGGATTGCGCAAGTCATGCCCCAGCACCGCAATAAACTGCTCGCGCAGGGTCGCCGTCTCGCGTTCGTTCGACAGCAGCGCCTCGGTCGACCATTGGCGTTTCTCGCTGTCCAGTTGCATCCCGATCAGCGTCGCAAACACCTCGAACATGCGAACAATGCGCGGTTCCGAAACCTTCGCCGGGCGCGCATCGATCGCGCACAGGTTGCCGAAGTATTCGCCGCTCGGCAGGATGATCGGCACCGAGATGTAGCTTTCCAGACCGTAGATTGCAGGCGTGTGATGCCCGCAATAGGTCGCGTCCTGACTGAACTGGTCGATCACGATGGCGGTTCTCGCGGCGCGCGATTCGAAGCACAGCGTAGTGTGCAGATCCAGTTGGCCGCCCGGTTGCAGGCCGAAGTCGACGGTATCGCGCACCGCGCAGGCTGTCCAGGTCGCGTCGGTGACGCGTGCAACGGCCGCGAAACCCATGCCGGTTTCGTCGCAAATCATTTGAAGCATGGACGGTACGGCCCCAATGCGCGCGACTGCGCCTATGTCACGCGCGAGGGACTCCCGCGAGTCAATCGAGCTTGGTAAGTTGTTCACGTGTGGGATGTTGGCCGTCCGGACGGGTTTTATTTTGCCCTATTCCGGATCGGACTGGGGCCGCGAACAACCGGCGTTGCCCGCGGCAGGCGGATGCGCTGGCGGCGATCGCTTACCGTCAGGCTAACAGACCGCCGTCATCCGGTGTCACGAATGCTCGAAATAGCCGGGCTGGTCGATGTCGCCCAGAAGGTCCGGCCCGACTGCGTGCCAGTCCAGCATTGCCTGAGTGCGATGGCTCGAGGTCGGCGCATCCATTGCCGCGAACATCCCAAACCAGCCGAAATGCTCGTTCATCGCCTCTGGACGCTTGCTGACGACCGGCAGGTTCAGACGACGGCCGATCACGCTGGCGATTTCCCTGAACGGAACCCCCTGATCGGCAACCGCGTGGTATCGCGCGCCGGCCTCGCCTTTCTCAACCGCAAGCCGGTAAAGACGGGCCGCATCGCGACGATGAACGCCAGGCCAGCGGTTAAGTCCTTCGCCCACGTAGGCCGACACCCCTTTCTCACGCGCGATAGCGATCACCCTCGGAATAAAGCCGTGGTCGCCGACGCCATGCACCGAGGGCGCAAGGCGCACGGTGCAGACATTGATGCCGCGCGCGAACAGCGAGGCCGCCACCTGCTCCGGCGCACGCGGGAAGGCGGGATCGAAAGGCCGGACGTCCTCTTCGGTCGCGAGGCGCCCCGGTGCCAGCAGCGCGACCCCGGAGGTGACGATCAGTTGCCGGTCGGAGCCTTCGAGCGCGTCGCCGAGCGCCTCGAGCGCACGCCGTTCCGTCTCGCAGTTCTCGGCAAACTTAGTGAAGTCATGATTGAAGGCGGTGTGAATCACGCTGTCCGCGGCGAGTGCGCCGCGCTGCAGGCCGTCCAGCTCTTCGAGCGAGCCGCGCTGTACTTCGGCGCCTGCCGCGGCAAGCGCCGCGGCTGCCGCGTCCGAGCGCGCGAGACCGAGCACCTCATGCCCCGCCTCGATCAATTCCTTGACGACCGCAGAGCCGACAAAACCCGTTGCGCCGGTCACAAAAACTTTCATGGAAACTCTCCTGAGCCAAAGTGGACAGGAGAGATTCTTGGCGCGTACCCTATCAGGGTAAAGTAGTGACGTTATACAGGTATAACGACTAACAGCGTGAGGGTAAGCATGCCGGCCGCGAATGAAAATCCGCTGGGCACCTATTTGAGGGATCGCCGTACGAAACTGGATCCCGCCACCTTCGGCATTGCGTTGACCCGCCGGCGCACACCGGGGTTGCGGCGCGAAGAAGTCGCGCAGCGGGCCAACGTCAGTGCGACCTGGTACACCTGGCTCGAACAGGGCCGGGGCGGAGCGCCCTCCGCTGAAGTGCTGGAACGCATCGCGCGAGCGCTGCTGCTGACCGATGTCGAGCGCGAGCATCTGTTTCTGCTCGGCCTGGGCCGCCCGCCGGAGGTCCGCTATCAGACAAGCGGTGGGGTGACGCCGCGCTTGCAGCACGTGCTCGATGCGCTGGAACCGAGCCCTGCCCTGATCCGCACTGCCACATGGGACGTCGTCGCGTGGAACCACGCCGCCGCTGCGACGCTCGTCGACTACGGTGCGCTGCCGCCGGAGCAACGCAATATCCTGCGCAGTGTTTTCTGCGACCCGCGCGTGCGCGCCGCGCAAACCGATTGGGAAACCACCGCGCGTTTCGTCGTAGGCGCATTCCGGGTGGATGCCGCGCGCGCCGGAGCCACCAGTCAGGTCGCCGCGCTAGTGGAGGAACTTTGCCAGGTCAGCCCAGAATTCGCCGCGATGTGGCGCGACCATGACGTGCGCGCACACGGCGAGGGGGTCAAGCATTTGCGGCATCCGATCGCCGGTATGATCGCGTTCGAATATTCAGCGTTTGCCGTCGACGGTCGACCGGATCTTCATATGGTGGTCTACAACCCGGCAACGCCACACGATGCGGACCTGGTAAAGTCGTTGATCGAGTCGCGTGCCGTCACGGCTTAGTGACAGCACGACAGCACGGGCACGCTGACGTAACGGTGATTCGGGCGTACCGCGCCCTCACCGTACCCAGGCCGCGCCACCAGGCCAGCCGCTTTTGCCATATCGCTCCACCGCGTCCCGAACCACCCGCGACTCCACTTCTCCCTCATCGGCCAGCGCCTTCAACGCAGCAATCGCGATCGAAGCCCGATCCACTTCGAAGAACTCCCGCAGCGCGGCGCGAGTATCGCTGCGGCCGAACCCGTCGGTCCCAAGCGTCACATACCGGCGCGGCACATACGCCCGAATCAGTTCCGGCACTGCACGCACGTAGTCCGTCGCGGCAATTACAGGTCCTTGCGACGCGCCAAGCGCCGAGCTCACATAGGGCTGAGTCTCCACGCCGCCCAGTCTGGAAGACCGCTCGGCCGCCATGCCGTCGCGCTGTAACTCGGTAAAACTGGTTACGCTCCACACGGCGGCGTCGATGCCCCAATCGTCCTTGAGCATCGTCTGCGCGGCGACCACTTCGCCGAGAATCGCCCCCGCGCCAAGCAACTGCACGCGCGCTACGGCGGTCGACCCGGTAGGCAGCGGGTAAATTCCCTTCAGAATTCCGTCATGTACCGCCTGCAAATCGCCCGCGGGCACCGAAGGCTGCGCATAGTTCTCGTTCATCACCGTGACGTAATAGAACACATCGCGCTGCTGCTCGACCATCTCGCGCATGCCCTCATCGACGATCGCCGCTACCTCATACGCGAACGCAGGATCGTAGGCACGGCAATTCGGAATCGTCGATGCCGCGAGGTGGCTGGTGCCGTCCTGATGCTGCAAGCCCTCACCACCGAGCGTCGTTTTGCCCGAGGTGGCGCCGATCAGAAACCCGCGTGCGCGCTGATCCGCCGCTGCCCAGATAATGTCGCCAATCCGCTGAAAGCCGAACATCGAGTAGTAGATGTAGAAGGGCAGCATCGGCAGGTCATGCACGCTGTACGACGTGGCCGCCGCAATCCATGACGACACCGCGCCCGCTTCCGAAATCCCCTCCTCGAGAATCTGTCCTTTGGTGTCCTCACGGTAATACAGCATGGAGCCGAGATCCTCCGGCTCATACAACTGCCCGAGAGGCGAATAGATTCCAACCTGGCGAAACATGTTCGCCATCCCAAACGTGCGCGCTTCGTCGGCCACGATCGGCACCACTCGCTGACCGATCTCGCCATCCTTCAACAGCGCGGTCAGCATCCGTACAAGCGCCATCGTCGTGGACATCTCGCGCCCGTTCGCATCCAGCGCGAATTGCCCCCAGGTCTGGATCGAAGGGACGGTCAGCCCCTTCGATGCCACTCTCCGCCTTCTGGGCAGATAGCCCCCCAGGGCAGTCCGGCGTGCATGCAGGTATTGCATTTCCGGGCTGTCTTCCGCTGGTTTGTAAAACTTGACCTGCTCGACGTCCTCGTCCGGAATCGGCAAGCGGAAGCGGTCGCGGAATGCCTTCAGGTCGTCGAAATCGAGCTTCTTTTGCTGGTGGGTCGTCATCCTGCCCTGCCCGGACGTGCCCATGCCGAAGCCCTTCATCGTCTTCGCAAGGATCACCGTAGGCTGGCCGCGGTGGGCCAAAGCCTTCGCGTAGGCTGCGTGCAGTTTGCGCACATCGTGACCGCCGCGGCGCAAGCGGTCGATTTCCTGATCGCTCAGCTGCGCAGCGAGCGCCGCGAGTTCGGGATTCTGGCCGAAGAAACGTTCTCGGTTATACGCACCGTCATTCGCCGAAAATGTCTGGAACTGGCCGTCCACGGTGTGAGCGAAGGCACGCGCGAGAGCGCCGGTACGATCGCGCGCAAACAACGCGTCCCAGTCCGACCCCCACACCACCTTGATCACATTCCAGCCGGCGCCGCTGAAGTGCGCTTCGAGCTCGTCGATGATGCGGCCGTTGCTGCGCACCGGACCGTCGAGCCGCTGCAGGTTGCAGTTGATCACGAAGATCAGGTTGTCGAGCCCTTCGCGCGCCGCCAGCGACAACGCGCCGATCGATTCCGGCTCGTCCATCTCGCCGTCGCCGAAGAAACCCCACACCTTGCGGCCTTCGGTTTGCGCGAGGCCGCGATTCTGCAGATAGCGCATGAAGCGCGCCTGGTAGATCGAATTGATCGGCCCAATGCCCATCGAGCCAGTCGGAAACTGCCAGAAGTCCGGCATCAGCCATGGATGCGGATAAGAGCACAGGCCAGGCCCGGCGATTTCGCGCCGGTAGTGCTGCAGATTTTCTTCGTTCAGGAATCCTTCCAGATATGCCCGCGCATACACACCTGGCGACGAGTGCGGCTGGAAATACACGAGATCGCCGCCGCTGCCCTCGCCTGCGTCGGGCGCTGCGGCGCGAAAGAAGTGATTGAAGCCCACTTCGAACAGATCCGCCGCCGATGCATAGCTCGCAATGTGGCCGCCGAGTTCGCCGTACGCCTTGTTGGCCCGCACCACCATGGCGAGCGCATTCCAGCGCAACGCGGCGGCGAGCCGCTCCTCGAGTTCGAGATCGCCCGGATAACGGGGCTGCTGATCGAAGGCAATCGTATTGACGTAGGGCGTCACCCGCGCGCGGGACGATTCAACGCCCTGCGCGAGCGCATGCGCCGCAAGCCGCTCGAACAGAAAGTGCGCGCGGTCGCGACCGACGTGTTGTACGACGGCATCGAACGCTTCCAGCCACTCGGCTGTTTCCTCGGGGTCGCTGTCGTCCTGAGCGCGCCCAGGAGAACCCAACTGCAATGCACCGCTCGACAAATCCGTCATGACGCCACTCCAGGAGGAGGTATCCGGTTAAACAGGGTTGGCACCATGGTAACCATCAATCCGCAAAATAGGCCTCTGATTTGCTTGTCATTCCGGGTCTGGATAGTGTATTTATTCTTCGTATACGCCAATTTACGGAATATGTCATCTATGACAACCACGCCGAAACGGCTGGACCGCATCGATATCGGCATCCTCAGCCAGTTGCAGCAGAATGCGCGCATCACCAATTCCGAGCTGGCGCGCGCGGTCAACCTCTCGCCCACGCCGTGCTTTAACCGGGTGCGCGCGCTCGAGAAACTGGGGTTGTTCAAGCAACAGGTCACGTTGCTGAATCCGGAGCCGCTCGGGCTGCGCATCAACGTGTTCATTCAGGTGAGTCTGGAGAAACAGGTGGAAGAAGCGCTGCAGCGCTTCGAACAGGCCATCGCCGAGCGCCCGGAAGTGATGGAGTGCTATCTGATGACGGGCGACGCGGACTACCTGCTGCGCGTCGTGATGCCGGACATGCAGACGCTCGAGCGCTTCATCCTCGAACATCTGACAAAAATACCGGGCGTCTCGAACATCCGTTCCAGCTTTGCACTCAAGCAGGTGCGGTATAAGACGGCCCTGCCGTTGCCGTCGTCGGGACTGACGCTGATCGACCCGGACGATGTTTCAACGGACTGGCGGTGAGCGGCATACGAAGGCTGCGTTTTAGTTCACGCCGCTTCTGATCCAATATGGGCGCGAAGTGCATCGACAAAGGCGCGCACCTTGGGCGGCGTATAGCGCGCCGGCGGAAACAGCGCGTGGATGCCGGCGGGGGGCGTCGACCAGTCCGGCAGCAGACGAACGAGGCGTCCTGCCGCGACATCCTCGCCCACCGAGAAATTCGTCAGTGCTCCGACGCCACCACCCGCTAGCGTCGCTGCCAGGCACGCCGGCGCGGTGTCCGCAAGAAAGCCCGCGGTGAATCGGACCGTCTGCTTCTTGCCACGTGAATTCTCGAGCGAGACCGTCAACGGCTTCGGCAACACTGCGTTCCCTACGAACGGCAACCGGGCCAGCGCCGCGGCTGTGGCCGGTGTGCCCCACGCCTCGACAAACGCGGGGCTCGCCACCAGCCAGCGCTCGAAGCTGTCGACCTTCACTGCGCGGTGGCTCGAATCAGCCAGCTTTCCCACGCGGATCGCCACGTCGATACCTTCCGCCAGCAGATTCACCAGCCGGTCGTTGGATACCATTTCAATGTGCAACTCGGGATGCTGCTGCCGCAGCGCGACGAGCACGGGTGCCACCACGATCGCACCGTAGTCGACCGGCGTGGCCACCCGCAATGTGCCGCGCAGCGCGCCGCCGTCATCCCCCGCCGCCTGCAGCGCCTCGTCGGCAATGCTGAGGATTTGCCGGCTCGCTTCGTAGAACGCCCTGCCGGCCTCGGTGACGCTGATCCGCCGCGTGGTGCGCACCAGCAGGCTCGCCCCCACTTCCGCTTCGAGCCGCTGCATATGGGTGCTGACCATGGTCTTGGCGATGCCCAGCCGCTCGGCGGCAGACGTCAACGAGCCTGCTTCGATCACCGCGACCAGCACCGCCAGCCGGTTGAGATTCACATCGCTTGCGCTAGCCATTCGATTGTCCACTTTGAGAGGATAGAGTAACCACGATTATCCATCTTCTCAGGCCAGTCCGCGAAGCATAAGCTTCATCAACACCCCGAATTTAACTTTGCTTCACGGAGCACCCGATGTCCTCTACCAAGCCCGCTCAACCCATCAGGCTGCATACGACGCTGCTGTCCGGCCATGGCCATCGCGTCAAACTGTTCCTGACGATGCTCGATCTGCCGTTCACGGTGGTCGAACTCAATATGGCAGCCGGCGACAACCGCACGCCCGCTCATCTCGCGCTCAATCCGTTCGGCGAGGTGCCGGTGATCGAAGACGGCGACGTGGTTCTGAGCGACTCGAATGCGATCCTGGTTTACCTCGCGCGCAAATACGGCGATCCGTCCTGGCTGCCCCAGGATCCGCTTGGTGCCGCTGCTGTGCAGCGCTGGCTTTCGCTGGCTGCGGGCAAGATTGCCTACGGCCCGTGTGCCGCACGCCTGGTGACGTTGTTCGGCGCACCGCATCATCTGGAGACGGCGCAGAAGATCGCCGCCGGTCTGTTCAGGGTGCTCGACGCCGAGTTAAGCGACAAACGGTTCGCAGCCGGCGAAACGCCGACGATTGCCGATATCGCGGCGCATTCGTACATCGCGCACGCGCCTGAAGGCGGCGTGTCGCTCGAGCCGTACCCGCATATCCGTGCGTGGCTCAAACGAGTCGAAGCGTTGCCGCGCTTTTTGCCAATGCCTGCGAGCAAAGCCGGTTTGCTCGCCGAAGCCTCATAGCTCATGCGGGCGTGCTACGCCTGCCAACGCTGACCGTCGATCGAGGTCATCATGTCTACCCCTGCTCCCGCCCCTGCCTCTGCCCCAGTTCGTGTTCCCGCGCCCGGCTGGCGCGCCGCGGAATCGCCGTTTCATGTAGGCGAACTCGCAGCGCAAGAGCGGGTCGGCGTGCGGGAACGCATGAACGTCGACGCACGCCGCGGCATCCGTGACTACATGCCCGAGCAGCACCGCATGTTCTTTGCGGAACAGCCGTTCATGGTGTTGAGTGGACTCGATGCGAGCGGCCAGCCGTGGGCCACGCTCCGCGTGGGCGAAGCGGGTTTTGTTTCGACTCCTGATGAACGGACCGTGCGTATCGCCGCACGTGCCCTGCCGGGCGATCCGTTGGCAACATCGTGGCAGGTCGGTTCGCTGATCGGCGGCCTTGGCATTCAGCCGGCTGCGCGTCGGCGCAACCGCGTCAACGGCGTGATCAGCGCGCTCGATCACGACACGCTGACTTTCAGTGTGAGCCAGAGCTTCGGCAATTGCGCCAAATATATTCAGAGCCGCGCGCCGAGTTTTATCACGTCTACGCAGGACGAACCTGTCACGCTGGAGGTGTCTGCCGAACTCAGTGACGCGGACCGCGCGCTGCTGTCTCGTGCGGATACGTTTTTTATCGCCACCGCCAACGCTTCCAGCGAGGCCGGTCTGGCCCGTGGCGCCGATGTCTCGCATCGCGGCGGCAAGCCCGGTTTTATCCGCGTCGACGACGCGCACACGCTGACCGTGCCGGATTTCAGCGGCAACCTGTTCTTCAATACGATTGGCAACCTGCTTGAGGATCCGCGCGCGGGTTTGCTCGCGATCGACTTCGAAAGCGGCGATCTGCTGTACCTCGCTGTGGATGCCGAGATCATCTGGGAAGGCGCGGAAGTGGCGTCGTACGAGGCGGCCGAGCGCCTCATGCGCCTTCATATCCGCGAGGTGCGGCGCACGCCGCGCGTGTTGCCGTTTCGCTGGTCTGCGGTGCAATACGCGCCTCAGCTTGCGAAGACGGGTAGCTGGAAAACGCAGCCCGAAGCGGTTGCTCCGGCTGCAGGTGCGTGGCGTCAGATGAAGGTGGTCGAGGTTCGCGAAGAGACGCCGACCGCGCGTTCGTTCTATCTGCAACCGGTGGACGGCGCTCCATTGCCGCGCTTCGAGCCCGGTCAGTTCCTGCCCATTCGTTTGAACGCGGCGGGACATGCTTCACCGCTGATCCGGACATACACGCTCTCCGACGCCGCCGACGGCCGCTACTATCGGATCACAGTGAAGCGCGAAGGTGTCGTATCGACGTGGCTGCATGAGCACATCACCGAAGGCGCAATCATCGAGGCCAAGGCCCCGTCAGGCGCGTTTACGCTGGTGCGGGCCAACACGCGTCCGGTTGTGCTGCTCTCGGCAGGTATTGGCATTACCCCGATGATCGCGATGCTTAACAGCCTGCTCGCCAGCCAACCTGGGGACGCGCGGCCCGAACACATCTACTTCGTTCACGGCGCGCGCGACGCCAACGACCATCCGTTCTCCGAACAGTTGATGGCCGTGGCCGCGGCGCATCCACACGTTTCGGTGCATCTGCGCGACAGCCGGCCCAACGAGGTTACCCGGGAAGATGGAGTGCGCTCCGTGGGACGCGTGGATATCGAGTTTCTCAAACGCGTGCTGCCGTTCGGCGATTACGATTTTTACCTGTGCGGCCCTGGCGCGTTTATGCAAGACCTGTATAGCGGTCTGCGTGCCCTGAATATCGCGGACGACAGGATTCGTTTCGAGGCTTTCGGGCCCGCGAGCGTCAAGCGGACTCAAAGCGCTGCGGTTGTTCCGGTTGCAGAGGCTGCTACGACTGCTCTGGCCGCAGGGCAGCGCGCGTCGGCTCCGGACCCCACGAAGGTGTCGAAAGTCGTATTCATGCGGACGGGGCGCGATGCGATGTGGTCGAAGGAAGCGGGAACGCTACTCGACTTCGCCGAAGCGAATGACGTGCCGGCGCAATCCAACTGCAGATCCGGCGTATGCGGGACATGCTCGACACGCGTGCTGTCCGGCGAGGTCAGTTACCCCTCCCCGATAGAAGGGGACGTTGCGCCGGGGCATGCGCTGATCTGCTCGGCGATTCCCGCGAGAACGGGAACCGGAGAAGAGTCCACCGTGGTGCTGGACCTGTAATGCCCAACCCGGCGATGCTTAATTCGGGCGGCGATGCGCTTCGGCAATGATGGCGCACGTTTGCAGATGCAGTTGCAGGGCATGGCGCGCGACGGCGGCGACGCGGGCAAACCAGCTGCTGGCGACGGGGGTAGAAGTCGTGGTGATGTGGCTCATGGCAAGCTCCAGTTCAGGCTACGCTTAAGAGATCTAGGTTAACTACCTAGGTAATAACCCTATTATAGACCGATCATGCCGCAGCGCAACAAGAGAAAACAATTCCGCCAGACCTCCCCTTCCGCCTGAGTTTTCTTACATCCAAATAACAATCAAATTCACCGCGCGGCGTCATTTGGCCTCCAGACTTACCCCAATCCGGCGCCGCCGTTTCCGCATCGCATCAATCTGGCCAGACCTATGCCAGTCAAGCCACAGCGGGTGATTCAGACCGCTTCGTTCGACCGCGCCGCACCAATTCCCCTCCTTGACTCTGCTCCGTCGTCCTGCTGTACTAAATAAACCAAAGTGATTTAATCGAAAACGGCCAACCGAACTGCGTCATTCGTCGCAGCCAGCGCGGCCACAAGAGGCGCAGCAGCGCCCATCAGCTATTGAATCGACCGCAGTCCAAAAACGTCGTTGTCAATTATCCGGAGGAGCGTCCCCATGAATCAGAAAACCTGCAGGCAACCCGTCGCCCGGCGTCTCGCCACCCTGTGCGTCGCCGCATCTGCCGTATGGTGCGCAAGCGCCACGCTGGCGGTCGCTGACCAGCCCATCGTCGGCCTGATCACCAAAACCGACACCAACCCGTTCTTCGTGAAGATGCGTCAGGGTGCAGAGGCCGCTGCGCAGAAGGATGGCGCCAAGCTGCTGACCGCGGCGGGCAAGTTCGACGGCGATAACGCCAGTCAGGTCACCGCGATCGAAAACATGATCACCGCGGGCGCCAAGGCGATTCTGATCACGCCGAGCGATACCAAGGCCATCGTGCCGAGCATCAAGAAGGCGCGCGACGCCGGCTTGATGGTGATTGCGCTCGATACGCCGACCGAACCGCAAGACGCAACCGACGCCCTCTTCGCCACGGACAACTTCAAGGCCGGCGTCCTGATTGGCCAATACGCGAAGTCGGCGATGGGCGGCAAGCCGGCCAAGATCGCCACGCTCGATCTGGCGCCGGGCGTGTCGGTGGGCGTGCTGCGTCATAACGGCTTCCTGCAGGGCTTCGGCGTCAAGGAAGGCGATCCGTCCATCGTCTGCAGCCAGGACACGCGCGGCGATCAGTCCAAGGGACAAACGGCGATGGAAAACTGCCTGCAGAAGTCGCCGGACATCAATGTGGTCTACACGATCAACGAACCGGCCGCAGCCGGCGCGTATCGCGCGCTCAAGGCGGCAGGCAAGGATAAGGACGTGATGATCGTCTCGATCGACGGCGGCTGTGAAGGCGTGCGTAACGTCAAGGCTGGCGCCATCGCGGCAACGTCGCAGCAGTATCCGTTGAAGATGGCTTCGCTCGGCGTGGACGCAGGTGCCGAATATGCCAAGACCGGCAAGAAGGTTTCGGGCTATCACGATACCGGTGTCACGCTGATCACCGACAAGGCAATGAGCGGCGTCGACAGCAAGGACACCAAGTTTGGTCTGGCCAACTGCTGGGGTCAATAAGGCAGGCAATCAGCCTTCCTAAGCAACCGGGAGACCCGCGCACGGGTCTCCCACAGATTTGCCGCGTGGCCGCCGTGCCACGGCTCTAGCATCGAGGAAACACATCATGTCGACCCCTTCTGCCCCGGCTGGCGGCCACCGCCCTCTCTCCGAGCGGCTGCCTTCACTCGCCGAAATCGGTCCGCTTGTCGCGCTTGTGCTCGCCTGCATTTTCTTTATCTCGCAGAGCAACCGCTTTCTGTCGTTCCAGAACCTCTCGCTGATTCTTCAGCAGACCATGGTAGTCGCCGTCATCGCGATCGGCCAGACGCTGATCGTGCTGACCGCCGGCATCGATCTTTCCTGCGGCATGGTGATGGCGTTCGGCTCCATCGTCATGACCAAGTTCGCCGTCAACCTCGGCGTGCCGCCGATCCTCGCGATCCTCTGCGGCATCGGCGCCAGCGCATTGTTCGGCGCGCTCAACGGGGTCCTGATTACGCGCATCAAACTGCCCGCGTTCATCGTCACGCTCGGCACGCTGAACATCGCCTTTGCGCTCACGCAGATCTATTCGAATGCAGAAAGCGTCTCGAACCTGCCTGATGCGATCATGTTCCTCGGCAACACGTTCAGCGTCGGTCCGGCCCAGGTGACCTACGGCACCGTGCTGACGCTGCTGATGTATCTCGTCACCTGGTTCGTGTTGCGCGACACCGTGCCCGGCCGGCACCTGTACGCACTCGGCAACAACGCCGAAGCCGCGCGCCTGATGGGCCTCTCGTCGCAACGCATCCTGCTCACTGTTTACACACTCGCCGGCGCGATCTACGGCGTTGCCGCGCTGTTGTCGGTTTCGCGGACCGGTGTGGGCGATCCGCAAGCGGGTCAAACCGAAAACCTCGACAGCATCACTGCGGTCGTGCTCGGCGGTACGAGTCTGTTCGGCGGACGCGGCTCGATTGTCGGCACCCTGCTCGGCGCGCTGATTGTCGGCGTGTTTCGCAATGGCCTGACCTTGATCGGCGTGTCGTCGGTCTATCAGGTGTTGATCACCGGCATGCTGGTGATTCTCGCCGTCGCCGCCGACAAGCTGTCCCATCGCGGCGCTCGATGATCCACCAGGAGCCTGTCATGTCTACACCCCAAACTGCTTCTCAAACGCCGGTTCTGCAGGCGCGTGGAATCGTCAAGCGCTATGGCCAGGTCACGGCCCTCGACGGCTGCGACTTTGAAGTGATGCCCGGCGAAATCATGGCCGTGATCGGCGATAACGGCGCGGGCAAGTCGTCGCTGATCAAGGCGCTCTCGGGCGCGACCGTGCCGGATGAAGGCGAGATTCTGCTCGACGGCAAGCCGGTTAAATTTCGCAGTCCGCTCGATGCACGTGCCCAGGGCATCGAAACCGTGTATCAGGATCTCGCGGTGGCTCCGGCCATGAGCATCGCCGAAAACCTGTTCCTCGCGCGCGAACTCGTCAAGCCAGGCTGGCGCGGATCGATCTTCAAGATGATCGACAAGCGCCGCATGCTCGAAGAGGCCACCGCACACATGAAGGGCTTGCAGATCGGCATCCGTTCGATGCGTCAGGCAGTAGAGACGCTCTCGGGCGGCCAGCGCCAGGGCGTCGCGGTAGCGCGTAGCGCAGCGTTTGCCCGGCACGTGGTGATTCTCGACGAGCCGACCGCAGCACTCGGCGTCAAGGAAGGCAACATGGTGCTCGAACTGATCCGGCGCGTGCGCGACCGCGGGTTGCCGGTGATCCTGATCAGCCACAACATGCCACACGTGTTCGAGATTGCCGATCGTATCCATATCCAGCGGCTAGGCCGGCGCGCGGCGCTCGTCAACAAGAAGGACATTCATATGTCCGACGCGGTCGCCATCATGACCGGCGCGAAGGAAGCGGACGTCAAGGCAATCGCATGACGCACGCACCCTGCTGACGGGCCGCCCACGATGGATACCACCGGCACCCGCTCGCCGCTCAAGCGCACGGTCGGCTCGAATCAGGTCGGCATGCGGCAATTCAACGAGCGGATCGTGCTGCAGGCGATCCGCCTGCATGGCCCGCTCGCGAAAGCCGACGTGGGCCGTCTGACGCGTCTTTCGATGCAGACGGTTTCGATGATCGTCGACCGTCTGATCGACGACGGCCTGCTCGCGCGGCAGCCGCGCGTGCGCGGGCGCATCGGACAGCCGTCGGTGCCGATCGCGTTGCGTCCCGAAGGCGCCTACACGATCGGCATCAAGGTCGGGCGCCGCAGTCTGGATGTGCTGGCGATGGACTTCGTCGGACACGTGTGCAGCCGCGACGTGCTCGAGTACGCGTATCCCGATCCGCGGGTGCTGTTTCCGGCGCTCGAAACCAAGCTCGCGCGGCTGAACGAAACGCTCGGCGAACGGACGCGGCAAGTGGTTGGGGTAGGCGTGGCTGCGCCTTTGTGGCTCGGCGGCTGGCGCGATTTTCTGGGCGCGCCGCCGGATGCGCTCGATGCGTGGCACGACATCGATATCCGCGCGCGTATCGCGGCGATGACCGGCTTGCCGGTCGAATTCGCCAAGGACACCACTGCCGCTTGCGCCGCCGAACTGGTGATGGGTCAGGGACGCGGCATCCATAACTTTCTCTATTTGTTTGTCGGCACGTTCATTGGCGGCGGGATGGTGATCGACGGACGGCTCCACAGCGGTCCGCACGATAACGCAGGGGCCGTTGGTTCGATTCCCGTCGCGGGCGGTGGCGGCGGTACCGGCGAAGTCGGGGCGAAGCAACCGACGCGTCAATTGCTGCACGCCGCATCCGGCTTTGTGCTCGAACAACTATTGAGTGATGCCGGAGCGCCAGCCGCTGCCGCACACGATCATCGGGCCCTGTCGCCGGAATGGTGGCGTGTGACCGAACAATGGCTCGATACGGCTTGTCCGGCGATTGCCGGCGCGCTGATCAATGCGACTGCGCTGCTCGACCTCGAAGCGGTGGTGATCGACGGCGAATTGGACCGTCAACTGGTGCGAGAAATCATCCGCCGTACCGAGCGCGTTCTGGATGGTTTCGTCTGGGAGGGCATGGTGCGGCCGCAATTGCTGGAGGGCACCATTGGCGCGGACGCGCGTGCGATGGGCGGCGCGATCCTGCCGCTCTACGCGCACTTTGCCCCAGTGCATGAGCTGTTTCTTAAGCCGGCGACGGAAGCGGGATATTAAGAGCCCGGCACCATGAGCCGACATGCGGCCGTTAAGCGCGAGGCGCGAAGCGTTAGGCATGTGAAAGCGCTAAGAGCCGGGTACTAAGCGCCGGGGATGCGGCCAACACGTTAGATGGAACTTCGAGACCAAAGCCGACTGCAGCGGCGAGCAGCCTCGCAGAAGCCGCCCTCGCCCTTCTCCCCCACTCAGCTCCGCTTCACCGCATCCGCACCCGCCGTCGGCGCAGCCGGCGCCTTCGGTTCATCCATCAACGGCTGCAACGCGGGCGCAAGCGACTTCAGCAGTTGCACCGACATCGCACTCGTAAAGTCATACCGCGCCGCATACGGCTCGTGAACGTACGCAGTCAGCGTGCCATAGAACCGGTCGCCCATGATGAACACGAACGTCGCACTCCGGTTCACCTTGCGTGACTCGATCAGCCTGCCGCCCTTCGCCCACACCTCGAACCGCTGATCGCCCGTACCGGTCTTGCCGAATACCGGCAAGGTCTTGCCATCGGGGAACGTCATGCCGTCCGCGAGACGCTTGGCCGTGCCGCCCTGCACCACATCGCTCAACATCCCATGCACGACATTGACGATCTGCGGCGACAACTGCGTCTGCGGCGCCACGCTTGCGCGCACGAAATGCGTTTCGTACGGCGTGCCTTTTGCGAAATCGAGTTGCGTGATGTTCTCGGTCGGCACCTTGTTGCCGCCGTTGGCGATCACGCCAATCAGTTCCGCCAGCGCCGCCGGCCGGTCACCCGATGCGCCGATCGCCGCCGCATACGAAGGCGTCAGGTTGGAGAACGGATAGCCGAGCGCCTGCCACGACTTGCCGATCGCATCGTAAGCGCGCAACTCGATCATGCGCTTGATGCGGCGGTCCTGAGTCGCGTGATAACGCGTCTTGAAGAGCCAGGAATACGTCGAGGTCCGCACGTCGGCGCTCGCCTGCTGAACCTGATCGAGCGTAGCGTCCGGATGTTCGCGCAGATAGTTCACCAGCCACAGTTCCAGCGGATGCACGCGCGAAATATAGCCCCGGTCGTTCAGATTGAAGCTGTCCATGCTGTACTTCGTATAGAGCTTCGCCAGATCGTCGTCGCCAAGCCATTGCGCCGGGGTGCCTTTTAGCTGGGCACGCATTTGCGCATCGAACCAGCTCTGCGATCCGTTGGGCGCCACACTGCGCAGCACGGTCGCAATCCGCGGCGGCGATTTGTGTACGCTGTGCAGCATCACACCGAGCGCGTCGTCGGGCGTCTTGCCGTGGTACTTCGCGTAAAAGCGCTTCATATAGACGCGGCTTTCCTGATCGGCGAAGCTCTTCAGGTAAAGCTGGCGCGCGGCTGGATCGTCGAGCCATGCCGTCGACGGCCCCGAAGTCTGGATCATTTCGTAGCGCACGATGTCGCGCATCAGCCGCACGAACACCAGGTTCACCGAGTGCTGGAACGCCCGCTGGATGGTCAGAATCTGGCCGTTGTCGCTCGATTCGAAGTTGGTGAAAGTTTGCGCACCGCCGCCGGTGTAGAACGTTTCGCCTGCGTTGGCGGAGTATTTGCGCTGTACAGCGGCGTCGAGCATCGCCTGCAGCGAGCGGTCCTGAGTCTGCGCCAGATAGTCCAAAGACCACTTCGTCAGTGCATCTTGTGGATCGGGCTGAACCTTCTTGAGGTCGGCCGCGCTCATCGACGAGTAACGCGCGTGCAGATCGGACACGATCTGCAGATAGGTAATGACCGTGCGCAACTTCGCGGTCGAACCCAGATTCAGACGCGCGCCCGAGTTGATATCGAACGGTTCGTTGACGCTGTCCGTTTGCACCCGCACGAGGTTCGAACCGTTGTGGCGTTCATAGAGCGTCAGGCTGTAGGTGATTTTCGACGGGTCGTCGCCGGGACGCAGCATTTCGAAACCATACAGCCCCGCGGCCTGCGCGCCGTCCTTGGTCGCCGCACTCGCGAGCCGGTCGCTCACCGCCTGCTGAACCGCATTGTTGAGCGTGCCGGTCGCCTGCAGGTCGAGCCGGTCGAGTTCATAAAAGCTGCGCACGCCAAGCGCCGCCAGCAAATGCGCACGCATCGACGTGACCGCTTTGCGGCTGATAAACGACGCGTCCGCTTCCGGAATTTGCGTCGGGCTGAGCGCAAGCTGCGCGTTCAGTGCCGCATCGCGCAATGACGTGGAGATGACGCCGCCCGCCGCCAGCAGCCGCAAATAGCTGTCCGTCATGCGCCCGAGTTCAGCGTAACCGTGGTGAAGAAAGAACGACGGCGCGCGCTGCGCAATCATCAGCGAGAGCACCTGGCGGAACGCCAGCGCCTGCTCGGTGAGATTGTCGGCCGACGTCGGCGCGTTCAGAAGCGCATTCACTTCGGCGAAATCGCGTCCGTACCACGCAGCCAGACCATCGCCGATACCGTTGATCTCGCCGGCCCCCGCCTGCGCCGACAGCGGCACCGTATTAAGGTACTGCACGACGATTTCGCGCCGCGCCGGCATGGTCTGCGGTCCGTCAAGATACGCGCGCACTGAAGCGGAAGCGATCTGGCGCAATTTCTCAGGCGGCGTCGCGGTGCGTCCATCCGGCGAGTGGCGGAATTTTTCGATCTGCGTGGCGAGCGTGCTGCCACCCGGCTGCGCCTGATGGCGATTGAAAAAGCGCGCGCCCTGGTCGAGCAGCGCGTGGCCGAACCGACCCCAATCGATCGCCGGATTACGGTTCGGCTGGTTGGGGTCCAACAGTTCGCGGTCCTCGATAAATAGCAGCGACTTGACGACGAGTGGCGGCACGGCGTCGAAACTGCTATAGATCCGGCGCGGATAGTTGGCGTCGAAAAGCGGCGCGCCGGTGCCGTCGAACAGTTGCAGGCCCGCCTGATCTTTCTCCTGATACGGCAGGAACAGGCCGTTATCCGCGAGCGAAAGCATGCGCTCGGAGTCGCGCGCCTGGGAAGCCACGACGAAACCGTGCGCGGTCAAACGTTGCTGAAACGAAGGCAGCAATGCGTAGCCGAGCCGTTCGTCGTACGGACCGTTAGCGGGGAAACGGATATTGGGGCTCGCTCCGTCCGCGAGCGTGAAGTCCACGTCGCGCGTCAGCTCGGACAGGTAGCGCGCCTGCAGGCGGGAGGTTTCTATTTCGATCTGGCAAAGCTTCGCCAGAATTGCTAGCGCCACCAGAACGGCAGCGACCAGCGACCATTTGATCCACTTCCACACCGACGGAGCGGCGGTTGTGCGAAGCGGTAACCGAACAAGCGGCCGATTCATGGCGGCATCCCCCTAGCAGGCATTTATCTGTGAAACGTGCCTGCATCCGACTCAGTGTAGCGCGGATTGAGAGCGCACAAACGGTCCGAAATTACCCCACAGTCTCGCGCCAACAACACCATTTTAGCGAGACGTAGCGCAGCGGCTTGCGAAGTGCGATATTCATGGTTTCCGCGCACGCAATAGCTGGACAAATTGCTCCGCCGGCGGCGACAGCACCCCTCCCTTGCGCGACACAATCCCGAAAGTTTGCGACTGCGACTTGAGCTTGACTGGCAGGATGCGCAGCATCTTGTGCTTCGCGAACAGTTCGGCAATTCCGGTCGGCAGAACCGACACCAGATCCGCCGCTTCCTGAAGCAGCGCGACCGTGACGAACGTCGACGCGGTCGAGATCGGACTTACCGGCATGCTCATGCCGGCCAGATCCATTTCGCGCTCGAGCAGCGCATGCAGTGGCATATGGCTCGGGTAGGTCACCCAGCGGTGTCCGGCCAGATCGCGCAGCGTCAGTTTCTTGCGCCAGATGGGCGGATGCGCGTATCCCACCACCAGCGAAAGCGGTTCGTCACCCAACGACTGATACTGATATCTCGACGGATCGGCGCTGACTGCCGCGCGCCCGATTACCAGATCGAGCCGGCCCTCGTCGAGCTGCAGCAACATGCGCGCGCTCGTGTCTTCGACAATCTCGATCGACAGATTCGGCTGGCTCGCGTGCAACTCGTTGAGCACCGGCACGACCTGCTCCGGAATCGCTCCCATGATGGCGCCGATCGCCAGACGTCCGCCGCGCCCCGAGCGGAGTTCCGCAATGTCCTGGCACAACGAAGTGAGATCCGTTGCCAGTAGCCGCGCGTAGCGGATCACGCAGTGGCCGAACTGGTTCGCGATCATGCCGTTTTTCGAACGCTCGAAAAGCGGCGCTTCCAGCATCGACTCCAGTTCCTGCAGCGCCTTGCTCGCTGCGGACTGCGTCATCGCCATGGCGCCGGCCGCCTTGTGCAGCGACTTATGGTCGTCGAGCGCGATCAGCAGTTGCAACTGCTTCATGCGCAAGCGCGACAGCAGCACGTTCAACGTATCTTTCATGTGAGATGTGAAATGTGGGTTTCGTATAAGCGCGGGACGAATCCGGGTGAGTCGTAAAAGCGATCACAGGATGGAAACATTTCACTATACAGGCCGGAACGGACCGCCGTATAGTCGGTCCTGGAGACAATCAGATGCCCCCACGGGCGACCGAGCCGCGCGGCTGCCTACGCTTGCGCCGGGCGACACCGACCTTTATCTCTACCCTCTGGCAACACGTTTTAGCCCATCCATCAGGTCAACACGAAAGCTCATCGTCAAGCACACCCAGCCATGAACCAAGCAACCCACCCGACACCTTATCGCGGCGTCTTTCCCGTCGCGCCGACCATCTTCGACGACAACGGCCAACTCGACCTCGAAGGTCAAAAGCGCTGCCTCGACTTCATGATCGACGCGGGCTCCAACGGCCTGTGCATCCTCGCGAATTTCTCCGAGCAGTTCACGCTCTCCGACGACGAACGCAGCACGCTGATCAACGTAGCGCTGGAGCATGTCGCCGGACGCGTGCCGGTGATCGTCACGACCACGCATTTCAGCTCCTACCAGTGTGCACAGCGTAGCCGCGCCGCGCAGGATGCGGGCGCCGCGATGGTCATGGTCATGCCGCCGTATCACGGCGCGACGATCCGGGTGGGTGAGCGCGGCATCTATGAGTTCTATAAGAAGGTCTCGGACGCGATCGATATTCCAATCATGATCCAGGACGCCCCGGTTGCCGGCACGGCCCTCTCGGCACCTTTTCTGGCGAAGATGGCGCGCGAGTTGCGCAACGTCTCGTACTTCAAGATTGAAGTCCCGCAGGCGGCCTCGAAGCTGCGCGAACTGATCGAACTCGGTGGGGACTCGATCGTCGGCCCGTGGGATGGCGAAGAAGCCATCACGCTGATGGCCGATCTGGATGCGGGCGCAACCGGTGCGATGACGGCCGGCGGCTATCCCGACGGCATCCGGCTGATCGTCGATGCCTATGCGGCCGGCGACACCGAAGAGGCCGCGGCTCAATATCAGCGCTGGCTGCCGCTCATCAACTTCGAGAATCGCCAAGGTGGGCTCGCGGCCTGCAAGGCGCTCATGAAGGAAGGCGGCGTGATCCGCTCTGAGGCGGTACGTCATCCGCTGCTGCCGATGCACCCCGCTACCCGCGCCGGCCTCTTGACCATCGCACGTCGTCTCGACCCGCTGGTGCTGCGCTGGAGCAAGTAATCCGGCTCATTCCGGTCAGGCCGGTGGCGTTTTTCGCCAACCAGCCTGACCATCCCGCCGAATGAGCCTGCTCTACTCCATCTTTACTGCCTGCCCGCCAGACGCTTGCTGTCCCGCCCGGCGTGACGCTGTTCCCGGCACCTGCCCCCGTCGGAATACAGCACTGGTCACCACCCCTACCCCGTCCTCCCTTCCCTGCGCGGCCATTGGCAAGCGGCGGTTATGGCTCTTGGCGCAGGACTGCCTACGACCCCTATACGTAGCCACAGGCGCAACGGATGCAGATAAGGCGTTAGAAATGCGGATATAACCCTCGACGGAAATTGAGTAACATACCTCCGCATGCCATCACTCATTTCCCCATGACCGCAAACACTCACGAACTAACGCCGGAGACGCTCACCGAGTTGCTCGAACGCATTGCCAGGGAGGATTCTGCGGCACTGCGGGAGCTATATGACGCCGCGGCACCGAAACTGTTTGGCCTTGCGCTCCGTATATTGAGCAAGCATGAGTGGGCCGAAGAGGTCCTGCAGGATAGCTTCGTCAACATCTGGCGGTTTGCGGGAGACTACCGGCGCGGTTTGTCGGCTCCCATGACCTGGATGTCGGCGATCGTCCGCAACCGTGCGCTCGATCACCTGCGGCGGGTGAATACGCAGGAAACAGAATGGAGTGATGCGTTGGACGATCTTGTGGCCACGGGGGATCCTGATCCGGAAGCGCTGTCGGCAGTAAGCCTGCAGGCACGGCTTCTGGACGGCTGCATGCAGCAGCTCGAACCGGCGCAGCGGCAGGCAGTCGCGCTGGCGTATCTGCGCGACCAGAGCCATAGCGAGATTGCGGAGACGCTGACCGTTCCGCTCGGCACGGTCAAGTCGTGGATACGGCGCGGCCTCGCCAAACTGAAAAGCTGTCTGGGGGGTGTGCAATGAATCTGCACCGCTATCCCCAACTGGTCGATATGCTGGCCGCCGAATATGCCGTCGGCACACTGCGCGGTGGCGCGCGGCGACGGCTGCAGTTCTACGCAGAACATGACGTCGTGATTCGCCGCTTGCTGGAAGAATGGCAGCAACGGCTCGAGCCGATGGCTGAACTCGTCCCGGCGCGCATGCCGTCGGCGGCGGTCTGGGAGGCCATCGAGCAGCGGCTCGGTTTCGTCTCCGCGCGTAACGCGGCGGCTGGCCTGCAGCCAGTGCCGCCAGTGCCTTCGGAAGCAGCCGCCCGCCCGGCGCGCAACTGGTTCGACAACCTCGCCTTCTGGCGCGGCTGGGCGATCGGCGTTACCGCGCTCGCGGCGATTGCCGTGGTGGTCGCCGTCCGTTCGCTGCTGCCGTTCGGCGCCGGCCCGTCCGGATCTTCGCAGACGGTCGCGGAGCAAGGCGAAGCCGTGGTGTCGCACGTGGCGGTGCTCAACAACAAGGACGCGCAACCGGTCCTGCTGGTGGCATGGGACGAAGCTCATTCGTCCATGACGCTGCACCGCCTCGGCGATGTCCAGTTGCCACCTGACCGGGCAATGCAGTTGTGGGGTATCCCGGCAAGCGGCCATCCGGTCTCGCTTGGGATCATGCCCAACAGTGGCAACGGCAAGGTCACGGCGGGGCAGCAACGGCCTGAAAACTACGCTGCCCTCGCCATCTCGATCGAGCCGCCCGGCGGCTCGCCGAATCCGGACGGCCCGAGCGGTCCGGTTGTATTCAGCGGCAAGCTGTTGCCGGTGTCCTGATCTCAACGTCTTATGCCGGCGCCTGCCTGACAAAAGCAGGCGCCGGCTCTCTCCCTCTCATGCAAAGCTTTTACGAAGCCACCGTGGTTCGCCCCGAGCGGGCGTCTCTGTCCGGCAAGCGCGCCGCCGACGTATGCATTATCGGCGGCGGCCTCGCCGGTTTGTCGACAGCGCTTGGACTTGTCGAGCGCGGCGTGCACGACGTGGTCGTGCTCGAAGCGCAGCAAGTGGGGTTCGGCGCGTCCGGGCGCAACGGCGGTTTCGTGTTCGGCGGCTACAGCCTCGACTGCGCCGATCTGCTCAACGTCCTCGGACCTGCACGGGCTCGCGAGCTCTACGCGCTCACCACCGACGCGGTCGATCTGATGCGGCAGCGTATCAGGCGCTACGGGATCGAATGCGACGACACCCACGCTGGTGTGATTCTCGCGAACTGGTTCAACGAACCGGCACGCCTCGAGACGCAGCGGCGCCTGATGAAAGACTCGTTCGCTGTCGAGTGGGAACCAGTCGACGCCGCCACGCTCGCCACGCAACTGAAAACGCGGCGCTATCACGGCGGCCTGCTGGAGCGCAACGCGTTTCACTTCCATCCGCTGAAGTATGTCCTCGGCGTCGCGGCTGCCGTCGCCGCGGCGGGTGCGCAAATCTACGAGCACTCGCCAGTCGTAAGGCTGCAGCGGCGGGGCAGCGGCTATCTGGTCGAGACCGCCAGCGGCGCCGTCGAGGCACGGCAAGTCGTGATGGCGGGCGGCGGCTACGCGCGCAACGTCTACCGCCAGGTCGAACGCGCGGTGCTGCCGATCGCCACCTACGTCATGGCGACAGAGCCGCTGGGCGAGCGTCTGAAAGAGGCGATCAATACCGCCGCGGCAATTTACGACACGCGCTTCGCCTTCGACTACTACCGCCCGCTGCCCGACACGCGCATCCTCTGGGGCGGCCGGATCTCCGTGCGCAACCGCGAGCCGGAGGCCATCGCCAGGCTGCTGCGGGCCGATCTGCTGAAGGTCTATCCGCAACTGCACGACGTGCGAGTCGAGTATGCATGGGGCGGCCTGATGAGCTACGCGCGGCACAAGATGCCGCAGATTGGCCAGAGCGCCGACGGTGTCTGGTACGCGGTCGGCTTCGGCGGACACGGAATGGCTCCCACTACCGTTTCAGGCGAACTGCTGGCGGCGGCGATTGCCGGCGAGCGGGCGGTCCCGGAAGCGTTCGCCACGTTCGGACTGACGCCCACGTTCGGCACGCTCGGGCTGGCCGCCGCGCAGTTGACCTACACCGCCATGCAAGCCCGCGACGCTCTCGCGGCACGCCGCCGGACGCGTTCCTGATACCCTCCGCCGCGCGCCCGACATCGCACTGCAAACCCGCCGCAGGCGGTAAAACGCAGCAACAAGCGGCGATTTTCGCCATGCTAGAATGCGCCGTCATCGCCGCTTAAGCACACAATGAAAAAGGGAAGCAAGGCCGCCGCGCCGGATCAGAGCGGCATCCCGTCCGAACCTCGGGGCAGCGACGCCCGCCGCAAGTACGATCCCGAAGAGACGAAACGCAACATCCTCGAAGTCGCCACCCAGGAGTTTTCCGCCATGGGGCTGACCGGTGCGCGCGTGGACGCCATCGCCGAGCGCACCAATACCACCAAGCGGATGCTGTACTACTACTTCGAGAGCAAGGAAGGCTTATACCAGGCCGTGCTCGAGAAGGTGTACGGCGACATTCGTGCGCTCGAACAGGATCTGCACGTCAGCGAACTCGATCCCGTGGAAGGGATGCGCAAGCTGGTCGAATTTACCTTCGATTATCACGACCGTCATCGCGACTTCGTGCGCCTCATTACCATCGAGAACATTCACGGCGCCAAGTACGTCGAGCAGTTGAAGACGTTCAAAAACCGCAACGCGAGCGCGATCGAAACCATCGAAGATCTGCTAGCGCGCGGCGTCGCAAGCGGGCAGTTTCGCAGCGACGTGGATGCGATCGATCTGCACCTGCTGATCAGCTCGTTGTGCTTTCACCGGATCGGCAATCGCCACACGTTCGGCACCGCCTTCGGCCGCGATCCGTCGCACCCGCGCCTGCGCACGCGGCACCGGGCCATGGTGGTCGACGCCGTGCTGCGCTTCGTGCGCAACGAAGCGCAACACTGACGCGCGCTGGCCGGCTCAATCGGTCAGCACGATCCGCTTGATATCGCCGACGATAAAGATGTACGACAGTGCGCCGATCAGCGCGATCGCGCCGATGAACACCAGCGCGCCGACGAACGAGCCGGTCCACGCCACGATCAGCCCCACCGCCAGCGGCGTAATGATCCCAGCCAGATTCGCCGCAAAGTTGAAGATGCCGCCCGTCACGCCGAGCAGGCCGTCCGGTGCGATGTCCGAGACGAGCGTCCAGCCGAGCGCCGCCATCCCCTGCGCAAAGAACGCTACAGACAGAATCACGATCACCGTCACGTTGCTTTCGACGTAGTTGGCCAGCACGATCGTCGAGGCAAGCAGCAGCCCGGCGATGATCGGCAGCTTGCGCGCCACGTTCGGCGAGATGCCGCGCCGCAGCAGCCAGTCCGAAAACGTGCCGCCGAACATCACGCCGATCGACGCCGCAATGAACGGCATGATCGCGAAGAAGCCGATCTTGAGCCAGGCCATATGACGCTCGGTGGCCAGATAGGTCGGGAACCACGTGAGGAAGAACACCAGCGTCGAATTGCCGGCGAACTGGCCGAGACAGATGCCGGTGAGCTGGCGATGCTTGAGCAGTTGTCCAATGGTGCGCCACTCGAAGCCGCCCGACTTCGGCTTCGCTTCGCCCGTGTTGTTCTTGCGATGGGTAAGGCCGCCGCCTGCTTCGATGTAATCGAGTTCCGCCGCGTTGGCCGCCGGATGATCGCGCGGTTCGCGGTAGCAGAACCACCAGACGAGGCCAAACACCAGGCCTACGGCGCCCACCACGTAGAACAGCGAGCGCCAGCCGAACGCACCCATCAGCGCGAACAGGAATGGGCTGAAGAACGCGAGGCCGATATATTCGCCGACGGTGTAGGTGCCCGTCGCCATCGCCCGCTCGCTTTGCGGAAACCACGTCGCCACGACGCGGCTGTTGGTCGGAAAGCACGGCGACTCTGCGACCCCCAACCCAAGCCGGAATGCAAACAGCGGCGCAATGCCGTGCACCAGTCCCTGGGCGAGCGTGCACAGGGACCAGAACGTCATCGACAGAAAGTACGTGACCTTGCTGCCGAAGCGGTCGAGAAACAGTCCACCCGGAATCTGCGACGCCACGTAGCTCCACGAGAAAACCGAAAACATCAGGCCCATCAGCGCCGCATTGATGCCCAGTTCCTTCGTCAGCTGCGGCGCCGCAATGCCGAGCACGGTACGGTCGAGATAGTTGATCATCGTACCGATCGCGAGCAGCGCGAGGATACGGTAGCGCACCTTTGTACGGCGCGCGCCGGCCACGGCGGCGTTAGCGGTCTGCGGGCCCGGCTTCGGAAGATCGGAATGGGCGGAATGAAGCGGATGCGGCATCTTTTGTCTCCTTCGTGTCTCGTTAGATTTGTGGCACGGCCGGCCGCTGTCTACTCGCGCGGCAACAGCGTCTGGAAGTGAGCGAACATCCGCTCGGCATCCGGCTCCAGTCCGGTAAAAATGCGGAAGGCGTCGACCGCCTGATAGACCGCCATTCCGCCACCGGACAGCGTGCGGCAACCCGCTGCTTCGGCCGCCCGCAACAGTGCTGTACGAATCGGGAAATAGACGATATCGGCCACCCACAAGCCGCTGTGCAGCAACTCAGCCGGCAGCGGCATGCCGGGCAACTTGGCCATGCCGGTCGGCGTCGCGTGAATCAGGCCGTTGGCGTGGGCGAGCGCATCGGCAAGCGAGTCGCCTGCACGCACCATCGAAGCGGGGAAGCGCGCCTGCAATTCATCGGCGAGGATGTGCGCGCGGGACGCGTCCACATCGAACAGCGTCAGCGCCTGCGCCCCCATCTGCAATGCCGCATGGGCGACAGCCGCACCCGCGCCGCCTGCGCCCAGTTGCACGACGCGTTCGAGCGATACGTCCGGCAAACCTCGCTCGAAGGCGCGGGCAAAACCGGACCAGTCGGTGTTGTGGCCGATACGCTTGCCGTCCTTCAGCAGTACTGTGTTGACGGCGCCTAACGCATGAGCGTCAGGAGATAGTTCGTCCAGCAGAGGAATGATCTGCTGCTTGCATGGGTACGTGACGTTCAGGCCGTTGAAACCCATCCGCTCGGCCGCGACGAGAATGTCGGGCAACGCGGAGACGTCGACCTTCAGCGCTTCCAGATCGATACGGCGATACACGTAACGCAGACCGAGCTGGCTACCCTCTTCCTCATGCATCGCCGGTGTCAGCGAACCGCCGATGCCGGAGCCGATCAGCCCGACCAGATACGATTTGTTGCTAGCCGACATCGTCATTTTGCAGTCCTCGCCTTCAGAATCACCGCCATCCGTTCCAGTGCCAGCACGTAGCCCTGCGTGCCGCAGCCGATGATCACCGCCTCGGCAATCGGCGACACATACGAGTGATGCCGGAACGCTTCGCGGCGATGCACATTGGAAATGTGCACTTCGATCACCGGCTTGTCGATCGCGGTCAGTGCATCGGCTAGTGCCACGGACGTATGCGTATAGGCCGCAGGATTGATGATCACGCCGTCCACCTTGATACGGGCCGCGTGCAGCCAGTCGATCAGTTGATGCTCCGCGTTCGACTGGCAGAAGTCGAGCGCCAGATCGAGCCGCTGTGCTGCGTCGCGGCACATGCGCCCCACGTCTTCGAGCGTTTCGGAGCCGTAAATGGCCGGTTCACGCGTGCCAAGCAGATTGAGATTCGGTCCGTTCAGGACCAGTACCGAGGCGAAACTCATTGCAGCCACTCCATAAGATCAGTGCACAGGTCAGGCGGCCGGCGCGCGGCCGCTTTTCCCCATCATGGCGCTAGTGTGCGCCCGATCGACAGTTTGGTCTTCTGGGGTTTATACGAATTTGTACGATCTAGTTAGTTTGTATAGAATCACGAAAAATCCAGCTAATGTGGCGGATAGCGCCCCTTGAGTCGATACTCATAGGTAACGGATTGGTCCATTTCTCGCTTGCAGGAGCCGTTGATGCAAACTTCGATCGCCACCGTTTCGATTAGTGGAACACTGGTAGAGAAGCTGACCGCGATTCAGGCGGCGGGCTTCGACGGCGTCGAGATCTTCGAGAACGACCTGCTCTATTTCGACGGCTCACCCGCCGACGTGCGCCGCATCGCCGCCGATCTCGGTCTGAAAATCATGCTGTTCCAGCCGTTTCGCGATTTCGAGGGCGTGAGCGCCGAGCGGCTCGCGCGCAATCTCGATCGTGTGAAGCGCAAGTTCGATCTGATGCATGAACTGGGCACCGACCGCATTCTGGTCTGCAGCAATGTGCAGGCGGATACGCTGCGCGACGACGCGCTGATCGTCGATCAGCTGGGCGCGCTCGCGCTGGCGGCGCAGCAGGCGGATGTGATTGCCGGTTACGAGGCGCTCGCCTGGGGGCGTCATGTGAATTCGTACCGGCATGCGTGGCGGCTCGTGGATGCCGTCGGTCATCCGAATCTCGGCATCGTGCTCGACAGCTTCCATACGCTGTCGATCGACGATCCGGTGGACGAGATTGCGGCCATTCCAGGCGAGCGCATCACCTTCGTGCAGATCGCCGATGCGCCCAGGCTGGCGATGGATGTGCTCGAATGGAGCCGCCACTACCGCTGCTTTCCTGGCCAGGGCGATTTTGATGTTGCGGGGTTTACTGCGCGTGTGGTCGAAACCGGCTACCAGGGGCCGCTTTCGCTCGAGATTTTCAACGATGGATTTCGCGCAGCACCTACGGCAGCGACCGCAGCGGACGGGCATCGTTCGTTGCTGTTTCTCGAGGAGCAGACGCGTGCGAAGCTTGATCAGCAGGGCCACAGCAAGCAGCGGACCGAACAGCTCTATCAACCGTCTCCTGCCCCTGCTCACATCGGCTTTCAGTTCCTCGAATTCGCAGTGGACGACGCGGCACGCACGCATCTCGCCGACTGGCTCGGCAAACTCGGTTTCCGCAATGCCGGACGGCATCGCTCCAAGGACGTCACGTTGTATCAGCACGGCGCCGCTTCGATCGTGCTGAACGCCGAGGCCGATTCGTTCGCCAGCGCGTTCTTTCAGCAACACGGACTGTCGTTGTGCGCGTCGGCGCTGCGCGTCGATGACGCGAGACTCGCGTTCGAGCGCGCGGCCGGGTTTGGTTATGCGCCGTTCTCGGGCCAGGTCGGACCGAACGAGCGCGTGCTGCCCGCCGTGCGCGCGCCGGATGGCAGCCTCAACTACTTCGTCGACGAAACGCCCGACGAACCCACCCTGTTCGAAGCCGATTTCCTGTTGAACAAAAGCGGCAATATTGCCGAACCTGCGCTTCTGACAAACATCGACCACGTCGTGCTGTCGCTGCCCGCGGACTCGCTCGATACGTGGGTGCTGTTCTTCCGCACGGCCTTCGGCTTCGAGGCGGAGCCGAGCTGGCTGGTGCCCGATCCGTACGGCCTCGTGCGCAGCCGGGCGTTACGCAGCCGCGACGGCTCGGTGCGCATCGCGCTGAACGCTTCAGTGGATCGGCACACGGCGGTGGCAGAGGCGTTGCACGCCTATCGCGGCTCCGGCCTGAATCACGTGGCGTTCCGCACAGGCGACATCTTCTCGGCGATTCCTCGATTCGTCGAAGCCGGTCTGCCGATCCTGCGAATCCCGCGCAACTACTACGACGATCTCGCCGCTCGCTACGCGCTGCCGGACGAGACGATCGAAGCCCTGCGCGCCCGCCACATTCTCTACGACCGCGACGAACGCGGCGGCGAGTTCTTCCACGCCTACACCGCACAACTCGATCAACGCTTCTTCCTCGAAATCGTCGAACGACGCGGCGGCTACGACGGCTACGGCGCTGGGAACGCCGCGGTCCGTCTGGCTGCACAGGCACAGCACCGCAAGCAGTAGATCAACCAGGCGCTCCACCAGGCAGCGCCCCAAGGGGCGTTCAACCAGACCTTGGCATTTTTAGAAAGATGTACCCGAGCACCGAAGCAGTGTTCGGTCAGTTACGGGCCGCGACAGGCCACGTACAAAAAATCAACGCTTTACCTTGGCGATCTTTTCTCACAACGAAGGAGACACAGTCGATGAAGCAGTCCCGTAGCACACTCACCAAACTCGCCTTTACGGCCAGCGCAACCCTCCTCGCCAGTCCGGCTTTCGCGCAAAGCAGCGTCACGCTGTACGGCGCAGTGGACGACGCAATTGTCTATGCCAACAACCAGAAGGGCGCGTCGAACGTCTATCTGCGCCAGGGCAACCTGTATGCGTCGAAATGGGGTCTGCGCGGTGTCGAGGACATTGGCGGCGGCACCACCGTCGTCTTCGATCTGCAGAACGGTTTCGATCCGAATACCGGTGCGCTGTCGTCGTCCACCCAGATCTTCAACCGCCAGGCGTATATCGGCATGCAAAACCCGATGTACGGTACGTTCACCGTGGGTCGGCAATATTCGACGTATTACCAGTTCGTGGGACCGCTCGCTTCTTCCAACTGGCTGACCGGCGCGACCGGCGCACATCCGGGCGATATCGACGGACTCGACACGACGATCCGCATCAACAATTCGCTGATCTACACCACACCTAACTGGAACGGCCTGCAAGCGAGCGGCATGTACGCGCTGGGCGGCATTGCCGGCAGCACCGGCAAGGGCGAGACGATCAGCGCCGGCGTGCGCTACACCACCGGCCCAGTCAATCTCGCCGCGGGCTATCTGCGCATGGACAACGCGCAAGAGACCACCGGCTTCGATGCGGCTTCGACAGGCAGTTTCGGCACCTCGTCGCTCAACACCGGTTACGTGTCGGCGAAGGCGCTCCAGCACATCGCAGCGGCAGCCGACTATACGATCGGCAACCTGATGATGGGTCTCACGTACACCAACGTGCAATACGTAGCAGGCGGCCGTTCCATTTTCCACGACACCGCAATCTTCAATACCTACGCTGCACTGGCCACCTACCGCTTCGCACCGGACTTCGACGTGGCCGGCGCATTCTCGTACACGCTGGCATCGCAAGCCAACGGCATCACCAGCGCCGCGCGCTATCAGCAGTATTCGCTCAAGCAGACTTATCACCTGTCGAAGCGCACCTCGCTGTACGCAGTGCAGGCCTATCAGCGAGCTAGCGGCGAGACGCTCGGTTCGAAGGGAGCGGGCAACATCGTCGAGGCGACGCCGGCGGTCGGTGACTCGCAGAACTCGACGCCGTCATCGACAAACGCGCAGTTCGTCGGCATGTTCGGTATCGCGATCCTCTTTTAAAAGACGGCTGGGCAGGTTTGTGCCGCGCGCGGGGCTGGCCATGCGTGAGTTTGAACGCGTTTTACGGATGCTTTACTTAGGCTTCACATGCGTTCAGGGTTTCGCAAGGTTCCCCCGGCGTCCGCGTCTTCCGAGGGGCACGCTTTTTGCGCCGATATAATGGCGTTTGATCCGCCATCCGCCACCTGACGCGGCGCGCTATCCGCGGCCGACGCCCGTCCGGCGCCGCCCCGCAGGCCGCGAGGACCGATACCCCTGGAGACCTATGAAGAAGTTTGCCGTAGTCCTGTCCGTTCCCCTGCTGCTCAGCGCGTGTGCCTATTTCCAGAATCCGGATTCGGGCGAGCCCGTGATCGACGGCAACACGCAGCGCCCCGTAAGCGACGTGGTGGCGTGCATGACGCAGGAAGCCGCCAAACACAACGCGACGTTCAAGACCACGCCGCTGCCGGAAGGGCAAATGCTCGATTTCGGCGACTCGAACGTCGTCAAGATCCGCGCCGACAACGGCGCTACCACCTACCGCTTTTACGCGGGCAAACGTCACGCCAGCAACCTGTGGATCGAAGGCGCGAGCAAAACCTGCGCTCCGTGACATTCCTGTGACGTAAGTGCCGGTAATCGACGCGACATCGAATGCAACACATTCCTACCGAATGAGGCTCGAGTCTTAAGAATCGTTTAAGACTTGGGCCCCATGATCCACCGGACAATGAAAAGCTGGAGGTGGATATCTTGAACCTGAACAAAACAAATCGCGACGTAAGCGACCCGGCGGTGCCGGCCAAGCGGACCATGCTGCGCCGCCTGTTGAGTCACCATGAACTCGCTACGCTGTTGCTGTTGCTGCATGCGCCGATCGATGCATCCGCGAAACCCGAGATTCCGATGCTGCATGAGGCGGGGCTCGTCGAAACGGTCGCTACCGAAGCCGGTGCACCGCACATTCGTCTGACGCCGGAAGGCAATGCAGTCTTGCGTGGACTCGGCATCCGTTAATTTGGCGGATTGTCTGGCCGCGCAATAGAGCCGGTAACGTTTCCGTTACTCGTCGTGCCATTCGTTTGACTATTGGCAGTTTTCACGCCTGCCATACCGCGTAGCCCGCTTCACGCAGGCCGATCGCCAGTTCCACTTCCATGTCGCGCGCGCCGTCGTAGGGCATCGGATTGAATACTTCATACAGCTCTGGCAGTAGCCGCAGGCCGTAATCGCGCACATAGCGATTCGCCTGGATATCCGCCTTGTGCCGGTCGAAGCGCAGGTCCGGGTCCAGCCCCGTCATTCCCACATACACGCAAGGCTTGTCGAACCGGTAGTCCGGATTCGCACGGCGAAAGCGCGCCTCGTTCCAGACGGTGTCTTCCAGTACGACCACGTAGACGTAATAGTGATGACTCGGACGGCGACGGGCCATTGCGACGCGAACGCTCAGCTAGAGGTGGTCCCGTGCAGCAGCATGCGGTACTCGGTCGGTGTAATGCCGACGGTCGCCTTGAACTGCCGCGTGAACGCGCTGTGATCGGTATAGCCGCACAGGGCGGCCACATCCGTGACCTTGTCGTGCGACACCAGGAGCGCAGTGGCCGCATCCAGCCGCGTTTTCAGCAGCACCTGGCGCGGCGTCAGATGAAAGACCTTGTGAAAGTAGCGTTCGAGCTGCGCTACCGACATATCCGCCATGGCCGCGAGCTGCTTCAGGTTCAGCGGCTGCACATAATTGTCCTGAATGTACTGCACGACCGCGGCGAGCCGGCTGTACGCGGGATGACTGCCCTCGTCCGCTTTCAGATCGCGCGAAATGCCCGCCAGCCCCACCACCTGCCCCGCCGGATCGCGCAACGGTTGCTTGCAGGTCAGGCACCAGCCGGGTTGCCGTCCGGGGTACAGATGCAGTTCCAGCTGATCGACCATCTGGTTGCCGACATTGATGATCGCGATGTCCTGCGCCGTGTAGATGCGCCCGAAGCGGCGCGGGAAGACGTCCTCGGCGGTCCTGCCGAGCAGCGCCGCCTTGTCCTTGTAGCCGCAGCGCGAAGCCAGCGTGCGGTTCACCAGCGCATAGCGCGCCTGGGCATCCTTGACGAAAAACACGACGTCCGGCATCGCATCGAAGACCGGCTCGAGCAGCGTGAAATGCGAGAGCATGCCGGTCAACGTGGCGTCGGGCGGGTCGAGCGGGTGAGCCAGCGTGTTCATCTTGCGTATCCCGTGCATCCGGTGCGTGATCTTGTGCGCTCGATTATAGGTCCGCGCGATGGGGCGAAAAAATCAGGGGCTCGACGAGGGCGATGCGACCCAATCGGCGGCCTTGATGAGCGTGCCGATCTGCGCCGGATGGAATGGCGGACGCGGCTGCGCCGTCTGCCAGCCGAAATACGTGCGAGCGGCCGAGCCGCAGATACGCCCCTGACACGCGCCCATTCCACAGCGGGTGTGCAGCTTGGCGTCGCGCCAGTCGCGATGCAAGCGCACTTCGCCGAGCGTCACGTCTTCACAGCGGCAGAGTATGGTCTCGTCAGCAGGGAGCGCGCGGGCTGCGTCGCCTAAGGCGAAGGTCGTTTCTACTCGCTGCGCGAAACGTTGCCAACGCTGACGTTGCGCGCGCAGTGCGCGCAGGTCCAGCGTGGCATCGCCGCTCGCAATGCATCCTGCCAGCGCGCCTTCGACCCGCGCCAGTTCCATGCCGCCAATCCCCGTGCATTCGCCCGCAGCGAGGACGCCTTCCACTGAGGTGCGCTGCATGTCGTCGACGCGAATCGCGCCGTGTTCATCGAGCGCACAACCGAGCGCCTGGGCGAGCGTCACGTTTGGCACCAGACCATAGCCGCATGCAATGCGGTCGCAGGCGAGCGTGACTTCGCGGGTGCCGCGCACGATCGTCGCCTGCTCCACTCGTCCTGCGCCGCGCGCTTCGCGCACTACGCTGCTGGTCCAGTAGGGCAACCCTGCTCCTCCACGTGTGAGCTGCGCGGCCTGCAGCAACTTCGAAGGCGTGGCCGCGAGCGAGGCGACGAAGCGCGCCAGCGCAAGCGCCGGTGCCTGTTCGACCACCGCCACCACGTGGGCGCCCGCCGCGCGAGCGGTGGCGAGCGCGGCGAGCAGCAATGGGCCGCTGCCGGCGATCACGACGCGCTCGCCGCGTACCGGCGTGCCGCCTTTGATCAACGCCTGCAACGCGCCCGCGCCGGTCACGCCGGGCAGCGTCCAGCCGGCGAACGGCAGCAGCCGCTCACGCGCACCGGTTGCGAGGATCAGTTGGTCGTAGCTGACGCATACGCCACCGTGCCCGGCCGATTCGAGCAGCAGCGCACGTGGCCCCAACGGAGCAACGACACGCGCGGATGACCATACTGTGACGTTCGGATGCTTGCGCAAGGCCGCGTCGACTTCGCTCAATGGCGCCTGCGGGGCGTGACCGGGCCCTTGCCGCCAGACCTGACCGCCGACGCACGGATTGTCGTCGAACACCGCCACGCGTGCGCCCTTCTGCGCTGCGGCTCGCGCCGCGTTCAGCCCGGCCGGACCGGCGCCCGCGACGACGACGTCGTAGTGTTGATCCACGCTCACAAAGGCCCCGTCGTGTGAATGATCTGGCCGTCGCGACAAAGCGTCTGGCACGCGAGCACATGCGCGCGGCCGTCGATGGTGACGCGGCATTCCTGGCATACGCCCATGCCGCACAAGGCAGCACGAGGCTGGCCAGCCACCGAAGTGCGCGTGCCACGCAGGCCTGCAATCGCGAGCGCCGCCACGACCGTCGTTCCGGCTTCGACCTCGATCGTGCGGGAGTCGATCGTCACGCGAATGCGCGCTTTGATGCCCCGGCTAGACATGACACACGCTCTGCGCGAAACGTTGCGGCAAATACGGCTCACATGGGATCGGCGTGGCGTCTCCCGTGATCTGCGATGCAAGCAGTTTCGCCGTCGCGAGAGATGTGGTGACGCCAAGACCTTCGTGCCCCACCGCCACCCATAGATCTGCTGCAGCGTCGCTCATCCGGCTCATCCGCCCCATGCGGCCGATCAACGGCAAGCCATCCGGCGTCGCGGCCCGAAACCCCGTCCACGCACGAATCCCGTTGAGCGATGGCAACGCCGGCAGATAACGCGCCGCGCGCTGCAACATCTGCGCGAGCACGGGCATTTCGACAGCGGGATCGGTCGTGTCGAACTGACGCGACGAGCCGATCAGCAGTTGGCCCGTCGGCCGTGGCTGCGCGTTGAACGCCACAGAGGTGCCCACCGCGTGATGGGCGCTTTTGATGTATCCGAGTTCGAGCAGTTGATGCCGGATCAAACCGGGGTAGCGGTCCGTGATCAGCAGATGACCCTTCTTCGGCTGCAGCGGCAGCGACGGCACCAGCTTCTGCGCGCCCGTGCCGTTAGCCACGATCACATAGGCCGCCTGCTTGCGTTCGCCGTTCGCGAGGGTCGCGCCATGCGCGTCGACGGCTGCCACTTCCGTTGCCAGCCTCACGCGAATATTCACCGCCGCTGGCGATTGCGTGAGCAACCACTCGGCCGCGGTCGGCGCGTAGACGATGCTGTCGTGTTCGATCCGCAGGCCGCCCGCCATGCCAGGTGCGAGCGCGGGTTCGCAGGCACGCAACGCGGCGCTGTCGAGCAGTTGTGCGGCGACGCCTTGCGCGACAAACGTATCGTGCATCGCGCGCGCGGCTTGCCATTCCTCGTCGTCGGTCGCGACCCACAGCGTACCGCAGCGCGAAAACGCGTCACGTGTTCGCAGTTGCGGCGCAAGTTCGAGCCACAAGTCGCGCGAATATGCGCTTAAAGCAAATTCCGCGGGGGAGTCGTTCATCACGACAATGTGGCCCATCCCGGCAGCCGTTGCACCACCACCGATGCCATGCGTATCGAGCACCTCGACCTGCATGCCGCGCGCGGCGAGTTCCGCCGCGCATGCCGCGCCGATAATCCCCGCACCGACGATGAGCGCATCCGCCGTCATGCCGCGCGCAGACCCCAGGCAAACGGATCGCGTTCATCGAAACACAAACGCCCTTCCGCCATGATGTGCGCATGTCCCGTGATGGTCGGCATCACCGTCTTGCCGTCGCCGCTCCCTTGATACGTCGCTTCGAAGACGCTGCCGATAATGCTTTCCTGACGCCACACCGCTCCCTCGGCGAGCTTGCCGTCAGCGGCAAGGCAGGCCACTTTGGCGCTCGTGCCGGTGCCGCATGGCGAGCGGTCGTAAGCGTTGCCCGGACACAGCACGAAGCTGCGGCTGTCGAGACCGTCGCGCGAGCCGGGTCCGAACAGTTCGATATGGTCGATCAGGGCGCCGTCCGCACCCGTGATGTGCTGGGCGATCAGCGCGTCGCGGATTGCCGAACTGAATGCCGTCAACTCGGGAATATGGCGCGCCTCGAGCGTATGGCCATGCTCGGCGATGAGGAAAAACCAGTTGCCGCCCCACGCGATATCGCCGGTCAACACGCCGTGACCGGGAACGTCGACGCTCACCGCCTGACGGTAACGATAAGACGGCACGTTGCGCACCGCGACGCTGCCATCGCCATTGAGCGTGGCCTCGACGATGCCGACCGGCGTCTCGATGCGGTGCTGCCCCGCGCCGATGCGGCCCATATGCGCCAGCGACACGACGAGTCCGATCGTGCCGTGTCCGCACATGCCGAGGTAGCCGACGTTATTGAAGAAGATCACGCCGGCCGTGCAATCGGCGGCATCCGGCTCGCACAGCAGCGCGCCGACGACGACGTCCGAGCCGCGCGGTTCCGTGACGATGCCGGCGCGCCAGTCGTCGAAGCGCGTGCGAAACACGTCGAGCCGCTCGGCCAGCGTCCCGTTACCGAGATCCGGGCCACCGGACACAACCAGGCGGGTCGGTTCACCGCCGGTGTGCGAATCAATCACGTTCAAGGTTTTCATGCTGCAATCTTAGAAATGCCGGCACGGCCAGTCTTGGTGTCATTATGCGCGGATTGTGACGATTTCAGCATAGTGATCGGCGTGGCTCGTCCGCCTTGGCGACGGTCGCCCCGGACTTCCGTTCCGCGAGCCCGAACGCTTCCGCACAGCATTGGCTCCGTATGCCGGGAAGTCTCCCTCGCGCGGTCCCGACGCGGTACGCCCAGATCCCCGTAAGACAGCATCGTCACTGGGCATTCAACGGCCTGGCCGAGCGATTCCCGCATACCGCTTGTGCTGAAATCGTCATCGAAGACGCGCGAATCGCGCAAGACGGCGGCTTTTTCCCTGCTTACACTGCGGTCAACTCATCACATTCAGGAGAGACGTCGTGGCGCACATCTGGGAAGGTGTATTACCCGCAGTCACCACCAAATTTCACGCGGATTTCAGCATAGACCGTGCGTGGACGGCGAAGAATATCGAAGCGCAGATCGAGGCCGGTGTGGATGGCATCATCGTGTGCGGCTCGCTCGGCGAAGCCTCGACCCTGTCGCTCGACGAAAAGCTCGAAGTGCTCGATATCGCCGTGGACGCCTCGCGGGGCCGCGTGCCGGTACTCCTGACGATCGCCGAAAACAGCACGCTCGACGCCTGCCGCCAGGCCGAAGCCGGCACGAAACATGGCGCGGCTGGCTATATGGTGCTGCCGGGTCTGCGCTATCTGTCGGACCGGCGCGAGACGCTGCACCACTTCCGTAGCGTCGCAAAAGCTAGCGCGTTGCCGCTAATGATTTATAACAACCCGCTCGCGTACGGCGTCGACACCACGCCTGAGATGTTCGCCGAACTCGCCGACGAGAAGAAGATCGTCGCCATCAAGGAATCGTGCGGCGACGTGCGCCGGGTGACCGACCTGATCAACGCGGTGGGCGATCGCTACGCGATTCTGTGCGGCGTGGACAACCTCGCCATGGAAGCCACCCTGATGGGCGGTCACGGCTGGGTGGCGGGTCTCGTATGCGCGTTTCCGCATGAGACGGTCGCGATTTACAAGCTGATCAAGGCAGGCCGCGTTGAGGAAGCGCGCGCGATCTACCGCTGGTTTGCGCCGCTGCTCGCGCTCGATGTCTCGCCGAAGCTGGTGCAGAACATCAAGCTCGCCGAAGCGATGGTGGGACTCGGCACGGAGCATGTGCGCCCGCCGCGTCTGCCGCTCGCAGGCGACGAACGCAAGGCGGTCGAAGCGCTGGTTCGCCACTCGCTCGAAACGCGGCCCAAGCTGCCGTCGCTCTGAGCAGATCAGGCCGCGGCTTTCTCGATCTCGGCTTCGGCCTGATGCAGGCTTAGCAACCGGTAGCCGCTCTTGTAGACCGGTTGCAGACGAAAGCCGTTGTCCTGATCGATCTCGAGCAGCAGACGCAGGCGCGACACGTGGCTGTCGATGGTCCGCGTGAACTCGCGGAATTCGCGGCCCCACACCATCGCGAAGATATGGTCGCGCGACAGGACGCGGCCGATGTTGGCGAAGAACAGTGACGCCAGACGATACTGCGTGCCGGACAGCTGCACAGGCACACCCCGCAACGTCACCAGCTGGCGATGCGCGTCGAAGTGATACGGGCCGGCGTCGAACGTCGCCACGCTAAGGCGGTCCGGGTAGGCGCGCCGCAACAGCGCCGCGATGCGCTCGCGGAATTCCGCCGGGCGCACCGGCAACGGCACATAGTCGTCCGCACCCGCCGCGAAGGCGCGCACCGCGGCGGCCTCCGAGCGGTCGTGCGAAGCGAATACCACCGGCATCCGGTCGCCGCCTACGGCGCGCACCGATTTCAGCACGTCGATACCCGATAGACGCATGCCGTTCCAGTCGAGCACGAGCAGGTCTACGGTCGAACGTGCGAGGGCCTTCGACATGCTCAGACCGTCGTCAAAGGTCGCGCAGGTGTGCCCCGCCTGCTGCAGGATCTGTTCGATCGACTGACTCTGCAGGGGGTCGCGCTGAAGGATGGCAATACGCATGAGAAAAACTCTTAACTGTTGGATCGGACGCGATTCTGTTAGTCGCCCGGCCGCCAGCCCATAGGAGCAATCCTAATTTACCCAATGATCGGCATTGTCCGACAGATGAGCCCTGCGTTCTGACGCCGGCGTTCTCCGCCATACATCGACACTTCATGCCGCGCCGAAACGTCGGCTGCCGCTGAGGCTTACGATGGGTCTTATGAAAACGACCACCGCCCCCTTCACCCCCGCTATCTCGCGCATCGTCGCGACGGTCAGCGTGGGGTTCGTCGTCACGCAGCTCGACGTGACTATCGTCAACATCGCGCTCGCCAAAATCGGCGGCGATCTGCACGCGGACGTCACGGGCCTGCAATGGATCGTCGACGCCTACGCGCTGGCTTTTTCGGTCCTGATGCTGTCCGCCGGCGTGCTCGGCGACCGGCTCGGCGCGCGCCGCATGTATGCCGTCGGCATCGTGATCTTTGCCCTCGCGTCGCTCGCCTGCGGGCTCGCGTTCGACGCCACCATGCTCGTGGCAGCGCGGGCGCTGCAGGGCATCGGCGCCGCCGCGATGCTGCCCAACTCGCTCGCGCTGCTTAACCAGGCCTGCGGACACGATCCAAAGTTGCGGGCGCGGGCTGTGGGTCTGTGGACCGCGGCAGGCGCTGTTTCGATTGCGGCCGGACCGGTGATCGGCGGTCTGCTGATCGCGGGCTTCGGCTGGCGCAGCATCTTTCTCGTCAATCTGCCGATTTGCGCAGCCGGCCTGTTCGCGACCTTCGCCTGGGTGCCGCGGCCGGATGCGACCGCCGTCCCGAACACAACCGTCCCAGGAAATGCACAATCCACCGCACAGGCTGCCCCGCAGCCACGCAGCGTCGACCTGCCCGGCCAGTTACTGGCGATCGTCGCGCTAACGGCGTTTACCGGCGCAGTTATCGAAGGACGTCCGCTCGGCCTCAGCCATCCGCTGGTCGCAGGCGGCTTCATCCTCGCCGTGATCGCGGTCATTGCGTTTGTGACGGTGGAAGCGCGCGTGGCTACCCCGATGTTGCCGCTCTCGCTGTTCCGCAAGCGCACCTTCAGCGCTGCGGTGCTGTTCGGCATCTGCGTGAATCTGACGTACTACGGCATGGTGTTCGTGCTGAGTCTGTATCTGCAACACGTGCGGGGCTACACGCCGCTCGAGGCTGGATTGGCGTTCCTGCCGCTGACCGGCGGATTCCTCGCTTCGAATGTGCTTAGCGGCTGGGTGGTCGGGCGCTATGGCGTGCGTGTGCCGATGATATGCGGTGCGCTGACCGCTGCGCTCGGCTATGGGCTGCTGCATCTGGTGGGCGCAACGACGCCGCTGATCGGACTGCTGGTGCCGTTCCTGCTGATTCCGTCGGGCATGGGCCTCGCGGTGCCGGCCATGACGACCGCTGTGCTGGCTTCGGTGGAACGGCAGCGGGCCGGCACGGCGTCAGCGGTATTGAATACCGCGCGGCAAGCAGGCGGTGCCGTGGGTGTCGCCGCGTTCGGCGCGTTGGTGAGCGGAGCGGGCGCGGCGCATATCGTGTTCGGCATGCAGGTCGCTACCGCGATCTCGACGGGTCTGTTGCTCGCCGCCCTCGTGCTCGGCTGTCTCGTCCATCCGGAACCGCATGCACAGCAACCGGAGAACGATGGCCGCAAGGCATCATCGGGACGTCGTCTGCGAGCTATTGATCGCGGTTAGCACCGCTAGCGCACAATTCAGATCCATCCCCTGAAAGCACAACGCCCACGCTGAGCCCAGCGTGGGCGTTGTGCGTCGCGGCGAACCAGGCAGCGGTGGACCCGCCGTCCGCCCATCGCGCGACAGCTACAGCGACGTCTCCTGAATCTCACCGGATTCGAGCGCGCGCGCAATCAGGCCCTCGCTCTCCACCTTGCTGATCGCATCGGCAATCAGCTTGGCCGGTTCTTCAATCTCGGCCTTGATCGTGCTGATCAAACCGGACGCGTCGAGGACCACCAGCGTTTTCGCGGAATCGGCGAGGCTGATGATCACACGATGCGGCGTCGGCCCTTCGCCGAGGCTCGCGCAAAACTGCATGACGTTGCCACCGATCGTTTGCTCAAAATTTTGAATCATTGTCGACTCCCTTGAAGACACCCTGAATCGGAACGGCATGTTGGATGGAACATGCCCTGCGCAAACGGTCCTGATGCAGCTATCCCAGCAGCAACCTCCGTACCGGGCCCAATAAACGCCGCTTTGCTCACGCTCTCGCGTTTGGGGGATGCGATTCCTCAGCGCCCCAGACCGCTACGCGGCGCGCGGGCGCCGTCGATACTGATACGGCCCGCACCCGTCACGAACAACAGCAGGAAACCACCCGCAATGCCAATGTTCTTCCAGAAGTGAATCACCATGTCATGCTGCACCACGGCATCCGTCACATTCCAGAAATCGTGTCCGAGGACGGCTGTTGCTACCGTGTACACCGCCATGATGAGCGCCAGCGGGCGAATCTTGAAGCCGAGCACGAGAAACAGGCCGCCGAGCGCCTCGACCGCAGTGGCAAGCGGTGCAGCAATCTGCACGAACGGTACGCCCTTCGAATGCAGATAGCCCACGAAACCCGCGTAACCCAACAGTTTCATCACGCCGCCCCAAAGGAACAAAACGGCAAGGGCAAGACGTGCAATGAGGATTACGCCGGAATCGACGGGTCGCGTCATGAGAAAGGACTCCTGTGAACAGATAAGCAAAAGACCGGGCGATGCGCTGTCAGTTCCCGGGAGGTGCATGTCAGAATATGTGCATTGACTCGCTTCTCCAAGCGAAAACGCGTCACGTCGGGCCCTGATACGGAGAATTTTTCCCCTCAAAAAGCGTCCGATTACGCTTCTGATCGCTCGCCGCGCGCGTCCGGTCTTGTTATAATCCTTTCACGATTCCGAACAAAATATAACGAACCCATTGCGTCAGGGCCCGGGACTTCCATGCTGAAAACTGACCGCCTGCGCGCGCTCGCTGACGCGCTGGGCAGACAAAACGTGATGCGCCTGCGCGATGCCGCCGCACTGCTCGGCGTGTCGGAAATGACGGTGCGCCGCGACGTCGCCGCAAGTCCGGGGCAATTCACTTATCTGGGCGGCTACATCGTCAGCGCGACTGACGTACCCAACACCGCCGGGTATTCGCTGGAGCAGGAGAAGGACCACTTCGCGCAAGCCAAGGCTGAGGCCTCGGCGTTCGCCGCGAAGCTGATCGCCGACAACGAAACACTCTTCATCGATTGCGGCACCACCCTCACTACGCTGGCGCGGCTGATTCCTGCCGAGCGGCACGTCACCGTGGTCTGCTACTCGCTGAACGTCGCGGAGATTTTACGGCGCAAACCCAACGTGCGGATGATCCTGCTGGGCGGCGTGTATGTGCCGTCATCGGATTCGTTCGCCGGGGAAGAAAGCATCGAGATGCTGCGCCGCATGGGCATCAACAAGGCGTTCATTTCAGCAGGCGGAGTAGATCCGGCACGCGGCGTCACCTGCTGGAATTTTCATGAGGTCGCGCTCAAGCAGGCGGCCATGGCGAGTGCGGTGGAGCGGCATCTGGTGGTCGATACGAGCAAGTTCGGCGCGGTTAAAGCGGTCCGGTTCTCGCAGGTCGACGATTTCGATTCGATCATCACCGAGAAAGGCCAGGAGTTGCGCCGGCGCAAGTGAGCGCGATCACGGATACGTGGCTACTTCAATCAGGTTGCCATCCGGGTCGCGGCAATACACCGAGGTCATCGGACCACGCGCGCCGGATCGTGCCACCGGGCCGGCCTCGATTTCGATACCGTGTGCCAGCCAATGCGCCTTGACCGTCTCTGGATTCGCCTGCGTCACGAAACACAGATCGGCGCTGCCGGCTACTGGCGCGACGCCGGTAAACCATGCCACCGTATCCGCATCTTTCGGCCGCAGATTGATCTTATGCGAGCCGAAATGAACGGCGACCCGCACACCGGTGCGCGAATCGAAATCGATACGCTGCATGCCCAGTGCGCGGACGTACCATTCGGCACTGGCCTCCACATCCGCCACATTCAGAACGATGTGGTCGATGCTGTCTATCGAGAAGCTCATGATCATCGAAAGTAAGTTGGTGCATCATCAGGTTGAAGTGAGCAGCAGCCTGCCGGAGGATGCGTCGGCAGCGCCGGCCACGTGGGTGCCACTCCTGAAAAGTACCACGTGGAGGAGATTTGCATCGGCTCACTCCTGAATACCCGTCAAAAAGGAAACCCAGATGACTCAGCTATTTGATTTGAGCGGCCGCACTGCCCTCGTCACCGGCTCGGCGCGTGGCATCGGCTTCGCGCTCGCTGAAGGGCTTGCTGCCGCGGGAGCCCGCGTCGTATTGAACGGCACGCGCGCCGATACGGTCGCTCAAGCTGTGGCGCGGCTCAAAGACAAGGGCCTCGACGTCCAGGGCCGTGCCTTCGATGTGACTGACGAACAGGCTGTGGCCGACGCATTCGCGCAGTGGGACACAGACGGTATAAAGATAGACATCCTGATCAATAACGCCGGCATCCAGTTTCGCAAGCCACTCGTAGAACTCGAGTTGAGCGACTGGCAGCGTGTGATCGACACCAACCTCACGAGCGCCTTCATTGTCGCCAGGCAGGCCGCCAAACGCATGATCGCGCGTGGCGCGGGAGGCAAAATCGTCAATATCGGCTCGATTATCAGCGAGAACGCGCGTGCCACCGTGGGCGCGTACGCGGCAGCGAAAGGCGGCATCAAGATGCTCACCAAGGCCATGAGCGCCGAGTGGGCATCATCGAACATCCAGGCCAATGCGATTGGGCCCGGCTATATCCTGACCGATATGAACAAGGCGCTGGTGGAAAACGCAGCGTTCGATGCGTGGGTCAAAAGCAGCAACCCGTCTGAGCGCTGGGGTACGCCCGAGGAACTCGTCGGCACCGCGGTGTATCTTTCGTCAGCGGCATCGAGCTACGTGAACGGCCAGATCATTTATGTCGATGGGGGTTGGCTCGCAGTGCTGTAAGCGATCCTCAGCTTTCCAAAGCAAGCGGCGCCGCGAATTCCACCATACACGCTTCACGAACGCGCTCGACCACCGCGGGCCAGCTTTCGCTTGCCGCTTGCCGGAACAGTCGCACCGTGTGCGGATACCACGGCGAGTCGCTGCGTTCATGCATCCACCGCCAGTCGATACCGTGCCCTGGCAGCATGATCCAGCAAGGCTTGCCCATCGAGGCAGCCAGGTGACCAATCGACGTATCGACGCAGATCACCAGATCGAGCTGCGCAATGATCGCAGCGCTATCGGCCAGATCCGCTACTTCCGAGCCAAGATGCAGCAGTGGCTGCCCATCTGGAGGACACTGCGCCTCGTCTTCGGCCTGTCCTTTCTGCAGGCTCACGAACTGGACATCCGGCACACTCCATAGCGGCGCCAGCGTACTCAACGACGGTAGTGACCGGTTGGCGTCATTGTGATGTCGCGGGTTGCCTTTCCACACCAGCCCAACCTTGTGCCCTGCAGGCAGCGCCGCGAGCCGCGAGCGCCACTGATCGAGAAGCGGCTCGGCGAGCTTCAGGTGACCGGCAGGCGGAATGGTGTCCGGGGTGGTATGCAGATGCAGCGGCGCACTGAGCAGGCTGGTCCAGCGGTCGAATCCGGACGCCAGCCGCAACGCGCCTTGATGGTCGAGCACCGCATCGACACCCTCCACCGCAGCCATCAGGCGGTGCAGCGGGGCCATGCAGACAACCGTAATCGTGGCCGCGCCCCGCGCCTTGAGGAGCGGAAGATAGCGGCTGAACTGCAGAATGTCGCCGAGGCCATCCTCTTGCCAGATCAACAACGACTTGCCGGCGAGATCATCGCCACGCCAGTGCTGACAGGGCAACATCGCGACAGTCTTCGGGTGGATATAGTCCGGCTTCTGATAGCGGGACTCGTAAAGCCGCCAGCCCTCTTCGAACGCACCGGTGCTGAGCAACAGTGTCGCGAGAGCGAATTTCGCATCGGCATAGTCTGGGCGGATCGCGATCGCCTGCCGGTATGCTGCTTCGGCTTCCTCTAGCCGATTGAGCTCCTTCCGGACGTTGCCAAGGTTGTAATGGGCCTCGACGACATTGGGACGCAGCGCGATCGCCTGCTGGTATGCAACAGCAGCTTCCGACCAGCGCTCGAGTACCTGGAGGACACTGCCCAGGTTGTTATGCGCTTCGACACCGTTCGGATTGATGTGCAGCGCCTCGCGATAAACCGCCTCCGCATCGGCGAGCCGATTCATCCCGTGCAGCACGATGCCAAGGTTGTAGCACGCCTCCGCGTAATCGGGACGCAGCGCTAGCGCCTGCCGGTAGCAAGCCTCGGCTTCGGGCAGCTTTTTGAGGTCGGCCATTACGGTGCCGAGATTGTTGTGCGCCTCGGCGTAGCCCGGACGGATCGTCACGGCCAGCCGGCAGGCGAGTTCCGCTTCGGATAGCCGCGTGAGCAGCTTGAGCACGCTGCCCAGGTTATTGAGCGCCTCGGGATACTGAGGGCGGATCGTCAGCGCCTGACGGTAAGCCTGATCCGCCTCGGGCAAGCGACCCAGTTCCTTGAGCACGTTGCCCAGGTTGTTGTGCGTCTCGGCAGAACCGGGCCGCAACGCCAGCGATTGCCGGTAAGCGGCCTCTGCCTCATGCAAACGGCGCAGCTCGTAGAGGACGATGCCCAGGTTGTAGTGCGCCTCCGCGTAATCGGGACGTACGGCGAGCGCCTGCCGGTAGGCCGCCTCTGCGTCAGGCAGACGCTTGAGACCACACAGCACTGCACCAAGGTTGTTATACGCCTGGGCCTGATCGGGGCGGATGGCCACGACGCTGCGGAACATTGCCTCCGCTTCTGACAGGCGGCCAAGCCCCTTCAGCAACATGCCGAGGTTGTTGTAGCCATCTGCGAAATCGGGCTTTAGCGCGATCGACTCGCGCCAGTAAGTCTCCGCTTCGGTGGACCGGTTCAGACCGTGCGCCGCGATTGCGGCGACGCTAAGTGTTCCGACGAGTATGGGTACGGCGACGCTGGCACGCGCTTCAAGGATAGGTTGTACCAATGCCAGCGCCTCGGCGAATTTCCCGGTGGAACAGAGCATAGCCGCGGACTGTACGGTTTCTGCATGGGAGGGCGCGAGCGTCGATGCCGGAGTCATGAATAGGGGTTGCCGATGTCAGCGTCTGTAAGGTCAGGGAAAGCGATTTGCTAGCAGCAGGTTCAACGCGCACGTGTCGTGCGGATGCGCCCACTGCTGACGGAACGCCCCAAACGCAGGTTAAGGCAATTGAGGCTAATGCGATGGGAGGAAATGAACGTGTTGGAGCACGTTATTCAGGGGATGGGGGTATAGAGGACCGCACGGCTGAGTCTGCAGTTGCTCCAGTGCGGTACCCACAGACACCTTACGCCTGTAAGGCCTATGCAGGAGTGGAGACGGTCTGTCCGCATGGTCCGGCGGAGGCGATCCGCACTACCCGATAGCTATTCGAAATGCACATCCCCGGAGCCGGTCCGGTTCACTATTTTCGTTGGTGGATTGCCAACAACCCGAACGTCACCGGATCCCGTTAGAGAGACGATTGCCGTGTTCGCCGCATATCCGCGCAAATCGCCGGAGCCCCTCATACTCGCATTTAGCGTTTTTGCATGGACCGAACGCGCGTCTACTCCGCCCGAGCCTTTGATCGAGACATTGACCGTGGCGACCTGGCCCGACGCCACGATCGAGCCAGAACCGGAGACGTCGAGGTTCAGAGAATCGCCGCTGAGACCTGAAGCATTCAGCGATCCCGAACCGGACAGACTCACCGCAAGCAGCGACGGACCGGTAACCGTCACCTTGATCGGCCTCCTCAGCATCACCGAATCCGTAAGCTGGATAGTCAATACATTGTCTTTCACGGTCGTAAGCACCAGTGGCACGACATCGGCCGGACCGGAAACCGTAACGGACGTATTCGCGCCGGTAGAAAAAGTCACATCCACGGGCGCACGCAAGTCAATGCCCGAAAACTTGCCGGGCTGGCGCGCTTCCGACTTATCTGCGCCTGCGCCGGGGGACACCGCTACCGGTGAATCGACACGCATGATGGCGCCGTTGTTGCTCTGGGCTAGCGCAACACTGGCGAGGATGCTGCCAGCCGCTACGACGGCCAGGCGAACGATGGACGGTCTCATAGTTCTCCCGATCAGTTCAGTCAAGTCAAGCCGGTCTAAAGCAGCTCCGGTTGCAGATCATGCACCTCACGAGCCGGTCGCGTCAAACCACTAGACGCTTGAGATTTCGACGGCCTATGAGAAGCGAAGCAGTGTGCAGGCCTAACGATCGCTGCGCAGCAGACCGTAGAGCGCGCTGTCCGGCACTTCGCCGCCGACAATCCAGCGCTCGGCAAGCGGATGGAGAGCAGCGCTTACCCTCATCCGAGCATGCTGTATAGCGGCTTAGCTTTGCCGGCGAACCAGTCCTTCAGCGACTCGTCGTCCCAACCTTCCGCTATCGCAGCCGCTTGCCGAAGCCACCCCGCGCCCTCCTCTTGCCGCTCAAGTCCGAAAAGCGCTTGCGCCGACTCAAGCATCAGGAAGGCACGATCGACGTCTTCGCTGCCATGGGTTTCAATCAGCTGCCTGCCGCGCTCCGCCGCTTCAAGTGCCTTTGCGAATTCGCCAAGACGATTGAATACCAGCGCACAAAGGTAATCCGCCCGCTCGTGGTTGACCCACGTTCCCGCGCGATGCCAAAGCTCGCGCGCGGCAAACGCTCCGTCTTTCATCGCCTCTCGAACCTGAGACTGCGCTAGCGTTTCATCATCCAGTTCGAGCAGCGCGGAGACGATGTTGTTCAGGCTTGCCGCCACGAGCGCGTCGGCATCCTTTGTTTCGTCCCATTGTCTGACCGCTGCCACTACGGTCTGCAAGGCAATGGCTGCGTCGACCGCGCGCTCGCGTATCGGCAAGAAGCTGAGCGCTGCTGCGCGCACGACCATCGTGGCCTGATCCGGTCGCAATCCGTGCTGTGTCATCCGGCGCTCCAACTTGAGGCCAGTCAGAAGATCGCCGCTGAGATGTGCCGCCACCGCCGCATTGCGCAATGCGGCGAGGGGTACGGTTTCATGAGCCGAGGATGCTTTGACAATCAGCTCGTACGCCTCGCTCCAGCGTTGATATTTTTCGCCAATCACGTGAACGCAAAGCCACGAGAAGCGCCCTAGCTGATCGGCAGGCACTGGCGACTGAGCGATGTGCCTAAGCTGGCCGGCGGCAGCTTCGGGTTCGTCGTCGTGGTTCTGCATTAGCAGGCTGAGTTCGTCTGCGACCGTCATTGTGCGTATTCCCTTGTTGGCAATCGGAACATTCAAACAGCGTGGCACTTGTGGTGTTTAACGGCGGGAGCTGGCCGGCGCATCGCGTGGGTTGCCCTTACGCGTCAATCACCTTGAGCATTTGCAGGCAGGGATTACTCGGCGCCCAAAGCTCGGGGAACACTTCGATGGACATAAAACCCTGCCGTTCGTAAAAGCCGCGCGTCAATGCATAGTGAGGATTTGCGCTAGTGGCCGCGATTGTCTTCACCTGCAAAAAGCGCGCGCCGCGCTCGGCAAGCCAATGCTCGACATGCTTCAAAAGCTGCTTGCCGTGGCCCTTGCCTCTCGCGTCAGCGTGCACAGCTACACAGTGAATTTCCCAAGCTTGCGGGAAATGCTCGCGTAACGTCAAGAAGCCGATAATCCTGTCTGCTTCGTGGAGTACAAAGGTAGGCAGCGTTGCCGTGTCACGGACATACTGCACCAAAGATTCTTCGATTCCGAACCATTCCGGCACGCTGCGCAAGATGGCTTCACACGCAGCTTGCACATTGTCTTTCGGACCTTCTATATGCGTGTTGAATTGATCAGGCTTTGACAAAGGACGGCTCATGCGATTGTTCATTCATTCGATCAGTCAGCCAAAGCGCGATGGTAACGAAGTTCAACAAGCGACGCACCACCGATTTGCGTTGACTTGCTCGAACCATCATGAACAAAGCCCAGCTTTCGGTAAGCCGCTATCGCGCGATGATTCTCCGCCAATACCCAAAGCGCCACGTGCTCATATCCCGCGTCTCGCAGCTGCATCTTTACTGCATCGCTCAAGCGCCGGCCCACTCCTTTGCCCCACCACGACGGCAACACATAGAAGGCTTCCACTTCGGCCCATTGACTGTCCTTGTCCTCATCGCGGCTACGGCCAAACGCGATCCAGCCGACGAGCACGTGGCCGGTGTGCGCAAGCAACACGCGGATGCGCCCATTTCCAAGCGCCTTCTGCCATCCAGCGGTGCGCCCTGCGACGGTCAGGTCGTTTAGAAACTGCTCCGGAATGATTCCGATGTAAGCGGCCTGCCATGTCGCCACGTGGACCGTCGCGATCGCCTCGGCATCTTCGAGATTTGCTTCGCGCACTTCAATCGACATCGATACGGTTTCCTGATTATTTGCAGCGGTCCAAATTATCTAAAGACACCGCCCGCTGGCCAGCGATAACCCAACACCGACTCACGCGGATAGGCGTTTTCGCAGACGCGACCCAACTGGTTGCCGCCCCACAGGTAAACGTTTTGCGCATCCTCGCGCAAGAAAAAGCCAACATGCCCTTTCCAGCTATCGGGCTCGTCACGATACAGCACGGCAACGCATCCTAAAGCCGGTTGCCCGAGCGCCTCACCCCACTCAAGCCACGAACGGGCTAATGCCGATCCAGTCCCAGCGATGTCAAGTTGCGCCAGACACCAGTTCACGAACGACGAGCACCATGAGGCTTTATCGTCATAGCCGCGAATATTCGTGTGCCAATGGTATTCGGTGATGCGTGGATTGCTTTGTCCCAGCGGATACTGGGCCACGCCAGTTTCCCCGCGGGCGACGGCAAGCCAGGGTGGCCCCACGCCCGCATCGGGTTGGTATTGAAGATCGTCCATGGATCAAATTGCAAAGGAAACGACGCCTACCCTACACTTGCGTGCCCGCTCAATGCAAGTCCGCTCAATGCAAGCCGGCTCGCACGCGAATTTCATATTCTTCTTCGATACGCGGCGCGGGTTCGAGCAGGCTATTGACGAAATCTTGAGTGGCGGGATCTTCGATGAAGCTCGCGGCCGAACCGGCAGTCAGAATCGCGGCGCTTTCCTGCGGTCTCGCGATAACATACCCCTGCACGTAGTCCACGCCGATCTCTTTCAGCGCGCGCAGCGTATCGGCATCTTCCACCCACTCGGCAATGCTGCGCATGCCGAGGTTTCGCGCAAGCGCGACGATCGCCTCCACAATCGCCGTATCCGCAGGATGCGCGCACATCGTACGAATGAACTCACCGTCGATTTTCAACGCGTCGGCCGAGAGATCCTTCAGATACTTGAACGATGTATAGCCTGCGCCAAAATCATCGAGCGCAATCTTGCCGCCCATATCGTGGACGCGAGCAATAAAGCGCTGTGTATTCTCAAGATCGTGCAGCGCCACGCTTTCGGTGATTTCGAGGCACAGGTAGCGAACAATCGGGCGATAGCGTGCGAACAGCGCAAAGATGTCTTCCATGAACTGCTCGTCGTTGAGCGAGCCGCCGCTCAGATTGACGCAGACAAAACGCGTCTTCGACAACGCATGCCGGTTGGTCTCGATCCAGTCGAGCACAGTAGCAAGCACCCATTTGTCGATGGCCGCAATGTTGCCGGACTCTTCCGCCGCCACGATCACCTTGCCGGCCGGCAGCGTCGTACCATCCGGCGCGCGCCAGCGAAGCAGCACTTCGAAATCGAGCGAAGCGGTCGGCGCGGCGAGCGACATGATCGGTTGCATCACCAGGAACAGACCAGGCGGCAGGCGGTTTTGACCCAGCGTCTCGACCAGCATCAGTTCCTTGGCGCGTTCCTCGAAGGCGGCCGCGCCCTTGCGATACGTGACGAGATGCCCGTGTGCCACGTTCTTCGCCTCACGGCACGCACCGTCTGCGTTGGATAGCGCGTCCTGCACGCGTACGCCGTGCGAGCACTCCACCAGTCCGATCGACGCCTTGACCTGAAACGCGCAATTGCCTACCTGATACGGCGCGGCACTGAGCACGGTGACCAGCTCGCGGCATTGCTCGATCGCATCGTCGATACCCGTATTGCTCATCACACAGATAAACTCGTCGCCACCGATCCGTCCCACCGAATAATCGGACCTCACCACCGAACGGGTACGCGCTGCAACCTGCTTGAGCACCTCGTCACCGGCGCGGTGACCAAACAGATCGTTGACGAGCTTGAAGCGGTCAAGATCGATATACGCGAGCGCCCACGGTGCGTTTTCGTCGCTTTGTTCGGCGATGGCCCGCTCGACTCCGCGGCGATTCAGCGAGGCGGTTAGCGGATCGTGCTCCGCGAGAAAATGCAGCCGCTCGATAGCCTTCGAGCGCTCCGTCACGTCCTGCAACGATGCTTCGATCCAGCCGTTCGAATGCGTGGCCTTGAGCGAATAGCGCCGCTCAGCCGTGCCGGTTTCGAGCGAGCCGCCCAGTTCGAGTTCGGCCTCACTGCCCTTCTGCGCCAGCGCCTGCAATGAACCCCAGGCGCCCGGTTCGAAATAGTCCTTCCAGTGACGGTCCCTGTATTCGCCCTTGCGCATATCGAGCATCGCACGCAGCGCGGGATTGGCCCGCACGAAACGTCCGTTCTCATCCAGGGTGAAGAGACCGATCGGCGCAACATCATAGGTATTGCGCAACTCCGTCTGCATGCGGCGGCGGCGCTCGCGATCGGCGCGCATCTGCTCCGCAATCGCGAATGCAGCCATCATGCTCGACGACAGCGCTGCGATCACGGGATTCACGCCGCCAAACAGCAGCTTGATGCCGAACGCCGCACCCAGCACCTCGGAGAAGATCGAAAACAGCACGACCGCCATCGACGCCACGTACCACAGCACAGTACGCGAACGCGTTGTCCACACCAGCCGCGCAAGCAGGAAAATCAGCACGACCATGCCCAGGCTGCTGAGCGCCCACAGCACCGGGATGAACTGCGCATAGCGCAGCGTGGCGGCTGCCACGAGCATCAGAAGACCGTTGTATTGCACGATCCGCAGCATCCAGCGAAAGCCTTCTCCTTTCAGCTCGCGGCGGAACAGTTGGCCGAATAAAGCTACCGTGAGCATGTAGTACACGGCGAAGGTGGCCTGACGCAGCAACTGCATGTGATCGGGCGGAATGATGCGGCCGATCCATTCCATGTCCCAGCCCATGGCATTCGCACAGAGCCGCAGATTGCCGACGAGCCAGGCCGCGAAAATCACATACGTCCATTCACGATTGATCAGCGCGGTCACGAAGACGAACACAGCCAGCGTCAACAGACCGCCCGCGATCAAAGCCGAGTTTTCCTGGAAGTCGAGCGCTGAACGATCGAGGTCGTGCGCGCTCCAGGCAAGTGCGTTCAGATACGCAGGACCCGAAAATGTCCCGCGGCACAAGACAGCACTTGGGGCAGACACCGGCGCGTCGACGGCGAGCTCGAACCCAGCCTTGATGGGGCTGATCTTGCCGCTGACACCCCGGCGATCACCTTGCCCAAGCGGCGCCAAAGTCGATGCGTTCCAGCACGCGATTGTCTGCGCGTGGCGAGACGGAAATTCAATCAGCGTGGGCTGCCCCGATTTGATGACGGGTACATCGAACAGAAACCAGAAAGGGGTTTCGGCGAGCCGCGTGCTGTAGCGCCGCGTAGAAGGCGCCCGCAGTTGCCCGCTCAGGGCTTGCAGCGCCTCGGCCGGCGTAAGCGAACTGGTCTTGTCAGGGACGACATGAAGATTCACAACAAGCGAGCCGTTCGACTCGAATTGTCTTGGCGCCCACAGAAAAGCGACGACCGTCGCGGCCGCGATGAGTCCCGGCACGAGATACACCGAGAATGCGAACAGCAGCCAGTCGATGAACGACCCCGCACGCATGTACCTCGATCGCGAGAAGAAAGTCGCCAATTCCATACCTGGAATTCCCCTAGTGCGGCAGCGCTTCTATTTGGGCAATGACAGAGCCTGAATGGCTCTGCCATCGCCACACTCCATTAGTTGGCCTGCCGGATGGCCGGACTATGTTGTTTTAGCTACTTTGAGCAATTTGCGAAGCCTCCAGGCATCCTACCGTTTCTCGCGCAAAAGATAAATCTACCGGGGATAAATCGATGTCCGGGTGGTGTGTTTCAAACACGTACTGGAACAGCGGGTGCTGAACCGCCGCCCATCGCTGGCGAGCTACCGCCACGGGCTTGGCCAAAACCCGGTGAGGTAATCCGCCTACATGCGCCATTGGCAAAAACTGATTTTTTGCGAAAACGTCGTCGAAAAGCATGGCTTCGTATTCGCGATCCAATGGAGTGCGCGCAGTAATCACCATCCAGTCGATCTGCTGTTGCTGGCAATATAAAAACAATGCCTTGCACAACCCGATCTTTACCATCCGTCCCATTACCCCGCCGGCCACTCCCAGCCGGGTCGCCTCCGCCATGCGGGTACCCTGCAACCAGTCCGGCAATTCAACTGATTGCTCGACCGCCAGTGGTGCAAACTGGTTGGTCTGGATGCGCATGGTCCCGAGTGGGCCCCCGTCCAGCTTCGATTCCGCGAGAAGCACGGCCGTGCCGGCCGCGTAATCGCCTATTTCTATCGTCATTTGGCGGGCGAAGTCAGGCAGATGCCTGCTGTAAGCCATTTGGCGCATTTCGACAGCTTTTTGAAGGGATTCTTCGTCCGCGACGATTCGAATGGTAAACGGCATTCTTTCGGTTTTTTTCACCGGCAGGTTCAAATCTACCGAGTCGGCGGCCCGTCCGTTGTGCGATTCGGAAATTAATACTGCAGGATTGAGTCGATCCATTTTGTAACCCCAATTGAGCGATAAGAGAAGAAATCGCCGCACTGGGCACGCCATATATCCGTGCTTCAGCACGACAAACTAGACTCTCATGAACTCAAATTTACGTGTGAGTCCTATCTAATCTTTCTGGGTAACTTACTGAATTGCCTTACCGGCGGGCGATCCGCGCGAAAGCCGAAGCGAGGCGCAAACGTTATCGTCCGATTGCTGCACGATGAGCGCGAGCGGGATCATCGGACTTGCACTAAACTTGGCGGCTTTTTAGCAATGCGGCGGCGCATGCAAGGCGTCGGATCCGCAACCGACTTCGCAATCAATGAACCCTCAGCCCGCAGAGCCCCCCGCAGATTCGAACCCCACTCCCTCCAGCGAATCACGCGCCGCGACAACCGGCGCTACGCTGCAAAGCTTGCCGCGCAGCAGGCCCTTTCAGCGCTTCTGGTGCACCCGCGTCCTTTCTTCGCTCTCCTTCCAGATGTTGGCAGTTGCCATGGGCTGGCACATCTATGCCATCACACATAGCGCCTTCGCGCTTGGCCTGCTCGGTCTTGCGCAATTTCTGCCGATGTTCACGCTAACCCTCGTGGTCGGCCACGTCGCCGACCGCTACGACCGCCGGCGCATCGCCGCCGTCTGTCAAAGCATCGAAGCCGCTGCTGCGTTGCTGTTTGTGTTGGGCACCTTTGGCGGATGGCTGGGCGCACCTGTTATCTATGCGCTCGCTGCTTGCGTCGGCGCGGCGCGCGCCTTCGAATCACCCGCGGTGTCTTCGTTGTTGCCGGGCGTCGTGCCTCGCGCCCAACTGCCCCAGGCGACCGCATGGGCAACCTCGGCCGGCCAGACCGCGCAAATCGTCGGCCCGGCGTTGGGCGGCCTGCTGTATGGCGTTGGCCCTGGGTTTGCGTACATCGTCTGTACGTTCACGTTTGCATTGGCGGCGGCGATGGTCTGGGGTATTCCGTTGCAGGCGAAGCCAACCACGCGCGCACCCGTTACCCTCGAGTCCGTCTTTTCAGGCATCGCTTTTATCCGCCAGCAACCAGTCATTCTCGGCGCGCTGTCTCTCGATTTATTCGCGGTCCTGTTTGGCGGTGCGACCGCGCTGCTGCCGATCTTCGCGCGCGACATCCTGCATGCCGGACCGCTCGGACTCGGTCTGTTGCGCTCGGCGTCCGCCATCGGGGCGTTGAGCGGCACCATCTGGCTCGCGCATTTTCCACTGCGTAATCGGCCAGGGGCGGCCATGTTCGGCGGCGTGATTGCGTTCGGCGTGGCGACCATCGTGTTCGGCCTCTCGCATCAATTTCTCCTTTCGTGGCTCGCGCTGGCGGCGCTCGGTGCATCGGACGTGATCAGCGTGGTCGTGCGCAGCTCCTTAGTGCAACTACGCACACCGGACGGGATGCTTGGACGCGTGAGCGCGGTCAACGCGCTGTTTATCGGCTCATCGAATCAGCTCGGCGAATTCGAGTCCGGATTGACCGCCGGATGGTGGGGTGCGCAACCTGCCGTGCTGGTGGGAGGCGTCGCCACCATCGCGGTTGCCCTGCTCTGGATGAGGTTATTTCCAGCCCTGCGAAAGGTGCAATCACTCAAGCACGAAGAGGTCAGTTCGTAAGATCTGCCAGGAAAATATCTGTTGCGCATACGCAACGTCAAGCGGCAGCGAGTCGGCGTTCCGCGACGGGTCAATTTTACCGATCCAATATGTGGCAGGAAAAAATGCCCGTCGCGCAGGTACAGCAACCTTTGCGATCGCACCTTTCTTCAGAACCTCAGTCAAACTTTTTAGCATTGGTCCGAGACTGACGCGAACAGGAGGAGACATGCAGACTGCTCACCACTCTCATCACTTTCATCTCGAGCTACGCCACGCAACGGTACCCACCTACGTGACCAGCTATCTCTTTCCGATCCTGCTGCTTGCCTACGAGGCGTACCGGGTCGGGCGATGGATCTACGATTACGGCATGAACTTCGCGAACTTCAAGTACATGGGCTATGAATTCCTGCTCATGCTGACGTTCGTGGGCCTGCAGATTTTCGTCGAAGTGGTGTTTCTGGCCTGTGCGGGCATCACCCGCCACCCGGACTTCGAGCACCGGGTCGCCAATGTTCTAACGGGTATCGGTTGCTCGCTCGTGGTGATCGGTTTCGATCTGGCGTTGCAGCACGCGTTTTAACGCTCAGGACTTTCGCTGCAGAGCGAACAGTGTGCCGGCGATCAGGATGAACGCGCCGATGATCACTTTTTGCCACGTGCTGGGCACGCCGATGAGGATCAGTACGTTGTTGATCAGCGTGACCAGCACGACGCCCAGCAGCGTGCCGACCACGGTGCCCGTGCCGCCGGTAATGCGTGCGCCGCCGAGAATCACCGCGGCGATCACATCGAGCTCGGAGCCGACCAGGTCGAATGGGTTTGCGAGCCGGTTATTCGACACGTGCAAGATCCCCGCGATGCCCGCCAACATGCCCGTATAGCCGAACACGAACAGGTGGATCGCGCGTACGTTGTAGCCGAGGCGCTCCGCAATCGCGAGGCTGCCACCCATCGCATAGACACCGCGGCCCATCATGGTCCGGTTCAGCAGCCACCAGGTCACCACGGCCGCCAGCACCAGCGCCAGCACCGAAACCGGCAGCACTGCGCGCAAACCGTCCGCCGTCTGATAGAAAAACAGCGGGATGCGCCCAAAGCGATCCATGCTGTGCGGGATGTTCATGAAGAACGTCGTGCCGATGAAAGTCAGCAGGATGCCGCGATACAGATATTGCGTGCCGATCGTGACGATCAGCGAAGGCGCTTTGAGCCGGTGCACGAGCATGCCGTTGATCAGGCCAAGTAGTGTGCCGCCCACTGCGCCGGTGATCAGGATCAACGCAAACGGCTCATCGGGCCACCATGCGAACACGGCCTTGGTGATCCCATACATCGTCAGCGCACCAATCGCCGTGAACGACACGTCGATGCCGCCCGAGGCCAGCACGACCAGCGTGCCAAGCGCAAACAGCGAGACCGTGGTCGCCGAATGCAACGTGTCGAATAGCGTCGCAAACTGGAAGAAGCGCGGATTGATCGCGCCCACGACGACGCACATCACCACGATCAGCCCGAAGGTGAACCACTCAGGGTTACGCGCCAGTTTGGCCCGCAAGCCAAGCGGTTTGACCTGCGGGGCAATTTCGACGACGGATGGTGTGGTCATGGTCTGGTTCATGCGCGGGTTCATGCGTGTAACGTCCCTAACGTCCTTTAAGCGGCTTCCGACAGCAGCGCGTGGTACAGGTCGGCTTCTTTCATCTGGTCGGCCTGGTATTCGTTCGCGACGCGTCCCTTCTTCATCATCAGTATGCGATCGCAGTTCTGCAGCAGTTCGGGCAGGTCGTCGCTGATCAGGATAATGCCAATGCCGCGCTGCGACAGCCGCTGCATGATGCGGTAGATGATGTCCTTGGAGCCGACGTCCACGCCCACGGTCGGGCCGTGCAGGATCAGCACGCGCGGATCGATGGCGAGCCAGCGGCCAATCAGCACGCGTTGCTGATTACCGCCCGAGAGCGACTGCACTGGCTTGTCGACATCGGGCGTGGCGATCTGCAATTCCTTGACGGTCTCCACGGCGAGCGCCTGCGCCCGGGCGCGGTCGATCTGGCCGAAGCGGTCGCGCAGGCCGGAAATCATCGCGGTGATTACGTTGTCGCGAATCGGCTTGTCGAGAAAGAGCCCTTCATTCAGGCGGTCTTCCGGCACATAGCCGATACGGTGATCTTTCGCCTCCGAGGGCGTACGCAATGTAATGCGCTTGCCGTCGAGCACGACCTCGCCATGCTGCGCAGGCGCCACGCCGGCCAGGGCTCGCGCCAGTTCGTTGCGGCCCGAATCCAGCAGCCCCGTCACGCCGAGAATCTCGCCGCGATGAAGTGCAAACGACACATCGGCGAATTGCCCGGTGCGGGTAAGGCCGCTCACATCCAGCACGACCTCTGCACCAAAACCGCCTTCGCGGTAACGCTCGCTCGACAGATGCCGGCCCGTCATCAATTCGCTGATCTGCGCCTTGGTGTAGTTCGTGATCGGCCCTTGCGCCATGGTCTGGCCGTCGCGCAGCACGATCACTTCACCGCCGATTGCATAGCATTCGTCGAGCTTGTGGCTGACGAACAGAACCGTCACACCCTGCGCACGCAGATTGGTTAGCACTGCAATCAGGTTGTCGACTTCCTTTTGCGTCAACGAAGTCGTAGGCTCGTCCATGATGACGAACTTCGCCTCGCTCGCAATGGCTCGCGCAATGGCCACGAGCTGGCGCGTCGCGAGCGGCAGCTGTTCGATCAGAGTTGCCTGGAAATCCGCATCGCCCGGCAGACCGACCGACTCGAGCGCGCGCGCAGCCGTCTTCGCCAGGGCACGCCGGTCGAAGGTGCGGGCCAGACGGCCGTTATGCGTGGCCAGCTCCGAGGTCAGCGCAACGTTTTCGACCACGCTCATATTCGGCAGCAGGGAGAGATCCTGGTACACCGTCTCGATCCCGGCCGCGAGCGATTCGAGCGCCGAGAGGCGCGCATGCGACACGCCCTCGATAATGAGCTCGCCTTCATCGGGCGGCTGCGCGCCTGAGATAATCTTGATCAACGTGCTCTTGCCGCAGCCGTTCTCGCCGAGCAGATGATAGATCTGCCCACGCTGGAACGACAGGCTCACGCCACGCAATGCGTGCACGCCGGTAAAGCGCTTGTGCACGCCAACAACCTGCAGGAACGGCACGGAAGCAGCGTCTGAATTCATATTCCAATCGCAAACTTAAGAAATGCACCCGCACGTGGAACCCACGCGCGGGCACACCGTTACAGAGGAATCTACAAGCTTAGAACGAGTAGTTCTTGTAGTTCGACTTGTCGACGTCAACCCAACCCTGGCCGCGCACGATGATGCCCTTGCCCGGACCCTTGGTGACGGTCACCTTGGTGTAGCCCGGAATGCCGAGGTTGTCGCCGTCATGCACGGTCTGGCCGTGGATCAGCATCAATGCGATCTTGTTCATCGCAATGCCAGCAAGCTTCGGATCCCAGAACGAAATACCGTTGATGGCGCCGCTTTCCAGGAACTTGCCCGCCTCACCCGGCAGACCCGTGCCGTACACGCAAATCTTGCCCTGCAGACCCGCTTCTTCAACGGCGCGGCCAATGCCGATCACGTCCAGCGATGACGAACCCTGGAAGCCCTTCAGGTCGGGATGCTTGCGCAGCACTTCCTTCGCGACTTCATAGGCGCGCTCGCCGTCGTTATTGGTTTCGAGCTTCGGCTCGACCAGATCCATCTTCGGATACTTGGCCTTCGCGTTGCCGATCCCGCCGTCGGCCCACTGCACCTGCGAGCGGCTGCCGAGCGAGCCCACCAGCACGGCCCATTTGCCTTCGTCGTGCATGCACGAGGCCAGGTGTTCGTTCAGGTTGGCGCCATAGGCCGTGTTATCGAATGCTTCGATGTCGACCATGGTGTTCTTTTCATTGTCGGCCTCGTGCGTGACCACCTTGATGCCGCGGTCCATCGCCTTCTTCAGCACGGGTTCGAGCGTCGGCGGATCGTACGGCACCACTGCCAGGGCATCGACCTTCTTGGCGACCAGGTCTTCAATGATCTTTAGTTGCTGTGCTGCGTCCGCCTGGCCCGGGCCGGTCTGATAGGCCGTGACACCGGGGTTGTCTTTCGCGAACTCCTTGACGCCTTCGTCCATCCGGTTGAACCAGTTGATGCCGGTCACCTTCACCACTGTCACGATCGTGACATTATTCGCCGCCTGCGCTGCAGCGATCACGCCTACCGTGAGGACACCCGCGGCGATCGCGGCGCTCAATCGAGTCAGTTTCATACCAAGTCTCCATTTTTCTTTCGATGTCGCCCTGCTTCACGGTTGCGGACATCCAGGGCCCCGATGTACGCCGTGTACTAAACCTTGCCTATGTGCCGATGCTCACGCTGAGCTCACTAACGCCGCGTGGACGGATCGGATCGCGTGAAGCCGAAGATCGCGCTGACCCGCTCGCCGCCACCAAACGCCAGCGACAGCAGCAACAGAAAACCCCATGCGCAGTCGCCGAAGAATTGCGACACGCCCAGCAGATTGAAAAGGCTCGCGAGGAACTGCAGCACCGTCGCCGCGAAAAACACGGAGATAATGCGGCCGCGGCCGCCAGCGGGATTCACGCCGCCCATCACCGCGATCAGGATCGAGATCAGCAGATACGAATTGCCGTAGTCCCACTTCGCGCTCGACGTGTGAGTGGCGCTGATCAGGCCGGCGAGCGATGCCAGCACGCCGCACATCGTGTAAGTCACGATCAGCATGCGGTCGCGCGGAATCCCGGCGTAGAAAGCCGCCTTGGGGTTGGTGCCCATCAGATACAGCCGCAAGCCGAACGGACTGCGCTTAAGCAGCCAGCCGAGCACGATGATTGCGGCGATGAAGATGACGAACGAGACCGGCACCTGGAACCACGTGCCGTTACCGATATCCGAGAGCTGATCGACATACTCGACCGGCACCGAGGCGCCGTTGCTCAACACGACCGCAATGCCGGTGAACAGCAACTGGGTGCCGAGCGTGCAAAGAATGGGGGTGAGCCGCAGCTTCGCAATCACGATGCCGTTCAGCAGGCCGCCGAGCAGTCCCATGACGACCGTGATCACACAGAAGACCGCTGTGTAGGCGACGGGCGAGGCATCGCTGCTGATGAGCTTCGGCAACGCCAGCGCGGCAACCATGCCCGACAGATTGGCGAGGCCGACGCCCGACAGGTCGATACCGCCGTTGCCGGAGATCATCGAGAGCATGATGCCGAGCGCGAGCAGACCGAGCTCGGGCAACTGGCTGCCCATCGACTGCAGATTGTCGATGTCCACGAACTGGCCGTGCGACAGGCCTGTGGCCACCAGCACGACAAGCACGTTGACGATCAGCAGGAAATTCAACTGCCGGTCGGAGAACAGTTTTCCAACAGCGAACGAGGACTTCATGGTGAAGACAGACTCCTTCAAACTGCATCGGACTTCAGTGAGCCTTTGAAGCGCGTCTAAAGCGGCCTCAAAATGCACCTTTGGTACGCAGGCTTATTGCGCAGACGCCGGTTGGCCCGACTGACTCAATACCTGATTCACTTCGCTCAAGGTCGGCATGGACGGCGCCGTACCGGGCCGCGTGACGGAGATGCCAGCCAGCGCACAGCCGAAGCGCATCGCTTCCACGGGATCGGCGCCGCGTGCCAGCGCAGCTGCAAAGCCGCCCGTGAAGCCGTCGCCTGCGCCAGCCGTTTCCACGACACGGCCGCACTGGAACGCCGGCACGAGTACCGATTGCGTGGCCGAGTGCAGCAACGCACCCGCTTCGCCCAATGTGACGATCACGGTGCCGACGCCTTTAGCCAGCAGAACGTCAGCGGCACGACGCGCGTCGTCGGCGTTCTGGATCGGCACGCCCGTCAACGCGGCGGCTTCCGTTTCGTTCGGCGTGATGTAGTCGCACAGCGGGAAAATATCGTCGTCGAGCGGTAACGCGGGCGCCGGGTTGAACACGGTGGTGACGCCGTGCCGGCGCGCCACTTCGAGACCGCGGCGCGCGGCAGAGATCGGCTGCTCCAGTTGCGTCACGAACACCTGCGCAGCGGCAATATCCGCTTCAATCGCGTCGACGTCGCTCGCGTTCATCGTGCCCGCAGCACCGGAAGCGACGATGATCGCGTTACGGCCGTCGGTCTCGTCGACAAAAATATGCGCCGCTCCCGTCGACACGCCCTCTACGGCAGTCGCGCGTGCCGTGATGCCTTCGGCAGCCCACGTCGAGCGGGCGATCGCGCCGAACGCATCGTTGCCGAGGCGCGTGCAGAACACCACTTGTGCGCCAGCGCGCGCCGCCGCAACCGCCTGATTCGAGCCCTTGCCGCCCGGGCCCATCGCAAAGGACGAGCCCGCGATGGTTTCGCCGATCAGCGGCATACGTTCGGCGCGGAAAGTCAGATCGGTCACATAGATGCCGAGAATGACAACGCGCCCATTCGCCTGGGACTGCGTACTCATTTGCTGCGCTCCGTCGCACTGGGCGCGTCCGGCGCCAGCAACACACCCTTCTTGAACACAAAGCAGCCGTACCCACGCTGCTCGCCGGTCGCGATCACGCAATACGCCTGCTTCGCCCGCTCATAGAAAGCGAAGCGTTCAATCGAGGCAAATGGCACATCGCGCCCTTCGGCGGCGTTCACTTCAGCTTGCGCCTCGCGTTGCACGGCAGGAATCGTGTTCGGCTCGCCGACCACTTCCATGCGCAGCGCCGGATCGTCGACGAAGCTATCGAGCGGCATGACAGACAGCACCGCGCGAACCGCGCTCGCCGCATCCGCGCCGTCGAAGCGCAGCAGTTTGCCCAGCACCGTTTCACGCGCAACGGAATCGCCGGGGAAATTCGCATCGCAAATCACCACTTCGTCGCCGTGGCCCATCGCGCGCAGCGCGTACAGCACATCGGCGTTCAACAGCGGGTCCAGATTCTTCAGCACAGTGTCTTCTCCATGTTCTAGCGGACTGCCATCGGATCAGCGTTCGACGGTCAGTCTCCGTAAGGTATCCAGATGTTCTTCACTTGCACCGCCTGACGCAGCCAAGCCGGGCCTTCTGTCGAGCGGTCGAACCAGTCGAACTCGCGGCCATGATCGACAAAGGTGCGCTTCAGGTTACCCACCGAGGCGCGCTCAACCAGTGCCGAATCCGCCGCACTGCCGAAGCACCAGAGCGCATCGACGTCATCGTGCTTGGCCAGCGCAGGCAGCAACGCAGCGCGCTCGCCGGTGACAATGTTCAGCACGCCGGCAGGTATATCCGATGTCTCGACCACCTGATACAGATCCGTCGCCGTCAACGGGTTCGATTCGCTCGGCAGTACCACCACGCGGTTGCCCATCGCCAGCGTCGGCCCCACCAGCGAGACGAAAGCCAACAGCGGTGCCTCGTCGGGACAGGCAATGCCGATCACGCCAAGCGGCTCGTGCATTGCCAGCGCGACACCACGCAACGGCGGAGTATGCACCGCGCCGTCGAACTTGTCCGCCCACGCGGCATAGGTGAAGAGCCGCGTCACCGCCGCTTCGACTTCCGCATGCGCGGCGGCTAGCTCAACGCCGGTGCGCGCCACCAGTTGCCGTGCGAATTCGTCGCCCCGCACCGTGAGATTCTCGGCGAGGTAGTACAGGACCTGGGCGCGATTATGCGTACTGGCCTGCGACCACTTCCCTGCACCGCGCGCCGCCTCGACAGCATTGCGAATGTCCTTGCGATTACCCTCGCCCACCTCGCCGACAATCGCGCCGTCTGCACCATAGACGGGCAGCGAATAACCGCCGTCTGGCCGCACCTGCTTGCCGCCAATGAACAGCTTGGCAGTGCGATCGATCGGCGTGACGTTTGCCACCGCGGCAAGCGACGGGTCCGTTGCGGCGCGCTCATTCGCAACTCGTGCAGGACGTTCAACGAGCTTAAGCCACGCACGCGGCTTCAGATATTCGTAAATGCCCTCGCGGCCGCCTTCACGACCATAACCGGACTCGCGATAACCGCCAAAGCCGACCGCGGCATCGAACAGATTGGTTGCGTTGACCCACACAACACCCGCTTGCAGGCGCGGCGCGATATCGAGCGCACGGCCAATCGTTTCGCTCCACACGCTCGCGGCCAATCCATAGCGCGTGTTGTTGGCAAGCGCGACCGCTTCGTCCGGCGTGCGGAAGCTCATCGTCACCAGAACGGGGCCGAAGATCTCTTCCTGAGCGAGCGTCGAAGCAGGAGCAACACCTGTTACGAGTGTGGGCGGGTAATAGCAACCCTGACCCGGCACGGCGGCGTCCGGCGATTGCCATACCGAGCAGCCTTCCAGACGGCCCGCTTCCAAGAGCGACTGAATTCGCTCGAGCTGCACCGGATCGACGATCGCGCCCATATCGATGCTCTTGTCGAGCGACGAACCCACGCGCAGCGTTTCCATGCGCCGCTTCAGCTTGTCGATGAAGCGCGCTTCAATGCCCTCTTGCACCAGCAGACGTGAACCGGCGCAGCAGACCTGCCCCTGGTTGAACCAGATGGCGTCCACGACGCCTTCGACTGCACCGTCGAGGTCGGCATCGTCGAACACGATGAACGGCGACTTGCCACCAAGTTCGAGCGTCAGCGATTTACCGGAGCCGGCCGTCACCGAGCGAATCTGCCGGCCGACTTCAGTCGAGCCGGTAAACGCGAGCTTGTCCACATCAGGATGTTCGACGAGCGCAGCGCCAGTGCGGCCATCGCCGGTCACAACATTCAGCACACCCGCAGGCAAACCGGCGCGATGCGCCAGCTCCGCAAACAATAAGGCCGTGAGCGGCGTGTATTCTGCAGGTTTCAGCACAACACAATTTCCGGTTGCGATAGCCGGCGCAATCTTCCACGCGAGCATCAGCAGCGGGAAATTCCATGGCACGATCTGACCGACTACGCCCAGCGGCGCAAAATCGGCAAACTCGCTGTCCTGCAGTTGCGCCCACCCGGCGTGATGCAGGAAGTGACGCGCGACCAGCGGCACGTCGATGTCGCGCGTCTCGCGAATCGGCTTGCCGTTGTCTAGCGCTTCAAGCACGGCGAACAGACGGCTATGCCGTTGCACCATACGCGCTAGCGCATACAAATGACGCGCGCGTCCAGCGCCACCGAGCGTTAGCCAGGCAGGCTGCGCGGCGCGTGCGGCAGCAACCGCCGCGTCGACATCAGCCGCATCGCCTTGAGCGATTTGCGCAAGCAACTCGCCCGTGGCAGGTTCGCGCGATTCGAAGCGCTCGCCCGAAGCCGGTGCATGCCATGCCCCGCCGATAAAATGCCCGAAGCTCGCCTCGTGCTGCGCAAGCCACGCGCGCGCAGGCTGATCGTCCTCGGGTGCGGGACCGTACTCCATCGAAGAAAAATATTCGGCTACGCTCATGGGATCGGTCTGCTCAGGCTACGGGGTGACGATTGAAGGAGGAATAACGGCCGCTCACGTGATGTTCGAGCTGGCGTTCAATATCCGCGAGAAGACTCGACGCGCCGACACGGAACAGTTCCGGCTCGAGCCACGCACGCCCCAGTTCCTCTTTCATCAGGATCTGATACGTGAGCACGGATTTCGCACTGGACACACCGCCCGCCGGCTTGAAACCGATCAGGATGCCGGTACGCTCGTAGTAATCACGGATCATGCGCACCATCACCAGCGACACGTCGAGCGTCGCATTCACGCCTTCCTTGCCGGTTGAAGTCTTGATGAAATCGGCGCCCGCCATCATGCAGATCATCGAAGCGCGCGCCACATTCGAGAGCGTGCGGATATCGCCGGTGGCGAGAATCGCTTTCAGATGCGCCGGACCGCAGGCCGCACGGAAATCGCGCACCTCGTTGTAAAGCGCTTGCCAGTTGCCCGTAAGCACATGCTCGCGCGTGACGACGATGTCGATCTCTTGCGCGCCATCGGCCACCGAGGCTTCGATCTCTTTCAGTTTGAGCGGATGCGGAATGAGGCCTGCCGGAAAGCCGGTGGACACTGCCGCAACGGGGATGCCGCTGCCCTGCAATGCATCGACCGCAGCGGCCACAAAGCGATGATAGACGCACACCGCGCCGGTCGTGATGGTCTGCGGTGCGATGCCGAGCGCGCTGAGGATATCCGCACGCACCGGCTGCCGCGCTTTTGCGCACAGGCGCCGCACGCGGCCTTCGGTGTCATCGCCACTCAGCGTGGTCAGGTCGATGCAGGTGACCGCCTTCAATAGCCACGCGGCCTGCGCATCTTTCTTGACGGTGCGCCGCGTGCCGAGCGTAGCGGTGCGCCGCTCGACTGCAGACTGATTCACGCGCAGGCCGTCGAGCCAGGCGGCGTCGAACGGCACGCCGGGATTACGTTCGGGATGTACGGCCACGCCGCGCCGAAGCGCGATGACCGAGGAAGACGAAGATGGAGCTTCAGGCATGGGTCGTCCGTGATTTTGTGCAGTGCACAGCAACCAGTGATGGTTTATTCGCAACCATCGTACATCGAATGATAGGATCGTAACAAGCTTCGTTACGATCATTTCCTCATATCGTGTTTGTGGAACTGGCGCGCATCGGCAACCGCCGGGTCGTCACGGGTTTGGCCATCGGTATTTCCACTAGGCGCTGTACTGCGAGTGCAGATATCGTTGAGCCCGCAGCGGTGCCTGGTTGGATGACCCCTGTTCGAAAACGACCCTGCTCAAAACGTGGAGTTGCAGCACGATGATTGACGAAGCTCGCGTCGTGAGCGCCCTGGCGGCGCGCGCGGTCGTGCCGGATGACAGCCAGCGCCGCGGTCTCGCGGCAATGGCTCGACGGCGTCGAGCTGCTGTGCTTCGATGAATTCCACGTGCACGATATCGCCGATGCATTTCTGATCGGCCGCTTTCTCGAGATCGCACTTGAACTGGGCACGCGCATCGTGCTGACGTCGAACTCCGCGCCGCAGGGTCTGCTGCCGAATCCGGAATTTCATGAGCGCTTCGATCTGTCGCGCACGCTGAGCCGGTTAGCCGAAATGCAATCGCGAACCTATCTGAATCTTTTCGATAGCCCTGCGGCAGCGTCCGAGATGACGACATCTCTCACCTGAGCGATGCCGCCTGTTCTACGGTTGCGCGCTCAGGCCGCGGCGGCAACCACCTCGATGCGCAACGCCTCTCCTCCCGCCGCAATGACAAGCAGACGGTCGACGTTGGGATGTGCACCCGGACGATTACGGGCGTCGGACGTATGCTCCGCGAATACTGCCATGCCGTGCTCGGCTGCCTTGGCATCCAGCGCGCCGAATACCTGCTGCAGATAGTGGTAAACGGCGACCGAACCCTGCTTGCCAGGCTTGTTCTCAATGCTCGCCACCACGGCACCCTTGCCGTCCAGCAGATCGATACGCTCGATGCCGTCGATCGAAGGCAGTTGAGCCAGATTGTCCTTGAATACGTTACTCGGTTGAATCACTGAAAGGGCTCCATCGGTTAGATAGTGAACGTTGCGGCGGTATCTTATCCGATAGGATTCTGCACAACGCGCAAGCTCGCCCGGCGACCGGTTCGCAGAATGCGCACCAGAAAACTTCTAACTATCAGGACGATTCTTTGCCCATCTCTATCACGCGTCGGCGCCTGGCTCTCGGGCTACCGTTCCTGCTCGGCAGCGGGCTCACCACTCAGCTTTACGCAGCCACCAACCCCATCAGCAACATCGAACGCCGCCGCGGCGGACGCCTTGGTGTGTTCGCTATCGATACCGGCTCCGGCCGAACGCTCGCTTACCGGGCCGACGAACGTTTCCTGATGTGCAGCACCTTCAAGGGACTTCTCGCCGCGCAGGTGCTCGCACGCGTGGACGCGGGCAAGGAGAATCTGGACCGCCTCGTGCATTACACGGAGAAGGACCTGATCTTCACGTCCCCCGTGACGAAGGCCAATGTCGCGCAAGGCGCCATGTCGGTCCGCGCGATGTGTCAGGCCATCGTCGAGGTCAGCGACAACACAGCGGCGACCCTGTTGATGAGAGACGCTGGCGGACCTCCCGCGCTGACCCAATTTGTTAGAAGCCTCGGCGACACCGTCACGCGTTCGGATCGCTATGAACCCGACTCCAATCAATACAGCGGCGCGCGCGATACCACGACGCCGAAAGCGATCACGAAATCAGTCGGCAAGATACTCCTGGGCAATGTGTTGAGCGCGCAGTCGCGTCAACAACTTGAAAGCTGGATGATCGATTGCGAGCCAGGCCTCGACAGGATCCGCGCGTCGTTGCCGACGGACTGGGTTGCCGCAGACCGGCCGGGAACCAGCGTCGAAGAAGAAACGAACGACTACGCGATCGTGCGGCCACCGGGACGTGCGCCTCTACTTGTCGCGGCCTATTACGATGCACCGTATGTCGACATGGACGGCCGTGAAGCCGTCATGCGCGAGGTCGGTGCCGCGTTTGTCGACTGGGCCAAGCGCAGTGCGTAATGAGAGCCGGCCTGCGCAATCGGCATTGCTATCACAGCAATACGATCGGCAGCGCAGGCCGTCTCAGCTATTTGACGTCGAAATTTTTAAAGAACGATCCGCTTCAGCCCGCGCTATCCACTTCTGCACGCGTAGGTATCGACGGTTGCGCGCCAGCGCGCGTGACCGAAATCGAGGCAGCCCGTTGCGCCAGACTGATCGCGCCTTCAAGCGGCTGCCGCGCGGCAATTTGCGCGGCAAATACACCAATAAACGTATCCCCAGCAGCAGTCGTATCGACTGCCTGAACCTGCGGCGCAGGGAAGTGCGTCCCTTCTCCACCTTCGAGCAAAAGATAGGCGCCTTGTGAGCCAAGCGTCACGATCACATTGCGCGCGCCGCCACGTTGCAACTCTGTCGCCGCCCTTCTCGCGCCACTCTCCGATTCGACCGGCAGGCCGGCGAGGATTGCGGCTTCGACTTCGTTCGGCACGAGGTAATCGACCAGCGGCAACCATTCAGCCGGCAACGGCCCGGTTGCCGGCGCCGGATTCAGCACCGTGATCTTGCCAAGGCGCCGCGCAAGACTGAGCGTCGCGAAGACCGAATCCCATGGCGTTTCCAGCTGGCAAACCACGACGTCGCAAGCCTTGATTGCAGCCTCGTGACGCGCGACGCTGTCCGGCGTGAGCTGGCCATTGCTGCCCGCAACCACGACGATAGTGTTCTGCCCGTCATCCGAGACCGTCACCATCGCGACACCGGTAGGCTGCGCCGGGTCGACATCAATACCCGCGCAATCGATGCCTTCCGTTTCCAGATCCTTGACGCGCTGCGCGCCGTTGGCATCCTTGCCGACGCATCCGACCATCGCCACACGCGCACCGATGCGCGCTGCCGCCACCGCCTGATTGCCGCCCTTGCCGCCGGCAACCTGAGAAAACTCATGTCCGCTAATGGTCTCGCCCGGCCGCGGCAAATGCGGCGAACGCGCCACGAGGTCGGTATTGATACTGCCCACCACGAGCACCCGGCCCTGCTTCACTTCTTTCGACACTTTCTCTCTCCTGCCGATCATTCGCCGAATGACGGGATCATGCGGCGCGACGCCGGCTTCTATAGGTATCCAGCACGACCGCCACGACAATGACGGCCCCTGTAATAATGCGTTTGGTGGGTTCGGTAGCGCCAATCTGCGCGAGACCTGCGGCCAGCACCGAGATGATCAACACGCCGAAGAAGGTGCTGGTCACCGAGCCACGCCCACCCATCAAACTCGTCCCGCCAATCACCACGGCTGCAATCACCTGCAATTCGATGCCCGAGCCGGCATTCGGATCCGCCGCTTCGAGACGTGAGATCTGGAACAGCGCGGCGAGGCCGGAGAGCAGACCCATCATCGCGAATACCGCGATCTTGTAGGGCCGCGGATTGACGCCTGCGAGACGCACCGCTTCCTCGTTGGTGCCGATACCGACCAGATAGCGGCCAAACACCGTGCGCGTCAACACGAACTGCGCAACGACCATCACGACGATAGCGATCAGAAACGCGGGCGAAATGCCAAACGCGATCGGGTTGGAGAGGAAGTCGAACGCATCGCCGATGTACGCCGTGCGCGAGTTGGTCAATTGATACGCAATGCCGCGTGCCCCCTCGAGCACGCCGAGCGACACGATAAACGACGGAATCCGCCACGCCACGGTAATCGTGCCGGTCACGCAGCCCGTCAAGGTTGCGCCCGCCATGCCGAGCAAGGCAGACGGCAGCGCCGGCCAATGCCATTGCAATGCCGCGATGCTCGTCAACGCCGCGCCGAGCGCCAGCACGGAGCCGACCGACAGGTCGATGCCCGCGATGATCAGCACAAAGGTCATGCCGATCGACATCACCACCAGGTCGGGGATCTGGTTAGCGATCGTGCTGAACGTGTCGTAGGTGAGGAAGTGCGAACTCAGCAGCGAAAACAGTACGATCATGCCGAGCAGCGCGCCAAGCAGTCCCAGGTAGTTCGAGAAGCCAAGACGCGTGCCGACCGGCTTTGCATTCTTGGGCGGTTCGTTCTGCAGCGTAGGCAGGCTGGTTGGTGCGGTCATGCTTAGTACTCCACTAATTTGTCGCCGGGCTTGCCGCCGGGCACGTGTGCATCGGGCGCGATCGGCTCGTGCAGGATTTCGTCGCGCTGCGTGTAGCCCGCGAACGCCGCTGCGAGCAGCCCGTCCTGGGTCCAGGCGCCGCGCTCGAACAGTCCCGTCATCCGTCCTGCCGACATCACGCCGATGCGGTCGCAAATCGACATCAATTCGCGCAGATCGCTCGACACCACCACCAAAGCACGGCCTTCCCGCGCGAGGGTGCCCATCAAGGCATAGATATCGAACTTCGCGCCGACGTCGATGCCGCGCGTGGGTTCGTCGAACAACAGCACCGTGCAATCGCGCGCGAGCCAGCGGCCGATCACCACCTTCTGCTGGTTACCACCCGAAAGCTCGGATACGACCTGAGCCGGTCCTGAGCAACGCACGCGCATGGCGTCGATCTGCTGGCCCGCCATGGCCGCCTCGCGACGCGCGTCCACCACGCCGTTCTTCGACACGGCGCCCAGATGGCCGAGCGAAATATTGGCGGCGATCGGCTGCGTGAGCAGGAGGCCTTCGCCTTTGCGATCTTCCGTAATCAGGGCGACGCCATGCTTCACGGCGTCTACTGGCGAGGTGATCTGCACCTTCTCGAGCGCACCGCCGCCATATGCAATCGACACTTCGCCGGCATCGGCGCGATCCGCGCCGTAGATAAGCCGCATCAGTTCGGTGCGGCCCGCGCCGATCAAACCGCTGATGCCGAAAATCTCACCGGCCTTCACTTCGAAGGAAACGTCGTGCACCACGGGCTCGCGGGTCATCCCGCTGACCTTCAGCGCGACCTCGCCAATGCGCCGCTCGCCAAGATCGATCGACTCGCCAATGTCGCGCCCGACCATCAGCGTCACCAGACGGTCGGCAGAGAGATTCGCCATTTCGTCGACGTGCACGAGCCGGCCGTCACGCAGCACGGCGGCGCGCTTCGCGATACGTTTCAATTCTTCCAGCCGGTGCGAGATATACACCAGCGCGACGCCACGCGACTTGAGCCGCTCGATCTGCTCGAACAGCAGATCGACCTCGCGCGCCGTCAGCATCGCGGTGGGTTCGTCGAGGATCAGCACACGGCAATCGCCGATCAGATTGCGGGCGATCTCGACCATCTGCTGATGCCCAATGCCCAGGGTACCCACCAGCGTATCGGGATGGATCGCGTCGAGCCCGACCTGCGCCATGGCGTGCCGCGCATCCTCGCGCAGTTTGGTGCGGTCGATCCAGCCGAACACGCCGCGGTGCGGCAAGCGGTTCAGGAACAGATTTTCGGCAACAGAAAGCGTCGGCAGCAGGTTCAGTTCCTGCATGACCATGCGCACGCCAAGCGCTTCAGCGTCCTTGCGGCTCGCGGGTGTGTAAGCCGTGCCGCCTAGCGTCATCGAGCCGGTAGTCGGCGTTACCAGACCACCGACGATCTTCGACAAGGTGCTCTTGCCCGCACCGTTCTCGCCGGTCAGCGCCAGCACCTCGCCTGCGCGCAGGTCCAGCGAGATATCCGCGAGTACAGGCTCGGCGTAGGTCTTGCCGATGCCGTGAACCTGCAGCACGGTTTTGGCATCGACAAGGGAAAGGTTTGGAGTAGACATCAAATTGACCGAATCAGACCAGAAGCGGGCGCGTGGCACCGGGCGGCGCCACGCGTTATACCGTTCTTACTTGGTGACCAGATCGACCGGCGTTTCGACCACGCCAGACAATTCCGACTGCTTCTTGTGTTCCGACAGTGCCTTCAAAGCGGTATCGATACCGAATACGGCCTGCTTGGCGGCGTATTGATCCGCCGTCGCGAGGACACGGCCATCGGCGAGCATCGGCTTGATCGCGCTGATGTTGTCGTAGCCGACCACCTGGATCTTGCCAGCCTTGCCAGCCGCACGTACAGCCGAGACCGCACCGATCGCCATGTTGTCATTGCCGCACAGGAGCGCCTTGACATCAGGATTTGCGTTGAGGATCTGGCTCGCGACCGCGTTGCCCTTGTCGATTTCCCACTCGCCCGATTGCAGCGATACCACCTTCATGCCGCCGGCCGCCATCGAATTCTTGAAGCCCAGCGTGCGTTGCTGCGCGTTGGTCGTCGTCGAAACGCCTTCGATAATCGCCACGTTGTCGCCCGACTTCAGATGCTTGGCGAGGTAGTCGCCTACCTTCTGCGCGCCCTTGGCGTTATCCGGGCCGACGAACGGAATGTTCAGATCTTTCGACTTGAGCACGTCCTTGTCCAGCTGGTTGTCGATGTTGACCACGATGATGCCCGCGTCGACAGCCTTCTTCAGCACCGGCACGAGCGCCTTCGAATCAGCCGGTGCAATCACCAGCGCATCGACCTTCGACACGATCATCTGCTCGACGATACGGATCTGGTTAGCGGTGTCCGTCTCGTCCTTGATACCGTTGGTGATCAGGTCGAACTTGTCCGGATTCTGCTTCTGATAATCCTTGGCGCCGGTTTCCATGGTGAGGAAGAACTCGTTGGCCAACGACTTCATCACAAGCGCGACCTTCGGCTTGTGCGGGGCCTGCGCGAACGCGGTGGACATGGGCAGAACCGACGCGGCCAGGAAGGCTGCACCGACTACGATAGCGCGACGTCGCGCCGGTTGGAAATGGCGAATCATTGATGTGTCTCCTGTTCGCTCGTTCGGTCTACGTACTGATAGCCGCCGAATCGTGTGATGGGTTAGGACGTCACGTTTGCCACCAGATGCTGGGACAAGCGTGAGCAGGTCCAATCCTATCCTCGCGATCTCGGTTATGCTATGCCAAATTTCAAAATCGGCCGTTTCAAAAATGGAACACGTGGACTGGGACGATCTAAGGATTCTGGTGGCCATCGCGCGCGGCGGCACCATGCGCTCCGCCGCGGCGGCATGCGATCTGAGCGCGCCCACCCTCTCGCGGCGCCTGACCGAGCTCGAGCGCCGGCTGGGCGAGCCGCTGATCGACCGGGTGCCATCGGGCTGTACCGTGACTGCCTTCGGCGCACGGGTGCTGGCGTGGGCCGAGCAGATGGAAGACCTCGCCCATCAGATCGAGCGCGCCGCGGACGTGACCGGCAGCAGCGGCCCGCACGGCACGGTGCGGATCAATGCGGTCGAGTGGCCATCGTACATTCTGTTGAAGCTGCTTGGCTCGTTTCAGGAGCGGTTGCCCGGTCTTCAGATCGAAGTGCTGACGTCTCGGCGGCCTTATAGCCTCGCGCGGCGCGAAGCCGACATTGCACTGTGGTCCGAGTGTCCGGAAGAAGGCGACCTGTATGTGCGCCGGATTGGCCGCATCCGCTTCGGGCTGTTCGCTTCGCGCGATTACTATCTGCGGCACAAGGCGGCCATCGCCAGAAAGGAGTGGGACAAGCTGTCGTTCGTCGGTTATGACGACCGGCAGCCCGATCATCCCGCCACGCAATGGCTGAAAACCCTGACCGGCGCGCCAGCGCCCTCGCTTCGAAGCAGCTACGGCATGGGGGTGTTCGATGGCGTGCTGGGCGGCTCCGGGCTCGGCGTGCTCGCCCAGCTCGCGGGCGACACGACGAGCGATCTGGTCTGCGTGGAGCGGCACATCAAGCCGCTCGATCAGGACGTGTGGATGGTGCTGCATCCTGCACTGCGCGACAGTGAGCGCATCCGCACCGTGGCGAATCTGATTGCCGAGATTTTCCGCTAGGCATGGGGTTGACCCGAAGGCCGGATCGAACTGGCCGCACGAGATCCCGGCGTGACAGGCTGGTTATTCCTGACGCTGAACGATCCGGCCGTCGGCGAGGTCAACCGTTTCGCCAACCTTGAGCGCCTGTACCTGCTGGACCTGTTCCGCCGAGAAGCGGTGCTCGGGGTCATGGAAGACGTGCAGCGGATAGACAAACGTCCCCTGCTTCCAGTAGCGGCGGTCGAAGGTCACGGCGAACTTCTTCTCGCTCAGCCTGACCGGCGTAAGCGAGGTCAGCTTCGCGCGAAACTTCACCACCTCGCCGCGTACCAGATCGCGCTGCGACGCCACCATCATCCCGACTTCGCTTGCGGGATCGTTGGCCTCCGGGCAGTTTTCCGCCGCCTGAACAGCAGCCTCACCGGCCTGAACCAGTCCTTGCAACCACCGCTTCGTGTCGGACAGCGGGTTATCTTCCATCATGATTCGCATTTCCTGTTACTGACTCAATTTGCTAACCGGTGCCTGGACCTGGGCCTGGACCTGCGCGTGAAAAATCACCGACGCGGGCTTGCCGGTTCTCGGGTCCAACGGCTCCTGCAATGCACGCAGGACGAGCCCGCTACCGCGCAGCAGTTCGACCCATGCCTGCAAGGTACGGAAGTACCACGGCGGGGCGTCGGTAAATGCCGGGCCGAAGCCGGCCCACGAACCCGTGCGCCAGCCATCAACGTACGGCAGATCGCCGCACGAAACAAGAGGATGGAGCGTCTGCACAAGCAGGCTCCCATCTGCTTCGAGCAGCGTTGGCATGATCCGCAGCAGACCCTCTACCGACTCCTTGCCGAGCAGCGAAAAATTGCATCCTACGACATCGGCGCTCGCTTTGAACTGCCCTGTGGCGATCTCTTCGTACGACTGAACCCTGCCATCGATTACCCCCGCCTGCTTCGCTGCAGCCACCAGTTCGGGCACCACGTCCACCGCCGTCACGCCGATACCGCGTTGCTGCAGCGCGAGCGCTAGCCACCCCTCTCCGCAGCCGAGGTCGATGACAGTCCTGGGCTCGCAAGCCAGCACCGCATCCACGATGGCCTGATCCGTAACCAGACGGCGGCTTTCGATTTCGCGGGCGCGTACTGCCTGTGTCCACGGCGAAGCATTGTGCCGCCACGAATCGATGATCTTGCTGTCGCTCAGAGGGTCGAGGTTCATGCGTCGTTCCAACGACAAGTCAGGCCGTATCCTACCTCTCGCGGCGCAAGTGGCGCATACACCGCTGCGTCCCCGGGATGGGGAAACTGTTATTCTCTCCTCTCCCGACTGCCGCATGGTCGCATGTGATGGACCAACCGCCTGGCATCAAGCCAGACAGGACGTTGAATGTTCGGTTTTCTGCGCAGCTTCTTCTCCAACGATCTGGCGATCGATCTCGGCACCTCAAACACGCTGATTTACATGCGCGGCAAGGGTATCGTCCTCGACGAGCCATCGGTCGTGTCCATCCGGCAGGAAGGCGGCCCGAACGGCAAGCGAACCATTCTCGCGGTCGGCAAGGAAGCCAAGCAGATGCTGGGCAAGGTGCCGGGCAACATTGAAGCCATTCGCCCGATGAAGGACGGCGTGATCGCCGACTTCAACATCACCCAGCAGATGATCAAGCAGTTCATCCGGATGGTGCACGCACCGCACATTTTTGCGCCGTCGCCGCGCATCGTGATCTGCGTGCCGTGCGGATCGACTCAGGTCGAGCGTCGCGCGATCAGGGAAGCGGCCCACACCGCGGGCGCGGCAAAAGTCTATCTGATCGAAGAACCGATGGCCGCCGCAACCGGTGCAGGCCTGCCCGTTTCCGAAGCCACCGGCTCGATGGTGGTCGATATCGGCGGCGGCACCACGGAAGTCGGTGTGATCTCGCTCGGCGGCATCGTCTACAAAGGCTCGGTGCGCGTGGGCGGCGACAAGTTCGACGAGGCGATCGTCAACTACATCCGCCGCAACTACGGCATGCTGATCGGCGAGCAGACCGCCGAAGCGATCAAGAAAGGCATCGGCTCCGCGTTTCCCGGATCCGAAGTCAAGGAAATCGAGGTGAAGGGCCGCAACATGTCCGAAGGCATACCGCGCAGCTTCACCGTTTCCAGCAACGAAATCCTCGAAGCGCTGACTGATCCGCTGAACCAGATCGTATCGGCGGTCAAGATCGCACTCGAACAGACCCCGCCTGAACTCGGCGCCGATATCGCCGAGCGCGGCATCATGCTCGCCGGCGGCGGTGCGCTGCTACGTGATCTCGACCGGCTGCTCGCCGAGGAGACCGGACTGCCTGTATTCGTCGCCGAGGCGCCGCTGACCTGCGTTGTGCGCGGCTCCGGCATGGCGCTCGAGCGCATCGACAAATTCGGCGACGTCTTTTCCTACGAATAAGCCGATGCTTACTGGCTGAGTTCCTGCGCCTTGAGGCGCTTGCGGTGGGCCGCAACCTTCGCGCGGTTACCGCAGAGCGCCATGCTGCACCAGCGGCGCGCGTGACCTCGCGTGTGATCCGCAAACAGCAGCGTGCAATTCACCCCTTCGCACGCTTTCACCAGCGTGAAGTCCTCCTCGCAGACGAGTCTGGCCAGCGCTTCGGCCACCGGCATCAGCAGCGACTCGGCTGACTGCCAGCGCCGCTTCGCGCGAAGCTCGAAAGTCGTCACGCCATCCACGGTGTTCGCGACGATTTGCCGATGCTGTTCGTCACGCTCCAGCAACTGATTCACCGGTTCGAGCTCGCGCAGATCTTTGGCGCTCAGAGGCCGCCCCTTGTGCTGCTTCACAAATCCCCTGAACCACTCGCGCAACTCGCGCGCCTTCGCTGCCACTTCATCGAGTTCGGCAAGCGTCGAACGGCGCCGGATGGATTCGAGTGCTTCACGCGGCACAAACGCCGCCTGGTCCAGCCAGGCCAACAGGCCCTCGCCGTCGCTAATCCAGTCAACTTCCTCATCCACCGGCGTCGCCACCGAATTCAGAAAATCCAGTCCGGGCGCGTCGGCCAGGAACATCGCGGGTATTTGGCGGTAGTCCATCTCTTGTGACGAATACAGAGTGACGATAGACACATCGTAACCACTAAAAAAGCCCTTGACAAGTTACATCTGCACTTTGTAACCTATAAATGCGCAATAGACAGGTTACAAAGAGACGTCGATGTGTGCGCACCCAAAGCGGCACCCACTATCTTGTAAGGAGCGAAAAATGGCGATTGGCAACGTAAGCGTGGTGCTTGTGCACGGCGCATGGGCAGACGGTTCGAGCTGGAGCAAGGTCATCGAACGTCTGGAAGGACAAGGCATCCGCGCGGCCGCGGCACCGTTGCCGCTTACGTCGCTGCAGGACGACGTCGCGGCGCTGAACAGAACACTCGAGCGGATCGACGGTCCGGTTGTGCTTGCCGGACACGCTTATGCCGGCGGAGTGGTCGGGTTGGCGCGCGCAGACAACATCACGGCGCTGGTCTACGTGACGGCTCTGGCGCCCGACGAAGGTGAAACCGTTGGCGAGGTGTTCTACCGCGCTGAACCGCATCCGCAGGCGCCGAAGCTTGCACCGGACCAGCACGGTCTGATCTGGCTGCCTGACGATGCCTTCCCGGCGGCATTCGCACAACACGCGGCTTCACAGGAACTGACGGTGCTCCGCGCGGTTCAACGGCCTATTTCGGTTGCCTGTATTGGCGAGCCGGTGGGACGTCCGCTTTGGAAGGACGTTCCGAGCTGGTTCCTGATCGCCGAGCAGGATCGCATGATCAGTCACGACACCCAGCAGTTCATGGCGCAGCGGATGAACGCGCGGGTGCATTCGTACCCGGTCGATCACACGCCCATGATCACGGCCCCTGACGCCGTGACGAACGTGATCGTCGAAGCGGTCAACGCAGTATCGGCTCAATAAAGACGCGGGCCACATTCGTATCCGTGTACATCCCCTGCTCTGCACCGCAGGCAAACCCGTTGATTCATTCAGGAGAAAACTCATGTCATCTATTAGCTATCGTTCCGCCGACGTGGACGGCGTCAAGGTGTTTTATCGTGAAGCCGGTCGTCAAGGCGCTCCGAAACTGCTGCTTCTGCACGGCTTTCCGAGTTCGAGCCACATGTTTCGCGACCTGATTCCGAAGCTGGCGGACCGCTTCCATATCGTCGCTCCGGACCTGCCGGGTTTTGGGCAGTCCGACATGCCGGCTCGTGAAAGCTTTGCGTACACGTTCGACCACATTGCGGAGGTGATTGGGCGTTTCACCGAGGTGATTGGCTTCGATCGCTTTGCCATGTACGTATTCGATTACGGCGCGCCAACGGGCTTCCGGCTTGCCGTCAAGCATCCCGAACGGATCGCCGCGATCATCTCGCAGAACGGCAATGCGTATGAAGAAGGGTTGAGCGACGGATGGAATCCGATCCGCGCCTATTGGAAAGAGGCTTCGCCGGCTAATCGCGAAGCGCTTCGTGCGCTGCTGACACATGAAACGACCGTATGGCAGTACACGCACGGTGTGCCGGACGCGTCACTCGTGTCACCCGACGGCTACTCGCTCGACGAGTTTTATCTGAGCCGTCCGGGTGCAGATGAAGTCCAGCTGGATCTGTTCCGCGACTATCGGAGCAATGTGGCGTTGTACCCGGCGTTCCAGCAGTATTTCCGCACCCATCAACCGCCGCTTCTTGCGGTGTGGGGCAAAAACGATCCGTTCTTTCTGCCCGCTGGCGCCGAAGCATTCCGGCGCGACCTGCCGGCGGCAGTGGTGCGCTTTCTCGATACGGGGCACTTCGCGCTGGAAACGCATGCTGCGGAAATCGCTGCGGCGATTGGCGAATTCCTGAGTGCGCAGGAGCGTTCCTGAAATTCAGTCGTTGCCGGCGATTCTCGTTTGCGATACATTATGCTCGTTTATGATCGATTTACCCAACCGAGCAAGGATCGCCAGATGCAACGAAGCCGACAGGACGCCATGGATGGGCTGCTGCCCGACGAGCGCGAGCAGTTCATCCTCGAGCGTCTGCGAACCCAGGGCCGGGTGCTGGCATCCGAAATCGCGGCCGAACTCAACACGTCGGAGCACACCGTCCGCCGCCACTTGCGCGACCTCGCCAGCGCGGGGTTGTGCAAGCGCGTGTATGGCGGCGCCCTGCTGACTTCGCCATCTCATCTGAACGCATCGACGCGTATGAAGGCAGATGTGGATCGCAAGCAACGCCTTGCCATTGCTGCTGCGTCGATCGTGCAGCCCGGGCAGGTGATCCTGCTGGACGCGGGTTCGACCAATGTTGCGATCGCGCAGGCGCTTCCGGACAACGCAGGGCTGACCGTCGTGACGAACTCGCCAGAGGCTTGCCTGCGTCTGCTGGATCGGCCGGGTTTCGACATCGTTCTCATCGGCGGCAGGGTCGGCGGCGATGTCGCGGGCGCGCTCGGGTCGACCGCGCTGCTGCAGGTCCAGCAGATCAAAGCCGACGTCTGCTTCCTGGGCGCGTGCGCGCTCGATCCCGTCGAAGGCATTGCCGCCTTCAATGCCGAAGATGCCGAACTCAAACGCGCCATGCTCAAATCGAGCAGCGTGCTCGCGATTGCGATGACGACCGAGAAGCTGATGACAGCGGCGCCTTTCGTTGTCGGGCCAGCGTCCGCCATCGACTGCCTGATCGTTGAAGCCGATCTTGCCGCGGATCGCATCAACGAACTCGAAGAAGTCTGCGACAACGTGATGGTGGCAACATCATGAAGCCGATCAGGGAACGTCTTGCGACTCTCGCGGTTTTTCTCGCGAACGGCTTTGGGATCGGTGCGTGGGCGGTCGAAATTCCGCGCATCAAGGAGCACCTCTCGTTAAGCGACAGTGCGTTGGGGATCGCGCTGTTCTGTTTCGCGCTGGGCGCCATCATCGCCATGCCGCTTGCGGGCAGGCTCGCTCCGCGCTTCGGCAGCGGCCGGGCAACCGCACTGCTCGGCGTGGCGTTTTTTATCGCGCTGCCACTACCCGCGTTTGCGCCCAATCTTCCATTGCTCTGCCTGGTACTCCTTCTGCTTGGCGCGGCAAATGGTGCTCTGGACGTTTCGATGAACGGTCACGCAAGCGCGATCGAAACGCAGTGGCGCTCGCCGATCATGTCGTCATTCCATGCTGCATGGAGCGCAGGAGGCCTAACCGGTGCGGCGACGGGCGCGCTGATACAGAAGTGGGGCTTCGGCGCCGCCGGCGGTCTGTTGCTTCCCGACGCTTTCATTGGAGCGCTGATTGTCGCGGCGGCAGTTCTCGCACTGCGCGATGTCGGGGTCCGCGCAAGCAAGGCAGCCGGTGGCTTCGCTTTACCAGACGCAAGTGTGATGAAGCTCGCTGCGTTGGCCTTTCTTTGCATGATGGTTGAAGGCGCCGTGGCCGACTGGAGCGCCGTTTTCCTGCGCTCTGTCCTGAATCGGGAGGCAAGCGTTGCGGCCATCGGATATTCCGCTTTCGCCTTCTCCATGGCGGCGTGCCGTGTGATCGGCGACGTGTCCGTGCGTCGACTGGGCGCGAGTACCGTGGTTGGACTCGGTGGTTTTCTGGCAGCCAGCGGCTTCGCCCTGGTACTGGGCTTACCCAATGTCTGGACCGCCGTCGTCGGGTTCGTGCTTGTCGGTCTTGGCCTCGCCAATATCGTGCCGGTCATTTTCAGCGCTGCGGGGCGCTCGGCTGCGACACCTGCTGTCGGCGTATCGATGGCAGCCACTGCAGGTTATGCGGGCTTTCTGGTGGGACCACCGTTGATTGGTTTCGGCGCGGGTTTCGTGGGCTTGCGGCTGGCGTTGTGCGCGCTGCTGATTGCAGCGTTGATCGTCTGCGCTGTGGGTGGCAGGGCCGTGCGGAGTGCGGGGATGTCGACTCGTCTGGCGACGTCGAAATAGGATGCGTCAACGCCAATCCTGCTCGACAGTACAGCGCCGGCTCAGTTGGTGATACGGCCATCCCGCAAGTCGGCCGACGGTTGGCCGCGCACGTTTTCTGCCACGCCTGAACCGGCCTTGACGCTGCCGTCAGGCTGCGGCACTTCAACCGGCTTGACTTCGACGGGAGCCGTGCCGTTCTCCTTCAAACCGAGCTTATCGGCAGTCTGGGGAGACACATCGACGATTCGGCCCTTGACGTAGGGGCCCCGATCCCTGATTTCGACGACCGTACTGCTGCCGTTTTTCAGATTGGTGACTCGAGCCTTGGTGCCAAGCGGTAGCGTTTTGCTCGCGGCGGAATTCGATTGCGGATCCATCGGCATACCGTTGGCCATCTTCTTTGTGTAAAAGTTACGGCCGTAGTAAGAAGCCTTGCCCTTGCGAGTTTTGCCGGAGAGATCGAGATGAGGCTTGTGAGTTGCGCTTGGGTTTGGGTTTGCGTTTGCTGGGCCGGCATTCGCTGATACCTGCTTTTGCGCTGAAAATGCCGTGCTGAAACACCATGACATCACAAGAAACAGAACCGGTCCGAGCGCATGCCTTCGGACCGGCGTCCATGGCTCTTTCAGGCCCACTGTGTCCGCGTCAGGGAGAAGGCCCCGTGGCCGACTCTCCCTGGTATGAAGATTACTTTTCACCTGCCACTCCTCTTCAGCCTGACGAAAGCGGCGGGCACCGGTTCAGCTACCAGGAGAGCTCCGGTCAACAGACCTTAGTTGTCCCGATCGACGGAGAGCGCCAGATCTTTCTGTGCCTCCAGCGACTGTAGCCGCTCGGCCAACGCCTGGCTGATCGAGGCGTAGGCGGTACTGCCCAAGGTCAGCCGCAAAGGCGGCCGATCTGCATCGACCGCGTCAATCATCGCATTGACCGTTTTGGCAGCATCGCCCTTGAGAACGAAACTTCCGGAAGACACCGCCTTGCGCACTTCACCGGCTCGTGTACTGTCGTAGCAATTCATGGGCCGCGCGTGCTCCAGACCCTGACGAAAGTTGGTGAGAGTCGGCCCCGGTTCGACGATCAGAAAATCGATGCCGAACGGCGCGACCTCCTTGGCAACGGATTCGACGAAACCTTCGATCCCCCACTTGGTGGCGTGGTAAAGACTGAAGTTTGGATAAGCGATTTGTCCGCCCTCCGACGACACCTGAACGATCCGCCCTCCACCTTGCTCGCGCAGATACGGCAGGACTGCGCGGATAAGCTGGATCGAGCCCACAAGGTTGGTCGCGATCTGCCGCTCGATCTGCGCGTCGCTTAGTTCTTCGGCAGCACCGAAGAGACCATAGGCCGCGTTGCTGACCACCACGTCAATGCGCCCCATCCGTTCGAAAGCATCTGCTACGGCGCCTCTGATCGCCTCGACATTGGTCACGTCGAGCGTGACGACATGCAGGCGATCGCTGTGCCGGGCAAGTAATTCGTCCAATGCTCCGGGTCGCCGCAAAGTTGCAACGACGCGGTCCCCACGCTCCAGTAAACGTTCGGTGAGGATGCGGCCGAGGCCGGTGGATGTTCCCGTAATGAACCAGGTTTTGGCCATGATGCGCCTCCAGCGAAGAAAAGGTGTGGGCTGTAGGGATCCATGCTATGGCGCTATCATTGTTGCGACAATCACCAATGAATGGCATGAGCAAGTGAAAATAGGCCACCAATGAACAAGCCGACACTGAGCGATCTACGCGCTTTTATGGCCGTTGCCGAACACCGCAGTTTCCGGCGCGCGGCCGACCTGCTTGGAATCACCCGCTCAACGCTAAGCCATGCCGTGCGTGGATTGGAGGACAGCGTGGGAGCCCGTCTGCTGCACAGGACGACACGCAGCGTGTCGCTGACCGAGGCAGGCGAGCGCCTGCTGGGCCGTCTCGATCCACTGATGAGCGATCTCGACGCCGCACTGGAGGAAGTCGCAGGCGAGCAAGGTCACACAACCGGTACGCTGCGGATCAACGGCGGCGAAAACGCCATTCGATTATTGCTTCAGACAGTTGTGCCGGAATTCCTGGCGCGCTATCCCGGCGTGGAGTTGGACCTGGTAGCGGACGGACGACTGGTGGACATTGTTCAGCAAGGTTTCGACGCAGGCGTGAGATTGGGAGAAGCCGTGCCCAAGGACATGGTGGCGGTTCGGCTTGGACCTGACATGCGTTTCCTCGCGGTTGCTTCGCCGGAATATCTGGCGGCTCATCCTGCGCCCAAAACACCCGATGCACTCATGCAGCACCAATGCATCCGGCAGCGTCTGCCTAGCGGCAAACGCTATCGTTGGGAGTTTCTCAAGCGACGGCAAGAAGTGGCGATGGACGTTCCGGGCGTTTTGACGCTGGACAATAACCAGTTGATCGTCGAAGCCGCTATGAATGGGCTCGGTATCGCGTATGTTCCGGAACCCTATGCGCGTGCGGCATTGCGCGATGGGCGACTCGTTCCGGTGCTGGAGGATTGGTGCCCGACGATAGCTGGCCTGTTCCTTTACTTTCCGCGCACCCGTCATATGTCGACGAGCCTGCGGGCGTTCATCGACATGGTGCGGGCGGTTACTGGATGAGTTCTCTTCGCAGACCACAACGGCAATGGTCATATGAAACAGCCCGCACTCACGAACAGCAGGCTGGTAAAACAGCGCGTGTCAGTGTGTATTTCTGACCGGATGGAGCGCAACTGCGGAGACGTGGTCGCGGCGTGTGCGGCGCACCGCGTGCATTTTTTGAAGGTGTCGAAGCGTTGTACGCGCCGCTCTCACTGCATCGGATAAACGCTCGACGGCGCCCGCAGTGAAGATGAGGAACAGCGCGCCCATAATCACCGCATACGCAGTGACCGACATCACCGCGAAGCGTGCATTTTCGTCGTTGCTGTGCGACGCCCAAACATCAGGCAAATGCAGCAGGATGAAACCGGCCCCGGCAGCAAGCGATGCCCATAACGAAAACACGGCGATGGAAAAAACAAAGTAGCAGACGCTGCGTGTGACTCTACCGGTGACGCGTACATAGCTCATGATCGACTCCAAGAAAGTCGCCCCGGCGTTCTTACCGGAAGCAACCGGCCCTGATGCCTCAATTACGGCAGTCCGAACTAATGACTTTAGGTCGAACAACCGTTTCAAGTGCGGTGAACAGCCGGCGCGGACCGCCGCTGCTTTCAGACGCGATGTCGATTAAACATATTATCTGGCAGTCCAAAGATTCAGAGGCCAGCTAATCCTCAGACAAAGTCCGGAACGATTTGAGGATCTCCGCAAGGCCGCCATACAGACGCTTGTCGCGTCTAACTACCGCGACCAGTTTGCGATGAAGACGCGGGGACAAGGATCGAACCACCATCCTGCTTCCGGACTCTACATTGCGGACCGCGAGTGCAGGAAGGATCGCGCAACCGAGACCGGCTCCGACCATCGCCTTGGTCGCTTCCACACTTCCCAGTGACATCACAGGCCTGAGCTTCGTGCCGCTCCTCGCAAACCATTCGTCGGTAATCCTACGGGTATGGCCACCGGGTTCGAACAGAATGACGGGCCGGGTGGCGAGCGCGGCGGCGGTGATACGAGTCGGCAATTGCATGCCTGATGGGGCCACGAGCACAAATTCGTCATCCATGACCGGCGCAATGTGCAGGCTGCGGCTCGATACGGGCATCGTCACGAGCCCGACGTCCAGGATATTACCCTCGACCGCCTTGACGATATCCGCGGTATTGCCCGTCGTGACCGTGATTTCGAGGTTCGGAAATCGTTGGCGCAGATTGGTCAGGATAGGCGGAAGCAGAAAGATGCAAGCCGTCGCGCCGGTGCCGATGCGAATGCGCCCCACGCCCTCCTCCGCATGACGGAAAACGGCCGTCACTGCCGAGGTGACCGCTGCATCAATTCCCGCAGCATGGGCCAGTAGCTCCTCCCCTGCGACCGTCGCTCTCGCTACGCGCCCGACGCGCTCGATCAACACCGCGCCGAGGCTTTTCTCGAGCTGGCGAATCTGAAGGCTCACGGCCGGCTGAGTGAGCCGGAGATGATCGGCTGCAGCAGAAAAACTACCACGCTCGACAACGGCAACAAAGGTCTTCAGGTAGTCGAGATTCAAGCTCTTCATATCAAAGAATTCCTTATCGATTGCATACGATACCAAATCTTCCTTTATATCTACGATCGGGGCATCATGCATGTCGAACGTGTGGGTTGAGCCGCCCGTGACGTGTCTCCTATATCGAGGCTCAGGAGTGAGGTAAATGGTGGAATCAGAAGTTGACAGTGCAATTCGGATTCGCGACGCGGCGACAGCCGACATGGCAGCCGTGCAGGCCATCTACGCGTACCACGTGTTGCACGGCAGCGCCTCGTTCGAAGAGACACCCCCTTCCGTCGACGACATGCTCGGACGCCGCGACGCAGTGTTGAAGGCGGGGCTTCCCTATCTGGTGGCGCAGAGGCAAGGCCGTGTAGTTGGCTATGCGTACGCAACTCCATATCGGCCGCGTCCGGCATATCGCCACACCATCGAGGATTCGATCTACGTAGAACATGGGCTCGACCGTCTCGGGATCGGCCGAGCGCTGCTCGGGGAATTGATCCAACGGTGCGAGCAAGGACCATGGCGGCAGATGCTTGCCGTTGTCGGCAATAGCGAGAACACGGGATCGCTTGTGTTGCATGAACGTCTCGGCTTCCGCACAGTGGGAACGCTGAAATCGGTCGGATTCAAGTTCGGCCAGTGGGTCGACACTGTGCTGATGCAACGGGAGTTGGACTCTCACCAGGAATAGGCGGTCGCCCCCTCTCCGAAGTCTTCTTTTCATGCCACCGGTGCCGCCGACAGCGCGCACCGGCCGGCGCCGCGCACCAGACACAAACACGAGCACAAGCACGATGCCGTGGGTCGGTCATTTGACCGATACCGCTGTCGTGGCGCGCCTGCGATCCTGTCGTCAATCCAATCCACCCGGGCCAGACAGCGCAACTCCACTTTCTTGACTGCACCGTCGCGCCAAGGTCCTGGCACGCTGAACTACGTCTTATGCAATGCACGCTCGCCGCCCCATTCCTGTTTGCAAGTGCCAATCGTCCGTGAGGTCGCTTTGAATCACGCCACTATTCACCCCGTGTGGGTTCGCATTTTTCACTGGATTAATGCCGCCGCTGTTATAGCAATGTGCCTGAGCGGTTGGGCGGTGTACAACGCGTCGCCGATATTCCCGGCATTCAGGTTTCCGGCGTCCATCACGCTGGGTGGCTGGCTAGGTGGCGCGCTGCTCTGGCACTTCGCGGTCATGTGGTTGCTGGTCGCAAACTTTCTCGCGTATCTGGGACTGGGCTTCGTAACGGGGCGCCTGCGCAAGAAACTCTTCCCGGTCAGCCCGCGTGCAATTGCCTCCGACCTCGTTGCAGCCCTGCGAGGCAAGCTCAATCACGGCGATCTGAGCCGTTACAACGCCGTGCAGAAGTTCGCCTATCTCGTCGTGATCGCGGATATCGCGCTGGTCGTGCTGTCGGGATTGACGATCTGGAAGCCCGTTCAATTTCCGCTCCTGCGCACGGCGATGGGTGGCTTCGATAACGCACGCATCGTTCACTTTGCCGCGATGAGCGTACTTGTCGGCTTTTTCGCGGTGCACGTTGCGATGGTCGCTCTCGTCCCGCGTTCTTTGCTCACCATGATTCGAGGCCGGTAACCATGAATTCCCGAAAAGGTCACCCGACGCCCGCTCCGGCATACCGGCCCGACGCGCAATCGATCATCAAAGACGCACAGAAGGAGCTCTCATCGTCCTCACGGCGTTTGTTTGGCAAGCAGATCCTCACGCTGGGCGGCTTGATGCTCCTGTCGGGTTGCGATCTGACGAACGACAAATCCGTCGACACGATGCTGCGCCGAATCTCCTCCTTCAACGACGACGCTCAGGCATTGCTGTTCGACCCGCGCAAGCTGGCGCCGACGTACCCGGAATCGATGATCACACGGCCATTTCCGTTCAATGCCTACTACGACATTGATCAGGTGCCGGATGTCGATGCACAAACCTACCGTCTCGAACTGAAAGGACGGGTCAAGGGCAAAGCCGACTGGACGCTCGACGAACTGCGCGCGTTGCCGCAACAAAGCCAGGTTACCCGGCATATCTGCATTGAAGGGTGGAGCGCAATCGGCAAGTGGGGCGGAGTGCGGTTCGCCGATTTCCTGCAGCGAGCCGGAGCCGATACCACCGCGAAGTACGTTGCACTGCACTGCGCCGATAACTACTGGACGAGCATCGACATGCCCACTGCACTTCATGTGCAGACGCTGCTCACGCTGACCTATGACGGCAACACCCTGCCTGCGAAGTACGGCTTCCCGATGAAGCTTCGGATGCCTACCAAACTGGGTTACAAAAACCCGAAGCATATCGTCGCCATTACCGTCACAAACGAATTTCCCGGCGGGTATTGGGAAAACCAGGGTTACAACTGGTTCGGCGGCTCCTGAACCGCGAACCGATGATTTTTAACTGCAATCAACCACACGGAGCACCTATGTCCATTCGTCTCAAACTCGCTGTTTCAGCTGTCGCATTGACGCTCGCTGGCGCTGCATTCGCTCAATCCTCCGCCACCAAGCCCGAACGGATCCGGGGCGAGATCGTATCGCTTTCGGGTAACACCTTGCAGGTCCACCGGCGCAGCGGCGACACAGTCAACATTGACCTGAAGGATTCGACGGCGCTGAATGCCGTGAAGGCAATCCAGCTTTCGGATATCAAGGCCGGCTCATACGTCGGCGCGGCGGCAATGCCGGGCCCGGACGGAAAGCTGGTCGCCAAGGAAGTGCTGGTCTTCCCGGAGGCCGCGCGCGGCACCGGAGAGGGTCACTACGCGTGGGACCTCGGTGCAAACAGTTCGATGACGAACGCCAACGTCGACACTGTTGTGGAAGGTACGAGCGGACGCGACCTGAAGCTTTCGTATAAAGGCGGCAGCAACACCATCAACGTGCCGGCCGACGCTCCAGTCGTGACGGCCATTCCCGCGACCCGCGACGATCTGACTGCGAACAAAAAGGTATTCATCGTGGCGATCCCGGCGAAGAACGGCTCGTATGACGCGAATGTGATCGTCGTCGAGAAAGATGGTGTAGTACCTCCCATGTAATTCCGGACCGGGACGCGATCACCTTTCTGTTGTAGTCCCAGGTTATTAAAGCGTCCTGGACCACAGAAAGGGGATCGCGTTGTCTCCCGCTTCGGCTCATCAAGGATGACCCAAGCGCCATATCTGATGCATATGGATAGTGCATCACATATGTATTTTACATTTACATCGGCCGCCTCTACGATTTGCTCCATTGCGTTGTTTGCCCCCTGCCTGCCGCAACATCACTCGGCTTGCGACGCAAATGAAAACAGCAAATCTCAGGAGACAGTCAGTGAAAAAGAAATGTCTTGTCGCCGCGCTCGCGGCGACCGGATGCGCCTGCGCGCACGCCCAATCGTCCGTGACCCTCTACGGCGTGATCGACACCAACATCGAATATCTGACTCATGCAAGCGCGACGGGTGGGTCGCTGGTTCGTGAAAATTCAGGTGGACTTAGCAACTCGCGGTTTGGTTTTCGCGGCACGGAAGATCTGGGTGGCGGCACCAGCGCGTGGTTCGTATTGGAAGCCGGCTTTAACAGCAACGACGGCACGCCTGCCACCGCCGGTACGCTGTTCAACCGCACTGCAGCGGTGGGGTTGTCGAACGCCTTGGGATCGCTCTCGGCCGGCCTGCAATACACGGCCATGTACGACACACTCGAAAAGTACGATCCGATGGGTTACGCGCCTCAGTACACGTGGTTTCCCACCACCGGATCGTCGGACGACTTCTCCTACAAGGCGCGCCTCAACAATTCCGTGAAGTACGTAGGGCAGTTTGGCGGACTAAAGGCGATTGCCGATTACAGCTTCGGCGGCGACGCAGGCTCGTTCCAGAGCAGCGCGGCCTATGGCGGTTCGCTGGAATACAGCACCGGCACGTTCGCGGCAGCGGTGGCCTACGATTATCGCAACGGCGCGATCACTTCGACCGGCACATGGACCAAGACGCGCAACCTCAGTTTCTCTGTCCTGGAGCATATCGGCAACGGTGAAATCATGGGTGGCTATGAGCACTACCTGAACGATCCGACCAAGGGCTCGACGGTTTCGGCCGCAATGTGGTTTGGCGGGGTGCGTTACCGGTTCGTACCAAGCTTCCAGCTAACGGCCGGCACCTACTATCAGTCCAACAAGACGGCGAACGTATCGAACTCGTGGATGGGCGTGCTAAGCGGCGATTATTCGCTATCCAAGCGCACCGATCTCTATGCAACAGTGGCGTATGCCGCAGCGACACGCTATGCGAATGGGACTTACACGCCCATTGGCGTAACGGACGCCACTGCCTTTGCGTCCAATCAGACCGGTGTCACGCTAGGTATCCGGCACCGCTTCTGAACGTTGTGCGCGGTGGGCCGGGCAGTCGCCATCATTCAGGATGCCTGACTTGCTCGACTCAACGGTCCACCTCGAAAGAATCGCCCGCCCAGCGCCAGGCGCTGCGGCCGGCCTCTTTCGCCGCGTAGAGCGCCATGTCCGCGGATTTATACAGCCCCTGGGCATCCCGTGAGTCCTGTGGACAACGCGCAACCCCGATGCTCGCCCTGACCTCCAGCGAAAGCTTGCGGTACGGAATCGGCTCAGCGAAGGTGGCGATGATCCGCTCGCACACCTCGGCCACCGCATCGCGCTCGCCTGGATCTCTGAGCAGCACGGCGAACTCGTCGCCGCCAAGGCGCGCGACAAGATCGATCTCGCGCGTGATCAGCCGCAGGCGTGAGCCAACGGCCTTCAACACCACGTCGCCAGCATCGTGGCCGTGGATATCGTTGATCGGCTTGAAACGATCGAGGTCGACCAGCACAAGCGCGAATTCCGCGCCGCGACGCGCCTGCTCGATCAGGAGTTGCAGATCGTCGTTGAAATGCCGCCGGTTCGCGAGGCCCGTCAGACTGTCGAAGTAAGCCAACTGCTCGAGCCGCTGTTCGCTGGCCTGCAATTCCGCCGTGCGGCGCACCAGCTCATCGGAACGTTGCTGGAGTTCCTGGGTCCGCTCCGCGATCACCGCCTCCAGCGTCAATGCACGTCGCCGCAGCAGGCGCATGCGCACGTGCATCAGCAGGCCGAACAGCGCCAGCAGCAGGAGTGCCATGATCACGCGAAACGTGGTCCTCTCGTACCACGTCGGCACAACGTGGACGGGCAAGCTCACCGACTCGGTCCATTGACCTCCGGCACGGTTCGACGCCCGCACCTGCAGCGTGTAATTTCCGGGCGGCACATTCGTATAGTGCGCGACGCGCTGCTCGGCGGATGACTCGGTCCACGTGTCCTCCAGGCCAGCCAGGCGATAGGAGTAGCGCGTGCGTTCGGGGGCCGAGTAATCGAGCAACGCGAAAGCCACTTGCACCGTGCGTTGCGAAGGGCCGAGCCTGAGCCCGGACGGCGGTAACGGCCGGCCATCGGCATCGGTCAGCACGATGGAAGCCTTGAAACGTGCGGGCTGGAATTCGCTCGGATGCACGATGGTCAAGCCGTTGCCGCCGAACAGCAGATCGCCTTGCGGTGTCGTCCCGGCCGCTGAGGTCCAGTACGGCAGCAGCCCCACCCCGTCGGCCTGCTGCAGCAGCGTCGTGGTCAGCGTGTTACCGTCGATGCGCAGAATGCCGCTGTCGGTGCTGACCCAGGCGTTGCCCTGCTCGTCGAGCAGCAGGGCATTCGCGGCGTTTTTCTGCAGACCCTGATCGTGACCGATGCTGTCGATTCGCGCAGGCGCGCCGCCCACTCCGGGCTCGACCACACGCACGCCTCCGCCGTAGAAAGCAATCCACAGCCGCCCGCGCTTGTCCTGCACAACCGAAGTCACGTGGGTGCTGGGCAGGCCGACACGCCCAGGTCCCTCCGGCCAAGGCCGCTCGAGACGGCCGGTTGCCGGCCAGTACCGCGCAAGTCCTGTCTGCGTGCCGACCCACAACGTTCCGTCTGCGCCGGCGCTGAGGTTCGTGATGTCTTCGCCCTGCAGGCCGGGGACACTGTACGCCGTGGCGCCTTGCGCGGACAGGTCGACATAGCTCAATCCGTCCGTGCCGCCGATCCAGAGCTTGCCATCGGCGAGCGACACCGCCCTCACCAATGCAGTGGGCGAAATGCCAGGAAACTCCATCCGCTCGACACTGAGACCGTCATCGCGCGTTCGGTACAAACCCTTAGCAGTCCCGATGTAGACGCTGCCGTCCGGTGCGCGTGCCATCGAAAGCACTGCGCCCCTGGGAAGCGCGGTCCGCGACAGACCGTCCTCCGCCGTGAGACGCCGGCCGTGCTCGCGGTCAGGCGGGACGATGTCGACGCCGCCGATATCGGCGCCGAGCCAGACGCTGCCGTCGGGCTGGACAAGCACCGCCGTGACCTCTGCCCGCTTGCCGCCGAGCAGGTGGCCGTCGCTGCCGTACCACGTGGATATCGCCCGCTGGGAGGGATCGATCGAATCGAACACATTCGGTCCGCCGGCCCACACAAACCCACTGCGATCGCGCAGTAGCGCCGCCACGTCGTCCTCGCCCAGGCTCCCTGGAATCCCGGCATCGTGGCGCAGACGCCGCGTCGCCCAGCTGCGGGTGTCGACCTGCACGATGCCTTGGGCCCACGTGCCGAGCCACACGTGACCGTTACCGACATCGACGATCGCGCCGACCCAGTCGGTCTCGACACCCTGCCCGTCGCTACGTTCGCTGTCGCGCAATTGCTGCGCCGTCGTGGCACCTGGTTCGATCACGAAGGCACCGGTCGCTCGCGTCCCGACCCAGACCCGCCCTTCCCGGTCCTCTGCCAGTTGCCAGACCTCGATAGCGGCGCCCGTGAGGCTCGTCGCCGGCACCGCCACAAAAGCCTGTGCGCCGGCACGCAATACGTAGATCCCGTCGAGCGTGCCGGCCCACAGGTTGCCGCCGCGATCGACGAGGAGCGCGCTGATCCGGTGCGCGGGCAGGCCAGCGGGGATGGCCCCACCGCCTGCGCGCCGCACCTTGCCGGTGTTGAGATCCAGCCGGTCGAGGCCGGCCTCCGTGCCCACCCAGAGGCCGTCCGGGCCGTCGGGGGCAAGGGAGAATACGCGTACGCTGCTCAGGCCTTGAGGGCCCGCGCCCAGCGTAGAGAAGGTGCCAGCTGCCTTGTCGAGTCTTGCGAGACCGCCACTGTCTGTGGCCGCCCAAAGGCGGCCCTCACGGTCCTCATACAGCGCATTGATGTAGGAAGAAGGCAAGGTGCCAGGCTTGCTCGGGTCGGCAATGTAAGTGCGGAAGCGATAGCCGTCCCAACTGGCGAGACCGGTTTGCGAGGCGATCCAGATCAGGCCGTCCCTGTCCTGCAGCATTGCCGTGGGCGTAATGTCGCTCGGCATTTCGACATGGCGAAACACCGGCGTCGATCCATCGTACCAGGCATCGGCTGCTCTGGCGGGCGGTACAGCCGCGACCATCTCCACGCAGACGAGAAGGCAACTCAGGATACGCAACGAATGGCGCCTCCACTTATGCATGGAATTCTGGTCCTCGATAGGTCGTTCGCCGCGCAATGCCGGCGCGCCGCATTCGTGCCACGCGATATCTAACTAAATATCGGCAAACGATGCAGCTACTTTAGGTTTCCTCATAAACATGACGCAAAGGCTTTGCTGCTCATTCAGAACGACTGATCAATACTCTTCTATTACGATCCGAAGGCGGGCAGAACACCTCATGGCTACTCTCATACACCACGACGCATGTAAACGGCAGCATCGCGCTGCAACTTGAGGACTTTTTGCGTAAGGATTGCCTGAAAACAGGGTAGGCAAATCAGGCAGTGGACGGCGCATGCGCGCCGTTACCGATGGCCTAGCCTTTGATCACACCGTCGGCGGCGAGCCGCTCTTCCCGGTGCGCGATGGTCTCCGCCCGCTCCGGCCTGCCAAGCAGGTAGCCTTGCGCGTGGGTACATCCGCAGCCACGGACGAAGTCGAGTTGTTCGGGGGTCTCGATACCTTCCGCGGTAGTCGGCATGCCCATCTCCCGCGCCAACGCCACGATCCCGCGAACCACCGCCGCGGATTCGCGCCGGTGCACGGATTCCTTGACGAAGGAACTGTCGATCTTGAGTTCATCGAACGAAAAACGGACGAGCGTCGACATGGTTGAAAAGCCGGTTCCGAAATCGTCCAGCGCCAGTCCGATACCTAATGCACGGAGCGTTGCGACGTTGCGCCGGGTCGCGATGTCGTCGCTTAGCAGCACCGTTTCGGTCACCTCGATATTCAGGCGCTGCGGCGGCAACTTCGTTTTATGCAGGATCGACTCGACCGTCGCAGCGAACGACTCCTCGCGCAACTGCACAGGCGAGACGTTGACCGCAACCGTGACCGCATCGCGCCAGGTGACCGCTTCCATGCACGATTGCCGCAGCGCCCATTCACCCAGTTCGAGTACCAGGCCCGTGCGTTCGGCCGTGGGAATGAATGCGATGGGCGACAACTCGCCGCGCGTCGGGTGGGTCCAGCGCAGCAACGCCTCGCGTCCCGAGATGGTCCCGTCGCTAAGATCGATGATGGGCTGATACTCCATCCGCAAGCCGCTAAAAGACTGCATCGCGCCTTCGAGGTCGCTGCGCAGGAGACTCAGACTTTCGTCGGAGGCGTGCTTGTCGGCATCGAAAACGGCAAAGGCACTTTTGCCATTACGTTTGACCGCGTACAAGGCGCGATCCGCGCATATCAGCAATTGCGGCCCGGTTTTGCCGTGCTCCGGGTACAGCGAAATACCAACACTCGCGCCAATGTGGACGCGTGCCTCGCTCAGCACGAACGGCCGGGCCAATGCCTTGACGATGCGATCGGCCAGCACACGCACATCATCGATCAGGGAAGCGCCATCGTAGATGGCGACGAATTCGTCCCCCGCCAGGCGTCCGACGATACCGCCGGCCGGCAGGATATCGCGCAGCCGTATCGCCGCTTCCTGCAGGATCTGGTCGCCCGCAGCGTGTCCAAGACTGTCGTTGATCGCCTTGAAGCCGTCGAGGTCGATCAGTAGAACAGCGAACGATTGATCGTCGACCTGCTGCACGGTCCCCGTGCGCTCGAGCAGGAGCTCGCTGATGCGTGCGCGGTTGGGCAAGCCAGTGAGACTGTCGTGGCGCGCCAGACGGTGGCTGTTTTCGCGTGCCGTCAGCAACGCGACGGTGTCGCGGTTGCTACGGAGGGCGACGGTAAAGAAGCCTGCCGCGCAGAATGGCGCCTGAAACAGCAGGACGAGCTTGCCGGAGCCGGGAGAGAGTGCCGCGCCCAGACCGAGTAGCCCGAGAATGAGCGTGATCTGAATCAGCACAAGGTGGGGAATGCCGGCATTGCGACCTGCCAGGCCGCCTATCACGCCGACGGCGCAAACATTTCCGAGCAGGAATAGCGTCGGGTCGCCGCTGACATTGCATAGAAGGCTGCCGAAGCCGAACAGCGCGCTCCAGACAATGCTCGCCAACAGAAACGCGGAGGTGGGCGTAGGCTCGCCGCGGGCACTACGTTGGCAACAGACGTAAATCAATACCAGCCGGGTAAACAGCAACGCGAGGACAGCAAGTCCCCAACCGGCATAAAGCGCAGTCCGATGGAGGTAAAAGGCGGTGGCGCAGACACTGATTTCACAAATCGACGCAAAAATAATGGATGCCGTTCTGGTGAACAGATTGGCAAGCAATATTTGCCGATTTTCGGCACTCAGATTTTGAGCGGAAGAGACAATCCACTTGAAAAATGGAGACCTTGGTTCGCTGAAAGCCATGACCTGCGCATTTTTGACGGTTAGCGGAACGACGGAGCCTACACTGCAATTATTACGTAAACCGCATATAGCGGGTTAATTCTCCTTTGAGCGGCGCGCAATGCTCGGGCAAAGACAGGCGAAATGCCCCGAAACGCCATAAGAGCCTGGAAAGAAAACGCCTGACAAAGCGGAATAACCTCGTTTTAAGCTTGCTGGCGCTGCGTCCCCTCGAAAATAAAAGCGGCGTCTCTAACGACGATCGAATGCCACCTGGAACCCTTCAATGGATCACCACTCCGAGCCGACCACAAATAACGATCCCGGCCAGATGTCCGTCCCATTCATCACGCAGGGTTCCTATCCGCAACGGCCCGGCAACCGGGTTCGTCCGCTTATAGATAGCGGTCCTGCATTTCGCGGCATCTGCGAAGCGGTAGAAAACGCCCAGCACCGTGTCTGGCTCACCGTCACCTTCGTATCAAGGCATTTTCAGATGCCCGACGGACGGGGCACGCTGTTCGATGTGCTCGATGCTGCTGCCCAGCGGGGTGTCGACGTCCGCGTGATTTTCTGGCGCCCCAACCCCGCGAGCAATGGATACGGACAGACGTTTGAAGGCACGCAGTCCGACTTCGACTGGCTGGCGGAGCGGGGCTCGCGTTTGAACGCTCGCTGGGATCGCGCGCCCGCCGCCTATTGTCATCATCAGAAATGCTGGCTGATCGATGCAGGGGAGTCCTCAGAAACCGTGTTTGTCGGCGGCATCAACCCGACTTTCGCGCTCGTCGAACCTGGGCACGCAGGGGGTGAACAACGCCACGACGTCTACGCCGAGATAACCGGTCCATGCGCGAGCGATGTGCATCACAACTTCGTTCAGCGCTGGAACGAAACCAGCGAGCGCAATAGTGCGCTTGGCGTGTATGGACCTGACGGACACTCGGATCTCGCGTTCCCAACACGTTTATCGAAGGCGCAAGGCCCGAGCACCGTGCAGATTCAACGCAATGTGCACGCCGGATGTTATCGCAACGCGCACGCAGCCCCCGGCGTTGGAGAAGCCTATCCCATCGCCAACGGCGAGCGGTCCATCACCGAACAATATCTGTTGGCCATCGACGCCGCGCGTCGTTCGATCTACCTGGAAAATCAGGCGCTTCCGGTGCCCGCCATTGCCGGTGCGCTTGAAAATGCCTTGAAACGAGGGGTATTCGTGGTTCTTCTGGTGCCGGGAGAGCCCGAACCGTATGTCGCGCAGTGGCGACAAAATCCTGAACGCGCGGCGTTTTTCGAGCAGATCGAAGCACTCGGCCGCCATGAAAATTTCACGCTCGCCGCACTCGCAGGGCCCACGCAAACCGATGGCCGGCGTTACGTTTACGTCCATGCCAAGCTCATGCTGATCGACGATGCATGGGCCACCATTGGATCGTGCAACCTTCATGCGAATTCGCTGTACGGCCATAGCGAAATGAACGCGAGCGTGTGGGACTCCAACGCGGTAAAAGCACTGCGCTGCCAGCTTTTCCTCGAACACCTGGGCCAGGACACAAGCCATCTGGACGATCGCTCAGCCGTTCAGCTTTACCAAAGCATCGCATACCGAAACGATAGCCGCTGGCGAGACGGCCATGACGATTGGGACGGTAGTATCGCGTGCAGTCTGAAGCCGCAAGCCTATGGAAAAACGCACGGACCAGACAACGTCCTTGCGCCTTCCTCAGGAAAGACGGCTTAAAGAAAACGCCGAGAGGTCGATCTGACTCTTTCCGCTCAGACAGCGTTGCGCGACCGCCTCGCCGATTGCCGCCGAATGCTTGAAGCCATGACCCGAACAGGCCGACACCACGGTGACATTCTTGAGCGCAGGATGCTCGTCGATGATGAAACCATAGTCAGGCGTCACGGTGTAGGTACAGACACTCGCCTTGACCCGTTCCGCGGTCACGCCGGCGATCTTGCCCGCAACATGCGTGCGGAATATGGCCGCCACATCGGCGTCGGACACCGTGCGATCCAGCGAATCGGGCTCGCTCAGCGCCGTGTATTGCTCGGTCGCGATCTTCATGCTGCCTTCACCGGGAATGGGTGGAAAGCCGTAGCAAAAGTCGGTGTCCAAAGGACCATGCGAGAGAATGAAGCTCGGGGAAACCTCAGGAAAAATCACAGGCTCTTCAAGCTTGAACCAGAATAGCTGTTGCCTGCAAACCTTCAGCAAGCTTTTGAACGGCTCGCCCAACAGCTCGGCGGACCACATGCCGGCGCAGACAACGACCTTGTCCGCCACCACTGTCCGATCGCCCGCCCTCACCCGGACCACGTGGCCCGTCGACTCCACAGCGGAAACCGTCACACCGGCGATCACGTCGGCCCCGAGCTCGCGCGCCGCCTTCAGTTGGGCGGCGATACACCGTTCGGGTCGCACAAAGCCCCCTTCCGGTTCGTAGTACGCGATCGTGTCGTCGCGAAGCGGCGCAAATTGTGGGAAGCGTGCGCGGAGCTGTTCGGCCGTGAGAACCTCATGATCGATGCCATAGGTCCGTGCCAGCTCGATCGTGCTCAGCGTGAAATCAGCCGCGCCGTGGTGCGATGTGTGCGTCGCGCCCGAGGTCATGACGAGCACCCCGCATTGCTCGAAAAGCGCGTCACCGTCGCGTGCTTCCAGTTCGCGCCAGATCTGCTGCGACCTGCGCACCAACGGCACGTACGCGGCGCCTTCGCCAACGGCCAGCCGGGTAATCCGCGTGTCTCCGTGACTCGATCCCTGATCATGTGGCGGGGCATATCGATCTATGCCTACCGCTTTCGCGCCAGCCTTGGCCAGCTGGTAAAGCGTGGCTGCGCCCATGGCGCCGAGTCCCACCACCACGACATCGCATCGTTCTTCGAGCACGGCATGTCCTTGTTCGGTTCAAAAGGTACGGGATCAGCCCGGCGTGAAGGCCAGCTGCAAGCACTGATTGCGCACGGCAATCCGACTGATCAGCTTCCTGCCTGCAGCGCCGGCTTCGCTCTTGCCCTACCCGGTCTCGCCTTCGGCGGCACGCGCGACGGCAAGGTGGACAGACGCATCACGTGACGCAGCGCCATCATCGCGCCGATCGCTTCGAGCACCCCGGCGGGCACCCACATGATGAGGCCGCCGAGGCTCTGATCGAGCGCGGGCGGAACGGACGTGAACGCGCGGCCGCACAGCGTGAACACCGGATACAGGTCATGCGAGGAAAAAGTGATGATGGCGCCCACGAGGATCTGCGGCGTCATGGTGATCACCGGAGACAGCACCCGCAGGCCCGGGCGCGTGCGGCTCGGCGGACTCGGCCGGTGATCGAGCAGCATCCACCAGTACAGCAGGCCGCTCACCGCGACCGACCAGTTCATGAACGTGTAGATGCGCCAGTCGAGCATCGCGACGAACTGGACGGACGGAATCAGCCAGAACACCACGGAAACGACGAAAGCGATAGAGATAAAGGCCGGATTGAACAACACGGCAGCAACGATCCGCACGGGCTTCAGACGCTGCCAACGCCGCAGCGCGCTGCGCCAGCGCAGCGGCAAACCGGCGCGCAGCACACTGCCCGGATACGAAGCCATCAGGATCAGAGGAGCCAGGTGATGCAGCACGAGATGCTGGAGCCGGTGCACGAAGAACTGGTGCTCGGCGTAGTAGTCGAGGCGTGTGTGCAGCGCAATATAGAACAGCACGAGCCCGATCCAGAACGCCCCCCGTCTGGCAAAGCTGACGCGGACGTGGCGCGAACCGCGTGCATACAGCACCGCGACGGCAACGAACACGGCGACGAGCACAAACGACGGCTCCCACGGATCAAGCAGACTAATGAGCGACATGGCGGATTCGACGGTAACGGCAGGGTGCGTCCGGACCTGGCGTCCGAGGCGGCGGGTTACATGTTAGCAGGTGCTACCCGGATGCCGTGCGGGCGCGGTCTGATAGGCACTATGCGCCGCAAAACCTCATTTGACCCGGCTGAATGTCGCCGAGCCGGTCATGGTCGGCAAGATGATCGTGTCGTGCTGCTTGTCGTAGGGGATGCTTTCAATGCGGCCAGTCGATTCGACCTCCAGCACGCCGTCCCGGTAGACGGCAGATGCCACCCCGGGCCTGACACTGCCACCACTGGTGTTGGCGATGACAAAGCCATCGTCATTACGGCTGATCTCGACGCTTTCGCGGCCCTTGGTGCTCTGCCACTTACCGACGAACTCGTTGCCTTCCTTGTTGCCGCAACCGCCGAGCACGGCAAGTGCGACGGCGGCTAACATCACTACACAACCCCGTATCATGTACTCCCCCTCTATTTATGATCGTTTCGCCACCCGATCAGGTACACCTGCGCCGGGTGGCGACGAGGCAGGCTGATCCGCGCGAACGCTCGTCCACAGAAGCCAGTCGCGTGCGGTGGGCAAACGGTCAGTCATTTTATCGTGAAGCCGGCGACCCCGAGCCGCCGCCACTCTTCTTTGACCGCTAAACCAGCGCAGCCAGCCTACCAGTCCCAGCAACACCAGACCCGCACCGCCTAACACGGGCTCGCGCCATGCCAGCAATGCGGTGAAGGTGAACGCCCGCGCGCCGGCCAACAGCGCGAAGCCGGCAATGGCGGTGCTGACTGCGTCGAGGGTGCCGAGCACCCGTTCGAACGCGAGTGTCACCGCAAATCCCGCGGCACTTTGCTCGCGCATGATCATCTCCTTGAAAGTGGGAAGGTGGAGGCCTGAGTTGGCCTCAGCTGTTTTTGATTGGACTCAGGCCGCGCCCGGCGTCGCGTCGAGAAAACCCGTCACGGCCTGCAACCGTCCGGCCGGATCGATCACGCCAAAATCCGAGCCCTTGACGATCGGCGTGCCATCGGGCGTGGTCAGCTCCCACGAAAAACGCAGACGGTCGGCGAAGCCGTCGACATCCGTGGTGCGGCGGAAGGTGTGGCGCGGAAAGCGCTCGTGGACCGCGCGAATCATCGCGTCGATTCCGTCATGACCGTTGCCGGCGAGTAGCGGATCCAGATACGCGGCGTCCGTGCTCCACGTCGCGGCGATCAGTTCGCGGCGGCTGACCGCGTCTGTTTCATTCCACGCCGCGAAATAGCGGTCGATCAGATCGGTATGTGCGTTCATCACAGACTCCTTCAGTAGCTTGGCTGAGCACGACGCCTGGCAAACAGTGCGTTTGGGGCGGGCTCGGACTGAAGGATCGGTGAGCGGGTGCGGGGAGTCGATTACCTGGGAGGTAACGTTGCTCGCTAACGAAAGACGGCCCGCCAAAGCGGACCGTCACTTAACGCTATTCCAGCAGCGCGCGAACCAAGCGATCCGCGCCATCATTGGTGAGCCAACGCTTCCAGCGCTGCGCGCGCGAGGAATCCGCTGCGGGTTTCGTGACGCGCCTCGACGTAGGCGTCGATCTTATGCAAAACAAAGCGCGGCAGGCTGATGTTGATCCTCTCTGGCTTCGAGTCGAGCTTCGACAGATCGACGCTGACCAGCGCCCAGATTGCCCCACAGTATTCAGGCTGTGCGGCCAGTTCTTCCACGGTCGAGCACGTGAAACCGACCTCTTCACCGAGCTCTATTAGCGTCGAAACGTGACCCACAATGGCCTCTTTTGCGTTTCTGATTGCGTCATCGATGGTGTCGCCCCAGGAGTGGACGCCCGGAATATCCGGAACAGTCACGCCGTAGACGCTCCCATCGTCCTTATGGACAGCGATGGGAAATTCCATTTCCGTTCCTTTGCAGTCAATGTTCTCCGACATCCTGAGCCGGCAAAAACCGCCGGTCAAACAAGACCAGCGGTCTTCAGGATGCTCTTCGCCGTCCCGATCGGCAGATCCTTCTTAGGGTGCGGAACCGTCACAAGGCCCTTCCTTTCAGGGTGTTTGAAGTGGTGATGACTGCCGGTAATTCGCACCAGTTTCCAGCCATCTTCTCGAGCATCCGGATTAGCTTTGATGAATTCATCTGGCCTCCGCATGTCTCGTGTGTAATTTTACACACGACTCGGCGCCGGGTAAAGGAAAGTGTGTAGTTGTGTGTTCGGGAGGCGCCGGAGTTGTCTGACTGCTTCCCCCCAATTCACTTACCTCCCAGGTAATGGAATCCCGCCGCGCCCTGGCTATGATTCCCCCATGAGCACTCTCTCCCTCCCCCAAGCCGGCCCGTCGGGACCATCGTCGGCCAGCCGCACCGTCGGCGAACTGCTGCGCGACTGGCGGCAGCGGCGCCGCATGAGCCAGTTGCTGCTCGCAGCGGAAGCCGACATCTCGACCCGTCATCTGAGCTTCGTCGAATCGGGCCGCGCCCTGCCGAGCCGCGAAATGGTGATGCACCTCGCCGAGCGTCTCGACGTCCCACTGCGCGCCCGTAACATGCTGCTGGTGGCGGCCGGGTATGCGCCCCTGTTTCGCGAGCGTCCCTTGACCGACCCGCAACTGACGGCCGCGCGTGAGGCAGTGGAACTGGTGCTGAAGGGACACGAACCCTATCCGGCGCTCGCAATCGACCGGCATTGGACCATCGTCACCGCCAACCGCGCGCTCGCCCCACTGCTCGGCGCAGCGAGCGAAGCCCTGCTGGCGCCGCCCGTCAACGCGCTGCGCCTCAGCCTGCATCCGGACGGGATCGCCTCCTCTATTGTTAACTGGCACGCCTGGCGCGCACATGTGCTGGCGCGGTTGCAACGGCAGATCGACGTCAGTGGCGACGAAACGCTCGTGGCCCTGCGCGACGAACTTGCCGGCTATCCCACCCCGCCGGGCGCGGAAAGCCCGGAAGCGGACAGCAACGCCACCCTCAATCAGATCGCCGTGCCGCTGCGTCTGCGCACGCCGCTGGGCGTGCTGTCGTTTTTCAGCACCACGACCGTGTTCGGGACGCCGGTGGATGTCACGCTCTCCGAACTCGCGATCGAGGCATTCTTTCCGGCCGATCCGCAGACCGCCGCGGCCTTGCGCGCATACGCAGAAGATCAGGCAGAAGGTCCGGCCACAGCGGCGTCGAACGACACCGCTAGCAATCCCTGAAGCCCGCCCCCTGTGGGCAGTCGCACCGTTACCATGCGAAGCCCACTCGAGCCCCCCACGGAGAAACACGCATGGAGCACGCCCCGCTGATCCGGCAACTCAACCTCGCCGATCTCAACGCGTTCTTCCAGTTACGCCTGCGCGGTCTGCAGGCGCACCCGGAGGCGTTCGGTACGAGCCATCAGGAGGCGCTCGAGAAAGGCCCGGGGCAATACGAGGCAATCCTGCAAGGCACTCAGGCGGCCGACGGCAATTTCATACTCGGCGCGTTCGCCACGCCGGAGCTCGAGTTGATCGGCACGGTCGGGCTCAGACGCGAGCCGCGGGTCAAGGAGCGGCACAAGGCGGTGGTGGTCGGTATGTATGTCGCGCCTGAAGCCGCCGGCCGCGGCGTCGGGCGTGCGTTGCTGGGCGACCTGCTCGCGCGCTGCGAACGCATCGAGGGTCTGCGGCAAATCCAGCTAGTTGTTACAAAACAGAACGAAGCGGCGCGCCATCTATATGAATCGCTCGGATTTCGCTGTTACGGCCGGGAAGTCGACGCGCTCCGCATCGACGGGGTATTTCACGACGCGGACCTGATGGCGCGCCTCATCTGAGGCCACGGGCAACCCGCGGGAAGTTGTAACGTCGATTTGTCTTATCGATTTAACCAATCCCGGCCTGGTGTCAGGCAGATTCCGAGGCTGCCGGGCCGATCGCGGCTTCGTCAGCCGCCCGGTTCTTACAGCGCCCGGTGGCGCCCATCCGGATCCAGCAGAATCTCGTTGCCCATACCTCTGACCGAACGTTCGGACGGAACCGGTAACTCTCCCCACCCACTCGTTACATTTGCCGCTGAGTTTGTAACTGGCTCTCCCGCAATGTGTTACATCCGCTTTTGTCCCCCAAACTTCGTTCCAGCAAGTAGTTATTACTGCATTTCGTCGCTTTCTTTCTTTTAGCTTTCCGTTTGAAGCGCCTATTAGCGTTATTACCGAGATTCAAACGGATTTCCTCAGACCATTTCGACAAGCCCCATTCTGCAAGGCCTGTGGCGGCTCAGACACGGTCTGCACATGCTCCAGAACCCTCGCTGCAGCCTATATTACGGCTCCGTGAAAGAGTTACCGAAAATTGTTGTATTTTTGTGAGATATTTTTTTGAGAAGGTATTGATTTCCTGAAATGCACTTCATACAATTGCTTCCAAGGTGTTACGAGTTGTAACACCTTGTATCAAACAGTCAGGACACGTTTCAAGTCGTAAATGTCGCCGGAGGTCATCAGTGTCCGGCGAGGGTACAAAAAGCATAACGGCGCAAAAAAGCCGACATAGCAATTCGGGGCTTCGGAAACACAAAAATGGACCGTAGCAGCGAGACGCGGGAATCGATCCGCGAAATTAATTTGTCTTACATCATGCTCGCACAACGTATGTTGCGTGAGGACAAACCCATCGGGATGTTCCGTTTGGGCCTGTCGTCGGAACTGGCCGATTTGCTTGCCGGGCTGTCGCTCGCGCAAATCGTCAAACTGGCCTCTTCCGACCAGCTTTTGTGCTTCTTCCGCTTCAACGACCACTCGATGTTGTCGGCGTTGACGCAAACGACAAAGCACGCAGAGGTATCGCCGACTCATGCGGCTATCTTGCTGGCCGGCCAGCCAGCAGAGCAATTCGCTTAACCGGAGTGACTGCGATGCTCAAGCGAAGCCTGACGGAAGATGCACAAGAAGTATTCCGCGCAATCGCGCTGATCGAACTCGGTGCACGCATGCAAGTGCTCGAGAGCGAATTGACGCTGTCGCGCGACCGCATGATTCGCCTCTACCGTGAGGTGAAGGGTGTTTCGCCACCCAAGGGAATGCTGCCGTTCTCGGCGGACTGGTATATGACGTGGCTCGCGAACATTCATGCTTCGCTGTTCTACAACACGTACCTGTTCCTGAAGAACGAAGCGCGTTGCTCGCATCTGGATGCGCTGACCAAGGGTTACCGCCTGTATCTGGAACACTGCAAACACAGTGAAACGGAACCGGTGCTGGACCTGACGCGTGCGTGGACGCTGGTGCGTTTCTTCGACGCCAAGATCCTGCAACTCACACCGTGCTGCCGTTGCACGGGCAAGTTTGTCGCGCACAAGCACGATCTGCAGCACAACGTAGTATGTGGCGCCTGCCAGCCGCCGTCGCGCGCCGGCAAGACCAAGAAAGCCGCTGCTGCAGCCAAACTGGAAGCGCAAGAAGCGTTGGAAGCAATGGAAGCTACGCAGATCGCGGAAGCTGCCTGACCCGACTGATTTCCGGTCGGTTTGTTTTGTACCGATTTTTTGTGCCGGCTATCCGGCTGACGGTTCATCCTGCTGCATATCCAGCAGATTCGAACCTCGCCTTCGCATCCGGCATCATTGTGTCGACCAGAGGCCGTTACAACCTCTGGTAGCGCATCTCATCCGTTTTTTCGCCGCATCTCATCTGCTTTGTTACACATCACACGATCTCCCGATCGCGCGGAAACGTGCGTGCTCAGCTGATCCATCCCACCGTTTGCACCACCAGCCACAGGTTCGCGGCCGTGATCACGACGAACAGCGCCCACGCGAGCAGCCGGGTCGGCAGACGATTGGCAAACTCGCCCATCAGCGAACGATCGTTAGTCATACGGATCAACGGATAGAGCGCGAACGGCAACTGCAGGCTCAATACCACCTGACTTGCGACGAGCAGCGTGCCGACCGCGCCGTTGCCGAGCGTCTGCACGCCGATCAGCGCCGGGATCAGCGCCAGCGCGCGGGTAATGAAGCGGCGCTGCCAGCACGGGATCTTCAGCTTGAGAAAGCCTTCCATGATCACCTGCCCGGCGACGGTGCCGGTAAACGTCGAGCTTTGCCCGGACGCGAGCAGCGTGATGGCGAACAGCACAGCCGCGAAACCCGTGCCGACGATCGGCGCAAGCAGCCGGTAAGCATCTTCGATTTCCGTGACCTGGTTGTGCCCGGTCGCATTGAATGCAGCGGCGGCGAGAATCAGGATCGCCGCGTTGATCAGCAGCGCGATCACCAGCGAGACGATCGTATCGAGGCGTGACAAACCAATAGCCGAGGCGATACTGCGCGAATCGCGCTTTACGGCGCGCGTTTGCACGATGGACGAATGCAGATACAGATTGTGCGGCATCACGGTCGCCCCGAGGATGCCGATGGAGAGATAGAGCGGTTCGCGCGTGCTGATGGCGTGCCACGAAGGCACGAGCCCTGCCATCACCGAGGGCCAGTGCGGATGCACGAGCACCAGTTGCACGATATAACCAATGCCGATCGTGGCGATCAGCCCAAGAATGATGGCCTCGAGGTCGCGGAAATTTTTTCCCTTCAGACCGAGCACGATCAGCGTATCGAACGCGGTCAAAATCACGCCGGTGGTCAGGGAGCACTTGAACAGCAGATGAAACGCGAGCGCGCCGCCGAGCACTTCGGCAAGATCGCAAGCGATGATCGACACCTCGGCCAGCAGCCATTGGATCCGCGCAATGGCCGGCGAGTAGCGGCTGCGCGACAGTTGCGCGAGATCCTGGCCTGTGGCGATGCCAAGCCGCATGCTGAGGCACTGCAGCGCCATTGCCGCGAGACTGGACAGCACTACCACGAACAGCAAGCTGTAACCGTAACGCGAGCCGGCTTCGATATCGGTGGCCCAGTTGCCGGGGTCCATGTAGCCGATCGAAATCAGCAGGCCGGGGCCGGCGAACTGCATGATCCGCTTCCAGAGCGGCGCACCCTGCGCGACGGCGACGGTTCCCTGGACTTCGGACGGACAGAACGGCGCAGTGGCCGTAGTCGGTAAATTAAATGGCAAGCCGGCGACCTCTTGAGATTGACGTAGCAACGGCACCCGCCAACGGGTGCCGCAGTCGACCTCAAGTGTACAAAGAAACGTCCGGCAATGTGCCGCTAAGCGCGTAACGGCCAACGTCGCGCACCCGGTAGTCGAGCGGATCGTGCAGCGTATGGACGCGAGCGTTGCGCCAGAAGCGGTCGAGCGCGAGCGGCGCATGTGTGGCGCGCGCGCCGCACGCATCGAACAGGTTCTGGCTCACCTCAAGGGCGGCCCGGTGCGCGAGAATCTTCGCTTCAGATGTGGCCAGTGCAACCCGGCCGCGCTCTTCGGCGCTGAGTTCGGTGCCCTTGTTCCAGGCGTCGTCGAGGGCCCGCGCGGCGCGTTCCGCCAACGCCTCGGCACTGACTGTCTGCAAACGCATCTCGCCGAATCGTGCGATCAGGTAGGGATCGTCCGTGGCCTTGTCGACGCCGGAGGTAATCCAGGGCCGTCCATTTTTGTTCACGTATTGACGCGCTTCCTCGAGCGCGCCCTGCGCAATGCCAACAAACAGGTTCGTCAACACCAGTTGCGACACCAGTGTGCGCAGCGTGGCGTGCGGTGTAGGCGGTGTTTCCGAACGGTGCAGCACTTCTTCCGCCTCGACCTTCACGTTCGCAAACGACACGCTGCCGCTATCGGTCTGCCGCTGACCGATCGGATCCCAATCTTCGTTGACGGTGATGCCATCGCGCGTCGTCGGTATGACTGCGAAAATCGGCTTGCCGGTCTGCGGGTCGTGCGCCGATACGGTCATCATCTGCGAGCCGCGCGTACCGGAGCAGAAGCCCTTCTGTCCGTTGAGGCGGAAACCGCCGTCGGCGGTTGCACTTGCAACCAGTCGCGTGTCGAGCGGATTGACGGCATTGCCCCACCACCAGCGGCCCTCGACGGTGCCACGCAGATAGCGCGCCCGTTGCGCCGGATTGCCCCACACATCGACGCTCACCACCTGCAGGCACTGAAAACCCAGCAGATGCGCGAGCGCGCTATCGACGCGCGCAATCGAACGGATCGTTTCGTAGACTTTGGGCCACGCCGCGCCAGTGCCGCCGAATTCGCGCGGCACGGCTATCGTCAGCAGACCTGCCTCGGCAATCCACTGTTTCTCCTGCGCCGCGTGACCGCCCTGGCGGTCACGCTCCGCTGCGCTCGCGCGCAACGCTTCCAGCAGGCTCGACAGACCGTGTGGCACCGATGACGCCTGCGGGTCACGCGCCGCGGGATGGTCCAACTCGTTCATGCAAACTCCAAACCAGGTGTCGGATACCTGTGCATTATGCGCGATGACCGAGCCGACGCACAAAGCGGTCGCCGACGAACTGCACGGCCGTGACAATAACAATCAGCAGAACGATGACCGTCACCATTACCGGGGTATCGAAGCGCTGATAGCCGTAGCGAATCGCGAGATCGCCCAGACCGCCGGCACCGACCGCGCCGGCCATCGCCGACGAGCCGATCATCGCGACTATCGTGATCGTGAAGCCGCCGAGAATGCCAGGCAGTGCTTCCGGCAGCAGCACATGCCAGATGATATGACGGCGCTGCGCGCCCATCGCCTGCGCCGCTTCGATCAGACCGCGATCGACCTCGCGCAGGCTCACTTCCGCGACGCGTGCGAAAAAAGGAATCGCGGCGATGCTGAGCGGCACGATGGCTGCCCACACTCCAATCGTAGTACCAACGAGTAGACGCGTGAGCGGCAGCAAGGCGACCAGCAGGATGATGAACGGCGTCGAGCGGAATGCGTTGACGAGCGCGCCGAGCGTCGTGTTGACCGAGCGCCGCTCGAAGATGCCGCCGCGAGTGGTGGTCACCAGCACGAGCGCCAGCGGGATGCCGACCAGCAGCGCAATCACGGCGGACACGCCGACCATCACGAGCGTGTCGCGAATCGCTCCAGCCAGTTCGGAGAGCCATATATCAGACATAACCGAGCACCTCCACGTGATTGGCATGCTGCCGTGCACGGTCCACAAGAGCGGCAATCTGCGCGCGGACAGCGGGCGTGTCGGCACCGCGATCGACGTATGCACCATGTGCGCCATCGCCCAACTCCAGGACCGCTGCCGTAGCAGGAATCTGCGCGGTCACCACAAGGCGTCCTTGCGCATGCCCTTGAATCCGGTCGATGCCGCCGTGCACGAAGCTCACGCGGCCACCGTCCACACTCAGCGCGTGAGCGAGTGCGCCCAGATCCGGCTCGCGTTCATCCGCGCCGGTAAAGCGCACGTCGAGCAGGACCTGCGCTTCGCCCGCCGTCACCTCATGTAAAGGCTTCACACGCGCGGCGAGATCGGCAGGCAGATCGTGCACCAGCGTGCGCAACAGCGCGCGGGTTGCGTCGTGCTGCGGCGAGCCGAATACTTGCCACACCGGCCCCGTCTCCACCACCTGGCCGCGCTCGATCACGGCCACCGTATCGCAAACCTCGCGGATCACCTCCATCTCATGTGTGATGAGGATGATCGTCAGCCCAAGGCGCCGGTTGATATCGCGCAGCAGCGCCAGAATCGCCTGAGTCGTTTCGGGATCGAGCGCCGAGGTTGCCTCGTCGCACAGCAGAATATCGGGGTCGTGTACCAGCGCGCGAGCAATCCCCACGCGCTGCTTTTGCCCTCCCGACAGACTCGCCGGATACGCATTGCGCTTTTCGGAAAGTCCGACCAGTTCGAGCAACGCATCGACCTTGCGCTCGATCGCCGCCTTCGAGGCACCCGCGATCTTCAGCGGCAAGCCGATGTTCTCACGCACCGTCTTGGCCGAGAGCAGGTTGAAATGCTGGAACACCATGCCCGTGCGGCGCCGCAAGGCCACGAGGCCGCGCTCATCCAGTTCGCCCACGCTGACGCCATTTACGCTAACCGTCCCGGACGTGGGTTTTTCCAGACCGTTGACGAGCCGCAGCAACGTCGACTTTCCCGCGCCGCTGCGACCGATGATGCCGAACACCTCGCCGCGCGCCACCTGCAATTGCACATCGGCGAGCGCCGGGGCCGTGCCGGGCGAGTTGCCGAACACCTTGCCGATCCGGTCGAATACCACCGCCGGGCCCTGCGCCTCGGACGATGCGGGACGTGCGGACCAGGCCGGCGCGGCCGCGATAAAACCGGGCGTGTCGAACAGAGAAGGCATCGTATCCGTCCTTGCTAAAGCTTTAAATCACGAGCGGCCGCAGGCCGAAGCGATTACCACGCAACCGCGTAGAGATTGCCGAACGCCTTGTCGAGCTCAGCGCGCACTTGCGGCGAGTGCTGATAGATCGAAATGAATTTGAGAATACGCGGATCGTTTGCGCTTTCCGGACGCACGACAAACTGGATCGCGAAGATCTTGTTTTCGACGCCATCGAACAGCAAGGCGCTATTCGGGTCTGCGGTGCCGGCGAGCTTGATGAAGCTTGGATAACCTTCGGCCAGATCCACGTCGTCAAGCGAGCGCGCCAGTTGCGACGCTTCGAGCTGGACGATCTTCAGATGCCTGGGGTTGTCGACAATGTCGAGCGTCGTTGCGCGATAGTCGACGCCCGGCTTCAGTTTGATAAGTCCAGCACGCTGCAGCAACAGCAGTCCACGGCCACCGTTCACCGGATCGTTGGCAATCGCGACGGTGGCGCCGTCCTTCAGCTGACCGAAGCTTTTGACCTTCTTCGAATACAGGCCGATCTTCATGATCGTGCCGGGGGCAATCGCCACGAAGTTATAGCCGCCCTGCTTCTTCGCATTCTCCAGAAACGGAATGTGCTGGAAGTAGTTGACGTCGATATCCTTGTTGGCGAGCGCCGCGTTCGGTGTATTCCAGTCGGTGAACTCAATGATCTTCACATCGAGCCCTTGCGCCTTGGCTTCATGCGCCGCCTCCTGCAAAGCCCCGATTTGGGGCGTTGTGGCAATGCCGATTGTTAGCGTTGGCGTATCGGCGGCTTGGGCGCTCGACGCGGCAACCGCAAACGTCAACGCCATCATGACGACACCGCTCAAGCGCATAAACGACGCGCGCGGTGCAAGCAACAGCCGGCGCAAGTTGTAAACAGAAAAGCTCATGACGGACCCGTTCAATGAAGTGTTTGCCTGGCGCAAGCGAACGCTCCAGCGTGCATCAATGCATGCTGCAGGTAAGCGGATAGCAGGATCAGAGCCGCTGACGCGGCTCGAAAGGCGTGACGCGCAGATGGATCAGCGCGGACAACGGAACGGTTGACAGGTCATCGCCTCTCTCCAGATGAGGTGCGAATCATGATAGACGCCACGCAGACAGCGGTCTACGAAGCGATTTTGGAAAGGAAATCGCGCCAGGCGATATACAAAAGGGGCTGAGCGCGCTGCTCAGCCCCTCGATGCACTAGTACTCGTATTACCAACCACCAAGGCTAGGCCATTACTGCTTTGCCAGCTGTTGCGGCGCATCCTTCACAGCGGCAGCAACAACGGCGGGGGCAGCAGTGGGAGCGGTGGAACTCGCACCTACCGTACCTGCACCACCCGGCGCAGCAGCCACCGGCACGCCGGAAGCCGCAACATCCGAGCCCCAACCGCCACCCAGCGCACGAATCAGGTTCACCGTCGACACCGCCTGCGTGCCTTCCAGATGGGTCGCCTGCAACTGCGTCTGCAGAACCTGCCGTTCGCTGTCGATCACATCCAGGTAGCTCACCTGTCCTTCCTGATACTGCGTCTGCGACAGATGCGAAGCCCGCTGCGATGCGTTGACCGCATCGTTTTGCGCCTGGATCTGATCGTCGAGCAGGCGCAGATCGGAGAGGTTGTCTTCGACTTCCTTGAACGCCTCCAGCACCTGCTGACGATACTGCGCCACGTCTTCGTCATACTTGCCGCGCGCCTGAGCGAGGTTCGCCTTGCGACGGCCGCCGTCGAACAGCGGCACCGTCAAGGCAGTACCCGCCAACGGCCCGAGCAGGAACGTGCGGCTCGACCACATGAACAGATCGCCCAACGTGGCCGATTCGAACCCAGCCGCACCGGTGATATCGAGCTTCGGGAAAAACGCCGACTTCGCCAGCCCGACTCGTGCATTGGCCGCAGCCATCGCACGCTCAGCCGCCGCCACGTCAGGACGACGTTCGAGCAACGCAGAAGGCAGCCCCGGCGGCACGCGTGCGGCCACCGGCACAAGCGGCGTTTCCGGGAACGAGAAGTTCGCCGGCGCCTTACCAAGCAGAATGGCGAGGCTATGCTCGGACGCGGCACGTTGCCGGGCGATGCCCACCGAATCCGCGCGTGCGCTCGCCAGTTCGTTACGCGCCTGCGCCAGATCCAGTTCGCTGATGTCGCCTTCGTTGAAACGCCGCTGGATCAGCTTGAGCGTGTTCTCACGCAACGCTACCGTCTGACGGTACAGATCCTGATCCGTATCGAGCTCACGCAACTGGAAGTAGTTCTGCGCAACATCAGCCTGCAGTGCAAGCTGCACCGAACGGAACAATGCTTCGCTCTGCTGCGCATCTGCCTGAGTCGCGTTCACATTCGAACCAACCCGGCCGAACAGATCCGCCTCGTACGACGCGGTGCCTTGCGCGCGCCACAGCGTCGTGGTCTCCGAGCCATTGCTCTGCGGCAGGAACTGCGAAGCCGCTGACGCGGTTTCGCGCGTCGGCCCAAAGCCCGCATCGAACTTAGGGAACCAGTCGGAACGTGCCGCCTGCAACGACGCCCGCGACTGCTGCACGCGTGCCGCCGCTGCCTTCAGATCCTGGTTGGCCGCTGCGGCCTGCTCTTCCAGATCGTTCAACTTGGGGTCGCCAAAAATCTGCCACCATTCGCCGCGATGCGCGTCGTCAGCCGGCTGAGCCGGCTTCCACGTGCCCGCATCCTGCGGCGCGATAGTCGGCGCTTCCTTGAACGCCGCCGACGTGTCGACATCGGGACGCTTATAGGTCGGCTCGACCGAGCAGGCGGCGAGCAGCGCCAGCAGCAAACCGCTCGCTGCAGCGCGGCCCCAACCGCTCAAAGACTGATATTGCTTCATTATTGTTTTCCTCTTCAAGCGTCCGTGACCGGCAACGCGTAATGCGGCGAGTCCTTTTGCGCGACGTGAACCTTGCCGCCTGCAAGCGTACGCAGCACCACATAGAACACCGGCGTCAGCATCAGACCGAACAGTGTCACACCCAGCATGCCGAAGAACACCGCGATACCCATCGCGTGGCGCATTTCCGAACCAGCGCCGCTCGACAGCACCAGCGGCACCACGCCCATGATGAAAGCGATCGACGTCATCAGGATCGGGCGCAGCCGCATACGGCTCGCTTCGATCGCCGCGGACAGCGGTGTATGCCCGTCGTGTTCGAGTTCGCGAGCAAACTCGACGATCAGGATCGCGTTCTTCGAGGCCAGCCCCACCAGCACCATCAAGCCGATCTGCGTGAAGATGTTGTTGTCGCCGTGCGTGAGCCAGACCCCGGTCAATGCCGACAACAGACTCATCGGCACAATCAGGATCACCGCGAGCGGCAACGTCAGGCTTTCATACAGGGCGGCCAGCACCAGGAACACCAGCAGCACGCTGATCGGGAACACCCACATGCCCGCATTGCCGGCGATGATCTGCTGATACGTCAGGTCGGTCCATTCGAGTTTCACGCCACGCGGCAGCGTTTCCGCAGCCACCCGTTCAGCCGCGGCTTGCGCCTGGCCCGACGAATAACCCGGAGCGGGTCCACCGTTGATATCGGCAGCCGTATAGCCGTTGTAGCGCACCACCATTTCCGGACCGAACGTCGGCGTCACCGTCACCAGCGACGACAACGGCACCATTTCGCCCGCGGCATTACGCGTCTTCAGTTGGCCGATATCGTCGGCATGCTGACGGAACGGCGCATCCGCTTGCACCCGCACCTGATACACACGGCCAAAGCGGTTGAAGTCGTTCACATACAGCGAGCCCAGATAGATCTGCATCGTGTCGAACACGTCCGTCACCGGCACACCGAGCTGCTTCGCCTTGACGCGGTCCAGGTCCACATTCAGCTGCGGCACGTTGATCTGATAGCTCGAGAAAGTCGGGCCCAGTTCAGGCGTAGTAGCCGCCTTCTTGATGAAGGCTTCCGTTGCCTTGTTCAACTCCGCGTAACCCAGCGCACCGTGATCCTCGAGCTGCATCTTGAAGCCGCCCAGCGTACCGAGGCCCAGCACCGGCGGCGGTGGGAACACGGCCACGAACGAATCCTTGATCGCGCCGTACTGCTGGTTCAACGCGCCTGCAATGGCGCCGGCGGAGAGCGCCTTGTCGCCGCGCTCCTTGAACGGCTTGAGCGTGACGAACACGATGCCCGCGCTCGAGCTATTGGTGAAGCCATTCACCGACAAGCCCGGAAACTCCACCGCGCTTTCGACACCCGGCTGCTTCAGCGCGATCGCGCTCATATCGCGGATCACCTTTTCGGTGCGGTCGAGCGAGGCGCCGTTCGGCAACTGCGCAAACGCGATCAGGTATTCCTTGTCCTGCGCCGGCACGAAGCCGCCCGGCACGATACGCGTGATCAGCACCGTGGCGCCGAGCAGGATCGCGTAGACGGCGAGCATGCCGCCCTTACGTCGCAATACGCCCTGCACGCCCTTGCCATACCCGGTCGAGCCGCGATGAAACACCTTGTTGAAGCCCTTGAAGAAGCGGCCGAACACCAGGTTCATCCCCCGCGTAAGCCAGTCTTCCTTCGCGCCATGTCCGCGCAGCAGCATGGCGGACAGTGCCGGCGACAACGTCAGCGAATTGAACGCCGAGATCACCGTCGAGATCGCGATGGTCACCGCGAACTGCTTGTAGAACTGACCCGTGAGACCCGTCATGAACGCGAGCGGTACGAACACGGCCACCAACGTCAGCGCGATTGCGATAATCGGCCCGCTCACTTCCTGCATGGCCTTGTACGTCGCATCGCGCGCACTCAGGCCGGCCTCGATATTGCGCTCGACGTTCTCCACCACCACGATGGCATCGTCCACCACAATCCCGATCGCGAGCACCATGCCGAACAGCGACAACGCGTTGATCGAGAAGCCGAACGCCAGCAGCAGCGAGAACGTCCCCACGATCGACACCGGCACCGCAATCAGCGGAATGATCGACGCACGCCACGTCTGCAGGAACACGATCACCACGATCACGACCAGCGCAATCGCTTCGAGCAGCGTGTGAATCACGGCCTCGATACTGGAGCGCACGAACTGCGTCGGGTCATAGACGATCTGGTAATCCACGCCTGCAGGCATGTCTTCCTTCAGTTCCTTCATTTCCGCGCGCACCTGGTCCGAGATCTGGAGCGAGTTCGCGCCCGGCGCCTGGTTAATAGCGAGCGCCACCGCCGACTTGTTGTCGAGCAGCGAACGCAGGCCGTATTCCGACGCAGCCAGCTCGATACGGGCAATGTCGCGCAGATAGGTGACTGCGCCATCCGGGCCGGTCTTGACGACGATGTCGCCGAACTCGCCCGTGGTCTGCAAGCGGCCACGCGCATTCACCGACAACTGCAACTGTGTGCCCGGCAACGACGGTGAAGAACCAATCTGACCGGCAGCCACCTGAATGTTCTGCTCGCGGATCGCGTTAACCACATCAGTTGCGGTCAGGCCGCGCTGCGCCACTTTCTGCGGATCGAGCCACACGCGCATGGCGTAGTCACCCGAGCCCCACAGCTGCACTTCGCCCACGCCCTGAATACGCTCCAGCCGGTCCTTGACGTTCAGCACTGCGTAGTTGCGCAGATACGTCATGTCGTACTGGTTGTTCGGCGAGATCAGGTGGACCACCATCGTCAGCGTCGGCGAGCTCTTGATCGTCGTCACGCCCAGACGCTGCACGTCGTCCGGCAGACGCGGCAGCGCCTGGTTGACGCGGTTCTGCACGAGTTGCGTCGCGAGATCCGGATTGGTACCGAGCTTGAAGGTGACCGTCAGCGTCAGATTGCCGTCGCTATTGGCTTGCGACTGCATATACAGCATGTTTTCCACGCCGTTGATCTGCTCTTCGAGCGGCGACGCCACCGTTTCGGCAATCACCTTCGGGTTGGCGCCCGGATACTGCGCGTGCACCACCACCGAAGGAGGCACGACTTCCGGGTACTCGGAGATCGGCAGCTTGAAGAGCGAAATCACGCCCGCCAGCAGGATCAGGACCGATAGCACGCCCGCGAAGATCGGCCGGTCGATGAAGAATTTGGATATGTTCATGAGAGGCTCTTGAAATTAAAGCGCTGGAATGCGGCGCGCAAGCAGCAATCGTTAAGCACCAAGCTCACGAATTGCCCTGCGCTTTCGCATGACCCTGCGTTTGTGCTACCGACGCGCTGTCCGCATCTTCGTCGCCGTTCATCGGCACAGCATGGGCGCGTACCGTTTCGCCCGGACGCACACGTTGCGTTCCGTTGACGACGATCCGGTCACCGTTTTGCAGACCCGACTTGACGACGCGCAGGCCGCCTTGCATCGCGCCAAGCTGCACCTCGCGGTACACGACCTGATCGCTCTTGTCGACGACGAACACGAACTTCTTGTCCTGATCGGTGCCCACTGCAGCGTCGTCAATCAACAGCGCCGCGTGCGGCGCGCTGCCGCTCACCTTGATGCGGGCGTACAGACCCGGAATCAGTGTGCCGTCCTGATTGTCGAAGCGCGCGCGTACGCGGATCGTGCCGGACGAGGTGTCGAGCTGGTTGTCGACCGAATCGATCACACCGTTGCGCGAGTAGCCCGATTCGTCAGCGAGGCCCAGTTGCACCGGTACTTTGGTGCCGTCCTTCTCGCGGCCGATGTACTCCAGATACGTCTGCTCGTCCGCATCGAACGACGCGTAGATCGGCGACACCGACACCAGCGTCGTCAGCGGCGGCGAACCTGCACCGGCCGAGACGACGTTGCCCACGGTGATCTCCGCACGCGACACGCGGCCCGACACCGGCGCAATAACCTTGGTATAGCCAAGGTTAATCTGCGCGGTTTCGAGCGCTGCCTGCGCTGCCTTGACGTTGGCGCTCGCGCCGCGCGCGGCGTTCTGCTTCTCGTCGTAGTCGCGCTTGGCAATGGCGTTATCGCCGATCAGGCGCTGTGCGCGCTCCCAGTCGCTTTGCGTATAACCCGCCTGCGCCTGCGCCGCCGCCAGTTGCGCGGCGGTGCGGTCTACTTCGGCCTGATACGGGCGCGGATCGATCACGAACAGCGTGTCGCCCTTCTTCACCAGCGCGCCATCCTTGAAGTTCACCGAAACGATCGTGCCCGACACCTGCGGACGTACTGCAACCTTCTCGACCGCTTCGAGGCGCCCCGAATAGCTTTGCCAGTCGGTGATGGTTTTCTGGATCACGGCTGCCACGTCCACTTCCGGCACGATGGTCGGCGCGGCGTGGGCGGGCGAGCTCGCATCGACGCGAATCGCGCCGAATGTGCCGAGCCCGGCAATGATCACAACGGTCAGAACCGCTAGCGCCAGACGGTGGCGCGAAGGAGAAAAGATAGACATGAAAGGCTCCCGGCGTTTGTTGATTGAAATACGTTTATCGTTGGGTGCGCGCTGCGAGGCGGCACTGGAAAAAGCGCACAGCCTCCTGCAGCGCTTCCGGATGGTCGGCGAGCGCGGCATGCGAGACGCTCGGATAGCGGACCACCTGGGTCGCCACGCCTGCATCGATCAGGCTGCTGGCATATTTCTCGGCCTCGACGTGCAGCACATCGTTCTGCGCAGTCGCGATCAGCGTGGCGGGCAAGCCTGCAAGCCGTGACGACTCGAGAGGCGCGGCATACGGATGCATACGCTGCGAGGCTTGCGGCAGATACGCGCGATAGCACGCTGCGCATTCCTTGGCGGTAATATCGGAGCCAAGCCGCTGTTCGTCGCCAAGGCGCGTGAGACTCGGATCGAGCATCGGGCCGAACAGCGCCTGCGCCGAAATCCGCACGTCGCCACGGTCGCGCGAGATAAAGGCGAGGCAATTGGCAATCTGGCCGCCCGCGTCATGTCCCGCGACGCCGATATGTTTGGTGTTGCCGCCGAACGCCCGTGCGCGGGTCTGCACCCACAGCGCGGCGCGGTGTGCGTCTTCCGGCGCCGTGGGAAACGGAAATTGCGGCGCAAGCGAGTAGCCGACCGACACAACCAGCGCCGGCAGGTGCTCTGCGAAATAGCGTGCGGGGAAGTCCGCATCGTCCAGCGAGCCGCGCACAAAGCCGCCGCCGTGAAAATAAAGCAGTACTGGCAGTGCGGTTTTGCCCGTCAGGCGGTACAGCCGCAGCTTGATGTCCTGCGCGTGCCCCTCAATCGTCACGTCCGTCACGTCGAGCGCCGCATGTGCCGAACCGACATCGTCCGCCTGAGCAAGGTCAAGCGGTACAAAGGTGTACGGCGAGGAGTACGGCGGTTTGAATGCATTCATGTCGAACGGCGCAATACGCATAGAACTGGAATGGTGCGAATTGTGGGTTCGGCAGACTTCTAAATAAATGCCTATAATCCGGCAACACAATTCGGTACGCCCAAACAATCGAATTCGGCGCCCGGCGAAACCGGGCTAATCCGTGCCTATTCGATTGGCGCTGCGCGCCGCCAGCCCCTTCTTGGAGGTTAGCCATGGACCGTCTCCAGGCCATGCAAGTGTTCACCCGTGTCGTCGACACCAACAGTTTCACGCGTGCCGCGGAGACGCTCGACCTGCCGCGCGCCTCGGTCACCACCATCATCCAGAATCTGGAATCGTTTCTCGGCACACGGCTCATGCACCGCACGACGCGGCGCCTGTCGCTCACGCCGGACGGCGCGGCGTACTACGAGCGCTGCGTGCGAATTCTCGCGGACGTCGAAGAAACCGAAACCAGTTTCCAGAGCGGCAACAAGAAGCCGCACGGTAAGCTGCGCATCGACATGCCGGGCTCGATCGGCCGGCTGCTGGTGATCCCTTCCCTGTGTGAATTCCACACTCGCTACCCGGATATCGACCTGCAACTCGGCCTGACCGACCGCCCGGTCGATCTGCTGCAAGAAGGCGTGGATTGCGTGGTGCGGGTCGGTGCGCTGCAGGATTCGTCGCTGGTGGCGCGCCGGATCGGCATCTTCGAAGGCGTGACGTGTGCCGCGCCGGAATATCTGCAGAAGTACGGCACGCCGCTTACGCTCGACGATCTCGAGTCGCATAGTGCGGTGAATTATTTTTCGAGCCGCACTGGCCGCGTGATCGACTGGGCCTTCAAGGTCGACGGCAAGGAAGTCGAAGTAAAAATGAAGGGCACGGTGTCGGTCAACGACGCGGATGCCTACGTCACCTGCGGTCTCGAGGGCTTTGGGCTGATTCAGCCGGCGCTTTTCATGGTGCTGCCGCATCTGCAGTCGGGCCAGCTGGTCGAAGTGCTGCCCGAGATCAAGCCGATGCCCATGCCGATTTCCGCGGTCTATCCGCACAGCCGGCATCTGTCGCCGAAAGTGCGCGTGTTTGTCGACTGGATTGCGGAGCTATTCGACCGCTGCCCGTTGCTGAGCGGCCGCGGCAGTCTCGACACGCCTTGCTCGAAGCGCACCATCGAGGAGCGCGAGTCCGCGCCTACGCTCGATACGCCGGTAATCACGGAGTGGGTGGCCTGATCCGCCCCGCAATACAGATGACGACAATCGCGGCCTCCACACTGCGATTGCCGCCATTGTTCTGAATTCACAACAATTCATTTCGCCGATCCGCCGTTTATCCGCGCGTCGCGAAAGCCTACAGTTCACCCTGTCGCAGCGCCATCGTGCGCCGCAAACGAATCGACAGGAGTGAATCATGAATCCATCCGAACTCGACCATTGGGACAGCGATACGCCAGTCTGGACGCCGTTCCGCTCGACGCAGCACTGAGGGCCGGTCACCCGCGTTTAGCTCTTGCGTGCCTGTGGCACTGCAGTGTTGGCGATTTTCAAATATGCTTAAAAGAGGCATGCGACCGCATCATGCATGCGGTCGCGCCGCTTGTTGCATTTGAAAGTCCGTACAACACATCGGCATTACACACAGGAGCGTGACATGGAGTATGTGAAACTGGGCCGCACAGGCCTCGATGTCTCTCGACTTTGCCTCGGTTGCATGAGCTACGGTGTATCGGACCGGGGCAACCATGAGTGGACACTCGGCGAGAGCGATTCGCGCCCGTTCATCAAGCAGGCGCTGGACCACGGCATCAACTTCTTCGATACGGCCAACGTCTATTCCGACGGCACCAGCGAAGAGATTGTCGGCCGCGCGCTGAAGGACATGGCCAGGCGCGACGAGATCGTGCTCGCCACCAAGGTTCACGGCCGCATGCATGCCGGCGCAAACGGCATGGGCCTGTCGCGCAAGGCGATCATGGCTGAAATCGATGCGAGCCTGCGGCGTCTCGGCACGGACTATGTGGACCTGTATCAGATCCACCGCTGGGACTACACCACGCCGATCGAAGAAACCATGGAAGCGCTGCACGACGTCGTGAAAGCGGGCAAGGCACGCTATATCGGTGCGTCGTCGATGTATGCGTGGCAGTTCTCGAAGGCACTGCACGTTGCAGAAAAACACGGCTGGACCCGCTTCGTGACGATGCAGAATTACGTGAACCTGCTGTATCGCGAGGAAGAGCGCGAGATGCTGCCGCTCTGCGCCAGCGAAGGAATCGGCGTGATTCCGTGGAGCCCGCTTGCCCGTGGACGTCTGACGCGTGACTGGAACACCAGCAGCGCGCGCTCGGAGACCGACGAATTCGGCCGTACGCTGTATGCGAAGACGGAAGACGCGGACCGCCGCATCGTCGAACGGGTTGGGGAGATCGCGGCAGCCCGCGGTGTACCTCGTGCGCAGGTTGCATTGGCATGGGTTCTGCAAAAGAGCGTGATCAGTGCGCCGATTGTGGGCGCGACCAAAGCGCATCACCTTGACGATGCGGTTGCGGCGCTTTCGCTCAAACTGAGTGCGGAAGAGATCAAGCAGCTCGAAGAGCTGTACGTGCCACACGAAGTGACCGGTTTCAAGTAAGCCACGGCACGGCATTGCACGCGGCGCCGTGCCGCGTGCGTGCTCGCTTCGCGCTTAGCCTGGATGGGGCTGATCGTGTCTGGCAGGATAACTGACGATCAGCCCCGTTGATCGCGCGGCACGTCCGGCTCGAAAAACACCCAGCGCACCTGCGGAAACGTTTCCTGCAGATCGGCTTCGATCACATTGATCGCGTCGACCATCGCGCGGCCGCTCGGATACGCAATCATCTCGGCCTGCACCGCGACCACGACTTCGCGGCCCCATTGGAGGGTAATCAGATTGATGATGCCGCGAATCTCGGGCCGCGCCCGCAGATGAGCTTCGATGGCACGCCGCACTTCCGGGCTCGCCGACTCGCCGACGATCATCGATTTCACTTCGCGCGCCACGAGCCACGCGATCACCATCAGCAATACACCAACGCCGATTGAGCCAAATGCGTCGAAGGCCGGATTGCCGGTGATCATCGTCAGCAGAACGGCCACGAATGCAATCGCAAGGCCCATTAGCGCCGCAATATCCTCGCCGGCTACGACCAGCAGATCCGATTCGCGCGTTTCGCGAAACCAGCGCCACATGGATTTGTCGGGATGCGTCTTGCGGATCTCCCTGACCGCGCCCGCAAGCGACAACGATTCGAGTACGACCGAGACACCCAGTACAGCCAGCGCCAGGTAAGCGTGCGACAACGGTTCGCGCTCAAACAGCCGGTGCACGCCCTCGTAGACGGAAAACGCGCCGCCGACAAAGAACAGCAGCAAGGCCACCAGCAGCGAGTAAAAATTGATTTCGCGCCCGGCGCCCATCGGATGCAATGGACTGGGCGGCTTGCGCGCCTCACGCAGACCGAACAGCAGCAGAAGCTGATTGCCGCAGTCGGCGCTCGAGTGAATGGCCTCGGCGAACATCGAGCCGGACTGCGTGAAGATCGCAGCGGCGAACTTGAAAACGGCAATCCCGATGTTCGCGGCGAGGGCGTAAAAAATGGCTTTCGGCGATTCTTCTTTCATCGTTCGATCACGCCACCTCGACGCGCGGCGTGCCGTCGCGCATCTCACCAATCACTACCGCGCGATCGAAGCCGTCGGCGCGGAAAATCGCCAGCACGTCATCGACGCTTTCCGGCGTGCAGGAGACCAGCAGACCACCTGAGGTTTGCGGATCGGTGAGCAACGCGCGAGCGCGCTCTGGCAGTCCCGCGCTTAAACCGACGCTCTCGCCATACGAAGCCCAGTTGCGCCCCGACGCGCCGGTAATCACGCCCGCATCCGCGAACGCTTCGACACCGGTGAGCCACGGCAGGTCTGCATAGCGCAGATGGGCGCTCAGCCCGGCTCCGCGCGCCAGCTCCAACGTATGTCCAAGCAGGCCGAAGCCCGTGACGTCGGTCAGTGCATGCACGCCCGGCAATGCAGCGAGATCGGTCCCGGGGCGGTTCAGCTTGGTGGTGTTCGCAATCATCTCGCGGTAGCCTGCGTCGTCGAGCTGGCTTTTTTTCAGTGCCGCGGACAACACACCCACGCCGAGCGGCTTGCCGAGCACCAGCACGTCGCCGGCGCGAGCCCCCGCGTTGCGCTTGACGCGCTGCGGATGGATCACGCCCAGCGCGGCGAGACCGTAGATCGGCTCGACGGAATCGATCGAATGACCCCCAGCCACCGGAATGCCTGCCTGCGTGCAGACATCTTCGCCGCCGCGCAGCACCGCCGCGATCACGTCGTGTGGTAACACGTTGATCGGCATGCCGACCAGCGCGAGCGCGAGAATCGGCTTGCCGCCCATTGCATATACGTCGGAGAGTGCATTGGTCGCCGCAATGCGGCCGAAATCGTACGGATCGTCGACAATCGGCATGAAGAAATCGGTGGTGGCGATGATCGCCTGCTCATCGTTCAGGCGGTACACGGCGGCATCGTCGGCGGTCTCGGTGCCGACCAGCAGGTCGGGAAACGCCGGTAGCGGCACACTGCGCTTGAGCAGATCGGCCAGCACGCCCGGCGCAATCTTGCAGCCGCAGCCGCCGCCATGCGAAAGGCTCGTGAGGCGCGGCACAGCGGGATTCGATGCTACGTGATCGGTCATGGCGGGTTCAAGGCGGAATGGCAAGAGTCGCTATTATGGGCAATCAGGGTGTCATGCGTCCAACTCCCCTCTACGAGCCCCTCGCCGCCGCCTTACCTCGCCGTTGCCGGCCACCTTCAGGTCCGCTCCAACAGCGCCATTTCCCGCACGATCACAAGCAGCACCGAGAGGCTCGAACCGCCCGATGCGCGCAGGTCGGCGACCAGTCGCGCATAACGCTCGAGCGGCGCCGCACGTTGAGCTTGCCATCGTTCGACCAGCTCGTCCGGCGTCGACGATTCCGTGGCGCCCGCCAGCGCGCTCGTCGTCAGGGCACGCTTGAGGCGAGCCAGTTCGGCGAGCGCAGCGGCGCGCGCGAGCATGTCCCAATGCGTCGGCGCAGGCAGCGCGTTGGCGCGTTCGGCGATCCAGCCATAGTTGAGCTGCGTGCCGAGCGCGAAATACACGCCTGCCACGAGTTCAAGATTCTTGCCGCAGGTGGCGGCCACCTCGGCAATGTCGAGCAAGGCCGCGGAGATTTCGCCGCTCGCCACCCGCACCGCCAGTTCGCTGTCGACGCCGGCGTCCACCAGAATCCGCTGCCGTTCCATCAGCGCTTCCAGATCGGCGGCGGGCAGCAATGCAGGCCATTGCGACGCGAGCCGCTGCGCGGCATCGCGGCAACGCGCCAGCAGATCGGTCACGTCGACGACGGCGCCCGATTGCAGTTGCCGCAAGAACCACAGCGCGGTTCGCTCCACGAGTCGCGATACCTCGACGAACATGCGCGCCTGGACATCGTCGGCCACGCGGTTATCGAGCGCATCGATGCTGTGCCACACGTCGTCCAGATCGAAGACGTCGCGCGCCATGATGCAGGCCCGCACGATCTCGCCCGGCTGCGCGTCAGTCTCTTCCATAAGCCGGTGCACGAATTCACAGCCCACGCGGTTGACAAGCGCGTTGGTCAGATACGTGGCGAGAATCTCGCGCCGCAACGGATGGCGCTGTATCGGCTCCCTGAAGCGGTGGCGCAACGGTTTCGGAAAATAGTCGATCAGCATGCTGCTGACCAACGGATCTTCCGGCATATCGGATTCAAGCAGCGCGTCGTACAGCCACATCTTGCTGTAGGCAAGCAGGACCGCGCGCTCCGGTGAGGTGAGGCCTTGCTTGGCCGCCTGGCGCTCGGCGATTTCCTCGTCGGTCGGCAAGAACTCGATCACGCGATTCAAACGCCCCGCCCGTTCGAGCCAGCGCATGAAACGTGTTTCGGCGTCGAACAGTTCGATACTGTAGCGGCCCGCGATCGACAACGCCTGGGTCTGATAGTAGTTGTCCTGCAGGACCAGAAGTCCGACTTCGTCGGTCATGTCGGCAAGCTGCGCGTTACGCTGCTTTTCGGTCATCTCGCCATCTTTCACGACGAGGCCGAGCAGAATCTTGATGTTGACTTCGTGATCCGAACAATCCACGCCGGCCGAATTGTCGATTGCGTCGGTGTTGATGCGGCCACCGCGCAATGCGAACTCGATCCGCCCGAGGTGCGTGAGTCCCAGGTTACCGCCCTCCGCCACCACCTTGCAGCGCAGATCCGCGCCGTTCACGCGCAACGCGTCGTTGGTGCGGTCGCCGACCTGCGCATGGGTCTCGCGGCTCGCCTTCACGTAGGTGCCGACGCCGCCGTTATAGAGCAGATCCACCGGCGCCTGCAGAATCGCGCGGATCAGTTCGTTCGGCGGCAGCGCGGCGGCATTGATGCCAAGTATGGCCTGCATCGCAGCCGATACCGGAACGGTCTTGGCCGTACGCGGAAATACGCCACCGCCGGCCGAGATCAGCGTCGGATCGTAGTCGGCCCAGCTTGAGCGCTCGAGGATAAAGAGGCGCCCACGCTCGGCCAGACTGGCGCCCGGATCGGGGTTCGGGTCGAGAAAGATATGGCGATGGTCGAACGCGGCCACGAGCTTGATATGCGGCGACAGCAGCATGCCGTTGCCGAACACATCGCCGGACATATCGCCGATGCCCACCACCGTAAAGTCCATCGTCTGGGTGTCGACGCCCATCTCACGGAAATGCCGCTTCACCGATTCCCAGGCGCCGCGCGCGGTGATTGCCATCTTCTTGTGGTCGTAACCGACCGAGCCGCCCGAAGCAAACGCGTCGTCGAGCCAGAATCCGTACTCCTGAGAAATTGCGTTCGCATAGTCGGAGAACGTGGCCGTGCCCTTGTCCGCGGCCACCACCAGATACGGGTCGTCGCCATCGTGCCGCACCACGTCGGGCGGCGGCACGATATCGGTGCCGGCCAGGTTATCGGTCAGATCCAGCAGGCCGCGCAGGAAGGTCTGGTAGCAGGCGATGCCTTCGCGCATCCACGCTTCGCGGTCGCCGGGCGGCGGCGGGTTCTTCACGACGAAGCCACCCTTCGAGCCCACCGGCACGATCACCACGTTCTTCACCATTTGCGCTTTCATCAGGCCGAGGACTTCCGTGCGGAAGTCCTCGCGCCGGTCGGACCAGCGCAGGCCACCGCGCGCGGCTCGCCCACCCCTCAAGTGCACGCCTTCGACGCGCGGCGCGTACACCCAGATCTCGAACATCGGCTTGGGCTCAGGCAAGCCTGGCACATGCGCCGGGTTGAACTTGAACGACAGATAGGGCCTGGGGCGCCCCTGCTCGTCGAGCCGGTAGTAATTCGTGCGCTGGGTGGCCTTGATTACGCCGAGAAACTGCCGCAGGATGCGATCCTCGTCGAGATTCGGCACCTGATCGAGCGCGCTATCGATCCACTTGAGCAGCAATTCCACACGCTGCTCGCGCGTGTCGCCCAGCGACGGGTCGAAGCGCGCCACGAACAGTTCGACGAGCTTGCGGGCAATCGTGGGATTGCCGGTCAGTGCGCGTTCGATGTAGGCATCGCTGAAGGTCGAACCGACCTGCCGCAGATACTTCGCATAGGCACGCAAGATCGTCACTTCACGCGCCGCCAGTTGCGCACGCAGCACGAGCCGGTTGAAGTCGTCGCTTTCGATCTCGCCGGTCCAGACCTGCTGGAACGCATCCTCAAAGAGGTTTTTCACACGCTCGATATCGAATTCGGCGTCGTCCGCGAGTTCGAGGCCGAAGTCATGAACCCATGCGGGCGTCGCGTTCAGCGCTTCAATCAGATAGGGACGCTCTTCATCGACTCGCACGCCGAGATGCTCGAGCATCGGCAGACTGCGTGACAAGGCGATCGGATGCCCCGCCCGGTACACCTTGAAACGAAACGCACGCGGGCCGGATTCGATCGGCCGATACAGGTTCATGGCAATGCGCTCGCTGCCCTGAAGCCGCTCGATCAGTTCGATATCGCGCACCGCCGTGCGGGCCGGATAGTCGTCGCGGTAACCAGCCGGAAACGAATCGGCGTAGTGCTGCAACAGACGGTTGCCCTGTTCTTCGCCAAACGCATCGATCAGCGCATCGGCCAGATCGTCCTGCCAGCGGCGCGTCACCTGCACGAGCCGTGCTTCGAGTTCGCGGGTGTCCACATCCGGCATCGCGCCAGGCTCGGCATGCACGACGAAGTGAATCCGCGCGAGAGTCGACTCCGAAAGCAAGGGGGTGAACTCGACGCTGGCGCCGTTGAATGCCTCCATAAGCAGGTTGGCAATGCGGCGCCGCAAGTCGGTGTTGTACTTGTCGCGCGGCACAAAGACGAGGCACGACACGAAGCGATCGAACCGGTCGCGCCGTACGAACAGGCGGGTGCGCTGATGCTCCTGCAAACGCAGCACGCCGAGCGCGATGTCGTAGAGCTGGTCTTCTTCGGCCTGGAACAGTTCGTCGCGCGGATAGGTTTCCAGCACCGTCACCAGCGACTTCGCGAGGTGCCCCTTCGGCAAAAAGCCGGCGCGACGCACGATATTGGCGCATTTACGGCGCACGATAGGTATTTCGGACGCCGATACGATATACGCCGTCGACGTATACAGCCCGATAAAACGGCGCTCGCCGATGATCTTGCCATCCGCGCCGGTCAGCTTGATACCCACGTAATCGAGGTATCCGGGCCGATGCACAGTGGCGCGCGAATTCGCTTTGGTCAAAAAGATCGGCGAAGGACCCGTGATGATCTGTGCGGCGGCGGCCGGCAACGGCGTGACATCGGCGGCGCCCACCGGCCGCAGCGCATCGCGCAGAATGCCAAGGCCCGAATCCGGCAGTGGACGCAGGCCAAAGCCCACGTCATGCGAAACCAGTTCATAGTCGCGCTGCCCGAGAAACGTGAAGTGGTCGTCCACCATCCACTCAAGGAAGGCACGCGCTTCCGCGCCTTCGACGCCGGTGTCGCGCAACTTCATGTCCTTGATGGTGCCGCGCGCAATTGCAACGATCTTCGGCCAGTCTTCCACTGCCGCACGCACGTCGCCCAAGACCTTGGCAATATCGTCCCTGAGCGAGTCGAGCTTGGCGGCGTCGCCGCAACGATCTACTTCGAAGTGGATGAAGGACGCGAGTTGCGACTGCGTGTCGGCCGCATCTTCCGCACCCTGGCCGACGCGCACGATACTGCCGTCGGCGCCGCGCCAGATGCGGAACACCGGGTGCACGACCGAATGCAAGGCAAGCCCGAGCCGGTTGACCGCCATCGACACCGAATCGACAAGGAACGGCATGTCGTCATTGACGATCTCGATGACGGTGTGATCGGAATGCCAGCCGTGCTGTTCGAGAATCGGGTTATAGACGCGCAATCGTTCGCTGCCGGGAACGAAGCGCTGGGCGGTTTGCCAATGCGCGAGTGCCGCGCCGTAGAGGTCGGCGATTGCGCGACTTTGCAGATCGTCGGCGTCGACGAAATCGTAGTAGTGCCGCAGAAAGGGTTCGACGATTGCGAATGTCGGTTCGGGCAATCGCCCGCGTGCGAATTCGATGACGTCGTTCAGCAGGTGCGCAACGGATTCTTCGTTCTTCGCTTGCATGATCTCCTCCACAGCGGGCGGCAATCGACTGCATCGTGATACGAATTATGCGCCAGATAGTTGAAAGTCAATGTGCATCCGCACATCGACTTTCAGATGAACGCTTACTAAGGTGTCGCCCCAGGTGGCAAACCGATTGCGAGGTCTCAGCCGAGAAACACGTATTCGGCTATATATGGACTGCGCCCTTCCTGTCCTTCCTGCGTGCAGGGTCCGCTTGGCGCGACACCGCCATGCGTGTCGAGACGTTGCACGTAGCGCACCGTAGAAAGCAGGCCAGGGCCACCGGCATTAGTCGCCCGCAGCAGCAGAAGAGGGATGCTGCCGGCCTGATCGGTATTCAGCGCTTGCTGGAGTACCGCGCCGGTGATCCTGCTGCCGTCCGCTGCAGCCCATGAGGGGCCCGCGCTATGCGTGACGATCAGTGTGCCCGATGCGTCGTACAGCTCGGCGCTCGGCGCCTTGAACGCCCAGGACAGATTGTTGCTGGCGTCGCGCTTGCACGTGTAGATCTGCGTGCCGCTCGCCTTGAGTGCTGCGACGACATGGGTCGCTTCGCCCGGGGTCAGGGAAGCAGGAATGGTGGCCTGGGCGAACGCTGCGCTCAGGCAGACGGCGTTGCAGGCGAGCGCCAGCGAAGCGGTTGTAAAGACACGCGCCAGGGAACGGCGCGAGACGATTCGTGAAAACATGCAGTGATCTCCTTGTGAGCCCAGTAAGCCCGGTCAGGCTGGGCGAAGCTATTCCTCAGACAGATTAGCATGGCCGCCCAAAGCGCGAGCACACCTGATATGTCGACAAAAGCATACTGGCTTACCGGACGCACGGAGCGGCAAATACAGGTCAAGTACAAGGAAGATCGTTGAGTCTACGCGCGCCGTCGCCTCGAACTGCGCTCATACCTCTGGTTGTGCCGTAAGGGTTGCGGGCCGAAGCTCGAAGCCGCTCAGTCCTGCGGGCAGGTCCATCAGTCCGCCTGGGATTGCCCTGCCCGCTCTGCCGCGAGAAATTCCAGTATCGCCTCACTCACCTGCGCCGGCCGTTCCTGCTGGATCCAGTGGCCTGCGCCCGGGATTACGAGCTTCTTCCGAAGACGGGGGACGTTGAGTTCCAGTTGTTCGAAATCTTTCGCAGCCATCTTCAGCACGCCATCAAGCTCCCCTGCGATGAACAACGTAGGCTGCGAGACTCGCGCGCCGTCGAGAAACCCGGTCAGCTCCCAGTTCCGGTCGATGTTGCGATACCAGTTGATCGGCCCGCGAAAACCGCTGCGCTCGAACTCCGCCACGAAGAATTTCAGCGCCGCTTCGGGCAGCCACGACGGCAGCTCATCGGGCAGCGTCAGATTGTCGACTAGCCGCGTGGTCTTGTCGAAGGCCGCGAAATTGACCGACGGCGCTGCCCTGACGCCATCTCCGGATGCCGTATAGAGAATGCCGAGCAACGCGCGGCCAATGTCTTCCTCGAGTTCCCGCTCGATGCGCCCCGGCTGTTGAAAGTACTCCTGATAGAAGTGGCGCTCCTGCGTGATCTGCTGGAAGTGCAACGCCGGACGCCTGGCCCGCCGCGGCATATACGGCACGCTCAGCAGCCCGAGCGTGTGGAACCGGTCGGGACGCAGCAACGCCGCGTAGGCGGCGACGGCCGCGCCCCAGTCGTGCCCGATCAGCACGGCCGGCTCGTCGCCGAGTGCGTTGACGAGACCGACGAGATCGCCGGCCAGATGCAGGATGTCGTACGCTTCGACCGCTTCGGGCGCCTCGGTCTGCCCGTAGCCGCGCTGATCCGGCGCCACCACGCGGTAGCCGGCGGAAGCGAGCGCATCGATCTGCCAGCGCCACGAGTACCACGACTCCGGCCAGCCGTGACAGAGCAGCACCAGCGGACCCTCGCCTTTTTCGACGTAGTGCATCCTGATACCGTTGACATGGGCGAATCGCTGCTGCAGACCCTCGATCATCGGGTAGACCTCATTGAAGCCGGATTGCGGCCAGGTGAAGATAGCAGGTCGCCGGCTGCAAGACCCCGGTCACCTGTCCACCCCGGTATGATGCGTATGATTGAAAATTGGCTACCGACCTTAGCAACGGACCTCCCGGCTGTGAACCGGGGATTTACCCGGGCCGTCCAGAAATCACCCAGCCGGTGGCCGAATCGCCCCTTTCCCCACGCGAGCGCAGGTGGAAAATAGCCGGCACCCGGCGATCACAAGGAATCAATATGAGCACCGTCAACCACCAGATCCGTCTCGCCTCGCGACCGGCCGGCCTGCCGACAGCGGAGAACTGGCGCTTCACCGAAGAGGCCGTGCCCGCTGACAGCGAACTGGCCGACGGCGAGCTGCTCGTCAAAACACTCGCACTGTCGCTCGATCCGGCGATGCGCGGCTGGATGAACGAGGGCAAGAGCTACATCGCGCCGGTCGGCATCGGCGAAGTGATGCGTGCCGGCGGTATCGGCACCGTCGTCGTATCGAAACATCCGGCGTACGCAGCAGGCGACCAGGTGAGCGCGGTGCTCGGCGTGCAGGAATTCGCGCGCATCGACGGCGCGCACGCGCAACGCTTCGGCCTTTTCAAAATCGATCCGCGGCTCGGTTCCCCCACGCAGTGGTTGAACGTGCTCGGCATGCCCGGGATGACTGCATATTTCGGACTGCTCGATGTCGGCGAGCCGAAGGCGGGCCAAACCGTCGTCGTCTCCGGCGCGGCCGGCGCAGTCGGGCAAACGGTCGGCCAGCTCGCGAAAATCAAGGGCTGCCGGGTGGTGGGCATCGCCGGTGGCGCGGCCAAATGCGAATGGGTCGTGCGCGAACTCGGCTTCGATGCGTGCATCGACTACAAGGCGTCTTCGTCCTCGGTGCGCGACGGGCTGAAGCAGCATTGCCCGGACGGCGTGCACGTCTATTTCGACAACGTGGGCGGCGACATTCTCGACACCGTGCTGACACGGCTGGCACGCGGTGCGCGCATTATCATCTGCGGCGCCATCAGCCAGTACAACAATCCGGGCAGCACGCCCGCCGCCGGACCGAAGAACTACCTGTCGCTACTGGTTAACCGGGCGCGTATGGAGGGGATCGTCGTGTTCGACTATGCATCCCGCTATCCGGAGGCCATCGCCGAACTGGCGGGCTACCTGGCTGACGGCCGCATGCAGTCGAAGGAGGACGTCATGACAGGCGGTGTCGCCGCGTTCCCCGAAGCGCTGCTGAAGCTCTTCTCAGGGGAAAATTTCGGCAAGCTGGTATTGAACGTGGCTGACCGGTAACGCTAGCGCGTAGAGGCCGCAGCGCGGCAAACAAGCGGCATGGCGCTTTCATCTTCGCCATGCCGCCTGCCGTCTTCAGAATCTTTTCCCCGTCGCGTCCACGATCTCCGGCAACCAGGCGCCGACCGTCTCGCTGGTCCACACCGGATCGTCGTGCGGCAGATCGTGGCCCGCCCACGGATGCTGGATATGCGCCGCACCCCACGCCGCCGCCAGCTTCGCCGAACACACCGGATTCACCAGCCGGTCCTGCGCCGACGACAGGATCAGGGTCGCGCAGCGCGGCACCGCATCGCCGGCGCTGAAGCGGGCCGCGGCCCATAACTGGCGCAGCGCATTGCCCCGGCTCACCGGCGCGCTCTCGCGGATCGCGGCCCACGCGGCAAGATCGTCCGCCAGCGCCTGCGAATCGTTGCATGTCAGCCGATGGATAATCGCCTCGGCCTCACGGGCGTCGCGCCATCCGGCCGCGACGCGCAGCAAACGAGGCCACGCCTGGGGGCGCAGACGCTCGGTCATGCTGCTAAAAGGCCGCATGCTCGTGTTGACCAGCACGAGCCGGTCGATCTCCTCAGGATAGTGCTGCGCCCATGCCGTCGCCACCATCCCGCCCAGCGACATCGCCAGCACGCGGTACGGACCGGGTACGCTGCTTTGCGATACCGCCTGCCGCACGAACTCAATCATCGAGGGCACCTGGGCCGGCGCACGTAGATCGACAAGTGCGCCGTTGCCCGGCAGATCGAGCTGCAGCAAGCTGTCGGTCTTGACGGCGTCACGCAGGATGGCCGGAAAGCGGCCCCAGTGACGCGTCTCACGCGTGAGTCCACGCAGCAGGATCCACGTACTCATTCACCCGCCGTCCGATACCAATGCTGAATCGCATTGTGCAGAAGCTGCTGACGCCCGTTGCCCTGCGGCAGCCAGCGATGCCACGCAAAGGCGGCGCGGGTCAGGAAGTCCAGCAGGTTCGCGTGACGCCGCAGGACACGCGCGGTGCGATGCGCCTTCACCGGATTGAACATGCCTTGCCGCGAAAAAAGTTGACGCGGATTCTTCTTGATCCACAGCCATGAGCCGAGTTCGAGCGTCATTGGCAGAAATACGCTCTCTGACGGCGCGCGGTCGTAGGCGTAGTCCCATAGATCGCCGTGCAGCAGATATTGATGGCTCTGCGGCTCGAACGCGTAGCCGTGATGCGGATGGGCACGCTCGAACATCGTCTTGAGCGCGTACATTTCCGGCAGATGCGGCATCAGTTTGCGGGTACGCGCATACGGAAACCAGATGCTGTCGCGCCAGCCGTAACCCGAATGACAATCGAGCGCGAAGCTAAGCGGACGCGAGGTCAGTTCGCTGTCGACCAGTTTGAGCAGCGCGGCGGCTTCGACTTCCATGGGTGCCCCGCGACGTCCGCGATACCAGGGCAACCAGGCACCGAGACGCTGGCCGCCCGCGAGCAACGGCACGCGTTCATCGGCATCTTGCGGCGCATTGCGCATCAGGTCGACGCCATTCGGATTGGCGCGCGTGGCTGCCCACATACCGCCCGGATTGCAGATGGGCATAAAGATCAGACGAACCGATTGCAACTGCCGCACCAGCAGTTCGTCCCATTCGAGACGTGAGAGCAGCGAGCGCATGTAGTCGAGTACGAGTTGCGTACCGATGCGCTCTAATCCGTGGATGCCGCCGAAGAATCCGATGGCCGGGGCTTGCGGATCGCTTGAGCCGATGCTTGCGGTCAGGACGGGGAAGGTTCTGCCGTGGACGCGCGCCTCGCAAACCGTGCGGATGTCGAAGCTTGCGCTGCCGGCGTCGAGGATCGTCTTGAGATCCTCGTATTCCGCGAAGCTGTCGGGTAGGAAACTGAGAGCCTGCATGGCGACGCCGGTGTGGTTTGCAAGGTTATTGGAGATGGCATGCGCTTTGTTTCTTTCTTCGTTTTAGCAATATAGCTGAAGGAAGGCTTAGCGCGGGATTCACCTACCGCCCTTCTTCCTCCCCTTAGGCGCCGCCGGCAAACCCTTCCACCGATCCTCGTCCAGCAACCTCTCAAACAACCCATCTCTGGTGGAATCACTCAACGGCGAAAGCCCCAACAACGAATGAAATGCGATCCCGCTAGCAGCAAAATACCGCAACAACGCCAAATCCGGATCACTCGCCTCCGCATGCAGCGTCTTCATTTTCACTTCATCGCTCGTCTTGCTCTCTTCAAGCAAATTCGGACTCTCGATAAGCGCCGCCAGAACCGCACGTGCCACCGAATGCGGCTGCTTCACCGCCGCCCGGTAAATCGCAATCTGCGCCGCCAGCGTCGGTTCGGCCTTGGCCGCGCCCTCGCTCGCCATATAGTCTCGCGCAATCTGCTCGAACTGAAGCCGCTGATGCTCCAGCAATGCGCTGAGCACCCCCTGCTTCGTACGGAACTGATGCAGCAATCCACCTTTGCTGATACCACTTTCGCGTGACAACGAATCGAATGTCAGTCCGCCCACGCCATCACGGCTAAGAATGGTCAGCGCGGCTTCAATCGCTTTCTTGCGGGAAATCTCCGAACGGGTCTGGTTGTCCATTTTCAAATCTGATGGCGTCGCGACGATTCGGCATGCCCCTAAGGTCGCCGCGTCACGAACAGGTCTGGCAAGTAATCCGGTGCAGTAACTCAATCTCAGTGAGCCGTCCCGCGAGGCCCCGCCCAGCAGGCGCTCGTGCGAGCGGTGGAATTGTACGCTCTCAGTTACACCCTAAACAAACCGGATAGACGGTTTACATTTAATAAAGGCGATGGTACTCTGCGGCCACATCGGCTCTCGCCCCAACCAAACGCCAGTCGGCGCCCAACCTGCCTTTTCAGGAACACAGCATGTTCAAGCACAAATTCGTCCCGCTTCTTTTCACTGTCACAGCGGCGCTGACTCTCGCGGCATGCGCCAGCGTGCAGCCGGTCGCCTACAACGGCATCGCCTCTTCGTCACAATTGCAGCGCAACCGGGATGACGATTCGGTCAAGATTCCCTACCGGTACACATCCCCGGTGACCTGGTCGCGCTACACGCAAGTAATGCTCGATCCTGTCATCGTGTATCAAGGCAGCGATAACCAGTTTGGCGACATGAAAGACGCCGACAAGACAGCGCTCGCCGACTACATGGCAAAGACATTCGCGGAGAAACTGACCAGGCGATTCGAGGCCGCGAATCAGGCCAGCCCTCACACCCTGCGGGTCAAGCTGACGCTGACCGGTGCCGAAAAAACGACGTTGCTCGTCGGACAGGCCATGCATTTCGACCTTGCAGGCAATCTCTATAACGGAGTGCAGGCAGTCCGCGGTGGTCAAGGCGCATTCAGTGGTTCGGTTTCCTACGCAGTTGAAGTCTATGACAGCGAAAGCGGTCATCTGCTGAAAGCATACGTTTCGAAGCAGTATCCAAACGCCATGAATCTGCCGGCAGCCTTCGGTTCGCTCGGTGCGGCAAAAACCGGTCTCGACAAGGGTGCTGATGCGCTGGTGGCGCAACTCAATTAACGGCTTGAAAGTCGCAAAAGCGAGCGTGGTGCGGCGGGCTCTCGACGCGCGCCCCCCGCCGGAAATACGGGTCATCGGAACTCGCCGTAGTCGAAACCCGGTTGCACCGCTCCTTTACGAGGTCCGTGCATGCGCGCATTTGCCAACGCTGTTGTGTCACTAGCGCCTCCGCCCTTGATGGTCGCGATCGTGTTCTCGATCGCGTACCTGGTGGTAGGCATTCCGGTTCATTTCACCCGCGGCGTAGCTTCCAGAGACGTGTTAGGCACGTTGGCCGGGATCTTCGCGTCACTCGTCTATATCACGCTGGTTGTTGGCTTCTGATGCGAAGTGGTCCGTTACCTTCGGCCGTGTGGCTCGTCCCGCTTGCCGCTGCTTTGCTTTGTCTGGCGCTCCTTGTTCCTCGGCTCATGCAACAGGGTCCCGAGGTCGACGTCAGCTTCCTCACCGCCGAAGGGCTCGAGGTTGGCAAAACCCGTGTGCGTTACAGGGATGTCGAAATAGGCAAACTGACGGGACTGCAACTCTCAAACGACCGCACACATGTGCTCGCAGCCGTGCAACTTGATGCCTCAGCCCGTCGGTTCGCAACTTGCGGCACTCGCTTCTGGGTCGTCCGTCCGCGGATAGACACAGGCGGTATTTCCGGGCTGGCGACGGTTATCTCGGGTCCTTATATCGCCGCCGATGTTGGCAGTTCTTCAAGACGATGCAAAGAATTCGCCGGTCTGGAAACACCCCCTTTACTGACTAGCGGCCAGGACGGCCGGAGATTCGTTCTGCATACCGAATCACTTGGATCGCTCAATGTGGGCGCGCCAGTCTATTTCCGGCACGTACAGGTTGGACAGGTGATCGGCTACGCTCTAGCCGGAGACGGCGCCCAGGTCGACATCGATGTCTTCGTGAAAGCGCCATACGATCGATACGTTACTGCCGCCACGCAATGGTGGCATGCGAGCGGAATCGACTTGCGCCTCGATTCCAACGGTTTGAAACTCGACACCCAGTCGGTGGCGACGATCCTCTCAGGAGGCGTCGTTTTCGATTTGCCCCGATCACAGGTTGCCCAGCCGCAATCTGCTGATGGCACCGCATTTGATCTTGCTGCCAACCGCGAGGACGCGATACATCGGGCCGACGACGGACCGGCCGCAGCCGTGAGTCTGCGGTTCACGCAATCGGTGCGTGGGCTGTCGGTCGGCGCACCGGTCGACTTTCACGGCGTCGAGCTGGGCCGGGTGAGCGCGATCGACGTCGACTTCAACCGGTCGCGTGGTAGCTTCGACATGGTGGTAGCACTCAATCTGTACCCCTACCGGCTCGGCCAACGCTACCGGGAAGCGATCGGAAAGGGCGATAGCGAAGCCGGCAGGGCGCTGCTGCGTCAAATGGTTGCCCGAGGTCTGCGTGGACAATTGCGCATGGGGAGCGTCCTGACCGGCCAGCGCTATGTGGCGTTAGACTTTTTCCCGCATGTATCGGCTGCCAGCATCGACACCCGGCGCAGCCCGGTCGAACTCCCCACCGTACCCAGTACGCTCGACGAGCTTCAGGACCAGCTCGCCAGCATAGTGAGCAAGCTGGACCGCGTGCCCTTCGATCAGCTTGGCAACAATCTGAACAAGGCGCTCGTGAACGCGAATACCCTGTTTCAGCAGGTCAACACGGAACTGATCCCGCAGGCTCGCACCACGCTCACGGCAGCCACGCAGTCGTTCAATGCGGCCAATGCCACGCTGCAGCAGGACTCTCCAATGCAGTCCGACGTTCACGAGGCGTTGACCGAATTGCGCCGCACGCTTGTCTCGCTCAATGCCCTCTCCGATTATCTAGAGCGTCATCCGGAAGCGATCGTCTGGGGGAAGTCCGACGGACATTGAGGTAGGTGGGGCTTGAATGGCGAACGACGCCAGCTCAAAACGCCGTTCCCTTCCCCAGCCCAAGCTTCTCCATCGCCTCATGCGCATCGATCACCATCGTGGCGATCTCCCCTACCGTCACCCTGAGTCCCGTCGCCCGCGAACGCATATGCTCGTACGCCTCGCTTTCGCTTAACCGGTGCGCCTCCATCAGAATGCGAATCGCGCGTTCGATATGGCGTCGCGCCTTGATCGCCTCTTCAAGCTTGCTGATCTTGTTGTGCAACCGCTGTTGGTAACCGGACGATGCGCGCGCAAGCACCAGCGTACTGAGAATACCGGTGGAGCGGTACGGTTTGGTGATCACGCCGTGTGCCTGCGTATCCAGCAGCATCTTGAGCGCGGTGGGATTCTCGTAGTCGGACAACGCAATTAGCGTCGCCTCGGTATCGGCCGCGCACCAGTTTCCTGCACTTCGCGTCTCAGGGCCGACGAGAAAAAATATCGCGTCGACATCCGCAGGAAGTTGAGACGGAAACGGCCATAGCACGCGAACAGGGCAACCGATCCGCCGCAATTGCTCCTCGAGAACGCTGCGATCGTCGCCGGGCGGGTGAATCACGAGGACGCGCAACGTCCGCAAATCGTCAAATAGCCGACGAGCCCCCGTACTCATGCCCGTTCTCCGTCGAGCCAGAATTCGGCGAAGCCGTACGACGTCAGATAGGGATCCGGCTTGATCGGGCTGCGCCCCTCCCAGACGATGTCGAACGAGCCGTCCGGCCGGCACACCGCAATGCGCGGAGTCAGGATGGCGTGGTTGTTCTCCGGATCGATTTTCAGCACACCCTCAGGCGAATCGAATTCGACCTCGTGGATCGCCTCCACCAGTCTTGCAGTGTCGAGGCTTCGGGTGCGAGCCAACGCTAGCGCAAAGAGATGAACCTGGTTGTAGGCCATCTCCGACCACAAGCTGGCGGGTTGATCTCCGAAACGCGCATGCCACAAATTCAGGAAACGCCTGTTGCCTGCATAGTTGAGCGTGTTGACATAGCTCGCGGAGATGATGTGACTGCCGCACAGTTCAGGGCCGATCATCCGCGTTTCGCCTTCCGCCATTGTCAGGCTGGCGATCGGAATCTGCGCCGGATCGATACCGTGCTCGCGGTACAACTGATAAAAATTCCGCGCACTGCGGCCGATCACGGTGGAGAACACCACGTCGGGTCCGACCGCCTTGATCTGTTGCACGACCTCTTTCAGCGCCGCCGGATCTGCGTCGCTAGGTAGATAGATTTCCTCAACGATTTCACCGCCGTGCTGCTCGACCATATCCCGCATGATCCGGTTCGACTCGCGGGGATAGACGTAGTCGGTGCCCACGAGGAAGAAGCGGCGGCCGTGATTGCGCAGCAGATAGGCGGCTAGCTGCATGCTGTTCTGGTTCGGCACGGCGCCGGTATAGATCACATTCGGCGAATACTCGAAGCCTTCGTAGATGGAGCAATACCAAAGCAGCGCATTGTTGCGCTCGATTACCGGCAGCACCGCCTTTCGGCTCGACGACGTCGAACAGCCGAAAATCACCGTGACGTCGTCCTCCTGCAGCATCCGGGTGGCCAGCCGGCGATATTCATCCGGATCGCTCTTTGGGTCGTACACGACAGGGTCCAGCAGGCGCCCGTCGACGCCGCCTGCGGCGTTGACCTCTTCGATCGCCAATGCGGTGCCGAAGAAATGCTCCGATTCCGTCGCAGCGGTAACGCCCGTGCGGGAATACAGCACGCCGATGCGCCAACCAGCGTCGGCCGATGGCGAGGCGTCTGGGTGTCGCGAGTTCGTCGGCATTCGGTTCCTCCTTGTATTACTTTAGCCGGTCGAGCAGCGGTTTGCTTCCATAGCACTCATGATGCCTCAGAAAATGTGCCGTGTCAGACGCGCAGGTGTTCGAAGATCGATGCCGCCGCGGTCTCATCCTTCGCGTTTCCGTCGTCGATGATTTCGCCTTGCTTCAGCACCGCATAGCGGTCGGCGACTTTCAATGCGAAAGGCACGTTCTGCTCGATCAGCAGCAGCGTCGTGCCGTGCTGCCTGCGTTCCCATAGCAACGCGTCGGCCAGGCGGTCGATCACAGTCGGCTGCAGCCCTTCTGTGATTTCATCGAGAAGAATGATCGACGGGCGCATCATAAGCGCGCGGGCAACCAGCAACATTTTCTGTTCGCCGCCGGAAAGCGTGCCCGCGAACTGCTTCAGCCGGCTCGTGAACACCGGGAAAACCGGTTCGATCTGCGCAAATCGCTCCTCGAACGCCGATGCCTTCTCAAGCCCGATGCGCAGGTTGTCACGAATGCTGAGATCCTGAAACAAGGCGTGTTCCTGCGGCGCATAGGCGATGCCTGCGCGTGCAATCCGATGGGGCGCCATGCGGGTGATGTCTTGCCCGCGTACGCTGATTGCGCCCGTCTTCTTCGGCAGATAGCCCATGATCGTCTTGAGCAGCGTGGTCTTGCCCATGCCGTTCTTGCCGAGCAGCGCGAGAGCTTCGCCATTGGCGACGGTCATCGATAGCTTGCGAAGTACCACTGAGCTCCGGTATCCACTTGTCACGTCCCGGAGTTCCAGCGCGTTCTGGCTCATGACGCCTCCCCGTGCATACCATCGCTGACCGGTCCCGTACCCTGCGCCGTCCCGGCATAGATTGTCTTGACCAGTTCCGAATTGACCACCTCGTCGAAGGAGCCTTGCATCACAATGCGCCCTTGATGCAGGACGACGATGCGAGTGGCAACCTCTGCAACGAAGTCCAGGTCGTGCTCCACCAGCAGACAGCAAAGCTGATACCGGTGAGCCAATGCGGCCAGCACGTCGCCGATCTGCGTGCGCTCCGTCTTGGTCAACCCGGCGGTGGGCTCATCGAGCAGCACGATCCGTGGTTCCAACGCGAGCACCATTGCCAACTCCAGTGCCTGCTGTTCGCCGTGCGACAGATCCTTTGCGACCGCGCTCAACTTCCGGTCGAGTCCAGTGGTACGGACAACCTCGATCGCATACGGCGGTAAAGCGAGGGTCGCCGAGCGCCGGATGAGCGAAGGCCGTTCGACGATCGCGCTCGCGATCCTCAAACATTCCGCCACCGTCAGGCTCTCGAACACATTTGCGTTCTGGAACTTGCGTCCCAATCCGAAATGCACGCACCGCTCCGGCGCCAGTTGCCGGATATCGTTGCCGCACAGCACGACTGTCCCTGCAGAGCGTTCGGCACCGTCGCTCATACAACGCATCAGCGTCGTCTTTCCGGCTCCATTAGGACCGATGAGGCCGACCAGTTCACCCGCGTTAGCCTCAAGGTCAATGCCCTGCAGCACCTTGAGGCTGCCAAAGTGTTTGGCAACTCCGTTCAATTGCAGCATGGGTTCGGACAGGGTCTGCTGCCGTTCCGCTTTAACAGCGCGCTCGACGACCTCCGGTTCAGCAACGTTGTCAGCAAGCCTAAGCAACGGTTTCAGAAGCGCTGGCACCAGCCCTTGCGGCAACAGTACGATCACCGCCACAAACGCGGCTCCGAGAATAAGTTGCCACGCAAACGGCATGCTGCTGCTCAGATACGCTGTGCCGACGTTGATCAGGAGAGCACCGATAACCGGCCCCCACAGCGTTCCCCTGCCGCCAAGCGCGACCCAGATGATCATCTGGGTACCCAGCACAAATCCGGTCAACTCCGGTGCGACAACCCCGCTAAAGGATCCATAACCAAAGCCTGCAAGACTGGCGATAATCGCGGCCACCACCAGTAGAGCGATCTTGAGCAGCGACGTATTGATCCCGAGGTACGAGCAGCGCGACTCGTTATCACGGATCGCTGCCAGCACGCGGCCGCCGTCGCTGCGCACGAATATCCAGGTCAGCGTTGCGACGCTCAGCAAGGCCGCTCCGGCGATCCAGTACCAGGCCGGCAATGAGAGATCGAAAGTCTCGTAGCCGGTGAGCCCGGAACTCGATCCCGTCCACTCGCCACCTGACAGCAGCAACTGGCTGAGTACGATCGGCAAGACCAGCGACATCACGGTAGCGAAAAACGGCGAAGCACCGCGATACAACGAAAGCCAGCCCAGCACGAGCGCGACGGCCGCAGCCACGACGATAGCCGCCCCCAACGCCAGTACGACATAACCAATCGAGAAGCCACCGTGAGTAAAGACCAGCCCAGCTGCGTATGCGCCGAGACCGAAAAAAGCAGCCTGTCCGAACGTTAGATAACCCGTGTAGCCCCAGAGGATATCCACCGTGACGGCGGCTATCGAAAAGAAGAATGCCTGAATCAGGATGTTCAGCAAATACGTGCCGAACACGAACGGACCTACAGCCAGCAATAGAAGAGCGCACGCACCGCACAGAACGATGCCGCGCCCACGAGGTCGGCGCCGTTTAGCCGCAAGCGTCCCGGTCGACGCGGCGCTATTGTCCGGGTGATTGGCCGCCGCATCGAGCTTAACCATGGGAGAACCCCTTCGGACGAATGCGCAGCGTAAGCGCGGCCAGCACGGCAATGGTCAGGCCGCCCAGCACAGGACTGACAAACGTACTGACAAGCACCTGACACGCTCCGAATACCAGGCACGTAATCAGCAGGCTAAGCATCGAGTACCCTGACACCATGACCAGCATGAAGGCGCTTACCAGCCAGACAAGTCCCATGTCGGGATCGACGCTCGACAGCGGCGTAATCAGCGTGCCGGCCAGCGAGCCCAAAGCGGCGCCGAGACTAAACGTGATAAAGCGGATGCGACCCGAGTGAATACCGAGCCCTCGTGCCAGATCCTCGTTCATGATGACTGCGCGGGTCTTGACGCCAAAGCGCGTGCCGGCAAGCAGGCCTGTCATCAGCGCGCACAGGACCAGAGCGACCGGAATCAGCAGGAGGCGATAGGCGGAATAGTCGGTGCCGGCAATCGAAATCGCCCCCTTCAAGGGCGTTTCCACAAACTGGACCTCCCGGCCAAAGGCCATCACGATCAGTTGCCCAATCACGATTCCGAGGCCCCATGTAGCGAGGATTGCGTCAAGCGGGCGTTTGTAGAGCGGGCGCACGATCACCTGCTCCACCAGCATCCCGACAGCGGTACCCACCACGATCGCCAACGGCACGCTGAGCCAAGAGTTGAGCTTCAACTGCGTCACGACGAAGCTCGAGTACGCACCCATGGTCAGCAATGCCCCGTGGGCAAAGTTGACGATCTTCATCACGCCGAAAATCACCATTAAGCCCGCCGTGACGATGAACAGCACGGCGGCAGTCGTCAAAATATCCAATGCGAGGACCATTGTTGTCTCCAGTCACATCCGCCCGGCGTTCACTTGATGTTGGGACACTGTGCACCCGGATCTACATCAGGAAAGGATTGCAGGATTTTCACGGAACCGTCGGCCTGAATCTGTCCCAGGCGCATGGCAAGCGGTGTATGACGGCTCTTGTCCATCGTTACAGGGCCGCGGGGTCCGTCGAACGACACCTGATCCAGTGCCTTGATGACCTTTGAGGAATCGGTCGAACCGGCCTTCTCGACTGCGGCCTTGTAAAGGAAGAAGGCCTCGTATTGAGGTTCGGACAATTCGTTTGGAGTCTTGAGGTCTTTGCCGAAGCGCTTGTCCATGGCCGTGAGAAACGCCTTGTTGCCAGCGTTGTCGATACTCGTCAGATAGGACGCCGACATGTAAGTGCCCGTAGCGGCATCGCCCATGCTTTTCGCGGTCCCTTCGTCGATGGCGAGATTACCGTACGGCAACGTCAGCCCCGCCCCCTTGATCTGCTTCGCCAGCGAGACGTTCGGCGCGCCGCCGGCCGTCGCGCTGATCAGCGCATCGGGATGCGCGGAGCGGATCTTCGAGAGTATCGGCGTCCAGTCCGTGCCGTCGATCGGCAGATACTCTTCGCCGACCACCTTGCCACCGTGCTGCTCGATGTACTTTTTGGTGAACTCCAGCATTCCCCGGCCGAACGCATAATCGTTACCGACCAGATAAAACGTTTTGGCGCCCTTGTTCTTTACGAAGTAGTCGACGACCGGCGCCACCTGCTGTTCCGGCACCCAACCATTGACGTACATCCACGGGCTGCATGAGCGGCCTTCATAGAACGAGGTATAGATGAACGGCTTCTTGCCGCGCGCTACGATAGGTAACGCCGCATTGCGCGCCGCACTCGTTTCCATTGAGATGATTGCGTCAACATTGTTCTGGAAAACCAGCGTGTCGTAGGCCTTCTGTGCGCCAACTGCGCCAGACGCGTCATCGGTAATCTCCAGTTGCACCTGGCGACCCAGGATACCGCCAGCGGCGTTAATCTGCTCGACCGCAAGCTGCGAGGACTGCACGACCGCGGGCGCTACCACGCTATTTGCGCCGGACAGTCCGACCGCAACCCCGATCTTGATGGGGTCGGCGGCCAGCACGTTCGTGCATGCGCCCGCTGCGGCGGTTGCCGCGATGATGCCAACCAGAAACTGCTTCTTGAACTGACTCATGGCGTTTCCTTCGTAGAGGTGGTCGTAGTGGTAGTGGTATTGCTGGTTTGGGAGGAGCAGGAGTGCACTGTCCGATGTCTCACGCGCTTGAGGATGGCCAGCCTGTGCCAAGCATCGGGTCATAGACGTCGGCCCGGCGATCGCGCAGGACGTGATTGGAGGCGCTAAGCGTGCGCTGGGCTCGCGTGCGCTTCAGATCAATTGCGGCGTAGAGCAGTTCTTCCTGGTCGCTGCTGGCCGGCCCCGCCAAAGGCCACCCATCGCCTCCGACAATCAGGCTCTGGCCGATGAAAGGCTGACCACGTTCGGTCCCAATCCGGTTCGCGCAGGCAATCGCGAGACCGTTGCTATGCGCCGCCGCCATGGCGAGCGTCGTCGCCATCGCGGGGCGGTCGTCTGGTTGTGCAGGCATCGGCACCCAGTTCGTCGGTACGCAGACGAGGTCCGCGCCTTGCGTGGCCGCGAGCCGGTATGTCTCGGGAAACCAGCCGTCGTAGCAGATCGCAATCGCAATTCTCCCCAACGGGGTATCGAAGACGGGAACGCCGAGGTCGCCCGGTTCGAAAAAGCGCTTTTCGTCGCCCCAGAGATGCAGTTTCCGGTAGACGCCAATCGGCCCGGACGGCCCGGTGAAGATGGCCGAGTTGTACAGACGCTCGCCTGCCCGTTCGGCGATTCCGGCAACGATGTGAATGCCGAGTCGTTGCGCCGCTTCTGTAAAGATCTGGGTGGTCTCTCCGTTCGGCAACTCCTCGGCTAGCGAAAACGCCTCGTCCCGATCGGCAAAGACATAACCGCTATTTGCCAGTTCGGGCAACACCACCAGCGATGCGCCGCTCCTGGCTGCGGATTCGATATGACGAATCGAACGCGCCACGTTATCGCGCTTGGCGCCGACATGTGGCTCCATCTGAATGCATGCAATTACGAAGCCGTCCAAGCCACGTTCTGCGGGGGTTTGCTGCAATGTCACGAATCGGTCTCCCAAAGCAAAAAGCCCCCGAACCAGCGTTGGACGCAAGTTCGGGGGCTGCATAGCCTTTCATGTGTAGCACGGCAACGTTGCCGTGGAGCCGCCGGACAACACGACGGCTCAGTGGTAGCGAATTTAAGAAGTCAAATTCACGGTGTCAAGGGTTTTGATGATTTTTCGAATACCCGGGACCGATGCCGCCGGGGCATCGCGCCAGCCAGTCATCGGCATTGGCATAAAGCCTCTCGATTTCCGATAGTAAGCACATTGCCGCGGCAACCGGACCTGCGCGGCAGGCAAACATTCAGGAGACGAACGATGGCAAACGACCGTTCCCGCATTTCAACGGACATCGATTTTGAGCAAGAGGGCTTTCAGACGGGCACGTTAGATGTGCCCCATTCCGTGGACCGATCCGGCTACGGACACATCCCCATCCCGATCGCTGTCCTCAAGCACGGCAACGGGCCCACTGCGTTGCTCACTGGCGGCAATCACGGCGACGAATACGAAGGCCCTATTGCGCTGATGAAACTGTTGCAGCGCCTGCCTTCGATGCAGATCAACGGCCGTCTTATCATCGTACCGGGCTTGAATTTCCCAGCGTTTCTCGCTGGACGACGGACCTCGCCAATCGATGGCGCCAACATGAACCGCATTTTCCCGGGCCGTCGCGACGGCTCCGTCACGGAGATGATCGCTCATTATGTGGATACCGAACTGTTTCCGCGCGCCGACTTCGTGTTCGACATTCATGCAGGCGGAGCCTCGTTCGATCACTTACCGACGCTACTGGTGGCGCCGCCTGCCGATGCCGAGCGGCGTCGCGAATACCGGCGCATTGTCGACGCGTTTGCTGCGCCCCATGCAATGGTGATGGATCTGCTCGGCGAGGACCGCACCTATGGAGCTGCCATCGAGCGGCACGGCAAGCTGTTTCTGTGCGGCGAATTCGGTGGCTATGCGACGTTGAATCCGTCCGGCCTTGCGATCGTCGAAGAGGGTGTGCAGCGCGTGCTGGCGACGCTCGGTATCTGCCCGGACAACTCGCTGCCCCCGCCGCGTTACGACACCCGTTGGCTGCGCGTCGACGGCAAAAAGCATTACGTTTTTGCGGACACGCGCGGCATTTTCGAACCGGCATTCAAGCTCGGCGACCAGGTAAAGGCCGGCGACCTGGCCGGGCGCATCTTCGTTCCGCACGCGCCGTGGGCGGCCCCCGTCGAACTGAGGTTCGACGCCGCGGGACTGGTCGTCATTGTCCGTTCGTTTGCGAGCGTCGAACCTGGCGACTGCGTCGCGCTCGTAGCAAGCGACGACGTTTCCGGCGGCCACACGCATTGACCACGGAGACGGCCATGTCCGCAATCCTTGTAGCCACTATCGCCGACGGGCGCGATGCACTCTATCGCAAGATCACATGGCGTCTGCTGCCGTTTCTGACGCTGTGCTACATGCTCGCATATCTCGATCGCATCAATATCGGCTTTGCGAAATTGCAGATGCAGAATCAGCTCGCGTTTTCCGATGCCGCTTACGGGGTCGCTGCGGGCATCTTCTTCATCGGCTACGTGCTGTTCGAAATTCCGAGCAATCTGCTTCTGCCGAAGATCGGCGCACGCAAGACGTTATCGCGCATCATGGTGCTGTGGGGGCTGACCTCCGCGTTGATGCTGTTGGTGCGCGACGTCCACGCGTTTTACGCGCTACGCTTCCTGCTTGGTGTCTTCGAGGCCGGTTTCGCGCCTGGGATGGTGCTGTATCTGACGTACTGGTACGCGCCAACGCGTACCGCACGTGCGATGGCCGTCGTGATGTGGGCCGGTCCGATTGGCGGTGTGATTGGCGGCCCCTTGTCGAGTTGGGCCATGACGTCGCTGGCAGGTGCCGGTGGCCTCGCAGGCTGGCAATGGATGTTCATCGTCGAAGGTCTGCCGTGTTGCATACTGGGCGTGATGGCGTTTTTCTTTCTCGATGATCGCCCGCAGCAGGCACGCTGGTTGTCCGATGAGGAGAAAGCACTGCTCGACGCCGATCTCGCTGCGCAACGCATCAGGCGTGCGGCGAGCGAAGCACGGCATCACTCGCTGCGAAGCGTTGTAGCCGATCCCAAGGTACTCGCACTCGCGTTCAGCAACTTTTGCGTGATCGCCGGAATCTATACGGTGAGCTTCTGGTTACCGACCATTCTGAAGACCGCGGGTGTTGCCAGCACGATGGAGATCGGCCTGTGGTCGTCCATTCCCTACGTCGCCGCGATTGCGGCGATGGGTTGGCTGTGCCGCAGTTCCGATCGTCGTAACGAGCGCCGTCGCCATAGCGCCATTGCCAGCATCGTGGGAGCCGTCGCCCTTGCCGTCGCGGGTTTGTATCCGCATCAACTCGGAATAGCGTTACCTGCCATCACACTCTCCACTGCCATGCTTTGGGCTTCATATACGGTACTCTGGGCACTGCCAGCGGGCTACCTGGGCAGCGCAGCGGCGGCGGGAGGCATTGCCTTCATCAACATCTGCGGCGCGCTTGGCGGCTTCGCCAGCCCGATCATCATCGGTTACGTTAAAACATTGACTGGCGGCATGCAGGCGGGAATGCTGACGATTGTCGTCATCGCGCTCGCCGGTGCGTTTGCGATGCTCTGCAACCCTATTGAATCCCGCTCGGAGGCACGGCATGGATGAACCATCGAAGATCTACCGCGTTGGCGATGCGACGATTACCCGCGTCCTCGAGCAAAGCTTTCCTTTCAAGGCCCAAACGCTATTCGCCGATTTCGACCCTGCGGTGATCGAGGAGCATGGTACGTGGCTCAAAGACGGGCACATTGACGCTACGGCGGAACACTTCATTCTGAGCGTCAACACATGGGTAGTTCGGGTAGGCGGCAAAGTCATTCTGATCGACACGGCCAGCGGCAATCACAAAAACCGTCCGTTTAGCGCCCTCTTTCATCAACTGAATACGCCTTACCTCGAGCGGCTGGCGCGCGCTGGCGTCACACCCGATGAAGTCGATTTCGTACTTCTTACCCACTTGCATGTGGACCACGTCGGCTGGAACACTCGGCTCAATGATGGCCGCTGGGTACCGACCTTTCCGAACGCGCGCTACGTGTTCTCGAGCGCAGAGCGCCAACACTTCGACACGGCAGCTGGCGCAAGCCGGCGGATGGTTTTCGATGACAGCGTATTGCCGGTAATCGAGGCAGGCCTTGCAGAGGAGATTGGCCCGCAGGGTGGACAGTATCTGCCGGGCATCCGCTTTCATTCGACTCCAGGGCACAGCGCGGGACATATGTCGATCGAGCTTGAATCGGCAGGTGCGCACGCGCTCTTTAGCGGCGATGTATGGCATCACGCAATCCAGGTCTACCGACCCGCCTGGAGTTCGATGTTCTGCGCCGACAAGTCACGCGCGAACGCATCGCGCGAGTGGGTGTTGGAGCGGGCAGCCGACACGGGCGCTACGGTGTTCACCCCGCATTTCTCCGGCACATCGGCAGGTGAGGTGACGCACGCAGGCAGCGGCTTTACATGGCGTTTTTTATAATCAACGGACCTAATCGCTTTCGCCAGCCTGCAGAGTCGCGTCAAACACGCGTAGAAGGCGCTGCAATGCAGCGTTCGGGTTCGTGTCGATATAGGCGAACGCCAGTGGCATCCGGATTGATAGATCGGTGAAGCGCAGAAACTGCGTGCGCGCCGGCGGACGCCCCAGATTCGCTGAATTGACAATTGCCGCGCCGATGCCTGCTGACACCAGCGAAAGAATCGCGGCTTCGGTCGGTACCTCCTGCACCACGTTCAACGTCAGATCAAGATCGTCGCAGGCACCGAGCAGTCTGTCGTAATACGAGGGATAGGTTTGTCGGGGAAAGCAGATCATCGGTCGACCGTTCAGGTCTCGTGCCGAGATTGCCTGGTTATCCGGAAGATTCCAGCTTCGGGGGACCGCGGCCACCACGTCATTGACGGCGAGCTGCACCAGCCGGAGTTCGCGAGGAAGCTCCCCATAGGAATAGATGAAGCCGCCGTCGAGCGTACCGGCGAGGATCTCGTCTACCTGCTCCGGCGTATTGAGCGGTGCTACATGGAGGCTCACCTCCGGTGCTTCGCGCTGAAAGCGATTAAACGCGTCCGGCACGAAACCGTCCCAGCTCGCATTCTCGACGACCCCAAGCCGCAAAGTGCCCCGCAATCCGGAAGCAACGAGTTTGACTGCACGCGCCGCCGATTCGAGGATGCCGAGCGACTTGCGAACTTCGGGCAAAAATAGCTCGCCCGCCGCCGTGAGCCGGACACCCTGCGGCGTCCGGTCGAACAGCCGCGCGCCCAGCAGTTCCTCCAGGTCGTGAATCTGACGGGTAATCGCCGGCTGCGTGATGTTGATACGCTCGGCGGCCATGCGGAAACTCTGGTTTTCAGCGACCGCCATAAAGTACTTCAGGTGTCGTAATTCCACTGTGCTTTCCCTGCTTTGCCCGGCTGGACTATTGGCTTGAGCGCCAGCATCCCTTACCGCAACGACGTTGGCGATCGAAACCGCGGCGGACCGCGCGATGTTTTCACCATCGCTCCCAGTTCCGCCGCATCTCTGTGTTATCGACGCTTTTTGACCAGTGCTGGAGGGTAAAGAGGGATTCTAAGGGAATATCCGATGTGGAAGGTTTGAAGCCGAGCCGCGGCGCATCACAGCACCGCTTGCCCGCGCTTACTGAACAGTAATAGTCGCCTTCATGTTGGGGTGGATGCCGCAAAAGATCTGATACACCCCGGGCTTATCGAACTTGAACTGGTAGGTGTCGTTCTGATCGAGCGCGGCGGAGCGGAACAGCCCGGCATCGTTGACCACGGTGTGCGGTTCGCCGTCGAGATTTTTCCAGGTTACCGTCGTGCCGGTCTTGATGGTGAGCGCCATCGGCGAGAACATGAAGTTCTTGATCACCACGGCATTCGACTCCTCCGCTTGAGTGGCAGAAAATCCGGCGGACACAGCCAGTAGCAGGATCGCCCCGAGCAACACAGCCAGTGATACTTGAATAGTATTCCTTATCATGATTTCGTCCTTGATATCAGTATCGGTGGATGAGTTTAGACAAGCGTGACGTCGTCCAGGCTGGCCTTGAGCGGATGATGCGTGATCTTGATGCTCGTCACGCCCAGCATGTGCGGAAGCTGATCACTCGCCACGGTCAAAGGCATGGGTCCGGGCCCCTCGCCCGCGGTAGGTTGCGGGTATGCTGTCGAGCGTGCGGTATGGAAAGTAATGTTCCCCTCCACTTTCGACACAATCTGGTGGATATGACCATTCAGCACTGTGACCGAGCCGAATCGCTTCAGATAACTCATGGCCTGCCCGGCATCGCCGGTTCCCCAGCCCCACGGCTCATAGATCGTCCACAGCGGCATATGCGCGAACACGACGATCGGCGTGCTGGAAGAACGCCCCTTCAGGTCGTTTTCGAGCCAGGCAAGCTGGTCGTCCCCGAGTCCTCCCAGACCGTTCGGCTTGAAGTGCATCACGTTGACGAGAGCGATGAAATGCACGCCGTTATGGTCAAAGCTGTAATAGCCTTTGTTGTCGGAGGCCTGGCCAAAGCGCTTGAAGTATTCGGTGCCCGGTCCGTCCGTCACGTCATGCTCGCCGGGCACCGTATGCAACTCGGTGATATTCAGACCTGACATCAACTGGGCCGCGAGGTCGAACTGCTCCGGCTTCGAAAGATGCGTGATGTCGCCCGTGTGAATCGTCAGCGCCGGCTTGACCGGCATGGCATTGACGAACTCGATGGTCTGCTTGAGCGTGCCCGCTACGTCCGGATTGGCTTCCTTGTTGAAGCCGATATGCGTGTCGCTGATCTGCAGGAATAGCGGCACGCCGGAAACCGCTGAGGAATCCTTGGTACTGGCGGCAAGCGCGAGCTCAACGGGCGTCAGGATACCGCCAGCCAGTACAAACAGCGTACCCACGCCCCCGAAGGCCAGGCACTTCAACGCGCCACGGCGCGACGGATCGGATGGAAGATCTATTGACATGGTCACCTCACGATTAAAGTTCAGGAGACGAACCGCCGGATCATCCGACGGTCGTCCTGACTGGATTCAATGAGGAGACTGCAGCGGGGTACGTCTTATTCCACGACTCGCCACTATTTTTTTAGCGGCCTCGTCAGGAAGCGGAATGTGCGCGCAGATCGGTAATGAAACCGTTGAGTTCGGCGTCGCCCGCATCGGTAACGGCCCAGTAGTTCATTCCCGCGGCACTCCAGTGCGCGAGGTGATAGCCCTGCCGCTCGTAGATATGCGGTGTCGCGCCCGCATCGTTACCCGGCCAGACATACAGATTGATCGGGTGCAACTTGTAGCGATAGACCATCACAGCGACCGAGCGTCCGTTCAGATAATCGAGCCGGCCGCCCACCAGCGGATACCCCTGCTGCGCGAGGTCCACCACCGGTGGCGCAAAGTCGATCTTGCCGTCGAACCACGGTTTGACGGTGTGCCGATCGGTCGAGATCACATCATAAAGATGATCGAACTGCAGCGACCGGACATGGCTGTCCACCAGTTCTTCGGTCAGACGCGTATCGCCGGACGGCATGGTGTAGTACAGCCCGGCACTCCACGTCAATGCGACCAGACTCACCACCATCGCACCGAGCGGCGCCCAGCCAAGCGCCTTGGCGCCACCATTGCCGCCTCCCGCAACGCCGAATGCACCGCCGAAAACACCACGCCCGCCGAAGCGTTCGCCCAGCCGTTGCCATACGGAGCGGCGCACCGGCAGCGAAGCCTGGATGCGGCGCACCAGTTCCGGTGGTGCGTCCATTCGCATGTCCGATTCCCGTAGTCGCGCGCTGACCTGACGCTGCTGCTCATAGGCCTGCGTGCATAACTCGCAACTGGCCAGATGACGCTCGAACTCGAGCGCCTCGGACAAACTCAGTTCCTCGTCGATATAGCCCGGCAGTAATTCAAACGCCTGTTCGTGATCCATCACGCCTCCTGATCTGTCGGTGCGAGCAGCGCCGCAAGCTGCTGTCGGCCGCGCCCGAGGCGAGACATCACGGTTCCCATCGGGATACCCACGATGGCGGCGATTTCCTTGTATGACAATTCCTCAAGCTCCCGCAGCACGACTACCTCCCGGAATTCCAGACGCAAGCTGCGCAGCGCCTGGTGCACCCGCTTCTGGCTCTGGCTGCGAATCAGCGCCGCTTCGGGACTGTCGTCCCGTCCGGCCCCGCTGCTTTCTTCGAGGCTGTGCATCTCTTCCTCGAATTCCATGGTGTCCGCTGCATGATCCCGGTTCTGCTGGTGCCACGTGTAAAAGGTGTTACGTACGATGCTCAATAACCAGGCACGCGCGTCCTCGCCGCGGAATCCGCCGAAATAGCGGAAAGCCCGCAGATACGCCTCTTGGACCACGTCCTGGGCGTCCTGATCGTTACGGGTCAGCCAACGCGCAACGTTGAAGGCCGAATTCATATGAGGCAATAGCAGCGCCTCGAACCGCTTGGCGATGATTGGATCGGCCATTGTGAAATCCCTGCGGTAACCCCTATCCGTAACCGATAACTAGCAGACTGCCGGTACGTCGCTTTTATTCCCGGAGAGTCGGCCAGACCCGTTTTACTGCGGCATGGCAAGCGGACGACTGATTTCAGAGGGCATTGTAGCTGCCTTGAGAGGGGCAAAACCAGGTGGCGCGGTGGGGGAGCGGTGTACCGGTTACGCCACGACTTGGGTCACGGAATCCAGTTCGTTGCGCAAAGCCAGTGCGAGTTTGGGAAGGGCAAACTCCAGAAACAGACGTGTCGATACGGTCGCGCCACGGCGCGCAGGCAGCATCGCATACATGGTTGCGGGTTCCGGTTGCCACCCGGCCTGAACCTTGAACGCGTCGACCAACCGGTTCGCACGCAGCGCATCTTCACACAAATGGCGCGGCATACAGGCCGCGCCGATCCCTGCGACGACTCCAGCCTGCAAGACCGCGACGCTTCCCGTCATCACGTGCGGCGTGTATTCGATGGCGTGCCCGCCATGCTTCGGATGAAGGAACCGGAGCGTTTTCACGCCAGCCTGCGCTGCACGCGCGAACAGTCTGAATCCGGCTAACTGGTCGGGATGCGATAGTTGCCCGGACTGCTCCAGCAGGGCCGGGCTGATGGCCATGATCATAGGAACGTCGCCAATGGTCCGGGCTACCAGGCTCGAGTCGGCAAGCGGCCCTGTCTGCGCACAAAACCCGAGGTCGAAACCTTCTGCTACCAGATCGGGCACCCAGTTGCGCGTGTCGATCAGCAGGTCGACTTGTGGGTACAGGCGGCAAAATTCGGCGATCACCGGCATCAAGGCCGCTGCCGAAAACGTGGCCGGAGCGGTGATGCGCAGTACGCCGCGCGGTTCGCCATTCATTTCCGCAGCGACGCTAAAGGCTGCCCGCGCCTCATCGGCAAGCTTGCGCGCGTGACCATAGATCTGTTCGCCGGCGGTGGTCAGAGATATGCAACGCGTGTTGCGCTGGAGCAGACGCACACCCATGCGTTGCTCCAGTTCTGCCACGCGGCGGCTCACCTTGGAACGCTGCATGCCTAGACTGCGCGCAGCGGCCGCGAACCCTGCTTTCTGAACCACCTCAGCAAACAGGAGGAGGTCATCGAGCCTTTCCATATTTCACCATCCCCGAGTTGTTGCCCTGCTACAAGCTTCATCGTACGATCGTTCTATTTAATCTGTATTCCTACCTAAATGGTTCGCACCGGCAACTTTTCGCCGTGCAAGCCGCAAGGAGACCGGGTAAGCTAAAACGTCAACAGCGTTAGTTATGGTCAGAATAATGACCAATGTTAAAAAGCATTGCAAGACAACAATCGTTAAAACAATGTCAAACAAATTTATGGCGTCAAATACTGCTTCGTATAACCAACTATTCTTCTTCACTTCCCGCTATTCAGGCGAACTGGCGATGTCCGCCGCGCAGTAAGCGGAGACAATCGCTGCTCCCTGGATTCAGCGCTTCGACGGCGGAAACAACGAAAAACGCGCGCCCGGCGCGCCGCCCCCCGCAGGAACCTCAGTACTCGACTGTAAAACCATGTAATCTCTCGGTTTTTCCTACAGTTGTGAAGCGCATGATCCCAGCGTTGGCGAGCCCAAAAAAACCACTAACGAAGGCATATACAAGGCTCTGCCATGCCCCCACCCGACTGCTTTGCGCCGCCACACTGCTGGCGCTCGCCCTTACCTCCTTCGTGAAGTCCGCCCGCGCGGCGGACACCGCCTGCACGCCTGACGGCGGCCCAACTGGCCGCCCCGCCGTCGGCCTTGTGCTGTCCGGCGGCGGCGCGCGCGGCTACGCCCACCTGGGGGTGCTAAAGGTACTGGAAGAGAATCGCATTCCGGTCGACTGTATCGCCGCCACCAGCATGGGCTCGGTGGTCGGCGGCCTGTACGCGAGCGGGATGACCGCACAGGAAATGCAAAACCGCCTCGGCCAGGTGAACCTGGCCGACATCGCTTTCGATGTGGTCGAGCGCGCCGATCTGCCCCAGTCGCAACGCGAAGACGAGGAGCTCTACGCAGGCAGCCCCGCATTAGGCTTCAACGCTAACGGCTTCAGGCTGGCGCCCGGCCTCGTGCAAGGCAATCGTTTGCAGGCGTTGCTGCAGGACTGGACCTCGGCGGTGTCGGCCAATAACTCATTCAACCAGTTGCCGATTCCGTTCCGCGCCATCGCCACGGATCTGCAAACAGGCGAGAAGGTCGTGCTCGAGAAGGGCTCGCTGCCGCAAGCCATCCGCGCCAGCATCGCCCTGCCGGGCCTGTTCGCGCCGACGGTGGTGGACGGCCGCACGCTGGTCGACGGTGGCATTGTCAGCAACCTGCCGATCGAAACCGCGCGCGACATGGGCGCGCAAGTGGTGATCGCAGTCGATATCGGTTCGCCGCTGCGTCCGCTCGACGCGCTCGCCTCGCCCGCCGACGTCATGCAGCAGATGATAGGCATCCTGATTCATCAGAACGTCGCACAACAACGCAAACAGCTCGATGCGGATGACGTACTGATCACGCCATCCCTCGGATCGCTTAGCTTCACTGACTTCGCCAACGCCCCGCAAGCAATCGCAGCCGGCGAAGCCGCTGCTCGCGCAGCACTACCGAAGCTGCAGCATCTCGCCCTGTCGCCGCAAGATTACGCGGCGTGGCGTGCCGCGCATATGACGCCTGTCGTGAAGCCGGTGCGGATCACGCGCATCGTCGTCAAGTCGCATGGCCCGATCCCCGAGCGGCGCATCGTCGAAGCGCTGCACGTCCATGCCGGCGACGTCTACGATCCCAAGGCGCTCAACCAGGATCTGCTGGCCCTCACTACGGCGGGCGATTTCGAAAGCGTGACACAGCAACTGGTCAGCGACGGTGACGAAAACACGCTCGTGATCGATGCCCACGACAAATCGTGGGGACCCAACTTCCTGCTGTTCGGCCTCGGCCTGTCGGCGAGTTCTTCGGACGTCGGCGGTTTCCGCCTGCATATGGGATACCGTCGGCCGTGGCTGACATCGTCGGGACTGGAGGGGTTGATCGACGGCACGGTGGGCAGCGATATGCTCGCGTTGCATGCCGAGCTGCGGCAACCGCTCTCGGATTCGTTTGGCTATTACGTCGCGCCGTATGTGGAGTTTCAGCGCAGCTACGCGAATATCTATCAGGACGACCCTTACATCAAGCTCACTCAATACCAGCAGCAGACTGAACGCGCGGGTCTCGACTTCGGCCTGCCGCTTGCGAACCTCGGTGACTTCCGGCTGGGCGTTGCGTACGCGCACGGCTTCGCGTCGCCGCAATACAATCTGCAGTACTACGATGAGAATAACAATCTCACGCTGGCGTATCCCGACATCTACGGCCGCGAGTTTACGGCACGCGCGCGTCTCGTGATCGACCAGCTCGACGACCCGCTCTTCGCGCGCAAGGGCTATTACCTGGAGCTGCGCGGCGAACGTTCGCTTTTCGCGCAATCGCAGAACAGCTTTACCGAGGCTTATGGCAAAGCGCTGGTGGCCGCGAGCTATGGGCGCAACAGCCTCAACGCCAGCATCGAGGCCGGCAAGGACTTCCAGAACGTCAACCCGGTCAATCCGTTCGGCTTCACGCTCGGCGGCTTCCAGCATCTGTCCGCGTATGCCGCCGATCAACTGGCTGGCAACTCGATGCTGTACGGCCAGGTCACGTACATGAACGAGCTTACGACGTTCACCGCATCGCCATTCCACGCGTTGTTCGCAGGCATGAGCCTCGAAGCGGGCAACGTGTGGGACGGCGAGATTCAATACGGCGGAGGACCGCTAAAACGCAGCGTCACGTTCTTCACCAGCGCGACTACGGCGTTTGGACCGATCTATCTGGGTGTGGCATTCGCACCGGGTGGGCGCAACAACTTCTACATCCAGCTCGGCCACACGTATTGATGGGTACAAAGAAGAAAGCGAACGGTAACAGTCAGGTGGCCGTTAAGCGGCAGCTTGCGCCGTACCCACCGGCCAACTGATTTCGAAACGCGCGCCTGGCAGCGTCAATGGGTCCGTCACCGCAATGCGGCCTTTGTGCGCGCGCAAGACCTGTTGCGTGATCGCAAGCCCCAGACCGTATCCGCCGGTGTGGCGATCGAGCCGCACGAAGGCGTCGAAGATGCGCTCGCGCTCGCTTTCCGGCACACCAGCGCCGTCGTCTTCGACAAAGATCTCTACATTGCCGTGCCGCACCGCCAGGCCGACCAGAATCTGGCTGCGCGCATATTTGCTGGCGTTGCGCAGCAGATTGCGCATCGCGTACGACATCAGGCGTTTGTCCATCACGACACGCAGCGCTGCGTCGATCTCGACGCGCGAGACGATTTCCTTATCGGTGTAGAGCAAGGCCGCGTCGTTGATCTGACTGTCGAACCATAAGGCGAGCACGGTTGGTTCGAGATTCGACTGCAGCGAGCTGTATTCGAGCCTCGCGTAGGTGAGGCTCATGTCGATCAGTTCGTCCAGTTCAGTGACGTCCTGATCGATGCTTGCCAGCGCGCTTTCGTACTCGGTGGCGGAGCCCGGTTCGCGCAACACCTCCAGTGCAAAACGCACCCGTGCAAGCGGCGTGCGCAGTTCGTGCGAGATGCCATTGGTCAGTTCGCGCTGCGCGGCGATCAGCCGTTCCATCCGTTCGGCAAGCGCGTTGAGTGTGCGCGCCAGCGGGCCGATGATCGTGCTAAAGGACTCCCGTGCCCGGGTGTTGAAGCGACCGCCGGTGAAATCGATCGCACGTTCGCGGACCATCACCAGATCGACCCACACCGGACGCATCCAGCGATACGCCACCACGGCCGGCACCCCGAACACCACGACCAGGACCGGCACGACGCCACCCGGCAACGCCACGAAGCCGCGCCATACGACCGCGGCGGTCAGCTCGAACGACAGGCCGAGCAACGGAATCGCAGCCACCACCAGCGAGAGCCCCAGCAAACGAAGATAGGCACGCAGATAAAGCCGCGACCAGCTCGGCATGCGGTCGGCACGCGTATCCGTCCACGAGCGGCGAAAATTCAGCCAGCGCCATTTGCAATAGCGGAAAGCAGAGAGTTTAGGTGCGGCAGGATTCATGATCACGAACGTCGGGAAAGAAGGTGCGCCGGCCGCAGGAGGCCGTCCAGTCCATCCGTTCCTCTGGCGTGCGCGCGGCTCACGTTAGCATAGCGGGACGCTGCAGGAAGGCAAGCGTGCGGTCGGCAACGGTATCGCGCTCGTTGTCGAGTGTGATCATGTGATAGCTGTCGGTCAGGCGCACGAGCGTGACATCGCGGCTACCGAGGTGTTCGCAGACGAATTCCGCAGAACGGATGCTCGTCACTTCGTCCTCCTCCGAGTGCATCACCAGCGTTTCACAGGCCACCTGCGGGAGCGCGCGTCTGACTGCAAAACGCATCCAGTCCACCTGAGCAATCGCTGCGAGCGGCACGTACGGATAGTGCACGCCACTGCCTTTTTTCAGCGCGCGACGAATCAGGTTGCGGATACGATCGTTCTTGATGCCGAACGGCTCACCCTCCGGCACGCGAATCAGATGACGCAGTCCCGGCACGCAATACATCAGGTAACGCAGCGGACGCAGGCGCGAACCGCCCCAGCCGTCGAGGAAGAGCGGCGGCGACAGCAGGATCAGGCGGCCATGCGTCATCCGCTCACGGGCGCTCAGCATCACCGCGAGCAAGGCGCCCATCGAGATGCCCGCCACGTCGACACGTTCATAGCGCGTGATCAGATCGCGATACGTGCGGCTAAGCAACTGCATGTAGTCGCGCAGGCTGACGCTGCTCAACTGATCGGGACGCGAACCGTGTCCCGGCAACGACGGCAGATACACATCGCAGCCGATCTGCTCGAACTTGCGATCGAGTGAGCCGAAGTCGTGCCGCGTCCCGCCCAGGCCATGGATCATCAATACAGCGTGTCTGGAAAGAGGTAAGACGCGGGCGGACATGACGCAGCTCGTAAATGAACAAGCTTGCGATACTAGCTACGCAACGCGCGCGCGACTGTCGATTTGAAACAGGTCTATGTGGAGTTTTGTCGGCTATTCAAAGGCGACTCCGGGGCCCTTCCGAGGCTATTTGCAACCGGTTGGCAAGTTACTCCCATGCCACCTTGCTGAACTGATAGCCCTTGCCGCGCACCGTCTTGATACGCTGCGGCGTGCCGGAATCGTCATGCAGCTTGCGGCGCAGCTTGGAAATGCCGCCGTCGATGGAGCGATCGAGGCCGTCGAACTCGATGCCTCTCAATTGCCGCATCAGGTCGTCGCGGCTCACCACTTCGCCTGCACAACTTACTAGCGCCCACAGCAGGTCGAATTCCGCGGAGGTCAGATCGGGGCGCGTGCCGTCGGGCAGCGTCACCATCCGGGCAGCCCGGTTGATCTCGAACTTGCCGAACGTAAAGCGCTCCGGCTGGCCGGAGATTTCCGTGGCGCGCCCCGAAACACGGCGCAACTGCGCCTTGATGCGAGCGAGCAGGACGCGCGGTTCGACCGGCTTGTGGACATAATCGTCTGCGCCGAATTCGAGGCCCAACACTTCGTCGAACTGTTCGTCGCGCGCGGTGACCATGATAATCACGCCGTTGAACTGCTCGCGCGCCTCGCGGCAGATCTGGAAACCGTCCTTGCCCGGCAGGTTGACGTCGAGGATCACCAGATCCGGCTGCCGTTTGAGAATGGCGGGCACCGCTTCGTTGCCGTGCAGCACGACCTCCACTTCATAGTCGTGCTTGCGCAGATAGCCCGCCACTAACGCGGACAGGCGGATGTCGTCTTCAACGAGCAGGATGCGGAAAGGCATGAGTAAATTGTCTGGCGCTGACGGGATTTCAGCCGCTGCGAGGCTGTTGGTAACCTCTTAGCATAGCCGATAGTTTTTGCGCAATTCGAACCACGCGACAAAACTCGACAATTATCCATGCAACTCGACACGAAGACAGGACGAACGCGGGCCGCAATAACAAAAGCCCCATTCGCCAACGAATGGGGCTTCTACAACGTACTAAAAGAATCAGACGCGTTCAATCGCGATCGCAATGCCCTGACCGACGCCGATACACATCGTGCAGAGGGCGAAACGGCCCTGCGTGCGCTGCAGTTGATACATCGCCGTGGTCACGAGCCGCGCGCCGCTCATGCCGAGCGGATGACCAAGCGCAATCGCGCCGCCGTTCGGATTCACGCGAGCGTCATCGTCCGCGACACCCAGCGTGCGCAATACCGCGATCCCCTGGGACGCGAACGCCTCGTTCAATTCGATCACGTCGAACTGATCGATCGTCATGCCCAGGCGTGCCAGCAGCTTTTGCGTGGCCGGCGCCGGGCCGATGCCCATCACGCGCGGTGCAACGCCGGCGGTCGCGATACCAAGCACACGTGCCCGCGGTGTCAGGCCGAACCGCTTGGCCGTCGCTTCGTTCGCGAGCAGCAGCGCCGCGGCGCCGTCGTTCACGCCTGAGGCGTTGCCCGCTGTAACGGTGCCGTCCGGACGTACCACGCCTTTCAATTTGGCAAGCGCTTCGAGACTGGTTTCCCGCGGATGTTCATCCTGCGACACCACCAGCGGATCGCCCTTCTTCTGCGCAATCGTGACCGAGACGATTTCCTGCGCAAGCGTGCCGTCGCGTTGCGCACGCGCGGCCTTCTGCTGGCTGCGCAGTGCAAACGCGTCCTGATCCGCACGGCTCACCTTGTAGTCGGTTGCGACGTTTTCGCCGGTCTCCGGCATCGAATCGACACCGTAAAGCTGCTTCATTAGCGGATTGACAAAACGCCAGCCAATTGTCGTGTCGAAGATATCGGCCTGGCGCGAGAACGCGCTGGTTGCCTTGCCCATCACGAACGGCGCACGGCTCATGCTTTCGACACCGCCCGCCACCATCAATGCCGCCTCGCCCGATTTGATCGCGCGCGCCGCGATGCCGACGGCGTCCATGCCCGAGCCGCACAACCGGTTGACGGTGGAACCCGGTACGTCTTGCGGCAAACCCGCCAGCAGCAGCGACATGCGCGCGACGTTGCGGTTATCTTCGCCGGCCTGGTTGGCGCAGCCGTAGATCACGTCGTCGATGGCGTTCCAGTCGACTTCCTTGTTGCGCTCCATCAGCGCCTTGAGCGGCACGGCGCCCAGGTCGTCGGCACGCACCGACGACAACGAACCCGCATAGCGGCCGATCGGCGTGCGAATCGCGTCGCACAGGAAAGCTTCAGTCATGTGATGTCTCCAGTTGAATACTTGCACCGCTTGCCTCGCCGTTACAGGCGCGGCTGGCGCGTCGCGCGAGTGGAACCGCGTTCGCGGCCACCCGTCGCAGCGAGCGGAAGGGTCATTCGGAGCTTATGCCGCGACGCGACGTGCCGCAAACCCTTCACTGCGCAATCAGGATAGCAGTGAACCGCTTTGGCCGACTCCGAGTTGTTCGATATACGAACAACAGATCGTATATCGAACATTCAGCCCTGATGATAGGCGTGGCGCGGAAACCGTGTCAAGTGCGGCGAGTTTCGCCAATCGGAGACAAACATCGGAAGAATCAGGCTTTGCCGCCTGTCAACGAGGCTGAATGTGCTCATCCTCGATGTAGCTGCGGATCACATCTGCAAAGCTCGACTCGCCTTTCAGACCGAGCTGCTCCGCACGCGCGGTGTCCCACCGGCCGGGCCAACTGCCGACAATCTTCTCAATGCGTGGGTCCGTCTGCCACTCGATGCGCTTGACCACCTCATCACCTGCGACTTCGCGCAGCGCGGCGACCATCTCATCGACACTGACCGAAATACCCGGCAAATTCACCGCACGAAGGTTGCCGAGCGCGGCGGCGTCGATTTCGAGCCCCGCGATCAGACAGGCAATCGCTTTGCGCGGCGAAAGCAACCACAGGCGCGTGCCGCCGGCCACCGGGCAGATCGCCGCCTCTCCGTTCAGCGGCTCGCGAATGATGCCGCTCGCAAACGACGACGCCGCAGCATTCGGCTTGCCGGGGCGCACGCTGATGGTCGGCAGGCGCAACACCCGACCGTCGACGAAGCCACGCCGCGTGTAATCGTTCAGCAGCAACTCGGCAATCGCTTTCTGCGTGCCATACGAGGACTGCGGATTCAACGCCGTATCGTTGCGCACGACGTCCGGCATATCGCCACCGTACACGGCGACCGAACTCGTGAACACGACGCGCGGCCGATGCGCGCGCAACCGGCAAGTTTCCAGCAGCAGACGCGAGGCATCGAGATTGATGCGCATGCCGAGATCGAAATCCGCCTCGGCCTGCCCACTGACAATCGCGGCCAGATGGAAGATGGCTGAAGTCTGCTCGTCGATCACGCGCTCAAGCACGTCGGACTCGGCGATATCGCCCACTTCGGCGCGCACCCGGCTGTCGCTGAATCCGCTAGCGGCGACGACGTCGAGCAGCACGAGTTCGGTAATCGGTTGCGGCTGGCCGTCCGGTCCCTTCAGTTCGCCGCGTGCCAACAGTTCGCGTGCGAGACGTTGACCGAGAAACCCCGCGCCGCCAGTGATCAGTACTTTCATGATGTCTGCCGTCCCTGATAGTTCCTGAGCCAGCCCAAGCCTTCCGACGTCCCTGCCCGCGGCCGATATTCGCATCCGACCCAGCCGTCGTAGCCGAGCTTGTCGATCAGATCGAACAGATAGGGGTAGTTCAGTTCGCCGATATCCGGCTCGTGCCGCTCAGGCACACCGGCAATCTGGATATGCCCGATGCCGGCCATATCGCGTTTCAGCTTGAATGCAAGGTCGCCCTCGACGATCTGGCAGTGATAGCAGTCGAATTGCACCTTCAGGTTGGGCGCGCCCACTTCCGCGCAGACCGATTGTGCGTCGTCCTGACGATTGAGAAAGAAGCCAGGGATATCGCGCGTATTGATCGGCTCGATCACGATCGTGATCCCATCGGCCTGCGCAGTCCTGGCGGCATACGCCAGGTTCTGCAGATACACCTCGCGATGCCGTTCGCGCGATTGATCCGCCCCAATCAGGCCGGCCATCACATGCAGCGAGCGATTGCCGAGCTGGCGGGTGTAGTCGAGCGCGGTATCGAAGCTGCGGCGGAACTCTTCTTCGCGGCCCGGCAGCGATGCAATTCCACGCTCGCCGCCCGCCCAGTCGCCCGGCGGCGCGTTGAAGAGCGCTTGGGTCAGGCCGTGATTGGCGAGGCGTTGCTTGAGCTCCTCGGCCGGAAAATCGTAGGGAAACAGAAACTCCACGGCCTTGAAGCCGTCTTGCGCCGCGGCGGCAAAACGGTCGAGAAAACCGTGCTCGGTGTACATCATGGTCAGGTTGGCAGCGAAGCGAGGCATTGCAGCAACTCCTTTTCTGGGGAACAGCGAAGCGCTCCGCGCGCTTCGCTGATAGGTAAATATTTTGCGCGGCGCACCGAACCCGGCGTGCACGACGCGCGCTGAGCGCTACCAGCGCGCGCCGAATACGCTACGCAACTCTTCAAGCGCTGCGTCGTCGAGCGGTGCCGGGCGCGGGTTAGTCATCAGCCACAGGCGCGCCGTCTCCTCGAACTCTTCCAGCGCATAGGATGCCTGCGCCACCGAGCGCTCCCACACCACCGGCCCGAGCCGCTCCAGCAGCACACCGCGCACCGTGCCGGCGAGCGCTGCAATCTGCTCGACCACCTGCGGGTCGCCCGGACGGCGGTAGCGGATCAACGGAATGTGGCCGACTTTCATGACGTAGTAAGGCGTGATCGGCGGCAGGACGTCGGCTTCGCTCCACACCCCCGCCAGCGTCAAAGCCACCAGGTGCGTCGAATGTGTATGGATGACGCCGCGAGTTTCCGCGTTGCGGGCATAGATGCCGCGGTGCAAGGCCAGCGTCTTCGAAGGTCTGCCGCCGGAAACCGCATTGCCAGCCAGGTCGACCTTGGCAATCTCCGCAGGATCGAGCCGGCCGAGGCAGGCATCGGTCGGCGTGATCAGCCAGCCATCGTCGAGACGCGCGCTGATATTGCCTGCGGTGCCCACGGTATAGCCGCGCTGATACAGGCTTGCGCCTGTGGCGCAGATTTCCTCGCGGACCTTCGATTCTTCACCGCTATGGATTCCTAACGTCATGACGCCGCCCCGTCGAGATGGTGCAAGGCCTTGGCAAAGAAATCGGTAGCGCCGAAGTTACCGGACTTGAGTGCGAGTGCCAGCGGTACATCGCCCGTGGTCGCGGTGGCCGGTACGCCCGGATCGATCTGCGCGCCGATGCGCAGCGTGTGCACGTCGAGTGCCTGAACCACGGCCCCCGAAGTTTCGCCCCCCGCCACCACAAACTTGCGCACGCCTAGTTCGTGCAAACCGCGCGCGATAGACGCCAAGGTACTTTCAACCAGGTGTCCGGCCTGCTCGACACCGAGTTCGCGCTGCACAGCCTTCACTTCATCGGGCGTCGCAGTCGCGTAGATCAGTACCGGTTGCTTTTCCGCGAAATGCTGGCGCGCAAACGAAAGCGCCTGTTCGACCACCGGCTCGCCGCGCGCAGCCGCCAGCGGATCGATCCGAAAGGCCGGACGGCTTTCGCGCCAGGCCGCTACTTGCGCGTTGGTCGCCTTCGAAGCGCTACCCGCCAGCACCACCGAGAGACCCTCGATTGAAGGCAACTGTCCTGCGTCTGCGGTCTTTGAAAGCAAACCAGCGCGGCGGAAATTTGCCGGCAACCCGATTGCAATGCCAGAACCGCCCGTGATCAGCTTGAGATCGGCGCACGCTTCGCCGAGTGTATGCAGATCTGCATCGGAGAGCGCATCGGTAATCGCCATGCGCACACCGTCCCGCTTTAATACGTTAAACGATTCGCGTACCGCCGCAACACCCTGCGCCACACTGTCGTAGCGAACGAGGCCAACTTTCGACTCCGTCTGCCGCTGCAGGACGCGCACCAGATTCGCATCGGTCATGGGCGTGAGCGGGTGGTTCTCCATGCCGGATTCGTTGAGCAACAGGTCGCCGACGAAGAGATGACCGCGGAAAATCGTGCGGCCGTTCTCCGGAAACGCCGGACAGGCGATCGTGAAAGCGTCAGCGGCGCCGTGCGATTGCCCGGCAGGGCCGGATAAGGCATCAAGTAACGCATCGGCCACCGGACCGATATTGCCCGCATCGGTCGAATCGAATGTCGAGCAGTACTTGAAGAAAAATTGCCGGCAACCTTGCGCGCGCAACCACTCGAGCGCGGCGAGCGATTGCGCGACCGCGTCGGCGGCTGGGATCGTGCGGGACTTTAGCGCCACCACCAATGCATCGGCTTCCACCGGTTCATCGGAGTTCGGCACGCCGATACTCTGAACCGTGCGCATGCCGCCGCGCACCAGCATGTTGGCGAGATCTGTGGCGCCGGTGAAATCGTCGGCGATGCAGCCGAGTAGCGGCTGCGAAGATAAAGTCGTCATGACAGCGCTCCTGCTACGACTTCGCCGCCGGCACGTCGATGCCGGGGAAAATCTTGATCACCGCCGAGTCGTCCTCGCCGCCGTGCCCCGCCGACGAAGCCATCATGAACATCTGATGTGCCGCAGCCGAGAGCGGCAGCGGAAATTTCGAACGGCGCGCGGTATCCAGCACGAGACCGAGATCCTTGACGAAAATATCGACCGCGGAGAGCGGCGTGTAATCGCCCTTGAGGATGTGCGGCACGCGGTTTTCGAACATCCACGAATTGCCGGCGCTATGCGTAATCACGTCGTACAGCGAGTCGGCGTCGACGCCTTCGCGCAAGCCGAGCGCCATCGCTTCCGCGGCGGCAGCAATATGCACCCCCGCGAGCAACTGGTTGATGATCTTCACTTTCGAGCCAAGCCCATGCACGGAACCCAGCCGGTAAACCTTGCCGGCCATCCCCGTTAGCACGTCTTCGCAGGCGGCGTAGGCCGCAGCAGGTCCCGAAGTCATCATCGTCATCTCACCGGACGCGGCTCGCGCTGCGCCGCCCGAGACGGGCGCGTCGAGCATCTGCAGACCGGCGGCCTCGACGCGCTTGCCGAGGTCAAGGGCGAAGTCAGGGGAAACCGTTGCGCTCGCAATTACTACGCTGCCAGGCTTCATGCTGGCCACCGCGCCGCGCTCACCGAACAACACTGCGTCGGTTTGCGCCGCGTTGACCACCAGCGTGATCACCACCTCGCACTGCGCCCCCAGTTCAGCAGGGTTTGCACAGGCCACGCCGCCGTCCGCAGCGAAACTCTCAAGCACGGCACTGCGCAGATCGCACGCGTGCACCCGAAAACCTGCCCGCAGCAACGAGCGGGCGACGCCCAATCCCATTGCACCGAGGCCGATGACTCCAACGTTTCTGGACATGCTCTACTCCGAGTGAAATTCGTATGGTTCGACGTGGCCGCGCCAACGGCATTTACCGCTGCGCGCTCGCGTCTCGAGCATCAATGCTCAAGGCTCAGCAAATGCCAGCCTCCGCGAGACGGCGGGCTGCGTTGTACATATGCGTGCGGGCAGCGTTGCGCGCTTCCATCGGATCGCCTGCGCGAATCGCGGCGACAATCGCCGCGTGTTCATCGCGCACCTGGCGCGAAAAGTCTTCGCGCAACGACTCGTTGCGGCGCGTGACGACGGTCCCAGCTTCCAGGTATTGATTCAGAAACGCGAGCGTCTTGAGGAAATAGGGATTTCCGGTGGCCACGGCGATTGCGCGATGAAAGGCCACGTCCTCGGCAACGCCGTCCTGGCCCTCGGCCGCCGCCTCATCGATCTTCGCCAGCGCGGCGTCAATCGACATCATGTCGGCGTCGCTGCGTCGCATCGCGGCTTCGGAGGCGACCTCGGCTTCGATCGCCCGGCGCAACGCGAGAATCTGCAACACCGAGCCAGCCTCGACCGCTTCCGCGTAGTCGATGCGCAACGGCCGGATCGCGCCGTGTGCCGCGATGAAGACCCCGCTGCCCTGACGCGGCTCCACCACACCCTCGTTCTTCAGGCGCGAGATCGCTTCGCGAATCACCGTGCGGCTCACACCGAACTGCCCGGCCAGCACGGCTTCCGTTGGAAGCTTGCCGCCGCGCGCGAAGGTGCCTTTATCGATCTGCTTGAGCAGTTGCTGCGCGACCGTGTCGCTGAGGGCACGGGCGGGAATCTTCTCGAACATGCGAGTCCCGATTGATCATGTTATCGGGTCATCATACAAATTTACGCCATCGGCTGCATCCGCGAAAACCCTGGGCGGATCACCCGCCCCGCCCGATAATCCGCCTTGTGCAAATCGCCCGTCGATACGCCGCATTCGGCCCAGCGCCGCCAGCAAACAAAATCGGCGAGGTTGGCGAAACGCAGGGCATAAGCTATCTTCACGGCTTTCTGCGCCTGCGCGCGGCCGGGCAACGCACCGTTGGCCCAACTTCGCTGCGCGGGCCAGCGGCGTGCCCATCCGTTACCCCATGCATTCCTGAAGAGGCCCATGAGCAAAGCCCCCCAAGCGTCTCCTGCCGATCCGTCCAGCGCCCCCGACGCGGCGGACGCTCCGGACAGACCGGGTGATTCCTACGTGCAGTCGTTCGCACGCGGTCTCGCGGTGATTCGCGCGTTCAACGCGGAACGGCCGGAGCAGACGCTGACCGACGTTGCTGCCGCTGCCGGTCTCACCCGAGCCGGGGCACGACGCATTCTGCTGACACTGCAGACGCTCGGCTATGTCGAAACCGAGGGGCGCCTGTTCCGCCTGACGCCGAAGATTCTCGACCTCGGCTTCGCCTATCTGACGTCGATGCCGTTCTGGAATCTGGCCGAACCGGTGATGGAAGAGCTTTCGGCGCAGGTCCACGAAAGCTGTTCGGCAGCGGTGCTCGATCGCACCGAGATCGTCTATGTGCTGCGCGTGCCGACCCACAAGATCATGACGATCAACCTGTCGATCGGCAGCCGCCTGCCGGCGTATTGCACGTCCATGGGCCGCGTGCTGCTGGCTGCGCTCGACGACGAAGCGCTCGACGCCACGCTCGGCTCCACGCCTTTGTACGCTCACACGGCGCGCACGGTCACCGACAAGGAAGAGTTGAAAAAGATCATCGCCCAGGTGCGCCGTCAGGGGTGGGCGATCGTCGATCAGGAACTGGAAGGCGGCTTGATTTCGTTGTCCGCACCGATCCGCAACCGGCAAGGGCGCGTGATCGCGGCGATGAACATCAGCGGCAATGCACAGCGTAATTCCGCCAAGCAGATGGTGAAGGCTTTTCTGGAGCCGCTGCAGCAGGCGGCGCAAAACGTGTCGGACCTGGTGGCGCGGCGCGGGTAGGTGGTCGCACCCGCTGTGTTCTCACCCGCGCTCGCCTCAGTCCACTACCCTATCCACCGCTTTATCTGCCGTGTCCCGCAGCGTTAAAGTCAGGGTATCCAACGACTCGCTCACTGGTCCAGATAGCGCTCGACGAGCCGCGTCCAGTACGCCGCACCCACTGTCAGGTTGCGGTCGTTGAAATCGTAGTGCGGGTTGTGCACCATACAGCCGTCCTCGCCCACGCCGTTGCCAATGCGCAGAAACGTGCCCGGCCGCTTTTGCAGCATGAACGCAAAGTCTTCGCTGCCCATCAGCATGTCCGTCTGTGCGACCACCTTGTCGTCGCCCACCAGTTCGCGCGCCACTTCAATGGCGAAATCCGTTTCGGTATCCGAATTTACTACCACCGGATAGCCTTCGATGTACTCCACCACCGCCTTCGCGCCATAACTTTCCGCCTGGCTCTCGGCCAGCTCAGTGATGCGCTTTTTCAACAGCGCGCGCACTTCCGGATTAAACGAACGCACGCTCAATTCCAGCCTGGCTGTACTTGAGATCACGTTGTTTGCGGTGCCCGCATGCATCGAGCCAACCGTTACAACGGCGGCCTGTGACGGGTCGACGTTGCGCGCCACGATGGTCTGCAAGGCCATCACGATGCTGGCTGCTACGACCACTGGATCCACCGTCATGTGTGGACGCGCAGCATGGCCGCCAACGCCTTCAATCGTGATGATGGGCTTGTCGCCCGCCGACATGAACGGCCCCTTGCGAAACAGCAATACCCCCGGTTCCGCGCCCGGATGGTTGTGCATGCCAAACACCGCATCGCAGGGAAAGCGTTCGAACAGACCGTCTTCGATCATCTTCTTCGCACCGCTGTCGATCCCGCTTTCTTCAGCCGGCTGGAAATATACGTGTACCGTGCCCGAGAACCGCCGCGTCTTCGCGAGCTGCTCCGCAGCGCCGAGCAGCATGGTGGTGTGACCGTCATGGCCGCACGCATGCATCTTGCCGTGGTTACCGCTCGCGTACGGCAGGCCGGTCTCTTCGACGATCGGCAGCGCGTCCATATCAGCGCGAATGCCGATGCTGCGCTTGCCGTCGCCCACCTTGAGCGTGCCGACCACACCCGTGCGTCCCACCCCGCGCGTCACCTGCCAGCCCCATTGTTCGAGCTTGCCGGCCACCAGCTCAGCCGTCGCGACCTCTTCGTAGGCCAGCTCCGGATGATGATGAATGTGGTGGCGGATTTCCCGCAGGCTCTCGGCAACAGGCGCGAGATGTTCGACTTCAGTGAACTGGCCGGCGGGATGGGATGCTTCGCTCATCGTGGACTCCAAATGGTTTTAGCGCCGCAATCAATACGGCGAACTGACGACGACGATAGTATGCCCTTGCTGCGAAATCAAAGTCCGAAGGCGACAGCGCCGCGTACTACTTCGACGAAGGCGTGGCCGGCGTCTTCGAGCGCGCCGGAGTTGTCGATCGTGGTCATGTGCACGCCATCCGGCAAGGAAAACGGCGCCCGCCGCGCGAGACGTGCCGCGACCTGTTGCGCGCTTTCGCGTGCCCGTGCGCCGAGACGTGCTTCAAGCACGTGAGGCGCAGCGTCGATATGAACCACGTCGACCGATGGATAACGCTCGAGCGTTTGCTGCAGATGCTGGCGCGAACCGTTGATGACCACGGTGCAACCCTGCTCGAGCCACGCGTCGAGCTCGATGCCGATGCCGTAACGCAGCCCATGGCTCGACCATTCGAGCGCAAAAAGGCCAAGGGCGGAGCGTACTTCGAACTCCTCCAGGGTCAGCTCGACGTGATCCTCGCCGTTGCCGCTGGCCCGCGTAATGTATCGATGCGCAAACAGGATGGGCTCCCCTACGACACGCTTGCGGGCGAAGCCCAGCAGCGAATCCTTGCCCGCGCCGGACGGGCCCATCACATAGATCAGACGGCCATTCACTGTTGCTCCACTCCCTCAGTCTGAAACGGCAGACGCTGCCACAGCACGAAGGTTTCACCCGGCGCCGGTTCGACGAACAGCGCCGCACTGTCGACCATCAGCGGACCTAGCGCAGCAATCCTGTCATGCCACCACGCGACGAGCGCCGCGCGTTCGTGCGCGGCTTCGAGCGAACTGGACAACGTCATGTGAAAACGGAACTCGTCGAACACGTATGGATAGCCCCATTCGACGAGCAGATCGCGCTGGCGATCGGTCAGCGGCGTAGCGAGACGGCGCGCCAGGTCCGCAGCGGAAGGCTTGGCGCGCAAACCGTCGAGCGTACGCAGAGCGCTCGAGGCCAACTCGCGCATGCTGGCTTCGCCGATGGGCTCAGCCGGCCGTAGCGCGACAAAATCGCCAAGCGTGGCGGCTTCCACCGGCAAGACAAAGGGCTTTTGCTGTTGCGCCCAACGACGCGCATCGTCAAGTACTCCACGCGGCGTGACACCGTCAGCAAGCCGAAAGGGAGCGACCAGCGTGCCGTGCCAGCCGTAGCGGCGTGGCGCTTTCGTCAGCTCGCTGACGCTGCGCGTGAGCGCCGCCGGTTGCGGCGGCGTGTAAGGAACACCACTCTCCACATCGCCGCCGAGCCATTCGGAACCAGCCAACCACCACGCGGAATCGCGCGACGGCGCGTAATACACCGCGAAACGCGCCTGCCCAGACCATTCGAACGCTTCGTTCTCCTTCCACGCCGCGTCGCTCATACGTCGTTTTCCACCAGCAGTTGCACGCGGTCCGCCGCAAAATGCGTCACGCCATATTTGATCGGCGTACCTTCCACGTCGACGTCGACGTTCTCAACCCACAACACCGGCTGCTGCCGGTTGATATTCAGCCGCCGCGCGACTTCCGGCTCGGGCAGCACGCTGCCGATGCGGCTCCACTTACGCAAATAGTCGGTTACGCCGAACTCGGCCAGCGCCTTCGTGATGCCACCGGTGCGTTCAAGCACGTCAGGCAGATCCGCGAAACGCGCAGCTGGATACCAGCTGCGTGCGAAGGTCAGCGGCACGCCGTCCGACTCGTGCATCGACTCGATCCGGTAGACCGCCGCGCCGGCGCGCAAGCCGAGCGCCTTGGCGACGTTCGGTTCGGCCTTCGCCCGGGCCGCCGACAACATGGCGCCGGCCGCCGCGTGATGCTGCTGGCGCAGGTTCTCGGTGAAGCGTGTACGGCGGCCGATCGTATAGTCGATCGCGCCGGGCTGCACAAAGGTGCCGCGCCCCTGCTCCACACTCACGAGGCCGAGCGCCGCCAGCCCAAGCATGGCGCGGCGCACCGTGTGACGGTTGACGTCAAAGCGTTTGGCAAGCTCGCCTTCGCTCGGCAGGCGCCCTTCCGCGCCGAAACCACTGGCCGCGATCTCGGCCGCGAGGATCTGCTCGATCTGCCGCCACACGGCAACGCCCGCGCCCCGTTCGAGCTGTTTGCCCGGCGTAGCGGTGTCGTTCGATGTCATGGTGCTGTCATTCCCTTCAGTTCAAATATTCATTGTGACGTGCATTGTAGTGCGCAAGCCGTGATGGAAATATGAAAACACGAGCGTCCTGCAAGCACAACTATCTTATCTCTAAACGTCTAGACGTTTAGACGAATAGATGGTCAAATGTCTACTCGCCGGACCAACAGGAACCTCGATGAGCGCCTCTTCCGCCACGCCCTCCTCCGCCATGCGGCGCGCATGGATGGCCGTGCTTGCCCATACGCCGCGCGCCGAACTTGAAGCCGCACTGAGCCACGCGCTGGACGGCGCGAGTCCGCCGGAATTCGACTGGCTACGGCCGCCCGAAACCGGTCTCGCCATGGTGCGCGGCCGCGTCGGCGGCAGCGGCGACGCCTTCAATCTCGGCGAAGCCACCGTCACCCGCGCCACGCTGCGCTTGCGCAGCCCGGCCGAGCAGGCGCCGGTGGGCGTGGCCTGTCATCTGGGCCGCGACCGGCGTCGCGCCGAACTCGCTGCGCTGGCCGATGCGCTACTGCAATTGCCTGAGCAGCACGCGCGGCTGCATGGCCAACTGATCGAACCGCTCGCCGCGCAGCTCGCCGAAAAGCGCGCGGCACGGCGAGACGAAGCCGCGTCGACGCGCGTCGAATTCTTCACCATGGTGCGGGGCGACTGATGGACAACCTGACAAAAAACGCGATGAACTCCTCACAGATTGCCCTCTCCACGCTTGCCCCTGGTTTTGTGGATCCGGTGCACGACACCCAGGCGGTGTTCCGCACGCTGCTCGATGCGCTATCGCGGCCGGGCACGGTGGGTGTCGTAGAGAACGTGCTGCCCGCATCGCAGGCATCCGGCACACACCGCTCGCGCGCCGAACTGGCTGCTTTAGCAGCGCTTCTGACACTGTGCGATTACTCGACACCCGTATGGCTCGCGCAACCGGACGCCGCGCTGGCCTCGGCATTGCGCTTTCATACCGGCGCACCGCTCGTCGACGATGTGCACGACGCTGCGTTTGCGTATATCCATGACGCCGCGCTGTTGCCGGAACTCGAACACTTCTCGCTCGGTGCGGCGGAAACGCCAGAGCAATCGGTGACCTTGCTGATCCGCGTCGATGCGCTGACCGGTGGACCCAGCGTCGTGCTGAGCGGCCCTGGCATCGAACGCACGGCCACCATCGCGCCGCTCGGGCTGCCCGAACATTTCTGGCGCGAGCGCGCCAGCCTCGCGCCGCTGTTTCCGTGCGGCATCGATTGCTACCTCGTCTGCGGCAACACGCTGATCGGTCTGCCGCGCACAACTCATGCAAAGGTGAACTGATGTACGTTGCCGTCAAAGGTGGAGAACGCGCGATCGAAGCATCGTGGCGTCTGCTCGACAAGTCGCGCCGCGGCGATACGCGGCTCGCCGAATTGGGCGTCGGGCAGATCCGCGAACAGTTGCGGCTCTCGGTGGCCCGTGTGATGACCGAAGGTTCGGTGTACGACGAAGATCTCGCAGCACTTGCCATCAAGCAGGCCGCCGGCGATCTCGTCGAAGCGATCTTTCTGCTGCGAGCGTATCGCACGACGTTGCCGCGCTTCGGATATACGCAGCCGCTCGACAGCGAAGCGATGGTGGTCGAGCGTCGCATTTCGGCGACCTTCAAGGATCTGCCGGGTGGGCAGTTGCTCGGCGCTACTTACGATTACACGCAGCGTCTGCTCGATTTTTCGTTGATGGCTGACGAACAGGCAAACGGTGGGAGTACTGATGGCGCTTTACACAGCGCTGCTGCCACGGCCGCCGCTCAGCGTGCAGCGCTCGGCGACACCAGGCCCGAATCGATGCCCAGGGTCGTCTCCCTGCTCAACAAGGAAGGCCTGATCGAACAGGAAAAACCCGCACCGGGCTCAGCGGAGCCCGGCGATCTGACACGTGAGCCGCTCTCGTTTCCGGCAGACCGTGCAACACGTTTGCAGAATCTCGCGCGCGGCGACGAAGGCTTCCTGCTGGCTATGGGCTATGCGACGCAGCGCGGTTACGCAAACTCGCATCCGTTCGCGGGCGAAATCCGTTTCGGCTCGGTCAGCGTCGAGATGGAACTCGATGAACTGGGCGAAGCCGTTGAGATTGGCGAGATCGACATTACCGAATGTCAGATGATCAACCAGTTCGCCGGCAGCCGCGAGGTTCCGCCCACCTTCACGCAGGGCTACGGTCTCGCCTTCGGTCACTCGGACCGCAAGGCGATGGCCATGGCGCTGGTGGACCGCGCGCTGCGTGCCGAAGAGCTGGGCGAAACGCTCGCATCGCCGACCCAGGATATCGAATTCATGCTGTCGCATAGCGATAACGTCGAAGCCTCCGGCTTCGTCCAGCATCTGAAGCTGCCTCACTACGTCGACTTCCAGGCCGAACTCGAACTCGTGCGCCGTTTGCGTGCGCAACATGCGGCACAAGTTGCGGAAGCGGAACCGGCTACAGAAGCGACGCAGGCGAAATCAGCAGCAGAACCTGCAGAAACGCCGCAGACGCTGCAACCCGCCAACGGCCACGATCATCAGGAGCAAGCCGCATGAACGCGCCCGATCCACAACTTACCGGCGGCGCGCCATACGACCGCGCGGCCGAAGGCTACAACTTCGCCTATCTCGACGAGCAGACCAAGCGGATGATCCGCCGTTCGCTCCTGAAGGCCGTCGCAGTACCTGGCTATCAGGTACCGTTCGCTTCGCGCGAAATGCCGTTGCCTTTTGGTTGGGGCACGGGCGGGATTCAGGTGACCGCTGCGATCATTGGCCGCGACGACACGCTCAAGGTGATCGACCAGGGTTCGGACGAGACCACCAACGCGGTCAATATTCGCCGCTTTTTTGCGCGCACCACCGGTGTAAAGACCACGCGCCGCACATCGGAAGCGACGATTGTGCAGACCCGTCACCGCATTCCCGAAACGCCGCTGACCGACAAGCAGATTCTCGTCTATCAGGTGCCGATGCCCGAGCCGTTGTACCGGCTCGAGCCGCGCACCGCCGAAACCAAGAAGCTGCATGCGCTGGCCGACTACGGTCTGATCAGCGTGAAGCTGTACGAAGACATCGTGCATCACGGTGGAATCGCTACGACCTACGACTATCCGGTGATCGTCAACGAGCGCTATCTGACGTCGCCCTCGCCGATCCCGAAGTTCGACAATCCGAAGATGCATATGAACGCCGCGCTGCAACTGTTCGGCGCGGGCCGCGAGCGGCGCATCCATGCCATTCCGCCGTACACGCGAGTGCGCAGTCTCGACTTCGATGACCATCCGTTCGAAATCCAGCACTGGGAACATGCGTGCGCGCTGTGCGGATCGAGAGAAAGCTTTCTCGACGAGATGATCGTGGACGATCAGGGCACCCGCATGTTCGTGTGCTCGGATAGCGACTACTGCCACGACCGGCGCGAACAGCAGACTGGCGACGCGGGCGAAAGCGACGCGCCAGACGCGCTCGTCAAGCACGCTGAAGGAGAATCCGCATGACCGCACGCCTCACACCGCTGATGAGCGCCCGCGCCATCACCAGGCAATACGGCGGCCGTAACGGCTGCAGGAACGTGAGCTTCGATCTGTATCCGGGCGAGGTGCTGTGTATTGTCGGCGAATCGGGTTCGGGCAAAACGACCTTGCTGAACACGCTGGCGCTGCGAACCGAGGCCGATAGCGGCACGCTGCACTATCACGCCACGCACGGCGAAAAGCTCGACTTGCTGGCCATGTCCGAGCCGCGCCGGCGTTTGCTGATGCGCACCGAATGGGGCTTCGTCCAGCAAAATCCGCGCGATGGCCTGCGCAGCGGCGTATCCGCGGGCGCCAATATAGGCGAGCCGCTGATGGCGGTCGGCGCGCGCCACTACGGGCAGATTCGCGCTACCGCGACGCAATGGATGGAGCGCGTGGAACTCGACGCAACGCGCATCGACGAATTTCCCGCCGCGTTTTCCGGCGGCATGCAGCAGCGTCTGCAGATCGCGCGCAATCTCGTCACCGGGCCGCGCCTCGTGTTCATGGACGAACCCACCGCCGGTCTCGACGTCTCCGTGCAGGCGCGTCTGCTCGACCTGTTGCGCACACTCACCAGCACGCTGCATCTGTCGGTGCTGATCGTCACGCACGATATCGGCGTGGCGCGTCTGCTCGCGCATCGTTTGATGGTCATGCAAGGTGGTGAAGTGGTCGAATCGGGTTTGACCGATCAGGTGCTCGACGATCCGCAACACCCATACACGCAAACGCTGGTTTCTTCCGTCCTGCCGGTTTGAGGTTCACGATGTCATCCATCGAATCACGCGCGTCTGAACGCGCTTTCATCGACAACCCAGCGCTGATGTTGCGCGCCGTCGATATCCGCAAGACCTTCACGCTGCATGCCCAGGGCGGTGTGCAGATCGATGCGCTCGCGGGCGTCTCGCTGGACGTCGAGCAGGGCGAATGCGTCGTGCTGGTCGGGCCGTCTGGCATCGGCAAGAGCACGCTGCTGCGCTGCCTGTATGGCAACTATCTGGCGAGTTCAGGCTCCATTGCGATCCGCTCGGATGCAGACGAGGCGCAGCACGTCGCCCTTACCGGCGCCGAACCGCATGACGTGTTGCGTTTGCGGCGCAACGTGGTCGGCTATGTGAGCCAGTTTCTGCGGGTCATCCCGCGCGTCACCACGCTCACGCTCGTTGCCGAACCGCTGGTGTCGCGAGGCGTGGCGGAAGAAGAAGCGCTCGAGCGAGCCGCCGCGCTGCTGACGCGTCTGAACGTGCCCGAACGGCTGTGGTCGCTGGCGCCCGCCACGTTTTCCGGCGGCGAGCAGCAACGCGTGAACATTGCGCGCGGCCTGATCGCCGGTCATCCGTTGCTGCTGCTCGACGAGCCCACAGCTTCGCTCGATGCCGGGAATCGCGACGTGGTCGCCGATCTGGTCATCGAAGCGCGCGAGCGCGGCGCTGCCATTGTCGGTATCTTTCACGATGAAGACACGCGCGCGAAGGTGGCGACACGCCGCCTCGAACTTCAGCCACCGCTGCGTCATCAAGCGGCGCTACACTGAGCAGTGAAACCAGCAGACTGACTACGGAGCATGTCGATGTTGATCAGGAACGCTCGCATCGTGACGCGAGACGAAGTATTCACCGGTGTGGTGCGCATCGAAGACGGCAAGATCCACGACGTCGAACGCGGCACCACTTCGGCACGCGAAGCAGAAGACTGGGACGGCGATTTCCTGCTGCCGGGTCTGATCGAACTGCATACGGACAATCTCGAGAAACATCTCGTGCCGCGTCCGGGCGTGGAATGGAATACAGATGCGGCCTTCGTGATCCACGATGCACAAGTAGCCGCTGCGGGCATCACCACCGTATTCGACGCGCTCGCCATCGGCACACGCGCGAATGCCGGCATCCGTGGCCGCGATCTGCAAACGAAATGCGCGCAGGCTCTCACGCGCTTCCATGAAAAGAATCTGCTGCGCGCCGAGCACTTTTTGCATCTGCGTTGCGAGATTGCCACCGCCGACGTGGTCGAAGTGTTCGACTCGTTGTGCAAGCATCCATTGCTGCGCCTTGCTTCCGTGATGGATCACACGCCGGGTCAGCGGCAGTGGCACGACCGCGAGCAATGGCGCCGCTTCCAGGAACGCAATGGCAAGCTCACCGACGAGCATGTGACAACCGCGTTGGCCGAACTGGCTGACGAGCAGGAGCGTTATGCGGATGCGCACCGCCGCGAGATCGTCGCGCGCTGCAAAACCCTCGGTGTGCCGGTAGCGAGCCATGACGACACGCTCGTCGAGCACGTCGCACAGGCCGCAGCCGAGGGCATCGTGCTGGCGGAATTCCCGACCACCCGCATCGCTGCCGAAACCGCGCGCGAGTACCGTATCTCCACCATCATGGGCGCGCCGAACATCGTGCGTGGCGGTTCGCACTCGGGCAACGTGTCCGCGCTGGAACTCGCCAAGGCGGATCTGCTCGACATCCTGTCGTCCGATTACGTGCCGTCGAGCCTGCTCACTGCCGTCTTCGACCTGGTGGACAAGGCCGGCTGGACGCTGCCGCGCGCCATGGCGACCGTGTCGGCCGAGCCTGCGCGCACGGCGGGACTGCACGACCGCGGAGCGATCGCGCCGGGTCTGCGGGCGGACTTCGTACGGGTGACGATGCTCGATACATTGCCGGTGCCCCGCGCCACCTATCGCGAGGGGGCGCGGATCGTGTAAGCGGGGTGTGGGCTCTGCAATCGCCTGTTGTGACGCTTCACAACAGGATTCCCGGGCCGGCATCATACCGATAGCGGCACACGCTCGGGCTCGTCTGCATCGAACCAGTCCGGATTGCGCGCGGCGATCGGACCGAGCGACACCAGAATCTCGCGCAGATGCCGGCGCATTGCATCCTCCGCCGCGCCGGCGTCGTGCGCCTTGAGCGCCGCGAGAATCTTCGCGTGCTGGCGGATCAGCAGATCGAGCGGCGAAACATCAGGAAGGCTCAGGTAACGCACGCGGTCCATCTGCGCCTTGATATCCTGGATCGTTTCCCATGCGGCCGTGCAGTCGATGGCCTGCGCGATGCCGTAGTGAAACGCTTCGTCGAGCGCCAGAAACGCGGCCGTATCGTTCGATTTCGCCGCGAGTTTCTGGTCTCGCAGATTGTCGGCCAGCGCCTGCAACTGCTCGTCGGTAATCGCTACTGCGGCCTTGCGTACCACGGCGGTTTCGATCGCCTCGCGAATGAAGCGCCCTTCGCGCACCTTGCGCGGCGAAATCCGCTTCACCAGCGTACCGCGCTGTGGCAACACCTGCAGCACGCCCGTCTCCACCAGCTTGATAAAGGCCTCGCGCACCGGCTGGCGCGACACCTGGAACATTTCCGATACTTCCTTCTCCGATAGCGGCGTGCCAGGCACCATCTGACCCGCGAAGATCGCCTCGCGCAAAGCGCGGAAAATCTGCCTGCTGATCGGTTCGTGGGAATCGAACGAGACGTTTTCGGTGAGATCGGGCAACGCAGCACGCGGCTCAACCGCTGCACCGACGCGGCGGCGGCCACGGACAGATGTCAGCAAGCCGTCGACGGGCAGCGAAGGTGCGACAGCGCGGGAGTTCTTGATCGGCATCGGACAGGACGGCTGCAGGGAATGAGAGAACACTAAACAGCGCACCGGCAGAGCTGGCAGTGCGCAACAGCAGCGCCCCCGGATACTGACCGCAGGCGCCGCACCATACTACCATGCACGTTTAACCAATACCGAAGGCCGCGGCTCGCGGATCCACACCACTGAGCAGAGTGCGCCGAGAACGGCAATCGTGCCGGCAAGGACGAACGCGCTACCGTATGCGCCATGCGTCGCCTGCACGATGAAGCCCGTCACTGCCGGACCAATCACGCCGGCCAGATTTGCCAGCAGATGCACAAAGCCACCCACGCCGCCGACATGCTCGCGCGGCACCGTGTCCTGGATCACGGCCCAGTAGACCGAACCGGTCGCGTACAGGAAGAAGATCGATACCGACATCAGGGCAACCGCGCTCTGTGTGCTGGCGACACGTCCAGCGAGCGCCACGCACACCGCGGCCGCGCCAAGACACACGCCGAGCACGAGCTTGCGCGACAGCAGGGGCTTGCCGGTCAGCCGCAGAATGCCGTCCGAAATAAAACCGCCCGCCGCGAGGCCTACGCTGCCGAGCAGCCACGGAATGACGGTGGCGAAACTCATGTCGCGCAGGCTCAGATGGTGCGCTTCGATGAGATACGTCGGAAACCACGAAAGGAAAAAGAACAGCACGTAGTTGTAGGCGAAAAATGCGCAGGCAGTGGCCAGAATCACCGGCAGGCGCAGAAAATGTCCAAGGCCGAGCCGCTCGCCGCCGGCATCGTGCGAAATAGCGTGTTCGTCGGCCTGCCCCGCCGCGATCAGTTCGACCTCCTCACGAGCGATACGGGGATGGTCCCGCGGATGCTCCGTCGTCGTGGTCACCCACAGCACCAGCCACGCAAGGCCCAGCATCATGATCGCCACGAACGCCCAGCGCCAGCCGAAGCGCACCGCCATATAGCCCACCACCGGGCCGGCCAGCGCGCCGCCAAGCGGCGTACCCGAGCTGATCACGCCGATCGCGCTCGCCACTTCCTTGCGCGGAAACCAGTTGTTCACCATCTTGCTGTTCGTCGAACTGAAGGGCCCTTCGCCCATGCCGAACAGCACACGCAATACGATCAGCGAAACGATTCCGCTCGCCAGAGCGGTCGCACCGCAGAAGATCGACCACACGCCCATCGCCGTGCCGAACACGAGTTTTGCACCCATGCGATCGGACAACAGGCCACCCACGAAATTGAACAGCGCATAGCCAATAAAGAAGCTGCTGAATACGATGCCCATCTGCGCATGCGAAAAATTCAGGTCTTTCTGGATCAGCGGCGCGGCAATCGAGAGAGCCGCACGGTCGAGGTAGTTGATGACGCCCGCGAGGAAAAACAGTGCGACGACGAACCAGCGCTGGCTCTTGATCATGAAATGTCTCCTACGTGACGCCTCTTCGACGAGCGTTCTAGAACGGCATGCCGGAGCGCGACAGATTTCCTATCGCCTGCGGGGCGAAAATCAGTCGAACTGCAAATGGACTTTCATCGACTGCGAACGGTCTTGCGCAACTTCGAACGCACGATTGGCTTCCTCCAGCGCGAATGCGTGGGTCATCAGCGGACGCAGATCCACCTTGCCCGAAGCGATTTCCGCGGCGGCCACCGCATATTCGTCGGTAAAGCGAAATGATCCCTGGTAGCGGATTTCCTTCGACATCACCAGATTAGCGGCCACCGGCGACTGTCCGGCCGGCAGATTGCCCACCTGGATTACCGCGCCGCCGGCACGTACCGAACGCAGTGCGGTATCGAGACCGGCGGGACTGCCCGAAGCTTCGATCACCACGTCGAAACGGCCGCGCTGTTCGGCCCACTTGTTGATTGTGGCGCCGTCAATCGCATTGACCGTTTCGTCCGCGCCAAGCGAAGCGGCGATCTGCAACGCCTTGTCCGAGAGATCCACGGCCGCGACACGATGCGCGCCGGCGCGCCGTGCCACCGTGAGCAGGATACAGCCGATAGGTCCGCAGCCGATCAGCAGCACCTGCGCGCCAACCAGCGAGCCCGCTTGCCGGCCCGCGTGCAATGCGACCGCGAGCGGTTCGGCCATCGAGGCCTGCGCGAAATCGACGCCATCCGGCACCGGCACGCATTGGCGTGTGGCGACGACGATGTACTGGCGGAACATGCCTTGCGTATGCGGAAACGTCGAGGCGCTGCCCATGAAGCGCATGTTGAGACAGTGGTTCGCCATACCCTTCGCGCAGAATCGACAGGTGCCGCACGCCAGGCCCGGGTTCACTGCAACGCGCTGACCGGCGGCAAGGCCCGTCACGCCTTCGCCGAGCGCATCCACTTCGCCGGCAACTTCATGCCCCAGCACGAACGGCTCGCGAACTGCGAAATCGCCGCTCTTGCCCTTGAAGTAGTACGACAGGTCTGAGCCGCAGATGCCGCCCGCGCGCACCCGCACGCGAACTTGCCCCGCAGCGGGCTCGGGCGCGTCGAGCTTGTCGATGCGAATCAGTTTCGGTTCGTGGAGGACGGCTGCCAGCATGAGGGACTCCGGTCGGTAAAGCCGCGCGTTCAGTGCTGCGCAGCGGGAAAGCTCGATACTCAGGGTGCAGCAAGACAAGACAAATCGCTGGGCAAACTCAGCTCACCAGTTCCACAACGTCCCGTCTTCAAGACGCGCAACCGGCAGATAGGCCGGATCGTACGGATAGCGCGCAGCAAGCGTCTCGTCGATATCGACGCCGTGCCCCGGCGCTTCTCCCGGATGCATCGTGCCGCGATCGAAACGCCATGCATGCGGGAACACTTCGAGCGCCTGCTCGGGAAAACCCATGTACTCCTGCACGCCGAAATTCGGCACCCACAGGTCGAAATGCAGCGCAGCGCCCATGCAAACCGGCGACAGATCCGATGGACCATGACACCCCGTGCGGACCTGATACAACGAGGCGAAGTCCGCAATGCGCCGCAGGTGCGTGATGCCACCGGCATGCGTGAGGGTGGCGCGGATATAGTCGATCAGTTGCTCTTCGATCAGTTGCTTGCAGTCCCAGATGCTGTTGAATATTTCACCGACGGCAATGGGCGTCACCGTATGTTCGCGGATCACGCGGAAGCCGGCCTGATTCTCAGCCGGCGTCGGATCTTCGAGCCAGAACAGGCGGTACGGTTCGACGGATTTGCCGAGGCGCGCCGCTTCGATCGGCGTGAGGCGGTGGTGCACGTCATGCAGCAGATGCGTATCGAAACCGAATTTCTCGCGTACCGCTTCGAACAGTTTCGGCACGAAGTCGAGATACTTTTCGGACGACCAGCTCTGCTCTTCGACCACGCCTTTGGTGGCCGGCTCATACATGCCGCCGCCTTTGGATACGCCATACACCGAGCGCATATTCGGCACGCCGCATTGAATCCGGATCGCCTGGTAACCGGCTTCGACGTGCTCCGCGTAGCGATCGAGCGCTTCGGGAATATCGCGGCCCGTTGCGTGTCCGTAGACCATCACGCCCTCCCGCGACGCGCCACCGAGCAAGCGGTAAAGCGGCATCCCGGTCACCTTGCCGAGGATGTCCCACAGAGCTACATCCACAGCTGCGATGGCGGTCATCGTTACCGGACCGCGGCGCCAGTACGCGCCTTTGTACAGGTACTGCCAGATGTCTTCGATGCGGCCCGGGTCGCGTCCGATCAGCATTGGACACACGTGGTCTTTCAGATACGACGCGACTGCGAGCTCGCGTCCATTGAGCGTTGCATCACCGATGCCGTAGACGCCCTCATCCGTGACGATCTTCAGGGTAACGAAATTGCGCCCTGGGCAGGTGACGATGACGTCGGCACGAACGATCTTCATGAAGGCATCCTTGCGAACGAAGAACAGGTTGAAACGATGCTACCATACAAGTATAGCAATGCGCCAAACTGCGGGTTTTCCCTGTGTCTTTGCGTAGCGTGCCCACGGTACCGTTCGCTTTCGCCTGTTTTTGCTCCTTGTTTCGCATCAGGATTTAACGCTTATGAATTCGTCCGCCTTGCTCAATCCTGCCCACCTTAACGTTCTCACTCGGGAAGCACTGCCTGCGCTCGGCGCACACGTGCTTTCCACGACGTGGTGCGAGCCGCGTGTGGGTATCGTGCATCTCGGGATCGGCAACTTTCATCGCGCGCATCAGGCGCTCTACACAGAAGAAGCGATGCTTGCCGCTGGCGGCGACTGGGGAATTTGCGGCGTGACGCTGCAGGGGGACGTGAGCAAACGCGATGCCCTGATGGCTCAGCAAGGTCTTTATAGCGTCGTCGAACGCGGACCGGATGGCGAAAAAGTGACCGTGGCACGTGCCCTGCTCGAAGTGCTGGCGATGCCGCACGATCATGCCGCGCTGTTCGCCAGATTGGCCGATCCGCTGGTGCGCATTGTGTCGCTAACGGTGACCGAAAAGGGTTACTGCCGCGATCCGAAGAGCGGCGAGGTCGCACTCGACGACCCGCTTGTGGCGCACGACCTTGCGAATCCGTCCACGCCACGCAGCGTGCCCGGCATTCTTGTCGCCGCACTGCGCAAGCGCCGCCACAACCCGTTCACTGTGCTGTCGTGCGACAACCTGGCTCACAACGGCGCGGCATTGCGACAGGTCGTGTGTTCGTTCGCGCGGCAGCTCGATCCGTCACTGGCTGACTGGATCGAGAGCGCGGTAGCGTTTCCGTCGACGATGGTCGACCGCATCGTCCCCGCCACCACGGATAGCGAGCGCGAATCCACGGCACGCGTACTCGCTTATCACGATGCCGCCCCGGTGCCGTGCGAGCCGTTCCGGCAGTGGGTGATCGAAGATCGCTTTCCCGCCGGACGTCCTGCGTGGGAAGCCGTGGGTGCGCAACTGGTGGACGATGTCACGCCGTTCGAACTCGCGAAGCTGCGCATGCTGAACGGTACCCATTCGACGCTCGCATACCTCTCGATGCTGGCCGGGTTCGAGACCATCGATGCTGCCGTCGGCCAACCCGAGTTGCGCCATCTGATCCACGCGATGATGACCGATGAAATCGCGCCTACGTTGAGCGTGCCCGCGTCGTTCGATCTGCGGGCCTATCGCGACGCGCTGCTCGCACGATATGCAAACCCCGCGCTCAAACACCGCTGCGCGCAGATCGCGATGGATGGCAGCCAGAAAATTCCGCCGCGTCTGCTCGGCACGATCGCGGCGCGCATCGACGCTGGAGAACCGTTTGCCCGGCTCGCGCTGGCCGTTGCCGCATGGATGACATTCCTGCGCGGCCACGCGGACAGCGGCACGCACTTTGAAATCAAGGATCCGCTCGCAGCAAGACTGCAGGAGTTGGCGGCGTCCGCCCGCGGCAATCCCGAGGCCCTGCTCGATGCGCTGCTGCCGGTAAGGGAGATATTTCCCGCTAGCCTCGCCGACCAGCCGCTATTTCGAAGCGCTCTGCGCGAAGCCTTGCAGGCGCTGGGCAACGGCGCGCGCAGCGCGATCGTCGCGTACGCGGCCTGCTGAGTGCGCGCATGCAAACTTGCTCATTTGCGTCATGTATTTGCGTCTTTCCGCTGCACAGGTCAGACGCGCACACCCGGTCCACTCGCAGTAGTGCTGCCAGGCAGGCCGCGGCGGGAAAGCGTGCACGAGCGATATCGTCGCGTGCCAGACACTCGCTCGAGCAACCTGCTCTCAGCCCGAATGTCCTTGATTTAATTGCAAAATCACCGAAATTCGGCATTTGCAAGCCGCATGCCCCATGCACCGCGCATGAGGCACGCTTCATTCGGGTATGCCTGGCGGCCAGTTGACGGCACCGCCATTGGACCGCTTGATTTAACCGCACACCACACGCAAACTCTTCTCGCTCTGTCAAGACGCCATCCGGTGTTTTACTGAGTACGTAAACTTTTTGACCTGATAAGCTTTGCCCGCGCTGCTGGCCGCCTGGGCCGCAGCCGGTCAACCTGCCCGGTCGTGAGTCGCGCCGGGCACTATCTCGCGGCGGCACAACCGTCCGCGGGAGTAACACGAACTACCACCGAGGAGTAAAACAGTGAAAAAACTGCTAGCGGCTTTGACGGTTGCTCTGCTTGCCACCGTCTCGATTGGCGCACATGCGAAAGACTGGACCACCATCCGTTTCGGTGTCGACGCCAGCTATCCCCCGTTTGAATCGAAGGGTTCGGACGGCAAGCTCGTCGGTTTCGACATCGACCTCGGCAATGAAATCTGCAAGCGTCTGAATGCAAAATGCGTATGGGTTGAAAACGACTTCGACGGCATGATCCCGGCACTGAAGGCGAAGAAGTTCGACGGCGTGCTGTCGTCCATGTCGATGACGCCGCAACGTGCGGAACAGATCGCCTTCTCGTCGAAGCTGTTCAACACGCCGACGCGCCTCGTGACCAAGAAGGGTTCGGGTCTGCAGCCGACGCCGGCATCGCTGGCGGGCAAGTCGGTTGGCGTCGAACAAGGCACGATCCAGGAAACGTACGCGAAGACCTACTGGGAGCCGAAGGGCGCCAAGGTGATCTCGTACCAGAACCAGGATCAGGTCTACACCGACCTGCTGTCGGGCCGTCTGGACGCATCGCTGCAAGACGCGGTTGAAGCGGACATCGGCTTCCTGAAGACCCCGCGTGGCGCAGGCTATGAGTTTGCCGGTAAAGACATCATCGACGAGAAGGTCCTCGGCAATGGTGCAGGCATCGGCATGCGCAAGGAAGACACCGACCTGAAGGCCAAGGTCGACAAGGCGATTGCCGACATCATCAAGGACGGCACGTACAAGAAGCTCGAGAACAAGTACTTCACGTTCGACGTGTACGGCAGCTGATCGCAGCTGGCGCGGCTGGCCGCGCCACCGCGAAGTGGCTCAAACGGGCTCCGCTCCAGGCGGGGCCCGTTTCGTTTGGGGTAGCGTGCAATCACCGCTCGCGCTGGTGGGCTACTCCACATTGCGTTCGCTTATCGGCTAAGATCGAGCGATTACGCTTCGCGGCGCCGGCCATGCCCGACGCACTGCAAGCCGCTGCAAAATTCGATTTTCCAAACTGAAATCAACGACATAGCGCGACTCCCCGCGAGGTCGCCGCGCTTCAGAGACCATGCAAACGCTAACCCATCCGCTGATTTCCCCGACACTCGGCACCGCACGCAACCTGACGAGTTTTCACTACGGTCCCGGCGGCGGGCAAAAAATCTATATCCAGTCTTCGCTGCACGCCGACGAACTGCCCGGCATGCTGGTGTCCTGGGCCCTGCGCCGCAAGCTCGAAGCGCTCGAGGCCGCCGGCAAGATCAAAGGCGAGGTGGTGATCGTGCCGGTGGCAAACCCGATCGGCCTGAACCAGCACTTTCTCGGCCATCACATGGGCCGCTTCGAAGCCACCACCGCGCAGAACTTCAACCGCAACTTCCATGATCTGGCAGCCCTCGTCCTGCCGGTGATCGAAGCGCGCCTGACCGACGACATCGAGCACAACCGCCAGGCGATCCGCGCCGCGACGGGCGAGGCGCTCGACGCAATCAAGCCGGAAACAGAACTGCAATCGCATCGCCTCGCGCTGCAGAAGCTGTCGTACGACGCCGACGTCGTGCTCGACCTGCACTGCGACTGGGAAGCGGCCATGCACATCTACACCAATCCGGACCTATGGACGGAGGTCGAGCCGCTCGCGCGCTATCTGGAAGCCAAGGCGTCGTTGCTGGCGCTGAATTCCGTCGGCAATCCGTTCGACGAGATCCACAGCTTCTGCTGGTCCGATCTGCGCGGCCGTTACGGCGACCGTTTCCCGATTCCGAACGGCTCGGTGTCGGTGACAATCGAACTGCGCGGCCAGCGCAACGTTTCGTATGAGTTCGCCGAGCACGACGCGCAGGCGATCATCGAGTATCTGACGCACCGCGGCGTGATCGACGGTACGGCGGCGCCGATGCCCGCGCTCGAGTTCGCCGCCACGCCGCTCGCCGGCGCTGAACCGATCGTCGCGCCGATCAGCGGCGTACTGGTGTACCGCACTGAAGTCGGCACCTGGGTCGACGCCGGCCATGAGATCGCCGATATTGTCGACCCGCTGACGGATCGCGTCGTGACGCTCAGGAGCAGCGTGGCCGGTGTGATGTACGCGCGGCACCTGTCGCGCTTTGCGACCGCCGGGCTGGAATTCGCCCGTATTGCAGGGGCCAAGGCGTTTCGTTCGGGATCGTTGTTGTCAAACTGACCGTGTGAACTGACCGGCGAGAGAGCGGTGGCGTTACCGATGCCACCGCTGCTTCACTGGTTACTTACGCCGCCCCGCATAATTTAGTTTACCTAACCATTATCGGTCGCGCAGACAGAAAAAGGAAGAGTCGCGTGGCTCACAAGCCATCCCCATCGCCCTCCGCGAAGGCACTCAGGGTATACGCACAAACGACGCCCAAGCGCCGGACTATTTCAAGTTTTGAAATTGAATTGTTGCATTTGTACGACGATTTCAATTATTACATGTCTGTCACAGAGCCTTCACCCCCTTCCCTTACATTTCACGCCATCGCGTGACCGGCCAAAAGAGTCAGGCGCGCGTTCGCTTCTCGCGCGATTGCATCATTTAAACCGGAGAATCTCTTGAACAAGAAAGTCTTAGCCACCGCGATCCTCGCAGCGTTCGCTGGCGCCGCTCACGCACAAAGCAGCGTGACCCTGTACGGCTTGATCGACGCAGGTGTCACCTACGTGAACCATGCAGGCACTGGCGGCAAAAGTCTGTATCAATATGGTGACGGCGTCTCGCAAGGCAGCCGTTGGGGCCTGCGCGGCTCCGAAGATCTGGGCGGTGGTCTGAAGGCCATCTTCCTGTTGGAAAACGGCTTTAATTCGGGCACGGGCGCGCTGGGTCAAGGCGGCGCACTGTTCGGCCGCCAGGCCTACGTCGGTCTGACGAAGGACACCATCGGCTCGCTCACGTTCGGCCGTCAGTACTCGTTCTCCACCGACTATCTGGGCGGCGCGTATGCCAACGGCGGCGAGACCGTCGCAGGCAACTACGGCTACCACATCAACGATATCGATCAGCTCACGTCGAGCCGTATCAACAACTCGGTCAAGTTCACCAGCGCGAACTTCTACGGCCTGACGTTCGGTGCGATGTACGGCTTCTCGAACCAGGCTGGCGCGTTTGAAGGCTCGCCGGGTTCGAGCGGTTCGTCGTCGGCCTACAGCTTCGGCCTGAACTACAACAACGGCCCGTTCGGTATCGGCGCCGCGTACACCGATATCCGCTTCCCGGGTTCGGCAGCACCGTCGTTCTCGACGACGCTCGCCAATGCATCGTCGGTTACGGGTGCGGCAGGCGTTGCGAAGGACCTGGCTACGGCTGGCGTCGGCGCCAAGTACTCGATCGGACCGGCTACGCTGTGGGCATTGTGGACGCACACGAACATCGAGCAGATCGTCGGCCACATGACGACGTTCAATGCGTATGAAGCGGGCGCCAAGTACGCGATCACGCCGGCACTGACGGGCGCGTTGGGCTACACGTACATGCAGGCGAAAGATCTGACCAACGGTCACTGGAACCAGGTCGACGCCAGCGTCGACTATGCACTGAGCAAGCGCACCGACGTGTACCTGCTCGGCGTGTATCAGGATGCCAAGGGCAAGGCCGCAAACGGCGCCGCCCTGCAATCGCAGATCGGCGTGAGCACGAGCAGCTACCTGCCGGTTTCCGGTACGGACTCGCAGCTGGCAGTTCGCGCGGGCATCCGCGTCAAGTTCTAAGCGGAATCTGCGTCCCGGGCGGCAGCACGCCCCCGGGACGTGCCGTGAGAACAGCAAACGCCTGAACGAAGGCGCCTGTCATGGGCACTTCGTTCGGGCGTTTGTACGTTTAAGTAACCGTCTGCGTCACCCCGCCCCTTCCTGCTCGCGCCCCGCTTCTGGTACCCTGCGCCCTTTGCTACCGCTTGCATTCAACCTGATGGAAATCCCCTTCAACGACCGTGGCGTCTCGGTCACGCGCAATGCACTCTCCTCCGCCGGGCAGGTTTTCCCGCTGCGCGAGATCCAGAGCGTGCGCGTCGTTACCGTGCAAAAGAACAAGATCCTGCCCGTGGCGATCTCGGTGATCGGCCTGATCGGCGCGATTGCCGGCGGCGTGTTCCGCTCATCTGTCGGCATTGTCTGCGGGATCATGCTGGTGGTGGTGGGCTGGCTCACGTGGATCACCCAGGACGTCACGCATCGTCTGATGGTCCAGACCAGCAGCGGTGAGCGCGAGGCGCTTTCGAGCGTCGATCTCGAGTTCGTCGAACGGGTGGCGCAGGCCGTTCGGGAAACGATGGCGGCAGCGCCGGCTCAGGCTCCGAAAGATTGACCTGGCGGCATCAGGTGATAAACGCGGCGGTAGAAGCAGCGGCAAAAAGCGCCGACACTCGCCGTTTGCACCGCCCCTCCCCCGTTAACACAAAATTAACCTGAACACGGCGAGCTTTTGCACTCGCTTGAGACTCGCGCGGCTAAAGTGGACTCGTCTCCACAACACGCCGCCGACCTCCGTGGCGGCGCCCCACGATGTTACAGTCCACCGCCACGCCTGCTACGGTCGTCCCGCGAGGTTTGCGCTCACCTGCTTCTTCCGCACCCTCCGCACCAGTCCGTGTACCTCTCGTCACCCTCGATGTGACGGTACCCGGCACCTCTTCGACAACCGGCAGGCGGGCGTTGCAAGCCGCGCTCGGCAAGAATCTGCGGCTCTATGTCGTGACCATCGACAAGCGCAACGAGCGCATCACCTTTCGCGTAGAAGTCATCTCACGCACCCTCGATGAAGTGATCGGCGCATTAGCCCGCGCGCTGGACCGGGCCATCCTCGGCCGTGCGGTGGAAAGCGTGATCCGCCAACCACGTGATTTTTCGCTGGGTCGTTGATCCGGATCAAGCTGTTACATTTTTCTTCATTTCGGTATAGGGAGGCGGGTAGAGTCTGCGGTTCTGTTGATCCCGCGTTCCCTCCCGCAGGCTCCGCAAGCGCCCCATTCCACCGCCCACAAGGCGACGGGCCTTCGCGACAGTTCGTCACTGCGGCTCGCCTCACCGTTTACGATGCACCGCCTCCGTCTGGGACACGCTCTTTTGCAAAGTGTGCCCCATGTCCCTGCTGTCCCGAAATTCCCTGAGCTTCATTCGCAGCCATCTCCTGAGTGCTTTCACAGTCGCGGCGCTTGCTGGCGGCGTCGTTTCGCTAAGTGGTTGCAGCGTCACCTTTCCGGTTCCGACGCCTCCCGCCCCCGCAGCCACGCTAATTAACGGCGGCAATGACGGCGTGCTGATCCCGCTGCATGTCGAACGTGCCGATGAAGGTCACGCGCGGCTCGGCATGCCAGTTCAGCTCGACGGCAAAGCCGTCTACATGGCCTTCGACAGCGGCACCGAGGGCGTACGCGTGCTCTCCAAGGTGTTGCCGGGAACGAACTATCCGGTCACGGGCGCCACGACGTCCATGACGTTCGCGAATGGCGCCCAGGTCTCCGGACCGTCTGTCAGGCTGCCTATTAGCGTGATTGGCACCAAACCGGTTGAAGTGAGCGCGCAAACTGTCAACGACGTGCGCTGTCAGCGCAACAACAAACACTGCCTCGCCATGGATGGCTACACGGGCGAGTTCGGCTTTGCGTTCTCAGGTGTCTTCGGCGCCGGCGCCGCACAACCGTTCGACGGTTGCTGCACGAATCCGCTGCGGGCATTGCCGGGCAATCTCGGTCAGCGCTATCTGGTGCATGCGAATTTCGACAAACCTTTTGTGATCCTGAGCCCGTCGCCGGGCCTCACGCACAATTTCACGATGGTTCCGATGACGGTGTCGCAAGCCGGTGCGCTGCAGTGGCCGGTGGGTTGCGTGCAGATTGCCGACAAGATGCGCTTCTGCGCGCCGGTGGTGTTCTCGACCGGCAGTACCGAGATGATTCGCGTAGAGACCGACAAGGCGCCCAACTGGACCGGCGACGGCGAGGAGAATGACGTGCTCGCGCAAGGTAACTACGACGTGGGGCTTGGCGTCGGTTCGTGGGGACATCGCTATGAGAGCGCGCAGATCACGATCGCCAAGACGAAGCCGGGTGCGAACCGGATCGTGGTGGGGCTGACGGCAATGCAAAACATTGACGTGCTGCTTGATTTCCAGCACGGGCAGTTGGGGCTGCATGCGGTGAAGACTTCGGAGACGTTGGCGCCGTGAGGGAACGTGAATCGCCAGTGTCGCAAGCGTTTTCTGTCTGGATTCTGTAGCGAATGAGTCGGCGACGACCAATTCCACAAATCTCACGAAGAGTTGCGCAGAAACGCCTACAACTATGAGCCAGATCACCACATCACCCGCCGAATTTGCGACGAGTACGAGTTCATGGGACTCGTTATTCGTCACTAGCGATGCTCAAACGTGTCAGTCGTCCGCCTCGGCATTGGCACTTTGGATCGACGCCCGTGAGGCAGCCGCACGTCCGCGGCGACCCGGCGCAGTCTCTGCCGCGAACATCCTGTCAGCCCGCGAAAAAGCCAATCCCGAGTACGCCTCTCGCTTGTCCGCGGCACGGAAGCGACTGGCCAACGAGTTTTATGGAACACCAACATCGCTTTCGCAGATGCGCCTCAGCAAGGGACTTTCTCAGGTGGCACTCGCCGAGAAACTCGGCACGAGCCAACCCCACATCGCAAAAATTGAAGCAGGCAAGGTAAAAATACAGTTCGCCACCGCCGTGCAGTTGGCCGACGCGTTGGGCATCACACTGGATGAGCTTCGGCCTTTGATCGAGCAGGCAGTCGATGAATCACTCGCGGAGAAGTAATGACCCGCTATGCCTTTTGTCATTTCTGCGACGACGTACGAGTTGAAATAGGCTTCAAGACTTCAATCATGGGGCTCTACGGTGGGGATCTTTTAGTGCCCGCCAATCCGACGGTCCTACCCAAGCTTTGCATCGTAGCCTTTGCGATCACGGATACCGATCATCCCTTCCACTCTCTGACCGTCCGGATCAGCGAGGGCGACCGTGTCTTGATCGACAACCCGATTCCGTCCAAAACGCTTGCAGGAATTCAGCGCGACATCCAGGCACGAACTGACGCGGAAGACACGACGTCGCGAATTTCGATCGGGACGAATTTGTTCATCAGCCCGTTTGTGGTCGACAGAAACATGACCATCAAAACGATGGTCATCGCGGACGGCGAAGAGATGGTTGCTGGACGTTTGCACGTTAAGTTCGCATCAGCTACGCGCACACGTTGATCTGCCCTTAGAGACGCGCGGCGCGTCTTTTAACAACAGTTCAGTTCACGCTGTGCCGCACACATCCTCGCGGCACAGCGCTGACTCCTTACGACATATCCAGCGGCTTCACATGCCAGATCTCCCGTGCATACTCGCCGATCGTACGGTCAGACGAGAATTGCCCCATGCCGGCCACGTTCTCGATCGCGCTTTCGGTCCATGCGCGTGGGTTGCGGAAGCGTTCATCCACTTCCTTCTGGGCCTCGGCAAACGCCGCGAAGTCCGCCAGGACCATGTAGTGATCGCCCCAATCCACTAGCGTATGGAAGATGTCCGAGAAGCGCAGCGGATCGTCGGGCGAGAAAAAGCCCGTGCGAATCTGGTCGAGCGCCATGCGCAGTTCGGGGTTTTCCTCATATAGCTGACGCGGTCTGTAACCCGCTGCGCGCAGGTTGTCCACCTCGTCGGCCGTATGACCGAAGATGAAGATATTCTCCCGCCCAACCGCATCGCAAATCTCGATGTTGGCGCCATCCATCGTGCCGATCGTCAGCGCGCCGTTGAGCGCCAGCTTCATGTTGCCGGTACCCGATGCCTCCGTACCCGCCATCGAAATCTGCTCAGACAGATCCGCAGCCGGAATGATCAGTTCCGCGACGCTCACGCCATAGTTCGGCACGAACACCACCTTCAGGCGATCGCCGATCAAAGGATCATGGTTGACCTTCTCGCTGACATCGCCGATCAGCTTGATGATGGTCTTCGCCATCCGGTAGGCCGAAGCCGCCTTGCCCGCAAACATCACGACGCGCGGCACCCAGTCAAGCTCAGGATTCGCGCGAATCTGGTTGTAACGCACGATCACATGCAGCACGTTCAGAAGCTGCCGCTTGTATTCATGGATACGCTTCACCTGCAGATCGAACAACGCGTTTGGATCGAACGAGATTTTCGTATGGTGAGCCAGGTGATGCGCAAGGCGCAGCTTGTTCTGCCGCTTTGCTTCGCGAAACGCGTCGACAAACGCGCTGTCGTTGCGCAAATCGCGCAGCCTCTCGAGCTCGAACAGATCGCGGCGCCAGTGGGTACCAATCTGCTCGTCGATCAGCGACGACAACGACGGGCTCGCCTGCGCCAGCCAGCGCCGCGGCGTGATGCCGTTGGTCACGTTGGTAAAGCGTTCCGGGTAGATGCGCGCGAAGTCGGCGAAGATATCGCGCGTCATCAGTTGCGAGTGCAGCTTCGAGACGCCGTTGACCTTCTGGCTTGCCACAATTGCGAGATAAGCCATCCGCACGCGCCGCTGGCCATATTCGTCCACCAGTGAAATGCGCCGGATCATTTCGGCGTCGTGGCCGGACTGTTCGCTCACATGCTTGAGGAACTGCGCATTGATCTCGAAGATAATTTCGAGATGGCGCGGCAACAGACGCGCCAGCGTCTCGACATCCCACGTCTCCAGCGCTTCGGGCATCAGCGTGTGGTTGGTGTACGAGAACATCTGCTGGATTTGCCCCCACGCCTTGTCCCAGGGCACGTGATGCACGTCGATCAGCAGGCGCATCAGCTCGGGAATCGCCAGCACCGGGTGGGTGTCGTTCAGATGCACCGCGACCTTTTCGGCGAAGCGGCCAAAGGTGCTATGCGTGCGCTGATAGCGGCGAATCAGATCCTGCATCGTCGCCGAGACGAAGAAATACTCCTGCCGCAAGCGCAGTTCGCGTCCCGCCGGTGTGGAGTCGTCCGGGTACAGCAGGCGCGAAACGTTCTCCGACATCGTCTTCGCGTCGACGGCGCTGCGGTAATCGCCACGGTTGAACGCTGACAGATCGAGCTCTTCCGATGCCCGCGCGGACCACAAGCGTAGCGTGTTCGTCGCACTCGTTGCGTAGCCAGGGATGACCGTGTCATACGCCATTGCGTTGACATGCTGGGTATCGATCCATTCGACGTAGTCGCCGCGCTGTACCGTGCGGCCGCCGAAGTGAACCAGATACTGGATCTCGGAGCGCGGAAATTCCCACGGGTTACCCGCGCGCAGCCAGTAGTCCGGCGCTTCCACCTGCTCGCCGTTGACGATCTGCTGACGGAACATGCCGTACTCATAGCGAATGCCGTAGCCGAAGCCGGGGATGCCGAGCGTCGCCATCGAATCAAGGAAGCAGGCCGCCAGACGGCCAAGGCCGCCGTTGCCGAGCGCCGCGTCCGGCTCCATCTCGATCAACGCTTCCATGTCGACGCCGAGGCCCGCGAGCGCTTCGCGCATCGGCTCGTAGATGCCGAGCGCAAGCAGCGCATTGGTGAACGTGCGGCCGATCAGGAATTCCATCGACAGGTAATACACGCGCTTCACATCCTGCTCGTACTGCAGGCGTGTGGTCTTCATCCAGCGGGCGACCAGCCGGTCGCGCACCGCAAGCGCAGCGGCGTGCAGCCAATCATGAGGACGCGCAGTGACGGCGTCCTTACCGACGCCGTACATCATGCGGTTTGAAATTGAGCGCCGTAGCGCATCGACAGTGCTGTTGAGCTGGTCGAACTCCAGATCCACGGCTGTCATTGAGGCCTCCGGTAAGTGCTGCGACACAGCACACGCAAACCGCACAGATGACGGACGGGAGGCGCGTGCCGGTCAGGCGGGTAAATATGCAGAGTAGGACATTTCCGTCATCCCGTCACCGGGACACCGGGCCACCGGTGTTGCATGCAACATGCCTGCTGCGACTGCTGAAGCCGCGCAAGAGCAAGTTAAGCACACATACGGTGCAAGCGCGCCTCAATCGACTGGCCTGCCTGCACTAGTATGGAGGAAGAAGAAGGCAGGTCCACGACGGCATGGCCAGCGCAGGCATGCACCGCGCCCGCTCTCTTCATCCTGCTACAACGGAGGTCGAGATGAACGCACAATCCATGCTCGGAATGTTCCACGCCCAGGAACTGCTGCTGGTCTCGCTGATTCGGGCACTTCCTCCGGAGACGCGGCGCCAGATCGCCGACGAATTCCAGCAGCAGGTTGAACTGGCCGAAGCGCCACATTTGAGCTCGGGACATGAGCGCGATACGACTGAGGCATTCAAGGCGCATATTCGTAAGCTGTCGATTTTGTTGGCTTCTTTCGCTTAAGGCTTACGGAAGTCATAAGCGCCGGTGCTTGTGGTCGCTGTGCTGGCTTGACCGTTAGTTGCGTTTCACTGCCAAGGTTCCCATTCCGTAAAAAGCGCCACCCTGCGTATCTGCCAGCAGGATTTTGCCCGCTCTGTAACAATCTGCTCATCCGTAGCGTGTCGGCGCATCGCATCAGTCAAGCGCCCGCGCGCCCCTTTGATCTGCGCGGTTGCATCGGTCCCGGAAGGCGAGCGCTTCATCGCCTCGCGCCTGCCCGCTCGCCACCCGAACAGCCTGTCCCTCGTCCGTGAACACACCGCTTTCCCCCGACTACGCCCCGCCTGGCGACGCGCCGATGTCCGCCAGCAACCGCCGCGCGATGGCGGCGCTCATGTTGGCCGTCGCGCTTGCCACGCTCGATACGGCGATCGCCAATACCGCGCTGCCGGCTATCGCCGCCGACCTGCACGCAGCGCCCGCGGCATCGGTCTGGATCATCAATGCCTATCAGCTCGCGGTAGTCGCGACCCTGCTGCCACTTGCGGCGCTCGGCGACATCATTGGCCATCGGCGGATCTATCTCAGTGGGATCGCCGTGTTCACCGTTGCGTCGCTCGCCTGCTCGCTGTCGGGCACGCTGCCGCTGCTCGCTGCGGCGCGGGTGCTGCAGGGCCTGGGCGCCAGCGCGATCATGAGCGTCAACGCCGCGCTGATTCGCGATCTATACCCGCCCCACCGGCTCGGGCGCGGGCTCGGATTGAACGCGCTAGTGGTCGGCGTGTCGTTCGCGGTGGGGCCGACGGTGGCCTCGCTGATCCTCTCGCTCGGCACTTGGCCGTGGCTGTTCGCCGTCAACATTCCGCTTGGGATCGGCGCGCTGGTGTTCGCGATGCCGGCCCTGCCCCATACCACGCGCGGCACTCACAATTTCGACCGGGTCGCCGCCGTCCTGAACGTGATCACGTTTGCCGCGTTGATCTTCGCTCTTGGCGAAGCCGCGCAGCGTGAGCCGCTGCAATATGTGCTGATTGCTGCGGCGGTTGCCGTCGTGTTCGGTTTGCTGTTGATGAAGCGTGAAGCCGGCCACCCGGCGCCGATGCTGCCCGTCGATCTGTTCAAGCTGCCGGTGTTCGCGCTATCGGCGGTGACCGCGATCTGTTCATTCGCCGCTCAAGGGCTGGCGTTCGTCTCTCTACCGTTCTATTTCGAAGACGTGCTGCATCGCACCCAGGTCGAGACCGGCTTCCTGATGACGCCCTGGCCTGTGGTCGTTGCGCTGGCTGCGCCGTTCGCTGGACGCCTGTCGGATCGTTATCCCCCCGGTCTGCTGGGCGCGATCGGGCTGGCGGTGCTGTCTGCGGGCATGGTCTCGCTTGCGCTTTTGCCGGCGCATCCGCAGGTGCTCGATATCGGCATCCGGATGGCGGTGTGCGGAGCGGGCTTCGGCTTTTTCCAGTCGCCGAACCTGAAGGCATTGATGGCGAGCGCCCCGCCCGAGCGCAGCGGCGGCGCGAGCGGCATCATCGCCACCGCGCGCCTGCTGGGTCAGACGACAGGTGCCGCGCTGGTGGCGCTGAGCTTTGGGATCGCCGGGCGCCATGGGCCGACGCTAGCATTGTCGGCGGGTGCGGTGTTTGCCGGCGCGGCGAGTATCGCCAGTGGCTTGCGGCTGTTCGCTCCATCGCATCGTGCGGCGGGGGGTGCGCAGACGTCGGCGAAGTGACGGTGGCGATAGCCGTGCGGAGTATTGGATAAGCGGTCGCCGTGGAGCGAGCGGCGGCCGCCGTTCGGCCTTTCAATGCGCCGTGAAATATCCCTTCACCGCGGCCAGGAAGGTATCGATATCCGCACGCGACACGTCCATATGCGTGACGAAACGCGACGCGTACAGCATCTGGGTCAGGATGCCGCGCTCCTTCAGCCACGCTTCGAGCGGCGCGCAATGTTGCTTTGGAAACTGCGCGAACACCATGTTGGTGGCCTGCGACTGCACCTTGACCTGATCGATCTGCGCGAGACCCGCGGCCAGATGCGCGGCGTTCGCGTGATCCTCGGCGAGGCGCTCGACGTTGTGATCGAGCGCATACAGGCAGGCCGCCGCCAGAATGCCCGCCTGACGCATGCCGCCGCCGAGCACCTTGCGCCAACGGTGAGCGCTCTCCAGCAACGCCTTGCTGCCGACCAGCACCGACCCCACCGGCGTCCCTAATCCTTTTGAGAAGCAGATCGAAACCGAATCGAACGGTGCGCATAGCGCTATCAGCGGCTGGCCCGATGCGACCGCGGCATTGAAGACGCGCGCGCCGTCGAGATGGGTCGCGAGCTTGTGCTCACGCGCGAGTTGCACCGCTTCGGCCACATAACCCGCCAGCAGCACCTTGCCGCCGATCGTGTTCTCCAGCGCCAGCAACCGCGTGCGCGCGAAGTGATCGTCGATGGGTTTGATGGCGGCCACGATCTTGTCGAGCGGCAGCGAGCCGTCTGCGGCATTTTCGATCGGCTGCGGCTGGATGCTGCCGAGCACCGCTGCGCCGCCGCCTTCGTATTTGTAGGTGTGGGCCGCCTGACCGACGATGTATTCATCGCCACGTCCGCAATGCGCCATCAACGCGGCCAGGTTGCTCTGTGTGCCGCTCGGAAAGAACAGGCCCACTTCCTTGCCGGCGCGCTCGGCCACAGCGGCTTGCAGACGCAACACGGTCGGGTCGTCGCCCCATACGTCGTCTCCAACTTCGGCGGACATCATGGCCGCCAGCATCGCCTGACTCGGACGGGTGACGGTATCGCTGCGCAAATCGATCATGTGGAATTCCTGTGTGAGGGCGCCATGGCCCGCGCCAATTTCGGCTCGCGCCCGGCCTGGGCGACGACGTGATAATCGACCAGTGTATTCAATTATGGAGGCGCTGAAAACCGGTCGAAAACAGCGCATGGCCCACAGACAAATTGCAAGCGGCGTTTAAGGCGCGATGGCAAGCGGACGAGCCACCCACGCTATGGTTGACGCCCGCTTCCTATGCCACTAACGACCGCGCACTAACCGCCCGTCTTCGGCAACCAGTTCAGCGGATCGACAGGGTGTCCGTCCTGACGCACCTCGAACTGGATCGAGCCGATGCCCCGGCTATCCGCCCCCACCTCGCCGATGGTCTGCCCTTGCGTGACAGCATCACCTTCCTTGACCAGCAACGTGCTGTTCTGGCCATACGCCGTAATCAGCGAGTCGCTGTGCTTGATGATGATCAACGGCCCATACGCTTCGATGCCGGTGCCCGCGTACACGACCCGTCCCGCGGCGGCCGCCTTGACCGGATCGCCGATCCTGCCGCCAATCACGATACCCTTGGTGCTACCCGGCATGAACGGTCTGAGCACGGGTCCACGCAGCGGCCACACCAGTTGCCCCTGCTGCGCCACTGCACCCGAGCCTGGCGCCGGGTTCCCCGGCACCGGCGGCGGCGGCGACACGCGCAGCACCTGACCCACCGTCACGCTGGCGTTGGGCTGAAGGCCGTTCCAGCGCGCCAGATCCTGTGGACGTTGTCCATAAGCGGCAGCAATGCCCGGCAGCGTGTCGCCAGGATTCACGCGATAGTAGCCGGCGGCCACCGCCCCGGTTGGCGCGCCGTTGGTCTGGTACCCCCCCGAAGTATTGTCGTAGGATGTTCCGCCCCACGGCATCGTCGTGCAACCACTGAGCGCGGCCGCGATGGAAACAGCAATCAGAACCTGTGTAGCTGCACGTTGCGACTTTTCTGTCATCTGATAATCCTCGGCACGTGAGTCAATCAATCTTCAAGCGTCGGCGTGACAAACATGAGGCCCGCCAACGTCAAACGCTACCCTCGGACTCGACCACGAGAATGCGCGCCTCGCCCACCGGATGCGCAACGTGTTCGGTCCCGACCGATGCGTAGAAGACATCGCCTGTCTCCAGCATCGCCGAGCGCTCCTCGCCCGCTTCGCGGTAACGCATCTCAACCCGGCCGTCCAGAACGGCGAAGACCTCCTCGCCGTCGTTGACGTGCCATTTGCACGGCTGATCCGTCCAGTGCAACCGCGTGGTGATGCCACGCATGTTGGCGATATCGAGTGCGCCCCATGGGCGCTCAGCCGTAAATGTCTTGCTGCGGATAATCTTCATGATGGATATGCCAACCGGATAGTCCACGCAGACCGTGTGCCACACGGCATGCTGCACTGCACATAAAACGGTCCTCAGGGGAGAATCCGCACGCACCATTATAGGGTGCGCAGCCTGCCGGCCACGCTGCAGAACGTTGTCCAGAGCGGGCGAGAATTCGTGTGAGCATTGAATCCCTCCCCGCCTCGCCTATACTGGGTCTTGCTGACGCAACGCACAGCAGGCGAACCGCTCGCCGCCATGTACAGTCCGTGAGGAGCTCGGGGATGAACAAAGCCACGTTTCTGGCCGTGCAGTTAAACGTCGAAGATGTTGCGACATCCCCGGGTCTGGTCGAGCTGCTCAATACTCACCTTGTGTTCGCAGCGGACGTCGCCGAAGCGGCGGATGCCTTGGTGCAACTGGCCAGCATCGCGCGTCTGTCGAGCGGCGTCGAGGCCAGCGTCGAGCTTCCTGCGGTCGCGCTGGAGCGGCTGCGCGAAGCGCTCGACAACCTGAGCGGCTACGACGAGTCGTGGCTTCTCGCGCTCGAACCCAGCAGCGAGCTGTTCGGCGATCTCGCGCGCCGGCAGCGCACGCTGCACTGAGTCGCACTGCTGCGGGCTGGCGGCTTCTGGCCGCTGCGCCCCTCCGTTTTCGTTCACCGCACGCACCGCCTGGTAGCCCGGCATGCTGCACTGTCGGCGCCGCCTCGCGGTTTCGGGCGAGTCACTTTGAGGAACTGCCGTGAAAAGTCTCCTGAACCGACGCAGTGCACTGCTCGCCACTGGCCCATCCCACCTTGTCCAGGTGGCCCACGACAACACCACCTCGTCAGACGACGAGCCAGCGGCAAACGTCAGCAGTTCGCCCAGTCCGTCCGCTTCGACACCTGCCGAGCCACCGCGGCCTGTCACGACCTTAAGGCCCGTTCCGGTCGTACCTTCCCAGACAAGCGGCCGGCCGGTACAAATGGCCGACAGCGCGGAAATCGAATGGCTAGCCGAGGAAGAAGCCTTAACGCCGTTCCGGGTGTTCCGAAGTTTCGACTACTCGGTGAGCCTGTTGTTCCATGCGCGCGAGCTGGCCTATTACGTGGCGCTGTATCAGAACGGCACACTCTGGCGTGCGCTGAAAGCCGCGGACCTGGATGCCGCCGAGGCCGCTTTCCATCACTTCGAAGAACAGGCCACGCGTCTCTCGGAGGGCGAGACACGTCGTGCGCAACTGGCTGCGCAGAACGAACAGCTCGCACGGATGATCGCGGAATCTGAAGCCCAGGCTGAACGCCTGCGCTGCGATTTGCAGCGCAATAGCGTGCAGGAGCAGGCAGTGTCGGGGCGGATGCATCAGGTGCGCAAGGAGGTCGCGCAACTGGAGGCGCAGCGCGTCGCCGCGCAGGCGCAATTGAACAAGGCACACCGGCAGATTCATCAACTCAATCTGACCAGCAATGAAGGCGTGCCGCATCTGCCGGGCCGTTGATTGGCAAACAGCCCGGGCCGCCCCTTAACAGGGCGCCCGGGCTGTTGGGCGCAGCAGATGTCCAGGTCCGGCGGCGCCGCTGTCCTACATCGTAACGATCAGGACCAATTGGCGTGGAAGCTGCCCGGCTTGTCGACGCGCTCGAAGGTATGCGCGCCGAAGAAGTCGCGTTGAGCCTGCACGAGGTTGGCCGGCAGACGCTCGGAGCGATAGGCATCGAAGTACGCCACCGCCGATGCAAACGTCGGCACCGGCACGCCCGCCTTCACCGCAGCGATCACCACGTCACGCAACGCTCCCTGATAGTTCGAAGCGATGTCGTTGAAGTACGGGTCGAGCAGCAGGTTGGCGATCGCCTTGTCTTTCGAATACGCGTCCGTGATCTTCTGCAGGAAGCGGGCGCGGATGATACAGCCCGCGCGGAAGATCTTCGCGATCGTGCCGAAGTCCAGATCCCATTTGTACTCTTCCGAAGCCGCCCGCAATTGCGCGAAGCCCTGCGCGTACGAGATCACCTTGCTGAAGTAGAGCGCGCGGCGCACCGATTCGATGAAAGCGGCACGATCGCCGTCGAACGCCTTGGGTTCCGGTCCCTTGATGACCTTGCTCGCGGCGACACGCTCGGTCTTCAGCGACGACAGCACGCGCGCAAACACCGACTCGGTGATCAGCGGCAACGGCACGCCGAGATCGAGCGCGTTCTGGCTCGTCCACTTGCCGGTGCCCTTTTGCGCGGCGCGGTCGAGGATCACGTCCACCAGATCCTTGCCCGTCTCGTCGTCCTTCTTGTTGAAGATCTTCGAGGTGATTTCCATCAGGTAGCTGTCGAGCTCGCCCTTGTTCCACTCGGTGTAGACCTCGCCCAGTTCCTTGTTCGACAGGCCGACCACCTGCTTCAGCACCGAATAGCTTTCGGCGATCAGTTGCATGTCGCCGTATTCGATGCCGTTGTGCACCATTTTCACGAAGTGGCCTGCGCCGTCCGGGCCCATATACGCCACGCACGGCTCGCCATCCGGCGCCTTGGCGGCGATTTCTGTCAGGATCGGTGCAACCAGGTCGTACGCGTCGCGCTGGCCGCCCGGCATGATCGACGGACCTTTCAGCGCGCCTTCTTCACCGCCCGAGACGCCCGTGCCGATGAAATGCAGGCCGGCCTTGGCCAGTTCTTGATTGCGGCGGATCGTGTCGGTGAAATGCGTGTTGCCGCCATCGATCAGAATGTCGCCCTTGTCCAGCAGCGGTTTGAGCGAGGCGATCGTGTCGTCGGTGCCTGCGCCCGCCTTGACCATCATCAGAATGCGGCGCGGCTTTTCCAGCGACTCGACGAACTCTTCGAGCGTGTAAGTCGGCACCAGCTTGCGATCGGGATATTCTGCGATCAGTTCATCGGTTTTCTCACGGCTGCGGTTAAAGACGGACACCGCATGACCGCGGCTTTCGATGTTGAGTGCCAGATTGCGGCCCATGACCGCTAGCCCCACTACGCCGATTGCCTGTTTGCCCATTTGAATTCTCCAGATTCCGAATTGTCGAGACGCCGCGCCCAAAATGCCGCCGACGGGGCGTCGAGGATGAAAGCATAAAAGAAATGGCCGATTGCCGCTCGTTAGTGCGCTTCCCGGTTCAGATTCGAGTCGCGCCCTGGCGTTTCGTGAACACCAGACTGAAATTGTTGGCAGGCATCGCGATAGGCTCGCTACAGACGAACCCCTGCGCCTCGCCGAGCGCCACCACCGCCTCCATGTTGCGCACGCCGAACGCGGGATTGCGGTTGCGCAACTGCTGATCGAAAGCTTCGTTGCTGGGCGCGGTGTGCGCCCCGTGACGGCGGTACGGCCCGTATAGATACATTACACCGCCGCCGCCCAGCAAGCGGGCCGCCCCGTCGAATAACGCCTGGGTGGCAGTCCACGGCGAAATATGAATCATGTTGATGCAGATCAACGCCTGTGCTGAATCGATGCCCCACGGGCCATGCTCGACGTCCAATGCGAGCGGCGCCCGGATATTCGTCAGACCGGTATGAGCGGTCCACGCAGCAATCGACGCGCGCGAGCCGGCGTCGGGATCGCTCGGTTGCCAGACGAGGTCGGGCAGCGCCGCCGCGAAGTGCGTCACGTGCTGGCCGCTGCCGCTGGCGATCTCAAGCACGAGGCCGCTCGCCGGCAACACCTGCCGCAGGACGGCGAGGATCGGATCGCGATTGCGTTCGGCGGCGGGGGCGTGCTGACGTGCGTCGGAAGTGGATGGGTTGCTCATGGGGTGCAGGATCTTAGTACAGGGTCGTACGCACTCTTTCGGCCAGTTCGAGATCGTAGGCGAGTGCGTCGAAAGTTTGGCCGTTGATACGCCGGTGAATCGCGCCGGCGCTCGGCAGGCGCGAGCGCTCCACATGGCGCTCCGGATCCCACAGTCTGGAGCGAACGAGCGCCTTCGAACAATGGAAATACACGGCGTCGACGTCGACCAGCAGCACGGTGCGCGGGAGCTTCCCTTCGACTGCGAAGCTTTCGAGCAGCGCCGCGTCATCGGAAATACGCCCGCGGCCGTTGACCCGCAAGGTCTCGCCGACGCCCGGCACGACGAACAGCAGCGCGAGACGCGGCTCGACGATGATGTTACGCAGACTGTCGATACGGTTGTTGCCGGGACGATCGGGAATCGCCAGTGTCCGTTCGTCGATGATGCGTACGAAACCGGCCGCGTCGCCGCGCGGCGAGCAGTCGAGCCCCTCCGGCCCGGCGGTGGCCAGCAAGACAAACGGCGCGAATTCGATAAATGCGCGGTAGTCCTCGTTGACGTAGGGAATCTCTTTGCGCACCGCGCGCTCGTGCGGCTGGCCGTAGATCGTCTCGAGTTGTTCGATGGTCGTCAGCATGGGCGTTCCTGTGTCGAACAGAGTGAGTGCTTTGGCTGTCGGGCAGAATTCTCGCTTTAGCGCGCTACTCTGGCCCATGCGAAGCTCTTCCTCTGGTTTCGTGCAAAGCGGGTTCGTCGCGGACGTTCGCACAGCGAGACACCTGCGGCGCGGCAAACGACTTTCCATTATCGACGATCCGGGGGCGATTCGGGCATGCTTTGGGCCTGATCGCGGTGCAATCGAGGCGCAATCTGGGCCATATCCGGGCTCCATCCGGATAAAGGACCGCCGGTAGGCGCCTCAGTCGAGCGCGAGACGCGCAGCCAGCGCGGTCAGGGTCTCCGCGCACGGCGCTGCGACTTTCAGCGCCAGCAACGGATCGGCGCGCGTGCGGCCCAGATTGATCGCGGCAATCGGCTTGCCCATCTTTTGCGCCCAGACACAGAAGCGGTAACCCGAATAGACCATCAGCGAAGAACCCACCACCAGCATCGCGTCCGCCGCTTCGAGTGCGCGTGTGGCGTCGTCGACAGTCGCGCGCGGCACGTTCTCGCCGAAGAACACCACCGAAGGCTTCAGTTGGCCCCCGCAATTCGGACATGCCGGAATGCGGAAGCCACCGAGGTCGTGCCATTCGAGGTGAGCGTCGCCGTCGGCGGCGGGTTCGGCGACCACATCGAGCAGCGCCGGGTTGTCTGCTTCGAGCGTCTGCTGGATCGCCGAGCGCGCATGCCGCGTGCCGCAATCGAGACACGTCACCGCGCCGATGCTGCCGTGCAGTTCGATCACGTCACTGCTGCCCGCACGCTGATGCAGCCCGTCGACGTTCTGCGTCACGAGCGTCGGCACGTGTCCGGCGGCTTCTAGCCTTGCAAGCGCACGATGCGCGTCGTTCGGCTTGGCCTGCGCCACCACCGGCCAGCCGATCATGCTGCGGGCCCAGTAACGCTGCCGCGACGCCAGCGAGCCGAGAAATTCCTGCAAGGTGATCGGCGGCGAGCGCTTCCATTCGCCGTTTTCGTCGCGATAGCCGGGAATCCCGGAATCGGTACTGATGCCCGCGCCCGACAGCACGAACAGACGCGGATGACGCTGCACGAAGTCATGCAGATCGTCGAGCGCGGGCGTTTCGATGAGGGCGGGCTGGAGATCGGTCATGAGCGGCTTTTCGGCTGGCAAGGTTTGAGCGGCTGCCGAGCCTGCCATTCGGCAAGCGCCGCCTGATACCGGTCAAAGGCGTCGTCGTACAGATCGAAGACACAGGGGCTGCAGCCGCTATGACAGCAATCGTCGAGGTCGGGACGCACAGGCGGGACCGGGGGCGGATCGTCGAGCGGGTCGTTCTGCGGCCTGTCGCGCAGTTTGTCCTTCGGCGAAGCTTGAGGCACGGCTGAATCCGGGTGACATGGGATCAAACAGTATAAGTTGATCCGGTGCGTGGCGTGCTGCGAGCCGCGCGTCAGTCATGCTCCACGCTCCCTCACCCGCGCCCGACGAACGGCATCTTGCTCGCCATGATCGTCATGAACTGCACGTTCGCCGACAACGGCAGGTTCGCCATATGCAATACGGCATCGGCAACCAGTTCGACATCCATCAGCGGCTCGATCACGATCTCGCCGTTGGCCTGCGGCACGCCTGTCGCCATCCGCGCGGCCATCTCCGTGGCGGCATTGCCGATGTCGATCTGCCCACAGCAGATGTCGTACTTGCGGCCGTCGAGCGAAACGGATTTCGTCAGACCGGTGATGGCGTGCTTGGTCGACGTATAGGCGATGCTGTTCGGACGCGGAGCATGCGCCGAGATCGAACCGTTGTTGATAATGCGTCCGCCACGCGGGCTCTGCGCTTTCATCATGCCGAAAGCCGCGCGCGTACAAAAAAACACGCCGTTCAGATTGATGTCGACCACCGCGCGCCAGTCTTCGACGCTGAGCTCGTCAATCTCAACCGGTGGTCCACCGCGTCCCGCGTTGTTGAACAGCACGTCGAGGCGTCCATAGCGCTCGCGGATGGCGTCGAACAGCGCGGCGACACTCGCGGGGTCGCTCACGTCGCACGGGACAGCGAGCGCATCCTCGCCGCGTTGCCGCGCCTCGTCGGCAAGCGCATCGAGCGGCGCCTGCCGGCGTCCTGCCAGCACCACGCTGTAACCGTTCTGAAGAAGCCTGCGTGCCGTCGCGTGGCCAATGCCGCTGCCCGCGCCCGTGACCAGCGCGATCTTGTTTGTAGCCGTCACCACCCGTCTCCCTGGAAATAAGCTGTCCGCCAACGTACCACGTCTGCGCTTTCGGCGGCAGCGAGACGCACCTGTCCGCTTACGCTCATCCAACGCTCACCTGACGCTCACCCGACATTCATCGGCAATAGCACCATCTGTCTGCCTTGCTGATGCAGGCGCGTCTGGATTTCGACGGGGGTCTGGTTATGCAGCCATGCGGTCAGGAAGTTGACCCGCTTGAAGATCAGCTTGCTGGCGAAGCACACGCTGTTCGGAAACTCGTCCATGGTGCTATCGGCCAGCTTCATGAATTCGATCACCGGATGCGTGCCGAAGGCGACGCGGTAATCGGCAGCGATGCCATGCTGACGACAAAACCCAACGTAGTACGCCAGCGATGCGGTGATGGTTTGCTGCAAGCGCTGCAGGTTTTCTTCGCCTTCGTAGCTCTTCGCGTCCACCTCGCCCACCGCGAGAAACACGATGTTTTTGAAGTGGCCAGGAAACAGGCGGTTGACCCACAGCAGCGCATGCATACTCGCGCCGCGATGCTTGCCGACCAGCAGGATAGCGGTAGGCAGCGAGGGATCGGGCTCGAGTGGCGCGGCGGCGTCGGAGAGCGCCGGCGGCGCGCCGGAGAACAACGCATCCTCCTTGGCGAGTTGCGCGCGCGTATCGCTGTAGTGGCGTCTGATGAGGAAGCACAGCGCCACCACGGCGCTTGTCACCAGCACGGTCAGCCAACCTCCTGCGGTGAATTTCTCGATCAGCGTGATCACCAGCACCGTGCTCGTCACAGCCAGTCCAAGCGCCGAGAGAGCGAAGTGCCGCACCCAACTCCGGCTTTCGCGACGATGCTTCCACCAGTAAGTGCACAGGCCCAGCAGCGACAAGCTGAAAGTCAGGAACACATTGATGCTGTACAGCACCACGAGGATGTCCACGTTGCCGTGCGTCCACATCAGGATCGCCAGACTCGCAACGCCCATTACGACAATGCCGTTCTGCCGCACGAGGCGCGTCGACAGATCGCGAAAGTGGCGCGGCACCCATGAATCCGCAGCCATGTTCGACAGCACCGCGGGACCATCGAGAAAGCCGGTTTGCGCGCCCACGAGCAACAGACCCGCTTCGAAAGCGAGCACGGCGGCCAGCAAGGCATGACGAGCGAACGCCGAGCCCAGGCCGAGGTGATCGATCACGCTGCCGAACACCACGGCGTTGAGCGTTTGCCCTTCCACTGGCGTTGCGTGCCACAGCATGTATAGCAGGATGATGCCGCCCGCCGTAAATGCCAACGAGGTGGCCATGTAGAACATCGTGACCTTGCCCGCCGGCACGCGCGGTTCGGCCAGCATGTTGACGTTGTTGGATACAGCTTCAAGACCGGTGTAGGTGCCGCCGCCCAACGAGAACGCACGCATCAGCAACGCCACGACTACCAGCGGTCCGAGCCCATGCGACATGCTATGCGCTTCGGCCACCGCGTCCGGCACGACCGCGGCCAGATGATTGCCGTGTACGGCGACGCCGTAGACGATCAACCCCAGGTGCAACACTACAAAGCCCATGAAGATCGGCAGCAGGACCATGATGGATTCCCGCATACCGCGAAAGTTGAGACCTGTCATTAGCACGATCAGGATCAGTTCGGTAGCGAGCTTGAACTCCTGTGCACTGACCGGCAGCAGACTGAAAAAAGCATCCACACCGCTTGCCAGCGAGGTCGCTACCGTCAGCACGTAATCGACCAGCAGCGCGGCGCCTGACACGAGTCCTGGGCGCGGTCCCAGCAGCGCCGTGGCGACCCTGTAGCCGCCTCCGCCGGTCGGGAACAGTTCGATGACCTGGTTATAGCCGAGCGCGATGATGAACACCGTCGCCGCAGTGGCGAAGGCCAGCAACAACGCAAGCTGGGTATGCTGGCCAAGTGCGAGAAACGCCTCTTCCGGCCCGTAACACGACGAAGACAAACCGTCGGCACCTAGCCCAACCCAGGCCAGGATCGGCGTAACGGCGATCGCATGACGGGTGCGGGGATCCAGGGGATCGAGCGGTTTGCCGAAGAGCAGTTGCCAGATCCTGTTGACTGCTGTCATGGCGTCTCCCGGCGAGAGTGTCGTCGACCTGCGTTGCATGGAAATGTAGAGCAGTTACGGGTTATCTGCCAGACGGCCTTACCCGTGATGCGACAACGCGTGAGCCGCTCTCGCTGATCGGGTCAAGTCTCGTCGTTGCACGAGATGGCCCTTCCTTTCAACCTGGCTTCGATTTGCTGTCGGATCGCGCAGCAGGTATTTCGATGTGTGCGTTCTTCCCCGCCACAGATTCGAATCCGCGATTGCACAAACAATTTGTTATGTTATAACATCACTAAATTCGCAGACCGGGCCCACGCCTGAAACACGGCGCTTACCGCTAAGTACGGCCAGTCCGGCGCGACAAGAGGATCATCCACTCGCACAACAAGAACATGAAACATCACATACTCATCTCGCGTGCCGTGTTGCTGCTGTTTGCGCAGACGGTTTCGCTGCACGCGCTTGCCGCCTCCGCAGGCGCCCCGTTGACCGGTACCGTCACCGATACGCAGGGACACGCGGTCGACAACGCCGCGGTGTCGATTCAGGATGCCGACGGCCACACGCTCGCGCAAACGCACACCGGCCACGACGGCCGTTTCGCGCTGTCCGACGTCCAGCCCGGCACCTACGCGGTCACCGTCAACGCGAAAGGCTTCGGGTCGAATACCAGCATCGCCACCGTCGACGGCAACACGCCTCCCGCGCTGAAAGTCGCGCTCGAAAAAGGCAGCGCAATCGACGTCAACGTTCAGGCACAGCGCCTCAACGAGGCCCGCAACGGCCTGCAGCCGGATGTCGGCGCGAGCGTCTACCGCTTCACGCAGGCGGACATCCAGGCGCTGCCGCAAGGGGACAACACGCCTATCAACCAGGTGTTGCTGCAGGCGCCAGGCGTCGCCAACGATTCGTATGGCCAGCTCCACGTACGCGGCGATCACGCGGACCTGCAATACCGGATCAACGGCATCATCATTCCCGAACCGATCAGCGGCTTTGGGCAGTCGCTCGATACGCACATCGTCGATCAGGTCAACCTCATCACCGGTGCGCTGCCGGCGCAGTACGGCTACAAGACGGCCGGCATCGTCGACATTACGACGAAGTCGGGAGATCTCGGCAACGGCGGCTCGGTCGATGTCTATGGCGGCAGCCATCAGACACTGCAGAGCAGCGCCGACGTCTACGGATCGGAAGGTGCGCTCAGCTATTTCTTCACCGGCTCGCTCGGCGAAAACAACCTCGGCATCGAGGCGCCGACTGCGGACGGCAGTCCGATACACGATCACACGCGCCAGGGCAACGGCTTCGGCTACCTGTCGTACATCATCAATCCGCTCACACGCGTGACGTTGATGGCGGGCACGGCTGCCAATCAGTTCCAGCTGCCGAACACGCCAGGCCTGCCGACCAATTTCGCGCTCGCCGGCCACGCAACCTTCAACTCCGCCGATCTGAACGAAACGCAGTCGGAGCTGAACAACTTCGGAGTACTAGCGTTGCAGGGCACCAATGGCGGCGCACTCGACTATCAGGTGTCGCTGTTCACACGCTATACGCGGACCCAGTTCAATCCGGACCCCATCGGCGATCTGATGTTCAACGGGGTGGCCTCGACCGACTTCCGCAGCAACCAGGCCGAGGGCGTGCAGGCCGATACGACGTTCCGGCTCAACGACGCACACACGTTGCGTGGCGGCGTGTGGGTCGAGCAGGAGCACGCCGTCTTCAGCGACAATGTTTCCGTGTTCCCCACCGACGCCAACGGCAATCAGAGCTCGGACGTCCCGTTCAACATCAACGACGCGGGTGCCAACACGGGCTATCTGTATAGCGCGTACCTGCAGGACGAATGGAAGCTCAATAGCAAGCTGACGTTGAACTACGGTCTTCGTTACGACGGCATGGACGAGTTCGTGCACGCCAGCCAGTTGAGTCCGCGTATCGGCCTCGTATTCGAGCCGACCAACGCCACCACGCTGCATGCCGGTTATTCGCGCTACTTCACACCACCTGATTTCGAACTGGTCTCTGCGACTACGGTCTCCCGTTTCGTCGGCACGACCAATCAGAGCGAGGTGTCCGCGGACAGCCCGGTGCAGCCCGAGCGCAGCGACTATTTCGACATCGGCGTGACGCAGCGCATCACGCCCGCGTTGACCATAGGCCTCGACGCTTACTACAAGATCGCAAGAAACCTGCTCGACGAAGGACAGTTCGGCACCGCGCTGATCAATACGCCGTTCAACTATCAGTACGGCCGCGTGTATGGGCTCGAATTCACCACCAACTACAAGCAGGGCAACGTCTCCGCGTATCTCAATCTCGCGTATAGCAAGGCCCAGGGCAAGGACGTCGATTCGGCGCAGTTCAACTTCTCCGCGGCCGAACTCGCGTATATCGCCAATAACTGGGTGTTCCTCGACCACGATCAGCGCGTGACCGTGTCGCTCGGTGGTGCCTATGAACTGGGGAGGACCACGTTCACTGCCGACGCGATCGTGGGCAGCGGCTTGCGCAGCGGCTTTGCGAACACCGACAAGCTGCCGTGGTACGGACAGCTCAATCTGGCCGTGATCCAGCATTTCAACGAACCGATCGTCGGCAAGTTCGATGTCCGCCTCGTGGTGATCAATGCGATCAACAGCGTGTATGAACTGCGCGACGGCTCGGGCATCGGTGTCGAAGCTCCGCAATACGGTCCGCAGCGCGCGATTTACGCCGGCATCACCAAGCTGTTCTGAGAGCGGTGCCGATAGCGCTGACGCCAGTAAAGAAACACGAAGGAGCCTGACCATGAACGACTGGACCAATCTCGCCGACGCGGCACGCCTCGGTGGCTGGGTAATCTATCCGCTGACGGTGCTGGCGACCGTCGCGCTCGCCATCACGCTCGACCGGGCGTATGCGTTCTGGCGGTTCGCACGCATGCCGGGGTTAGCCGACCTTAGGCAGCTTCCCGGTAGCCTGCCAAAACAGCACGCGTTTAGCCGGATTGGCCAGTTGCTGCGCGACCCGCGGACCCCGTTATGGCGCATCGAAACGCGGGTCGAGGCTGCCGCCGCGCAGATCGAGCGTGATATGAGCCGCGGCTTGTGGCTGCTCGAGACCATCGTGACGGCGGCGCCGCTGCTAGGCCTGCTCGGCACGATCGTCGGCATGATGCATTCGTTCAAACTGATCGGCGGCGATGGCCTGGTGAATCCGTCGGGCGTCACCGGCGGCGTCGCGCAGGCGCTGATCGCCACCGCGATTGGCCTTGTGATCGCTCTCGTCGCGCTGTTTGCGTTTAACTTCTTTTCGCGCCGTATCGATCGTCTGATGGACGAACTCGAATCGTTCGCCAACGAGTCGCTCAGCGACCTGCGCCTCGCTAGCGAAAGCGCGGGACTTCCGTCATGAAACTGCGGCGCTCACGCCGCTCGAAGCGCGGCCGCATCGAAATCATTCCGATGATCGATGTGATGTTCTTTCTGCTGGCGACCTTCATGCTGACCTCGCTGGCCATGCAGCGTCTGGACGCCGTGCGGATCAACCTGCCGCAAGGACGCGCGCAGCAGATGACCCAGGACAAGCCGCTGACGCTGTCGGTGAACGAGGCCAATCAGGTTTTTATCAATCAGCAGGCCGTGCGGCTCGATCAGGTCACGCCGACGATCGCGCGCCTGTTGCGTCCCGACGCCAACGTGGTGGTCGCCGCCGACGATCACGCGTCACACGGTGTCGTCGTGCAGGCCATGCTGGCCGCACGCCAGGCTGGAGCCGAGCACTTTCTCGTCGCCGTGCATCGTGAGTAGCGGCTTGCAACGGCTATTGGCGCTTGCTGATCGCGAGGGCGCGCGTTTTGCGGTGGCGTCTGTGCTGGCTGGGGTGCTGTGTCTGACGCTACTGGCGCGCTCCGTGGGTTGGCTGACCACCCAGGAATCTCCACCGCACACGCATGCGCCGACGACGATCGATATGCGTCTTGTCGAACTTGCGCCACCTCCGGTGCCTGCGCCGCTCACGTCTGTGCAACGAGCCGCGCCTGCACAGGCGGCGCCCTCTCCGCCCGTCGCGAAGCGCACCCAGACCACCCCGGCGCCGATAACGCACGCGGTCCAGCCGCCGCATAGTAGTCCAACACAACCAAGGCAACCACCGCAGCCGCACGAAGAGGCGCATTCCCCGATTGAGCCGGCAACACCCGAGCAATCCGCAACGTCAACCACATCCGCGCGGGCAGCACCCGCAGCGGCCACGGCAAGCAACGCTGCCGCGCCGTCGAACAGCACAGCAGCCGCCACGCCGGCGCCGCCATCTGGCAGCACGCAAGCACGCCTGCTATCCCAACCGATGCCGGTACTGCCGGACGACCTGCGGGAGCAGGGTTATCAGGTCACGGCGCTCGCTCACTTCAAGGTACATGCCGACGGCACGTTCGAAGTCGAACTGGTGAAGCCTACGCAAAATCCACGGCTCAATCAGATCCTGCTGGAAACCTTGCACCGCTGGCGCTTTTTCCCTGCAATGGAAAACGGCCACCCCGTCGAAAGCGATCAGGACGTGCGGGTGCACTTTTCGGTCAGTTGAGCGGTGTCGCGCCGCTCAACCGAACTGCCAGGGACTACATACGGAAATCCGCTGCCATGTCCTCGTCGCTACGCGCTTCAAGCTCGCCGTTGCGGCAGGCTTTCATGAAGACGTCGTAGTCTTTCTCGACCTGGTCTGCGTAGGCGAGTGCGTAGTCGGTCAGCGCTTCTCCAAACTGATCGCCGCGGCCAATATACGCGCTGATTTCAATGGCCTTGCCGCTCGCCTTCGCATGAGCGCGCGCCATCACCCAGCCGCACAACTTCGCGTACCCCAGCAGGAGGTCGTTATCGAACAGCTCGATATTCGCCGAGAGCTTCATATCGCGCAGTTGCCGGAAATAGAAATGCCGGCTCGACGGGCCGGTAGCCCACCCGAGGAAGATGTCGCTCGCTGCCTGCAGCACGCGCTGCCCGCGCACGACGCGCTCGCCATCGTGCTGCAAGGTTTGTCCCTTGAAGTATTGGGCGACCACCGACTGGCGCGCTTCCTTGATCTGGAGGAAGAGCGGCTTGCCCATATGATCGGTGCTCAGCAGAACCAGACAGCGCGTGCCCACGCTGCCGACGCCCACCACCTTGAACACCAGATCCTGCGCCGTAAAGTGGCTCAGCAGTTCGCGCCGGTCATGCGTCAGCGTCTTCAGGTACTCGCCGTACATGGGCCCGATGAGCTTGCGCCAGTCGCCCAGAGTGAACCAGTCGTCTTCAGCCTCGAACATCGTATTGGCGCCGTGCACATGAAATAGCCCGGGCGGCGCATCACGGATGATCAAATGGTCGCCCACGTGCTCGCACATCTTGTCGAGCATGCTCTCCTGAGTACGCCCAGCCGCCTTCTCCATGCCGCGCCTGACGGTGCGGCGGCGCTCCGGCGTCAACGCGGTTTCGGCCATGTGTTCGAACGTAATGCGCTCGTACCACAGTTCGAGCGCCCCGCATTGCGCATACTGCATCATGCGATCGCGGTATTCGCTGACCGCCGTCATCACCAGTTCGGCGGAGAAGCCCCGGCTCAGGCGCATATGCCGCGCGGCCACCACGAGACTGGCAGTCAGGCGTTTGAGATCCCATTCGAACGGACCGAGCGCCACCTCATCGAAGTCGTTCAGATCGAAGACGAGTTGCCGTTCCGGTGTCGCGAAACCGCCGAAGTTCATCAGATGGCCATCGCCGCAGATCGGCATCACGATGCCCGTGTCGGAAGTCCGGCTCAGGTCGTGAGCCTGGATGATCGCACTGCCGCGAAAGAACGTGAAAGGCGAAACGGCCATGCGACCGTAGCGCAATGGCACCAGCTTCTGCACCCGCCCTTCGCTGCTTTGCTTGAGAAGATCGACCGGGTTGCGGTGGACATCGCCAGTCGCGCGATGACTCGAGCGCTTCGAATGTTCGCGCGCTGCCCGGCCGCTGGCCTCCCGTTCCGCGATGGTGCTGGCTTTCATGCTCCGCTCCGGTTATGGTGACTCGCCGCAACCGGCGTGGCTCTCAGTCCACACCGGCTGCCGTGCCGACGCGCCTTAACTGCGAATGCGCCGGATTGCACTATTCATTGTGTTCTTCGAAGATCGCCCCACTGCCACGCCGGCAAGCGCCATTGCGTTGCCGTATTAAATCCTGTGGGCAACGCGGGCGCAAGTGCATTCGCGCCGGATAGCAGAAGGGGCTGGCGCCTTGACCAGGCGCCAGCCCCTTTCTTGCGCGGCCTGCTGCTTTGCCGCGAGAAAACAGCGGATCGGCAAAGCCGGTGCTGTCATGGTTGTGTCATCGGACCGTGTCGTTAAACGAAATAGTTGCGCCCGCCCCGGAAACCTCCAAGGCCGTCAACACAGCGATGCTCAGTTCAGGTGGCTGGGGAAACTCATCGCACAGGAAACGGCGTATTCGCGGCGGTGCGCACATCGCCCGGCATTGCGGGAAGCCCGGCAAGTGCGACACTCGCCAATTGATCGAACGCGGCACGCTGGCGACCCGCCAGCGGCACCGCGCTCGAACGGCTCGTCAGCTTGAGCGGATCGGTAGGCTGGTTGTTCAGGCGAACCTCAAAGTGCAGATGCGGACCAGTCGCGACTCCCGTCTCTCCGACTGCGCCCAACGACTGTCCCTGGGTGACCTGCATGCCTGCCCTCAGTCCCTTGGCAAACGCCGATAGATGCGCGTAGTACGAGGTATAGCCCTGCGTGTGACGCAGCACGACATGATTGCCATAACCGCTGTCGTAACCAACGAACTGCACCGTGCCTGCGGAGGCAGCAACGACCGGCGTACCGGGCGCCGCTGTGAGGTCCACGCCCGTATGCAGCAGACGCTGCCCGGTCACCGGATGAATGCGGTAACCGAATGGCGAACTCACGCGAACGAAGTTCAATGGCATGGCGAACGGTTCGGCGGTCAGACGCTGACCGTCGAACGAATAGTAATCGCCGCCTACCCTTCCTGGCGCAACAAACCAGACGGCGCGATGAGTCTGACCCGCGAGTCGCAACTCGACCGCCGTGATGCGTGCGCCGGCCGCGCTGGCCGGCTTGCCGTCGACCCGTTCATAGGCGATACGGTAGTAGTCGCCCGCTTGAGCCGGTTGAGTGGCGTCCAGACGTCCCGCAAAGATACGGCTGAGTTGCACGACCAGATCCGCCGGAAGGCCCACCGGCGTCCACGCAGCGTGCAAGCCACCTTTGATCTCCCCCGCGTAGGTGTTCGTTTGCGCAGACGGCATCTCCAACGGGGCGACGCCTGAGAGGGTGGTGGAATGAGCAACATCGGCGGCACGTGACCCGGAGGTGTCGGCGAGGCTGACCGTCTTGCCAGTACCGACGGCAACCCGCCCGGTCCATTCGTGGGCCCCCGCAGAGGGAGCCAGCGGGACGCACACGGAAGGGCTGAACCGGCACATCTTCATCAGCACCGGCTCGTCGAGCGACAGGACAAGCGTTGGGCGCGAATGCAGATCGTCGCGAAGGAACGACAGGTTATGCAAGCCATCGAATGCCATTTGCATCACGGATGTGACTGGCCCATCGGAGGCCGGCAGACGGTTTGTGCCGTCCGGAGTCGGGGATTGCGTGCCCGGCAGCGGTCGTTGCACTGCAGGCTGGTTTGAGCCCGGCACTGACGCCTGACCGGGTAGCTTTGAAACCGCACGCGACTCGACAGGCGCGCCCAGCGCAGCAGCCAACGCGCTGCTCAGCATGAACACTCTGGCTGCAGCACCCATTGGAGACGTGCGTTTGAGATCGGGCGACGGATTCGTATTGGTGGAATGAACCGGCTCGGGGACAAGGATGTTACGTAGATACAGCCACATGATGGAGAACTCTCGCAGTCGAAAAGAAGGCTGCGGGGCATGGGCGACGGTGTGACGACACTTGGTAGCCGCGCGGAAAAGATGGCAGATCCCGTGCAGGGCATTTCTGACATCGGACTACACAGCCCGGCAACAGGAATCGAAAGTCTACTGACGGAGGAAGGTCCGAAAAATAGGAATAGTCTCGACTTGTCCTATCTGTTCGGCGTCCGCGCCCCGATACGCCGCGCGATCGCATCGATCGTAGACACCCACCGTTCATCCACGCGCCTCGACAAATATCACGTTCAAGCGATTCGTCACGGCGCTTTAATGCAGATCAATATTTACACTTGATTAACACAAATTCCATTTCGGATTACTCTTATTTGACGCTCAGGACCATGCAATTAGCCTCTCACACGCCCGTGAATTCCACAGGCAAACCGTGAATCCTGATTTTGAAAAAATATTACATTTATAAAATAAAACGGGATTCACGTAAATTGACATTTACATTTCCGTTTCACTAATGAAGACAAAGAAGATTTTTTACACCGTTTGCACCACCACGCTCGCGATTATTCTGACCGGCCTCACGCAGGCTCATGCCGGTACCGCCCCCGAGGCAGTCCAACCCCAAGGCAGCGAATTCTCCGGAGGGTACGTCGGCTTCAAACTTGGCGAGAACCGCTCCAATGCCTCGGGCGTCGCACCCAGAGCCAGGCACGACACGACGTTTCCCGGGCTAGTCGCAGGCTACGCGTTCGATGCCGGCCCCCTGGTGCTCGGCGCCGAGGTGTTCACCGATTTCCACCATGGCTCTGCCACCGGGAAGGATGGTGGTCTCGACGCCAAAGTGGGTGTTCCCGTCGGCAAACTGATGCCGTATGCGCGGCTCGGCTTTACGGGCTCATGGCCGGACACGCGACTGCATGGTGGATTGGGAGTGGAATATAAGCTATCCAGTCAATTCGGACTTGCCGGCGAATGGACCGCCGACACTTCCCGTTCAAGCGGCACTAAACGCAGAAATGACAGCTTTACTTTTGGATTAAATTATCATTTTCAATAATCCGAATATAGGATCGCAAGGTCAATTTGCTAAAAATATGGATTCGATTTCAGGGAAAGAAGAAATCTCTCCGTAAAACGCTTGTCTCAAAACGCGCGAAAACAGCGCTCTTGTCGAGGTGGGGCGAGCAAGCATTAAAGCTCAGGTGAGAAGTAGACGACCATTCAAAGCAGCGGTTGCCGGGCAGGCAGCCTCTGCTTTCCGCAGGAGGATCACGGCATTTCAGACACGTCCCATTCCAACCAAATTGTTTCTGCCGCAAAATCTCGCTCTTTCCCGTACAGCATCGTTACCGGTCACACGCAGGCCAATACGCCTTCTCAAGTATTCGAGGATCTGAAATGTGGTCTGCCATTAGCGATCTCGGCGACGCAGCCATGACGCTACCCCTTGCTGTTGCCTGCTGCGCATGGCTAGCCATGTCCTTGTCTGGCTGGCGCGCCGCGCTCGCGTGGCTGGCACCGCTTTGCGCCGGCATGTTGATGGTCGGATTGACCAAGATTCTCTATGCCGGATGCGGCGTGCAAATCCCCGCGATAGGTTTTCGCGTCATAAGCGGCCACACCATGCTTGCCTCGGCAGTCTGGCCAATGGCGTTCCTGCTTGCCTCGCGCAGCGGAACGAGCACGGGCACGCGCGCCGCATTGATGTTGGGATTCCTGCTGGCTGCATTGATCGGCACGGCCCGCGTTTTCGATCAGGCACACACGACGTCGGAAGTTATCGCGGGTTGGGCTCTGGGCGCGGTGGTGACCGTGATCTTTGTACGCTGGAAGGACACCCCCGTACTCCCCTCGCGCCTGCGGCCATTCGCGATCGGCTCGATGCTGTTAGTGTCGGCGGCTGCGTATGGACACCATGCACCGATTCAAACGGCCATCGAGTCTTATTCGCCAGTTCTTTGTGAACGGCTGTTTTAGGTAACGCCCCGCCATCAAGACGGGCAACGAAGCAGGGTATCTCTATGCGGCGCGCTAGCGTGTCTACATTTCTATTTGCCGCGAGCATCGCTTTCTTTTCGCTTAGCGCGTTCAGTGTTCGCGCAGCAGCATGTGCATACTTCTTGATAGGCGCTTTGGCGTTTCTGAAGATGCCAACCTTGCTGGCGCGGCAGATCGGCCTGGCGCCGGTTCTCGCATACTGGGCGACCATTCTTTGCCTGTCGTTTATCCAGTCTGCGTTTGGCGACTTCTATCCGAACTATTTCATCAAGTTCATTTTTATCCAGACCTATATCGCATTGATCTTCTGGATGTTCCGCAGCAAGATCCTCACACTTGGGTCGCTGACGCGCGCATGCGAAATCCTGATCTACGTTCATGCTGCGTTTTTTATTTTCCAGCTTACGTACTATCTGCTCACCGGCCATTTCATTGACTTCGACAGTTACGTTCGTGAAGGCAGTGCCGAAGCGCTCTATGAAACCAAGACGCTAAGTGACAGCCTGATACCCATCCGCGCGCTGGGATTGTTCTCGGAGCCATCGTTTTATGCCATGACGGTTGTCCCGGCAGGTATCGTCCTGTTGCTGGCGAAACGCCAGTTGACCTTCGCCACATGCCTCGCCTTTTTTACTGCATTGCTGAGCTTCTCGGTTGCCGCGATCATCGTATGCGCGATGCTTTGTATCGTGCATTTATTCCTCGGGCGCGTCTCGGTTCGATTAAAAATTGCGACGATTCTAATCGCCGTTTTATGTACCCCTCCGCTCTACACGGTCTACGACAGGCGTGTCAATCAATCGGAAGATTACAACGCAGTCGCCAGCCGAACGCTCGTCTTTAACGAACTGGCCGTGCGCGATTCCCTTTCGGGCATGTTCGGCAACGGTCTGTTCTGGGACGAACGCAACAACGTCGGGAAAACCCATTTGCGCGGTTACGAAGTTCGCGATAGCTCCTTCTATGTGTACATGATCTTCAGTGCGGGAGCAGTGGGCGCCACTGTGTTCTTTGGCTCGCTTTTAGCCCTGTTCAATGGCCACGGACGAAGACGATACCTGCTCTATTTACTCCCGATCCTGCTATTCAAATACCACTTCCTCCACGGAATGCTGTGGCTCACACTTTTGCTGTTCCTCGTTGTGTCACGCGAAATTCCGATGGGAAGGCATTCGGGGCGACGCAAACGCTTCTACCTCGGTTCGCTCGGTTCGTTGGCACAGGTTCGGTGTCGACAATGACACGGTGGATCCTGGTTATCCTTCTGTCCGCATTGGCCGTCGGCGTCTCGGTCGCTCAGGTCGCGCCCGAATCGCCACCTGGCCGGATCATTGCCCACAGCGCCGCTTCGACACAGATCTTTCTTGGATCGCCCTCTCTCGCGGTACTCCCGGACGGCACCTACATCGTGTCTCACGACACGTTCGGTCCCGGTTCAAAAGATGATCAAGTTTCGCTCTTTGCTTCCCGTGACAAAGGTGTCACCTGGAAGAGCCTGGGACAAGTATCGGGGCAGTACTGGTCTTCGATATTCGTTGCACGTGGCGCGCTCTATCTGTTTGGCACCGACCGTTCCATGGGCACACCCGTGATTCGACGCTCGGACAATGGAGGGGCGACATGGACGACGCCACTCGACGCATCGACGGGTCGCTTCCCCATGCCGGGCCGTTACGTTACGGCGCCAGTACCGGTGCTGGTTGATCATGGGCGCATCTGGAGAAGTTTCGAAATCGCCGAGGGCGGCGACCTGCGGGAAGTCGTCCTGTCAGCCCCCGTCGACGCCGATCTGCTCGATACGACGGCCTGGAGCAGTACGACCCATCTCCGATCGGACAAGAGGTGGCTGAACGGCGACTTCCTTTCGTGGGAAGAGGGCAATATGGTGTCGACGGGGCAAGCTCTACCGTCCGTCGTGATGCGCGTGAACAGCAGGCAGGGACAAGAAAAAGCCGCGCTGGTTTCTCTGACCGCTGGCGCAGACGCGCTCTCCTTCGATCCAGCCCGTGATTTTGTCGACATGCCCGGCGGCGGCAAGAAATTCACGATCCGGTTCGATGCGCGAACGAAGCTCTATTGGTCGCTCACGAACGCCGTGCTGCAAAACAACGGACACGAAAACCTCGAACGGGTCCGCAACACGCTGGCGTTGATATCGTCACCCGACCTGCGCCACTGGACTATCCGGCGCGTGCTGATGGAACACCCGGATCGCCAAAAGCACGGCTTCCAGTACGTCGACTGGCAAATCGAAGGAAACGACATCATTGCCGTAATCCGTATGGCGTTTGACGACGCTCAAGGCGGCGCACAGAGCCAGCACAACTCGAATTACATTAGCTTTATGAGATTTCCGGATTTCAGACAAACGCTTATGCAACGCCCGGCACCAGCCCCCGGCTGAAAGCAAGGCACCCGAAATAAGTGCCCAGCCTTCGCGCTTGCCAATGACTACTCGCGTCCGCTCAGCGGATGTCCAACACGGGCATGCCCTTCACCAGATCGTCAATCGCCTTGATTTGCGTGAGGAACGCCTCAAGCAAATGGAGCGGCAGCGCGCTAGGCCCATCGCAACGCGCGTTGTCCGGATCAGGATGCGCCTCCAGGAACAGGCCACCCAGACCCACTGCCATACCGGCTCTCGCCAGATCCAGCACCTGACGCCGACGGCCTCCCGATGCCTCGCCTAGCGGATCGCGATTCTGCAGGCTGTGAGTGACGTCGAAGATCACAGGACATCCACCGGTCGCTTCCGCCATCTGGCGAAAACCCAGCATGTCCACCACGAGATTGTCGTAGCCAAACGAACTGCCACGCTCGCAAAGAATCACCTGATCGTTACCCACCTCGCGGCACTTCGTCACCACGTGTTTCAGCTGCGTGGGGCTCATGAACTGCGGCTTTTTGACGTTGATCGGCTTACCGGTCTTTGCGATCGCCACGACGAGATCCGTTTGGCGCGCCAGAAATGCCGGCACCTGTAGCACATCCGCAACCTGGCCGACCGCTGCCGCCTGCTCGACCTCATGAACGTCGGTGATCACAGGGACGCCGAAGCGCTCCTTCACGGCGCTGAGAATGGTGAGTCCCTCATCGAGGCCCACGCCGCGATAAGAATGGATCGACGACCGGTTCGCCTTGTCGAAAGACGCCTTGAAGACAAACGGGATATTCAGTTTCCGCGTGGTCTCTACAAACTGGCCGCAGACGTCAAGGGTAAGATCGAGGTTCTCGAGAACGTTCAGTCCGCCGAACAGCACGAACGGCAGATTGTTCCCAATTTCGATGCCTGAACCAATATGTACTTTCACTTTCTTCTCCAGATTGTTGGGTAAGTTACGGCAATGCCGATTCGAGCCACGCACGCAAACGCGTGGGACCGCCCCTCCGCAAACGCCCTTCTCGACCCGCAATATAAACCGGTATCAGTTCCTTGAAGAACCTGTCCTCGCAAAATCGTGCCTGCGCCTCCGCGTGAGCGCGTGCCGCGATAGCCTCCCGAAGCATCTCATCTTCGGCAAACTTGGTAAGGAATTCGACCGCCTCGTCCGCGGTTCTGAAAATCGCCCCGGTATCCAGGTGGCGCACGACGTCTACATTTCCCGCACAGGCAAAGACAACCGCCGGCCGCCTCAGTAGCATGGCTTCGATAACCGACACCGGCATGCCTTCCCACGACGCCGTAGACAGATACAGGCTGGCTCGCTGGAGACAATCCATGACTTCAGCTCGACCCAGCCAGCCACTCACCTCGACGCCTGCGGCCAGCAGCTCATCCTTGAGCGCCTGATCGCCATCGCCGATCCAGAGGAACCGCATGCCACGCCCCTTAAACCGGCGGGCGATCTCGGCAAACAGGCGCGGATTCTTTTGCGCCCGAATCCCACCAACAGTAACGATACACCCACGAGCCATCGTGTCGTACCTCGTTTTGTCGGGACTCGCAGCCGGTACGCTAGCAACCGCATTTTCGATCACCACGACCGGCCGTCTCAGATAGGCTCGTATTGCAAGGCGCTCGCTCTCGGAGCAGGCGATGTACAGGCACCTCCTGACACACGCAATCAATTCGAGGCCCGCGAACGACAGTCTCCTGAGCATGGAAACATCTCTGCGCATAAAGGAAATGCAGTGCGGGCTATAAAAGAATGCGGTTTTTCGGAATGAAAACATCGCCGCGATCCGACCCAGGAAGCCCGCGAAGGATGAGTGCAAGTGCACGATGTCGGGCTCAACCTCTTTCAATGCGGCGCGCACATCCGCGAGAACCGAAAGCACACGCGAGTTTTTCATCTGGATATGCCGCAACACGACGTCCTTGTGGAACAACGCCCTGAGATCGGCCGGCGTATCTTTCCGAACCGAGTAGATCACATGCACGTGGTGGCCTTCCTGCGCGAGCCGGTTTGCGATCATGCAAACCATCGACAACGTTCCGGTTGCGCTCGACTCCAGTAGCTGAACAATCTTTAGGGCTTTGCCTTGCGTGGGCTGAGACAACATTTCGAACATATTTCCAGTTTTAGACGGGCAGTCGTCAATGCCCCGTCGGCGCAAAGGCGTTGCACCGCCGCAGCCCCTAATTGCCGAGGACGCGTCAGTTATTGATGAATTAATGGATTAACCGAAGTTGCCGCGTTCAATGCGCGGAAATTGACTACTTTCGAGTTCTGACCGGATTTATCTGGGCTACCGCCGCTTCAGCCAGAGCACCATCGAATATGGAATAGCCATCAACGCCAGCGTTTTAATCACGCCATATACGGTCGCCGCATTGGCGCGGGCATACCGCAATTGCAAACGCAATCTCGACTGCAATTGCTGCTTGCGCCTGCTAATTGAGAGCCCATTCGGATTGATTTCGCAACTTACCAACGCGGCCTGCAGGTTGGCCGTCTCAAACCTGCTGACAAACTTCCAGAAGAAGGCGTAGTCCTCGGCCATCGGATAGTCGATCGGATAGCTACCCAGTCTGCTCATGACCGAGCATCGCCACATCACTGCGGGGTGTACGAAGGCACAATTCAGATGCATGGCACGTCGGATTTTTCGGGCCTTCACCGGCAGTGTCAGCGTGTATTGGGGTTCGCCTTCGGTGTCTACGAAGGTGACTGCACTCCCCAACAGCATGATTTTCCGATTATTATCAAGAAACTCCATTTGCAAGCGGAAGCGATTGGGAGCACACGTATCTCCGCAATCCAGTCTGGCGACATATTCATAGTGTTGTTCAATCTCGAGCAGTCCCGCATTCAGCGCGAATTGAATACCCTGATTTCGTGGCAAATAGCCAAACCTGATGCGTCCGTCAAATGCTTTCTTCGCAGCAGTCTCATCGGGTTTTCGCTGGCTGCCGTCGTCCACCACCCAGACATCCACCGCTTCGTCTTTCCCGATAGAGGACAACGATTTCAGCAGCCCCTCGGGGTTGTTGTAGTGAGGGATCAACACAGCACATCGGCCCGTGCTCAGTTCAGTGCGGCCGCGCAAGCCGCGATTCAACGCCGACAAATCGTTCATTTCTATACCGTCCGGGCAAAAACATTTCGCGCCGACAGCGTAGAAATCTCACCAGAACCAAAATAGTCGATGCCGTCAATCAAAAACGAATGAATGTATTTGCGGAGCCTTGCCTGATCGAAGTCCTTGTAGAAACATCTCCCCAGCGATACGACCTTCTTCCCGTACAGCAGCGCTTCGAGGCCCACCGTCGAGTTGATGGTCACGACCATTTGCGCATGCCTGATCAGTTCCGTCGTAGGCGACGCGACCAGATCGAATAAGTAAGCGTTCTTAAGACGCACAATTTCCGCGATCATCGCGGCATCGTTCTCCGCGGGGTGCAGCTTCACCAGCAGTCGAGCCCCGGCCTTCGCTGCCAACCCGGACGCAATCTCAATCGCGCCAACATTGTTCACATCGGAGTGCAGTTTGATCTGCGTATCGCCGGAAACCTGCAGCGGCAAGAACACGTAAGGCTGCGCGGACAGGTCCTTCGGCGAAACGTTCTGTGCCTGCCGATGCGCTGCCTTGCTGCTTCCGATCCGGATGGTACGCAACGAAGTCCTGGCGACACCTCGTGTGGCGAACTTCAACGCATAGTTGAGCACGGCCACAGCCTTGCGACTCATGAACGTTTGCGACTGAGGTAACGGCCTGGATTTGTATTGCTCGTAATCCACGAGCCAGCGACGATGTTCGTCTTCACTGGGCATCTGCAACGCATCGATCACCGCGGGATCTGCACTGATCGTCGAGAGAGCATTGACTCCCAGGCTATCGACGAACAGCTTGTTCGGGAGATTGGATATCTCGAGGAATCTGCGCTGCACGCCATGCTGTTCGCAAACCTTACCAATGGTTCGACCGAGTAGTTGCTGACCGTTCCATATGACGCATTGCGAAACCGCGAATCTACGAAACGCCCTGGAAACGCTGCTGCAGATCGCAGCAGCATCGCGTCGTGCGCGTTCCATGGAAACGTGCCCATTCAATACCTCAATGGCGGCGTCATACTGGGTCCCTGTCGGGCATTCATTGGGACTGGAGCGCAGCAAACCTGTCTTGCGCAGATAGATCGAGCGCAAACCCGACAACGAGAGCCGGACATGCGCAACCGGCTCACTCGTTAGAAACAGGAGATCCAGTTCTTTACCGACAGCCTTCACCAGTCTTCTCGCGAAGTAATAGCGCTCCATCGAATCAACAACAAAAGCAATCATGGTCCGTTTTTCTACTATGTTTGTGGAAATCAGGTCGAAGCGTGAACACGCGAGACGCTGCCGCTCATCACCTTGAATGTCAGCGTGATGCCGCAGATCATCAACATGGCGCCGGCCAGCGAAAAGCTCCGGATGCTCGCCTGTGCCGACAGATTCATGAGACGGGCCGCGAACAGCACACTCACGAGCGTTGCGCCGCACGACAACTGAAACAGGAAATCGGTTCGCTGCTGTCTGACGGCCAGAAATACCTGGGACAACGGCACATAAATCATCTGAAACGCAAAAAGAGGAATCAGGTCGTAATAGAAGCCGATCGCTCCGTCCCATCGATTGCCGAACACCATCTTTACAAGCGGCCCGAAGAGCAGAGCGCCGCCAACTGCGTACAGCAATGCAAGCACCACGAGCGATCGCGCGTAAGCCAGAAACACCTTCGACAAGGCATCTGGTAAGTCATCCTGAGCGATGGCCGCAACCGCATCGCGCCGGAACACGCCACCTAGGCTCTGACCGATCAACGAGACAGGGAAACACCCCAGCCGATAGGCCGCGGCGAAATACCCCGCGCTTTCGGCGCCAAACCAATGTGGGATGACGATCGCCAGTGCGTAAGTCAACACCGATCCGCAGACGGTAGAAGGCAGGATATATTTTGCGAATCGACTGTTCGCGACAAAGAACTCGCGCGACACCCGAAACTTGTATCCCAGTCGTTTTCCCAGCAGAAAAATCCAGACGAGCATCAGGACTGCGACGACTAGATTGACTACGGTATAGGCAACGAAAACGTCCGGTCCTCTAGTTGCGAGCACCCCCCATCTTTCAGCCAGGCACGTCAGAAATGCCAGGTTCACCGCCAAACGGCACGCCGCTATCCATCCATAGCGCCGCATGCTGTTGAGATAGGCGCCGGCGGCCTGCTGAATGAAGTAAGCAAACGCGAAGGCCTCAACGATGTACAGGTCGGAGCGCCCAGCAACGAAGCTGATCGCCACTGCAATGAGAATGACGCCTGCGCTGAGGCTAATCACATTGACAAGCGCGTTGAAGGATTGCTGCGGGCTATCGCTGACGCAAGCGAGCTCATAACGACACGCCAGCAGCGTCCCGGCAAACGTGCCGAGCGCGAGCGTGTAGTTAAAATGTCCCAGCACCTCCGGTCCGCTCGAACGCCCGATCAGCGAGATGCACAGAAAAAGCACGATCTGAGCACTTATCACACCAATCAGCGACACAACGGAGTCTTTCGCCTTGATCATGACAGAGCGCTCATCTCAAGCATCCTGGTCGGCTCCGTATTCGTACGCGACATAGCGATAGCCGCCATATTTCGAGCCGAATCGGGACTGTTCCAGGCGGGGATTCGCACCGTTAAACACGATGCCGTTCAGACGCACGCCGTTCTGAGCCAAACGCTTGGCAGACTCGGTCAGTTCGCCAAGTCTCGTTGCCTCTGCGCGCGCAACCAGGAAGGTCGTACCCGCCATCGAGGCCAACGTGCCCGTATCGGCCACCGCGAGAACGGGTGGCGAGTCGATAACGACAACGTCGTAGCTCTTCGAGAACGCTTCAATCAGTTTCGCCAGGCGACTATTCAGGAGCAGCTCCGCGGGATTCTTCGGCAGCGCGCCTGTGGAAAGAAAATCCAGTCCGTCGATCACGTTGGAATGCAGCACGTCGCCAAACGGCGCATTGCTCTCTATCAGTTCGGATAAGCCGCGTCCACGGACGAGTCCCAGGTATTCGTGCAGGCGGCCTTTGCGCATGTCGCCGTCCACCAGCAAGACGCGTTTTCCTGCCATTGCCAGTACGGCGGCGAGGTTTGACGAAATAAACGATTTGCCGGCCCCCGGCGCGGGTCCCGCGATCACCACGACATTGTTCTTTGCCTCGACAATCGCGAACTGGAGCGCGGTACGCAAGCTTCGCAGGCTTTCAACGGCGGGATCATTCGGAAACACATACGACAGGAGGAGCACATCGGGGCCACCCGTTTTTGTCTGTTCAGAAAGCGCCTTCTGACGATTGCTCAACGGGACTGTTGCATAGACGCTCAGCCCAAGACACTGCTCGATCTCGTTAGCGTCGGAAATACCGCGAAACAGCATTGTGCGTGCAAGCGCCGTACCGCAGCCGACGAGCAAGCCGAGCATGGCAGACGCCACCATGACCAGCAGCTTCTTCGGTTTAACTGGAGTTTCCGGAACCGCCGCCGTATCGACTAGCCGCACGTTCCCCACCTTGCCGGCGCGAATCAGTTGCAGTTGCTGCATGTTATTCACGAGCGCCGTGTAAAGATCGGTATTGACCTTGACGTCGAGCATGAGACGCAGCGAATCCTGCTGCAGATCGGGAAGCTGACGAATCTGCTTTTCTGCCTGGTCGCGGTAAGCGCCCAGCGCGGCAATCTGCTCGTCAATCGCGACGACATCTGGATGCCGGTCCATCAAGTGCGATAACAGCTCCTGCCGCTTCTGCTGCAGCTCCAGCAAACGGGTTTTGGCGTCCGCCGTCTGCGCCAATGAGAGCCTGGCCTCTTCGGTGAGATCAACCGTTCCATGCTGCGCACGGAATTTCGTCAGACGCGCCTCCGATTCGTTCAACTGGTCCTTGAGTTGCGGCAACTGGCCGCTAAGGAACTCGAGCGATTGCGCAGCCTCCGCCGACTTTCTTTCGACGTTCTGGCGGATGTACTGGCGGCCGATCTCGTTCATCGCGCGGCTGACCAGTTGTGGATCCGTGTCCTGCAGGCTCGCAACCATCACATCGGATTGCTTGATCTTTTCCTGGACGTTGAGCTTGTCCTGCAGATCGAGGATCGTTTGCAGCCTGGACTTGCGCACCAGCTTGAAATTGGCGCCCGGCATCGCCGAGATGGCATCGATGCGCAGTTCGATCATGCCGCGGCTCGTCGTAAAGCGCTCAAGCGTGCCGACTGCGCCGTCAATGCTTGCCTCGAGATCGCTTCCTGAGAGCCTGTAACGACCACCGCCAAGAGCGGTCACCGTGAACGCATCACCCTCTAACGCTTCCGGCACGTTAAAGATGGGCACGTCGATACTCTCACCGCCCCACGTGTAGCCACCCAAGCCCATGAAACCCGGCTTCGATAAACCACCGTTGCGATGCGCAATCCAGTTTCCTATCACGGGAAAGCGTAGCGCCCTGGCGACCACGAACAGATGCAGATTGTCGACTGCCCGCGACACGACGAGGCGCGACGCAAGAATCTGTGTCTCAGCCGAGGCAGACGACTTCACGTCGAACATCGACGAGACGTCGCCAAGCAGGCTCTTTGCAGCCGACGTGTCGGGACTGTCTTCGACCTGAACCAGAATGTCCGCCTGGTAGACGGGCTTTGCCAGCAGCGCGTATGCTGCGCCGAGGAAAATAAAGCTGGCCATCACCGAGGCGATCAACCAACGGCTTCCAATGAGAACGTCGAGCATGGCGACGAAGTCGGCATCGCCGTTTGTATCGATGGGAGGCTGAGGATCTTGACTGATTTGATTCATATTCGTTAATCATGTACGGGCGGGTTCGGCCGCACTCAGCGAGTCGCGCGCTCGAACAAGCTGGAGGCGCGTCAGCCAGCGAGCAATGCCCGCCTCGATCAGCCGCGCGCAACGCTCAAAAACAAAGCGTGGCTGGCGGTAGGGATCGTGAATGTCGAAATCGTCCTGCTCGCCAAGGCGAAAGACCTTGCCGCGTGCAAACGAGTAGCGCTCTTCCAGAAATCTGCGTTGATCCCGGTCCATAACCAGGATCAGATCGGCTTCCACACACAGGCTTCTACTGATCTGCCGAGCCCGATGTTCTCCAATGTCAACGCCACGCTCGCGCATGACGTCCTGGGCAATGGCCGTTGCAGGCTTGCCGGTTAACGCGTTGACTCCGCAGGACGCAACTTTCACGTCAGGCAGTGCCACGCGGAGCAATGCTTCGGCCATCGGGCTACGGCATACGTTGCCCTCGCAGACGACGAGAATCGTCCCGATCACTTCGCCACCACTGCGGCCGTCAAGCCGGCGTTGACGGCCGGCAGCAACAAACTGAGCACCCGGCTAAAGCGCACGAGGCCGTTACCGTCGGCATAGACGATGTCCTTAGGCTGCAATTCGAACTGGTTCGCCAGCACCATCGCTACCGGCGAGCTGGCGTCGAGATGAAACACCTGCGGCGTCGACTCGAGCGATCCGCGAATCACATAGAGTTGCGCGGCATCGGCAGTTGTCGCATTCAAACTACCCGCCTGCGACAGCGCATCACTAAGCGTTAGCTTGCCGTTTCTCTTCGGAAGCGCAGTAACGGGTTTGTTGACTTCGCCCATCACAAACGCCCCGCTGTCTTCGCGAGACAAAACATGAACGAGGTCACCGCCCCTCAGGATGATTTGAGCGGGATTCCCTACCTGCCCCGCACCATCAGCCAGGTTAATCTGCTTCGAGACGCCGTCGCGCACGAGAATGACGCGGCTCTGATCTGCACTATCGATAAAGCCGCCTGCGCGGCTGATCGCGTCATACAGCGTCATCGGAACGTCGTTGACTGGTTGAGACCCGGGAGTGTGAATCTCGCCCTCGATGTATACCTGCCCGGATCGAAACGAAGCGACGCGCACCGTAACCTGAGGATTGCGAAACGTACTGCCAAGCGCGTGCACCAGCTGTGTCTGGATCTCCTCGGGCCGTAAGCCGCCCACATGCAGCCGGCCTGCGTAGGGGAACTGCAGCGTCCCATCCTGATCGATAACGAATCCTGCGGGAGCATCGGATGGACGCGCTGCGGTGGCAGGTTGAGCCCCAAGTGCAGCCGCCAGCTCGGGATGATCCCAAACGATGATTTGCAGAACGTCACCGGGCCCGACGACGTACGCGGTGTGTGCCGCGACAGGAAGGTCCACGGCGACAGACGAATCCAGGCTGCGTGCTTCTTCCCGCAATTTCCTGACCAGTGCAATAGAGATATCCGTGACCGGAACGGGCAATTGGGATTCCGTGGTCTGAGCATCGCCACTCTCCGCCGGAATATGTGCCGGTTCCTGCATGCGCATGCCGGGTGCAACCGCGCACGCGCACAGGGTCGCGCACAAAGGTGCCAGCGCCACCAACTTCCGAATTCCGGAGACACGTCCACGCGATAGCGGACCGCCATTGCGGACTACCCTCAACACACCCATATCGACCTCAAATTTGCGCTTAATACGCACCGCTCCCGGTGACGACCACCTTGACCGTCCTGATCAGGATTCCCAGGTCGCGACGAAGCGACCAGCTCTTCACATACGACACGTCCAGCGACACGCGCGTGGCGTAGTCCGTGTCGTTCCTGCCGCTGACCTGCCAGAGACCGGTCATGCCGGGCTTGGCCATCAGGTAATAGCGCACGTCGTCGCCGTAGCGGACCAGTTCTTCTTCCACTATCGGGCGCGGGCCGACAAGGCTCATCTCGCCTCGCACCACGTTCAATAGTTGCGGCAGCTCGTCCAGACTCGTGCGACGCAGAAAGCGACCAATGCGCGTGATCCGGATATCGTCCCTAAGCTTGAATTCAAGGTCCCATTCCATGCGTGCCCGTGGATCCCGATCCAGAAGATCCTTCAGCACCGCATCGGCATTCATCACCATCGAGCGGAACTTCAGACATTTGAATGCCTGACCGTGCTGCCCTACGCGAGTGTGTCCGAACATGGCCTTTCCACCGTCAAGCCGCACCAGCCATGACACTACCAACAGCGCAGGAGACAACACGACGAGCAAGCACGACGCAGCCGCAATATCGAAGGTGCGCTTGATCAGCGTCCTTACCCGCCGCCTTGCCGCACCGCTGCCAGGCCGGGTCTGGCCGTACCGTCTGCCATGATTCGTGGTTGCTCGTCCTGCACTTTCCGGCACTTGACACTCCTGAGACACAATCGCTTAAAAAAACAGAGTTTCTATACGCTCGCAACAAAGCGTTACTCGTCACTAAATCAGGATGACTAATTTAATATGGCACTTATGGAGTCGAACTACGTCTCTCTATGCCACGCCAGTCAGCGAGAACTCGAGCGCCCAATCTTCGTTCGTCGAGAGGGCGCAATTGTGCCCCCCACAGACAGATGGGCATATAAGACATTTCTCAATGAGATTGAGATAAGTCCTCAACGAGTCTGGCTAATCGATGTACGGGGGGCGAGGTCGGAGTCAATTTGACGCATAACCCATAGCGAATGGATCAGCGCATAAACTTTAACTATCATTAATCGTAGCCACCCCCTATTCTTGAACCGTGACTCTCTGCGGGCGTGTCGTGCTGAGGGCAAGCGGCTTTTCACTACCACTGGGACGAAAACATGAAAATCTGCATCTTCGGAGCGGGAGCGATCGGCGGGCTGATGGGTGTTCAGTTGGCACGTGCTGGAGCGGACGTCAGCTTCATTGCGCGCGGCCCACATCTGGCCGCGATGCGCGAACACGGCGCGCGTTTGCTCATGGATGGCGAGGAGTTCAGCGCGCCCGTCAAGTGCACGTCCGATCCCCGTGAGCTCGGCGTACAAGACTTCGTGATCGTGACGCTCAAGGCGCACTCGCTACCGGGCGTGGTCGAATCGATGCAACCGCTGCTCGGCAAGCACACGGCCATCGTGACGGGCGTCAACGGCATCCCCTACTGGTACTTCTATCAGCACGGCGGCAAGTTCGCCGGCACACGCCTGTCCAGCATCGACCCGGACGGTACGCAATGGACGCGGCTCGGCCCCGAACGCGCCATTGGTTGCGTGCTATACCCCGCCGCTGAGATCGTCGAGCCGGGGCTGATCAAGCACGTGTATGGCAAGAAGTTTCCCATTGGCGAGCCGAGCGGCGATCGCACGCCGCGCATCCAGCAGCTTCACGAGATCATGCAGGCGGCGGGCTTCGACGCGCCGATCCGCGATAACATCCGCGATGAAATCTGGCTCAAGCTGTGGGGCAATCTTTGCTTCAACCCAATCAGCGCGCTCACTCACGCAACACTTGATGTGCTCACCAGCGACCCTGGTACGCGTGCCGTGTCACGCACCATGATGCTCGAGGCAAAGCGCATCGCCGATCAGTTCGGCGTGCACTTTCGCGTCGACGTCGAAAAGCGGATCGATGGTGCCGGCGCAGTGGGCGCACATAAAACCTCGACGCTGGTCGATCTGGAAAACCGCCGGCCAATGGAAATCGATCCGCTGCTCACCGTCGTGCAGGAAATGGGACGCCTCGTCGGCGAGGCCACTCCGACTATCGACGTGGTACTTGCGCTGGTGAAGTTGCGCGAGCGCATGGCGTTGCAGGGTGCATAAATCGTACCCCTCATCAGCGATGCTTAGAGAAGCAGTACCGTTCAAGAGTGTGGAATCGAGTCTGACAGGCTCGATTCCACAACCGGCCCTGAAACACTATTGATCGATCGCAAGCCAGACGGCTTTGGGTTCCGTAAAGTTTTCGATCGCCACGTCCCCATGTTCCCGGCCGAAACCCGAATCACCCGCCCCACCCCACGGCAAGCGCACATCGGTATACCCATAGGTGTTGATCCACACGGTCCCGGCCTTGAGCCCATGCGCGACCCGATGCACCCGGCCAATATCGGCACTCCACACGCCTGCAGCGAGACTGTATAGCGTACCGTTAGCAATCCGTAACGCGTCTTCTTCGTCGTCAAACCGGATCACGCTCGCCACCGGCCCAAAAATCTCCTCCTGCGAGATACGCATCTCGTGCTCGACGTTGGCAAACACAGTGGGTTCGACAAAGAAGCCCCGCTCGCCAACGCGCTTACCACCCGTCACGAGCTTTGCCCCCTCTTCCCGGCCTATCTCCACGTAACCGAGCACGGTCTTCATTTGCGCCACAGAGATAAGCGGCCCCATTGAAGTCTCGCGCGCCTTGGGGTCGCCGATCTTCATCGATTTCGCACGCGCCGCAAGCCGCTCGACCACTTCGTCATAAACATCGCGATGCGCCAGAATACGCGAGCCGGCCGAACATACCTGACCGGTGTTAAAGAAAATCCCGGATGCCGCCGCACGCACCGCGTTGTCGAGGTTCGCATCCGCGAAGATCACGTTGGCCGATTTGCCGCCCAGCTCGAGCGTCACCCGCTTGAAGTTGCTGGCGGCGCCCTGCAGGATGCCACGTCCCACAGAGGGTGAACCGGTGAACGTCACCTTGTCGACACCCGGATGGGCCACCAGTGCATTACCAACCACACTCCCCTTGCCCGTGACGATATTCAGCACGCCGGGCGGCACGCCGGCTTCGAGCGCGAGTTCGCCCACACGCAAGGCGGTGAGCGGCGTAATCTCGGCCGGCTTGACGATCAGCGTGCAGCCGCACGCTAGCGCAGGGGCGATTTTCCACATGCCGATCATCAGCGGGAAATTCCACGGCACAATGGCCGCGACCACGCCGACTGGCTCGCGGATCGTGTAGGTCAGTGCATCCGGCCGCACAGGTACCACCTGACCGGTGATCTTGTCGCACCAGCCGGCGTAGTAAGCCAGCGTATCGATGGCGGCCGGCAAATCCTGGCGTTGCACGGCCGAGATCGGCTTGCCTGCATCGAGACTTTCAAGCGCTGCGATTTCCTCCTGGTTAGCCCGCAATAAATCTGCAAAGCGGTTCAAGATCCGGCTACGTTCGGCCGACCGAAGCGCATTCCACACCTTCAGTGCGGCCCTCGCCGCACGCACCGCGGTATCGACATCGGCGACGCTGCCTTGCGCCACGTAAGCAATGGGCTCTTCCGTAGCAGGATTGATGTCGACCGAGTATTCACCGCTACTCGGCGGTACACGCTTACCGTCGATCAGGAGATCGTATCGCTTGAGATCGAGTTGGGTGTCCATCGTGGTACTCCTTGCTTTTGGGGTATTACATTAATTTGCGCGGTGCCGTTATTCACCTGTCTGCTCCGGCCAGTGCGTGAGCCGTGACGGACCATTGGCGGCAGCGGCAGGCGCGTTGTGCAAGCCGATCCAGCGCGAACGCATCGGCGCGAGAATGAACTTTGCGCAGACGGCTGCCGCGATCGTCACGACGGCCGACACGATGAACACCAGATTCCAGCCACCGGTTGTGGACAGGATCGAGGCGAGCGGCACGAGCAATGAAGCCGTACCCTTCGCTGTGTACAACGTGCCCGCGTTGGCCGCCGCATATTTACTGCCGAAGGTATCGGCACAGATTGCCGGGAAGATCGAAAATATTTCGCCCCAAAACAAAAAGATAAGGGCTGCGAAAGTGATGAACGCATACGGATTGCTGCCGTATTGCATGAGTCCGAGCAACGCCAGTCCTTCGCCGCTGAAGATCAGGAACATGGCGTTTTCGCGGCCAATCTTGTCGGAGATGAAGCCGCAGAGGGGCCGCGTAAAGCCGTTGCAAATATTGTCGATCGACAGCGTCACTGTCAGCAGCGGCAAGGTCATACCGAAGAAGCTCATCGGAATGCGCGCGAGCCCCCAGTCCTTCGCGATCGGACCAAGTTGCGCGGTGGCCATCAAGCCACCGGCCGCGACGGCGACAAACGAAATGTAGATCACCCAGAACAGGGGTGTCTTGATCATTTGTCCCGGTGTGTAGTCGACCTTGGTAACGAGGAATTTCTTGCTCGGTGCGCGTACCTGGCGCGTGTCGGGCTTCTTCAACAGCATCGCGAGACCGAGTATGCAGACACCTTGCAGAATGCCGAAAAAGAAGAAGGCCTGCTCGTAGCCCGAGCGCACAATCATGTTGGCAATGGGAATCACGGTCACGGCAGCACCTGCACCGAAGCCCGCTGCAGTGAGCCCGGCTGCGAGGCCGCGCCGATCCGGAAACCACTTCAGCGCATTGCCGACGCACGTACCGTACACACAGCCCGCGCCAATTCCGCCAATTACCGCGGCCACATAAAGATGCGGCAGCGTCGTCGCATACGAGTCGATCACCCATGCGAGCCCGGCGCACACCGCACCGCCTGCGACCACCGGTCGAGGGCCGAACCTGTCGACCAGCCAGCCCTCGATGGGCACGAGCCACGTTTCAGTCAGAATGAAGATCGAAAACGCGAGCTGGATGGAGGCGTCCCCCCAGTGGTGACGCACGCTCATTGGCGTCACGAAGAGCGTCCATGCGTATTGCAGGTTCGCAACCAGGGCCATGCACAGCATGCCAATCACGAGCTGGCACCACCGGTTCGCGCCAACGGCAGGGGCCGGCTTTTGCTGAGTAAGATCGTCCATGCGCCTTGTCTCCGCTATCTATTCAGGGCAGCCGGCCACTTCGCCGTGCTGTGTGCACCCCACCTTATAGTTGCGACCCGAAACGTTGCAATCGGGCATATTTTCTTATTTGCATCACCCATTTCCGTCATTTAAATCGCAATGCGCGGAAGTCCGGATTATTCCCTGGTTAAATCGGATCGATTACGCGCACACGGTGACGTGCCTCACCCTGCAGCGCCTTTCTGCAAGCGTTAACCCGATAGCCACTCTTCTCCACTCTGCTTTATAAATTCATGCTAGGGTCATTACTGAATTACGGATAATTAAAGTTTGTTAGTATGTCGATTCATATTCGCTTATACATCGGCCACGACGATGAGAAATGCGACACTCCGGCAATTGAAGGTCTTCGAAACGGTCGCACGTCATCTGAGCTTTTCGCGCGCGGCGGAAGAACTGCATCTGACTCAACCCGCGGTCTCCACTCAGGTACGTCAACTTGAAGAGCATGCGGGGCTGCCGCTCTTCGAGCAGCTCGGCAAGAAGATCTACCTGACGCCTGCTGGCACTGAGATGCTCCATTACAGCCGCGCGATCATCCAGCAGTTTCACGAAGTGGATGAAGCGATGAGCCAGTTGAAGGGCGTCTCGGGGGGCAAGCTGAATGTCGCGGTCATCAGCGCGGGCGACTACTTCTTCCCACGGTTGCTCGCCGAATTCACGCGCCGCTACGCCGGCGTCGTGCTCAATCTGGCAGTGCATAACCGCGAGGAATTGCTGCATCAACTGTCCACTAATCAGACCGACCTCGCGATCATGGTACGTCCGCCGCATGAGATGGACGCCACCAACGAGCCGTTTGCGCCGCACCCGTACGTGATCGTCGCTGCGCCGAACCATCCGCTCGCCCACAAGCGCAACATCAAGTTGAGTCAGTTGGCGAACGAAGCGTTTATCGTTCGTGAGCGCGGTTCGGATACGTGGAATTCCATGGAAGAAGGTTTTGCCGGCCGTCTCACCAACCTCAAGATCGCCATGGAAATCAAGAGCACCGAGACCATCAAGCAAGCCGTGATTGCCGGCATGGGCATTGCCTTCCTGTCCGCACACACGATCAGCCTCGAACTGCAGGTGGGTCACCTCGTGGTGCTCGACGTCGAGACCTTTCCGGTCATGCTCAACTGGTACGTCGTGCATCGGCGCAACAAGCGCTTGCCGCCCGTTGCCGTCGCTTTCAAACGCTTCCTGATGGAGGAAGGCGCCGCACTCATCGAGACGATCACGCGCGTGAAGGAATTGAGCGTGCATAAACAATAGGCTATGGACTTCCAATAAAACTTTAACTATTGCGAATCCACCGTCGCTCCTATGCTTGAGTCGAATCACCTCACTCATTTGTATAGGAGTCCGATCATGAGTCACGCTTCGTTCGTATCGCATGCCAGCACGCGTACCGCCCGCGTTGCCCCGGACAGTCCCGATGATGCCCATCTGAGCGCCTACAACGCTGCCTTCAGCGACCTTGGCCTGAGGTTCCGCTGGGACCGCGACACGCTCGATGCGCTTCATGAATTCGAAAGTGAAGTGGCACGTATCACCGCTTATATCAACCGGCACCACGCCCATCTTCACAAGGCTTACGACGCTGAGTTCCTTGCCCAACTGATTCTGCGCAAGAAGACCCAGTACTACTGCCAGTTCGCACCGTTCGGCGACAGCAGCTTCTAATGCTTCGACCACCTTCCCGCGGCGCATTCACACATCCTGGCGGCCGGCTTTGCGGCCGGCCATGCCACTACTCTCGAGATACCGCACGAATCGTGCGATCTCCTTCCTGGTAGCAACAACGCCGGCGACATCTGCCCCGAGCACTCCACGCGAGAACGTCACGGGCACCGCGTCCCGGCCGGCGGGCATCGAAACGCCTGGGGCCAGGCACATTGCGTATTCCATCCATCAGCGACCACTTCCGCGCGAAATCATCGTCCAGAAGAGCCGGCATCTGCTCGTCGGGCCATTCGAAACCGTCCGTTACTGCGAGCGCGACGCGACGCTGCACGACCCCACAACGCACCGGCGAGCGCTCATCGAAACGGCCGTCAAGCCCGTAACGGCCAGATCCGACGCCGCCGCTCACCATCAGATGCGCGCCCAAAGCGGCCGCGAGCAGGCTCTCTGCCAGCAACACGGCGACGCCGAAAGTCGGCGCGTGCTCGGTGACGAAGCCATACCCCATCCACACCGAGAGCAGGAGTGCCGTCAGATTGACCACGCCGCCGCCCGGATGCACCGCCATGCGTGCGGCGAACCTGCCGCGCAAGGCCAGCCACAAAACCGCCGATCCGGCAAAGATTAATGCTCCGGCAAACACGGCGATGTACAACACGATGCGCATGAGGTTTTCGCAGGACGTCGCGCAGAGATAGCGTGCGAATCCTCCTGCCATCGCCGCGAGCCCCGTTGCGGTGCCAAGCACTGCAGCGAAGTGCGGCCTGCGGGTAAGTAAATCCAGCATTCGCTTCCCCCTCATACGTGCTGTGCTGCGACCGCTTTCAGGCGGCGTTCGCTGCGCCCGCTACCATGGCGGCAGCGGCGTCCTGCGTCCCAACTAACGTATTGCTCAATGTGCCGATGCCCGCAATCGTCACCGCCACGGTTGCGCCGTCCTTGATCGAACCCACGCCAAGCGAGGTGCCGCAAGCAATCACGTCGCCTGGTTCCAGCGTGAGATCCTGCGAGATCAGACTCACCTGCTCAGCAGGAGAGAACACCATGTCGGCCAACGGATAGTTCTGCCGCTCCACACCATCGAGCGTCGTTACCACGCTGCCTGCCCGCCAATCGAAACCGGAGACGATGGCCGGTCCGATGCAGCAAAACGTATCGAAGCCCTTTGCGCGGCACCACTGCGGAAAATGCGGGTTCTCGCCGAGCAGGTCGGCTGCTGTCACGTCATTGACGATGGTGTAGCCCAGGATCGCCGCCTCGGCCTCCTCGAGACTCGAGTCACGGCAACGACGTCCGATCACGATGCCGAGTTCCCCCTCGTAGACGATCTTGCCCGCGTAGCTCACCGGCCGCCGTATTGCATGGCCGGCGCCGACCACCGAACTCGCAGACTTCAGCAAAAACAGCGGATGCGCGGGTACCGGTTTATCGAGTTTCGCCGCGAGCGCGTGATAGTTGTTCCATAGCGCGACAATCTTTCCTGGCGCGCACGGTGCAAGCGGCGTCAACGCCCGCGTCGACAACACCTCGCCGGTCGGCACACGCCGATCCAGACTTTGATACTCGTGCAGGTAACCACCTTCGACGCGGCCGAACACAATCTCGCCGTCGCCCGACATAAAGCGCATCCACGTATCCACAGCCTGCTCCTCGTTCAGATCGCACCAGCCGCGCGCAAAGCGCCGATCTGTTCAGGCGAATAGCCGAGTTCGGCCATCACCTCGTCGGTGTGTTCGCCCAGTAAAGGCGAACGCGTTACATCCGTCGGACTATCGGACAGTTTGATAGGATTGCCAACCGTCAGATACTTGCCACGCACTGGGTGATCCACTTCAACGATCGTGCCGGTCTTGCGCAACGAAGGTTCTTCCGCAAGCTCCTTCATGGAGAGGATCGGGCCGCACGGGATATCGTATTCGTTGAGAATCTGCATGGCCTCGAACTTGGTCCGGGTCATGGTCCAGCGCTCGATCTCCGCGAAGATTTCCTTCAGCCGCGGCAAGCGTGCGGCAGGCGTCGCGTAGTCGGGATCCGTGGTCCACTCTTCCTTGCCGATCACATTGCAGATCTTCGCCCACACGGGCGCCTGCGCGATGAAGTAGATATAGGCGTTCGGGTCCGACTCCCAGCCCTTGCACTTCAGGATCCAGCCAGGCTGGCCGCCACCCGAGGCATTACCGGCACGCGGCACCGCTTCGCCGAACGTGCCGTTCGGATACTGCGGGTATTCCTTCATCACACCGGTGCGATCGAGCCGCTGCTGGTCGCGCAACTTCACGCGGCACAGGTTCAGCACGCCGTCCTGCATGGCGGCAAGCACCTTCTGGCCACGTCCCGTCTGCGTGCGCTGGTATAGCGCAGTGACGATGCCAAGCGCGAGATGGAGACCCGTGCCGCTATCGCCGATCTGCGCACCGGTCACGACCGGCGGGCCGTCGTCGAACCCCGTGGTCGACGCCGCGCCGCCCGCGCACTGCGCGACGTTTTCGTAGACCTTGCAGTCCTCATAGGGTCCGGGGCCGAAGCCCTTCACGGACGCCACGATCATGCGCGGGTTGAGTTCCTGGACGCGCTCCCAGGTGAAGCCCATCCGGTCGAGCGCGCCCGGCGCGAAGTTCTCGACCAGCACGTCGCATTTCTGGATCAGCGCTTCAAGCACCAACTTGCCTTCCGGGTTCTTCGTATCGATCGTGACCGAGCGCTTGTTGTGATTGAGCATCGTGAAGTAGAGGCTGTCCGCCTCCGGAACATCGCGCAACTGCTCACGCGTGATATCGCCGGCACCGGCCCGCTCCACCTTGATCACATCCGCGCCGAACCAGGCGAGCAGTTGCGTGCAGGTCGGGCCCGATTGCACATGTGTGAAATCGAGGATGCGCACACCGTCGAGTGCTTTACCCATGTCGTATCTCCAATATTTCCGTCGTTTTTACTTGTACATGGTCTGGTTCTTCGTACCCGGCGCGTACTCGCGCGGATCGACCCAGATGTTCACCACCGCCGAGCGTCCGGTGCGATGAATCGCCTCACGCGCGCGTTGCAACGCCCCTGCGATAGCCGCCGGATCGCGCACTTCTTCGCCGTAGCCACCCAGCATTTCGGCAAACTTGCTGAACGGCACGTCCCCCAGCAGATTACCGACGTTGCCGCGCTCCTCGCCGTACTTCGCAAGCTGGCCGTAACGGATCTGGTTCATCGCAGAGTTATTGCCGATCACGGCGAGGTACGGCGCGCCAAAGCGATTGGCCGTTTCCATGTCGAAGGCGGTCATGCCAAACGAACCGTCGCCGTAGTAGCAGAGCACTTCCTTGTATGGATGAGCGAGCTTCGCGGCCAGTGCGAAGCCCGTGCCGACACCGAGCGAACCGAGTGCGCCAGGGTCCATCCATTGCCCCGGACGGCGCGGGCGCACTGCTTGCGCCGAGATGGTGACAACATCGCCGCCGTCGCCGATATAAACCGTGTCATCCGCGAGAAACTCGTTGAGCTCGTAAGCGACGCGATAGGGATGAATGGGCGTGTTGGCGGACCTGAAAAGCGGCATCAGCTTTTCCGTCGCGGTGACTTCGGCGTCCTGCAGTTGCGCCATCCATTTACGGCGCGCCTGGCGCTTGTCGTCTTTAAGACGACCGCTTGCCGCCTGCAACACTGCGGCGAGAATCGCGCCTGGGTCCCCGACGAGACCGAGATCGATATCGCGGTTCTTGCCCACTGTGCGGTAGTCCATATCGATCTGCACCAGCGTCAACTCTTTGCTGATGCGTTTGCCATAGCCCATGCGGAAATCAAAAGGAGTCCCAACGACGATCAGCACATCTGCGTTTGCAAAAGCCTGCGAGCGCGTTCGATCGAAGTGATGCGGATCGCCCGGCGGCAGCAGGCCACGACTGGCGCCGTTGAAGTAGCCCGGAATATCGAGTCCGCGCAACAGCGCCACCGCCTCTTCGTGGCCGCGCGCGGTCCACACCTGCTGACCGTAAAGGATCGCGGGACGCTCGGAACTGACGAGAATGTCAGCCAGTTTCTCGATGTCGCGCGGGTCGCCGATCGACTTCGTCGACGCCCGGTAATGGCCCGGCAGCGGCACCACGGCGCGCGTCAGCTCGACTTCGCGGTCCAGCACGTCGCGGGGAATTTCCAGGTACGCGGGACCCGGCGCGCCATTGAAGCATTCGCGCACAGCCATCGAAACCATGTCCGCGACCCGCTCCGTGCTCGGCACGCTGGCGGAAAATTTGGTAATCGGCGCCATGATGTCGACGTGGGGCAGATCCTGCAGCGAACCCATCTTGTGCTGCGAGAGCGCACCCTGGCCGCCGATATGGAGGACCGGGCTCTCCGAACGGAACGCCGTAGCGATGCCGGTCACCGCATTCATGCAGCCCGGCCCTGCTGTCGTCACCACGCATCCGAGCTTGCCGGTCTGCCGCGCATAACCATCGGCGGCGTGCGCCGCAACCTGTTCGTGACGCACGTCGATGATGCGAATTCCCTCGTCGACACAACCATCGTAGATATCGATGATGTGGCCACCGCACAGCGTGAAGATCGTGTCGACCCCTTCGTTCTTCAGCGCCTTGGCGACCAGATGGCCGCCCGAGACGACACCGGCATCGCGAGTCTTCTGCTTGAGCGTGTCATCGGCCGTCGTGCTGCCCTTAGCGGTACTGAGGGATGAAGCAACTGCAGACATGGTCGTCTCCTTGTCGGCACTTCGTAAGCGTCAGCGGCCTGTTCAATACGGTATGTGATATATCACATTCAGGCAAGACCAATTTCGACCTGATGATTGACGTGAGATTCGAGCGCGGGAGGCTTACCTGGAGCGGCTTTCGCCGTAAAAGGCGGGCTATTTCCGTTCCGGGGCAAGGGAAAATACTGAGGAAGGCTGAAGGTCAGACGGGAGAGATAGAGACGAGACGAAGCAAAACGCGGCGAAGCGAGCGCAGTCAAACACCAGCCATTAAACGCTCAATCCAGAAAGTCGCAATTCGCTTCGACAAATGCAGCGAGATCGAGCGAGTGCTGCCGCGCAAGTCGCTCAGCTAACTCGGTATCGCGCTTCTCGAGCGCCTCGATGATACGCAGATGATCGACGATAGAACGCGACGCGCGGTCGCTCTGCGAAATCGTCATGCGACGGATAGCCCGCACATGGATGAAGATGTTCTTGATCGTATCGAGGATGATTTGCGACTTCGACAACTCGACAATTGCCTGGTGGAAGGCAATGTTCGCGTCCGAGTATTCGGCAATGTGCTCCGCCGGCGTCGTGTCCTTGAAATTGTCGAACATGTGGCGCAGCGTGGCGATTTCCTCGTCTGTGGCATGCAGCGTGGCGAGCCGCGCTGCCATGCTTTCAAGGGCCGCCCACATCTGGATCATCTCGACGATTTCGCGCTTGCTCTTGCGCACAATATAGATGCCGCGCCGCGGCACCATACGCAGAAAGCCTTCCTGTTCGAGCAGCGTCATCGCTTCGCGCACCGGCGTGCGGCTGACGCCTAGCGATTCGCTCAGCACGCGTTCGTCAAGACGAATCTCATCGCGCGACTGGTAGATGTCAGCGTCGGCAATGGCCTGGCGCAGCATCGCATAGGCCTGATCGCGCAAGCTTGCGCTCGCGCCGATCGGCTGCAATGACAGTGTCAAAGGAGTGGCCACTGCTTCAGTTTGAAGTTCTGACGACATTCATCGCCTCTTGTTGAACATGAGCAGCCGCGTGGGCGCCCGCATTTGTCCTGGCACGAACACCCGAGGGCGGCGCGGGTGTGGCCGGGCTGTCCTGTTCGCCAAGTCCCGCAAAGCGGCCATGTTGCGACGCGAGGACGGCAACCGGTTGCGGAATCCAGCGAGTCAGCAGCACGGTGGCAGCCGAACCCAAACCAACCACAGCAACGGCCAGCAAGGCCAAAGACACCACATCCATTTGCAACTCCAGACGATTGAATGAGCAGATCACTCAATCATATGCTGCAATGCCGCAAATATCAATATTCCGTATGTAGTATATCAGTCAATTATGCGCTGCTACTGTAACATCAAGGTACCATGGCCGTCGCTGAATGGCGTATTCGCGCGCAAATAGCGCGCAGCTTGCGCGGTAAGCATGGACTCACTACACGGCTGGATGCGCCGGCCGCCCTCCTCGCCCTCTTGGTGTTAACGCGGAAAACGCGCGCTATGCGCGCATACTCGGCCGCCAATCGCGCAATATGCCTCAAACGCCGATTGTCGAAGAGGTGCTGTCTCTCTATCCTTCGGAAATCCTGCAGCGGATCAAACGGTACCTGGTCACAGAGCCTGGCCACCTCCCGATCACCCCTGCACTTCCGATATCAGGTAGGAGACACTTCATGACCACGGCAGTATCGACAGCGGCCCCACGCGACGCCGCCACTAACGTCAGCCGCGCCCGCCGGGCCGCGCTGGGCAGCTTTATCGGCGCGGTGGTCGATTGGTACGACTTCCTGCTGTACGGCATCGTCGCCGCGCTCGTCTTCAATACCGAGTTCTTTCCGCACGTCAGCCCGGCGATGGGCACACTCGCGGCCTTCGCCACCTTCGGTGTCGGCTTCCTGTTCCGGCCGCTCGGCGGCTTCATCTTCGGCCACTACGGCGACCGTCTCGGCCGCAAACGCATGCTGGTGCTGACCGTCATGATGATGGGCCTCTCCACTGCCGCAATCGGCCTGCTGCCGTCGTTTCTCAGCATAGGCTGGTGGGCGCCCGTTTTGTTGGTGACGCTGCGTGCCATCCAGGGTTTCGCGGTTGGCGGCGAATGGGGCGGCGCAGCGCTGATGGCCGTCGAAAGCGCGCCTGAGAAAAAGAAGGCGTTCTACAGCAGCGGCGTGCAGGTCGGCTATGGCGTCGGCCTCGTGCTCTCCACCGGCCTCGTGTCGATCATCAGCCATTCGATGGACAATGCCACCTTCCTCGCCTGGGGCTGGCGTCTGCCGTTCCTGTTCAGCGTGCTGCTGGTGTTGATCGCGCTGTGGATCCGCTCGAACATGGAAGAGTCGAAGGAGTTCGTCGAGAAGGTGGTTGAAAAAGGCGCGAAGCGTGCGCGTCTGCCGATCGTCCAAGCGTTGCTCACGCATCCGAAGGCGTTTCTGCTGATCATTGCGCTGCGTCTTGCCGAACTGTTCACGATGTACATCGTGACCGCCTTCGCGCTGAACTATTCGACCGCAAATCTCGGCATGCCGCGCACGTTCTTCCTGAATATCGGCCTGCTGGTGGGTGCGCTGAGCTGCTTTACGATTCCCTGCTTCGCCATCGCCGCCGACCGCTTCGGCCGCCGCCGCGTCTATATGGTCGGCGCGCTGGTCGGCATGCTGAGTGCCGTGCCGTTCTTCCTCGCACTCGATGCGCGCGCAACGATATGGATCGTGATCTTCGCGGTGATGCTCGCCAACGTTGCACACGACATGATCGTTAGCGTACAGCAGCCCATGTTCACCGAACTGTTCGGCACCGAGTACCGTTACAGCGGCGCTGGCGTCGGTTACCAGGTGGCGAGCGTCGTGGGCGGCGGGTTCACGCCGTTTATCGCCGTGGGCCTCGTGAGTCTCGCGGGCGGATCCTGGCATCCGGTGGCGGCGTATCTCGGCGTCGGTTGCCTGATCTCGCTGCTGGTCGCGGCGCGGATGAAAACCGGCCGTACTGTTTAAAACGACGATGCAGTAAAACCCCGCAGTGGCGCCCCGTCCTCGGGCGCGCCGTCAATGTCCTGCTATTTCGCGGTTCGATCGACCCGAAAAAATGCCGCCCTGGGCGGCATTTTGCTTTCTTTACCTTACAGCGAAGCGAGCGAGACGCGCCTGCGCCCGTATGCCAGGCGTATTCCTTATGCATTCTCATCTTATATTGCCAAGGCGATCCGCGAGACCTATCGTTGCTTGACGGCCCAGGCGTCGTGCAGAAGTTGAATCAATATGAAATTGAACAACATATGTGCACGGCGCATCTCCCGCGCGATGCCGCGCTTTAAAGCTCAAGCATTGCCCGCGAGCGCCGATAACAAGTAAGAATCGTAATCGGAGACCCAAATATGAGCAGTATTACCGAGCCGCGCAACAACCCAGGCTCTGCACCCTTCTTTTCCAAACAGGCGACCGTTGCTGGTCCAGGCTTCTCGCGCTGGATGGTGCCGCCCGCGGCGCTCGCCGTGCATCTGTGCATCGGCCAGGCGTACGCGTTCTCCGTGTTCAACGGACCGCTCACCAAGGTGATCGGCATCACGCAATCCGCGCCGGACGACTGGTCGTTGACCACGCTCGGCTGGATTTTCTCGCTGGCAATCGTGTGCCTTGGTTTGTCGGCAGCGTTTGGCGGCAAGTGGCTCGAGCGGGTCGGCCCGCGCCGTACGATGTTCACCGCGGCATGCTGCTTCGGCGGCGGCTTCCTGGTATCGGCGCTTGGCGTGTGGCTGCATCAGATTGTGTTGCTGTACCTCGGCTATGGGGTGATCGGCGGCATCGGCCTGGGACTCGGCTATGTATCGCCAGTCTCCACGTTGATCCGCTGGTTTCCCGACCGTCGCGGCATGGCGACCGGCATGGCCATCATGGGCTTCGGCGGCGGCGCGATGATTGCAGCACCGCTCTCCGTCGCGCTGATGAACCACTTCCACAGCGCGACCAGCAACGGTGTTTGGGAAACCTTCGTAGTGCTGGGCATCGCCTACTTCATTTCGATGTCGATCGGTGCGCTCGCGATTCGCGTACCTGCGCCCGACTGGAAGCCGGCAGGCTGGACACCGCCCGTCACTAACCAGAACAAGATGATCTCGCGCAATCACGTGCATATCGATCAGGCGTTGAAGACCCCGCAGTTCTATCTGATCTGGCTCGTGCTGTTTCTGAACGTGACGGCCGGCATCGGCATTCTCGGCCAGGCGTCGGTGATGATTCAGGAGAGCTTCAAGAGCACAGTCACGGCGGCGGCCGCAGCGGGCTTCGTCGGACTGCTGTCGCTCTTCAACATGGGCGGCCGCTTTGTGTGGGCCTCGGCATCCGACTGGATCGGCCGCAAGAATACGTACTTCATCTTTTTTGCGCTGGGTGCCGTGCTGTATTACCTCGTGCCGGGATTTGCCGCCTCGGGGCAGATCGCATTGTTCGTGCTGGCCTACTGCGTGATTCTCTCGATGTACGGCGGCGGCTTCGCAACCGTGCCGGCTTACCTCGCGGATATGTTCGGCACCGCTTTCGTCGGCGGTATTCACGGCCGCTTGCTGACCGCATGGGCAGCAGCAGGGGTGGCAGGCCCTGTGCTGGTGAATTACATCCGTGCCTATGAAGTAGCACATGGCGTGGCCAAGGCCGACGCCTATACGATGACGGTGCACATCATGGCGGTCCTGCTGGTGGTGGGCTTCGTGTGTAACCTGCTGGTCAAGCGTGTGGACGAGAAGCACCACATGAGCGACGCACAACTCAAGAGCGGACAATAAGGAGACCTGATATGAGCACCAATCAAGCTGCCCAACCTACTTCCGCACTCAAGCTCGGTGTGTTCTGGCTATATGTGTTGATTCCCCTTGCATGGGGCGTGGTGAATACGCTGCTGCAAGCGATGAAGCTCTTTAGCTGATCGCGATATCGACATTGACATTGGCGTTGCAACGCGGACGCCCTACGCAAAGACGCGTAGGGCGTCCGTCGTCAAATGCACACGTAGTACTCAGTCCGGCGATTCCAGCCGCAGCGGAAACGTAATTTCAAAGCTCGTCCCTTCACCCTCATAGGAGTCGAAGCGGATCTGCCCGCCAAGCACTCGCGACAACTCCCGCACAATCGCAAGCCCCAGGCCAGCACCGGGAATATCGTCCCCGGTCGCGCGCTCGAATTCCTTGAACACGCGCTCACGGTCCGACACGCCGATCCCGACTCCTGTGTCCGATACCCGCAAACGCCACCGGTCGTCACCATCAGTCGTCATCGCGAGTTCGACCTGACCCACCTTGGTGTATTTCGACGCGTTAGTCAGCAGATTGAGCGCCACCTGTTTCAGCTTGAGCCGGTTCGACACCACCGTGCTCAAGCCGGCATCGAAGATAGGGCTTAAACGCAAGCCCTTCGCTTCAATCGCCGGACCGCACGATGCCACCAGTTCGTCGAACAGTTCGCGCAGCGGGAACGCCTCGACGACAAGCGGATTGGTATCGCCAAGCACAACGGAATACTCGACCAGTTCGTCCACGAGGACCTTCATGTCGACCGCCTGGCGATTGGCGAGCGCCAACGCCGCTTCGACCTTGGTGGGTGCGCGCGACATCAATTGCAGCGCCATCGAAAAGACGTTCAGGAAGTTGCGCAGATCGTGCACGACGCTGCGCGTGATCTGCATGCGCGACTCGTACAGATCGCCGACCAGCTTCTGCTTCAGGGTGAGTTCGTGATTGGCGCGTTCGAGCCGGCCAGTGTAATCGTCGATCTTGCGGTCGCGCTCGGTTACCACCTCGCGAATCGACGTCAGCGTAACGAAACTGACAGCTTCATCGATAAAGTGCCGCGCGCGCTCTTCGTGACGCCGCGTGAAATACGGCCGGGATTCGCTGAACTGGACAATCTGGCCGGCCAGCATCTGCCGGAACAGGTCGAGTTCGCGCACCAGTTCGTCGATCCGGTAGCCCTGCTTCCAGCGCAGCTTGCCATGCTTGCGTGCGTTGCGCTCGATGGCCGGCTCGACCTGGTCGAGATCCTGATCTTCAAGCGCGCTGCAGATTTCCTCGAGAATGGCCGGGATATGATCGGAGAGCTGCTCATACGTCAGCCGGTCGGCATCGCTCAGCTCGGTGTCATGGAAGACAGCCCGCATCCAGCGTTCGGTCAGATTGACCTGATCCAGACGAAGGCTTTCGGCAAACGCACGGAGTGGACGTACTTGCGTATCGGACATGAATCAGGGCCTGCCGCCGCGTGGGAACGGGAAAAAATGAACGCTCGCCCCTGCCAGCGGGGCTCGCTCGATCACCTACCGTACCAGCGTATCACGCCCGGCTGACGCCAAGCCTCGCGGCCTTCCCTCAGACGATTGACTAGACCAGCTCGAACAGCACGTCCTGGGCGCCTTCCCACAGCACCTTGGTGCCGAGTTCACGCAGACGCTCCTTGCCTTCGACGATGGTCAGAAAATGGTTGCCGGCCAGTTGTCCCATCTTGCTGGCAAAACAGCACGAGCCATAGGCAAGGATGATCTCAGTTTCGCTGTAGCCGCCGGGATAAAACAAAATATCGCCAACCGACGGATGGCTCGTGTGATTTTCAAAGCCCACGGCCTTGCCGTCGTTTTCGAGCTTGAAATCGCCGAGCGGCACCCAGCAGCCCTCGCCGCTCCAGCGAACGTGGATGATTTTCTGGCGATACGGCAAGAGCTTCAGGAAGGCGGCGACCGTTTGCGGTGCATCCGGATTGGTTTCGGCAATAAATTCGTGGCCGCAGGAGGTGAGACGAAGTCGGGTCATTGCTGTTGGTCCGCTAGATCAGGTTGAACGGGATGGTCGGCCGGTCGTCATTCTGTGGGCTCCAAAAAGAGCACGACAGGTACAGTTCGGACACCTTCGGTCAGGCCAGTTACGCTGGGAGCGCAAGCCGGATCTTCATCACGGTCAACGCAGCAGTGCCGGCACGATATCCACGAACAGTATCTTGATGATGGTCATGCCGGGAAAAATCATCGCATAGCCGATGTCCGGCTCATCCGTCGGCGCCAGCTTGCTCGCGTAGGCAAGGATAGCCGGATTGCCGCAAGCCCCAGCGACGATGCCCGCCACCTGATCGAACGACATGTGGCAAACGAACAGCCCCAGCACGATGACGGGGATAGCGAGCGCCAGCAGTACTACCGCGCCGAGGCCGAGCATCAACAAGCCCGTCTGCGATACCGTCGAGGCAAAGCGCGGGCCCGATGCCATGCCGACCTGGGCGAGAAACAGCGTCAGCCCCAGGTTACGCAGCACAAGGTTAGCCGAGAGCGGAATCGTCCAGTTCAGCCCACCGGTGCGACGCAATTTTCCGAGGATCAGCGCTACGATCAGTACGCCTGATAATCCCAGGCCGATCTTGCCAATGCCAGGCAGAGGGATGCTGATCGCGCCAAGCAGGAAACCTAACGCCATCCCAAGGCCGATTGAGATGTAGCTGAATTCAGCGGTTCCCTTGATCGAATTGCCGAAGAACCTGCATAGCCCCGCGAAATCCGCGGGATTCGCGAGCAGACCCACGCGGTCGCCGAACTCGAGAACGAGATCCGGGCGCGCCAGCATATCGGCATCGCCGCGCCGCACATGAGCAATCACCGCGGCGTTTTCACCCGGCAAGCCGAGTTCAGCCAGGGCTCTGCCCACCACCGCCGGGCGCGATGCAAATACCCGCAGGTAATCGAGGTGCTGGCGGTCCTTGACCATCCTTCCTGGCTCCGCCTCGCCAAGGCTTTCTCCCGCGAGGTCGAGCGTGGCGCGGTTCGGACCGACCATCAGCAGCAAGTCATGTTCCGCCAGCACCAGGTCGGGCCTGGCCGGTTCGTTGTGATGCGCCCGACGACGCGCCACGATCTGCACATCCGCAGGCAGACCGCTCATCAACTCAGCCAGCGTTTTCCCCGCAAAATGAGGGTTATCCAGCGAGACCTCGAGTATTTCCATGCCGGCAGCCGAGGGCGCCGCAATCTTCGGCTTCACCAGCGCGAAGGTGATGTACAGCAACAAAATCGGCCCCGCCACGCCGAACGGATACGCGACCGAATAGCCCACCGCCGCATCGTCGTTACCGAGCTCCGCGAGCGCCGCCTGCAGCGTTGCCGTGCTGGTGCCTGAGCCGGCGAACAGGCCTAACGCGTGACCCGGATTGAGCTGATAGATTTTCATGCAGACCAGACTCACGACGCCGGATAGCAGCACGCCGACGAGCGCAATGAGATTCGCCCGGCGTCCATAGGCGCTGCTGAAGCCGAGGAAAAACTGCTTGCCGTACTGCGCTCCTACCGCATACAGAAACAGCGCGAGGCCGAGCGTACCGACCATTGCCGCAGGTGCCGATTTCGGCGCAAACCAGCCGACCGCCAACCCGACGAACAAAACCGCCCCTACGCCGAGAGAAAATCCCTTGATGCTGATTTCCCCCACCACGTAGCCAATCGCGATGGTGAGGAACAATGCGAACATCGGCTGCTGTTCGAGCAGCGCCTTGACGAACTGCATGGCGACCTCCGACTTCGGTTCAGCCGTGGTGCAACAGAGGTTCGGCGTACGTCATAAGATCGCCTTGGTGGGTTGCGCCCGCCTCCAGTTTGCAAACAATGCCGCCACCGCACAGGACGCAAGACGCGCCGTCAGCGAGTCGGCCCGGCTGGTGAGGACGATGGGCAGCCGCGCACCGAGCACGATTCCCGCGGCATCGGCGCCGGCCAGGAAGGTCAGGCTCTTGGCGAGCATGTTGCCCGCTTCGAGATCCGGCACGATCAGGATATCGGCCTGGCCCGCCACCGGCGAGTCGATGTGCTTGATCTTCGCCGCATTCAGATCGATGGCGTTATCGAGCGCAAGCGGCCCATCGAGCAGCGCGCCGGTGATCTGTCCGCGATCGGCCATCTTGCACAGTGCGCCAGCTTCAACCGTTGTGGGCATAGTCGGGTTGACCGTTTCGACGGCCGAAAGTATCGCCACTTTCGGCAACCCGACGCCGAGCGCATGGGCAAGATCGATCGCGTTCTGAATGATATGCACCTTGTCCTGCAAGGTCGGAACAATGTTCACAGCAGCGTCGCTCACAATCAGCGGCTGCTTAAGCGCAGGCACGTCCATGACGAAACAATGACTGATGCGCCGCTCGGTACGTAACCCGGTCTCGCGCTTGACCACCGCGCCCATCAGTTCATCCGTATGCAGGCTGCCTTTCATGAGCGCGTCGACCGCTCCTTCGCGTGCCAGGCGCACTGCCGTGTCGGCGGAGGCGTGGCTATGCTCGGCGTCGACAATCGAGTAGCCCGAAATGTCCAGTTCGCAAGCGGCAGCAACGGCACGGACTTTTTGCTCCGGCCCAATCAGGGTGGGGATTAACAGATGCTGCCGGGCGGCGTCCACGGCGCCGCGCAGCGCACTCTCGTCGCATGGATGAACCACGCCGCAGCGCATCGGTTCGAGCGCCTGGCAACTGGCGATGAGGCGCGCGTATTTCTCGTGCTGGTTTTCCATCGGCTACGGCTCCCAGGACTGCGTGCGGTCGGAGACTGCTGGATAACTGTAGTTGGTCTGATGAATGTTTTCAATGAGCGAACGCTCGACGCATCGTGCGGGCGGCAGTCAGGACAGCGCGTCGAGCATGCGGTACCAGGCGACTCCCGCAGCAATGTAGAAACGCTGCAAGCCATGCAACGGAACGGGCCGGATCGGAGTAGCCGGAAATGGAAACGCCGTAGTCGCGTCACCGCACAAGCGGGCGGCAAGGTGCTTGCCCAGTGTCGTCGCCATAGCGATGCCACGTCCGTTGTAGCCGAGTGCAATCGTGAGGCCCGGAGCCGGTTCGTGAACGTGCGGCAGAAAGTCCGCGGTAATGGCAATGCGTCCCGCCCAGCGGTATTCGTATTCGATCCCCTTGAGCTGAGGAAACAACAGTTGCACAGACCGTTCGAGGTGTGACCAGTCGCTGGCGCTGCGCGGTTCGGAAAACGGCCCGCGGCCCCCCATCAGTAAACGGCCTTGCGAATCGCGGCGAAAATAGAGCAGCAGACGGCGCGAATCGGATGCCACTTCGCCGCCGCTCAGAATGCTATCCGTCACCGCGGGCGCGAGCGGCCGAGTCGCCACAATGAAGCTGTTCGCAGCAATCACCGTTCGCTCCAGTTTCGGCCAGAGCGGGCCCGTATAACCGTTGGTCGCCAGCACGACCCGGCTCGCCGTCACAACCGGGCCGCGTGCGGTTGCGACGCGCCACATGTTCCCCTCGTGAACCAGCGAAGTCGCGAGCGTACCGCCATGCACGGTCACCCCCAGCCCGACCGCGGCCCGTGCAAGGCCGCGCGCGTAACTGAGCGGCTGGATGCTGCCGGCGCGGTGATCGACCCAGCCACCCACGAATGCGTCCGTTCCAATGCGTTGCGACACGGCTTTTGCATCGAGCACGCTCACGGACGCGCCGCGCGCCTCCCACTGGCGCGCGCGTCGCACCACCGTCTCGAGCATCGCAGCTGAATGCGCAGGCTGAATCCAGCCGTGGCGTAACGCAGCGCAGTCGATTCCATACCTGTGGATCAGATCGAAAACCGTATCGGCCGCGCCGCCCACGATCTCGACGAGCGCGTTGCCTGCCGTTTCGCCATAGCGCCGCACGAGTTCATCGGGGTCGTATTTAAGGCCGGGGATCACCTGGCCGCCGTTGCGGCCCGATGCGCCCCACCCTGGCTCCGCGGCATCGAGCACACACACGCGCACACCGCGCTCGGCAAGATGTAATGCAGTGGAAAGCCCCGTATAGCCGGCCCCGATGATCGCCACGTCGAAAGTTGCGGATTCAGTGAGCGGTGGAGTAGCAGTCGCGGGCGTCGCGGTGGCCGCCCAGAGCGAGTCGGGCAAAGGCATCTCAGCGTTGACTGCAATCATTTCGGAGTGCTGGAAGATGGAGAAGATGAAGCGGAGTCATGGGGCGACAACAGACGCCGCAGAAAATCCTGGGTGCGCGGATGCTGCGGACGTTCAAGCACCTCGCTCGCCGCGCCCTCCTCGCAGATCGTGCCGCCGTGCAGGAAGCAGACCCGGTCTGCCACTTCGCGGGCAAAGCCCATCTCGTGGGTCACGACGATCATCGTCATACCGTCGCGCGCGAGCGTACGCATCACATTGAGCACTTCGCCGACCAGTTCCGGATCGAGCGCCGAAGTCGGCTCGTCGAACAGGATGGCCCGCGGTTTCATCGCGAGCGCCCTCGCAATCGCCACGCGCTGCTGTTGACCGCCCGACAGTTCCCCCGGATAAGCGTTGATCCGATGCGACAGCCCAACTTTGTCGAGCAGTTGCCGCGCTTCCTCTCGCGCCACAGCAGGCGCGACCTTCTTGACGTACACCGGACCCTCCATCACGTTTTCGAGCGCGGTGCGATGCGGAAACAGGTTGAAGCGCTGAAACACCATCCCCACCTGGGTGCGCAGTTCGTGAATGTTCTTCGCGTGCGCATCGACGCGCGCGCCGGCAATTTCGATCAAGCCGTCGTCATACGTCTCGAGGCCGTTGATGCAGCGAAGCAGCGTCGATTTCCCGGATCCCGACGGTCCGATCAGACACACTACCTGCCCCTGTTTCACGCCGAGCGACACGCCCTTCAGCACATGCTGATCGTGAAACCGCTTGTGAACCGCCCTGACCTCGATCATGTGCTTTTCCTCAATCCAAGCCGCTTTTCAAGCCGGTGCAGGCCAAACACCAACGGCAAGCTGAGTGCGAGATAGAGCAGCGCGACCAGCGTAAACACGGTCATGTTCTGGAATGTCGACGAGGCGATCAACTGGCCCTGACGGGTCATTTCGGCGACGGTAATCGTCGAGGCAAGCGACGAGTCCTTGAGCATCATCACGAGCGTGTTGCAGTACGGCGGCAGCGCGATACGAAACGCCTGCGGCAACACCACGCGCCGCATGATCAGCGCACTGCGCATGCCGATCGACTGCGCGGCCTCGATCTGCCCATGGTCGATCGCTTCGATGCCTGCCCGGAAGTTCTCGGCCTGATAGGCCGAGTAGGCGAAACCGAGCCCTGCAACACCGGCCTGAAATGCCGAGAGCTGAATGCCGATATCCGGCAGCACGAAGTAGATGTAGAACAACTGGACGATAATCGGCAGCCCGCGGATCACGTTGATCACGGTGGTCGCGAACACCGATGCGGCCCGGTTGCGCGATACCTTCAGCAACGCCAGCACCAGACCGAGTACCGAGCTCAATACGAACGAGCAAACGGTAATCTCGATCGTGACGATGGCGCCTTTCAGCAGGATTGGCAGGAACTCGATCGCATTCTGCAGGAACATGGTTCTCCCCGAATTACACTGAAGATGCGCGCGGCACGGACACGGCCAGGCTGGATGAAGCGATGCGCGGCGTTACTCCATATGCCATTTCTGCAGGACCTGCTGCAGCGAACCGTCCGCCTTCATCTTCTTGATGGCCTGATTGAGCATTTCAAGCGTCGCTGAGTCACCCTTACGGACTACGAAACACACCTGGCCCTTCACATCCGGTTGATACTCCTTCACGAGTTTTACCTGCGGATTGGCACCGTGTTCGAGCTGATACGCAATGATGGGCTGATCGCCAAATCCCGCCTTGATACGGCCAAGCGCGACGTCGCGCATGATGTCGGCCACCGAGTCGTATGTGCGCACTTCCTTGAAGATGCCCCGCTTGTTCAAGGCATCGACGAATGCCGTGCCGACCTGAGCGCCCACTACTTCGCCCTTCAGGTCGTCCATCGACGTGTAATGCCCAGTATCGTCTGCCTTGACCATCAGCCCTTCGCCGTACGAGTAGACCGTGTCGGAGAAATCGACGACCTGCTGGCGCGCCGGCGTCTTCAGCATTGCCGCAGAGATGATGTCGATTTTTTTGGTGGTAAGCGACGGAATCAGCGCGGAGAACGTCGTTTGCTGGACACTGACCTGGAAACCCCCTTCCTTGCCCGCCGCCGTGATGGCGTCGACCATCATGCCCTGAATCGAACCGGTCCTCACGTCGAGGAAGGTGAACGGCACACCGGTTGCCGTGGCGCCTACCGTGTAAGCCGGCTGCTCGGCGGCCACCGCATTGGCGGCCACCGCAATGGCGGCCACCGCAATTACACAGGACAAAGCGATAGCAAGGCCGGTTGCAGCACCGGCGAGGCGTTTGACGAGCGGAATCATGCGGATCTCCAGATTGGGATGGTTTGAACCTACTGCGACTCTTCCACAGCGATACGCGGTGTTTGAAGCATGATAATCAAATCAAAAATATCGCAAAGAAATTTATGTGTATCGATATTCGATACGATAGACTGTGTCCAACCTGGCAAAACAAGACGGATCAAAGGCGCACATGAGCGAGCTGAACGAGGACAAAGAGGTCGACCTGCTGTTCAACCAGTCGCTGGAAAAGGGCTTGGCCGTGTTGCGCGCCTTCAGCGCGAAACGGCGCACCATGACGCTCGCAGAAGTAGCCGAAGCCACCGGCATAACAAAGAGTTCGGCCCAGCGCATGATCTATACGCTCGAGAAGCTCGGCTACGTGCGCAAACATCCGCTCACCCGCCGCTATCAGTTGACGCTGCGCGCGATGCAGATCGGCTTCAACTATCTGGCGGCCGACACGTTGATCGACGTGGCCAACCCGTTCCTCTCTGAACTGACGAACGTCACCGGCGAGACCACCAATCTGACCGAGCCCGACGACGACGAAATGGTCTACGTAGCCCGTTTTGTATGTACGAAGTTCGTACCAATCCACATGCCGATCGGCAGCCGGATTCCGATGTACTGCACCGGGTCGGGCCGTGCCTACCTCAGCGCGTTGCCGCGCGATGAGGCGCTCGAGCGGATTGCGAAAATGGATCTGATCGAATACACGTCACACACGCTGACGGATATCGGGGAGATCGGGCAGCGCCTTGCCGACGCACAGCGCAACGGCTATGCGACGAATCGCGAAGAGTTGTTCATCGGCGATATGACGATCGCAGCACCGGTAATCGATAGCCAGAGAAGGCCGGTAGCGGCGGTGCACGTCGTGGCGCCCACCAGCCGGTGGACGCTCGCCGAGGCGCAGGAGCGGCTCGCGCCAGCGGTGATCGACTGCGCCCGCGGCATCAGCAATTCGATCAGGACACTCGAGCTGATTTCATAAAAGGCGCGCGCCAACCTGCAGCGTCGCGCGAAACCGTCGCCGCACGCACGATTTCGATTCACAACCGCTTCGCCTGCCTCTTCGTGTCTCTCCCGAGGCACGGAAATGGTGCTTCGGCTTCCCCGTCCGCCGATACCGGCGCTTTCCGGCCGCCCTCCTCGCCATCGGCCAACCCACTGTCCGTCCGCCGTTTCACACCCGCTCGCCGCTTTCGCACACCTCATTGGCATACATTCTGCTTGGTGGCACTTTAATTGTTCAACAATTATTTTATTATTGTTGAACAATGTATATTGTCACCACACCGACGAGTGAGAGCCCATGAAAGCCCATCTTTGCCTCAATTCTTTGCTGAACGCCCTGTTGAAACTGGCGAAATTCGCTACCGCTACCGGGGCGGTCTGCGCAGCCACCCATGTCTTCGCGGCCACGGGCATCCCGACGGTCACCTCTGGCGCCTTAACCGTCGGCGCCGATTTGACCTATCCGCCGTACGACTACCTCGAAGGCGCCACCCCGAGCGGTTTCGACCCTGCGTTCATGAGCAGGCTCGCGGAGCATCTGAAACTCAAACCCGGATTCGTCGACACGCGCTTCGCCAACCTGATCCTCGGCGTCAACGCGAACCGCTTCGACGTGATTGCATCGGCGCTCTATGTGACGCCGGAACGCGCGAAGCAGATCGATTTCGTGCCTTACCTGAAAACCGGCGGCTCGCTGCTCGCGTTGAGCCATTCCGGCTTCGCCCCGAAGACGCCGGAAGATCTGTGCGGCAAGCGCGTGAGTTCGATCAAGGGCGCATCGTGGATTCCGAAACTCAACGACGTATCGAAACAGGTCTGTGCGCCTGCCGGTCGCGGCGCAATCGACGTGCGCGAGTTCGAGACTTCGCCGGAAGCGGCCCAGGCCGTGCTGGCGCACGCGGTCGACGCGCAGTTCGAAGACTCGGCCGTGGCGCAGATGACCGTCAACAAGCTTGGCGGACGCGTGGCGATTACCTCGACCACCCCGCTCTATCCGGTCGTCATCGGTCTCGGCGTCAAGAAAGGCAATGACGCGCTGCTCGCCGAGCTGAAGAGTGCGTTTGCGTCGATGAAGCAGGCGGGTGAATACCAGGCACTACTCAAGCAGTACAACGTCGCGGAGCCGACCGGCAATGACATTGCCCTGGCGCTCGGTACGGCACAGAACTAACGGCACACCACGCGCAGCCTGAGGCCGGGCACTCGCCCGTGTCCTCGTGGCTGCACGCCGTAGGGGGAAGCTCATGGTATTCGACTGGCACTACACGGCTTCATTGCTGTTTGACGCCGCTTTCTGGAAGGCCACCTGGCTCGTAGTCGAACTGAGTGCCGCGACCTGGCTGATCGGCATTGTGGCAGGCTTCGCGCTTGCACTCGGCAAACAGTCCGTCTTCACGCCGCTACGCGTGGCGTGCAGCACCTACATCTGGCTGTTTCGCAGCCTGCCGCTGCTGGTGCTGCTGATCTTCGTCTATAACCTGCCGCAGGTCCTGCCCTGGACCGGCGGCCTGTTGTCCGATCCGTTCTGGGCCGGCCTGCTTGCGCTGTCGATCAGCGAAGCGGCCTATATCGCCGAGATCCATCGCGGTGGCCTGCTGTCGCTTCACAAAGGCCAACTCGAAGCGGGTAAAGCGCTCGGCATCCGCTTCGTCGGACTGCAACGGCTGATCGTGCTGCCGCAGGCGTTTCGTGTCGCGCTGCCTGCGCTCATCAACGAGTACATTACGATCGTCAAGCTGACCTCGCTCGTGTCGGTCATTTCGCTGGCGGAAATCCTGCTGGTGGGTGAGCGTCTGTACACGCAAAACTTCAAGGTGCTCGAGACGATGCTGGCCGTATCGTTCTACTATGTGCTGATCGTCACCGTGTTCGGCCATGTGTTGAAGCTGCTGGAAAAACATCTGGACGTCACGCGCCGCAAGCAGGCCGGCATCGCCGCCGTTGCCATTGAGGTGCCGCGGCCCGCGTCAACGCCGGCGGCTGCGAAGGTCACGCGTGCAGCGCGAGCCGGCGGTACGGCGCGCGCGCTGGAGGCTATCGGCATCCGAAAACGTTACGGCAATCATGAGGTGCTTGGAGGGATCGACCTGACGGTGCACTCCGGCGAAGTGGTATCGATCATCGGCCCGTCGGGCTCCGGCAAGACCTCGCTGATACGCACGCTGAACGGCCTGGAGACGCTCGACGACGGTGAAGTCCGGCTGCACGGCGAGGCATTCCTGTGGCCGCCCCGCGGCAGGCATGGCAAGGTGCCGCACGCACAGTACGTGCGCGGCATCCTCGATATCGGCATGGTGTTTCAGAGCTTCAACCTGTTTCCACACCAGACAGCGCTGCAGAATGTAACGCTGGCGCCCCGCTATCACGGGCGCCGCAACGGGGCCGCGCTCGAAGAGGCCGGCATGCAGTTGCTGGCGAAGGTGGGCATGGCCGCGCATGCGCAGAAGTATCCGCATCAGCTTTCCGGCGGCCAGCAGCAACGTGTCGCGATTGCGCGAGCATTGGCGATGCAGCCGTCGATCGTATTGTTCGACGAACCGACCTCGGCGCTCGACCCCGAACTGGTCACCGAGGTGCTCAAGGTAATCGAGGAACTCGCCCGGGAAGGCATGACCATGATCATCGTCACACACGAAATCAACTTCGCGTTCCGCATTTCAGACCGTATCGTGTTCATGGAAGCGGGTACGATCGTCAGCGACGCGTCACCGCACGAACTGGCTGCGCTGGACAAGACTTCGCGGATCGCCAGCTTCCTTAAAGACGTCCACATTGCCTGAAAAACACAAACACCGTATGCCTACCTCGCATCCAGCTGTTACCACCCTCACCGGCCAGGAGCCCGAGCAATCGGTCACAGATCGGATCCTGTCGACGATCCGCGACGAAATCATCGAAGGTAAATTGCCGCCGGGCACGGCGCTCGTCGAGAACGACCTCACCCAGATTCACGACGTCTCGCGCAACACGCTGCGTGAAGCGCTGCGCCTCTTGTGCCGCGAAGGACTCGCGGTGCATTACCGGCATCGCGGCGTGATCGTGCGCACCTTGACGCGTCACGACGTGCGCGACATCTACCGGGTACGGCGTACGCTCGAACTGCAAGCCCTGTTGCGCGAAGACCCGATCGAAGAAAACGAAATCGCTTCCATGCGCGAAGCCGTCATGCACGCGCAAGCGGCGACGGACGAAGGTGACTGGCGCAGCGTCGGCACCTATAGCCTGCTGTTTCATCGGCGCATCGTGCAGTTGCTCGGCAGCCCGCTGTTCGACACGTTCTTCACGACGATTCTGGCGCAACTGCGTCTCGTGTTCGCTTCCGCTCCCGACGAGCGCCGCTTCCAGCGACCCTGGATCGCGAAGGATCAGCAGATTCTCGAGCTGATCGCCAACGGCCGCACCGCCGAAGCCAGCGCCGCGCTCGCCGACTACCTGAAGCAGTCGGAGCATGCGTTGCTCGATTACCTTTGAGTCACTTCCCTCTCATTCACACCTCAGTCAACGACCACTGCGCAAACCGGCTGCCGCGCGTAGCAAGCGCAGCCTGTCCGCCTGTCTCATGAAGGAGTCACCAGCATGTTGAATTACCCCGCCGCCTATCAGTCCACCAAGGGTTCCGCGCTCGACCCCGACAAGGCCTTCTATCAACGCATTGCCTCCGAACACGACTCGCGCACGCTGATCGAGTCGATCGTTGTGCCGATCCGTTCGGGTCAGGCCTGGAGCGTGCCGGCCGGTCACGTGTTCCGGATTGTCACGATCGAAGGTCCGCAAGTCGCCGACCTGAACATGTGGAACCTGCATAACCCGCGCGAGCGCATGTGGGCATCGCGTACGCGCCAGTTGCAGCAGGCGCACGTCAGCACCTTCGACCGCCTGTGGTCGACACTGCCGTTTCTGCGCCCCATGGTGACGATCACCGACGACAGCCTCGCCGACTACGGCGTCGACGAACATGGCGGGCGCGTTCACGACCTGCTCGGCACACGTTGCGATCCGTATGTGAACCGGATGCTGACCGGTGAGGACTTTCATTTCCACTGCCACTCGAACCTGACGCGCGCCATCGCTCCGTACGGCCTGACCGAATACGACGTGCACGATGTGCTCAACGTGTTTCAGTGCACCGGACTGAATCTCGAAGACAAATACTTCATGAAGGCGTGCCCGGCCAAAAAGGGAGATTACCTCGAGTTCTTTGCGGAAATCGACCTGCTATGCGCGCTGTCGACCTGCCCGGGCGGCGATCTGTCATTGCCCATGTGGGGACCGGACGCGCGCGATCCGCTGGAAGTGTGCCGCCCGCTTGGCATCGAAATCTACCGCCTCGCGCCGCAGCTGCTCGATGGCTGGACGCCGCCCGCCGTTGCTGCGTACAAGGGCCAGCATGGCATGGCGCTGCAGTCGCCGCAGTGGAAATGCGGTTGCTGACCAAGGCCCTCTGCGCATCGTTCTTCCAGCCATGACGTAGCGTTATGCCCGCTCTAACAATTCGGGAATTGCGAGCGGGAAAATGGTCCCCTACATTTTGACCACGACGTATCCGGCGCAATGTGCCTCGCGGGCTCCTCGCGCCGCCGATACGCTTCGCAGATAGCGGCCTGCACTCCTAAGTGGCATGACATCCGGACACGGGCCTCGCTAACGAACCATCCAACCTTGGGGATAGCCGCCGTGAAAATGATGAAGCCAGGTCGCGTCACTGTTCTGTCGCTCGCCATCACGCTGCTGAGCACACCTGTGCTGGCTGCGAGCGGCCAGATCACCTTCGTCTCGCAGGGCGGCGTCTACCAGGAAGCGCAGACCAAGGCCATCCTCGATCCGGCAGCCAAACTGCTCGACATCACCGTCAATCAGGACAGCGTGCCCGACGCGTACCCGGCCATCAAGGCGCAAGCTGCGGCGGGCAAGCCGATCTGGGACGTCGTGGACACTCCCGCGTCGAACTGCCTGCGCGGCGGAAAGGAAGGCCTGATCGAAAAGCTCGACTTCTCGAAGATCCCGAACGCCGCGTCGATACCGGAAAAATACCGCACGCCGTACTCGGCGGCCTACGAGTTTTACTCGACGGTGATTGCGTATAACAAGAAGTCGCTCAAGAAAGTCCCGCAAAGCTGGGCCGACTTCTGGAACGTCAAGGACTTCCCGGGCACGCGTGCCCTGCGCAACGATCCGCAAGGCACACTCGAGGCCGCGCTACTCGCAGACGGCGTGGCACGCGACAAGCTCTATCCGCTCGACGTGGATCGCGCCTTCAAGAAGCTGCAGCAAATCAAGCCGGACATCACGGTCTGGTGGACCTCGGGCGGCCAATCGGCGCAGTTGCTGCACGACGGCGAAGTCGACATGGAAATGATCTGGAATGGCCGCGCCAGCGCCGTGCGCAAAGACGACCCCGATGTCGACTTCACCTTCAACGATGGCCTGCTGCAGAACACGCAACTGTGCATCGTGAAGAACGCGCCGAACCAGGCGGCCGCAGTGAAATTCCTCAACGCGGCGTTCTCGCCCGATCTGCAGGCTAATCTGCCGCTTTATATCGACTACGGGCCGGGTAATCCGGCTGCCTTCAAGACCGGCAAGATCACCGCGCAACGTGCCAGCGAGCTGCCGAGTTCGCCCGCCAATGCCGCGAAACAGGCCCTGCTCTCCGAAGAATGGTGGGCCTCCGATGCCGGTATCGCCGCTCGTGCCCGCTGGCTCAAGTTCATGCAATAGACGCAACGCGCCACGTGATCGACTATCTGATTCTGGGTGGAGGCTCGGCGGGCTGCGTGCTCGCCGCGCGTCTTTCGGAAGATCCGCAGAAGACCGTGTGCCTCGTCGAGGCCGGCCGGGATATCTCGCAGGCGAGCATGCCGGATGCGATCCGCAGCCGCTATCCCGGTCGCGCGTATCTCGACGTCAGCAATATCTGGCGACGGCTTACTGCGGTGATGTCTACGCGGTTCGCCCCTGGCAGCACTGCGGCCGGCACGAGCACAGGCACATCCCGGCGCTACGAGCAGGCGCGCCTGTTAGGCGGCGGTTCGGCGATCAATGCGCTGATGGCCAATCGCGGCGCTCCCGCCGACTACGATGAATGGGAAGCACTCGGTGCGCACGGCTGGAACTGGCAAGCCTGCCTGCCGTATTTCCGCAAGCTCGAAACGGACTGCGACTTCGACGGCGAACTGCATGGCCAGCAAGGTCCGGTGCGCATCCGGCGTACCGAATGGACTCGCGTATCGCCGTTCGTGCGAGCCGTGCTGGGTGCGTTGGAACAGCTCGGCCATCCGCGGCGCGCAGATCAGAATGGCCCATGGCAGGACGGGACCTATGTCGGCTCGATAGCGGTAAGCGAGGACGGTGAGCGCATTCCGACCTCGGTCTGCTATCTGAGCGACGCAGTGCGGAAACGGCCGAATCTGACGATCCGCACTCACCTCCTCGCCGAGCGCATCCACTTCGAAGACGTGCGTGCGACGGGTGCGCGATTGCGGCACGAAGACGGTTCGACAGAAGATCTCTACGCGAAGGAAACCATCGTTTGCTCGGGCGCAATTCATAGTCCCGCGCTGCTGCTGCGCAGCGGCATCGGCCCAGCCGCCGACCTTGCCGCACTCGGCATTCCCCTCGTGGCCGATTTACCCGGGGTGGGCCGCAACCTGATGGAGCATCCTTCGATCGCCGTTTCCGCCTGGCTGCCGCGCGCCGGCCGCACGCCGTACCCGGAAGAGCATCACGAGCAGGCCATTGTGCGCTTCTCCTCCCGCTTGCCGGACACCGTAGCCGGCGACATGCACGGTGCGATCCTGTCGCGCTCCGGCTGGCATTCGATCGGATACCGGCTTGGCACGATATTCTTCTGGGTGAACAAATCGTACTCGCGCGGCCAGCTAAAACTCACCTCAGCGGATCCGCGCGACGAACCGTCGGTCGAATTCAACATGCTGTCCGACCCGCGCGACCGCGAGCGCCTGAAGCTCGCAATGCGCCTTGGCGCTACCACGCTTGCCGGGAGTTCAATGGCAGGGGTACGCGGCACGGTCTTTCCGTCGAGCTATTCGCCGCGTGTCGCGAAAGTCGCGGTGCCCGGCAGGTTCAACGCACTACAGCGTGGCGCGCTCAGCGCACTGCTCGATGTCGCGGGGCCGCTGCGTGGCTGGCTGATTCGCCGGCTGATTACCCAGGGCGTCACGATCGAAAACCTGCTCGCCGACGATGCAGCATTAACCCACTTCGTCACGCACTCAGTGGGCTGCACCTGGCATCCATCCGGTACTTGCCGGATGGGCTCGCCCGACGACCCTCAAGCGGTGACCGACGCGAGCGGCTCCGTGCGGGGCGTCGAAGGCTTGCGTGTGTGCGATGCATCGCTGATGCCGTCGATCCCCTGCGCCAACACGAATATCCCGACCATCATGATCGCCGAGCGCGTCGCCGATATGATCAGGCTCGTGCAGCCGGCCTGCGAGTCACCACAATCGTCACAACCAGACATAAGGTCAGCGCAGTCAGCAAGGTACTGATCGCCGCAATCGTCGGGTCGATTTCATCGCGCAGCGCGACGAACATCCGCCGCGTGAGCGTCTGATTGTCGCCACCGGAGACGAACAGTGCGACCACGGTTTCATCGAGCGCCTGAATGAACACGAACACCGCGGCGGAAATCACGCTCGATCGAATCTGCGGCAGCGTCACCGTCATAAAGCTGCGCAAGCGGTTCATGCCGAGACTGCGGGCGACCATCTCCTGGGTCTGATCGAAGGTCCGCAGATCCGCGCTCACGGAAATCAGCACGTACGGCAGACCGAGCATCGTGTCGGCGAGAATCAACCCGGTCATGCTGTTGACGAGCCCCGTATGCGCATATACGAAGAACACCCCGACCGCGACGATGATGATCGGCACCATCAATGGCAGCATCAGCACGAGACGCACATAGCGCATGCTCCAGTGGGTGCCGTTCTGGATCCCATACGCCGCCGCGACGCCAAGCGGCGTAGCGATCACGGCCGCGGACACGGAAGCCGTCAGCGTGGTGCGTGCGGCAGCCATCCATGTCGGACTGCCGACGAATGCTTCGTACCAGCGCAGCGAGTAGGCCGGCGGCGGGAAGGTCATAAAACGTGTGTCGGAAAACGACAGCGGCACGACGATCAGAACCGGCACGATCAGAAACAGCAGGATCAGCACGACCACCGCGCCTAAAACAAGCTTGCCGGATGCGGATTTTTTCATTTCGCCCCCAAGGTCTTCTCGAGCGGTATCACGCGGCTCACAGCGTAGAAGATCGCGAACACACAGACGAGCAGCACCACGCTGACGGCGCTCGCTGCCCCCCACCTATCGTAGAGCTCCACGTTACGGCTGACGAGCATCGACACCATCATCGATCTGCCGCCGCCCATCAGCTCCGGGGTGATGTAAAAGCCGAGGCAAAGAATGAACACAAGGGTGGCGCCCGCGAGCACGCCGCTTAACGACAGCGGCAAAAACACCCGCAAAAATACGTGCAACGGCGAGCCGCCGAGGCTCGCTCCCGCATGCACGAGATTCTCCGGAATCTTCTGCATTGCCGAGTACAGCGGCAAGACCATGAACGGCAGCAGGATATGCACCATGGCGATGATCGTGCCCAACTGGTTGTAGGCCAGTTGCAACGGATGATCGATCACACCCATCGACAGCAGCGTCTTGTTGACGAGCCCCGTACGCTGCAGCAGCACGAGCCACGCGTAGGTGCGCACCAGCACGCTGGTCCAGAACGGCAGAATCACGAGGCCCAGCACGAGCGCGCTCAGTTTCGGCGGCAACGCGGCGGCCGCATACGCCACCGGGTAGCCCAGCAGCAGCGTAACGAGCGTGACGATAAAACTAAGCTTGAAAGTAAGTGCGAACGTGGCTCCGTAGGCGCTGTCGGTGAAAATGCGCCGGTAATTCTCGAGCGTAAAGCCGTCGGCATAAATCGATTGCCAGGAAAGCCACGCGAGCGGCACCACCAGCAACACGACGATCACGATCAGCGCCGGCGCGATCAGCAGCAGCATCGTGCGGTCCTCGCGGCGCTGATACCGCACTGCCGCGTTGGCCCTGTCGACTGCATCGGCCGCATCGGCCTTGTCGGCCGCGAAAGAAGGCATCCACCCGTCTCCTGCAGAAGTTCGCCCCGCGGTAGCGTCGCGCTGAGCTGACATCACGCACCTATTGCATCGAGAAACTGATACCACGCCGCGACCATCCGCACACCCGGCGAGCGCAACGCATGAAAAGGCACCGGTTGCAAACCGTTCGTTGCGAGCAGCGACAATTCCGGCTTGTCGCCGAGCGCGAGCGCCGCCGCCTGCTGACCGAGCAGGCTGGCCATCGCCACACCTGCTCCGTTGTACCCCAGACAAAATGTCGTGACAGCATCGCTGCGCCCGATATGCGGCAATTGATCGAAGGTCATGCCGACGTAACCCGACCAGCGGTACTCCACCTTTACACCGGCGAGATCCGGAAACAGCGCGACCATCGCGCGCTGCAGCGCATCAAAACCGGCGAGTTGTCCTTCCTTGCCAAACGCATCGCGTCCACCGAACACCATCCGGCCATCTGCCTTACGAAACCACTTCATCATGCGCCGCGTTTCGGTATAGCTGCGCTGCTCCACCATCAGACGTGCATCGAGTTCGGCGGGTAGACGCTCAGTTGCAATGATCGCGCTGCGAAACGGCACGAGCGTACGCTGATAAGCACCGGTGGCCGGCGTCAGACTGGAATACGCGTTCGTCGCGACTATCACCTGTTTGGCCCGCACCGTGCCGCCCGGCGTGCGTATCAGCACGCCTTCGCCGTCGCGCTGCATGTCGATCGCCGGACTCGACTCGTAGATCGGCACCTTGCGGGTCGTCAAGCCGGCGGCGATACCCTGCACGTAGCGCAACGGCAGGATCGTGCCGGCGTCGGCGCTCAATACGCCGCCGACGAAAGCACTCGAACCGGTCTCGCGCGCCACCTCGGCCCGCGATTGCACGGACATCGACGTATCGCCGAGCGCCTGTCGCACCCAGTCCGCTTCGGCACGAATCGTTGCGAAAGCGCGCTCCGTATGCGCGCAGCGCAAGCTGCCAGTGTGCTGAAAATGCGCGTCGTGAAGCTTGAATTCATCGACCAGCGACTCAACCACTCGCACGCCTTCGTGCGCGAGGCGATGCATCGTGCGGGCCGTATCAATGCCATGCAGCCGTGCGATGGTCGGAAACGAGAGGCGGAATTTCGACGACACCACGCCACCGTTACGGCCACTCGCGCCCCAACCGACCGGGTTGGCGTCGAGCACCACCGTCTCCGCGCCGCGTTTTTGCAATGCGTACGCAGCACAAAGCCCCGAATAGCCGGCGCCGATCACCGCCACCTCGGTCACCAGATCGCGGGCCAACGGTGCACCGGTGCTAACGGGCGCCGTCGCGCCGCCCATCGCGGACCACAGCGACGCAGCGGACTGCCGGGCGGCAGGCGGCTTCATGCGGCGACCTGCTCCTCGGCCTCGACCGCGTCAGCGAGTGCCTTGAGCGTCGCAAACCTGAAGTCGGGTGTAGTCACGCGCTCGGGTATCGGTGTGGCGCCAAACCCTTGCAGCCCCTGACGGCGCTCGATCCAGCACACCGTATACCCAAGCTCGCGAGCCACGCCGATGTCGTGGTACTGGCTTTGCGCAACGTGAAGGATGTCGCCGAACTTGTAGCCGAAGGCGGACTGGCGTCCGCGGTTATAGGCGAAGAACTGCGGGTCCGGCTTCGCAACACCGGTTTCGTCGGCGGTAACGCTGTCGTCGAACGGATCGCCAAGCGTGTGCGCATACGCAGACAAGGCCACGCGATCGGCATTGGTCATTGCCACCAGCCGGAAGTGCCGGCGCAGGCGCTGCAACGCCGCCACCGAATCGTCAAACGCGGGCCAGTCGAGCACGTCGCGCTGAAAAGCAGCGGCCGTCTGCGGATCGGCGGGCAGGCCCAGTTCAGCCGCCAGCGACTGGTAGACGCTCGCCATCGCGTGGCTGGAGCGGCCCGGATACGTCGCGCGGCCACGGATGTACGGTTCGAAGATCTGGTCGTCGGTCAAGTTGCGGGCTGCTTCGCCGCCGAGCCGCCGGACCGATTCCAGCACGCCTTTTTCAAAGTTGATCAGCGTGCCGACGACATCGAACGTCAGCACCTTGAAATCGGTCAGCTTTTTCATTCGTATTCCTCTTCAGTTTGATGTGAACCCTGGATGAGAGAGCCCGGCAATCCGGGCACATGAATCAGGCCGGCACGACTATGGTGTCCTGCGGGTCGAGCACCACGGTCATCTCCATGCCGGGCGCGGGAATCTGCAGACGGGCGTGGTAACTGCCCGGCTGGCGCAAGCTGATTGCCGTACCATCCGGCAGCGTCGCGAAGACGCGCAGGCTTTCGCCCTGATACAGCACCTCGGTCACGCGGCAACGCAACTGGTTGAGCTGCGCGCCGTTGTCATCACGACTGTCGTGGATGCGCAGCTTCTCCGTCTGCACCGCCAGCAGCAAAGCCTCGGCACGCGGCAACGGATGCGCTGTGCGCAGCACGGTCGCCCCGAGCAGCACCGCATCGGCGCCGGCACGTGTCACGCTCAACAATGTCGCTTCACCGATAAAACTCGCCACAAAGGCATCGCGCGGCCGGTCGTACAGATGCTCAGGCGTATCGACCTGCACGAGGCGGCCGTTGCGCAACACGGCAACGCGGTCGCTCATCGTCAGCGCCTCGCGCTGATCGTGCGTCACATAGACGATCGTCGCGCCCAGCTTTCTGTGCAGGCGGCGCAATTCGATCTGCATGGTTTCGCGCAGTTGCTTGTCGAGCGCGGAGAGCGGCTCGTCCATCAGGATCAGTTGCGGCTCGAATACCATGGCGCGGGCGAGCGCCACGCGCTGACGCTGGCCACCGGATAGCTGCGCAATGCGCCGGCCTTCGTAGCCGCTCAACTCGACCATCGCGAGCGCATCCGATACTTTCTTCGCCCAGCCCGACTTCGGCTGGCGGCGCGCGCGCAGCGGATAGGCGACGTTCTCGCCGACCGTCATATGCGGAAACAGCGCGTAGTTCTGAAACACGATGCCGATGTCGCGTTTATGCGGCGGCGCAAATGTAATATCACGGCCACCCACCCATACCGAGCCCGAACTCGGCTGCACGAAGCCGCCCAGAATGCCGAGCAGCGTGGTCTTGCCCGACCCGGACGGCCCGAGCAGCGAAACGAATTCGCCCGGCGCGATGTCGATGGACACGTCGTCGAGCGCGACCACCGGACCGTAGCGCCGCGCTGCCGAACGGATCGACACGTCTGCTTTCGCTCTTGCGTCCATGCTTGTTTCCCGTCCACAGGACCATCGGTTAGAAAAATATACGTGGCTGTTATTTCGTCAGCAATTCCCAAATTGTTGGATCAGGCATAACATCACGTCATGCCCAATCTCCGCCGCAAACTCCCCAGCGCCAATGCCCTGTTCGTGTTCGAGGCCGCGGCGCGGTGCGGCAACTTCACGCGTGCCGCCGAAGAGCTATATGTCAGCCAGCCGGCCGTGAGCCGCATGCTGGCGCGCATGGAAGACCACCTTGGGGTGCAACTGTTCGAGCGCGTGCGCGGCGGCATCGAACTGACCGAGAACGGCAAGATCCTGTATCGGAAGATTTCGGAGGGGTTTGGCGGGATCGAATCCGCAATCCACGAAATCGAGGCCAGGGCAACCGGCATCGAAACGGTGACCCTCTCGGTTTCGACCGCTTTCACCACACATTGGCTGATGCCGCGCATGAACCGCCTGAACCAGGCGTTTCCGGGCGTCGATCTGCGTTTCCAGCTGATTTCAGGCCGCATTGGCGGGCCGCTCGTCGACGTCGACCTCGGTATGCGCTTCAGGACCGACGAAGAAATCGACGAGCACTCGGCGCTCGTGATGCCAGAAGTCCTGCTACCCGTATGCAATCGCCGCTATCACGAGCAACTGTTGCTGGACGCCGGCAGTCCGCACGACGACACCGTAATAAACATGGATGACGGCGAACGCGGCTGGCAGGAACGTTTCGCCGCGTTCGCCGAGCATCAGCGCAGGGCCGCGAACGTGCTGAGCTTTTCCGACTATGCGATCGTGGTGCAGGCCGCCTTGCTGGGCCAGGGAGTCGCGCTGGGCTGGTTGAACGTGCTGTCGCACTGGCTGGCCGACGGTGCGCTGATCCCAGCTGAGCACGAACTGATCGTGACGGACCGGCGCTGCTGTCTGGTGTGGCCGGCGAGCCGTCCGTTGCGCCCGGTAGTGGCTGCGCTGCGCGACTGGATCATCGAGGAAGTGCATGCCGACATGATTCGCGTCGACGCGGCCTACCCCGATCTGTGCCTCGCAGCCACGCTGCGCAATGGTAAAGCGCTTTAGCGGCAGCGCCGACGCGCGCCGCTAACCGTAAGCTCAATGCATCACGCCGAAGATCACATCCGCGCCTTCCACCGGTGTGAGGCCGACCTTGAAATACCCTTCGAGCCGGTCCGCAACCGCTTCGTCGAGCGTAAACGGCGGCCGGATAAAGCCGACCTTGACCGCATGTTCGTACCACGCAGTGATCCACGCGCGCAGGTCGACCACATACTGCGGCAGTCCGATATATTCGTCGTAAGCCATGATCTCTCCTTCCCCTTGGTCATGCCATCAGGCGGCTAACCGGCCAACGCTCATTGCAGGCTGGCGATTCGCTGGCGGGAAAACATGCCAGCTGCCGTCGTCATGGCGGAAGAAAAACAGGGTGACTGGACCACTCGGGCAGTTCGCTTCGATGCACACCCGGCAAATGCGGCCGGATTGCGAACGTTGTGTCATCAATACGCGGAGCGGTTGGGCGCTGGCCGCACCAAGCCACTTCTCGACCAGAAAACGCAACGACCTTTCCGCAGTACTCATAGCCCCTCCGAGGTGCCCATGAAAGCATCGTAGGGTCAACGGAAATGCACCTGTATCGGGAGTGGCGGATGTTGGACGCCGGATCGGCTGATTCTCCACTCAGGATTTCCCTAATAATCCTTAGACATTTAATGCGCGCTGGCTACTCGGCGGCCAGACCGTGCCTGATCGCATAGCGGATCAGCTCGGCGTTGTTCGCAAGACCCAGCTTTTGCATGAGACGCATCTTGTGAGTACTGATGGTTTTCGCGCTGAGCGCGAGGGCCTCGGCGATGTCGTTGATGCTTTTGCCCGACGCCAGCATCTGCAGCACCTGAAATTCGCGGTCGGACAGAATTTCGTGCGGCGGTGCATCGCCCGAGTGCGTCTCGAAGATGATCGCGTCAACCAGCTTCGGGTCGATAAAGCGGCCGCCGCTTGCCAGTTTGCGAATCGCGGTAAGCAGGACCTCGGGATCGCTATCCTTCGTCACATAGCCGGTCGCGCCCGCGCGCAAGGCCCGCGACACCACCTGAGCCTCGTTGTGGATGCTCAGCACCAGCACCGGCAACGAAGGCTGCTCGGCACGCACGCGCCGGATCAGGTCGACGCCGCTGATGCCCGGCATGGTCATGTCGAGCAGCAACAGGTCGATCTCGCACGTGCGCAGCTTGTCGACGACTTCGGAGCCTTGTGCCGCCTCTCCGTTCACGACGATGTCGGCGGTCGTCGCGATGATCTGCTTCAGTCCGCCGCGCACGATAGCGTGGTCGTCTGCAATAAGTATCTTGATCATGTGTGAGGTTCTTCGTCTAGCGGAATGTGAATCGAAACTGAGGTACCTGTACCGGGTGAACTGTCGATCAGCAGCGAGGCGCCAATCAGGCGGGCGCGTTCGCGCATGCCAAGCACACCGTAAGAATCGCCTTTGCGCGCTGCATCCTGATCGAAACCGCAGCCGTCGTCGCTCACGTGCAGATCGAGGCCGTTCGCGGAGCGCGTTAGCGTAACGTCTGCCCTGGTGGCGCGGGCATGGCGCGCAACATTCGTGAGCGAGGCCTGAACGATGCGAAATACCGCCGTTGCATGAGCATCCGGAAGCACAGGCTCGCTGCCGTTGATGCGAAACTGGCAGGGAATGTTGTTACGCCGGCTGAAATCTTCAACCAGCCACTCGAGCGCGGAAACGATGCCGAAATTGAGCGCAGCGGGCCGCAGATGGCTCGCCACGTTGCGCACCATCCAGATGGTCGTTTCAACCAGTTCGCGCATGTCGTCGGCCTTTTTCGCCGCATCCGAGTCGCCAGCGAGCCGCATCTTGAGCAGCGAGACATCCATTTTCAACGCCGTGAGGAGTTGCCCCAGTTCGTCGTGAATCTCCATCGCGATGCGCTTTCTTTCTTCTTCGCGAATCGCTTCCATGTAGGCCGACAGCTCGCGTAGCTGTTCCCGCGATTCGAGCAGCGCCTGTTCGATGCGCTTGCGCTCCGTGATGTCGTTCAGGCCGACGTAAATGGCGGGCGCCTCGTTGTAGGTCGCCACGCGGGCCGTCGCCATCGCCCAGAATACCGAGCCATCTGGCCGCGTGAACTGAATCTCGCTGTTGTGAAAACTCCCCTCGCGCTGCAAATGATCGACCAGGCTGTCGCGCTCCAGCGGATCGGCGTAAAAGTCCACGACATTCGCAGCGTCGTTGAGCAGGTCGAGTCCGAACAGTTCCTGGAACGGCCCGTTCGTATAGAGAAGCTGCCCGCCCGGCATCGAGGTAATGCACAACGGCACCGGGCTCGTCTCGACAATCGCACGAAAACGCGCCTCGCTCGACAGCAGTTTCGCCTCGGCGCGTCTGCGCTCCTCGACCTGCGCCAGCAGACTCTGGTTCGCCCGTGCCAGTTCGGCGGTGCGCAGCGCGACGCGCCCCTCCAGCTGGTCGCGCGCACGCGATAATGCTGCCTCGGCCTGCTGACGCACCGACACCTCCGCGAGCAGTTGCCGGTTCTGCACAACCAGTTGCTTGTGCATCGTTCGCAGTGCGAGATGTGTGCTGACGCGCGCGATCATTTCCTCTACGTGTACGGGCTTGGTCAGGTAATCGACGCCGCCCGCAGAAAATCCTTCGACCATGTCCTCGCTGCCGGTACGCGAGGTCATGAAGATCACCGCAATGTCGCGGGTGCGATCGTCCATCTTCAGGCGCCGGCAGGTTTCGAAGCCGTCGATGCCGGGCATCTTGACGTCGAGCAGAATCAGATCAGGTTGCGAGAACTGAGCGCGCTCGAGCGCTTCCGCGCCGTCGAGCGCGACAAGGACGCGAAAGCCGCGTTCAGTCAGACTGTCGACGACGACGCCCAGATTGGCGGGCGTATCGTCGGCGATGAGGATGGTGGGCTGCTCGCTGAGTTGGCCCGTTGTGTCGCTCATGGTGCCGGCCTTTGCACAAGATTTTGTTCGACCAACTCAAGAATCGCCTTCGACTGGTAGCCCTTCGCCAGTAGACGCACCTGCTCCGCGAACGGGACATAGCGTGCGTCGAGTGCCGCGACGCGCTCGCTCCAGAGCGAAATTTCCCTCATGTCGCCATGCCGGGCGAGGCGGTGCAACTCGTTCATTTCCTGCGGCGGCACGGCAAGACTCGCTTCGGACAACGACACGCCCTGTTGCGCCGTTGCGGGTGCCGTCGCCGGTGCTGTTGCATACGTCCACTCCAGGCCGAGCAACGCCGCGATCTTCTCAAGCAGCCGGTCGAAATCGACTGGCTTCGGGAGAAAGGCATTCACGCCGGCGTCGAGGCTCCGTTTCTCGTCAGTGCCGGACGGACTCGCGGACACCGCGATGATCGGCACATCCGCAATGCCCGGCGACTGGCGCAGCCGCTGCGTCACCTCGAGGCCATCCATGTCGGGCATCACGATGTCTGTAACAATCAGCGACGGCTGCTCGTGTTGGGCCTGTTCAAGCCCTTCACGGCCGGTCGCCGCTTCGACGGTGTCGAACCCGAGCCGCTCGAGCAACGTAATGACAACCGCACGATTGACCGGCACGTCGTCGATCACCAGCACCTTCCTGCGAGGACCGTCGTAGCCCGTCACATCCCGCGCGGGGAGCGCAGTCACCGGGGCGTCCGGCAGCGCGAGCGCCGCCGCAAGCTCGAACCAGAACAGGCTGCCTTCTCCAACCCGGCTTTCGACGTGAATCTCGCCACCCATTGCGCGGACGAACTGGCGGCTGATCGCAAGACCCAGCCCGGTGCCGCCAACCCGGCGCTCGGGCCGGCCGACCTGTTCAAAGGGCTCGAAAATCGTCTCCAACTGCTCAGCGAGCATGCCGACACCCGTGTCCCGTACCTCGAAGCGCACCGCCCCCGGCTCAGCCCTCATGATATGCAGACTCACGCTGCCATGGTCCGTGAATTTGACGGCATTCGCGAGCAGATTGAGCAGCACCTGGCGCAGGCGCTGTCCGTCTGCACGCACGCCGGCAGGCGCATCGCCGGCGATTTCGCAGATGAAATCCAGACCCTTCTGCTCCGCCTTCACGCCGATGATCTCGCGCAGCACGTCAACCAGCCCCACCAGCGGCACGTCGCCGATCTGGACGCGCAATTTGCCGGCTTCGATCTTTGCGAAGTCGAGCGTGTCGTCGATCAGCGTCAACAGGTGCTCGCCACTGCGCTGGATCACCGCAACACCTTCGAGCTGCCGCTCGCCGAGCGCAGGGTCACGCCGCAAGATCTGGGCGTAGCCGAGAATGCCGTTCAGCGGCGTGCGCAATTCGTGGCTCATATTGGCGAGGAATTCGCCCTTGGCGCGATTCGCCGCCTCGGCGGCCTGGCGTGCCTCGCGCTCCCTTGCGGCCGCGCGCTCCTCGAGATACGCACGATGCAGCCGCGCGCCCATCGCGTTGAACGCCGCCACCACGCGATCGAGTTCATCCGGCGCATTGGGTGCCCGCCGTTGCAGGCCAAGCGGCTGCGGCGTCTCGTGAAAGTCGTAGTCGCCGACACCGCTCGCGATCGCAGCAAGATGCCGCGTCACGAGCCGGGACAGGATGTAGATTGCAAACAGCGAAACGAGGAACGTATTGGCCGCCTGGCTCACCAGAATGAGCAGCGCCGTATGCGTCAGTTCGTGGTACAGATTAGCCAGGGTGGCCTGGACATAGAGCGTGCCGATCCGCTGATCCTTGCCCTGCACCCGGTAAAGCAGCGGAAATTCGCGGGCTATTGCCGGACCAGCCGTGCGCCGCCCCGCCGTCACGACCATCGGCGCGGCACCCGCACCGGCTTCGATAACCTCGGCAGCGCAGATATCTTCGAGACGCAGAATGCCGTCCAGCTCGATTTGCAGTTGCGGCTGATCGAGCCGCCAGAGCGCCTCGCCGACGCCGCCGCTGTAGCTTCTGTCGATGTCCGCGAGACGATTTTGGACCCGTTCGATTCCTCGGTCATAATCACGGTAGAGTTGCAACGCAGTCAGCAAAAGCGTGACTACGCAGCTGAAAAGGAATACCGTCGCGAGAAGCCGCAGAACCACGCTGTGGCGAAAGCGATTGAGCGAACTCCACCATGCGCCGAACGTGTTGAGAGCCATATTCCCCCGCGAGTGCCCTGGTTCTCGTTTTCCCTATTCTGCACTCGTTGCCGATCCGCGGTCTACCCATAGAGCGCCGGGTAGCAGCGCGCCACGGCGCCGAAGCGCCCTCTCGGTGGTGCGTGGCCTCGCCGCGGGGCTGCTTGTCTGCGCTGCGACCGTCCTGCCCGCGTTCGCCCTGGATACCGTCAAACCGCTAAAGTCTGATGAATTCCGGGTTCGCTACGCCTACCCATTCGAACTCCTTACGGAAGTACTCAAACGTACGACGCCAGCCTACGGCCCTTACGTCGAAGAGCCCTACACCGAAACCATTTCGGTCGCGCGTTCGCATGAAGAAGCCCTGAAGGGCGACCGTATCAACATCATGATCAGCGATGCAGGGCACAAGGAATTCGACGAGGACATGATTCCCGTTCCGTTCCCGATCGACAAGGGACTGCTCGGCTACCGCGTTGCGCTGATCGACTCGGATAACCAGTCGAAGATCGACGCCGTTCAGACGCTCGAGCAACTCCGCACGCTGTCGGTCGGCCAGGGAAGCAACTGGGGCGACGTCCGCGTCTATGAATACAACCATGTGCCCGTAAGAACTGCACAAACCTACGAATCGCTTTTTCTGATGCTTTTACATGGACGTTTCGACCTGTTTCCACGGGGCGTCACGGAAGCCCCGGGGGAAGTACTTGCCTATGGCCCTCAGTATCCGCGCCTCGTGATAGATCGGCACCTGCTGATCCGCTATCCGTTCGCGCAGTTCTTTTATGTCAGCAAGTCGGAGCCGCGGCTCGCCGCCCGTATCCGCGATGGGCTCGAGCAGATGAAAAAAGACGGCAGCTTCGACGCGTTCTTCAACCAGCACTTCGCCCGGCAACTCATCGATCTCAAACTGCCGGATCGCACCGTCATCGAGCTCAAGAATCCGTACTTGCCGGCATGGGTTCCGTTGTCACGCAAGGATCTCTGGTTCGATCCCAATTCGCTGCGCTAGCCGGCTTGCCAGCCTGTTAGATCATACAGATCAGCCTGCCATGGCGAGCGTATCCGGTATCGAGGCGTGTAACAGGACCTCGTCCACCAGATCTGCCACATTCAGCAAGGTCCGCTCGACCGCGCCACCTAGCATTTCACTGTGGGTTTTGCGCAGTTCCCATAAGGTCTCGCCGAGCCTGCGAATCGATGCTGGCTCGCTATCGGTCAATGGCCAGCAATGCAGCAGATACGCCAGAGAGGTAACGTTTCGCTGCTCACACCATGTGTCGAACAGATGCATGCAGATCGAGTTGATCTGCTCCACTGCATTTTCGCGCTCGGACAGATAGGGGAACATGGCGCACCAACCGGATAAACGATTTCGATATCCAATGCTAGGCGCGCGGTCAACGGGTTGCAGTCAGGAAGCGTGGAAAATGCCCGACATGGATGCTGAATCGCGGGTCAGGAAATCCTTAATGCAGCGCGACAGGGTCGATAAGGCTGAATCGACGGACCGGAGCATAGCAGACCGTCAACTCTTCAACCGGTACCCCGTCTTGAAGATCCATGCGACGATAACCAGAAAAATGGCCAGAAACAGCGCGGTCATGCCGAGACTCACCGCGACGTCCACATCTGCCAAGCCGTAAAAACTCCAGCGAAAACCACTCACCAGGTACACGATCGGATTGAACAGGGTCACGATCTTCCAGAACCGCGGCAACATATTGACCGCATAGAAGCTTCCGCCGAGAAACGTCAGCGGCGTGATGATCAGCAGCGGCACGAGCTGCAGCTTCTCGAAACTGTCCGCCCAAATGCCGATGATAAAACCAAACAGGCTGAACGTCACCGCGGTGAGCACCAGGAACAGCACCATCCAGAACGGATGCAGCACCTGCAACGGCACAAAGAGCCCGGCAGTAGCGAGAATGATCAGTCCCAGCAGAATCGATTTGGTTGCAGCCGCACCGACGTAGCTCACCACGATCTCGAGATACGAGACCGGCGCGGACAACAATTCGTAGATCGTTCCTGTGAACCGTGGAAAGTAGATCCCAAACGACGCGTTCGAAATGCTTTGCGACAACAGCGACAGCATGATCAGCCCCGGCACGATGAACGCGCCGTAAGTGATGCCGTCCACTTCCTTGATGCGCGAGCCGATTGCCGCGCCGAACACGACGAAATACAGCGAAGTGGAAATCACCGGCGCAATAATGCTCTGCATCAGCGTGCGCCAGGTGCGCGCCATTTCGAACTTGTAGATTGCGCGGATTGCGTAAATGTTCATTGATCACCTCTGAGCAGACTGACAAAGATGTCTTCGAGCGAACTCTGCGTCGTCTGCAGATCCTTGAAGCGAATGCCTGCGTCTTCCAGCGCTTTGAGCAAGGCAATGATGCTGTTTTGCTCGCGTTCCGTGTCGTAGGTGTAGATCAACTCGTTGCCATCCGCGGAGAGCGTGAGGCGATAGTCGGCGAGCGCAGGCGGCACCTGTTCCAGCGGACTTTCGAGTTGCAGTGTCAGTTGCTTCTTGCCGAGCTTGCGCATCAGTTCGGCCTTGTCTTCGACCAGCATGATCTCGCCCGCGTTGATCACGCCGATGCGGTCGGCCATTTCTTCGGCCTCGTCGATATAGTGCGTGGTGAGAATGATGGTCACACCGCTCGCGCTCAGCGAGCGCACCAGTTGCCACATGTCGCGCCGCAACTCGACGTCGACACCCGCCGTGGGCTCGTCGAGAAACAGCACGCGTGGTTCATGCGAGAGCGCCTTGGCGATCAGCACACGGCGTTTCATGCCGCCCGAAAGCTGGATGATCTTGTTGTTACGCTTTTCCCATAGCGACAGGTCCCTGAGCACCTTCTCGATGTACGCAGGGTTCGCCGGTTTGCCGAACAGTCCGCGGCTAAAAGAAACCGTGGCCCAGACCGTCTCGAACGCGTCGGTAGTGAGTTCTTGCGGCACCAGCCCGATCAGCGAACGCGCCGCCCGGTAAGCCGTGCCAATATCATGACCGTCCACCACCACGGAGCCTTCCGACGCCTTCACGATGCCGCAAATGATACTGATCAGCGTGGTTTTGCCGGCACCGTTCGGTCCTAGCAACGCGAAGATCTCGCCACGGCGAATCGACAGATTGATGTTTTTAAGCGCGTGGAAACCGGAAGCGTAGGTCTTGGAGAGATTCGTGACAGAGACGACAGGCTGCATGGAGGACAAGGGTACGGACGCAGCTGCCGGTTGGGTTTGCCGGGCCGCAGCCCGGAGAGATGTTTCGGAATCGATGATGATCCTCGCAATGTAAAGGGAAGCGCGTTATCGCTGGGGCATCTCGAACACGAGACAGGTCGTCGTAGCATGCGCATACAAGGTGCCGTCGGGCCCGACCAGGCGCGCTTCAGCGGTTGCCAGTTGGCGGCCGCAATGAATCACTTTGCCCTCAGCGCGCACACGTTTTACGCGGGGCGTCAGCCCCTTCACGTAGTTCACGCTGAGTTCGGCCGTGGTATAGCCTCGTCCAGGCGGCATCTTCGTGTGTACGGAACAGCCGAGTGCCGAATCGAGCAACGTGGCGACCCAGCCGCCGTGAATCGTGCCGAGCGGGTTCAGATGCTGTGCCCGCGGTTCACCCTGAAACACGCAGCCGCCGTCACTGACTTCCACAATCGTGAAGTCCAGGGTCTTCGCTATCGCTGCGTAGGGTACTTCGCCGCGCAGCATGGCCTGCAGGAATTCCAGCCCGGTCTTGCCGGCAACCTGTTCGGGGCTTGCCAGTCCGGGGCCCGGTCCCGCTTCCAGCCGGCTCACAATCTCCGCCTCCTCGGCGAGCCATGTCTCGATCACTTGTTCGGATGTCACTGCAAATCTCCGTGTTTTATTGATGTTTCGCGCGAGCTGGGGCCGCTCGGCCGCCCTCCGCGCGCGCCATCTTTCGCTCCTGACTGGCGCGCATCGCCGGCCATTCGGTGTCAATGATACTGAAGCGCACGGAATTTCGCTGACGGCATGGCGTAACCCCGCCATCGCGGCGAGGGTGTTAAAGCGCTCCCAGGAAATGAGAGACGCAAATCCGCGGCCATTGCAGCCGCGGCAATCCACGCGTGCGGAGGCTAAGTGCCCCTGCACACCCGGTGTCAATCAGCTTGCCAGCTTCCTGAACGTCTCCAGCACGGCATCGCCCTTGAACGGCTTGACGATCCAGCCCTTCACGCCCGCTGCCTTGCCGCGTTCCTTCATCGCCGGGCTGCTTTCGGTGGTCAGCATGATGACGTTGACCGTGCTGTTGCCGAGTTCACCACGAATCTTTTCGACCATCGTCAGGCCGTCCATGTTCGGCATGTTGACGTCGCTGATCACGAGTCTGATGCCCGGATTGCCCTTGAGCTTGGTGAGGCCGTCCTTACCGTCCACTGCCGTATCGACGTCGAGACCATTTTTCTTCAGGAAGCCGGCTACCTCGTCACGCACCGTGCTCGAGTCATCCACAACAAGAATTTTCGACATGTCTATTTCCTATGGCATCGATCAAAATAAGTCGAGGCCGGTTTCAAAACAGTTCAAGTTCACCGCTGGTATCTTCGAGCGCGCTCGCTTCGGCGACAAAATCGATCGGCGCATGCGCACACATGCAAATCGTCGCCCCCAACCTGACGGCGTCGTTGATCGACACGGAATACGACGCCAGAAACTCCGGCTTGAGCGCCTCCAGATAGGGCCTGCAACGTGCGCTCAGCACATAAGGCGTCGACATGCCCAGATCCGGAAAGTACTGGAGCAACTCCTGATTCACGGCTCCACAGCACAGATTGCAGATCTCAAGAAACACTTCCAGGAAGGGACGCTCCGACTCTTCTCTTAGGAAGTAGCTTTGCGTACGCTCGTCTTCATCGTACTGAAGAATCAGCAGCAGACGGAACGCAATGCCGGAGATCGTCAGGATAACCAGGTTGCCATCGGACAGGCTGTGTGCGCCATGCGCATCCGCCGGGACGATCTCGCAGACGTCGCTCGCCTCCATCGTCAGGCGCGATCTGATCGCCCTGAAGAAGATGTGTTCAACGCTTTCCTTTGCATGAGCACTGATCACGTCGATACCCGCTAGTGAAGCGTTGCGTGAAACTGGTTAGCCAGCGACTCGACGCTCGAAAGCGACGCGGCAATCATCTTGCCGCCTGCCTGGATGTCCTGGAAGGTCGCCGTGGTCGTCAGGTCGTTTCTATGCAGACTGTCGCGGTAACTCTTCGACAGCTCTTCCGAGCGCGCAGCGAGTGCCCGCACTTCGCTCGCCACCACCGCGAAGCCACGGCCGGCCGTGCCCGCACGGGCCGCCTCGATCGACGCATTCAACGAAACGATCACCACGTGACGAACAATCGAAGACAGCTCGTGGTTTTTCGTGTGCATGTCCTGGTTCTGCGTCATCAGCGAGATCATCTGTTCATGCCAGCGTTCGAACGTGCCCGCCAGACCTTTGAGGCGCGCGGCTTCCGCCGCAAGCTGAGCGGCCTTGTGCCCCAACTGGTCCTTGCTGTCGAGCGCGGCCTTCAGCTCCGTGCGCACTGCGTCCGCGCTGTCCGACTGCGTCTTCAGCTCGTCGCGCAACTGGGCGAGCGTGGCTTCGAGTTCCTGCATGTGTTGCTCGTGCACGCCGATCAACTCGCGTTGCGCGGCGCTCGCCTGCGATAGCGTTGCCGTCTGACGATCTGCTTCCGCGCGCAAGCGGTGCACCGCCCTGGCGCTCGCCAGGCGGTACGCGGCCAGTGCCACGAGAGCGGTGACGGCGCTGCCGGCCAGCGCTGCTACTAGAACCTGTTGAATCACAGCCAATCCTTCCGAATGTCAATTACAGTGAGCGGCAAGAGTCAGCCGCTCAATCGGCCAGCGTATCGAGTTCCAGCTGGTCCGCATCGCCGCGTGTCGGGATGCCCGCGGTATCGACCGCGAGGCTCGCCGGCAGGCTCACGATGGTCTGGAACTGCCGGAAACCGGCGCCCTTGTGGTCGTCGGTGAAGCGCAGGGCGATGCTGCCGTGCTCACGCCTGAGGAAGTCGCGCACAGCATCCATACCGACACCGCGGCCCGATACTTCGGTAACCTTATCGGCCGTCGAGAAGCCCGGACGGAAGATCATCTCGGCGATTTCCTCGTCGCTCAGCTCCTGATCGGCTGCAATCCAGCCCTTCTCGAGCGCCATGCCGCGAATCCGCTGCAGCGCGAGGCCGCGGCCGTCGTCGCTGAGCGTGATCTGCACCGTTTCCCCGTGCATGCCCACTTCGATATTGATCGCGCCCGCGGCGGGCTTGCCTTGCGCAGTGCGCACGTCGGCGGTTTCGAGACCATGGTCGACGGAATTGCGCAGCAGGTGCATAAACACGTTCTTCAGCGCACCACCCGCCTCACGCCGCAAGCGGTAGCCGTTGTCGTCAATCTGCACTTGCGGCGTTGCCTTGCCCAGTTCCTGCGCCAACGAAGGCAAAGATTCGAGCACACCAGACAGCGCCTCGCCCACGCTTTCCGTACCGAGAATGCGCAAAGCCTGACGCACGTTGTGGCGCATCGACTGGAGAGCGTGCAGATCGTCGGCCTTCGCGGCTTCGAGCAAACGCAGGCTCTCCTGAATATGCGCGATGTCGACCATCAGGAAACGCTCCGCGCTTTCGCGGCGGCTCGCACCCTTGCGGCCAAGGCTGACTTCGTTGATCGTCGCGTAGCTCTCGACAGCGGCGCGCACACGGGCCAGTTCCTGCATCAGACTGTCCTGATCCCACGCCGCGTGCACCTCTTCCGAATGACGCAATTCGTGATAACGCTGCTCAGTCTCGTGCACGATGTTGGTCAGATGCTGCAGGTTGTAGGTCCGCGCGTTGCCCTTGATGGTGTGCATGTTGCGGAACAGCTCCGAGATCGCTTCGCGGTCCGCCTGCGAATGCTGGCGAATGATGCGCTCGTTCTCGTTGATAAAGCCTGCGGAGCTCTCGATGAAGTGATGGAACTTCTCTTCGCTCACCGCCAGAATTTCGCCGATCATTTCCAGCTGGCGCCTCTGCTCGCCGGCCTCTGCCGCGAGCTTGCGCAACTCGGTGACGTCGCGAATGCACAGCATGAGACGCACGATCGTGTCGCTGTCGTCGGTGATGGCCGACCAGTTCAGATCGAGAATCTTCACGCGGCCATCGGGCATGCGCTTCGAGATTTCGGTGACCAGCAGGTGTTCGTTGAACGCAAAGTTGATTGCATCTTCGCCGAGACACGCGAAGCTCGCGGCATCGACTTGCGACAACACGTCCGCGCCGAGATCGGTGCCCGCGAACACCAGGTCCATCAGACTGCGGCCAGCAATGTCGTTCGTCTCGAAGATCGCTTCCAGATAGGCAGAATATTCGGAGTGGACCATCGCCCCTTCCACCACGGTCAGAATGCCCTGTTGCATGTTCTGCAACATCGCCTGAATGTCCGCGGTCTTCTGCTTGAGCTGTAGTGAGCTTTCCTGAATCTTCTCGATCATGCCGTTGAACGCCACGATCGAGTGACCGATTTCGTCCATGCGGCCCACCGGCACGCGGCGTGTGAAGTCCTGGCTCGATGCGATCTCGCTCATCATCTCCTGCATGCGGGTCAGCGGTCGCGTGATCTGGCGATACAGCAGCGAACCGATCGACGTCAGCAGGATGATCGCAATACCGGTGACGATTGCAATGGCGGTCGTGGTCGTCGCCAGCGTACCGTTTAGCGTGGTGATGGCCTCGTCTTTCTCGCGGTTCTTCTCGATGCGCAGCGTCTCGACGATGCCTTCGAGCTCGTCGCGATACTGGGCCACGTTCGCGAACAGATACGCCTGCGCCAGCTCGTTCTTGCCGGCGGCCTTCATCTTGGCGGTGTCGTCGATTGCCGAGAAATAGTTCTCGAGGCTGTCGGCGGCCTGAGATACGAGACCCTTCTGCGCCTGGCTGGCGGCGTCGTGAGCCTGCAAGGCAAGCGCCTGCTGCAACGTCGCTTTCTTCTTCGTGAGTTCGTCCTGAGCCTGCGCGACGACGTTGCCGTCCGGCGCATACACGAGCGTCATGATGGCGAGCTGCACGTCCTTAACCTGAGAGACCAGATCGGCCGAGGCGAGCGCGCTAGGCACTACCCCTTCTGTGACCTGCTTGACCTCGGCGGCGCTGTGCCGGGTCTGATAGACCGCATAGCCGCCGATGGCGGACAGTGCGACAAACATCAGAATTACCAATAGCGTGATGCGATGACGGATAGTCATTTATGCAAATCCCCGAGGTCTGGCGTGTGATTTTTGCTCTTCATGAGAGCTGCCCGGATAGGTTGTGTTGGTCGGATTTTGCCGGGCGCCCAGATTATCGTAGACCGCATGTGACAGATCGATGACTAAAGATAGCGCCCTGATTTAAACGCCTAAGAAATTAAAGCGGAATAAAACGTAATTATTGCGAATCTTGAATACGCGCAATTTCTTTAGGATTTCCCTAAAGTTTTTTCGCTTGATGCCGTTAATACTTCGCCCTTTGCTTTCCATGCGTCGCGTTCGACGTCACGATCTAGCTCAGCACCCTCAGGCGGCGCCACCGCGTATCCATGTCTTTCAGCAGAGCGATGTAACTCACGGCGCGCTCGGTACCGAGGCTCGCGCTTGCGGCTTCGTTGGTCTCATTCCACAATCGCTCGAAGCGATTCGCCGCCTCCAGTCTCGCAAGCGGCTGGTTCAACAGAACAACAAATGCAAAAGACAGTTCTTCCACGCTTCGATGCATCTGTGAATGCACCGACATCGATTTGGCAAAGTGATTCAAACGGCCCTCAAGCGTTAGTTGTCATAGGTACGCAAAACTCCATCAGCACAATTCTCAACAAAGATTGTCACCAGAATATTACGGGGGTAGTTCAGATGAGCCGGAAATGCAATGTGTTGTTCCTGTGCCGCGCGAATTCCGCGCGCAGCGTCATGGCCGAAGCGCTGCTTCGCGAGCTCGGCGGCGAGCGTTTTGAAGCGTTTAGCGCCGGCATTGAACCAGCCGACGACGTGCACCCCCTCACGCTTGCACAACTACGCCCCACGATAGGCGATCTCGGCAGAGTGCGGCCAAAAAGCTGGAACGTCTATACGAAAGCAGATGCACCCGTGATGGACGTGGTGATCGCAATGTGTGAAGAAGCCGGCGAAGCACATGCGCCCGCGTTTCCCGGCAAGCCGATCTTCTGCGAGTGGAATTTTGCCGACCCGCTCGCAGCAGGCAGCGACGACGCCGAGCAAAAGCGTGTCTTCGAACAGGTGTTCCGGCAGATCCTGCGTCGCATCAGCGTGTTTGTTGCGCTTCCGCTGCACTCGATGCAAGCCTCCGAACAGCGGCTCGCGGTCAATTCGATGGACGAACACGCGCCGCCCTCGATTGCAGCCGAGTAAGCACCGCACCACGAGCGGAAATGAACCCTTCGCAGGCATGCCCCGTGCTGCCGCAGTCGTCGCACGGTGCAAACGCAGCGCACCGTCGCTGACTTAAAAGGTTCATCGGGGCAACCTAGGATGAAACGTTCGCACTCACGGAGCAGCCAGCCGACATCCGCGACTTTGCCCCCCACCGCTTCCGGGAGTGCAAATGCTCGTTCACTTCATGCCGTCATCCGGCATCGTCGTCGCCATGCTGGTCGTCTGTCTCGTGATGGTGCTGGCATTCGAGGCGACCAACGGTTTCCATGATTCCTCCAACGCGGTCGCCACCGTCATCTACACGCAGTCGCTCAAACCTGGCCAGGCCGTGATCTGGTCCGGTCTGATGAATTTTATCGGGGTGATGGTGGGGGGAATTTCTGTCGCCTATGCGCTCGTCGAAATACTGCCGCCCGATGTGTTGACGCCACCGGACGGTTCGCCCGCCGTCCCGATGCTGGTGTCGATTTTCGCGGCGGCCCTGTTCTGGAACATCCTGACGTGGGCGTTTGCGATACCCAATAGCAGTTCACATTGCATCATCGGCGCGCTGATCGGCGTCGCGGCAGCCGACGCGCTGATCAAGGCGCGCAGCATGACGCAAGGAGTGGACTGGAAGCAGATCGTGATCGTACTAAAGGGGCTCGCCATCTCGCCGATACTGGGCCTGCTGCTGGCTGGCGGACTGTACGGCATCATGCGGCTCGTGGTGCGGCGCGGTCATCTGTTCGAAACACCGAAGGAAGGCCAGCCACCGGTCTGGTGGCTAAGAGGGTTGCTGGTTCTCACGTGTACCACGGTCAGCTTTTCGCACGGCACCAATGACGGTCAGAAAAGCATTGGCCTCATCATGTTGACGATCATCGGTCTGCTGCCGGCTGCATACGCGCTCAATCCACAGGCCACCGGTCAGATGACCGAACTCAGCCAGAACGCGGCAGCCGCAATTCCACTGATTCAGCGCTATGGCGACGACGTCAAGGATCAGGCGCTGAAGTCCGCGACCTTGCTGCAAAACGCCGGCCCGCAACTGGCCAGCGAGGCGCACGAACTCAAGACCCGCGACGATTCCGCGAATTCACCGCAAACGGTGGCGGTGCGGGCACAACTGCGCGGAGCCGTGTACGATGTGCTCTCTGAACTCAAGCACGTCGGCGAGCAGAACGGTGCCAGCAAGGACGAGAAGGCGCAGGCAACGGATCTGCTGAAGAAAATGGGCCCGCCGGTGCAATATGCGCCATGGTGGGTTCGTGTGCTAAGCGCGCTATGCCTGGGTATCGGCACGATGATTGGCTACAAACGCGTGGTACGTACGTTGGGCGAACGGCTCGGCAGGCAACATATGACGCCGGGCCAAGGGGCCAGCGCGGAACTGGTCGGCTCGGTGCTGATCGGCACGGCTGGCTTTACTGGACTACCGGTCAGTACAACTCACATCATTACGTCGGGAATTGCCGGCACGATGGTAGCGGGTGGCCAGGGTGTGCAAGGCGGTATGCTATGGCGTATCGCACTCACCTGGCTGGTTACCTTGCCTGTCACGATCCTGCTTTCCGCATGTTTATTCTACTTCCTTGCGAACCCCAACTTCTGACGACCAACACGCGCGCGGTGCCGGTTCCGCGCAACGCTCCGAGCCCCCGGCGGGGACCTGGGCGAAACTCATGACGCGACTGCACATACGTCATGCGGCAACCACATTGGCCGTACTCGGCGTCGGACTCGCAATGGGTGCGCCGTTTATCCTCGGCGCGCATGACGTGCTGACCGGCTTACGCAGCGTCTCCCTTCAGATCTTTGCGGTACTGGCGGCAAGCGCCGCGCTAAGCGCTGCTGCCAAGGCGGGAAAACTGCATCTGATGCAAGGCGCGCTTGGCCTGCGGCTACGCTTCCTGCGCACGCTAACGATTACCGTCGTAACCGATTTCGCATTTCTCGTCTCGCCGCTGGGCGCAGCGGGCTACGGCGTGAATATGGGCCTGCTGCAGCGTTCGGGAGCCTCGTGGGCACTCGCCACCACGGTGGTCGGCGCGGACCAGGCGTTAGACCTCACGTTCTTCGCGGCCGCCGTGCCGCTCTCGTTGCTGCTCGCGCTCGGACCGCTCAGTCAGGTGACGCCGAACTTCCCGTTATCTACCGTCCTCACCATACTGGCGGCGCTCGCGATCGTCGTGGCTGTGCTGTGGCTCTGCCGTCGCCCCGCCGTCGCCGCGCTCGACGCAGCGGGGCGACGCATCGTATGGCTGCGGGCGCGGCGCGCACGCTGGACCCGCTTTCGCCAGAGCGTAGGCCGGCAATGGGTGCTGCTGCTGACGGGGCCGCGCTGGCGTCTTGCAGCGCTGCTGGTGTTGACCACCTTGCAATGGCTGCTTCGCTACAGCGCGCTGTGGTTCATCCTGCATGAACTCGGCTATCGCTTGCCGCTTGGTTTCGTGCTGGCGGTGCAGGCCGTCGTATTGCACGCGGCGCTGTGGACAGGCGTGCCTGCCGGAGGCGGCAGCGGCGATCTGGCGCTGGCCGCCGCATTCGCGCCATGGGTGCCGCGCGCGGCCATGGCGACCGCGCTCGTGCTGTGGCGCTTTGCGACGCTCTATTGCCCGTTACTGCTAGGCGCTGCAGGCTTTATCGCGCTGGCGTGGCGCCGCCGCGGTGCCGTACCGCTCGCACAATAGAGTGCCGGGCACCACGTCAAAGCCAGGCGCTTTCTCAAAGACCCTTACGCGGCCGTATCGCGCGGCTTTCTGATTCTTACCGAAAGCCGAGCGCGGCCCGGATGATCGACCCGCAGGACAAATAGCTGCAGCGTCTGGGTAATCAACGCAAGTGGGTAGGTCACCTTCAGCAGATCGGAGATCATGCGCCACTCGGCGCGCACGCCCTTCCAGTAGCCGAGCTTTTCGGTCTTGCGCGCCTGCGTGACGTGCGGCCAATGCGTGACCGCAATCGAAAGCCGGCGCGAGATGATGCGCCGGTTCATGAACATTTCAATGCCGAAGCGCGGCAAGCCATGGATTTCCTTGAGCGCTTCGTCGAGCAACTGCTTTCTGACGACGCGCTCCCCGGAGACGAAATCAAGGCCGATAAAGCGAAACAGCAGCAGGCTGTTCTGCCGCAGGCTCATGCTGACGTCGGCGCATCCACTCAGGACGGGGGCGGCCAACGCGCTGATGTGGTCGAGTGCCAGGCCCTTCAGATCGGCATCGAGCAGCATAAGCCACTCGTGCTCCGCGGCTGCTATACCCGCAGCCATCGCCGCGCTCTTGCCGCGGTTCTGCGCGCATTGGATCAGTCTGACCGAAGGAAAGCGCCTGACGATGTCGGCCGTGCCGTCAGTCGAGCCATCGTCGACGACGATGACTTCGGCTAGCAGCGGATGGACCGACGCCACCGCCAGCACCGCAGCGATACGCGGTGCTTCGTTATAGGCGCAAATGATGCATGAAACCCGGTGACCTCTAGATGGCATAGAAAATAGTCGTCGTATTGCGGGAGGGGACAGCCCGGTCAAGCGGACCTGGCGAACGGCAGACGTCCGATTTTGACCGCGCTTTATGACCGTTTCATCTGCTTCACGATTGCCGAGCAGAGAACCACATGAAAAAGTTGTTAGCGTGACAGGCGAACGAAAAATGCGTGAATCCTGAAGAGCCCGTGCCTCCGTTACGCCGCATCGTGCACGCCCGCTCCCCCCCTTTACATTCGCGTAAGCACCCGACCGTTGCGTGCGCCGCGGTGCGCGCCATGCCGCCAGGTCAGCATGCCGTTGACGATCACGGCTTCGATGCCTTCGGCGGGCTGGATAGGGTCGTCATAGGTGGCGCGATCGCGTACCGTGGCCGCATCGAACACGACGACATCCGCATGCTTGCCCACTTCGATAGTCCCGCGATCCTTGAGGCCGAAGTTTTTGGCGGTCAGTCCGCTCATCTTCCAGACCGCCGTTTCAAGCGGAAATAGACGCACGTCACGACTATAGTGGCCTAGCACTCGCGGGAACGTTCCCCACAAACGCGGGTGAGGCTTGCTGCCGCCAGCGAGGCCGTCGGAGCCGATCATCGTGTCCTCGAAGGCCATGATGTTCCTGACGTCGCCCTCGTCCATGCTGAAATAGACCGCGCTTGCCGGCTGCAGACGCTGTGCGGCTTCCACACGGCTTACTTTCCATTCGTCGGCAATCTCGGCAAGCTCGCGTCCCGAGTATTCCGGGTAAGGCTCGCTGGTCGCGATCACGACACGCCTCTGTAGTTTTTCCTCGACCGTATGCAGCATCGTCGAACTGGCGGTGTACGGATAGCAATCGAGCGCGACGCATTGGCACTGCATTGCGGCACGGATCAGCGGCAAGGTTACAACCGACTTGCCGAAGTTCGCTTCCCGCATCAGTTTGTGGTGTGAAATGACGACACGTACATCCAGCGCCCGGCCAATGGCAAAGGTTTCATGCAGAGAATCCACACAGCCTTCCGCCTCGTTTCGCATGTGCGTCGCGTACACGGCGCCGGTGCCCGTCAGCGGACGGCACACCTCGATGACTTCCGAAGCAGGTGCTAGCGCTGCGGGCGGATAGTAGGTACCCGTCGATACACCGATTGCTCCCGCGTCTAACGCTTCGCTCAGCAGGTCGCGCATCGCCGCGATCTCTTCATCAGTGGCCGCGCGATCGAGCGAGTCCATTGTCATCACGCGCAACGTGGTGTGTCCCACCATGGCGGCGACGTTCACCGAAGCAGGGGCCGCGCGTAGCGCATCGAGGTAATCGGCAAACCGCCCAAAAGCGGATGCCGTCGACGGGTCGCGTTGCTGCAGCAGACTAAGCGGTAAAGGCAGCGCCATGTTCGCTTTGAGTGGCGCGAGGCTAACGCCGCAATTGCCGGTGACCACGGTGGTCACACCCTGCGAGATCTTGCAGATCATCTCGGGGTCGGACAGCACGGACTCGTCATCGTGAGTGTGCGAGTCGATAAAACCCGGCGCGACAATCTTGCCACCGGCATCCAGGTCAGCACGCGCTGCTTGCCCGGACAGATCGCCGATGGCAACGATCATGCCGTCGCGAATGCCTACATCCGCATCGAAGCGCGGACGGCGCGTGCCATCGACGACCGTGCCGCCGCGAATCACCAGGTCGAAAGGAGGCGCAGTGTGCTCGCTCATAGTAGGGGTCTCAGTTCAATGAACCTGATTCAGATTGCTCAATTGGCCACTTCGGATACCTGATCTTTCTATAAGTCAGCGCATTCCAGTCCGGACTCGCAGAACCCGGGGCGCCGACGTACAGGATATCCTCAGCGATCGTCGCAAACGACGCATGAAAATGCTGGGCCGACTTGACCACCACAATCCGCTTGATGGACAGGTCACACTGAAGTTGCGTGAACAGATCCACATTCATGGCCTGGCCGCGCAACGTGTTGAGGACGATCTCGATGCCCTCCATCTCGATCAACGCGCAATCGCCCATTTGCGTCGGCGTTCCGCCATTGCCGGTCATTTTCAGGTCGCGCATGAGCGCCTTGACGACACAGCGGCCGTCCACCGGGTCGCCCGACAACGGTCCGATCTTGCCGCCTATGCGCATATCGAGCCGCGAGCCGACGCCCGCGTCGAACGCAATACTGACCGCAACAGGATCCCATAGCGGACCGAGCGCCGCATTGCGGATACCGCGTTCGAGCATGCGCCGCAGGATAAACGTGGAATCGCCTGCTGCGCCGCTGCCGGGGTTATCGGAGCGGTCTGCCAACACCACGGGCCCGCGCGGCGCAACCATGGCCCGGTCGAGCGCGGTGTCGATGTCGAGATAGCGCACCAGCAGCGTGTCGCGCATCGCCACCAGATCGTCGGCCAGTTCACGCGCAAGTTGCTGCGCCGCCTGCGCGTCGCCGTCGGCATAGACGAGCACTTTCGTGCCCATGTCGGGTACGTCGCCGGTCGCAAAACCCTGCACGATCGAAACAGTCAGAATGCCGTTGTGGCCTTCGAGCGACTGGATGCGCTCGACCAGCGAACGCCCAGGTTCGCGCGTCGTGTGAATCGGCACGACCATATCGCAATCGATCACCGCTGAAACCGGCGCGATCTCACGCTGTGCGAGACGCCTGCATAGATCGGCCAGTTCGTAAGCGCGCTCGAGGATGTCGGTATGCGGATACTCCTTGTACGCCACGAGCACGTCGCTATGCGCGATCATCGCTTCGCTCAGGTGAGCATGCGGATCGAGTTCCGCGCCGATCACCACGCCGGGCCCGACGATTTCACGCACCCGCGCGAGCAGATCGCCTTCGCAATCGTCATAGCCGTCGGCGACCATTGCCCCGTGCAGGCCAAGCAGCACGATATCGACGGGCAACGCGGCGCGCAGGTCGGCCAGCAATTCGTCACGCAGCGACTCATAAGCCTCGCGCGTGACGGTGCCGCCAGGCTGCGCCGAGGCAACCATGCCTTCGATCAGCGTCCAGTCATAGGCCTGCGCGCGCTGCCGTGCAGCCCACAGCGGTCCACCAAACGACGACATCTCGGCAGGATGGCAACCCGCTGGAAAATAGCGACGCTCCTTGAATGCGGCGAGGCCAGTCGGCATCGGCGCGAAGGTGTTGGTCTCGGTCGCAAGACTGCCGGTAAACACACGCATCGGATCTCCTTTCACGGATTACCCGCCAACGGACGAACCGCAACGGCGCGGGCCGGGTTCCACGTCGCCGACACAAGCGTCGCCAGCACCCCGGAAACCAGCAACAGCCAGAATGCCGCAAGATACGAACCACCGCTCGCGGCAATCAGTGCGCCCATCGCGACCGGGGCAATCGAATTGCCCAGTTGCCCGCCGAAGTTCATCAACCCCGTCGCACTGCCGATCAGATGCTCCGGGAAGTGGCGCAACGGCGCGGAAAACACCGTGGCATAGACAAAGTTGAAGGCCAGCAGAAACAGCGTCCAGTACATGACGAGCAGCGCGATCGAGGTAGTCGTGATCATCAGCGCAAAGAATACCGCGCTAAACAGCGCGCCAAGCAGCATGAAGACGCGCTCGCGCCCGTTGCCGTACTTGTCGAGCAGCACGCCAACCGCATTGGTCCCGGCGAACGCAATGAGGTTGGGAACGGTCGCGGCGAGACCGATGTGCAGCAGATCGATCCGGTACGCTTTCATCAGATAGGAGGGCATCCACGACTGCACCCCGACATACAGCATGCTGGTGAAGAACCAGATTGCCGTCAGTTTCCATGCCATCGGCGTGCGCAGCAACGCGCTCCACGAAACGCGTGAACGGTCTGCGGCGCGCTCGCGCTGGCTCGCCATGCCGCTGCGCAGCGCGAACCACAGAATCAGCGCTACACCCATGCCGACCACTGCGAGGATATGAAACGAACCACGCCAGCCGAGCCGTGCAACCGTCAACCCGATCAGGCCCGAACCCGCTGCATTGCCGAGAAACACGGTGGAAATCAGAAACGACTTGGCGCGCGCTCTTTCCGGCTTGGGAAACACTTCGGCCACCGTCACCGAACTCGCAGGCGAGAAACTGCCCTCGCCGACGCCGAACAGAAAGCGAATGACGAGCAACGAGCCGAACGACCATGCCATGCTGGTAGCGCCCGTAAACACCGACCACATGACAATGCACAGCACCACGACAATACGTGAGCCGAAACGGTCCGACAGCCAGCCGCCGGCCAGTTGCATCAACGCGTAACTGATGTAGAACGCGCTGAGCAGCATGCCGGCTTCACGCGCATCGAGCGCAAGTTCGTGGCCGATCGGAATGATCGCCGTGCTCATGAGGATGCGGTCCGCGTACCCCACCGCCCAGGCAAGGAACAACCCCGACAGGCACGCCGCCTTCTGTGAGCTGGAGAAACTGGCTTCCACGCAACCTCCTTATGTACTACGGATTGATCCGGTGTGGCCCGGACTGCGGTGTTGTTCTGTTCATTGCAAGCTTCATTGCGAGCCGTATTGCGAACCTCACTGCAAACTATATGAACCGCGCCATGCTGCGCCCAATGAAAATAAAACGCTGTAATATAACCTCGGGCTATAGGCGCGTCATCATGCGGGCCTCACGTCACTCCACAGGAGCCTCGGGTGCGTTTGCGACATATCGAAGTGTTCAGTGCCATCATGCTGACCGGTTCCACCAATGCGGCGGCGCGACTCCTGCACATCTCGCAACCGGCTGTCAGCAAGATGCTTCAGCACGCGGAACGCACGGTGGGCTTTCCGCTCTTCCTGCGCAGCAAGGGCAAGCTCGTGCCGACCCAGGAGGCGTTGCGCCTGCAGCAGGAGTTGACGCCGTTCGACGAGCAATTGAAGCGCATCCGCCGGCTCGTCACGAGTCTTTCGCAAGGCGCAGCGCGTCCGTTGCGCGTCGCGGCAACACCCGCGCTGGCGCATCATCTGTTGCCCCAGGCCGTTGCACGCTGGGCACAAGCGTTTCCGCAATTGCGTTGTGAACTCGCTGTTTCCCATACGCGTGAGATCGAGCAGGCCCTGCTACTCGACGAAATCGAACTTGGCCTGACCATGAGTCCGGTCTCACATCCGAACCTGTTGCTCACGCCGCTGCGCCGCTGCAACCTGTGCGCGATCGCGCCGCCCGGCTGGTGGTCCGCGAAACTGCTCACACGACCGCTGCAGGCGAAAGAACTCGCCAATCAGCCGTTCATTACGATCGACGCCAACGACTACCTTGGCGCCATTCTGTCCAACTGGCTCGCCGACGCCGGACAAAGCCCGGCAAGCGCCATCTCGGTTCAGACCTACCCGCTCGCGAAGTCGCTGGTGCAGGCGCGTGTGGGCGTGGCCCTCGTCGATTCGTTCACCGCGAACTATCCGCCCGCTGGCGCGGAGATCCAGGTGCGGCCCCTCGATATCGACGCCAGCCTGAACGTCTATGCCTTGACCCAGCATGAGCATCCGCCGCCGCGCAGCGCGGAGCGTCTGATCGAATTCCTGCGCGAAGGCGGCGAAGCGACCGACACCTGAAGCCCGCTGACAGGCTGTCTATAACCCGGAGCTATAACCCGCCTGCAGATCGGTATTGGACGGCCCCAACGGCACTACGGAACAATGGTTGCTCATTCACCTGGGTCTCCCAATTACCCCCTACTGCCATGCATGTACTTGTCATCGGAGCCGGCGTAATCGGACTCGCCACGGCATGGTATCTGCGCGCCGACGGACATCGGGTCACCGTCGTCGAACGCAACCAGGACGTCGGACTCGAAACCAGCTTCGCCAACGGCGGTCAGCTCTCCTATAGCTATGTCGCCCCGCTCGCGGGCCCGGGCGTCCTCTCCAAACTGCCTGGCTGGCTGCTGCGCCACGATTCGCCCGTCCGCTTCCGGCCAAGCGCCGACCCGGAGCAGTGGCGCTGGCTGCTGCAGTTCGCGCGTGCCTGTACGCTCGAGCAGAGCGAGGCGTGTACCCGCAAGCTGCTGTCTTTGTCGTTTTTCAGCCGCGATCTGATGCATGAACTGCTCGTGCATGAACCCGACATACGCTTCGAACACGCGAACGCGGGCAAGCTAGTGGTGTATCGCACGGACGCTGCTTTCGATGCAGCGTGCCGTCTGCTGGACTACCAGCGCTCGCTCGGCTGCGAACAGGACGCGCTCGATGCGAAGGCGTGCATCGCGAGAGAACCCGCCCTCGCCCATCTAGGCAGCCAGTTGCGCGGCGGCATTTTTACCGCCAGTGAAGACAGTGGCGACTGCTACCAGTTTTGCGTGAGCATGATGCAGCTATTGCGCGAGCGCGGGGTTGGATTTCGTTTCGGCACCGCGGTCACGCAACTGCGCGAGGTCTCGGCACAAAGCGTTGCTGCGTATGCGGGTGAGGAACGGCTCGACGCGGATCACATCGTGCTCGCCAACGCTGCGCCAAGCGTACCGCTACTTCGCGCCTTAGGGATTCGTGTGCCGCTTTATCCGCTCAAGGGCTACAGCCTGACCGCGCCCGTTGTGGCAGATGCGGCCGCGCCGCGCATCAGCATCACTGACTTCGAGCGCAAGATCGTCTATGCACGATTGGGAAACCGGCTGCGGATCGCGGGCATGGCCGATATCACCGGCCGGCTCGCCGACATCGATCTCAAACGGGTAGCGACGCTGCGTGCGCAATCGGCCGCCACCTTTCCCGGTGCTGTCGATTTCGACACCGCCGCCGTGTGGTGCGGACTCCGCCCCGCCACGCCGAAGAGCATGCCGGTCATCGACGGCACGCGCTTTGCCAACCTCTGGCTGAACCTGGGACAGGGTGCGCTCGGCTTCACGCTGGCGCTTGCGTCGGGACGTCTGATTGGAGATCTGGTCGCACGCCGCGAACCGGCCATCGCACTCGATGGTTTCGGACTCCGCAGCATGTAAAGCCGCATTGCGGCTCTCAGTTGCATCTCAACCAGACGGTCCCATGTCATTGGCCAACTGGGTCCCGTCCGGCTGCAACGCATACACCACATCGGGACATCCTTCTTCGTTGTCGCTGCCGTCACCAAAAGCGATCGCGACAAATCCATGTCGCTCGTAAAACGCGCGCGCCCGTTTGTTTTCGGCAAAGCAATGCAGATGAATGGGCAAGCGCGCGTTCGCCCTCACCTCAGCCAGAAGGCTCGTGCCGACACCCTGGCCGACTCGCGACGGCATGACGTAGAGTTGATCGAGCCACAGCACGCCGTCGACTGTGGAGACCGCGGCGATGCCAACGATCAGCCCTCGCGTGTCGGTCGCCACCGTGACGCCACCCGTCGGGATCAACCAGTCTGCGATCCACCGGCAGACGGCGAGATCGGAATGCGCGAGCGGCGCAAACGGCATCAATTCCTTGCGCGCCCGGAGAAAAACATCGGCGACGCCACCTATATCAGCAACCGTGGCTGGGCGGATGATGAGTTCCAGCTTCAACTCCATTTCGATGCGGTTTTCAACTCGATAATCCCGGCACATTGACGCCGAAAGTTTGCAACAGAAGGACCGCGTTCAGCACTAGCACCGCGACCGCCGAGAACCCGGCCGCGAGCATCATCGGCACACCGTTCCGATACTGGCCCATCACCCGCTCGCGGCAGGTGAACCAGATCAGTGCCGCCATCGGCACAGGCAGCGCAAAGCTCAGCACCACCTGGCTGATGACGAGCGCATGCGTCGCATTCACGCCCAACGCGACGACGATAAACGAAGGCACCATCGTAATCGCTCTTCGCAACCACAGCGGAATCTGAAAGCCGACGAAGCCCTGCATGATCATCTGCCCTGCCATGGTCCCGACCACCGAACTCGAGATTCCCGACGCAATCAACGACAGCAGGAAGATCCCTGCCGCGCCAATGCCGAGCAACGGTGCAAGCGTGTGATACGCCGTTTCGATTTCGGCGACTTCCGGATGGCCCGCATGGAAAGCCGCGGACGCCATGATAACCATGGCGATATTGATCAGTCCCGCAATCGTGAGGGCGATTACCACTTCGATATTGGAGAATCGCAGCAGCATGACCCGTTCGCCCTCGTTGCGCGCGGGAGCGCGGTTTTGCGTGAGGCCCGAATGCAGAAACAGCGCATGCGGCATCACGGTGGCGCCGATAATGCCCACGGCAATCGTCACCGCACCGGCATCCGGCAATTGCGGCGTAAAAAGATGCCCGAATACGCTTGGCCACGCCACCCGCGTGATGAAGAGTTCGGCCAGATAGGAGAGCCCGATGATGCCGACCAGCGCGCCGATCGCCAGTTCCAGAGGCCGGAAACCGGCCTTCTCGAACAACAGCAGGAAGTACGTGACGAGCGCCGTGACGATCATGCCGGCCAGCAAAGGCATATGAAACAGCAACGCGAGACCGATCGCACCGCCCAGAAACTCGGCCAGATCGGTCGCCATTGCGGCAATTTCACTCACCATCCACATCGCGAATACGAGCGGCGCAGGAAAATTTTCCCGGCATAATTCGGCGAGATTGCGCCCCGTGACGATGCCAAGTCTGGCCGAGAGCGCCTGAAACAGCATGGCCACGATGTTGGCGAGCAGAACCACCCACAGCAAGGCGTAGCCGTAGCGAGCGCCGGCCTGGATGTTGGTCGCGAAGTTGCCGGGGTCCATATAGGCCACCGAGACGACCACCGCCGGTCCTGCAAACGGCAACACCATGGCCGCGCCGCGGCGGCGCCCTTCGAGCACCTCGCGGATCGCCAGGGTGGTGCGCCCGGTGACCGTGCCGTAGGCCGTTTTGTCGCGCACACGTTCGTCCATCTGTGCCTCGTCGGATTGCCCCGAATCGCAAAAGATGCGATCCGCAGGCATTTGATCGGCCCACACGTGCTAATTTCTCACATTTGCCGCGAGCGTGCGTCATCGAAAACCGCGCTCAGGACGTTAATGAAGTGCGGCTTTACCGCACTTCCATGAAGGCACAGCTTTTCGGTGTCGCTTTACACCTTCGGATACTTTACAGAATGCCTTACTCGCCGGTTACATTTCTTTCGAGAGCCACCCTGGCCGCCGCGGCCGCCTTCTCCCTGATCGGCCACCTGAATACCGCTTACGCCGCCGACCGGGTCATCGTGCTCGACTCGGGCGAGTCCGAACTCTCGCTGATCGACGAAGCTACCCACAAAGTGGTCGGCACCGAGCCGACCGGCAAAGAACCGCATCACCTGATGATCACGCCGGACGGCAAGTCGCTGATCGTCGCCGATTCGATTTCGAACAACCTGATGTTCGTCGACCCGCACACCGGCGCGGTGCAGCGCACCGTCGACGGTATCGAGGACCCGTATCAACTCGGTTTCTCGCCGGATCACAAGTGGTTTGTCACGGCTGCGCTGCGCATGGACCGCGCCGACATCTACCACTATGACGGCACCAACATGACGCTCGTCAAGCACATCCCGCTTGCGAAGACGCCGAGCCACATGACGTTCGCTTCCGACAGCCGCACCGTGTTCATGACGCTGCAGGACTCGGGCGAACTCGCCGCCATCGACCTGCCCACGCAAACGGTGCTGTGGAAAATGCACGTGGGCAACGAGCCGGCCGGCCTGTGGATGACGCCCGGCGACAAGTACCTGCTGGTCGGCATGACCGGCGAAGACGACGTGGCCGTGGTCGACTGGCGCAAGCAGCAGATCGTCAAAAAGATCCACACGGGACGCGGCGCGCACAACTTCCGCAACCTCGATGACGGCAAGCACGTGGTGGTCTCGAATCGCGTCGAAAGCACGATCAGCATTATCGACTACACCACGCTCACCAACGTCGGCGACATCACCGGACTGATGCCCGGACCGGACGACATGGAACTAACTCCGGACAAGCGCTATCTATGGGTCGGGTTCCGCTTCGCCAAGCACGTCGGCGTCATCGACCTGACTACGCGCAAACTGATCGATACCATCGCAGTGGGCCGCTCGCCGCACGGTATCTATTTCGACAATCGCGCACCGGTAATTGCACCGAACCCGGACTAAACGAACGGCCTGCTTAAAGATGCATTGCATGACCAGTTATTCACGAGGATTCTGATGTTCCATGAAATCGTCACGCAGCTCGACAACATGGTGTCCGCCCTGCAGACGCTGCTATATGTCGACGTGGTGCAGCCATTTTTCTACCGCTTCGGCCTGATGGGTTACGACGAAGACACCTATGACGCCCTGTACTGGGTCATCATCGGCGCGCTGGAAATCGTCATCACATACCTCACACTGCGTCCGCTCGAAACGCTGCGCCCCATCGAAGAGTGGAAGGACCGCAAGGCCCTGCGCGCCGATGTGCTGTACACGTGGATCGCCAAGCTGGGCATCATCAATATCGCGTTCTTTTTCATGCTGCAGCCGCTGTTCGATCACTGGCAGAGCCTGATCTCGATCTACAACGTTCCAAACATCGATATCGACAGCCTCTGGCCAGGGGTGACGGATCAGCCGATCGTCTCGTTCCTGATCTATCTGGTCGTGCTTGACTTTGCCGGTTACTGGTATCACCGCTGGCAACACCGCTTCGGCGTCTGGTGGGAACTGCACGCGGTGCATCACAGCCAGCAGCAGATGTCGTTGTGGAACGACGACCGCAATCACTTCCTCGACGACATCATCCAGGCCGCGTTCTTTGCAGCGATCTCGCTGTTTATCGGCGTGCAACCGAACCAGTTTGTCGTGCTGATTGCCGTCAGTAACTTCATGCAGAGCATTCAGCACGTCAATGCGCGCTTGCCGTATGGGTGGCTGCTCGAGCGCATCATCGTCAGCCCGATCTTTCATCGCCGTCATCACGCGGTCGGTTATGGTCATGAAGGCACGGCTTATGGCTGCAATTTCGGTGTGCTGTTTCCGTGGTGGGACATGATGTTCCGCACGGCATCGTGGAATCGCACGGTCGAGCCGACCGGTATTCGCGATCAGTTGCCGGCACCGCTCGGCGATAACCGCCCCTACGGCCAGGGCCTGCTCGCCCAGCAATGGCTGGCGTTCGGCCGCATCGCCGCACGTCTGACCGGCCGGCGCGCGTACGCGCCGGGCACAACCGACGCAGCAAACTGACCCGTCGACGCAGGGCGGCCTGCCGCCCTGCGCTATCACGCCCGCTGTAAATTAATCTATTCACGGTCACGCCAGACGCGCCGCTGTCGTACCCCGCCACGCAGTACGTCCTCCACTGTTCGAACCTTCGCGTATCCTTGCGTCGCACTGCATCGCAAGCTCTCACCAGCAAGCCGATTACGCAATGGTTGCATGTCCTTACAAATCGGCCTGCTTTTCGATAGGTCTCCAAGGGATCGAATCTGCCGCCGCAAAGCGCGCTCTTACGATCGTCCAACGGGCTCTATGCAGCGCTCACATTTCGTTGCAAACTCGCGTCCCGGTTACAACGCGAATGTCATCCGCTCCCCCGTTCGCGACGTTAGCCAGTTGGACGTACACATAAGGGCCGCTTTCGACTTCGGGCCTGACAAAATGAAACCTTCGGAGCAGCCGATAATGACAACAACCTTCCACCGCCTGCGCGCGACCGCGCTCACGGTCTCCGCCGTTCTTGCCATGATTCCGTTCGCGGGCCACGCTCAGGTGCCCTCGCCCACAGCGCCCGCTGCTTCGGCTGCCGGTGACCCGCCTGACCGCGTCGCACGTTTGAATTACTTCGCCGGCACCGTGACGCTGGAACCTGCCGGCCTGACCGACTGGTCCTATGCCGTACTGAACCGGCCGCTGACGACCGGCGACCAGTTGTGGGCCGACGCCAACGCGCGCGCGGAACTGCATGCCGGTTCGACGGCGCTGCGGCTCGACCAGCAGACCGCGCTCGACATCGTCAACCTGAATGACACGATCACGCAGTTGAAGGTCACGCAAGGCACGCTGTCCGCTCACGTGCGCGCATTGCCGGGCGGTCAGAACTTCGAGATCGACACGCCGAACGTGGCGCTTGTCGCCACCGCGCCAGGCCTGTTCCGCGTCGACGTTGCAGCCGACGGCAGTTCGACCACCGTCACGGTGCGTGCAGGCACCGCCACGGTGTACGGTGACGGAGGCTCGTTCCAGGTGAACGCGGGCCAGCAGATCCAGTTTGTCGGCACCAACCTGCAACAGCAGGCAGGCGGCGGTGCACCGGCACCCGATGCGTTCGACCAGTGGGTCGCCAGCCGCGATCGCGCGGAAGACAACTCGGTCTCCGCACGCTACGTCTCACGCGAAATCCCCGGTTATGAAGACCTCGACGCCAACGGTACGTGGCGTAGCGACCCGACCTACGGCGAAGTGTGGGTGCCGACCGTAGCTGTCTCGGCTGGCTGGGCGCCGTATCACGAAGGCCACTGGGCGTGGATCGCGCCGTGGGGCTGGACGTGGGTGGACGACGCGCCGTGGGGCTTCGCACCTTTCCACTATGGACGCTGGGCCTATGTCGGCCGCGCGTGGGCATGGGTGCCGGGTCCGGTGGTCGTGAGCCAGCCGCCGGTGTATGCACCGGCGCTGGTGGCCTTCGTCGGCGGCGGTGGTGGTGGCGGCGGCGCGCATTGGGGTGTCGACCTGGCGATTGGCGGAGCAGTAGGCGCCGGCGTGGCGTGGTTTGCACTCGGACCGGGAGAGCCGTGGCATCCGGCGTATCACTACAGCCCGACGTATTACAACCGCATCAACAACGTGAACATCACCAATGTTCACAACACGACGATCATCAACAACATCCACAACACGTACATCAACCAGAACGCACCGGGCGCCATTACGGCGGTTCCGGCAAATGCGTTCGTACGCGGCGAGGCGGTTGCGCAGGCAGCGCGTCCGTTCAATGCGCAGAATCTGGCCCATGCGCAGATCGGTGCCGGCGCGCCCGCTATCGCGCCGGTTCAGCAGAGCTTTGCCGGCGCGCTGCGTCCGGCTCATGTAGGTGCACCGGCAGCGCTCGCGCAGCGGCAGGTGGTAGCGACTCGCGCACCGGTCGTGCCGGCCGCTTACCACGACACGTTAGCCCAACGCTTTGCAGCGGGCGGCGGCAAGGTGGCGGGAGCCGGCGCACCGGTGGTACGCACTGCGGCGCCTAGTGCCTTCACTGCCGCGGCACATCCGGGCGCGCCGGGTACAGCAGCGCCTCGTGGAGGCTTCCAGGTGATCAACCGGGCACAAGTGCATCCAGTCGGTCCGCAAGGCGCTCCTGGGCACGGCAATGAGGCGCAAGCGGGTCATGCGCCGAATGCAGCGGCTCCGGGTGCAGCAGCACCGAATGCCGCCGCTCCGAAGCCGCAAGCCGGGGAGCAGTTGCATCCGAACGAAGCTCATGAGAACGGCGTACCGCGTCCGCAAGGCGAAGCTCCGCACGCACAGCCGGAAGAACGTAACGCGCGCCCTGCCGAAGCCACTGCTCCGGCGCCGCATGCACCGGAAGCCGGGCATGCCCAGCCGGAAGCCCAGCATGCGCAGCCCGAGCCACAGCGTCCTGCCGAAGCCGCCGCCGGCCAGCAGCCACAGCATGCTCAGGAAGCCGCACCCAGGCCGCATGAAGCGCAACCGGCCCAGGCGCCACACGCGAACCCGCATCCGGCCGAGCCTCATGCCAATCCGCACCCGGCAGCGCCGCATCCGGAACCGCACCCGGAGCAACATGCACAGCCGCATCCGGCTCCAGAGCAGCACAAGCCGGAAGGTGAGCATAAAGACGAGCATCCGCACTAAGCTCGTTGCGGCTGCCCGTTGTGCGGGCAGCCGCCGTCAAGGCGTCATCACCCCGGACGCAGCGATCGCGCCGTGGCCACCAGATTGATCGGACTCACACGAATGATCCCGCCACGCGGGCTATCGATGTCCGCGATCAGCGCGAACGATGTCGCGACCACCAGCGGCAATACCAGCAGCAGCGTCAGGCCCACTTTGGCCGAGCGTGCGCCATAACCGACCAGCAGGTTGCAACACACCGCGATCGCCACCATGAGCCCCCACGCGGCGATCGGAATGCGATTCCACCACGCGGCCTGCGTGTACCCCTGCGAGTTCAATACATCGTTCATGCCGGCAACAGCCAGCGCAGTGACGGGCGTCGGCTGCGCCGCAGCAGCGTCGCGCACTGCGGCCCACAAACCCGACTGCAGTTGCGCAGTGGCCGTGTTGATCTGTTCGAGCTCCTGCACATCGCGTGTCGTGTAAAACAGCACGCGTTGTTCGAGGTAATGACCCAATAGCGTTCTCACCTGCCGCGCATTCGCTGCGGGCAGCAAATCCGCACGCACGAACTCCGTGCCGATTGCGTTGGCTTCTTCTTCCTCATAGTTCTTGCGCTGATCGTATCGCCCCACTGCCATGGAAAAACTGAAGCCGATCATGAGCGCAAGCAGCGTGAGCGTCGCGGCCTGAACGACGTTGAAGTCTTCGCGCGACTCTGCAGTGAAGGCCTTCACACGCCTGAGCAGACTCGCCCCAATCCACGCCGACAAGGACATCGCCACCAGCGTCGACACAAATACCACCGCCGGATAGTCCATTGCATTACGCATACGCTCCCCCGGATTGCGAATCTCGAACGAGGCTTAAGAGCCTGTCTTCAGATAATATCGGCCATCGGCTGCAACATTCGGACCGAAGCGGCATGCGGCCACTGCGCCGTGCGTCGCGATGTCTAGCGTCTCAGGCGCGGTCAGCCTGAACTCGAGCAGGCATTTATCCCCGTGGCCGTCGTACGCGCCAAGATTGCCCGCTTTCGCAGTGGCCTCGATCGTGGCGCCGACCGGCTCTTCCGAGACGACCACTCGCGCAATGGCGCCGAAAAACCGCACGTTTGCCACGACGGTTCCAGTGTTGACCACCGGCTGACCTTCGTTGCTGACGCCTGGATAGACGAACCGTGCCTCGAGCCGATACACGCCGTGACGCCCTTTCACCGGGGCGAGTGTGACGGTGCTCCATGCGCCCAGGCTCAGATAACGTGCGAAGCTCACCCCGGACGCGGGCAGACCCTGCACCACCTGCTTGTCTGCGATACCGGACAGACGTTGCTGCGCCACCTCGACGACGCGGCTTAGCATCGGATCGTCGGGCGCGTCCTTGCCGCGGCTTGCGGCAGTGCGATAGTACGCACGGGCATTCGAAAACGCGCCCAGCCCCGCCTGCACATCGCCCTCGTGGATCAGGGCCATCGTGGCGCGTGCATGCGCCGAATTGAGGGCCTTCGGCGAGTTCTCTTCTTCGGCCTGCAAGGTGGCCGCATCGGCCAGCATCGATTCCATGTCGACCAGCGTCTGCGCATCCTTGATGCGTCCCGCATCTAGCGCTGCAACACCGAGCGCCGCGCATGAGGCGTTGGTGCGGCACTGCACGTCCTTGCCGGCGAGCACGTAGCGACGGTACGCCTCGGCACGCGAGCCGGTATCGAACGCCTGGGCGGCAGCGAACGACGGCACTAGCACAGCGATAGCAGCAAAGACGAGAGGTTTTCCGAGCATGAGTGGAAGTGAGGGCAATTACGTACTCGATAAGGAGCGTCCTGCATGAACTTTTGCATGAACGCGCCCGCTACGCGAATGTGCTTTCACAGGTTCAGGTGCTACCAGTGATGCTGACAGAAAATCGACGAATGTGCGAACTCGCGCCGAAAGTTGTTGACGGGGTGAACAGGCCGCATCGGTATCGGCACCCGGCTCGTTAGCTTCCATACGCCATAGCCATCATCGGCCTGGCGGATACCGATGCAATTGTGCTGGACGAGATGCGCGCTGATCGCCGCGCTAGACAGGCCCTGTTCGCGCGCCCACTCTCACCCATCACCCGCATCCGCGCCAAACTTCTTCCGATACGCTCCAGGACTCGTCAAAGCGATGCGCCGGAAATGCCGGCGCAGCGATTCCTCCGAGCCAAAACCGGCCATCTGTGCAACGCGCGCCATCGGCAATGGGGTCTGCGCCTCCAGCAGTTCGCGCGCGATCGCCACACGTTCACGCACCAGCCACTCGTAGGGGGCCATCCCGGTGGCATCATGAAACTGACGCTGCAACGTTCGCGGACTCATCGCCGCTTGCCCGGCAAGCGAGCTCAATGTATGCGGCAATGCCGGGTTCGCCCTGATCCAGTCCATCAATCTGGCGGCACGACCGCCCTCGTCCTGAGGCATCGGTCGCGGGACGAACTGCGCCTGGCCGCCCTCACGATGCGGCGGCACGACGAGTCGCTGCGCCACCCGGTTCGCGATCGCGCTACCGTGGTCGCGCCGCACCAGATGCAGCAGCATGTCGAGCCCCGCGGCCGATCCGGCCGAAGTCATCACCTGCCCTTCGTCGACGTACAGCGCGTCGGTCTGTACACGCAGTTGCGGATAGCGTTGCTGCAGCTTGTCCGCGTAGCGCCAGTGAGTGGTGACGGTTTTGCCGTCGAGCACCCCCGCCGCCGCAAGAACGAAGACCCCGGAGCAGATCGAGCAGAGCCGCGCGCCTCGCCGGTAGGCTGCACGAATTTTGGCCAGCAGGGGCGCGGGCGGCAATTCGTCGGCATCGCGCCAGCCCGGCACAACAATCGTCGCGGCGCGATCGAGCAGCCGCAGCGAGTACGGCGCCGTAACAGTAATACCGCCTGCCGCGCGCAGCGGTCCTGGCTCGACTGCGCATACTGCGAAGCGATACCACTCCCGCTCGAGCTCCGGACGCTCGAGTGCGAACAGTTCGGTAACGCAGCCGAATTCGAAGGTACAGAGCCGGTCGTAAACCAGCGCGGCGACGAGATGATCTTGCATGGCGTGATGTTACCGTAGATTGACGATCACGCCACTTCTCCGCTGACTCGCCATCCGCAACAATGAAGGCGCATCCACCGCTAACAGGAGTTCCTTCATGTCGCCCGCTGACAGCCTCGACCCAGTAACCGCCATCGCCGCAGCCGACAGCGCTGCCGCCCTCGCCCATTTCCAGGCATCGCTTCGCTTCGAAACCGACTGCTCGGATGTGTTTGCCGCGTGCGCCACAAGGAAACCCGCTTTCGTGCTGCTCGACGTGCGCAGTCCAGCGTTATATTTACAGGCACATATCGCCGGTGCGATCAATCTTCCGCACGGAAAAATCGTCGCCTCGAAGCTCGTGGATTACCCTGACGACACGCTGTTCGTCACCTATTGTGCCGGGCCCCACTGCAACGGCGCCACGCGCGGCGCCATCCGTCTCGCCCAGCTGGGGCGGCCGGTCAAAGTGATGATCGGTGGTGTGACCGGTTGGCTCGACGAAGGCTTCGAACTGATGTCAGGGAATGCTTAGGAAATACCTCTTCAAAACTCTCCCAAACCCTGAAAATCTATTAAAAAAATCCTCACAATAAATTAAACAAATCCTGCCAGCGGTCGATAACCAGTTGAGCTGTTCCCCCCTATTCGGCTGGACTAAACATGCCTGGCACATACAACTTCTGGCTGGTAGGCGCCTCGTTCGTCGTAGCGACCCTCGCGTCCTACACCGCACTCGACCTCACCGGCCGCATATCTCTGCTCGCCTCGTCACGCCTGCGGCATGCATGGCTCGCCGGCGGCGCGGGAGCAATGGGCGTCGGCATCTGGTCGATGCACTTCATCGCCATGCTGGCGCTGTCGCTGCCCATTCCGCTCGGCTACGATTTCCCGCTGACCGCACTCTCGCTCGCCATCGCCGTGGGCGTGTCGTATCTGGCGCTGCTCTCCACGACGCGTGCGCAGCTGACGCTCACGCACCTCGCGACCGGCAGCGTGCTGCTGGGTCTCGGCATTGCGGGCATGCACTACACCGGCATGGCGGCAATGCGCATGCAACCCGGCATCGACTATCAGCCGGTCTGGTTCTGCGCATCGATTGCGATCGGGATCGGCGCCTCGATGGCCGCACTGCTGATCGCGCGCCGGCTGCGCAACGACGGCGAGCGCAACGTCACGCGCTGGCGTGTCGGCGCGGCGCTGGTCATGGCCGTCGCCATCAGCGGTATGCACTATGCCGGCATGGAAGCGGCGCACTTTCCTGTAGGCGCCATCTGCGGTGCCGCCAAAGGCGTGAATACCGAATGGCTCGCGACAGCCGTGATCCTGTTCACCTTCGCAATCCTGATCGTTACGCTGATGCTGTCCCGTTTCGACGCCCGCACCACCTTCCTCGCCAGCGCCGTAACCAACCTGAACGGACAGATCGTGCGCCTCGCCACGCTCGATACGCTGACCGGACTGCCGAACCGCACCACGCTCACAGAACGGATCCAGTCGGCCATCGAACTGGCAGGGCGCCGCCACAATGTCTTCGCAGTCCTGTTCATGGATCTGGACGGCTTCAAGACCATCAACGACTCGCTCGGCCATTCCGTTGGCGACCAGGTGCTGGCCGCCTTTGCGCAGCGCCTGCAAGCCTGCGTGCGCGCCACCGACACCGTGGCGCGGCTGGGTGGCGACGAATTCGTGGTGCTCGCGGAAAATCTGGTGGCGCGCCAGGACGCCCGTCTGATCGCAGAGAGCGTCCTCGAACGCATGCGCGAAGGCGTGTGGAACGACAACGAGCCGTTGCAGGTCATGCCGAGTATCGGGATCGCGCTGTTCCCGCAGGACGGCGACACCGTCGAGACCCTGCTCAAGCACGCGGACGCGGCCATGTACGAGGCCAAGCGCGCGGGCCGCAGCACGTGGCGCTTCTTCGAAACGAGCATGAACGAAGCGGTGACGCGTACGCTGCAAATCCAGAACGCATTGCACGAAGCACTCAGCACCGGCCTTTTCACGCTGAATTTCCAGCCTAAATTCCGTGGCGACAGCAACGAGCTGGCAGGCGCCGAAGCGCTGATCCGCCTCAACCATCCGGTGCTTGGCACGCTGCCGCCGCTGGAATTCATTCCGATTGCCGAACGCTCCGGCCAGATCGTGCAGATCGGCTACTGGGTGGTGCGTGAAACCTGCCGGCAAATCCGCCGCTGGATCGACGAAGGCCTGCCGTCGATGAAGGTGGCGATCAACCTGTCGCCGCGTCAGCTCTCGCAGCCGAATCTGGTCAGCACCGTGCTGGACATCGTCAAGAGCGAGCACGTGGCCTGCGACCAGATCATGTTCGAGATCACCGAAACCGTGGCCATGCAGGACGCCCCCAAAACAATCGAGATGATCCGCGAGTTTCAGGAATGCGGCTTCGAAATCGCCATCGACGATTTTGGCACCGGCTACTCGAGCCTCGCCTATCTGCAGCGCTTTCGCGTCAAGCAACTGAAAATCGATCGCTTCTTCACCAACGGTCTCGACGATCAAGGTCCGGAAGGCGCGGCGATCGTCTCCGCGATCATCGCGCTCGCCCACTCGCTCGATATGGATGTGGTCGCCGAAGGCGTCGAAACGTCGTCGCAACTCGGCAAGCTCAAAGCCATGATGTGTGACGAAATGCAGGGCTTTCTGCTCGGCAGGCCGCTGGCGGCGGACGCCTTCAGCGACCTGCTCAAGGAGCGGATGGTGGAGCTTTCATGAAATTCGACGTAGCAACGTTCAATTCGATTTGCCTGATGACGTTCTTGTGCAGCGGCATCGTTTCAATTGCGCTCTCGCGCATCTTCGAACGTGTTGCGGCATTCCGCTTCTGGTCGGCCGCATTTTTCCTGATGAGTGCGGCGGCTGCATGTTTCGGACTGCATCTGATCTGGAATACCAGTGCGCTGCTGGTCGCAACGGCCACCTTTAGCCTGCAGTCGCGGATCCTCATATGGGTGGGCACACGCGCACTGTTCGGCGCTACCACGTCGCTTCGCGTTGCTTTAGCGGTGACTGCGGTGTTCTGCGTGCTGTTTTCTCTCGCCCATCTGCTGCACGCGCCGATCGTCGTTCGCGCTTCGCTGCTGACGTTGTTCTTCTTGCCGTGCCGCGCGCTGACACTCTATGAGGTCTGCCGCAGACGCCGTCCGGACCTCGGACCGGCACGCATGATGGTGGCGATCGCGAGCGTGATCGCGTGCCTCAACGCGGTCGTGCCGCTCACCCTGGTACTGCTGAACCGGGCCAATGCGTCGCTGATACTGGGCAATCCGCAATCTACGTCGGCGGTGTACGCGGTCGTGTTCGCCGGCGATCTGCTGCTGGTCATCGGCCTGATCATGCTGGCCTTGCAGCAGGTGCTTGCCGAACAGCGCATGCTCGCCAATCTCGACAAGGGTGCCGCACAGCGGCCCGGTCTGCTTAATCCGGCGCTGCGCCCCGAGGCGCCGAATTTGTCCGGGTCGGCTGCGCTGCCGGATTAGGCCTGGCCCTTGCTTCAGGTCCTGAGGCCTGATTTGATCTGAGCTGATTTCCCATAGGCCGATGCACTGCGCCCCGCGGCTCAGATGAGATGAGGCTCCGTTTCGTTCGTCTCGCGGCCGAGCACCGTAGGAGGCACCAGCGCCGGGTCGCGCCGCGTCAGCTTGCCATCGACGGAAGCGCCGCAATCCATGCGCAACTGCTGGTAATGAATGTTGCCCGTGACGTGCGCATTCGGTTGCAGCTCGACAAAGTGATCGGCGATTACATCGCCGACAATCTTGCCGTTCACCACCACGTCGTAACCATGCACGTTGCCCTCGATCGAACCGCGATCGCTCAGCACAAGCAACGTCTGCGTGCCCGCCTTGCCGTTGACATTGCCGCGCACGTGGCCATCCATACGCAGTCCTTCACTAAATTCGAGGTCGCCGGTAATGCACACGTCGTGAGCGATCAGGGTGGCGAGCTTGGTGTGCTGAATGCTCGTGGGTTTCTTCTTGCTGAACATAGGTCATCTCTAACGGGGAATGGAAACGTTCGTCGCGCGCTGCGTGGCCGGGCGACGGGCCGGCTTGATTGGCCAATGGCCTGATTGGTGGGCACGTCGCCGCCGGCCGCTCAGCGGCGCTTCTGCCCCTGGCCGCGCAGAAACAGCAATTCGGTATTCAGGCGGCTGGCTTCGGCAGCTGACGCGTCAGCGGTCTTTTGCACGTTGGCGCGAGCCGTGGACTCCTGTGCGAGCGCGAGGCGCGTGCGCTCCAGTTCTGCCTGCACTGCGTCCGGCGAAACCGGCACGCTTGCACACCCTGCCGGCACCGCGGCGTGCTGCGAGTCACGCCACCGCATTGCCGTAGCGCCCACAGCAACACCGCACGCAAGCACGCCGGCCCAGATCGCCACGCGAGCGACGCGCGAGCGCACCGGCTGCAGCGTATAGGCACGCTGCGCGAGACTGCCCGCGTCGCGAGCCGGACGAAGATCAACCATGGGATGTGGCGCCGAACAGCGCAAGGTAGGCGGTCGGATCAACCGGGGCGCCGTTCACCAGTACTTCGAAGTGCAGATGCGGTCCGGTAGAGCGGCCAGTGGTGCCGATGTCCGCGACGTGCTGGCGCGGCAGCACCAGATCGCCTTCGTGGACGAGGATGCGCGACGCGTGACCGTAGCGCGTGATGAGACCGTTGCCGTGATCGATCTCCACGGCATTGCCGTAGCCGCCCTTCGGACCGGCATAGACCACGCGACCGCCGGCCGCGGCAAGAATCGGCGTACCGCTCGGTGCGACCAGATCGACGCCAGGATGAAAACTAAGCTTATGCGTAAACGGATCGATGCGGTTGCCGAAAGGCGAACCGAAGCGCGCGCCATCGGCCGGCATGCGGCCAGGAAACGCGCTGAAGGCGACCTCGTGCACGTCCGTCTCGTGTTCGAGCGCGGAAAGCGTCGCACGCATGCAATCGAGCTGATGCTGGGTCGAAGCCGCATCGCCGTGCGAAGGCCGCGTAGCGATTTCGACGCAGCGCCGCGGCGGCAGCGACGGGCCGCCTTCGCCGTCCGCATCCGAGGTGTCCTGATCCGCTGGATTAGCCGGCGCGCGCGGCGGCGCTTTCGGTGTGTTCAGGCGGGACTCGAAATCGCGCAGCGCGCCGACCTGCGTCGTCAGGCGCTCGATCCGCGGCTCGAGCTGAGCCATCGAGGCATTGAGCTTGCCGAGCTGATCGATTGCATAGTCGTGTTCGACGCGGCTTGTCGCCGGCGCGCCCTGGCCCGTTGCATCGTGAGAGGGTAAATGGATGCCAATCGCCACCCCTGCGGCGAGCGACAGAACCGCAGCGCCTGCGACCGCCGCAATCGCAATGCCAAGCGCCGCGCGCCGCGTGACGAAGCGGACCTCGCCACTACTCAGCCGGCTACCGGCACCGAGAATGGAGGACATCAACGGCTCTCCGCCGGCGGCGCGCATTGCCACGCGGACTCGCAAGAGCGCTGACAGGCGCGGCGCGCAGACAGGACGGAGACAACAACGACAGCGAAGAGGCTAACCGGCATGCAGCATGAGTCGGACGACGACCGACGTGGGATGAAAGACAAGGGCGCAAATTATCCCCTCTCATCGTCGAGCATCATCTCAAATTCGGATGCCTCAGCAATCACGCAAGCTTGCGCTCACGCATCGACCAGTTGCCGCAATCGCTCGCGCAGTGCTTCCGTGGCCCGTGTCATCGGCGCGCGCAGTTCGTCGCGGATCAGTCCCTGGGCCGCCAGCGCCGCCTTCACCGGACCAGGATTGGGCTCCGAACACAGTGCCCCGATCAGCGGTGCGAGCGTGTGGAAAATCGCCCGGCCATCTTCGAGACGGCCCTCCGTTAGCGCACGGTACAACGCCACAAAACGCTCGGGATGCACATGCGCCGAAGCGGCAATCGCGCCGCTGCCACCAAGGCAAAGCGTATTGAACAGATTCATGTCGTCACCGGCGAGCACCTGCAGGCGGCCGTCGAGAATCAGCGCGAGCGTCGTGTCGAGCGAACCGGCGCAGTCCTTCACCGCCCGAATCCGCGGATGCGCGGCCAGCGTCAACAGCGTCGCAAGTTCGAGACGCACGCCGGTGCGATACGGAATGTCATAGAGGACCACCGGCTTGCCGCTGAGATCGGCCAGACCGGTGAAATGTTCGATCAGCCCGGCCTGCGAAGGCCGGATGTAGTACGGCGCCGAGATCAGCACGCCCGCGACCGGCAGATCGTTCAACTGTGCGATGCGCGCGCGCAGACTCGCGGTGTGATTGCCGGCCACGCCGGCCAGCACCGGCAGCGCGCGGGCTTCCGCAAGGATGGTCGCCAGCACCGCATCCTGCTCGGCGGTTTCGAGCGCTGCCGGCTCGCCGGTGGTACCGAGCGCAACCAGCCCTGCTACGCCTGCCTCTGCATAGAAACGCACCAGGCGCCGCAGCGCGCCGTGATCGACAGCGCCGTCGGCGAACGGCGTAATGACAGGAACCCAGATACCCGAAAAGATAGACATGACTTAACCTCGAACGCGACCGTATCGATTCCGTTCAGCGTGGCGAGGGGGTCAAAAGCGGGGAAATAAAACGCAAGCCCTGGTGACTGTTCCGTCGCACATCTGACGGAACAGCAGGCTCCGGTCAGATGAGCAGCTGTTTTTTGGCTTTGGCGCTAGCGGCCGCGCAGGCAGACGCCACGCTTGCGAGCGCGAGGCGGGTTGCGGTTGAGCGGAGCATGTGGCCGGTTTCCATGCCCCGCAGTGTAACACTGGAACCAAAATTCCTTGACTTCTCATGCCGTCGTTCTAATATACGCACCGCGTACATCAACCCAACCCAAAGGTGACCGGCATGAGCGTCCCGCAACAAGCCTTCCTCCGCGACGCCATGCGCCGCATGAACATGACCCGCGACACCTTCGCGAGCCGCATCGGCGTGTCTCGCCGGGCTTTGGACACGTGGCTGCTGCCGGACGATTCGCAGGAATCGCGGGCCATGCCCGAGATCGTCGAGCGTTTCGTGTCGGAAATCGTCGTGCATGGCGAACCGGGTGAAAGCTATACGCAAAGCGTAGACTCACAATCGCTCGCCGGCCAGATGCTGTTCGAAGGCAAGCCGCAGCTGCTATCGGTCGATCAGTTCTCGCGTGACTCGGTCGAGGCCCTCTTCCGGGTCGCGGACATCATGCAGCCCATCGCCCGGCGCCGCAAAATCTCCCGCGTGCTGGAAGGCGCGGTACTAGGCAATCTGTTCTTCGAAGCCAGCACCCGCACGCGCGTGAGTTTCGGCGCGGCGTTCTGCCGGCTCGGCGGTTCCGTCTGTGACACCACGGGTTTTACGTTCTCGTCGATGGCCAAGGGCGAGTCGATCTACGACACGAGCCGCGTGATGAGCGGCTACGTCGACGCGTTGGTGATCCGCCATCCGGAGCAAGGCTCCGTGGCCGAATTCGCGCGCGCCACCAATGTGCCGGTGATCAACGGCGGCGACGGCCCCGGCGAGCATCCGAGCCAGGCGCTGCTCGACCTGTACACGATCCAGCGCGAGTTCTCGCGCCTGGGCAAGATTGTCGACGGCTCGCACATCGCGCTGGTCGGCGACCTCAAATACGGGCGCACGGTGCATTCGCTCGTCAAGCTGCTGGCGCTGTACCGCGGTATCAAGTTCACGCTGATCTCGCCGCCGTCGCTGGAAATGCCGAGCTATATCGTCGAACAGATCTCGCGCAACGATCACGTGATCGAGCAGACCCACGACCTGAACGCGGGCCTGCGCGGCGCCGACGTCGTGTACGCCACGCGCATCCAGAAAGAGCGTTTCGCCGACGAATCGTTCGAAGGCTACACGCCGGACTTCCAGATCAATCAGGCGCTGGTGGACAGCGTGTGCGGGCTCGATACGCTGATCATGCACCCGCTGCCGCGCGACAGCCGCCCTGGCGCGAACGACCTGAGCACCGATCTGAACCACGATTCGCGTCTGGCGATTTTCCGCCAGACCGACAACGGCATTCCGGTCCGGATGGCGATTTTCGCGGTGCTGCTGGGCGTTGAAAAGCTCGTTCAGCACTCGATGCGCGACGCCGCATGGCGTCCGCCGGTGTATCTCGGCCCGGACGATGCGGTGTTTCACGGCATCGATTGATGCTGCCCTGGCACAATCATCGGTAAAGTGAAGGGCCCCGGTTGCCGTTAACTACGCAGGAGGGGCCCCGCGTAACCGGCATTACCTGCGTAAGCGGTACGCGCAAGCTAGTGGGTCACGGCCCCGGCTCAATTCGCCGAACCTACGATGATACGGACCGCTCTCCCTTCGATGTCGATCGACCGACGCTTCGGCATCCAGATGGCTGTCGTCTTCGTTCCGGTGCTGGCGTTGTCCTGCTGGCTGCTCGCCTATGAGTGGTCCACCTACGCGGCGGCCGACGAGGCGCTGCATAGCTTCCAGTCGTACCGCCTCGCCCTGCTCGCGATGGAGAAGGTCTCCGCAGAGCGGGGACCGAGCAATGGCGTGCTAGGCGAGGACCTGCCTATTCCAGCGGAACGCATGGCCGTGCTACAGAAGGCACGCCGCGCCAGCGACATTCAGGTCACCTTGCTGGCCGATTCGCTGCGCCGCAAACATTGCTTGCGCTGCGCCGCCGAGCTTACGATCGTGAGCGACCTGCAGACCGACCTGGCCGCCGCGCGATCGAACGTCGACCGGCTCGCCCGCCTCGCCCGGCCGCAGCGCGACGACCACGCGTTGCAAGGCGCCGTCAACAGCATGATCGCGATCATCCCCGAGTTCATGCCCATCGTGACGATCAATACGGCAACGGCGATCAAGGGCGACCCGAATGCACTCAACTGCATGCTCGTCGGGCGCCTGACCGCGGATCTGCGCGAGCAGGCCGGACAACTGGGCTCGCACTTCACGAGTGCCCTCACCCTGCGCAGACCTCTTACCGGGGACGAACAACTCGGCATCGAACGCACGCGGGGACGCATCGAGCAATTGCGGGCGCTGCTCGACGCGCGAACACCCAGTCTGGCTGCCGCAGATCCGCAAGGGCTCGCCCGCATGACCGACCAGTACTTCGGAACGGGTCTGAGCTACGTCGCCAGTGTGCGCGCGCTCGCCGCCCGGCCGGGTGGCGCGGGCATTTCCACCGCACAGTTTGCGCAGCAGTACGTCCCCACCATGCAAGCGATTACCGGCTTTCGCGACAATGTGATCGCGCTGGCCCACGACGAACTGAGCCACAACCGCAGCGATGCATTGCTGGTACTCATCGGCACCGGTTTCGCCGAGGTCCTGCTGCTCGCGTTGCTGATTACGATTGCCGTGGGTTTCAGGCGTCACGTCATCGGCCCGTTCGTCAAGGCGACCCGCATCATCGATGCGTTGGCGCGCGACGATCTGACCGCGGACATCCCGCGGGTGTCCGGCCGCCGGGAAATCCGCGGCATGTTCGATGCCATGCGCGTTCTCAAGAAAAGCAGCGCCGAGCGCATCCGCCTCGAGCAGGAACGCATGTATCTGATTGCGGAACTGGCCAACCTCGCGCAAACCGATCCGTTGACACATCTCCTCAACCGCCGTGCTTTCGAAAACCATGCTCGCGCATTGTTCGAGGAAGTCAGGAGTTCCAGGCAGCAGGTCGCACTCGTCATGTTCGACGTCGATCATTTCAAGCGAATCAACGACACGTATGGCCATACCGTCGGAGATGACGCGTTGCGGATAATCGCTAGCCTCTGCCGCGAGCATTGGCAGGACTCCGATATTGTCGCGCGCATCGGCGGCGAGGAATTCGCCGTGCTGGTGCGCGTCGACAATGCCGCGCATGTACTCGATCTCGCACAACGTCTGCGCAAGCGGATCGCAGAGACGCGGGTGCCCACTGGGACAGATACCAGCTGCTCGATTACCGCCAGCTTCGGCATTGCCGTTTCTGCGGACCCGGACGAATCCGGTGTGACGGTACTGCTCAAGCGCGCGGACCAGATGCTGTATGCGGCGAAGCTGTCGGGCCGCAACTGCGTGATGATCGACACCGGCGACGCCATGGACGAAGCGCCCAGCGCGTCCTAAACCACCTTCCCGGACTGCGCGTAGGCGACGAATTGCACTTCGGGCATCGGTCTGCCGAACAGATAACCCTGCGCCCTGTGGCACTCCAGCGAGGCAAGCACATCGGCCTGCTGCTGAGTTTCCACGCCTTCAGCGACGACATCCAGCCCAAGCGACTCCGCCATCGAAATCATCGCTTTGACTAACGCGAGATTCTTGCCGCGAGCGTCGATGTCGCGCACAAACGAGCGGTCGATCTTGAGCGTGCTGATCGGGAAGTGTCCGAGATAGCTGATGGCCGAGTAGCCGGTGCCGAAATCGTCGATCGCGATCGCCACGCCCATTTCGTTCAGCTCGTCGAGCGTGCGACCTACGTTCTGATCGTTTTCCAGCAACAGGCTTTCGGTGATTTCCAGCGTCAGCCACTGCGGCGCGCAGCCGCTCGCCGCCAGCGCCGCCTGCACACTGCGAGCAAGGTCGTTCATGACGAACTGCCGCCCCGACACGTTGACGGAGATGCGCATCGGCACGGCACGTCCGGCGTTCCAGCGGACCACGGCTTCACAGGCCGCGGCGAGCACCCAGTCGCCGATCTCGACAATCGTGCCGTTATCTTCCGCTACCTTGATAAAGATGTCCGGGGTCAACAGGCCTCGCCCGGGATGATTCCAGCGCAGCAGCGCTTCGGCGCCGACGAGGCCCGCGTCGCCCAGACCGACGATAGGCTGGTACAGCAGCACCAGCTCGCCCGCGTGGGCCGCGCCGTGCAGCGCCATGCCCAGTTCCATACGCTCGACGGCCGCTCGCGTCGTGGCAGGATCGTGAAAACAGAACTGGTTGCCGCCAATCCGCTTGGCGGCATACATGGCGGAATCGGCGTAGCGAAGCAGCGTCGCGGCATCGCTGCCGTCACGCGGATAGCGGCTGATGCCGATGCTGCCCGTCATGAAGACCTCGTTGCCGTCGATCACCACCGGCTCCGCCAGGGCCATCAAGATCCGGCTCGCGATGATGGCCAGATCCAGATCGTCATCGTGCACCGGCGCTAGGATCGCGAACTCGTCGCCGCCCAGCCGCACGACCGCGTCGTCGCCACGCTTGCCTTGCAGAAGACGCATCGACACCGCGCGCAGCAACTGGTCGCCGCATGCGTGTCCGAGTACGTCGTTAACCTCCTTGAAGCTGTCGAGGTCCAGCACCAGCAGACCGATCTGACGTCTGCCGGCGTCGGCGTACGCCAGTGCCGCCGGCAGACGATCTTTCAACCAGGCGCGATTAGGCAGATCCGTCAGCGGATCGAAGAATGCCAGTTGCCGCACCTTTTCCCGGTAGTGGACGATATCGGTGATATCGCGTCCCACTGCCAGCACGGTTTCCGGCTGTCCTCGCTCTCCGGGTTCGGGGACGAACCTGACTGCCACCCATCTGACATCACCGTTGGGCCCGTCATACTGGAACTCCGCTTCGCGGGCAGACGCGGCCCGAAGCGTCACGCGAATGCAATCTTCGTAGTCGAGTTGTCCGGCCGGCGTGCCGACATCCGCTGCCGGCGCCAGGCGAAAGCCACCGCCACCAGGAATCTGCTGCATCGCTGGGTTCGCGTAGACGACCTCACGCCGCCGGTTGTAGCGGGCGATGAAATCGGGCGAGTGTTCGATCAGCGTTCTGAAGAGTTGTTCGTGCTCATGCCCGGTCCGCCAGCGCGCGCCTGAAGGTCTGCGCGGCCGTCCGAGCCACTTCTGCACACGGGCGTCGCAGCGAGTCCTGAAGTCGGCAAGCTGGACGAGAAGCGCGCCCATCCGTGAGCCTGCGTTCGTCGCCATGGTGTGTGTGGTCCCTTAAGGGCACGGGCGTGCTGCCCGTGCAGCGTGTGTGGCCTGCCATGACTATGTATACGGTGGAACGCGGGCGCGCCTGAATAGGTAGGGGAGACGATCTGACGTCAAGTTTTGCTGATTATTATGTCAGGCAATCCTTAGCAAACCTGGACAGGAAATAATGCTCAGGTGGTGGGCAAAAAATCGCGTGTCGAAACGCCTGGGATCCCTGCGCTGGCGTCGTCAGGGACCACCGGCAGACATGAACGTGGGCGTGGGTGTGCTCCGCCCACGCCCATCGGAGGCCTTACTTAAGAAGCAGGACTTCTACACCCATCGGCTCCAGAACAAGTGGCTGGGACACAGGCTGATCCGTCAACGCGCTTCGAACAACCGGCACGGCAAGCTCGACCTGCGCCGCCTCCTTCGACAGGTTGAGCACGAACAACAGCCGCCGACCGTCGCCCGAGCGAATCGACAACTCCACCCCCGAGGGCAGATCGTCGACAGCGTTAAGTCCCAGTTCCGCCACAATATCGCCGATCAGGATCCGGTACCCGTGGTCGTCGGGAATGCAGCCGACGTAATACGCCACGCCTTGCCCGAAGTGATTTCGTGTAATGGCCGCGCGCTGCGCGAAGAACTCCGTCGTATAGGTTGCGATCGTCTCGGCGGTGGTCGGCGAGAGTATGTCGCACCACTGCGAACACGATGCCTGCGACGTGCCACGCAACAGGATGCCTTGCTGATCGTTTCCTACCGGGTCGTACTCATCGACGATGGTGCCGGCAATCTCGCTCAATCCCCCGGGCAGGCGCGCCGCGAGGCATACATTGTTCATGTTCTTCACGCCGCTACGCGTGGTGAGCAGCACGGTTCCACCCTGCGCGACGTAAGCGCGCAACTTCTCCACCACGGCGTCATTTTCAAGGAACAGAAACGGCGCCACGACCAGACGATACGGGCTGATCGCAGCAGTCCAGTTGATGACATCCGTGCCGATTCCCAACCGCACGAAGGCCTGGTGAATCTGCTTGAAATTGTCCAGATAATCGAATCCGTCCGCCTGCGGCTGGATCTTCAACGCATTCAGTTGCTCGTGCGAAAACAGCATGGCGACATCGTTGACGACGTTCGTACCTTCCAGCAACGGCGCGACATGCCGGACTTCCTCGCTGAAGCGGACGAACTCTTCAAACCGCCGCCCCGGCTCGCCGTGGTGGTCATGCAATCCATGCCAGAACTGTTCGGCGCCGACGCGCGCGGTGCGCCAGCGAAACTGGACCACGGCGTCCGCGCCGCGCGAAACGCTTTGCCAGGCGTGCGCGCGGATCATGCCGGGATGCGGTGTGCGCGACATCGGATGCCAGCAGCCTGGCGTCCCGCTCAACTGCTCCATCACCCAGAAGTTCTTCTGCTTGATGCCGCGCGTGAGGTCGTGTGTCAGCGCGCCGTGATAGACGCGCGATTTGCTGTCATTGGCGAGGTCGGTGCTCGGATAGTAGTCCACCGACGCGAAATCCATGCTGTCGAACAGATCGTAGTAGTCGTTGATGACCGGATAACCCCACAGATTGTGCGTAACGAACTGCCCGCTGCAGTGGGCGCGTATCACGCCTGCCTGGAAGCGGTTGAAGTCGGCAACGGAATCCGAGCAGAAGCGTCGATAGTCGAGCAGGTACGACGGGTTCAGGTACGGCGAGCCGCCCAGAGGGGTCGTAATCTGCGACCACTCGCTATATTCGCCGCTCCAGACCACCGTTCCCCACTCACGGTTAAGCGTGTCGAGATCGCCGTATTTGCGCTGCACCCAGAGCCGGAAGTCGCTGTTCGCCGCGTCGCTGTGACTGTCGTTGCCGATCATCTCGTTGTCGGTCTGCCAGCCGATCACGTGCGGGTTCTTGCCGTAGTGCCGTGCCAGCTTTTCGACGATGATCTCGGTGTACCGGCGCAGCGACGGGCTGTTGTAGCAGCGATGCAGGCGCACGCCCGGGTGGATGGGCTGCCGCTGGCTGTTCAACGGCAAGATGTCGGGGCACTTTGCGACGAGCCAGTTTGGCGGCGTTGCCGTCGGCGTACCAATCACCACTTCAATCCCGTGACGCGCCAGCGTCCCGATTGCTTCATCGAGCCAGCCGAAGTTGAACTGGCCTTCCTGCGGTTCGAGACGCGACCATGCGAATTCCGCGAGCCGCACCAACGTGATCCCCGCGGCTTGCATACGCTGAGCATCGTCCTCCCAAACGCCCGAATCCCAATGCTCGGGATAATAGTCGACACCGACCTTCATAAAATTTTCCTGAATGTAGAGAATGGACACCGGGTGTCGCAGCCCCGGCACGAAACCGGCAAGACTCAGCCCTTCGTTGCGCCGAATGTCAGGCCTGCTACAAAATGTCTTTGCATTGCGAAGAAGATCAGCACCGAGGGCAACGCGGCCAGTAGTGAACCTGCAGAGACCAGGTTCCATGCGGTGGTCCACTGCCCCTGCAAGGCGGCAACACCGACCGTCAACGGTGCCGCGTGATCGCCCTCGGTAAGACAGAGCGCCCAGAAATAGTCATTCCAGACAAAGGTAAACACGAGCACGGCAAGCGCGGCCAGCGCGGGACGAATCAGCGGCAGCACAATGCGGTAGAACAGCTGCCATTCGTTCGCCCCCTCCACGCGCGCAGCCTCCACGAGCTCGTAGGGCAATTCCTTGATGAAGTTGCGCAGGAAGAGCGTACAGAAACCGGTCTGGAACGAGAGATGGAACAGGATCAGGCCGCCAACCGAATTGAACAGACCGAGCTTCAAGGTCAGATCGCGAACTGGAATCATCAACACCTGGATCGGTACGAAGTTGCCGGCCACGAAGGTGGCAAGCACAGCCGCATTGCCCTTGAACGGATAGGTCGCCAGCGCGAAACCCGCCATGGCGGACAGCACGATCGCGCCGATGACCGACGGGAACGTGATGAGACAGCTGTTCCACGCATAGTGCAGCATCGGCGAGTCGACCAGTACCGTTCGATAGTTCGTCAGTGCTGCGAATTGATGCGGCCAGCCCCAATAATTTCCTTGCATCAGTTCGTCCGAAGAGCGAATGGACGTGACCAGTACGGCGAGCAGAGGCAACAGCCACACAGCCAGAGCAACGGGCAGCGAAAACCTGTAAAACGCGCGACTGGCGGGCTTCCAGTGAGAAATCGGCAAGGGATACATAGACGCTCCGTGAATCAGTGATCCGTACGCAACAGGCGGCGCAATTGATAGGCGATGAAAACCAGCATGATCAGGAACAGCACGACTGCGATCGCCGCCGAATAGCCGTAGCGGAAATACTTGATGGCCTGGTCATACATGAAATACGCGAGCACAGTTGAGCTATCGAACGGTCCGCCACCCGTCATCACGGAGATCAGGTCGAAGCTGCGCAACGCGCCGATGACGGTCAGCGTGACCGCCATGAAGGTAGCGGGCCGCAATTGCGGCAGCACCACGTGCCAGAGCAGGCTCAGGCCGCGCGCGCCCTCGAGGCGCCCTGCTTCGATCACTTCCGGGTTGATGCCCGTGAGGCCAGTGAGGAAGAGAATCATGCAAAAGGGAATCTGCACCCACAGCGCCGCGACGATGATGCCGAAGGTCGCCATATGTTCGTTGCCCAGCACGGGAATGCCGTGCCCCACGATCAGCTTCAGCAAACCGAAGGCAGGATCGTAGAACCAGCTGAACACCAGCCCCACCACCACGCCGGGGATCACAAAGGGCGCGAAAAACAGCGACTTTGCAAGCCGGATGCCGCGCACCGTCTGATTCAGATACAGCGCGAAGGCGAGCCCGGCCGGCGGTGCGAGCAACGTCAGCACCAGCCACAGCACGTTATTTTTGAGTGCGGTGTAGAAGGTATCCGAGTGGAACAGCTCGAGGTAGTTGGCGAATCCGGCGAACGTGGCTGGGCTCACCCCGTCCCAGTTATAAAAGCTCAGCATGATGCTGCGCAGGATCGGATAGATAACGTACGCCGTGAACATCAGGCACGCAGGCGTCAGAAACAACAGCGCAGCACGGCGACGTCGCCGCGCGAGCGGCGACGCAACGTTGGATACAGACATGATTCGGCTCGCTAAAGCGCGCTCAGGCGCGCATTGCATTCGTTGAAAGCGTTTCGCCGCAGCGCAGGTGCAGGCCGCCTGCGCTGCGCAAACTCATTGCTTGTAGATGCGCTGACGCGTTTCCTCGAGATGTGCGAGCACCTGATCGAGCGTCGACGGATCGCTGACGAAGCGCTGCATGCCCTTCATCCCCTCGTCGGCCATTTCCTTGGTCATGTCCCGATCGTAGAACTGCGCAATGCCGCCCTTGGTGTTGGACAGAATGGCAAAGCCCGTCTTCGTGAACGGATCGTCGGCAACGCTCGCCTGGTTGTTCGCCGGCAGCGACCCGAACGCCTTGGCCCAGCGGGTGTCCATGGCGGGTGTCGACATAAAGGCAAGGAAGCGGCGCGCATCGACCTTGTTCTTCGCCTTGGACGGAATGTTCAGGCAATCTGCCGAACCGTCTTCCGCCACCGTGATCCTGGGATCCATCACGGGGAACTGGAAGTAGCCGACCTTGGGTTTGATGGCATCGGGCAACCCGCCGGCAATGAAGCTGCCCATCAGCATCATCGCAGCCTGGCCCTGTATCAGCAGCGGCTGGGACGAGTCGAGCGTGTAGGAGAGCGGATTGTCGACGAAGTACTTGTTGTCGATCAGCATCTTCCACGTTTCATAGACTTTCTTGACGCGCGCATCGGTGTAGGGAATCTTGCCGTCCATTAGCTGCATGTGAAAGGCGTAGCCGTTCAGACGCAGATCGATGTAATCGAACCACGCGGCGAGCGGCCACGCATCGCGGCCGCCCACTACGATCGGCGCAATCCCCGCTGCCTTGAGCTTCTTGCAGTCGTCGAGGAATTCGTCCCACGTCTTGGGCTCGCCTTTGATGCCCACCTTGTTGAACAGATCCTTGCGGTAGAACACGCCCCACGAGAAGTAGTCGGTCGGCAACGCGTACTGCTTGCCTTCGTACGACGAAGGTTCCTTCAGCGAAGCCAGGGTCGTGTTCCAGCCATTTTTCTGCCAGTCGCCCGACATGTCGTCCAGCAGGCCACGTTTGGCGTAGTAACGCATCCGTTCACCCTCATGCCACTTGACGATATCGGGTGCCTCCGAAATCAGCCAGCCGGGAAGCTGGACCTTGTAGGCCTCCTCCTCGATATACGCGGCCTTCACGGTGACGTCGGGGTTGGCCTTCTGGAACTCGGCGATCGCCGTGTCCCAGAAGGCGCGTTGATTCGCGCCCTTGAACGCAATATTGACCGTCAGTGTGCCCGCGTGGACCTGTGCGGCAAAAACCAGCGCCGCGCCGAGTAGCGACAGGCGGAAGCCATGTTTCATTTTCGTCTCCTGGGTATTTGTTATGCAGCTCAAACGGCCACGCCGTGCTCGTCGAACAGATGGCACGACATGGGGTCGATGGCGAGGCGAACCGTCTCGCCCGGGCGGACCGGTGTATTGCCCTAGACCTTGACGAGAAGCGTCGAGCCGTCAGGGTCGTTGCAATGCAGATAGCTCTGCTCGCCAAGCCGCTCGATCAGCGATACCGCGCGCGTAAGCGTCGCCGCACGGCCGCTATCGATGCCGGCCGGGCCGGTCTGGGAAGCCGAAACGTGTTCGGGCCGCACACCGAGCGTCACGGCCTGCCCCGGTTCCAGCCGGCGCGTGACATTGCCCACGCGGACGGTTTCCCCGGTACTGTTGAGAGCGACGATGGCGTTCGCGCCATCCAGCTGGCTAACGCGGGCCGGGAGAAAATTCATCTGCGGCGAGCCGATGAAACCGGCCACGAAACGGCTATTGGGCCGCAAATACAGGTCCATCGGTGTGCCGATCTGCGCGATGCTGCCCGTACCGGCTGAGTCGCGGCTGACGTTGAGGAGCACGATCTTGTCGGCCAACGTCATCGCCTCAACCTGGTCGTGCGTGACGTAGACCGTGCTTGCCGCGCTGAAGCGGCGATGAATGCGCGCAATTTCCACTCTCGTCTGCCCGCGCAGCGTGGCATCGAGGTTCGACAGCGGTTCGTCGAACAGGAACACACCCGGCTCGCGGACAATCGCGCGTCCAATCGCGACACGCTGACGTTGTCCGCCAGACAGCGCGGCCGGCTTGCGATCGAGCAACGACTCGAGCTGCAGGATCCTCGCGGCCTCCTTGACCTTGCTGTCTACCTGTGCGGCCGGCAGCCTTGCGAGCTTGAGGCCAAAGCTCATGTTCTCCGCCACCGTCATGTGCGGGAACAGCGCATAGCTCTGAAACACCATGGCGACGCCGCGCTTCGCGGGCGGCACCGTATTGACCACCCGCCCGCCGATCGAAATCTCGCCGCCGCTTGGGTCTTCAAGACCCGCGATGATGCGCAGAAGGGTCGACTTGCCGCAGCCTGAGGGACCCAGAAACACGCAAAACTCGTCTTGTGCGATGTCGAGATCGACGTCCCGAAGCACCGGCGCGTTGCCGTCGAATTGCTTCGAAACGCCCCGCAGGGAAATGGCTGCCATGGTGTCTCCAACCCATTTGGTTTAACGTTAAACCAAACCAACCGAAAAATACGGCCAGCGGCCGTTCAGGAGGTCGAGCAACGTCTATGTGAGGATGAAAGTTAGCAGCGCGGGATACGCTTGGCAAGTTTTTTTTCTGTGCTTTTTCGGCGCACGAAAAATTAACGGCTTCCTGTGCGGGTTGGTAAGATCGGCGTCTGCGATGATATTTACGCCTGTACAGGCGCGTGGATGGCAAGGCTTAAGGGGGGAAAATGTCGAGGCGGGAAGGCTTGATGGCGACGATCAAGGAGGTAGCCGAACTGGCGGGTGTCACGCCAACCACGGTCTCGAATGTGCTTCGTGGCCGCGGACGCGTCGGAACCGAAACGCGGCAACGCGTGCTGGACGCGGTGGAAGCCAAAGGCTACCGGCCCAATCTGAACGCGCGAGCGCTGGTCGAACGTCGCGCGCCGACGCTTGCTCTCATGCTCGGTTGCATCACCAATCCGTTTTATCCGGAATTCACCTTGCAGGCCAACAATGCAGCACGCCGGCACGGGCGCTTTCTACTGGTTTGCAATACTGACTATGAGCCGGACGGCGGCACGGGATTTCTAGCCGACGTGGCGGGCTCGTTGTCGGACGGTATCCTCGTGGCGAACAACGGCGATCTGCGCATCGAAGAACTGCAGGCCATCCAGGCAACCGGCACGCCGGTGGTGATATCGATCTGGGAGTTTGCCGATGAGCCGCCCGGTGTTCCTTGTGTCGCTTTCGATTCGCACAAGGCCGGATCGATCGCCACCGAACACCTGCTGGAACTCGGGCATCGCCGTATCGGCGCGCTGATCGGCAGCGCAAAAAACGGCATCCACGGCGGTCGGTATGAGGGTTTCCGCGACGCGCTGCGCTTGCAGAAAGTCAAACACGTGCAGGCTGACGCGCGCTTCGTGACGGATACGTACCAGGGCGGCTTCGACTCCGCCACCGACCTGCTTAGCGCCCGCCCGGACCTGACGGCGCTTTTCATCTCGAACGACCTGATGGCGCTCGGCGCGCTCAACGCGGTGGCGGCGCTCGGCCTGCGCGTGCCTGAGGATGTGTCGATCGTCAGCATCACCAACATCGAAATGGCCAGTCAGTCCCGGCCGGCGCTCACGACTGTTGCCATTCCGACGGCCGAGATGGCCGAGCAAGGCGTCGAGCTGCTGATCAGGCTCGGCTCGGGCGTACGCGGCGTGCCAAACATGATTCGCACGTCCGATCCTGTGCTGATCAGGCGTGCGTCGACGGCTCCGGCGAAGCAGAGCACACAGCCGTGATCACGCCACAGAACCCGCGGGGCGCGTGAGATGCGCAGACTGCGCGCAGCCCCGCCCCAAGCCGTTTTATGCCCACGCTTCATGCATTTGCGCATGCTCCGTGCTGGCCGGTATGCGCGGAGTCTTCATGCGGCTCGAACGCGCGTCACGGGCCTCGCTGCCCTTACCCGTATCGCCGCAGGGCACAAAAATATAGCCGCGGCCGCGCACGGTCTGAATGTATTGCGGACTCCCAACGTCAGGCTCGATGACCGAACGTAGGCGGAATACCAGTACATCCAGGCCACGCTCCGTCTGCCCGGTGTCGCGCATGCCAAGCAGGGCAATCAGGCTCGGGCGCGACATGATCTTCAGCGGATTCACGGCGAAGACCTTGAGCAAGGCGAATTCGCTCGAGCGCAGGTCGACCTCTTCGTCGTCCTTGATCAGGCGCCGCGTTGCGAAGTCGATCTGCCAGTCGCCGAACGAGTAGCGCTCGCGGATCTCAGGCGCGGCATACACCACCGATGCCCGGCGACGCACGACCGTACGCAGACGCACCGTCAGCTCACGAACATCGAACGGCTCCACCAGGTAATCGTCAGCACCCAGTTCGAATGCGATGATCTTGTCGATCACGTCCGCCGACTTGCTGATCATGACGACCGGCATGTCGTAACCCGCGGCGCGCAAACGCCGCAGCGCCGCATGGGCCTCGGAGACAGGCAGTTCGGCGCGCATCACGATGGCGGTCGGCAATTCCTGCTCGACGCGGCGAACCAGGAAGGTCGCGTTGTATAGCACCGACATTTCGATCTGTTCACGGTGAAAATGGGCACGCAGTTCATCGCGTACCGCCTGGTCTGGCTCAACAACAAGAAGCCGCATGTTCATGACGTTCGAACACCTCTAGACTGCTGTGAAGAATAATCCGGTGACCTCCGCTTCGGCCTCGCAGCTGGGCCTGGCGGTCAGAACGGCTACCGGAGCAACCATGACGCCATAGTAGGGACCAAATGCGCACCCAAAATGGGGAAACCAAGGAGAAACTGTGAAGAACACCCGACATGAGCTTTGACGGGTGCCCGCGGATGCGAAAATCGGGCAACATACGCCGCTTCCAATGGGTATACGCGCTGCGGCAAAACCCGGCGCTCACCCGGGACAGGCGGCCACGCAAAGGCGTGGCGGCAGGAAATCCAAATGAAAATAGGCATCACGTCCAAGCTGTTTCTGGCTATCGCCACCTCATGCATTGCGATTGCAGTCGCGATGGGCGCGGCCATGCGCGTGAGCTTTGAAAACGGCTTTTTCGATTACGTCGGCCAGCGCAACACCAGCAGCGCCAACCAGCTGGAGAAGGCTCTCGAAGACGCCTATGCACAGCACGGCAGCTGGGACTTTCTGGTAAACGACCGCTCGGCGTGGATGAAGTTTGTCGAGAATTCGAGCGCCGGCACGTCAAGGTCGATGCCGTGGGGGTCGGGAAATCCCGACGGCCCGGGTGGGCCTGGAGGTCCAGGCGGTCCCGGTGGCCCAGGCGGCCCGGGTGGTCCGGGCGACGACATGGGCCCGCCAGGTGAGCCTCCCGGCCCGCCACCGGATATGCCCGACCAGCCAGGCCGCAGCAACGGCCCGGACGCGCCGGGGGGACCTCAGTTCGCCAGCCCTGCACCGAACGCCGCTGTGGCGAACCGGCCCGAAGGGCCCGCCGCGGCCTCGCAAGCCACGGCAGCGGCCGGCTCGACGCAGCCCGCCTCCCGCAGACCCGGACCGCTTCCTCCCCGCGCGCTGTACGACGTGAACAAGCGTCGCATTGTCAGCAACGGGCCGTTGCCGCCTCCCGGCTCGCCGCTGGAACCGTTGAAGGTGTCGGGTCAGGTGGTCGGCTGGCTTTCGATCGAGTCGCCCGAAAACATCTTCTATGCAGCGGACCGCCAGTTCCAGGTCCGGCAGCTACGGGCAACGTGGATCATCGTGGCGTTGGCAGCGGTACTGGCCGCAGGCGTGGCGATGGTGCTGGCGAGGATTTTCCTCGCCCCGATCCGGCGTCTCGTCGAGGCGACCCACCGGCTCGCCAGCGGCGACTACGCGACCCGCGTTCCAGAAGGCAGCGGCGACGAATTCAACCAGCTGGCCAAGGACTTCAACCAGCTCGCCGTATCGCTGCAAACGGCGGAGACCTCGCGCCGCAATTTCATCGCCGATATCTCGCACGAATTGCGCACGCCGCTTGCCGTGCTGCGGGGTGAACTCGAAGCGCTCGAGGACGGCGTGCGCCATCCCGACCGCGCGTCGTTGTCGTCGCTGCAGACCGAGGTGGCCATGCTGAGCCAGTTGATCGACGACCTGTATGAATTGTCGCTCGCCGACATCGGCGCGTTGTCGTTCGAAAAGGTGCCGGTGGATGCGGCGGGCATCGTCGAGGCCGCTACCGACGCGTTCGAAGAGCGGCTCAGCACGCGCAATCTTGCGCTCGAAACAGATATCGTCGATCAACCTGCTGTGATCGTGGGCGACCCGTATCGCCTCACGCAATTGCTGAAGAACCTGCTGGAAAACGCCCTGCGCTATACCGATCCTGGCGGCAAGGTATGCGTCAGCGTTTCGATGCACGGGCAGCAATTGCATATCGATGTTCAGGACTCTTACCCAGGCGTACCCGAGCCTCTATTGCCTCACCTGTTCGAGCGCATGTTCCGCGTGGACATCTCACGCAGCAGACAAAGCGGTGGCGCGGGTCTGGGACTCGCATTGTGCCGCCATATCGCCGAGGCGCACGAAGGCACCATCGAGGCTGCACGCTCGCCAATCGGCGGTCTCTGGATCAAACTGCGCTTTCCGCTTCAGCCCTCTCACCATGACTGATACGCCCACTACCATTCCAATCCTGATCGTCGAGGACGAGCCGAAGCTTGCCGCGCTGCTTTCAGATTATCTGCAAGCGGAGGGTTACAGTACGACGATCATCGCCGACGGCCTGCAGGTGATTCCATTCGTGCGTGCGCAACCGCAGGCACTGGTTCTTCTCGACCTGATGCTGCCCGGACGCGGCGGACTCGAAATATGCCGCGAATTACGCAGCTTCTCGGCGGTGCCGGTGATCATCCTGACCGCGCGGGTGGATGAAATCGATCGTCTGCTCGGTCTCGAGCTCGGCGCGGACGACTACGTCTGCAAGCCGTTCAGTCCACGCGAAGTGGTCGCGCGCGTGAAGGCTATCTTGCGGCGCGCAGGCAAACTGGCGACGACGACGGCAACGACGACGCAGCCCGAAGCTGTACCGAAGCCGCCGTTGCTGGTGGATGTCGACCGGCACGTCGCGCTTCTCGACGACAAGGATCTGCAGCTCACACCGATCGAGCTTCGGCTGCTGGCGTTGCTGCAGTCGACGCCCGGCCGGATCTACCGGCGCGATCATCTGCTGCGGCAGCTCTACGACGATCACCGCGTCGTCACCGACCGCACCGTCGATACACACGTCAAGAATCTGCGCCGCAAGCTGCAGGCCATCCGTCCGGGGCAAGACATGATCCGCTCGATCTATGGGGTGGGCTATCGACTCGACCCAGATCTCGAGACTGACTCCAGCGAAGGGCCATCTACCGGTTTGCAGTAACGCGCCGCTGCAAGCAAAAGACCCGGCATTTGCCGGGTCTTTTGCATCACGCGGGGCGAGACGAAGCAGACCTTAGAACCGGTGACGAATACCGATCGTGGCCGCCACCTGGCTGTCCGTCGACGACGTGCTCAGGCCATTGATATCGGCCGTGATACCCGAATCGCCGGTGTCGCTGACATGCTGATACACGCCCATCAGGTAGACATCCGTGCGTTTGGACAGCGCATACGCCGTCTGCAGGCTGAACTGGTTGTACTTCGGGCTCACGCCGTCGAGATGCGCATCGGTGAACGTGTACGCAGCCGAGAGCGACCATGCCGGCGTGATGTTGTAACGGCCGTTCACCTCATAGTTCGTGAAGCTTGCGCCGCCGCCCGTCAACGTCAGGCCGGACGACGTGCCCGAAGCCGACGCGCCGATGCTGCTCGCGTTGTAGAGATGGGTCTGCGTGAACACAAAACCGACCTTCGCCGGACCGAAGGCATAGTTCAGGCCTGCACCGTAAGTGCGTTGCGTGCCGGCCGTGAAAGTCGCATCGCTGGTCACCGCGCCGCTCGAGTTGTACGATGTGCCCGCCTTGTTCAACTCCAGGTAGCCCGCTGCCACATTCAACGGACCGTAGTTGTACGAAGCGCCTGCGCTGTAGGCGCGGTTCGTGGCGAAGCCCCCCGCGTCATTCGAGAAGCCATACAGGGTGCCGAACTTGAAACCGCCATAGTTCACGCTCGAGTACTTGATCGAGTTGTTGATGCGGAACGAGTTGTCGAGGTTGTCGTTGTCGAACGGGTGGGCAGCCTGGGTGCCTCCCGATCCTGTACCGGTAAGGGCCAACGGCGCCAGGTAGTCCACGACTGAGTCATATTGACGACCCAGTGTGACCGCGCCGTACTGGTCGCTCGAGAGGCCCACAAAAGCCTGGCGGCCGAACTCGAGACCGTTCTGGCCGAGCTTGCCGGTCGCTACGCTGAAGCCGTTTTCCAACGTGAAGATTGCCTTCAGGCCGCCACCCAGGTCTTCCGAGCCGCGCAGGCCCCAGCGGCTGCCGTTCACTGCGCCGCTGGTTTCCTGGACGTTATGTGCGCCACCCTGATTGCTCGTGTAAGTGATACCGGCGTCGATCAGGCCGTAGAGCGTGACGGTGCTCTGCGCGTGAGCTGCGCCCGCACCGCCTAGAACCGCCAGCGAGAGGCCGGACAGGACGAATTTCTTCATTGCTTCTCCGTTAACCTTGAATCGGTTGTTATTGAGTGGCGGAGATTATCGTAATCCTGTCAATTCTGTATTTCGTAATTCCTTACGCTTCACTTTTTCTGCCGTTTATTCGTTTTTTCCTGTAACGCTACAACTAGAAAATACAAAAGCGGCGCGCCAATACGAACGGAGCATGCCGCTCTCGCGAACACGCTTCGAACCCATACTGAATGGACCTTCAGGAGAAATCCGGAGGTGCGTTGGCAGCATCAATCCCGGGCAATGCCAAGCCGCGCAACTTCAGATAATATTTCCTCAACTTTCTTTTAGTCAGTCACATCGAATGGCAATTTCAATAGCGACAATTTTAATTCTTCAAAGTTCCGAAAAATTAGATGCGCAATTTATTACCAGTTTCGCAGTTTCGCTTAATCCGGCTTACCCAGCATTACGTCGATGACTCAAGCAGATGCCGGTCAGGCACCCGCGACCTTGAACACCGAAACGGCCTCCATCAGCCTGGCTGCCTGCTCCTCCAGCGACTGGGACGCGGCCGCGGCCTGCTCGACCAGCGCCGAGTTCTGCTGGGTCGTCTGGTCCATTTCCGTCACAGCGAGATTCACCTGCTCGATACCTTTGCTTTGCTCGCTTGCAGCGAACGAGATTTCGGCGATGATCTTCGTGACCTTCTGCACCGAGCTAACCACATCGTTCATCGTCGAGCCCGCGCGTTCGGCGAGCGCCGAGCCCTGCGCGATCTGCCCGACCGAGTCGTTGATCAGCTGCTTGATCTCGCGCGCGGCAGAGGCACTGCGTTGCGCGAGATTGCGAACCTCGCTTGCGACGACCGCAAAGCCACGCCCATGCGCGCCTGCACGCGCGGCTTCGACCGCTGCGTTCAACGCGAGGATATTGGTCTGAAATGCGATGCCGTCGATCACACCAATGATCTCGGAGATTTTGCGCGAATGCACGGAAATCCCCTGCATGGTCTCGACGACGTTGCCGACCACCTGGCCACCAAGCACCGCCGTGTCCGATGCGCTCAACGCAAGGGTATTGGCCTCATTAGCGTTGTCCGCATTCTGTTTCACCGTCGACGTGAGCTGCTCCATGCTGGACGCGGTGCGTTCGAGCGACGCCGCCTGTTGCTCCGTACGATGGGACAGGTCGCTATTGCCCGAGGCGATCTCCTGCGCACCGACGTTGATCGATTCCGTGCTGCTGCGCACAGTCGCCACCGTCGTCACCAGGGCGTGCTGCATTTTCTTGAGGCCGGCGAACACCGCGCCCATTTCATTCTGACGTTCGATCGTGATCTCGCCGCGCAGATCGCCAGAGGCGATGCGCTCAAAATGCGCGATGACATGTACCAGCGGTCGCACGACGGCGCCGATCAGGATGTGTCGTGCAAGAAAGCCCAGCAGCAACGCGACGACCGCGACGCCACCGAGCACACCGACCATCGACTTGAAACGTGTCTGCGCTTCGGTATAGCGGGCCCTTTCGCGCTCGGTAAGCGCGTTTTCGAGGCTGGACATTGCGCTTTGATAGGCGTCTGACAAGGCTTTGGTTTCCTTGCCTTGCAGCGTCTTGAAGGCGCTAAAGTCCATCTGTTCGAGGGCATCGAAAGCGGGCAGCAACGCCTGTTTGACAAACGCACTGCGCTTGCCCTGCAACTGCGTCGCCAGATCCCGTACCGCCGGATCCATTGGCTGGTGCGCGAAATAGTCGGCAAATTGCCGGTCGGACTCCTTGATATCCTGACGGGCATTCACGAGCAACTGCGGTTCAGGATCTCCGACTCCGTACAGCGCGTGATAGCTGTCAAGCGACACGCGCACCCGTTGCAGTAATTCGCTGCTGGTCTTCAGATCGACCAGTATCCGGGTATCCTCCTCGACCATCTTGCTCATGCCTTCATTGGTGAGCTCGAGCATGCCGACGCTGATACCGATCACGCTCAGCAGGATCACGACAAAGGCCGTGATGACGAACGTGATGCTCCCGCGGATACTGGTGTCCTTGAACATCGTGTCCTTCCCCGTATTTTTTGATGTCCCCGCCGGCGTGTAATTGATTTTTGCCGTGCGGGGTGGCCCAAAAGCCGCTTAGCCCACTCGTTTGCTACGCCGGTAGCGGTCGAACAGCACGGCGAGCAACAGGATGCCGCCGCGAATCAGGTATTGATAGAACGTTGGCACGTTCAGCAGGCTCATTGCGTCCTGCACCGAACCCATGATCAGCACGCCCACGAGCACGCCGGAGATTGTTGCAACGCCGCCCGTCAAGGAGACGCCGCCGAGCACGCACGCCGAGATCACACCGAGTTCAAGGCCGACCGAAGTCTTGGGGTCACCGAGGCTCATCCGCGATGCGAGCATCACGCCGGCAAAACCGGTGACGAGGCCCTGCAGTACAAACACCACGATCTTGATGCGCGTAACAGGCAGGCCCGCCAGCAACGCGGCTTCGCTATTACCGCCCACAGCCAGCACATTCTTGCCGAACACCGTCTTTTTGAGCAGGAATCCGAACAGGACGAAGCCGACGATGTTGCTCCAGATCGGGAACGAAATACCGAGGAACGAACCGCCGCCCAGATCGAAGAAGCTTTCTTCGGAAATCATCACCGCGTCGCCGTTCGACGTGATGTACGCGAGACCGCGCACCACTTCCATCATGGCAAGGGTCACGATCAGCGAGTTGATCTTGTAGCGTGCGACGAGCACGCCATTCACGAGGCCGACGGCGCCTCCCGCCAGCACGCCGCCGGCGATGCCGAACATCACGCTATGCGTCGCGGTGATCAGCGTCGAAGCCACGACGCCCGAGAACGCGACGATCGATGCCACCGACAGGTCAACTTCACCGAGCGCCAGCACGAACATCATCGTGACCGAGATCGAACCGATCAGCGTAACCGAGAGCAAAAGCCCCTGAATATTGCGTGCGCTGATGAAATCCGGCACGGTCAGCGACAACGCGCCAAACAGTATGATGAAGACCATCACAATGCCTGACTTGTTGATGAAGTCCCATGCCTGCATGGCGCGCGGACGCGTGGCGACGCCGGACGCCGGATTCGTGGCTGCGGTGTTGGTAGGTTCTTGTGTTTGCATTGTGTCTGTTTCCATTCGGTCAGTCTGGCCTTAGCGCGGCAGGGCGAGCTTGATCAGCGCGTCTGGGCTCGCCTGGGCCTTCGGCAAATCGCCGACGATGCGGCCTTCCTTCATCACCAGCACCCGGTCCGCGATGCCAATGACTTCTGCGAGGTCGCTCGATACGACGATCACCGTGCGACCCGCTTCGGCCAGCCCATAGAGCAGGCCGTAAATTTCGCTGCGCGCGCCGACGTCGATGCCGCGGGTCGGTTCGTCCATCAGGAACACGTCGATCTCTTCGGCAAGCCAGCGCGACAGGATCACCTTCTGCTGATTGCCGCCCGAAAGCGTGCCGATAGGTGTCTCGCCGTTGCGCGTCTTGATTGCCAGCTTCGCGATGAATTCCTTCGCGGTCTGCGCTTCCTTGCGGCTGTTGAGCACGTTGAAGCGGCTAAAGTGGCGGCGGCAACTGATGTTCAGATTGTCTGAGACCGACGCGATCGAGACGATGCCTTCCTGCTTGCGATCTTCTGGACACAGCGCCACGCCGGCTCGCACCGCATCGCGCGGCGTCGTAAAGCGCACCGGCTTGCCTCTCAGCACAATCTCACCAGCAGCCGGTTTCACCGCGCCGTAGATCAGCTTCATCAATTCGGACCGGCCCGCGCCCACAAGGCCAAAGAAGCCGACGATCTCACCCTTGCGCGCGGAAAACGAGGCGGGCTCCTTGAGCCCCTTTCCCATCAGACCCTTCACTTCCAGTTGCACATCGCCCGTGGGACGCGTGCGGTAACCATACACATCCGCAATCGAGCGCCCCACCATGCAACTGATCAGGCGGTCCCGATCAAGCCCCGTACCTGCTTCGAAGGTGTCGATATGGTGTCCATCGCGAAACACCGTGACGCGATCGCACAGCTCATAGACTTCCTCCATGCGGTGCGTGACGTAGATAATCGCGCGACCTTCGGCCCTGAGCGCGCGGATGATGCGGAACAGCTGCGTCGTCTCGCGCGACGAGAGCGAACTGGTCGGCTCATCGAAGGCGATCACGCGGGCATCGCGCATCAGCGCCTTGCCGATCTCGATCATCTGACGCTGACCGATAGACAGATATTTGACCTGCTGAGCCGGATCGATCTTTTCGCCGAGGCGCTCAAGTTCGCGCATGGCACGTGCCAGCAGCGCCTTCTCGTCAAGCACACCGAAACGGTTGGGGAGCGCACCGAGCATCAGGTTCTCTGCCACCGTCAGTTCCGGCACCAGATGCAGTTCCTGATAGATGATCGCAACGCCGGCCTCGATGGCAGCCTTGGTGGTGGTGAACTGTTGCACCACGCCGTTCAGCGCGAGCGTGCCCGCGGCCGGCTGGTTCACGCCCGAGAGCACTTTCAGCAGCGTGGATTTGCCCGCGCCGTTTTCACCCATCAAACCATGAACTTCGCCGCGACGCACGTCGAGCGAAACCTGATCGAGCGCTAGTACGCCCGGAAACTGCACGGTGATGCCGGCAAGCTGGAGATACGCCTCGGTATCTGCGGAACTCCCGCCAGGAGCCGCGCTGGACACAGCAGCAGACGCCGCACCGCTGGAACTCAGATGCGCCGCGTCGGGTTGGGAAACCGTCATCAAATGCCTCTTGCTGGTGAATACGACGCGCGGGCGGACACCTTGAACACCTCAGGTGTGCCGCCCGCGCCGCGAGTGTTGCCCGTCATGCGGGCAGGCTCACGTGCACGCTCTTTCGAGCGCTCATTCGAACGCTTAAATACCGAGTTCCTTGCGCACGCTTTCCCAGTTGCTGCGCACCATCAACTCACCGGTCGTCTGCGTATCGGCGGGCGGCTGCTTGCCCGTCTTGATCCACTCGACGAGGTTCTCTGTGCTCTGCTTGCCGTGGTTCGTCGAGCTGACGGCGATCGTGCCGTAGAAGCCGGTCGGTTCCTTCTTCTGGAACTCGGCGAACGCTTCGCCAGCGCCGTTGATGCCGACGCCAATCACATCGGACGCGGGAATGTGCAACTGCTCGGTCGCGCGCACGCCGCCCAGCACCGTTTCTTCGTTGAGCGCGAAGATCACCCACTTCTTGATGTTCGGATGCTGTGCAAGCACCGGCGAGACTGCGTTGAAGCCGCCTTCGTCATCCGTCGTCTTTTGCGGTGCATCGAAGATGTTTTCTTTCTTGAAGCCGTTGGCGAGCAGCGACTGCGTGGCACCGTCGGTGCGTTGCTTGGCGGTCGGCAGTTCGTAGTCGGTGATGCGCAGCGCGCCGACTTCTTCCGGCTTCCAGCCGCGACGTTTCATTTCATCGGAGATTGCCTGGCCCACCTGATTACCGATCTTGATGGCCGACATGCCGAGGTGCGGCACATCGCCGAGCGGCTTGCCCGTCGAGTCCACCAGTTGATCGTCGACGGTGACGAACTTCATGTTGTAACGCTTGGCGCGTGCTTCGATTGCCGGTCCGAGACGCACGTCAGGCGCGCAGATCACAAAGCCCTTGGCGCCTTGCGCACCGAGGTTATCGATTGCAGCCAGCACCTTTTCGCCGTCCGGCGTGCCGATGTTCACTACCGAGAAGCCATCCTTCTGACCGACAGCGGTCGCGGCCTTCTGTTCATTGATGAACCACGCCTGTTCCGGCATCTTCACAAGGAAGCCGATCTTGAGGGGTTCATCTGCGCGCACCGAAACCTGGGCCGCGAACGGTACCGCGAGGACAGCCGCGGCAACTGCGGACAGGGTCAATCGGCGAAGCTTCTGGTTCATCTGGGTCTCCTGGAATACAACTTGGGTTTGACTACGTGTGGTCTAAGACTTGTGACTCGGCGCACGGCGTTCACTCGACGAAGGCTTCAACCGCGTGCCGGTGACCTAGCAGCAATGCATCGGCTACATGCTCGAGCGGTCGCAGATCGACGTCACTGCGGCCCGCGGTGATCAGTTCATGAAAGCGCTCGTACAGGCCGGGATATTCGCGTTCCGGGCCGACGTCGACGGCCACGCCGTCGATATGCAACTGCTTGCCGCCCTGCGAGAGACGCAGCACACCGCTGCTGGTCGTCACCTCGATCTGCCACAGTTCTTCAGAACCATGGCGCCAGTCGAACTCTGCGCGAACCGGCGTATCGTGGTCGTCGATGAAATTGAGGTTGGCGGCAATCGGGGTCTGCCGGTTGGACGGCACCCATAGCTCGGCCGACTTCAGGAAAAACGCGCGCGGCAAGATGCGCGTGATGATCGACAGCGCGTTGATGCCCGGATCGAACACGCCCAGGCCACCCGCTTCCCAGATCCAGTCCTGATTCGGATGCCACTTGCGGACGTCTTCTTTCCAGAGGACGGTCACCGACTTGATCTCGCGCTGTGCGAGCCAGGCCCGCGCGGTCTCGACCCCAGGCGCGTAGCGTGAATGCCACGAAGCGAACAGGCTGCAGCCTTTTTCCTGGGCCAGCGCGGCGAGAACGGTCACCTCGACGACACTCGCGCCGGGCGGCTTTTCCAGCATCACATGTTTACCGGCCAGCAGGGCAGCACGTGCCTGCTCGAAACGCACTTGCGGCGTGGCGCAAAGCGAGACCGCATCGAGATCAGGCTCTGCCGCGAGCAGTTCCTGCACTGTCTTGTAGTTGCGCACGCCGTCGACCTGCGCGTTGCGGCTGGCACAGGCGACGAGCTCGAACCCGTCGTTTCCCGCGAGAGCCGGCAAATGCTGATCGCGCGCGATCTTGCCCACGCCAACCAGGCCCACCGAAATTTGCTTTGGCATGTTTTGGCCTCAATGATTTTTACGCTGCTTCCGGCCACGCCTCGCCAGCGAGGTCGCGCCGTCCATCACAATTTTTAATAGTCACACTATATTGCGGGTGTTTTGGCACAAATATTCGTGAATACCCTAGTGAACACTCCAAATAGTCTTACTATAATGTGGGATCAGGAGGGCATCATGCCAGACAAAAAACGAGCGTTGCGCTCGACGCAGTGGTTCGGCACAGCCGACAAGAATGGTTTCATGTACCGCAGCTGGATGAAGAATCAGGGCATCCCCGATCACGAGTTCCAGGGCAAACCGATCATCGGCATCTGCAATACGTGGTCGGAGCTGACCCCGTGTAATGCGCACTTCCGCAAGATCGCGGAGCACGTCAAACGCGGGGTGTTCGAAGCAGGTGGCTTCCCGGTCGAGTTTCCGGTCTTCTCGAACGGCGAGTCGAACCTGCGCCCCACGGCCATGTTTACGCGCAACCTCGCGAGCATGGACGTGGAAGAGTCGATCCGCGGCAATCCGATCGACGCGGTTGTTCTGCTTGCGGGCTGCGATAAGACCACTCCTGCGCTCCTGATGGGTGCAGCGAGTTGCGACGTGCCCGCCATTATGGTCAGCGGCGGCCCGATGCTCAACGGCAAGCATCAAGGCCGTGACATCGGCTCCGGCACCGTTGTGTGGCAACTGAGCGAGCAGGTCAAGGCAGGCAAGATCTCTCTGCATGAATTCATGTCCGCTGAAGCCGGCATGTCGCGCTCGGCGGGTACCTGCAATACGATGGGCACCGCTTCGACCATGGCCTGCATGGCCGAGGCGCTTGGCGTGACGTTGCCGCATAACGCCGCGATTCCTGCTGTGGATGCACGCCGCTACGTGCTCGCCCATATGTCCGGCATGCGTATCGTCGAAATGGCGCTTGACGATCTGCGCCTGTCGAAGCTGCTGACGCGCGAAGCATTCGAGAACGCGATTCGCGTGAATGCCGCGATTGGCGGCTCCACCAATGCAGCGATCCATCTGAAGGCGATTGCCGGGCGGATTGGCGTGGACCTCGAACTCGACGACTGGACCCGCGTGGGCCGCGGCACGCCGACGCTCGTCGACCTGCAGCCGTCGGGCCGCTTCCTGATGGAAGAGTTTTACTATGCGGGCGGCTTGCCTGCGGTGCTTCGACGTCTCGGCGAAGCGGGCCTGCTGCCTCATCCGGATGCGTTGACCGCGAATGGTCAGTCGCTGTGGGACAACAACAAGGAAGCCCCGCTCTATAACGACGAAGTGATTCGTCCTCTGGACAAACCTCTCGTCGCCGACGGTGGGCTCTGCGTATTGCGCGGCAACCTCGCACCGAATGGCGCGGTGCTCAAGCCTTCCGCCGCCACGGCGTCGCTGCTCAAGCACCGCGGCCGCGCTGTCGTGTTCGAAAACTTCGACGACTACAAGGCACGCATCGGCGACCCCGACCTCGACGTGACCGCAGACTCCGTGCTCGTGATGAAGAATTGCGGGCCGAAGGGTTATCCGGGCATGGCCGAAGTGGGCAACATGGGCTTGCCGCCGAAGCTGCTCGCGCAAGGTGTGACGGACATGGTGCGCGTCTCGGATGCGCGCATGAGCGGCACCGCTTACGGCACCGTCGTGCTGCACGTGTCGCCGGAAGCGCGGGCGGGCGGCCCGCTCGCCGTGGTCCGCGAAGGCGACTGGATCGAACTGGACGCCCTCGCCGGACGGCTCCACCTGGACGTCAGCGCGGAAGAACTGACCGCGCGTCTGGCCGACTGGGCAGAATCGCAGCAGAAGTCGCCGGCTGATACGAGCGGATACCGACAGCTTTATGTCGATCACGTTCTGCAAGCCGATCAGGGTTGCGACTTCGACTTCCTGGTGGGATGCCGCGGCGCCGAGGTGCCTCGCCACTCGCATTGAAAATACGACGGCAACGGTAGCGGCCATGCCCTGCTAACCCGCGGCGTCGAATCCACTCACCGGCAGGCTCGCAACGCGATGCCTGCCGGGTCGCAACGCCCACCTTCCGCCAATGCATCGACCGAGCTCGACGCATATCTTCAGTCACTCCTCCCACCGAATTTCGGTCGTCAAAAGCCAAATAAATCCTGAGACTTTTATAAGGATTTTCTGAATCTCCAATTGAATTTCTTTACCAAATCCAACAATCGCGAAATTTATTTCTTACCAGATAAAATAACTCTAACATTTACCCTTCAGGCCGCGTGATATCCGCCGTTTACAAAAAGAGGTGGCGATCGTAGGCAGACTTCGCCACCGCGGCAAATCCAATCCGCCGTATCTGGCGTATTGAATAGCCGGAATAAATCGATCTGCATCGGCATTAAGATTTGATGTCGTAAATCGAATGCATACCCGTACCAGGCGTTTCTATAAAAAATAGGAATGCAAAGTACTGGGTGCCGCATGGAAAGCACCCGCAATGAAGTGGTCCGCCGTTCAGTCCGGAGGAGGAACGTCGCGGGCCCGAGCGCAAACGTTTGCCAACTATTCAGGAGTGTGAAGGGTATGAAGAGGTCGAAACCGAGGCTGGTCGATACACAAAGAATCGTTGCGAATCCGGGCACATCGGAGACGCAGTCCGGACAGTCAGACAGTCTCGCCATGCAGGCACAAATTGCTGCAAGCATTTCGCGCCGCACGTTTCTTTACAGCCTGGGCGCCCTGGCGCTGTCGGCATGTGGTGGCGAGGGAGTGGGAACGTCGTCCGATCAGGCGGCGCAGACATCCGAAGCGCCCAGATCCGCGACGACGACATCGGATCTGGCGCAAAGCAGTTCCTCCACCGGCACGTTCGTGCATCCGGGCTTGCTGCACACCCAGAGCGATTTTGACCGGATGAGCCAGAAGGTCGCGGCGCAAGCTTCTCCGTGGATAGATAGCTGGAACATCCTGATCGCGAACAGTCACGCGAGCCTGTCCTATTCGCCCCGCCCGCAGGCGGTCGTCTACCGGGGCAGCGACGGCGTGCATTCGCAGAACTACACTTTGCTGTACAACGACATCGCAGCCGCGTACGCCTGCGCGTTGCGCTGGAAAGTGACGGGCGCAACGGCGTATGCCGACAAGGCGGTGCAGATCATGAACGCCTGGTCGTCCGCATTGACCGCACTGGGCGGCGATACGAATGTCGATCTTGCCGCCGGCATTTACGGCTACGAATTTGCCAATGCTGGCGAAATCATGCGCACGTATTCGGGTTGGGCAGCCGCCGACTTCGCACGCTTCCAGAACATGATGTCCAGCATCTTTTATCCGATCAACCACGACTTCATCAACCGGCACAACAACACCCAGGAGACGCACTATTGGGCCAACTGGGATCTGTGCAACCTGGCATCGATCATGGCCATCGGCGTGCTGTGCGATAACCAGTCGCTCTTCGACGAAGCCGTTACGTTCTTCCAGAGCGGCCCCGGCAACGGCTGCATCCTGCAGGCGGTCTACTACGTGCATCCGGGCTATCTCGGCCAATGGCAGGAATCGGGACGTGACCAGGGGCACGCCACACTCGGCATCGCGCTGGCAGGCGCGATCTGCGAAATGGCCTGGAATCAGGGTGTCGATCTCTACGGCTACGACAACAACCGCTTCCTCATGGGGGCTGAATACGTTGCGAAAAGCAATCTGATCGAATCGGGCACGACCTATTACACGGTGCCCTTCGTGCGCTACAACAACGTCGACAATGTCAATCAGACCGGGTTTTCAACCTCTGCTCAGGGTACCGCGCGGCCTTGTTGGGCCCTCGTCTACAACCATTACGTCAACCGCAAGGGCATGGCCGCACCTTATACGCAGAAGTTCGCCGTGCTGGTCCAGCCGGAAGGCGGCGGAGGCAACTATGGATCAACCAGCGGCGGTTACGACCAGTTGGGCTATGGAACGCTGACCTGCACGCTGGACGCCATCGCCAACGGCGTGCCGCCGAGCGGGCTCGCCGCGACCTCAAGCGCGGGACAGGTCACCCTGTCGTGGTGGGGTACGGCCTATGCAACGAGCTATAACGTGCAGCGCGGCACTGCATCCGGCGGCCCCTACACGACCATTGCCAGCGGCGTCACCGATCTGCTCAGCTATACGGACAGTGGCCTCGCAGCAGGAACCTATTACTACGTCGTGACTGCGCAGACGCCGTCCGGTGAAACAGCCGCGTCGAACGAGGCGGTCGCCATCACCGCCGTACAACTGCAGACCTACCTGACTTTCGACGAAGGCAGCGGCACGAATGCGGCCGATTCAAGCGGCAAAGGGCACACGGGTACACTAACCGGCGGTGCGACCTGGGCGGCCGGCAAGCAAGGCCATGCTGTATCGCTCGACGGCAACACAGGCTATGTCAGCCTGCCCGCCAACATCGTTGCGGACGTCTCCGACTTCACGATCGCGGCCTGGGTGTACTGGAACGCGTCGAAGAACTGGGAACGCATATTCGACTTCGGCAGCGGCACGGGCCGCTACATGATGCTGACACCCCGCGCCAACACGGGCATCGCGCGCTTTGCGATCACACTCAACGGCAGCGCGGGCGAGCAGGACATCAACGGCAATGTCGCGCTGCCCACCGGACAGTGGGCGCATGTCGCGGTAACGCTGTCGGGCAGTGTCGGTACGCTGTACCTGAATGGCAACGCCATCGGCTCCAATACGGCAATGTCGTTCGCGCCGTACCTCGTGGAAAGTACCAACCAGAACTGGATCGGCCGTTCGCAGTTTGCAGCAGACCCCTACTTCAACGGCTTGATCGATGAGTTCCGCATCTATCGCAACGCGCTCACTGCCGAACAGATCACTGCATTGATCTCGGCATAGCGACGGTCTGCCGGATGCCGACGCCTTCTACAGGCATCGGCATCCACGCACGCGCAGCCTTGCTACTCTCACGCGAAATCCACCACCGTGCATTGCAGCCCTGCCATCTGTCCTGCGGCGTCTATCGCCGCCTCAAGAGCGGCGAATGAATACGACTGCAGCTCGACCGCGTCGAGCGGTATCTGGCCCGACGCTACCAGTGCAACCAGCGCAAGATAATCGGCACGCGTGTACATGAAATTGCCGATCAACTCCCAGTTGTTTAGCATCATCTCCTGGTACGCGATCGGCAAGTCCACCTGCATGCTGCCCATCAGCACGAGCCGGCCGCCGCGGCGCAAGCTGCGCAGCGCGGCGAGCGTCGCCTGAGGATCGGTTGCCTGGCCAACCATGTCGAACGCGAGATCCGCACCGCCGCCCGACGCGGTGCGAATCTCGGCAGCGTCCTGGGTGGCATCCCCCGTCAATACGACCGGTATGACCCGCCCTCGCCCCAGTTCGACGAGCGCCTGCAGCGGTTGAGGCCGCCGGCCCAGCGCGATCACACGGGTCGCGCCCATCGCGAGCGCAGCGAGTACCGCGGACGATCCGAAATAACCGGTGGCGCCGTTTATCACGACGGTTTCACCCGCCGTCAGCCGGCCGCGCCGCAGCCCGCCGAACGGCACCGCGAACTTGCCGAGCACCGCAAGCCGCGTGGCTGAAACGTCTTCGAGGCCATCGAGCGCGATCAGCGTCGCAGCAGGAAACTCGGCCAGCTCGCGCAACGTGCCGTGCGGGAAATCAGCCAGCAACACACCGCTGTCCGCGCTGATCGCTGTCAGGCCGAGCAGCGCCTGAGCAGGTTCGCGCACGGTTTCATCCGCCACCCAGTAGGGATTCACCGCAACGCGTTGACCGGCGTGGAATGCCACTACGCCCTCACCGACCGCCTCTACCCGGCCCACACCGTTCGTGCCGGGTGAAAACGGCCCCGGCGGGTATGCATAGGGCAGCTTTCCTTCGACGTAGCTGCGCGTGTAACTCAAAAGCGGCGCCGCTTCCATCCGCACCAGCACTGCGCCGCGACGCGGCTGCGGTTGTGCGACCTCGCGCAGGGCGAGCGGTTGGCCGGGTTCATCGAGCATCCAGGCTTTCATGTCTGACTCCAGAGAGAAGGTTGACTGCATGCCTTGACTCTAGAGCCTGGCCACGTATTCCTGAAATCAATTACTCAAATGCGACCCATCAGCGCGATTGATACAGATGGTATGAGGTCCGGCGTCGCACGCTGCCGATCACAGCGTCGCCGTGACTCCGCCGTCCACGTAAAGAATGTGACCGTTCACGAAGTTCGACCCGTCGCTTGCGAGGAATACCGCCGCCCCGACGAGGTCTTCGACTTCACCCCAGCGCCGCGAAGGCGTGCGTCCGATCAACCACGCGCTGAACTTCTCGTCGTTGACTAGCGCTTCAGTCAGTTCGGTTTTGAAATACCCCGGTCCCAGACCATTGACCTGAATGCCATGCTGGCCCCAGTCGATGGCCATGCCCTTGGTCAACATTTTCACCGCGCCTTTGCTCGCCGTGTAAGCGGCGATATTCGGCCGACCCAACTCGCTCTGCACCGAGCAAATGTTGATGATCTTGCCGCGCTTACGTTCGATCATATGACGCGCCACCGCTTGCCCCACCAGGAAGACGCTTTCGACGTTCGTCTTCATGAGCTCTTCCCACTGTGCATGGGAAAACTGCTCGAGGGGTGCGCGCCGTTGCATGCCCGCGTTATTGACCAGAATATCGATCGGGCCGATCTCCCGTTCGATACGCCCGATCGCCGCCTCCACTTCGCCCGGCGACGTCACATCGAAGCTGGCGGCGTGCGCGGTTGCACCGTCGGCATTCAGCCGGCCGACAGCGTCGTTCAGGCGCGCCTCGCTGCGAGCGTTCAGAACGACCTCAGCCCCCGCTGCGGCAAGTCCTGTTGCCAATGCATAACCGATCCCGGTACTCGAACCCGTAATCAAGGCACGGCGGCCCGACAGATCGAACATCCCCAAGATATTCTTCAACTCAGATCCTTTGCGTCCTTGCTAAAGACACCGTTTTACCGCACCGGCGCACAAGGCGCCAGGGTGCGGCACATTTCAATGCGTCTCTTCACGACACCGGCGTGAACTTGAGCTGACTGATCGGCGTGACCTTGTCGGTCCGCACGAGGCCGTACGGAGTCTTCGGACCCAGCCATTTATTGAACACACCGCTCATCTCGCCGCTCTGCTCCATCGCCGCCAGCGCCTTGTTGACCGCATCGAGCATCGCCGGTTCGTTCTGACGCAGGCCCACCGCGATCGGCTCGATCAACATCGGCTCGGAAGCGATCGCGACCGCGCCATCCGTGCCGTCAACCTGTTTCGTGATCTTGATGGCAGTCATCTGGTTCGTGACGAAGCCCTTCACCTTGTCCTGCTCAAGCGCGAGGAACGCCGAACTCGTATCATGGAAGGTCACCGCCTGGCCATCCTTGATGGACAAAGGAATCGACTGCGCGGAAGTCGAACCGTCCGCGGCACTGATCTTCTGTCCAGCGAAGTCAGTCAATTTCTTCGTCGCATCGGCTTTCTTGACGACCAGCACTTCCTTGGTCGAATAGTAAGCATCGCTGAATGCAATCTGCGTTGCGCGCGTCTTCGTATAGGCCAGGTTAGCCACGACCACATCGACGCGTCCAAGCTTCAGTTGCGGAATACGCGCCTCCACAGCCAGCGGTTCGAGCTTCGCCTTGACGCCCAGTTGTTTGGCGATCCCATTGCAGAGGTCGACATCCATGCCTTCGAGCTGGCGTGTCTGCGCATCCGGATACGAAAACGGTTCGACGTTCGAATAGACACCGCAGGTCAACTCGCCGTGGCTCTTGATATCAGCCAGTTGATCCGCGTAAGCAGGAGTCAAACATGCAGCCGTACCACCAAGGACTAACAGCCCCGCAACAAACTTCTTCCCTTGCATCGTCATGCTCCTGAGTTATATGAGTAAGGCTATCGATCAGCCAGGTGGTACAAGATGTCTACATCGAATCGTCAATGCGTACGCAGATCGGACAGGAATCGCTGCGCACGCGCATGCTGCGGGCGTGAAAAGAACTCTTCGGGCGGCGCCGTCTCCAGAATCTTGCCGGCATCCATGAACCAGACCCGGTCGGCCACTTCGCGCGCGAAACCCATCTCGTGGGTGACGCACATCATCGTCATGCCTTCCTGGGCCAGGCTCTTCATTACGTTCAGGACTTCACCCACCATCTCCGGGTCGAGCGCGCTGGTCGGTTCGTCGAACAGCATCGCGGGAGGGTCCATAGCCAGCGCACGGGCAATCGCCACGCGCTGCTGCTGGCCCCCCGAGAGTTGCGGCGGATAGGCGCTCGCCTTGTTGGACAGTCCCACGCGTGCCAGAAGATCGGCCGCCTTACGCTCGGCGTTCGCGCGCTTCAGACCGTTTACACGCATCGGCGAGAGCGTGATGTTCTCCAGCACCGACAGATGCGGAAACAGGTTGAACTGCTGAAACACGAAGCCGATGCGGCTTCGATAAGCATTCAGACTGAGCTTCCGGTCGTGAATATTCTGGCCATCGAACGAAATCTGTCCGCGATCGATTTCCTCGAGCCGGTTGACCGTGCGAATCAGCGTCGATTTGCCGGAGCCGGACGGTCCGCACACGACGACCACTTCGCCCTTGCGAACCTCGGCGTTCACATCCACGAGTGCGTGATATTCGCCGTACCATTTGTTGACGCTGGAAAACTTGATCATGCGAATTCCTTGGATAGTGGGACGCCTAGTTCTCGCTAGGCAGCGGATCAGGCAGAGAGGCCGAGGCCACCTTGCTGTTCCTCGCAGTCGAACCCGCCCGCTTCTTCGTCACGCGGCGCTCCAGATGGCGCGCGAAGCGCGTCAGCGCATAACACAGCACGAAGTAGCTCAGCGCGAGAATCAGATACACGGAGAACGGTTTCGTCAGCAGCCGGTTGTTGATCTGGTCGGCCGCGAACGAGATTTCCTGGACGTTGATGATGTAGCCGAGCGAAGTTTCCTTCACCGTCGAAACGAACTGCGTGACCATGCTTGGCAGTACGTTATAAAGCGCCTGCGGCAGGATGATCGCGCGCATCGTCCCCAGGTAGCTCATGCCGAGCGCGCGCGATGCTTCGACCTGGCCTTTCGGAAGCGCCTCGATACCGGCACGGATGATTTCGCCCAGATACGCCGAGTCGTAGACCACCAGGGCGCACAGCATCGTCACGAAGCCCGTGACCGGATAGCCGGTAAGCACGGGCACGAGAAAGTACACCCAGAAAATCACCATCAACAACGGGATGCCGCGCACCATATAGACCAGGCCCGTAGCCGGCGCACGCAGAAGCGGGAACGGACTGATCCGCGCAAGCGCCACGAGGATGCCCAGCGGAAAGGCAATGACGAGTGCCGACAGCGACAGCAGTATCGTCAGGACGATGCCGCCCAGCGGGCCATGCGGATACTGCCCGATCAGCAGCAGCGTCCAGTTGTCGCGCAGGATCTGCAACATGATCACTTCACTCCCGGAATGCGGTAGTGCGTCGCGAGCTTCGCTCCCGCCAGCATGATGACGAGCGAGATCGTGAGGTAGACCACCGTCGCGACAAAATACGACTCGAAGGAGAGGAACGTTTCGTTTTCAATCTGCCGCGTGACGTAGGTCAGCTCGGCTGCTCCGATTGCCATCGCAAGACTCGTGTTCTTGAACAGCAGGACGGCGTGGTTGACCATCGGCGGAATGGCATTGCGCAGGGCCTGGGGCAGAACGACGTAGCGCAGGCCGCTGACAAAATTCAGGCCCAACGCGCGCGAGGCTTCGTACTGGCCATAAGGAATGGCACGCAGGCCGCTGCGAATATCTTCGGAGAGGTAAGCCGCGCTGCACAGGCCGATCGCAATCACGGCAAACACGAACTGGCCGTTGTACTGGTTCAGCAGATCCTGCAAACCTTGCGGCAAGACATTCGAAATGCCGAAGTACCAGAACAGGATCTGGACCAGCATCGGCACATTGCGGTGGTAGGCCACGAACGCTGACACGAAGGCAGTCGCGGCACGATTGTTGGTCAGGCGGATCAACGTCAGCAGAATCCCCACCACCAGCGAGAGAAGCCACGCCAATACGGCCATCGCGAGTGTGAGTTCGACACCGTGCAGGAAGAGCGCGCCGTAGTCGCCTTGCAGCACCGTCGCCAGGTCAAAATGAAGTTTCATATTGCACGCCCCAATGATTCGGATCGGACCGATGTTCGCTGCATTGCATGATCAGCAGTCACATCGTCTTTGAAAGCGGAAATGCCGTCTGCTCCCACGTTGAATTCATACTAGCTCGCGAAAATAGACCCTTGCAGAGGCCTTTCTTCTGGCGCAATAAGTTTCGCGAATGATGCGGGTGACGACCGGCGGACAACCTGATGGACCGGGCTTTGCATGACTTTTGTCTCCATGACAGGGGGCGTTTCCAGCCACCCTGCTTTTTTAAGCGCGCTTTTGCGTCGAGGCAAAAGCGCGTAACACTCAAACGCGCAGGCCAGTGCCGCCTGTGTCGCGTTACGGCACGCTCAGACGGTGGCCGCCGCGTGCGTCAGCACTTGCGGATTGATCGGGGTGGGCGGCTTGCCCGGCGTATTACCCAGTCCGAGTGCGGCGATCAGATTGTCTACACAAAGCGCCGCCATGGCCCGCCGGGTGGCGACCGAGGCACTGCCGATATGCGGCGTCAGAACCACATTGCTCAACTCGAGCAGTGCGGGATTCAGCGCCGGCTCGCCCTCGAAGACATCAAGGCCTGCCGCTGCGATGCTGCCCTCGGCCAACGCAACCGCCAGCGCGGCATCGTCGACCACGCCGCCGCGTGCGATATTGGTCAGCGTCGCCGACGACTTCATCTGCTTGAGCTGCGCCGCGCCGATAGCGTGATGCGAACTCGCCGAATACGGCACGACGATGATCAGGTGATCGGATTCGCGCAGCAGCGTGTCCTTGTCGACGTAACGCGCCTGGCAACTTGCCTCGACTTCAGGCGCGAGCGGCGAGCGGTTGTGATAGATCACCTGCATGCCGAAGCCCAGGGCGCCACGTCGCGCGATGGCCTGGCCGATACGGCCCATGCCGAGAATCCCCAGGGTCGCGCCATGCACATCGCCGCCGACGAACATGTCGTAACGCCCCGTCTTGATCCATTCGCCGCGGCGCAGAAAGCGCTCCGACTCCGTGATGCGCCGCGCGGCTGCCATCATCAGCGCGAAGCCGAAGTCGGCGGTCGTGCCGGTGAGGACGTCCGGCGTGTTCGTGACCAGTACGCCACGTGCCGTACAAGCGTCGACGTCGACGTTGTTGTAACCCACGCCGATATTGCAGACGGCCCGCAACTGCGGACAGGCGTCGAGCAGGGTAGCGTCGATCCGGTCGCTGCCCGCCGTCACCGCGGCCGTTTTGCCTTGCAGGTGCGCGATGAGTTCGGGTTGGGTCCAGACGGTGTCATCAGGGTTATCGGTCACATCAAAATGCACCCGCAGACGATCAACGATGTCGGGAAACGACGCACGGGTAACGAGGACCGATGCTCGCATGGGACAGCTCCTTGGTTGGATTCAGATGATGTTCTTGCGCATGCCGGACGCGTTCGATCAATCTGCGTGATCAACAGGCTCACGCTTGATCGTCGTCAGGCCGCCGGGCACCTGCAGCGTCGGCAAAATTTCCATGTTGCTGATGTTGACGGCCAGTGGCGCGGCGATCGCGAACGCAATCGCGTCGGCGATATCGGACGGGAGCGGCAATTCGAAGCCGTCGATGAACTTCTTGCGTGCTTCTTCGATATCGCCATGCACGTGGCCAAAGATATCGGTCGCAACGCGGCCTGGACAGATCTCGGTGATACGCACCCGCTTGCCAGTGGCATCCACCCGCAACTGACGCGACAGCGCATGAATACCCGCCTTGGTCGCGTGATAGATCGAGTTGCCGTTGAAGTTGTAGATGGCCGCAATCGAGCTGATGTTGACGATATGACCGCGATCGCGCGCCACCATGCCCGGCATGGTGAGACGCACAATGTGCAGCACTGCTTGCAGGTTCACTTCCACCTGCACGTCGATGTCTTCGACATTCGCATCCAGAATCGAGCCTTTGCGCGACACGCCGGCATTGTTCACGACGATATCGAACGGCACTTCTTGCGTCAGCTTCGTCACGGCAGGCAGATCGGAGACGTCGATCGCATGCGGAATGCACCCGGTGCGCTCGGCCAGTTCATTCAGACGATCCGCGTTGCGTGCAAGCGCATGAACCTCGAGTCCTTCCCGGCAAAAGCGCTCGACGATTGCCGCACCCATTCCGGTAGAAGCACCAGTCACCAGCGCGGTTTTATAGTCTGAAAACGGCATGAATTACCTCTATTTTGTGGTTCTGAATCTATCGCGGTTCGAATGACGGCAACCTTGAGATTCAATGTATACGGCGTGAAAACCGCACGCCAAGACGAAATGGATTTGTAGGGATAAGTCGACCTTATGACGCGCCAGATCGGCTTGCGCACTGTTCAGCGCACCAGCTTCGATACCGGCACGACCCGTCCACCCGCCGCTTCGATTCCCGCGCGCACCGTGCGTGCGAGTTCGACGGCGCCTGGCGTATCGCCGTGCAACAGAATCGACTGCACTGCGACCTTGAGCTTGCCGCCCGTGACCGTCGTAATCGTCCCGTCTTCAAGCAGTTCCTTGACGCGCGCAAGCACCGCGGCGCGATCCTTGATCACGGCGCCTTCCAGCTTGCGCGAGACGAGCGCGCCCTGATCGTCGTAAGCGCGATCGGCGAGGAAAGTGTTGGCCGTGCGGATGCCTACCTTGTCGGCGGCACGCTCGATTTCCGTGTTGGTCGAGACGCTGATGATGAGGTCACGATCGAACTCGGCCACCGCCCACACCAGCGGCTCGGCCAGTTCGTACGACGCAGCGGCCATGTTGCCGAGCGCACCGTGAAAGCTCATGTGCGTGACGCGGTGCCCCGCTGCCTTCGCGATCCCGGCCAATGCCCCCATCTGATAGAGCACGTACTTGGCCAGTTCCAGCGGATCGGCCTGAATCTGCCGCCGGCCGAAGCCCAGCAGATCGGGAAAGCCGACATGCGCGCCAATCTCGATCTGCCGCGCGAGTGCCATGCGGACCGTCTTGTCCATGATGACCGGATCGCCTGCATGGTAGCCGCAGGCCACGTTGGCGGACGAGACGATATCGAGCATCGCTTCATCCTCGCCCATGGTGTACGGGCCGAAGCCTTCGCCGAGGTCGGCGTTCAGGTCGATTTCCACTCTTCACTCTCCATTGTCTGATCCCGATTTACCCCTATGCCGAAGCTGCCAGCACGAACAACGGCGTTCCGTAACCCACCTTATCGCCGTGCGTCGCAAGTACCCGCAGGACACGACCGTCGATCGGCGCGAGAACTGGCACGCACAACTGAGCAATCTGCAGCAGGCCGACAATATCGCCCCGCAAGACGTGATCATCGACGCTCACGAACGGCGTGGTGCGCGCCGGATGCGCGACCAGAAAAATCCCCACCGAACTGGCCGTCACCGTAGTCACCTGCTTCTGCGCACCTTCCAGCACATGGGCCGCTGCAGCGGTACCTCCGCCCGGCACCGCCGGCAGCGGCGATTCGTGCGAGGCACCGCGCTGCTGCGCCTCTGCGGTTAGCCGAATAGTCGTTCCAGGCCTGCTGATCTCGACGAATTCGATATCGACCTCAGTCAGCCACGAGGTGATCTGCCGAAGTTCGCTGACCTGTACTTCGATTTTCTGTGTCATGTTTCAGTGTCTGGACCCGCGAAAAAGGTCGACCAGGTTGCGAACCTTGGCGAGATAGCGCTCCACGTCTTCGAGTGCGGCCACCGCTTCAGGATAGGTGGTCTGCACAAAACGGAGCTTCGTTCCGATGCGAGCCTGCGCGAGCCGCCACAGGTCTGCTTCGATAACGGTGCCGATCTTCGGGTAACCGCCCGACGGCTGCGCGTCGCGCAACTGGATGATCGGCTGGCCGTTGTGGGGCACCTGAATCACGCCGGGCACGATGCCGTGCGAGCGCTTTTCGATTACACGCACCGCGCTCAACGTCGGACCTGCAAGGCGGTAGCCGTAGCGGTCGCTCTGCGGCGTCACCTTCCATCCTTCGCTCCAGAACGCAGCGAGCGATTCCGGCTGGTAGCAGTCGTATTCGGCGGCGGGCAGCACACGCACCACCGTTTCGGTCGCCTCGGCCTCAGGGACGGCCAGCGGACGGGGTATCGAAAACTCAGGCGGCACGGTGCCGAACCCGGCTTCGCGGGCCAGCTCATATAGCGGCGCAGCCTGCTCGAGGCCGACAGCCTGCACCACATCGCCTTTCTGCAACTGGCGCCCGTTGTAGCCGCCGAACTGCCCGCGCAACTGCGTGCTGCGCGAACCGAGCACGACAGGCACGTCGACACCCCCTGCGAGCGACAGATAGCAGCGCGTGCCGCTTGCCGGTACGCCGATCGTCAGGACGTCGCCTTTGCTTGCCTGCGCGGTCCACCAGGGGAGCACCGAACGCTCGCCCAGACGCGCGGCGCAATCGGCGCCGGTGATCGCGAAAGCGGTGTCTTCAAGGAAGCGAATGCGGAACGGAAACATCGGAATTTCGATGCCCGCCGCGTCCTCGGGATTGCCGAGCAGGAGGTTGCCGACCGAGAGTGCCAACCGGTCCATCGCGCCGGCCGTGCCGACACCGTAGCGCAGATAACCCTCACGCCCCTGGTCCTGCACCGTGGCAAGTGCTGAGGAAGACAGGATCTCGATCATGAGACGATCCTCTCGACGCGAAAACGAATCATGTCACCGGGTGCCAGGGTAGCCGGATTGTCGCGCATCGGATCGAAGAAGGACATCGAGGTATGGCCGATGGTGTTCCAACCGCTGGGCCCTGTGGAGGCCGAAACGCCCGTCTGCACGCCGCCGATCGACACAGCGCCCCCTGGCAGGCCAAGCACGGGCACCTTGCGGCGCGGAGTGGCAATACGCGGATCCATGCCGCCGAGGTAGCAGTAGCCTGGGTGGCTGCCGAGTGCGAAGACGGTATAGAGCGGCGCGCAATGCAACTGCACGACCTCATCCACGGACAAGCCGGTGTGGGCCACCACGTCGTGCAGATGCGGCCCGAACTCGCCACCGTATTCCACCGGCAGCTCCACCACTTTGCCTTCAATCTGCAGTTCGCCCGCCGCGGCCCACGCGTCGCGCAAAGCGGCGTCGAGCGAGCCCGGATCGGCAGGCGGCGTGGAGAACGTCAGCATCAGATTGGTCACGCCCGGCACCGCCTCACGCACACCCGGCCACGATTCGACCTCGCGCGCCAGCGTCCAGATGCGGCGTTGCGCACGCAGATCGAGCGCGCCGGGCGCTTCGAAGAGCATCGCCGTCGTGCCCAGCATGCTGATGCAAAGCGGAGGGTCCGAATCGTCCTGTTTCATCGCGTGGGCGGTCCTTTCTGAATCCAGTCGCATCTGTCCGGCCGTGCCGGCGTACGCGATCGATGCATGTTCGATGATGCACGTCATGTCGGTTTCCTGTTTGCAAGCCAGCGTTCCAGATGGTGAATATCGACGCCGCCCGCACAAAAACCCTCGTCTTCAAGTATGGCCTGATGCAACTGCACATTAGTACGAATGCCTTCGATGCGCATCTCCGAGAGTGCGAGACGCATGCGCACCAGGGCTTCCTCGCGGCTCGCGCCGTAGGTGATGAGCTTGCCGATCAGCGAGTCGTAATACGGCGGCACCACGACGCCGCTGCTCATGTGCGAATCGATCCGCACGCCGTTTCCTCCCGGCAATTCCCACGCTGTGATCTTGCCGGGACACGGCAAGAAAGTGAAAGGGTCCTCGGCGTTGATACGGCATTCGAGCGAATGGCCATTGGTGCGGATGTCCGATTGCCGGATCGTCAGCGCATGGCCTTGCGCAATGCGAATCTGTTCCTTGACGATGTCGATGCTGGAGGTCATCTCTGTCACCGGATGTTCGACCTGCAGGCGCGTGTTCATTTCGATGAAGTAAAACTCGCCGTTCTCGAACAGGAATTCGAACGTGCCCGCGCCGCGGTAGCGGGTCTGCCGGCATGCCTCCACGCAGCGCTCGCCGACCTGCCTGATCAGCCCCGGATCGATGCCTGGCGCCGGTGCTTCTTCCAGTACCTTCTGATGACGCCGCTGCAGCGAACAGTCACGCGAACCGAGCCACAGCGCATTGCCATGGGTGTCGCACAGGACCTGAATCTCGACGTGGCGCGGATGCTCGAGAAACTTCTCGACGTACAGTTCGGGCTTGCCGAAAGCGCGGCGCGCTTCCTCGCGCGTCACCGAGACCGCTTCCAGCAACTGCCCGGCACTCTGCACCACCCGCATCCCGCGCCCGCCGCCGCCCCCGGCCGCCTTGACGATAACGGGAAAGCCGATCGCTTCGGCGACCTTAAGGATCGCTGCGGGATCATCGGGCAAGCCGCCGTCCGGGCCCGGAACGCAGGGCACACCGGCTGCGCGCATGGCGCGCTTGGCCGCGACCTTGTCGCCCATCGTCCGGATGGAGCGCGGTTCCGGACCGATGAAACTCAGCCCTGCCGCTTCGACTTCTTCGGCGAAGTCGGCGTTTTCCGAAAGAAAGCCGTAGCCGGGATGAACGGCCTGCGCACCGCTGACATGCGCGGCAAACAGGATCGCGCCACGGTTCAGATAGCTTTGCCCGGGCGCGGCGGGACCGATGCACAACGCCTCGTCGGCCAGCCGCACGTAGCGTGCGTCCGCATCGGCTTCCGAATAGATCGCGACCGTCTTGAGCCCCAGCTCACGGCACGCCCGTTGGATTCGGAGTGCGATCTCGCCGCGGTTGGCAATCAATACCTTGTTAAACATCGTCGCCCGACCGGAAGAAATGGCACGTCGCCACAACGGAGCGGCAATTCATCGATGGATTCGTACGCATGGCCATCATCTGATTCGAAACAGCGGCTGGCCGGCTTCCACCTCGTCACCCGGCCTGGCGAGAATCTCGACGACGTTGCCCTTGAACTCGGATTCGATCGCGTTGAACATCTTCATCGCTTCGATCGTGCAGAGCGCCTGCCCTTCTTCAACGGCATCGCCTACGCCTACGAAGGGTGGCTCCCCGGGAGCCGGCGTCAGATGAACAATGCCGAACATCGGGGCGCAGACCAGCTGGGGCTCGCTCGCCGTGGCATCCACTGTGGTCGAAGCGGCGACGGGTGGGACGGCCTGCCCCGCTTCCTCGGCGGGGGTCGAACGCGCGGAGCGAGGGATGTCCTCGCTCGCATCGGACGTCGCGCGCCGATGTGTTTTGACAAGCCGAATCTTCTCGTCGCCCTCGATCAGTTCGAGTTCGGCAAGCCGCGATTCGGCCAGCAGGTCAATGAGACCCTTAATCTTCTGAAGATCCATTTCTGAGTCCGTGGCCTGGTTAAGGCTAGTCGGTCCGGCTCCACTCAAGCTGGACGATCTACGCTGGACTCAATGTATCTGGCGCATAAAAAATGCGCCAAGACGGTTTGGGTTTGTAGCGATAAGGCGCGCTTATGTATCGGCGCCGGCCTCCGAACGCACGTCGAGCGCAAGGTCACCCGCCAGTTCCAGCAGGATGTCCTTGACGGCCGCGGCGGGCTCGGAAAGGGGAAGATGGTCCGACAGGCAGACCGAGAGGGGGATCTTGATGACCGGCGAAACGATGCGGCACTGGACGATATCGCCCGCCGCCGCGACGACCCGCGCGGTGGAGTCCGGCAGGATCGTGGCGCCGATGCCGGCGCCCACGGCGGCCGAAAGCGTCGACGCCGATTCGATCTCGGCCACCACCTTGGGGATCATCTGGACACGCGCGAAGCCTTCGTCCACGTACTTGCGCAGATAGTTATAGGGCCGCGGCAGCAGCAAGGGCACATCGCGCAGGGCCGTCACGTTGATCTGCTCCTGCGTGATGCCCATGCTGCGTGGCGCGACGAGGAACAGCTCCTCGTTCATCAGAAGCTGGAACGACAGGCCGTGGACCGGCTTGTCGCCATAGAGGACGGCCATGTCCATCCGCCCGTTCATGATCAGCTCGCTAAGCGTGGTACCGAAGTTTTCGTTGATATACAGAAGGATGTCCGGATGGCGGGCGCGCACCGTGCGCAACAACGGCAAGGACAGGGCCGACGCCCCCGTGCCCGGCGCGAGACCCACGGACACCTGGCCTGACAAGGTTTGCCCGGCGCTCTTCACGTCCGCCTGCGCCTGCTCATACTGCCGCAGGATCAGCTGCGCGTGACGGTAAAGGGTGGCGCCCGCTTCGGTCGGCGTCACGCCGCGCTTCGTGCGCACCAGCAGTTGCTGCTGAAACTCGTCTTCGAGCGTGATCAGTTGCTGGCTCAGCGCGGGCTGGGCGATATGCAGCACTTCGGACGCCTGGGTCAGGCTGCCGATATCGACAATCTTCACGAAGTACTTCAAACGCCGCAGGTTCACGCTGATTGCATCCGTGGTCGGTTAAGGGATTGCAGCAATCATAGGGCAAGCGCTGTTCGACGCACAGCCCTCAAAAAACCCGTGTGCCGACGACGCGACAGATGTGGCGCATTGCCCCCGGCAGCAGCGATTGCGGGAAGTACTAATTGCTGCGATGCGTGTGCAGTGCGCAGCTCGTCCCGTCATAAGTGGATGTTATTACGCCAGCGGAAAGACATCTTAGCGACATCTTTTCTGCGCGCTTACTGTTAGGCCTCATTAAACCCCCATCCAGGAGTCCAGTGTGAGTGCATCGCGCATCGCCGCCCGTGTCCAGCGCATCAAGCCGTCGCCTAGCAGTGCCGCGGCGGATCGTGCCGCCGAACTGCGGCGTCAGGGCAAAACGATCGTCAATCTGGTCGTTGGCGAACCCGACTTCGATACGCCCGAACATATCCGTCGTGCCGCATTCGAAGCGATGGAGCGCGGTGAAACACGCTATACGCAAACCGCGGGCACACCTGCACTGCGCGCCGCTATCGCCGACAAGCTCAAGCGCGAGAACGGGCTTTCGTATGATCCGAAGCACGTCATCGTCACGTGCGGCGCCAAGCACGCAATCTTCAACGCCCTCGCCATCACCGTCGAAGAAGGCGATGAAGTGCTGATTCCCGCGCCTTACTGGGTGTCTTATCCGGACATGGCGCTGGCCTGTGACGGCGTACCCGTCGTAGTGCCATGCACCGAGGACGATGGTTTCAAGCTGACGCCTGCGACCCTCGAAGCCGCGATCACCCCACGTACACGCTGGCTGATCATCAATTCGCCGACCAATCCGACCGGCGCGACCTATACGGCCGGCGAGCTGCGCGCACTGGCCGACGTGCTGCTGCGTCATCCACGTGTGCTCGTCATGCTGGACGATATCTACGAGCACATTCGCTTCGACGGCGAGGCGCTTCAGCATCTGCTCTCAGTCGAGCCTCTGTTGATGGATCGGACCCTGGTGGTCAACGGCGTGTCCAAAACCTACGCGATGACCGGCTGGCGTATCGGTTATGCAGCCGGTCCGGCCGACCTGATCGGCGCTATGGACACGCTCCAGTCCCAGTCGACCAGCAACGCGAGCTCGATCAGCCAGGCTGCCGCGCTTGCCGCGCTGACCGGCGACCAAAGCTTCGTCACCCGTTCGGTGCGTGTCTATCGCGAACGGCGCGACCACGCGCTGGCAGCACTCAACGCAATTCCGGGCATCAGTTGCCGCACGCCGGGTGGCGCTTTCTATCTGTATGTGAATTGCGGCGGCATGATCGGCCGCACCACCCCGCAGGGAAAACGCCTCGAAGGCGACGCCGATGCCGTGCTCTACCTGCTCGAACACGCAGGGGTTGCGCTGGTAGCGGGCTCGGCCTATGGGGTCTCCCCCTTCTTCCGGATGTCGATCGCCACCAGCGTCGAAACCATCGACGAAGGCTGCAAAAAGATCGCGGCGGCCGTAGCTGCCTTGGATTGAGGGCAAAGATGCGGCGCGAAATATCGCGCCGCATTCTCAGATAAAGACATGCCGCACTGTCTGGATGCGGCAGTTGAACTGTAATTTCCGTTTTCTTCAAACTGCAAGGGGATCTTCTCGTGAAAAAGAATACATTAGGTGTACTGATTGGAGTTGGATTGGCAGTATCTGGAACCGCGTATGCGCAGTCGAGCGTCACGCTGTACGGCATCATTGATGAAGCGGTGCGTTACGACAATCATCAGACGAAGACCGGCAGCGGCAGTCTTTTCACGATGGGCAGCGGCGGCGAAATTCAAGGTAGCCGCTGGGGCTTGCAGGGAACGGAAGATCTCGGTGGCGGCATGGCCGCAATCTTCCAGTTGGAAGGCGGCTTTACGCCGAACACCGGTGCGACGCAGCAATCGGAGCCGAACGGCACGGCGCGTCTGTTCGGCCGCACGGCTCTCGTCGGGCTCACCACCAACTACGGCACGATCACAGCGGGCCGCCAATACACGCTGGTCCACGAAATGGGCTGGACGCACGACATCTATGCGTTCGCCAATTACACCGGCACGGTCGGCTTCCAGGGAGCGGGCGAAACCGGCGGCGGACGTCTGGACAACTCGGTGCGATACACGTCGCCGACTATTGCCGGCATTACCGCTAAGGGTTCCTATACATTCGGCCAGACCGCCGGCAATTTCCATCAGTATTCGTCGCCCGCATTCGCTCTTTCGTACGACAACGGTCCGTTGAGCGTCGGGGCGGCCTATCAGGTGATCAACGACATTGGCGGCCTGACGCCCGCCACGACCGAGTACGGCAGCACCTACTTTGGCCTCACGATTCCGGACAGCTCGCAAAAGGTCTTCACGGCCGGCGCAACGTACAAGTTCGGTTCGGCCAAAGTCTTTGCCTCATACATCTTCAGCCACGTCTATCCGGCGGACTACCGTAACGACTCGTTCTCCACAGCTCTTCAGTACTACATCACACCGGCCTTCGTTCTCGACCTGCCGCTCTATGTCGACTTCGTTCACCACGCCGGCGAGAGCGGTACGCGCATTACCGGTGGCCCGACGTTCGATTACTTCCTGAGCAAGAGCACGGACATCTATATCGGCGCCGACTACAACCATCTGACCGGCGCATGGGTCACGCTGGCTGCGGCTTCGGGTTCCAACCAACCGTTCTACGGCCATAACTCGCTGTTCGAGGCGGATATCGGCCTGCGTCACAAGTTCTAAAACCTACTGAACCAGAGGTCTGCTTCGCGCCTCGTCAGCCGAAGCAGACCCGGCATCGCAAATCAACAACCATAAGCTGTGCCGATTGGCCCAGACAAAATCGCTCTTGGTCGCTTGCATCGCACAGGCCTAAGGTATAGGTTGATCATTCACCCGAATCTCCCGATTCGCTGACCGAGACCTTTTCCATGCACGCACTCGTCATTCACGCCCCGCTGGATTTACGCATCGAGGACGTTCCGACTCCCGAACCCGACGCTGACCAGCTGCTCATACGCGTTCGAGCTGGCGGCATCTGCGGTTCCGATCTGCATTACTTCAATCACGGCGGCTTCGGGACCGTGCGCATCAAGGAGCCGATGGTGCTCGGCCACGAGGTGTCGGGCGTCGTAGCCCGCACGGGTTCGGCCGTCACCGATATGCCGGTTGGCACACGCATCTCGATCAGCCCGAGCCGGCCGTGTGGACTCTGCCAATACTGTCAGCAAGGCCTGCAGAACCATTGCCTGGATATGCGCTACTACGGCAGCGCAATGCGCACGCCGCATGTGCAAGGCGCGTTCCGCCAGGAAATCGTCATCGATCGCTCACAGGCTCATGTCGTTGCAGACACCCTGACTGACGAAGAAGCCGCGATGGCAGAACCGCTGTCCGTCGCACTGCACGCGGTGCGCCGCGCAGGACCGTTGCTCGGCAAGCGCGTGCTCGTTACGGGATGTGGACCGATTGGCGCGTTGATCGTAGCGGCTGCCCGCCGCGCGGGCGCAGCGCACATTGTTGCGACCGATGTGAGCCCGCTGCCGCTGCAAAGCGCACTCCAGGTGGGCGCAGATGTCGCGCTTAACGTCGCCGAGCAAGCCGACGCTCTCGTGCCCTTCTCGGCCAACAAGGGAAGCTTCGATGTCCTGTTCGAGGCAAGCGGAAACGCCGCTGCATTGCGCAGCGCGTTCGACGTGCTGCGTCCGCGCGGCATCGTTGTTCAGGTTGGTCTTGGCGGCGGTGAAGTCAGCTTGCCGATGAACGTGGTTGTCGCCAAGGAATTCGAATTGCGCGGGGCATTTCGCTTTCACGAAGAGTTCGCGGTAGCAGTGGAGCTGCTGAACAAAGGCCTGATCGACGTCAAGCCGCTGATCTCCGGCGTGTTTTCGTATCGGGATTCGATCGCGGCATTTAAAGCCGCTGGCGACCGGTCGAAATCGATGAAGGTGCTGGTCAATTTCCAATGATGTTTTGTTGCCAGTAGTTGGATCGCGACGGTTAGCGTGTGAGGCATAACCGTCGCAAACAACTCAAAGCCTGCCCAAACTTCGGGCCTTAGTTATTGCAGCGCGCTTCCAGCGCGTCAATGAACGCCCGGTCCCAACGCCCTTCTCTCATCGCACGCATCGTTTCGGCCTCCGCTTCCAGCACGGCGAGCGCCTTCTCGATGACAAACCTTGCGTCTTCCTGAGGAATGGCCAGCAAGCCGTCCTGATCGCCGACGACAATGTCGCCCGGGTTAACGACCATGCCGCCCACACATACCGGCACATTGATCTCGCCCGGACCGTCCTTATACGGTCCGCGGTGTGTGACACCGCGCGCATAGACCGGAAAATCCCGCTCACGAATCTCCGCGACATCGCGGATCGCGCCGTCGATCACCACGCCCGAGAGACCGATCGTGGCAGCGTAAAACGTCAAAATACCACCGACAACCGCGTTGCTGAGGTCGCCGCCGGCATCGACCACCAGCACGTCGCCTGGGCGGCAAAACTCGAGCGCACGCAGATAGGTCAGGTTATCGCCGCCGCGCGAACGCACCGTGACCGCTGTGCCCGCCATCGTCTTCTTCCCGGGGCGCTGGTAAGGATGCAGTCCCGCGCTGCCGGTGTTGCGATGCATGTTGTCGCTAAGCGCGGAGACCGGAATGTCGCGCAACGCGTTCAGAGTGCTGACTTCGGCCTGAGCAGCCGAGGGGTTCTTGCGGATGGCTTTGTACATAGTCGATGTTCGTGTCGGGAATAGAGGGAACAGCTTGACGCTGTCACGTACTCGTAACGGTATGCTCGCCACCGCAGGCACGCCAAGATGAAATCGGTCTGCCGCAATACCGAACACTTATGAAGCGAAGCGCGATCCGTCACCGCCCTGATTTGCAAACGCGCCCTTGAACTCCAGCGCCCAGCTACGTATTCTTGTGATCAATCCCTTGGAGGCGACCCATCAACATGATTGATCTACGCGGTATCGACCTGAACCTGCTGGTGTCGCTCGATGCACTGCTCGCAGAATCCAACGTCACGCGCGCAGCCGAGCGCCTGCATCTGACGCAGCCCGCCGTCTCGACGCAACTCGCGCGGCTGCGGCAGATCTTCGGCGATCCGCTCCTGATCCCCGCCGAAACCGGCCGCGGCATGACGCGTAGCGCGCGGGCGCTAGCCTTGATGGAGCCGTTGCACGCAGCCTTGAAAAACCTGGAAGTGGTGGTGCGCCATCAACCGGCCTTCGATCCGCATAGCGACGTGCGGCGCTTCGTCATCGCGGCTAACGACAACGCCACCTCCGTGCTCGGTTTGCCGCTGATGGAGCGGCTGCCCGAACTGGCCGGCCAGGGCGTGCGCATTGCGTTCGTCGTGGCCGATCAACCGTCGACGGCAGAGCGCCTCGAGCGTGGCGAGATCGATCTGCTGCTCGGTTCCGAACGGATGATTCCGGCGTCGATGAAAGCCCGCAAACTGTTCGACGAGCGTTTCGTCTTCGTGCAGCGCAAGGGGCATCCACGAGGCACGGCGCCGCTCGATCTGGATACGTATTGCGCGCTAAACCATGTACTCGTCTCGACGAGTGGCGGCAGCTTTTACGGCTTCATGGACGAACATCTCGATGCGCTCGGCCGTGCGCGGCGCGTCGCACTCTCGGTCCAGCATTTCACGCTAGTGCCCGAATTGCTGGTGAATTCGGACTACGTTTCGACGTTGCCGTCGCGCTTTGCGGAGCGTCATAACAAGCGGCTCGATCTGTTCGAACTGCCGTTCGAGGCGCGCGGCTTCACGCTATTCGCGGCGTGGCATCCGCGTAACCATGTCGACCCGGCACTCGTGTGGCTACGCGAAACACTAACGGATCTGGCAGCAGCATAAGGCTTCAATTCCTCTGTATGCCTTACCAATAGCACGTTTGACCGGCGATTTGCCGCTCCGTGTCGGCACCAATAGCTCCTGCTGTATTGCGCAAAACAGTGTTTCTTTTCTAGCCCGATAACGGACGCTTGATCCTCTGCGGCATTGCATATAGTTAATCGCAACGTGCAGCGATGCCGCGTCGCATCCGCATGTCCGGACGTCTTCCCGCAGTTCCCGCTCACCACCGCGGCATCGAAATTGCTGACTTCCTATACGCCGCCAGTGCATCGCATAGAACTCCCGACGTGTCGCGGGTTTGCATCGACCTTTCATGGAGCAAACAGAACGTTATGTCCAGAAATCGAGTCCCCCCGGGTTCAGACGACGAACCTGACGCCACCCCCAATAAACCTTCGCGCCGCCGCTTCCTGCAATCCGCTGCGGCTGCCGCGACGGTAGGCGTTGCGCCGCATGTCCATGCCCAGAACCAACCTGCCGCCGTGCCGTCGCCCGAAGCGCCGCGCGCGCCCGAGCCGCCGCAGCCGGTCACGCTCAATGTCAACGGCCGCGCCTATACGCTGCAACTCGAGCCGCGCGTGACGCTGCTCGATGCACTACGCGAATACGCCGGGTTGATGGGCACGAAGAAAGGCTGCGACCGCGGCCAGTGCGGTGCGTGCACCGTCATGGTGGAAGGCCGTCGCATCAACTCTTGCCTGACACTTGCCGTGATGCACGATGGCGAAACCATCACTACAGTGGAAGGCCTGGCGAGCAATGGCGTGTTGAGTCCGATCCAGCGCGCCTTCATCGAACACGACGCCTTCCAGTGCGGCTACTGTACGCCCGGGCAATTGTGCTCGGCCACTGCCATGCTCAACGAGTTCGGCAACGGTACCGCCAGCACCGTCACGGCCGATGTCCGCACGCGCCCCTCCCAACTCAGCGACGATGAAATCCGCGAGCGCATGAGCGGCAACATCTGCCGCTGCGGTGCGTATGCGAACATCGTCGCCGCTGTGCGCGCCGTGCATGACGGCAGCACGGGCAACGCCTAGGAGGCCGGCATGGACGCGATCTCCTACGAACGTGCTGTGGACGTGAGCGGCGCGCTGCGCGCCGCGCAGCAACCCGGCACGATGTTTATCGGCGGCGGCACCAACCTGCTGGATCTGATGAAAGGGGGTGTGGAGCAACCCGTACATCTCGTCGATATCACGCACCTGCGCGGCCTCGACACTATCGGCACGCTGCCCGACGGCGGCCTGCGCATCGGCGCACTCGTGCGTAACAGCGATGCCGCCAATCACGCCCTGGTACGCGAGCAGTACCCGTTGCTGTCACAAGCGTTTCTGGCCGGCGCCTCGCCGCAGTTGCGCAATATGGCCACCGTTGGCGGCAATCTGATGCAGCGCACGCGCTGCGGCTACTTCTACGATACGGCATTCAGCCAATGCAACAAGCGCCAGCCCGGCAGCGGCTGCGCTTCGATAGAAGGGCAAAACCGCACGCATGCGATCCTCGGCGCCAGTTCGCAGTGTGTCGCCGTGAACCCGTCGGATATGAGCGTGGCACTCGCAGCGCTCGATGCCGTGGTGCGCGTGAGCAGTCTGCGCGGCGAGCGCACGATTCCGATCTCGGAGTTTCACCGCCTGCCTGCCGATCGTCCGGAAGTGGATACGACACTGCAACCCGGCGAGCTGATCACGGCGGTCGACTTGCCGCCCCCGCTCTTTAGCGACCACTCCCATTACCTGAAGGTGCGCGACCGCGCGAGTTACGCGTTTGCGCTCGTTTCGGTCGCCGCGGCTTTGCAAATGGATGGCAATACGGTTAGGACTGCGCATATCGCCTTAGGCGGGGTCGCGCATAAGCCGTGGCGCGCGAGTGTCGCGGAGCAGATGCTGAGTGGGAAACCGATCTCGGATGCGAATCTGCGCGCGGCCGCCGCTGCCACGATGGGCGAGGCGCAGCCGCTCAGCGGCAACCGCTTCAAGGTGCAACTCGCGCAACGCTCGATCGTGCGTGCCGTGAATCAGGCCGCGGGCCGGACGGGAGGTGTCGCATGACTACGAACCTGAACACGAAGGCGCCACTGGTCGGTCAGCCGATGGACCGCACCGACGGCGTGCGGAAAGTCACGGGCGAGGCCCGCTATGCAGCGGAATTTGGCGGAGCGCGCCTCGCGCACGCAGTGCTGGTGACGAGCACAATCTCGAGCGGCAGCATTGCCTCGATCGACGCGAGCCGCGCGCAATCGCTACCGGGCGTACTGCTGGTGATGACGTATCAGAACGCGCCGCGCCTGCCCAATGGCGGGCGTCCGCCGCTGGCGCCGCCTGCCGGCCGTCATCTGTCGCTGTTGCAGGACAACCAGGTTCACTACAGCAATGAGCCAGTCGCCGTGGTGGTCGCCGACACGCTGGAGCGCGCCACCGACGCCGCACAGCAACTGCGCATCACGTATCAGGCGACGCCTGGCGCGCATAACTTCACGCGCGCCAAAGCGACCATGCACGCGCCGATCAGCCCGCAGGGCCGCCAGACCGACACGCAACGCGGCAACTTCGATGAGGGCGTGGCCGCCGGCAGCGTGCGCATCGATCAGGTCTACACGACACCGGTCGAACATCACAACCCCATGGAGCCGCACGCCACCATGGCGCATTGGGATGGCCCGCAACTGACGCTGTACGACTCCACCCAGGGCGTGAGCGGCACGCGCACCGCCGTGGCGAAAACGCTCGGCGTATCGCCGGATGACGTGCACGTGATCTCGCCGTTCCTCGGCGGCGGTTTCGGCGGCAAGGGCTCGTCCTGGTCGCATGTGGTGCTCTGCGCGATGGCCGCGAAGCAGACGGGACGTCCGGTGCGCCTCGCGTTGACGCGCCCGCAGATGTTCGGCTCGGTCGGCGCGCGGCCGCGTACCGAGCAGCATTTCCTGCTCGCCGCGCGGCCCGACGGCACGCTCACCGCGATGCTCCACGACAGCATCTCGAACACGTCGACGATCGAAGACTGGACCGAGACCTGCTGCATGGTCACGCGCATGCTCTATGCCGTGCCGAATCAGCTGACGACGCATCGCCTCGTCCAGTTGAACCTTGGTACGCCTACATTTATGCGCGCGCCAGGCGAAACCACGGGCTCGTTCGCGCTCGAATCCGCGATGGACGAACTCGCGTGGAAACTCAAGATGGACCCCGTCGCATTGCGGCTGAAAAACTACGCGGAAGTCGATCCGCAGGAGAACAAGCCTTTTTCGAGCAAGGCACTGCGCCAATGCTATGAGATTGGCGCGGAGAAATTCGGCTGGTCGCGGCGTACTTCGACACCCCGCTCGATGCGCTCCGGCCATACGTTGATCGGCCTCGGCATGGCGACTGCCACGTATCCCGCCAACCGCAGCCCGGCCGCGGCGATTGCGCGCATCCTGCCCGACGGAACGGCGATGGTCGGCTCGGGTACGCAGGATCTCGGCACCGGCACCTACACGGTGATGACCCAGGTGTCAGCCGACGCGCTCGGCTTCCCGCCCGAAAAAATCCGCTTCGAGCTCGGCGATTCGAGCTTGCCTCAAGCGCCCGGTTCGGGCGGCTCGCAATCGGCCGCGAGCGTCTCGCCGGCGGTGCACGATGCCTGCACGCAGGTACGCAACCAGTTGATCTCGCTCGCGCTGGCCGACAATGCATCGCCGGTACACGGCATGGATGCGTCCGATGTGACCGTGCAGGACGGCTGGGTGGTCAGCCGCGCGAATCCGTCACTGCGCGACCCCGCGGCCGCAATTCTCGCGCGCGCCGGCGGCAAGCCGATCGAGGCCGTGGTAAGCGTGAAGCCCGGCCAGGAGCGCGGCGAATATTCGCTGCATTCGTTCGGGGCGGTGTTCACGGAGGTCCATGTGGATGCGGATCTCGGCACGATCCGGGTGCCGCGCATCGTCGGCGTGTACGACGTCGGCCGGGTCCTCAATGAGAAAACCGCGCGCAGCCAGATGATGGGCGGCATGGTGTGGGGCATCAGCGCCGCATTCGAAGAAGACACGCTGCTCGACGAGCGCTATGGACGCTTCGTCAATATGAATCTCGCCGAGTATCACGTGCCGGTGAATGCGGACATCGGCGCGCTGGATGTCACCTTCGTGAACGAACCGGATCCTCATATCAATTCGCTGGGCGTGCGGGGGATTGGCGAGATTGGCCTGACCGGCGTGGTGGCAGCGCTCGCGAATGCGGTTTATCACGCCACTGGCGTGCGGGTGCGGGATTTGCCGATCACGCTCGATAAGGTGTTATCGCCGGTGGAGGTTTGAAGGGGCCGGCGCGCCCGCCACATTCGCGCTTGCCTGCTCGCCGGTTGCGCCGCACAATCGACCTCATCCTCCTCTCCAGGTGCCGCCCATGGCCTATGCCTCGCTCGCAACCGGCGTGCTGCTCGCCGCCGGCTATGGGTCGCGCTTCGATCCGGACGGTCTGCACAATAAACTGCTCGCCCGCATGCCGGACGGCGGCATTGTCGCGCATGAAGCCGCGCATCGCCTGCTGCTGGTGGTCAGCCGCGTGCTCGCCGTGGTGCGGCCCGGATCCGAAGCGCTGGCCCGCATGCTCAATGAGGCCGGTTGCGACGTGGTGTTCTCGGCCGACGCCGAACGCGGCATGGGCGCGAGCCTTGCCGCCGGCATCGAAGCGAGCGCCGACTCGGAAGGCTGGATCGTCGCGCTGGCCGATATGCCGCGCATCGCTGTCGCCACGGTAGAAGCCGTAGCGCGCACGCTCGACGGCGGAGCATCGATTGTCGTGCCGTTTTATCAAGGCCAACGCGGGCATCCGGTCGGTTTCGGCGCGGAGCACGGCGAAGCCTTGCGCGGACTCGACGGCGACACCGGCGCCCGTGCCCTGCTGGCCGCAAACCGGGTCGCACGTCTGGATCTCGACGATCCGGGCATCCTGCGCGACGTGGATACGCCTGACGATCTCGCTGGCGTGTGACCGGACAACCCTGCGTGCAACCTCCCAGACGATCTCGCGCGGCGCCTCCCGGGCGCCGCCGCGATCGGGCACACGCCTTGCGAATGCACAGACGTTGTGCGCAGCGCGCGCCAATACCGACTAAGCTGATGTGACGCGTTCCCGTCGTCGCGTCAGACGCGGTATCCCGCGTGCCTCGCCTCCGACAATCCAGTGCGACTCCCATGAGCGAAACCAGCCCGCGTCTTTTTGTTGTCTCGCCCCATTTCGACGATGCCGTCTTTAGTTGCGGCGCGTTGCTCGCCACCCATCCCGACGCCGTCGTCTGCACCGTCTTCGCCGCGGCGCCCGAGCCGGATATGCAGACTGAATGGGACCAGCAGGCCGGCTTTACGAGCGCGCAGGAATCGGTGAATGCGCGCACACTGGAAGACAATCGTGCGCTCGAACTGCTCGACGCGGTCCCGGTCAGGATGCCGTTTCGCGACGGCCAGTATCTGGACTCGCCGTCGATCAGCAGATTGTCGGCTGCGCTTGAAGAAACCATTTACCGCTCGACCGCGAACACGCTGGTGATGCCGCTCGGTCTGCATCACGCCGATCACGCGCTGGTCTACGACGCCTGCATCGAAATCCTGCCGCGGCTGTCGCACCTGACGTGGTTTGCCTACGAGGATGCGATCCACCGCCGCCAGCCGGGCGTGGTCGAGGCGCGCCTCGACGATCTGGCGCTACGGGGGATTACGGCGACGCCGGCGCACCCGTCGATCGCACACACGATCGATGCCGAACGTCAGGCGTACCTGAAGCGCGAGGCCGTCTATGCTTATGAGAGCCAGCTACGCGCATTTGGGCCGAAAGGTTACGAAGATGTATTTCGCGCCGAACACTACTGGCAGTTGAGCGTGTCCCGTGCTCCCGCACGCCGCTCCTCTTCCGCGAGGTGACGTCATGTTTTTCCGCATGCATACCAACCCGATTCCCGACCCGCTTGCGGACCCGACACGCGATCCGGAGGGCGACCCGTTGGCGCCGCCCTCGCCCGGCCATCACAACGACGAGCCGCAGCGGCCCGAAGGGCCGCCGGATAAAGATCCGGTTTGACGCTGCAGAGTCGGGCTGGCTTTAACGCGTGATTTCGGTAAAGCCTTGCAGCAGACGGTCGACGTCCGCGGGATGGATGTTGCCCATCGTCGAGATGCGGAACAGTTCCGCCGAGAGGCCGCCCTGGCCTGCGTAGATCACAAAACCGCGGGCCTTCAGCGCGTCGTGCAGTTGCGGATAGCTGATGCCGGCCGGCAGCCGGTAAGCGCGCAACACCACCGACGATTGTTCCGGCGGCAGCACGCTCTCCATCCCGCGCGCAGCCAGACCTGCACGCGCCTGCTCGGCAAGCGCCGCATAGCGCGCGTGACGTGCCTTCCAGCCGCCTTCGTCCTCAAGTTCACGCAATGCTTCGACGAGTGCGTAGTAGGCGTGCACCGACGGCGTGAACGGCGTATTGCGTTGATCCTGCAGTTTGGCGAGACGCGCCAGGTCCAGGTAGTAGGTACGGCTTGCCGCGTGAACCAGGGCCTCGCGCCGCACCACGACAAACGACGCGCCCGGCACGCCATGCAGACACTTGTTGGCCGTCGCCGCGACGGCTGCGATGGTGCTGTCGGCGAAATCGATTGCCTCGGCGGCGAAACTGCTGACGCCATCCACCAGCAGACGCACGCCGTGCTTGCGGCACACCGCGGCCAGCGCCTGCAGATCGTTCAGACGGCCGGTGGTGGTCTCGTGATGAATCACCGCCACGTGCGTAAAGCCCTCGCCCGCAGCGAGGCGTGCCGCGATACGGGCGAGATCGGGCGTCTGCATCCAGTCGTGCTTGAGCGCTTCGTGCGCGATACGGTACTGGCTCGCGATCTGCGTAATGCGTTCGCCGTACACGCCGTTCTCGATCACCAGCAGTTTGCCGTTCTCCGGCACCAGGCCCGCAATCATGCTCTCGACAGCAGCGGTACCCGAACCGGTCATCAGCACGGCTTGCCACTCGGCGGGGTCGAGCTGATAGATCTGCAGCAGACGCTCGCGCGCCTCTTCCTGCAGATCGAAGAACTCGCTCTCGCGATGACAGAGATCGGGCTGCAGCAGACTCTGACGGACACGCTCGGTCAGCGTCACGGGGCCGGGATTGAGCAACAACATCATTGGGCTCCTTGAGCGGTGGCGATATGGCGCATGAGACGCGTCTTCACATCCGGCGGAGTGATGGTGGGACGCGGCAGGCCGTCCGGTGTGCCGCGACGGATCGCAAGGCGCACGAAACGCGGACCCTGCAGCGGCGGCGCGGCGAGTACTTCGTCGAGCACGGCCAGATCGTCGCTTTCGACCGCCGAGGCATAACCGCACGCAGCCGCGACGCCCGCAAACGACACCTGCGCAGACACCGTTGCCTGACCGCCGGTCGAATCGTGCGCGCCGTTGTCGAGCAGCACGTGTGTCAGATTGGACGGACCGTATGCACCCAAAGTGGCGAACACGCCCATACGCATCAGCGCGGCGCCGTCGCCGTCGACTGCGACCACGTGCAGGTCGGGACGCGTCAGCGCCAGACCGAGCGCGAACGGCGTCAGGCAGCCCATCGAGCCGACCATGTACAGCTGGTTCGGCCGGTCGTCGAGCGCATACAGTTCGCGCCCGCAAAAACCCGTGGATGCCAGCACCACCGTCGATTCAGCCGGCGTGTGCGCGATCACGCGCTGCAACGCGGCCTGGCGCGTCGGCAGCGCATCCGCCGCCACGCCGCGCCACTGCGCTTGTGCCGCGGACGGCGTGCGGCGCGCCGCGCCGTCACCCTGCTTCAGCTCATACGGCGCTACGCTGCCCTTCTGCATGACGAGCGCATACGGACGACCGGTCTCGTCCATGTGAGCAATCGCGCGATCGAGCGCCGGGCCGATGGCGTCGGCTTCGGTCGGGAACGTCTCCCACGGAATTTCCATGGTATCGAGCATGGCCGGCGTGACCGGTCCCATCAGCGCATGCTGCGGCTCGTCGGACACGCCGGGCTGGCCGCGCCACGTGACGATCAGCAGTTGCGGCAGACGGAACGTCCAGGTCAGCGACGTCAGCGGGCTCACCGCATTGCCGAGCCCGGAGTTCTGCATCATCGTGACGCCGCGCCGGCCGTTCTGCGCGCCGAGCGTGACGCCGGCGATCAGCGCGACCGCGTCGCCTTCATTGGCCGCCGAGACGTAATGCAGCGACGGGTCCTGCAGCACATAGTTGATAAACGGCGTCAGATACGAACACGGCACACCGGCATACCAGTCGAAGCCACGCTCGCGCGCCGCCTCGACAAACTGTGCAGCCTCGATCATTGCGCCTCTCCGCTGGCGGCGCCAGAGGCAAGCGGCGTTTGCGAGTGTGCGAAATCGCCGGCACGACGGAAGTCTTCCAGATCGTTGACGCCGCGCCAGTGACCGTGCACGTACTGCACTTCGATCGCTTCACCGGCTTCGATCAGCGCGTTGAGCAGCGCGGGCATATCGAGCTTGTCGAAATCCGGACGAGCACGCAACGTGGTCAGCACGGCGTGCAGACGCTCGCGTCCTTCGCCACGCACGTTCAAGAGACCAACCCAGCGGCCGTCCGGCTGCTTGACGTCACCCGAAGTCGCGTTGCCCTGCAGTTCGCTCGAGACGCGCTTGAGCAGCACCTTGTTGCCGAACAGACCGCGATCGTCCGACGACGAGCACCATGCGAAGTCGCGCACGCTGCTGTTGACCGGCTCAGTCAGTGATGAATCCACCACGACGCTAAACGGCGCTTCGCTTTCGACCAGGTCGCGCACGATATAGCTGCGGAATAACAGATCGCCGTACGAGATGACCGTATCCGACTTGAGCGCATCGACGGCGCAGGCGAGCGAGGCCAGTTCGCCGGTCTCCGCATGGCGTTCGTTGACGACCAGCTTGATGCCGGCGGTTTCGATGGCATCGGCGCGATAGCCGCCGACCACGGTGATATCGTTGACACCCTGCTTCTTGAACGCATCGACGAGCCAGCGCAACAGCGGCTTGCCGGCGATCGGCAACATGACCTTGGGACGATCCGCGGTCACGGCTTCAAGACCGGCGCCACGGCTGGCGGCCAGCACGACGGCCGAAGCCGACGCGCGCGAAGCCGACAAGTAGCGGTTTTCGGCTTCCGAGTATTCATCGGCGTCCTGCAGACGGAAGATTTCGTTGACGGAGGCGATGCGGTCTTCGACATCGACGAGCGTTTCGCTGGCGTGAATCTCCTTGGCGACGGCCTGCATAGCCGAGGTCGACGCGCGAATCAGATGGTTCGCCCAGATGACGGTGCTGATGCCCGCTTCGCGGAACACTTCGGTGGGGGTGCTGTAGTACTTGGTCGGCACGATGACGAGCGGACCACGGCCGGCCCATTCGCGGGCGAACTCGAGGATTTCGTCGGGACGCGACAGCTTGCTGTGAATCAGGATCGCGTCGGCGCCGGCCAGACGATAGGCTTCGGCGCGGCGCAGCGCTTCATCCATGCCCCAACCGGCGATCAGTGCTTCGACGCGCGCGACGATCGAGAAGTCCTCATCGGTCTGCGAGTCTTTACCGGCCTTGATCTTGCCGCAGAACTCGTCCATTTCGGCGAGCGGCTGACGTTCGCCGTTGATGAAGCTGTTGGTCTTGGGGAACTGCTTGTCTTCGATACAGACGCCGGCGATGCCACGTTGTTCGAGTTTGCGCACGAGGCGGCGGACGTTATTGAAGTTACCGTAGCCGGTATCGCCATCGAGGAGGATGGGGAGATCGCTGGCATCGGCCATGAATTCGAGGTTATCGACGACCTGGGTCCAGCTGGCTTCGTTGTTGTCGCGCACGCCGAACTGGGCGGAGATGGCGAGACCGGAGGCCCAGATGGCCTTGAAGCCGGCTTCCCGGACGATACGGGCGGAGAGGCCGTTGTGGGCCTCCATCATGAATTCGAGCTGGGTGCTGGTGAGCATCTGGCGCAGGCGGGAGCTGCGCGAGGCGGCGACGAAAGCGGGTTCGCGGGCGTTCATGGTTTGGGTGTGCTCCTGCGGTGTCTGTTTGCTGTTTTTTGCCTGCCGCGGGGTGGGATGTGCTTTGCTCGCGGCGCGGGTTTGGGTTTCATTGCCGATGGCTGAGGGTGATGTTCGCGGGTTTCATTGCGGTGTCACCGTGATCTGGGCCAGTCTCGCGTCTGAAAAAAAGTGACTATAACGGATAAGGATTGTTTTCGCTTTTGCGGATGCCATTGTGGTTGCCATATATGGCGATTTTTGTGGAAATGTGGCTTTTTTTGCTGTTTTCATTATTTAGGGTTCTTTTTCTCATACTGAAGGTTTTGATTTTTTTGTTTATCTGGAATTGCGGTTTTTTATTTTCGCTTTCGCGGGTCGCTTGTTATTAGGGTGTTGGCCTTTCCTTGCATTCTTATCGGTCTATTAGCGATGCCCCTGCCCGGGGCGGCACTTACTTTCGCGCGTCCGACGTCGTTGTGTGGACAGATTCATTTTCAATCCGGAAGAGACAGCAAACGCTAGCCATCCTGCCCTGAAATGGCGGGCGGCATGTGACAAGACGTCAGTCTGCAAGGATGCGATGTACGTGCAAGCGGTGCTGCGCGTCGAGCCCGCGAAATGCGGCACTGACCTACGGATAATTCGGCTTCGTTGCCAATCTACCCTAGTGCGTGAGATCCGGATTCTGTTCAGTCGCACACGCGCGCAATGACGCCGCGATGGCAGGCTTTTTTATTTTGTCAAAGACATCCGCCATCTGCGCCTGTGCAACCGGATCGCCTTCGCGTGCAGCGCGCCAGCGCAACGATTCGATCGTATCGAGCGTGCCGTCGCTGGGCGTGTCGCCATCGTAGCCCGAACGCGCCTCGAGTACGTCTGCGAGCTTGTTGTATCTGGCCGGGACATGATGCACAAGCAGCCAGGCGACAATCGGTACCGCGCCTTCCCAGTACTCGTCCTCAAGACTGCTGTTGACGAGCCGAGCTGCAGCGCGCCAATAACCAAGAGATGCCGCTTTCGCATATCCCCTGTCCGCTTCGGGCCCGCGCGTCGTAGAAGCCTGGTTGAATGCGGAAAGCGCAGCGGGAGACGGAGGGGGAAGTTCCAGCTTTGTACAACTGAATTCGGTCGGTGCATTTTCCGGCAGATTCGCCCAGCGCTCCTGCTCCTTTAACACGCGGTCGAGCGTGGATGCGACATCGCTATCCTTTAATGTTTTAAAGACCCAGTCGGTTCGGGCATGCTGGTTCTGCCACCAGTCGTCGTCCGCGCTGGCGTTCTGGGCAAAGACAACCATTGGAATCACTGCGATACAGCAGATCAGGCGATTAAATCGTGATCTGCCAATAGGTATATATCTGAACATAACGTGGTCTAAGTATTGATTGCGTCAGGAATCAAGGGCGGAAGTGGGCTTATATTCGTGTCGATTTATCTCCTATGCGTGATCGAGATAAGCCTTGAGGCTCCATTCCTCATTGGTGCGGTATACGCGCATACCGAGCAGCCAGTCCAGGCCAGGAATGGGACGGGGATCCTTCAGGGCGAGTGGCGGCATCGTCTCGCCTTTCCTGAAACGGCGCGTCGCGTCGTAGCTGACCGAAGCGAATCCCCGGACGCACCACACGCCGTCCTGCGGGCAGACTTCGCCGGGGCGAACAAGCGTGCCCAGCGGCACGCGGCTCTCCAGGTCCTTTTCATGCGCGGTCCTGACCCGAAGCCCTGTCGCCGGGTCGAGGCTCTTCTCGCGGGCCAGCCTTTCAACCAGCGCATCGGAGGGTTTCTGCGGCGGCACGGCTGCGGCCTGTTCCTTCTCCCACTGGAACGTGCCGTCCCACGGCGGTAGTTTCGCCGGCGGCAGTGGCACGATCTGGTCGACATCGGGGACCTTCGGGTTCAGGCCTTCGTTGCCGTCGAGGAATTTGCCGATCATTTTGTAGCGGCGCGAGCGTTCGGGATCATTCGGGACATCGAGATAAAACATATCTCTATTTTCCGGCGTTACCGCAAAGCCATTTTCCAGAGAAAACGCGGCCTGACTGTTTCCCGCCATGACGCCCTGCTGGAAAGACCTGAGTGCTTCGGCGTAGAACTTGTCTACCGCACGACCAATAGCCAGGGAGGTTGCGGCCTTGCCATGTCCCTGATCCGCTGAACACCGGTACATCTGCAGCGCAACCTCAGGTGCGGCGTCGATCGGGTCCAGTTTCTCCGCGAGGTAATACTGCGCGTCCGGACTGCCCAGGTCGGCCGCCTTGCGGAAATAGCGCAACGCGGTCTCGCTGTTCTGCTTCAGCCCGTAGCCGAGTTCGAGGTAATGCGCGATGTCGTAGTAGCCAGCCGGCACGCCCTGTTTGACCAGTTGCACTGCCAGGTCGATCGTCTCTTTCGGTGCATCCGGAGAATCAGCCAGCCCCGTCGATACCAGCGCCTGAAGGTTGGTGTTGGCCTTGTAATGATCGTGGGCCGCCGCGATCCGGTAATACCGTGCGATATCGTCGAAGTCCTTCGGGCCGTCCTGCTTCTGCAGCCAGCGGCCATATCTGAACAGCTGGTCCGCATCAGGATCGAGCGGCGGCAGGTGGTCGTCCTCACGCACGCAGGTAAAGGCGAGATTCGCGCGCACGGCGCTGATGCTGGGTAGTGAAGCCAACGGGTTCTCCTTGGTACAGGCGCAGGCAAGACTCGCCACCAGGGCGATGAGAATGCCTCGTCTCATGGGTCAATCCTCGTAAGTGCGTGTGGGCGAGGTCCGCAGGAAACCTACGAGGGACGCGATCGGAGCCTGCTTTCTGCTTTGATTTTTTGTGTTCCAGGAAATGATGGAACTCCACATCTTGTACGCCTCCGACACATCATCCTGAGCCCCCCTATTTTTCGTATGCAGCGCCCACATCTGTTTGCGCAGCGCGGACGTCAGGCCGCCATGCTCATGGCAGATATTCAGTTCGCTATCCACCTCCATGCTGCGCCGGTTGACATTGGCCGAGCCGTGCGTCGTAAACACGTCGTCGACGATCATCAGCTTCTGGTGGACATAGACGTAGTCCCACGCCTGACCTGCAGGGGTGTCCGGTGCGACCAGGGTGCAGACCAGCACCTTCATCCCCGGCATATCCTGCGGCGGCACCAGTTCTCCCTCCTTCGTCATGCCGTCCGGGCTCACGCTCGCCACCCGCCGTTTCTCCTGCCTCATCTGCTCCAGCTGCTGCCCGATTTCAGCCTGCCGGGTCTGTGCGCCCTGAAGGTAATTCGCAAGCCCCTGCATCTGCGAGAAACCCGCGCCCTGCATCATCGCGCGCTGGCTGGCCGCCTGTTCGTCAGCAAGCTGCTTCTCCAGCGTCTGCTCCTGCTGCGTAAGCTGGTCGTTCTTCTCCAGTGTCTCGACCCCGGGCATCCGGTCGCCATATCCGAGCGCCGCGAGCATCTGGTAGCTGCTCACTGTCCCGCGGCCGATGCCGTCGTCGTTCGAGTTCGTGACCACGAACAGATAGACCTCACCATGCTTCGCCGGGTTGCGCCCCCCCTTGATCTGCGCGTTGACGTTCTCCCGCAGCCTGTCGGCCACCGGCATATACCGGAAATACTGGTTTTCGATGTACACGAATCTCGTCGTGTTGTTCACCGCCTGCAGGTACAGCGAAGCGATGTCCTTCGTGCCGTCCTTGCCGTGCTGCGACTGCGTGCGAAGGATCTGCGCCATCACCGGCGTACCGTGATCCGCGCGCAGCTTCAGCCGGCAAGCCAGCGCCGCCCGCGCCTGGGTCAGGTTCTGCCCGGTCGCGTCGTCCCAGGCCTGGCAGAAATTCTCGTTCAGGTACTCGAGGACCGGACCCGTCACCTTCGCGGACATGTCCTGCCGCGGATGCAGGCCGTTGCGTCCCATTCGCGGCGCCTGCCGCAGCCAGGTGTGATCGTCCCGGTCCCAGTATTCATCCAGCGTGTTGTGCCCCATCACGAACCCGATGGCCCGCTCGGGAAGCTCGTAGTCGACAAGCACCATCTTCTGGTGATGCGAGGGTTCCGCCGTCATCGCCGCGGTGTTCCGCTCTCTCAGCGTGGGGTCGCCCGCCGGGCCGCTCATCCACGTGCGCCAGGCGATTTCGGCACGCTCCCTCAGATCGAAATCGCGCGTGGCGAATTCAATGTTTGCCAGCGGCCTGGGCGCGCCCGGCAATGCGTTCAATGCCGCGGTCACCACCGATTTCGCTGCCGGGAACGGATTGGCCCTCGTCCCGGCCGACATCCGCGTGACATTGTTCCGGTTGGCCCGCCAGTACCAGAGCTGGTCGAATTCACGCTGGGCGTGGGTGCGCCCGTCCTGTGCAGCCCCCGCCAGCCCGACTGGTCCGTGGTTGCCTGGCATCATGTCTTCCGAGAAGGACGCCACGTGCAGTGAGTCGCTCCAGACCAGCAGCCGGATCCTGATGTGAGGTTTTTCGAGGCCCTTGTATTCGAGCAGTTCACCGATCGACGGCGAACCCGCCGCGTCGCTGCCCCGTCTGAAATACATCGACGGCTGGAAACCCCAGCACAGGATATCGATGCTGTGCTCCGCGTTTCGTATGGCGTCGAACACCGCCGCAAAGGCCGTCTCGCCATTCACCAGCGGCAGGTACGTGGCCAGCGCGGGGTTGTATTCGGTGCGCTGCACGAACCATGGGGACGTGAGCGTTGCGCTTCGCGTGCAGGAAAGCGCGAGCGGCGTGGTAGCGCTCTGCTGTTTCATGGTCAGGCGTCCGTATCAGGGTTGAGCAGCGTGTTGTGCCTGATTCAGCAGGACTGCAAAGATCAGGCGGCCGCGACGCGGAGCTTGTTTAGCTCCTGAAGGTTTTTACCCCGCATGCCATCCCAATTCGTGCGGAAAAATCTGCAAATCAGTCGTTGAAAGTCGAGGCGCCATTCGGCAGGCTTCGCTCTTGTCCAGCGACACCCGGAAAAGCCGTGCCCATTTCCATCTCGCGTACAAACTCTCCTGATGCAATGGGGCTTAAGTTGAGAGCATTGCCCACACAGGGGCATCGCTAATAGACCGATAAGAACGCAAGGAAAGGCCAAAACCCCAATAAAACAAATAAACGCATTAATCAGACAAAAACAAAAAACAAAAACCCAGGGTTCCCCCCTACTTCACCAAAAACCCGGCGAAGCCGTTAAACACCATAACCCCAAGCCCGCCGCGGGCGAAAAAACACCCTCACCTGGAACTCGCAAAATGCCCTCCATGACCTTGAACAAAAAACTCGGGTCGATGATCCTCATCTTATGGATCGGCCTGATTCTGATCGGCGGCTTTGGCGCGTACCAAAACCGCGCCTCCATGATCTCCGAGCGCCGCGATCAACTCATGGCCGTCGCCCAGCAATCCGTCAGCATCATTAACCACTACTACACACTGTCCCAGCAACACGCCCTCAGCGAGCCCGACGCCCAGAAACAGGCCCTCGCCGTCCTCGCCTCCGTGCGCTACGGCAAAGACGGCTATGTCTCCGTCAACAACTCGCAGCCGGTCGTGCTGATGCACCCCATCAAGCCCGAACTCAACGGCAAGGACATGTCCCAGTTCACCGACCCAGCCGGCAATCATCTGTACGTCAACATCGTCAACGCGGGTAACAGCGACGTCAACGGCGGCTTCGTCTCGTATCTGTGGAGCAAACCCGGCCATGATCAGCCCGTCCCCAAAACCAGCGTCTCACTGCGCTTCGCCCCCTGGGACTGGTACGTCGTAACCGGTATGTACATGGACGACGTTCAGCAAGCCTTCTACGCCAGTCTCATCGTCTGGCTCGCCATCACCACGGTCCTCGGCGGCATCGCCACGTTCGTCATGATGCTGGTGCTGCGCAGCGTACGTCACGCCCTCGGTGGCGAACTCGAAATCGCCGTCGTCGCCGCACAGCGTATGGCAAGCGGCAATCTCGCCGTCAACGTGCCGGTCCAGTATCGTGATACCGGTAGCCTGTTGCACGCCCTGCACACCATGCAGGCCGGCCTCGTCGAAACCGTGTCGCGCGTGCGCACCGGGACGGAAAACATCAACGTCGGCGCCTCTGAAATCGCCGCCGGCAATACCGATCTCTCGCAACGCACCGAGCAACAGGCCGCTGCGCTCGTCCAGACCGCCTCCAGCATGGATCAGATGACGGTCAACGTGAAGCAGAACGCCGAGAGCGCCACCCAGGCCGCGCAACTCGCCGGCCAGGCAGCGGACGTCGCCACGCGCGGCAGCCGCGTCGTCGACGACGTGGTCCGCACCATGGGCGAAATCACTCATAGCTCGCGTCAGATCGGTGACATCATCGGCGTGATCGATGGGATCGCTTTCCAGACCAACATCCTCGCCCTCAATGCAGCCGTCGAAGCGGCTCGCGCTGGCGAACAGGGCCGCGGCTTCGCCGTCGTCGCCTCGGAAGTGCGCAGCCTCGCACAACGCTCGGCCACCGCTGCCAAGGAAATCAAGGCGCTGATCGAAACCTCCACGAATACTGTCGAGGCCGGTGCATCGCTAGTCGCCAACGCCGGTTCGACGATGGGCGAGATCGTGCAGTCAGTACGCCGCGTCAACGAAATTCTCGAGGAAATCAGCCACGCCTCGCGTGAGCAAAGCGCCGGCATCGAACAGGTCAACCGCGCGGTCGGTGAGATGGATCAGGTCACGCAGCAGAACGCGGCATTGGTCGAGCAGGCTGCCGCCGCTGCGCACTCGCTCAAGGATCAGGTCGGCTCGCTGCGCGAAGCAATCTCGAGTTTTGCGCTGCCGGCCTGAGGGCGAGCGGCTATAGCTATACGTTAACTGTTTCTGCCGGGCGCCTTTAACACGCGCTCGATGCCTGAAAAGAAGGCGCCCGCAAAACGCCTATTGGGATGCGTTTGGTGGCCGGGCGCCTCTCAACACGCCGCGTCGGAGAGACGCATTGTTTGAACGAACCAGTCGCGCGGATTTTTCAGGCTGCGTGGCTGGTTTTTGACCCGCCGCCTTCCTTATCTTCGTGTTTCCCTACGCGCACCGATCTACGGAAGCGCAACTTCTCTCCCCTTTGCAACCCGCTTAAGCAAAGCCCGACGTCCTTGACGCGACGTGCTTCCTCGCCGTCGCTATGCGCTCGCATAGGCCTCGCATAGGCCTCGCATTAATATTACGTTTTAATTACAATCACGGCGTTGCCGCCACCTGCGTTCGCTGCCCGCATCCGCACTCATGTTCCAGAAGCCCAGATCGCAGCCACCTCGGACTCACGCATCAGCCGCGAGACACTCCATACTCGCGTCGCGCCTGCCGACATGGCGTTCGAAATTCATCATCGTGCTGATGTTCGCGGCATTCGGCGGCCTCGCCGCACGCGCTTTCTGGGTCCAGGTGGTCAATCAGAACTTTTATGCCGGCCAGGGACAAAAGCGCTATCAACGCGTCATCGAACTGGACGCCACACGCGGACGGATTGTCGATCGCAACGGTTCAATGCTCGCGGTCAGTCTCGCGACCTATGAGGTCTGGGCAACGCCCAGGCTGCTCGATGAGACATGTTTTTTGCCGCTCGCCAGGCTGCTCAAGGTGCCGCTCGTGGAACTACGCAGCCGTGTAGCCGGCGACAAAACATTCGTGCTGCTCAAGCGCCAGGTGGACGCGGACACGGCCAGCCGCATCGACAAGCTGCAACTCGCCGGCATCACGCAGATCGCCGATTCGAAGCGTTTCTATCCGGAAGGTGAATCGGCGGCGCATGTGGTCGGCTTCACGGATATCGAGGACAAAGGCCAGGAAGGTGTCGAACTCGCCGCCAACCTGCAGTTAAGCGGCGCGGCGGGTCAGCGCGAGGTGATCCGCGACCGGCTCGGCCGGGTGGTGTCGGACACGCGTCCACTCGTACCGGCGCACAACGGCGCGACGATCCGCCTGACCATCGACCGCCGCATCCAGCAACTCGCCTATGCGCAACTGAAGGCGGCGATTGCGAAGCGCAATGCGGAAGCTGGCAGCGTCGTGGTGCTCGACGCGCGCAACGGCGAGATCCTCGCACTCGCGAACTATCCGAGCTTCGATCCGAACGACCGCACGCGCCTGAGCGGCCGCCAACTGCGCAATCGGGCCGTCGTCGATACGTTCGAGCCGGGGTCGACGATCAAGCCGCTGGTCGTCGCGCTATCTATAGACAAGGGTATGGTCGGGCCGCAAAGCCTGATCGATACAACGCCGGGGTGGTACCGGATTGGACCAGCCGTGATTCACGACACCTCGAATCACGGCGTGATGACCGTGGCCGAAGCGGTGCAGAAGTCGAGCAACATCGCACTCGCCAAACTCGCGCTCAATCTGCCGGCCGAGACGATCTGGAACAAGTACCAGGAGTATGGCCTCGGGCGCCGGCCGGAGCTGACCTTCCCCGGCGCTGCCGCGGGCAAGGTGCGGCCGCACAGACGCTGGCGGCCCATCGAGCAGGCCACGATGGCTTATGGCTACGGGCTGTCGGCGTCGCTGCTGCAACTCGCGCAGATGTACACCGCCTACGCGGGCGACGGCACGCTGCATCCGGTGCGTTTGCTGCTGGCGGATACGGTCGACCGGCAACCCGGTGGGCAAATGAATGAACAACAGGATGGTGACGCCCTCGCCCCTGCTGCAGACACCGGCGACTCGCCGCTCACCGCCGGCTTTAGCCACGCAGTGACGACGCCCGCCACCGCACATGCCATCCGCGAGATGCTCGAAATGGCGACCGGACCGGGTGGCACCGGACGCGCCGCGGCAGTCGACGGCTACCGGGTCGGTGGCAAGACCGGGACGGCGCGCAAGCAGATCGGCGCGTCGTACGCGAAGAATCGCTATCGTGCGTTGTTCGTCGGCATGGCGCCGATGAGCGACCCGCGCCTGATCGTCGCCGTCATGATCGACGATCCGGCTGGCAAGGCATTCTACGGCGGCACGGTTGCCGGTCCTGTGTTCGGCGCGGTGACCGGTGGGGCGTTGCAGTTGTTAGGTGTGCCGCCGGATGCGTGAGGCGGAGACGGTAACAGCGCCGCCGCATGCGCGCCCTCAGGCCGTATTCACATGCACCCGCACATGCAGGCGCCGGAACGCATTCGGCGTCATCCCTCTGCTTCTCTTGAACAGCCGCCTGAAATATCCGCTGTCCTCGAACCCACACGCATAAGCGACCTGCGCGATCGTCAAGCGGTCTTCCGCAAGCAGGATGGCCGCGTGCAGCATGCGCTGTTCGTGTACCGCGTCCGTCAACGTGCGCCCATAGGTGGCGCGATACACGCGCCCCAGGTAGTCCGCATTGCAGTCAAGATGCGCGGCAATCGCCGAGGCGTTGATCGCTTCATGAAAATGCGTGCGAATCCATTGATCGGCGCTTGCCGCGAGTTGCTGGGGCGCCCCGTCGGCCGCCGTCGCCGCGACCCGCGAGCGCTTGAGTTCCCATAGCATCAGCAGGATCGTCAGACTGTCCGGCAACGGTTGCACGCCGTAGATCTGCTGATCGTTCAACAGGCGCTGGAACATGCCAGATAAATGATCGGGCCGCTCGACCCTGGCGTGTTGAGGAATCTCCAGCAACACTTCCAACGCCGACCCGCTGTGCGGCGCGTCTGGCAACGTGAAATGCACCCAATAGAACCTGAGATCCGGTGCAAACGGCGACGTCCCGCCATGCAGCCGCCCAGGCCAAAGCAGCAGTGTCTCCCCTGCGTTCACCTCGAATAGCTGTCCGCCTTCGTGAAGATTCAGGCAACCCTGCCGCACGTAGATCAGCTCGTACGACTGGATCGTTCGCGATGGATGCACGCCCACTCCGCGCGACACAAACAGCCCGCCATTGCTTGCTTCGAGACCCAGTGGAAATGCCAGATGGAGCGCGGGATCGGTCATTACGCAAAAAGTCGGAATTAGCGCGTTTTACTGCGGTTTCTTCATCTTGCGAGGGCAGGTCGGGCGTGTCAAGCTTTCCAGACTTGGCGTTCGTGGGAAGTCGGAAAGATTCGGTACGACCCGCCAAGGTCGAAAAAATCACATTTCTCAGAAGCAACCGATGCGTGTACCCGGCTGGCGCAGCGAGCCCGACGGTCCGGAAAGCGTCGTGGGACGTGCATCGGCAATAGGAGGAGACACCTATGATTCGTTGCAACCGATGGCTTCGTCTATGGGCATGCGCGACTGTGCTCGCCGCCACTCACGCCCAGGCTGACGATGGTCTTTCTTTCTGGGTGCGCGCGTCGGACTCGGGTTTTGTGACTCCGGTCGTTACCGCATGGAACGCGAGCCATCCCACCAAGGTCAACCTGACCATCATTCCGAATGACGACTTCGTGACAAAGTTCGGCACGGCGTCAGCTGGCGGCGCTGCGCCCGACGTGATTGCAATCGATCTGATCTACACGCCCGAGTTCGCGCACGACGGACAATTGACCGACATCACGGATGAAGCCAAAAAACTGCCCTTCTATCAGAGCCTGAGTCCATCGCATATGCGGCTCGGGACCTATCAGGGCAAGCAATACGCGCTGCCCTTTAGCGCTGAAAGTTCGATGCTGCTGTACAACAAGACATTGTTCAAACGCGCCGGATTGAATCCCGACCAGCCGCCCAAAACCTGGGCCGAACTCGAAGCCGATGCGAAAAAGATCACCGCGCTCGGTGGCGGGGTTAAAGGTTTCTATTTCTCGGGCGCCTGCGGCAGCTGCAACATCTTTACGTTGACGCCTTATGTGTGGGCCTCGGGCGGTGACGTGCTGTCGGCCGACGGCAAGACCGCGACGCTGAAGAATCCAGCGCTGGAAGGCACGCTCGCCATGTACCGTCGTATGTGGGAAGCGGGTGAGATGCCCGCAAGTGCCAAGACCGACAGCGGCGTCAACTTCATCAACGCGTTCGAGACCGGAAAAATCGGCATGGTCGGGTCCGGCGCGTTTTCAATCGGCGTCCTGAAGAAAAGCCATCCAGAGATAGATTTCGGACTCTCGTATCTGCCGGGTCAGAACAGTGGCTGGGCGAGCTTCGCCGGCGGCGATGTGATCGCGATCCCAGCCGGTTCACAGCACAAGAAAGACGCGATGGAGTTCATCAAGTGGTGTCTTGGCGAACAGGTCCAGGTCGATCAGTTTGCGAAAAACGGCAGCATCCCCGTGCGGGTCGACCTCGCGAGCAACGCGTATAGCAAGCTCGACGGCCGTTATTTGACCGCCGCAACGGCTATGAGTCAGGGCAAAACGCCCTATAGCATCAAGTTCAACCAGTTGATCAACGATCCAAACGGACCCTGGGCCGCCATGATCCAGGAAGCTGTCTTCGGCAAAGGCGTGGATGTTGCCGTTTCAAATGCGCAAGACCGCTTCACCCAGATCCTGAACACACCATAGGATTTAACGACCATGGATGTCCTTGGCGATCCGGCAACAGGCGGTGCGGGCCTCGCACCGCAGATGGGTCGAAAGAAGCCGCGTAAAGGGTTAGGCCGGCAGGGCGCAGGATACTGGTTTGTGCTGCCCTGCCTCGCTTTCACGGCGGCATTTTTTCTGCTGCCGCTGGCGATGACGATCGGCATGTCGTTCTATCAGTGGCCGCTGATGGGCGTGCCGTCGTTCAACGGGTTGAGAAATTACCTCGACCTGATGCACGACGAATCGTTCTGGGGCGCGCTCTGGTTTACGACCAAATACACCTTGTTCGTCACGCCGGCGATCTTTGTCGTCGCTTTCGCGCTTGCGTTGCTAGTGAAGCGCGCGATCCGGTTCGTGGGTATCTTCAGGACTGCCTTCTTCCTGCCGGTCGTGATCGGGCTGACCACAGCCAGTCTGCTCTGGGTCTGGCTGTTCAACGACCAGGTGGGCATCTTCAGCGCGATCCTGATGCAACTGGGTATCGTCAGCGAGCCGGTTCAGTGGCTAGGCGATACCAACTCCGCGCTGGCGTCGTTGATCGTGATGGTGGTGTGGAAGGCGTGTGGATTCACGATGGTGATCATGCTCGTCGGCATGCAGGCGATTCCATACGATCTGTATGAAGCAGCCCGCATCGACGGCGCGGGATGGTGGGCGCAGCAGCGCTTTATCACCGTGCCCATGATGCGGCGCACCTTCGCGCTTGCACTGATCATGGCGGTGATCGGCTCGTACCTGGCATTCGAGCAGTTCTATGTGATGACCAAGGGTGGGCCGATGAACACCACCATCACGGTGGTCCACTGGATCTATCGTGCGTCGTTCACCTACTTCAAGCTCGGCTACGGCGCGGCGATGTCCGTGGTGCTGCTGATCGTGCTGCTCATGCTAAGCGTGATCCAGATGATTCTTCTGCGAGACGACGATGAGTAACCGATTGCGTTCCGCCGACACCGGTTTCGCGCATGCGACGCCAAAGCCGAGTCCCGTCACGTCCAATGTGGATGCGCTCCATTATTCAAGTCGCGTGACAAAGCTGAAGGCGAGGCTGTCGGTCGCGCTTTACTACCTGATCTGCAGCGTGCTCACGCTGGCGTTTCTGTTTCCGATCGGCTGGTCCGCATTTACCTCGTTCTATTCGCCGGCCGACGCGAGCGCTTCGCCACCCAGATGGATTCCATCCCATCTATCGTTCGAGAACTATCAGAACCTCGCGAGCTATGGCGCAGGCATCTGGCGATATCTCGGCAACAGTACGTCGGTTGCGATGCTGACGGTCGTGATGACGCTCGTGTTGTCCACCCTCGGCGGCTACGGATTCTCGCGATTCCGTTTTCCGGGGCGCAACCTGATCTTCGTCGTGATCCTCGCGACGCTGATGATTCCGTTCCAGTCGATCCTCAATCCGCTATTCGTCCTGCTGCGCTGGATGCATCTGCAGGGCACGCTGTTCGGTCTCGCGCTCGTCTACACGACGTTCCAGTTGCCGTTTGCAGTGTTCATGATGCGCAACTCGTTCGACGCCGTGCCCCGCGAGATCGAGGATGCCTCGCTGATCGACGGCTGCAGTTCGTTGCAGTCGCTGCGCATGATCATGGTGCCGCTGGTGTTGCCAGGGATCGTCACAGCGGGTCTGTTCGCGTTCTTCGGTTCGTGGAATGAACTGCTAGCCGCGCTGATCCTGATCGGCGACGCAAAAAACTACACGTTGCCGGTCATGCTCCTGAATGCGCAAAGCGGTCAGCTTGGCGCCGTCGACTGGGGGCTGATGCAAGCCGGCATCACGATTTCCATCCTGCCTTGCGCGATCCTCTTCCTGCTCCTGCAGCGCTTTTATATCAACGGTCTGATCGCTGGTGCGGTCAAGGCATAACGCTCCATGCACACCATGAACGATACGAGAACCTTGCGCCCACCTGTCGTTGTCGATGCAGCATCTACCCGCTATGCGCACATCAAACCCGTGGCGGTCAACGCAGTCGACCTGAAAGGCGATTTCTGGGGGCCACGGTTTGCGACCAATCTCGAGCGGACCCTGCCAAGCCAGTGGGAGCTCCTCGAAAGCACTGGGCGGCTCAACAACTTCCGGCGGGTGTTCGGTGAGTACGACGGCCCGCACGTGGGGCTGTTCTTCAACGACAGCGACCTGTACAAATGGCTCGAAGCAGCGTCGTGGGTCGTCGCGCGTGGGCCCGATGCGCTGCTCGAGAAACGTATCGATGAGGGCATCACCCTGATCGAGCGTGCGCAGGGTGAAGACGGTTATATCGACAGCTATTTCTGCCTGGAACGCGAAGGCGAACGCTGGACCAACCTGCGTGATCTTCATGAGATGTACTGTGCGGGCCATCTGATCCAGGCTGCGGTGGCCCACCATCGTGCGACTGGTCAGCGCCGCCTGCTCAATGTTGCCGTCCGTGTCGCCGACCTGTTGTGCGAGCGCTTCGGTCCGAAATCGGAAGGCAAGATCGAGGACATCGACGGACACGAAGAAATCGAAATGGCGCTCATCGAACTGGCGCGGGAAACGGGACACGAGCGGTATCTCAAGCTTGCACGCTTCTTTATCGAAGCACGCGGTCATGGCCTTCTCACAGGCGGCCGCTTCGGTGACGCGTACTTCCAGGACGACGTGCCGTTCGAGAAAATGGAAGCGCTTGCCGGGCATGCTGTCCGCGCCTTGTACATGGCATGCGGCGTGACGGATCTCTATCTGGAGACCGGCGAAGCAGCCCTGCTGCCGCGGCTTGAAACGCTCTGGAGCCGGCTGACGGCACAGCGCATGTACATCACCGGCGGCGTCGGCTCACGGCATGATGGAGAGGCGATTGGCGCGAACTACGAGCTGCCGAATGCGCAGGCCTATACGGAGACTTGCGCGGCGATAGGCAGCATGATGTGGTGCCATCGTCTGCTGGCCGCAACGGGCAATGCACGTTACGCAGACCTGTTCGAATGGACGCTGTACAACGGCATGCTGCCGGGCTGGTCGCTCGACGGCCAGGCGTACTACTACGTGAACCCTCTGGAGGACGACGGCGGCCATCGCCGGCAACCCTGGTACTACTGTGCATGTTGTCCGCCGAACGTCGCACGGACCGTCGCTTCGCTTCCCGGATATGTCTACGGCACCGATGCCGATTCGATTTACGTGCAGCTGTATATGGAGAGCGATGCGCGTATCGACTTTAGTGGGCACACGGTGAAACTGCGCCAGCAGACGCGTTATCCGTGGGACGGTGTGGTTGAGATCGGCATCGACGCGCAAGCGGAGTTCGCGCTGAAGCTGCGGGTTCCGGGGTGGGTGGACGGCGCGGGTGGATTGATCGCGGCGCAAGGGCAATCGGCAGCAACCGCTCACCCGAATCTGCCGGTCACGGTAGCGGTCAATGGCAACGCGGTCGACGCCACGCCGGACGCGAACGGCTACATTGCGATTCGACGCCTGTGGGAACAAGGCGATTCGGTTCGGCTTGAGCTGCCCATGACGGCCCGTATATGGCAAAGCCATCCGAAGGTGGCCGAGAATCGTGGCCGGATCGCGCTGAGCCGCGGGCCGGTGCTGTACTGCGTCGAGCATGCCGACATGCCCGGTCTCGATCTCGACGAGCTATATGTCGATCCTCAACGCATCGAAACGGAATGGCGTGAGCAACAGCTTGGCGGCGTTGTCGTGCTCAAAGGCACTGCGCGACGGCAGGAAATAGAGTCAGACTGGTCGAGCTCGCTCTACAGGCCGTTGAATCCGGCAACGCGCGCAACCGAAGGAGCGCGGCCTGGAGAAACAACGTTCGTGGCTATCCCCTACTTCACCTGGCACAACCGCGAGAGCGGACCCATGAAGGTGTGGCTGAATTATCGGGGCGAATAAGGGCTTCAGATACCCGATGTACCCGTGGTGATGACTGACGGCATGCGACGGGGTTCGACCATCTGCGAACATTGATTTTCGCGGCCAACCCTCTCGCTCGCAAGGGGAATCGCGTCGGTTTGCGCGATAACGGGCACAATACGTGGCGATGGCGCCATCCATACGCTGCGCTCCACACTCGCATCGACTCATATCGCGCCCCGAATCCGTCTCTTCGATGCTGTCATGAACCACACTTTCTCAGGCCGCGCCGGCATGCCCGCGCGCGAACCTAACTCGCCGCGCTTTCTGTTGCTCCTGATCTGCCTGTTCGCCTCAGCCGGACAGCTCGCGATCGACATTTACGTGCCCGCGTTACCCGCAATGGCACGTTTCTTCGCGACTTCGCCTCAAGCGATCCAGTCGAGCGTGTCCGGCTACATGGCCGCTTATGCGATCGGTCAGCTCGTCTTCGGGCCCGTAGCCGATGCATACGGACGCAAGCCCGTACTTGCATTCGGCCTCGTAATTTTTACAATCGGCTGTCTGTTGTCGCTCGCTGCGCCGAATCTGGAGACCTTCCTCCTCGCCCGTTGTCTGCAGGGCTTCGGTATCGCCGCGACCAACCTGCTCGCGAAAGCGATCATCACCGATTCGTTCTCCGGGCAGACACTGGTACATGCATTCACCTACATGGCGATCGCGTGGGGACTCGCGCCGATCGTGGCGCCCGTGATCGGCGCGCATCTGCAAACGTGGTTTGGCTGGCGCGCCTGTCTTGTCTTCCTGCTCGTCTATTCGCTAGTGATGTGGGCATTGGTGTGGCGCTATCGCGAGACGTTGCGGCGGCCGGTACATCTGGAACCGCGCACGCTATTGACGAACGCGGGCAAGGTGCTCTCGAGTCCGGTGTTCCAGAGCTGCTTTCTCGCGCAGGGGCTGTGCTACAGCATCCTGCTCGTGTTCAACATCGTCGGGCCGTTCATGGTGCAGAACACCTTGCACAAACCGCCGACCTTTTTCGCTTACCTCGCGCTCGGCATCGGCTTGATGTACTTCCTGGGCGGTCTGTCGAACCGCCTGCACAGCCCGCGTCTGCCGACCGCCGAGCAGCGGTTGCAGATCGGTGCGCGCATGATGGCCGCTGCCGCGATCGCCATGCTGCTGCTTGCGCTGACGGTCGGCCTGCGCATCTGGACACTCGCTACGCCCGTGCTCGTAATGGGATTCTGCGCCGGCGCGATGTATCCCACGTTTATGGCCAAGGGCAATTCGCTGTTCCCGCATATTGCCGGCCTGACGAGCGCGATCCTTGGGTGTGCGCTGCTGCTGGTGTCGTCGGCGATGATGGGGCTCGCCGGCTTCGTGTCGGTGCAGGTCCTGACGCCGCTCGCAGCGTTCTTCGTGATCCTCTCGCTCACCGTCGTCTGGATGGTGATGAAGCTGCTGCGACATCTGGCGCAACTACCGCCGGAGCCTGTGGTGTGCCCGGGCGGCGAAGCGGTGTGAGGGCGTTCAGTCTCGCCCGGCGTTATGGCCGTTGCTGTGGATGCGCGAGAAAGAATCGCATCATCTCGGCGCTGGCATCCGGGCCGCTAGCGTCCGTGTACGTTCCGCGAGCGCTGCCACCGGCCCATGCGTGCGGTGCGCCATGAATGGTCCAATACTCCGCGTCCACGCCGTTGGCCGCTGTCAGCAGCCGCCGTGTGCATGCACGCATGCCTGCGCGGCGTTCCGGCACCTCATCGACGGGTGAAATACCGGCGCTGAATTCCCGCACGAGCTCGCCACCATTGGACGGGTGAACCGTTGCGTCCGCGTCGCCATGAAAGACGATCAACGGCCGCTTCGGCATGCCCGGCCCATCGCCACGGTCTGCAAGCGGCCCGCGTCGTATCGGTTTGCCCCCCTTCATCGCGGCAAGTGCCGAAGGCAAGTCGTGCGCGCAGCGATAGGGCAGCCCCGAGTGAATTCCCGCTGCGGCATACAGTTCCGGATAGCTGTGAATCATCACGGCGGCCATCGCTCCACCTGCCGACAAGCCGGCGACGTACACGCGGGCCGGATCGATGCTATAGCTGGCCATCACGTCACGGGTGATTCCCGCAATCAACGACGGCTCGCCGCGCTCGCGCTGCTGGTCGCCCGGCTTGAACCAGTTCCAGCATTTCGACGCATTCGCCCTCTGCGGCTGGATGGGGTACGCGACGAGACAGTCGTGGCGCTCGGCGAGCGCGTTCATGCGGGTGCCCAGTGCGAAATCGTCCGCGTCCTGGGTACAGCCATGCAACATCACGATCAGCGGCAATGGTGTATCCCTGTAGCCGCTGGGCACGTAGAGCTTGTACTTGCGCTGTCCCGCTTCATTGGTGTAAGCGCGCTCAATGAAATATCCGCAGTCTTCGACATCTGTCTGCCTGGCAACATGCGGGTGTGAGGACGCATCCGTTGCATGCGTTCGGGCAAATCGACTCCCGGCGGCCGTGCCGTCGCGAGGAGGTGGCGCATCGCGTGTAGCAGCAGGCGGCTGAGCCGTCGTGGAGCCTTGCCTGCCGGCTCCGTCGCCATCGCCATCGCCATCGCCATCGCTATCGCTATCGCGCAGCGCTCGTTGAATCGCTGCGGTAGCTTCGAGCGGCCCAGCCGTACGCAGCAGACGCATCGCTTCCTGCATCGAGGACAGGAAATCTTCGTTCATCTTCATCATCGTGTTCCTTATGTCGGCTGAAGCAGCCGGCCGGGCTAGCTGATTCTTCCGGCTAACGCTGCCTTGACCGCGGGTGATGCGTGGAATGAGCCGAGCACCACGACCGACTCGATCGTGGCAAGCGCGAGTTCAGGGGTGACGTCGGATGCAATGCTGGCAAGTCCCAGCACATGAATATTCAGACGCTGTCTGGCTGCTTGTGCCGATTCCAGGTCTTGCCTGGAGAAGTGCTGCAGACCCAGCACCAACGCCCGGCGTGTGACCGTCTCACTGACAGTCTGGGCGTGGGTCGCCAACTGGTTTCTGATCGCCGTGCGAATCAGATCGGTGCGGTTCGAATAAAAGCCTTCTTCGACCAGCAGATCGATCTGGCCGAGGTCGACCGGGCCGAGATTAATGGTGATCTTCTCGGTCTCCCCGCCCTTTGGACGAGGTGCGACGACAAGCGAATCCTGCGGTTTGCGTTTGTTCATTTTCCATCCCTATACCATCCATCCAGATGGTCATGAGATGGTTATAGAGTGAACAGCGTGCCGCGTCAACTCCTACATATGGGGCCACCACACACACGGCGCTCGCCGGTGAACAACCCCTAAAAGGCAAACGACCGACTCGTCGCGATTCATTGCCGTTGCCCAAACGGAATTGCAGGATGGGCACAGCGCATGCTGGACTACTAGCGGCAACACGTTGCCATGCACGGCATCTTCGCCGTACATCCGCCAGAGCGTCCGTTGCTCTGAGAGCCGGGCGCCCATCGTTGGGTGCGGACAACCATTCCGGTTGTACCGCCGTCCGGGTTGATTCAAGGTCGCACGCGATTCTGCACAGGTACGACGTAACTACTTCACGTCCGCACCCTCATGGAGTTGCTTCGGCCAATCACCGGAGAAGTCTCATGTTCATTCACAACAAACGTCTTCAGTACACCGTACGTGTCGCCGCGCCGAACCCCGGTCTTGCGAATCTGCTGCTCGAGCAGTTCGGCGGACCTCAGGGAGAGCTCGGTGCTGCGTGCCGGTATTTCACCCAGGCGGTCGGCGAAGATGATCCGGGCCGCAAGGATCTGCTGTTCGATATCGCAACCGAAGAGTTGAGTCACCTGGAAATTGTTGGCTCGATTGTCGCGATGCTGAACAAGAGCGCAAAAGGCCAACTGGCCGAAGCCGTGGAGGCCGAGGCGGAGCTGTATCGATCCATGACAGGTGGAGGAAACGACTCCCATACGACAGCATTGCTGTACGGTGGCGGTCCGGCCCTGACCAACTCGGCTGGCGTGCCGTGGTGCGCTTCGTATGTCGACACGATCGGTGAGCCGACGGCCGATCTGCGCTCGAACATTGCTGCCGAAGCTCGCGCGAAGATCGTCTATGAACGTCTCATCAACGTCACGGACGATCCGGGTATCAAGGAGACACTTGGATTTCTGATGACACGCGAAATCGCCCATCAGAAATCCTTTGAGAAAGCGCTGCACTCGATCCAGCCGAACTTTCCTCAGGGCAAGCTGCCTGGCGTGCCGCAATACACCAGCGTGTACTACAACATGTCGCGAGGCGACGATGCGCCGCGCGGTCCATGGAACGACGGTCCGGATTGGGAGTTCGTCGAATCTCCCGAGCCGGCGGTAGATGGCGGCGACGGAATGGCCACGGTCAATGTATCGCGCGGCGATGTCAAGGTGCTGCAGGCGATGGCGGCGAGAACGGCATCGGATGCGACCTCGGACCCGACCACGGGTGCTGATCTCGGCGCAGGTCAGACCGTCTGAAGCGGCTAACGGAAGCGCGGTTGTCCTAACGGCCGCGCTTCCAGTGCCTCACGTCTGTCGCGAGATTTGCGACGAAATCGTCACGCCCGCAGCCGCGGGCTTTTCAGTCTGGATTGGCGTTCAGCAAAACCATCCCGTGTAGGGTCGAAAGTTCCTGTTGCCAGGAGGCGCTGTCCTGTTCGGCATCGCCGTCGCCAAGGAAGGGCTTCAGCAACGCCAGCAGATCTTTCGAGTTGGACGAGTTCGTCGGCGTGGTGACGTCCGATACCAGCAGCCCTCTCACATATTCGGACTTCTCTGTGGATTGACTGGACGACTGATTCAGCGTCGCCTGCACTATCTGGCCGCGTTGCGTCGCGATGTTGACCGCGCTGTTGGCGTCGTCGTCGACCTGTATATAGTTGTAGCTCTGGGTCGATGGCGACATGCCCAGTTGAACCGGGCCACCCGATAGCGACTCGTGATAACTCGCTTGCAAACTCGAGTGCTGGGTTTGCGAAATCGCGCCGCTCTGCTGATTGCCGGTGGTTTGAGTACTTTGGGAGACCTGATAGGAAAACGTATCCGTTTGATCCGGCAGCCACGGATTGGACGACACCGCGTTATCGGTCATCGAGCCTGTGAAATCGGCCAGCCCGGTGAACAAGGCGTGATCCGACTGCGCGACCCACGATACGCCGTCCGTACCCGGAAGCTGTTGCGACGGCGTGCCATAGTCGCCGTTCATCTGGCTGAACGCGTCCTTGAACATCGACATCAGCGTGGCGTCGCCGTGGCCTTCCGTGTTGGCGTTGTCGAACTGTGTCAGATAGCTTGCAATGGCCTGGTCACGTTGCGCGCCCGAACCCCAGATCGCGGAATCGCTCGTATCGACACTGAGGTTGATCGAACCGGTCGAGTCCGTGACTTTCACGCTGCGCGTTGAACTGTTCAGCGCAATATTGGCCGATATGTTGTTTGATCCCTCGCCTGTCACATTGAATTGCAGATTCACCGACGACAGTACCGACGGGTCGTACTGCATCAAACCGCTCAGATTGAGTTGCGGCGGAACACCGCTCAGGCCGTCGATTGCCTGCTGAAATCCATCGGCCAGTCCTGTCAGCGCGGTGCGCTCGCTGCTGCTCAAGGTCCCGCTGCTGTTCATGCTGACCGAAAGCGTGCCGTCGTCGCTGTCCATTTCGATATCGACCGTGACGCCGCTCGCGGTCTTGACGGTCAGCTTCACATCGCCTTGCGCACCCTGTTCCGCTAGTGCGGTTGCACCCACTCCATCCGCCCCGGCAATCGTGACCGACTGCGAGAAATTGCTACCGTTAGTCTTGAAGCGATCGAGCAGCGCGCTTCCCAGATTGTAGAACTGACCGGACATCGTATTCGACATGGCATCGCCCGCCATCGTCAGAGAAACGGCATCGGTGTTGCTCTGAGCCCAGGTAACGCTTGGCTCCCCACCTATCAGCGACCCTTGTGACGTGTACAGGAGCGGCGATTCGAGGCTCGCGGATGGGATGGTGACAATCGTCGATTCGCTCCCGCCGACAGCGGTATCCGACGCGACGCTAGCGGTCGAAGCGATGCTATTCGTCTTGCTCGATGATGGCGTCACCGTTGGGAGAACGCCTGCGTTTAATGGCAGTAGTGTGGTCATATGCGGTGCTTTGTTATTTTCGATGGATGATCGCGGTCATCTGCGGGCCTGCGCTTTCAGTCGATATATCGACAAAGAACTGCAAATCTTTAAACGTAATATTTGGTTTTATTAAAACCCGTGGAAATCCATTGAGAAAGGAGACATAAGCTGCTATTTCATTGCGTTTTCGAGCCCATTCTTCTCCGCTTTGAATCAATTGCATTATCTGGACACAATGCGCGGAACTGACGGGCGTCCAAAGGGTCACACTAGTTCGATCGCTGGCAGATGAAATGGTGGTCCTACGCATGTGAAACTGAATGGAAGGAGCACGACTCATGATTCAGATGTCTCACACTCCGTCACGCCGACGCGTCGCAATGGCGGTCGTGGCGGTTCTGATGGCGATGTCCGCGCTGCCTGCACAGGCGCAACACTACTCACGTGGAGGCGGTGGTCACCATGGAGGCGGCGGCTATCACGGCGGCGGAGGCTATCGCGGTGGTTACCATGGTGGCGGTGGCGGCGGCGGTGGTGGCGGGCTGATCGTCGGAGCGTTGCTGGGCGCGGTCGCGGGCGCAGCGATCACCAGTGCTTTGCAACCGCCGCCCGCAGTGGTGTATTCGTCTCCCCCACCGCCGCCCCCGCCGGGCGTCGCTTACTATCCGAACAACTATCCTCCTGGTTATTGATCGTCCCATAACCTGATCCGATCCGGCGGTCCGTTAGCTCATCGCACCATATTGCATAGGTTGCGGCCGTCGCCAGACCCATCATTCAAAACGAGCATCCATACATGAAAACCTCCGTCCGTAAAGTATTTATGCCTGCGTTGTTGACGTTTGTCTTCGCGAGCGCTTCGGCATGGGCGCAGACGCCCGCGAGCAGTGCGGCCCCTACGACGCCAGGCGGGCGGGCTGCCGCTCATGCGCAGAAGCACCAGGATATCGTGGCGCAGCGGATCGACGAACTGCATGCTGAACTGAAGATCACCGACCAGCAGTCGCAGCAATGGGACGCCTTCGCGCAAACCATGCGTGACAACGCTGCGAGCGCCGATCAGGCTTTTCATGAGCGGGCAAAAAAGCTTCCGTCCATGAACGCGGATGACGCCATGAAATCGTATGCATCATTAGCCCAGGTGCATGCCGAGAATATGCAGAAGTTGTCCACTGCGTTCAGCGCGCTGTACGCGACGCTGTCGGACGATCAGAAAGCAACTGCGGATGTGCTGTTCAGGAATGAGCATGCGCACGGAAAGCATCACCCCGCCCAGCACAAGCACGCGCCTGCTGCAATGGGTGCTGCTTCAGCACCGGCGCCTGCTTCCAACTAACACCATTCGCAAACGACGCGAAGCAACACGGTTGACCCATCTGCAAGACTGCATGACGTGATCGGCGGTCGTGCGTGACGGGTCAGTCCTCGCCGTTTCAGACCGGCGCAGAGCTCACGATTGCCTTGCCATGTGAGCGCTTGACGTTACGATGTCATCAAATTTTTCGGCGTAAAATGCGACTCCAGCCGCCGCGTACCGGCGGAGCGCTCTAACGTCAGCGATGCACGTCGATCTTCTCACCCTTTACCTTCTTGCGATCGGAACGCTACTCGCCAGCTCTGGGATGACGCTCTGGGAGCATCGAACGCATCCCCGGCGCAGCAAGGAATTGAGGCTACTGGCAGCGGGATACGCCACGCTTGCCGTCGGATGTGCAGCGGTGATCATCCGTCAAGCACTGCCCGGTATTTCCGGCTCTGCCTTAAGCAATCTCGTCATTCTCAGCGGCTATCTTTTGATCCTGCACGGTGTCGCATCCCTGAGCGGTCGACATTACCGTGCGGTTTCTATCGCTATCCTCGTTCTGCAGGCGCTGGTGTGGGCAATCGCCGGTGCGCGATGGCCGAACGCCGTGTGGAGCTATGTCTGTGCATTTCCAATTGCGGTAGTTTCCGTTATGACGTCTCGCGAGTTGCTGCGAAACGATGAGATGAAATCGTTGCAATCGCGGCACATCGCCGCGATGGTGACCACTATCCATGCTGTCCTTTATGCCGCCAGGGCATTCGCGTTGCCGTGGCTAGCGGCCGTATATGGACAGAACATAGTGGCTATTGCCGGTGAAATCACAATCTACGAAGGCGTTTTATATTCGGTAGTTCTACCGATGACCTTGCTCAGGTTAATTCGCGAGGAAACTCATGGCCGGCTTTTGCAGGAATCCCAAACCGATTATCTGACCCGCCTTGGCAATCGCAGATGGTTCTTCGAAGAAGGCGGCCGGGTCATCCGCGAAGGGGACACGTGGCGGCCAGTTTCGCTGCTTGCCTTCGACCTCGATCGCTTCAAGGCGATCAACGATCAATACGGTCATAAAACGGGAGACGAGGTCCTGAAGTCGTTTGCGGACATTGCCCGCAGCGTAATGGGACCCGAGGCAATTCTCGCCCGCATCGGCGGAGAAGAATTTGCTGCCCTGCTGTTTCGTCATGACACCCTCCGCGCCAAAGAGGTGGGCGAAACCGTTGCCAGACTTTTTGCCGAAACGGCCCCGCTCAGAGTGAGCGGCCTCGGGATCCGGGCTACGGTCAGCATTGGACTCGCGCAGTTTGAGGACGAGGCATCCACGCTCGTCGACCTGCTGGCAGCCGCCGATCAGGCGTTGTACAGAGCGAAGTCGCTGGGTGGGAATCGGCTTGAACTCGCGCAGAGCGGCGCGCACCCGATGGTCGAGCCGGCCGGTGGACGGCAAAAAACTGGCGCTCGGGAACGCTCGTAACTCCCGATGCGGCACACCGTGATCGAAAAAAAGCCGACCTGTTAGGGTCGGCTAAAAAGATTCTGGCTATTCCGAGGGCCATTGCCAGAACCTGAGAGAGCCACATTATGCCGCATTTTGCCGCAAGGCGTCGTCGCACCTGCTGCGAGCAGCCAGCAGCAGCGGCATTCGTGGCCCTCATTGCGGATCATCGGATGACCGCTCATCGCCTCATCAACGATAATGTTGGGGTGCTTACAGCGAGTGTTCAATCGCCTTCCCGAGCAGTTCAAGACCCAAGTCGATCTCATCCTCGCTGACAGTCAACGGCGGGGCAATCCGGAACACACCGCCCATACCCGGCAGTTGCACGATGTTCATGCTGAGGCCCAGGTTCATGCACTCGCGGGTGATCTTTGCGCCGAGTCCATCCGCCGGCTCCTTCGTGCGGCGATCCTTGACGATCTCCATACCCAGAAGCAGCCCGCGTCCACGGATGTCGCCGATGCAGTCGAAGCGCTCCATCAGATCCACAAGGCCGCGTTTGAGACGCTCGCCCATCACGTTCGCCCGCGCAACCAGCCCCTCGCGTTCGACCACATCCAGCACCCGCAGACCGACGGCGGCGGGCAGCGGGTCGGACACGTGCGTCGTATAAAACAGATAACCCAATTCATGGGCCCGCTCCTCGATCTGCGCGGAGGTCACGATGGCCGCAAGCGGCAAACCGGCGCCCAGCGTCTTCGACAGGGTGAGAATGTCGGGCGTGACACCATCGCGCTGGCAGGCGAACATCGTGCCGGTGCGCCCGACGCCGGTCTGCGCTTCATCGAGGATCAATAGCATGCCGCGCTCCTCGCACTTGCGCTTCAGCGCGGCCATGTAGCCTTGCGGCAGTTCGATGATCCCGCCGGAGCTGAGAATCGGTTCTGCAATAAAGGCGGCGAGATTGCCGCTGGACTGGCGGTCGATGAGATCGAACGCGTAGTCCAGTTCTGCAAGGTAATCGTATTCGCCGTTGCGCTCGAAACGCGGCCGGTAGAGGAACGGGGCCGGAATCGCGAACGAGCCCACCGCCGCCGGGCCGACGCCCTTACGACCGGCACTGTACGTCGCGGATGCCGCGGCCCCTGTCATACCGTGCCACGACTGCGCAAAACCAACGATTTCGTATTTACCGGTGACAAGCTTCGCCATGCGAATCGCAGCCTCATTCGATTCCGCGCCGGTGCTGAGCAGCAGCGCGCGGTCGAGTCCGTCAGGCGTGATGTCGGCGAGGCGGGTCGCCAGATCGACCACCGGTCGCGAAAGCATCCCGCTGAAGAGATGGTCGAGTTTGCCGGCGTATTCGTTGATGACCGAGACGATCTCCGGATGGCTGTGTCCGAGCACCGCGCTCATCTGTCCCGAGGTGAAATCGAGGATCGCGCGGCCGTCTGCGTCATAGACGAAACTACCCTGGGCGCGCTCGATGATCATCGGCTCGAAGGTGCCGCCATAGCGGATGAGGTGCTGCCTGGCGTTGCGCCAAAAAACTTCGTCGTTGTTCCGGGACACCGTGGTTCTCCTGGGCTATTGGCGAGAATAGCTTGCAGTCTAGATGGCTCTCTGCTTTCATAGAATCGAATAGTTTTAATGGAAGCTAGAAGCGAGCCTAATACCTTGAGCCTTTCACTCGAAATCGACCTGCTGCGCTCGTTCGCCGTCATCGCCGAAGTGCGGGCGTTCAGCCGCGCGGCTATCCGGATAGGCCGGACCCAGTCTGCGCTGAGCCAGCAGATGAAGCGCCTCGAAGAAATCGTCGATCAGCCGCTATTCCAGCGCACGGGGCGCGGGGTCGTGCTGACGAACCCCGGTGAACGCCTGCTGGTGCATGCCCTGCGCATTCTGCGACTCCACGACGAAGCGATGGCCGATCTCTCCGGCAAAGGGCTTTCGGGCACGATCCGCTTCGGTTGCCCGGACGACTACGCTGCCGTGTTCCTGCCGCCCCTGCTCCGGCAGTTTTCAGCCCACCACCCGCATGCCCAGGTGGACGTCATGTGCGCGCCCACCCCACGCTTGATCGAACAACTGGAGATGCATGCGCTGGACCTCGCCCTGATTTCGTTGCCGGAGGATGCGCCGGATGACGGCATCATTCGCCGCGAGCCGCTGGTCTGGGTGGGCTATCCGGGACTGGATCCCGCGCACTTCGACCCCTTGCCGCTGGCGCTTTCCGATCCGGACACGCTCGATCACGTAGCGGCCTGCGAAGCGCTGCAACGCGCGGGCAGGGCTTACCGCGTTGCCTGTGCGAGCAGCAGCCTTGCGGGGCTCACAGCGCTGGTGCGCTCGGGGCAAGCCTTTGCTGTAATTACGCAGACAGCCGTCCCGCCGGACCTCGCCATAATCAACGGCGATCCAGCGCTTCCGCCGTTGCCCACCATCGCCATTACACTCAGGTTCGAGCGTAAGCGCCCCGCGCCGCTGACCGCGGTATTCGCGGAGCACATCAGGCTTACGCTGCCGTTGCTTTGATTGCGCTTCGGGCGCATTACTGCTGGGCGTGCTTCGCTGCGTCTTCAATTACAGCCGCCACTTCCTTCGGACGCGATTCGTACACCGAATGACTTGCGCCAGCCAGCACCGTGGTATGGCTATGGGCACGCTGGTAGTAGAAGCGTTCGAGATCCGGATTGATGATCTTGTCGTCAGCGGCCACGATACCCCAGCTTGGCTTGGTGGTCCATGCAGCGACCGTCATCGGCGCCGAGAAGACCTTCGCTGCCGTCAGGATCTGCGATTGCGCTTCGAATTGCGCCTGCTTCAGCGGCAGGTCCGCGGCGAAATCCTTGGGGAAATCCGCCGGATTCAGGTACGTATAGCCATCGTCGGTCTTCTTGATGGCGCCCGGCTGCTTCGAGGTATAGCTCGGGTATTGCTTGCCCAGGTCCGACTCGTCTTCGCCGACAGCCGGCGCATGTGCGGCCACATACACGAGCCCAGCCACTTTCGGATCGACGCCAGCCTCAGTGATGATCGAGCCGCCGTAGCTATGTGCGACGAGAATCGTAGGACCATCCTGCAGGTCGATCACGCGCTTCGTGGCCGCGACATCGTCGTCCAGCGAAGTCAGCGGTTCCTGCACCATGGTGACGTGGTAGCCATCTTTGGTGAGGATGTCGTACACCGGCTTCCAGCCCGAGCCATCCACCCACGCGCCGTGTACCAGAACAATGTTCTTGATCGGGGTGGCGGGTTGTGTCTGTTGCGCCATGGCACCGGTCGATGCAAACAGGCATGCGGACAAGGAAAGAATCGATGCAGCGAGAGGTAAGACTTTCACGATCAAACTCCATTAATAAGGAAAACGAAATTTTTAAAAAATAGCTGGCTTGACTGGCAAGTCATGCTCGACTGTGCGACGCACTCGTCTATCAAGCCACCTACTTCTACGACTGGAACAACTGGCGATCCTGCACAAGACAACCCATCGCGCAGGATCCTGGATGCAGCATTTAGCTACCGAAGTACACGTTGCAGAAGCTGACCGGGCCGACACAAGAGCGCATCGCCGTACGGGATGCCGAACCCGATGCCGAGCTACCGTTCTGCGTGACACCGCCGACGGCCTGGTTGGTCAGTTGCTGATCGTTCTGCGAAGCGATCTTTGCTTCGGCAGCCTGAATGTCAGCCGGGTAGTTGATGTCGTTTTGACCCGGGGTATATCCGGCCTGCTCGACACGCACGAGATCGGCACGAACTTCCGCACGGGTCACGGGTGCATTCGACTGAGCAAAGCTGAGAACAGGGGCGCCGAGCGTGGCAGCGGCGAGAGCAAAACCTGCGAGCATCTTGTACATGATTAAGATTCCTAAGTAACGTTAAATTTAGTTGGCAGTTAAAACCGCCTTCGGGGTTGAGATAAACAGTCCGGTTCTGGCCTACGGCCTATGACCCATGGCCTTGTGCTACGCGCCTCGTACTGCGTCTACATAAGGGCGAACACAGGGTGCCAGGGTTTATTCCAGGATTTTTCGAAGCAACCTCTCGGCGGCTCGTGTTCATCCCTCGCAAGCCCTTGCTGGCTGGAGCCGGAGACCAATTTCCTGCGACAGACAAATATTCGCGCAGGCGCATCGCGGCCTCCAGCCATTTGCGACCAGTCGGCAATACGCAGCGTGAAATGCTTCTGAGGGTCGCGAAACACGCGTTACCGATGCGCCGTTGCGTTTCTGCAAACGCTTAACGCCGGTTACCACGTCAATCGTTAAGTTCTGTCCCGATCAGGGCTTTCTGACGTGGTCTTAAGTCTGGCTTAATTTTCCCCTGCAACTATGACGCTCAACATCCCCTGTTGAGCCGCCTGAACATCGGCGGCGTTTTTTTATCTGAGGGATGCTGTCGGCGCATCGCAAGATGTTGCGCACTCCTGCGAGGGAAGAACAGACCATGGTTGAAGATACGGTATTCGAACATCTGCGGGCCATGCCCGACCACGACTGGGTGCGCCAGATTCAATCCTGCACGGTCTCGGACCCATTGCAGCACCCATGGGGACGCTCCTACCGTCTGGTCGAATGGACGCTGAAGCACACTCCCGATTCCTGCCGTCGCGTGGTTCCCGCGGAAAGCACACCGCTTGAAATCGCTCAAGCTGTCGTGTCGCACGTTCCGGGCCGACGCTTCTGCCAGCACGGCGATAATTAACGGTAGCACGCGCTCACAGCACGCTTCGGCGTCAGGGCTGGATTGGCGTTGTCGAGGCAGGCGGCGGCAATCGACACGTACTCGCTGCCCGTCGCATCCACCGCGCCCCGCCCGAAGGTGGCCGCTCCACAGGTCCGGCAGAACAGATGGTGTCCGCCGCCCGTGCCGAACTGATAGTCACCGAGTTCCGCTTCGCCCGCTAACAGGCGAAAATCCTCCGGCTTGACCAGCGTCTCAGAGACGCGCTGCCTCGCACAGATCCAGCAATTGCAGCGGCGACGCCCGTTGTTCAGTTGACTGGTGTTCAGTTCAATATCCGCCTCGAATCGCACTGCGCCGCAATGGCAACTGCCGTGGTAGGTCTTTTTCATGGCTCAATCTCCGCAACCGCTGATGGGAAAGGCTTCTACGCGATGTTGAAGCCCATTCTAGGCAGGGGCTCCTGCCAGCGTGCTGTCAGGAGGGAAGCGGATCGTGCCGTTTTTACGTCTTAAGGCGCGCCTGCGGCAAACGCCAGTGCATCGTCCAGCCGGTCGTTGCCCCAGAACATCTCCGTGCCAACGAAGAACGTCGGCGCGCCGAAAATGCGCTGTGCTCGAGCCCGTTCGGTCTGCTCGCGCAATTTCAGCTTGTTGGCATCGGTAAGCGCGTCAGCGATGATCTGTTGCGCCGGCAAACCCAGATGCTCCAGCACCTCGCCCACCGTCGCCGGTGAATCGATCTCGCGGTCTTGCGCGAAATTGAGCTGCATGACTTCGCGGCAAAACGCACCGATCCACGGCTCATTGGCCCCGAGCGTCGCCACACGCAATGGCAGCAACGCACGGCGTGGAAAGTCCGACGGTTTGCGCCACGGGACGGCGTATTTTCTGCCCTGCCGCTCCATGTCCTTCCAAACGTACTCGCCTTTCTCCTTCTGCGCGACGAACGGCGACGTGTCATAGCCCAAGGACTGCAACACAGGGCCCAGCAGAAACGGCTGCCAGCGAACCCGCACATGATGCATGGCCGCCTGCGATTCAATGCGCATCACGCTGAGGTAGCTGTAGTTGCTGGCGAAGTCGAACCAGAAATCGATCTCCGGCGTGCTTTGGACGGCCACAGCAGTATTCATCCAGAAAACTCCCCTCGTTATAGGCAACAAGTCAGTGCAGGCAACCTGAACGCGATATTTCGAAAGCCTACAAATGCCACACAACGCCTCGAATTTGCAATCGTTGACAGTCGTCTCATGCGCTTCGTCCTATGATCTCGCCATCAACTCATCACGTATATGGATATCGCAATGGCTTACCCATATGACCTTTTGACCGCAGCCTGCCTCTTCATCATCGTCATATCTTCGTCGATCCTGCTGGCGCTGTCCTGACTGCCCCTCGCTGGCACCGTTCTCACGCGGAATCGCCAGATCAGCGACAATGGGCGGGCTAACCTGCCGTCCATATCTACATTCGAGCCGCGCACGCCCCCTTCTCGCTCCTGCAGCGACTCGACGCGCCTTGTGTCCTCAGGCGCCGCTTCCGGCCCCTCGCCGTACCCGGCGAAGATGAGCCGAACGGTCAGGCACGCTAATAGCAACCATCACCCTTATGCTGCCCGCGGCGCACCACGCCGCCAGGCAGCTTCACTCTTTTTGCCTTTGCAAAACGAACAGGAGTTTCCCAAATGATGAATCGAGACAACCCCGTCTGGCTGATCACTGGCTGTTCCACAGGCTTTGGCCGCGAACTGGCGAAACTCGTGCTGGAGCGCGGCTGGCGTGCGGTGGTCACGGCGCGTGACGCCTCGAAAGTCGCGGACATTGTCGAAGGTCACGGCGATCGCGCCCTCGTGCTGCCGCTGGATGTCACCAAACGTGCCCAGATCGACCACGCCGTCGCCCAGGCCAAAGAGCATTTCGGCCGCATCGACGTGCTCGTCAATAACGCCGGTTACGGTTACCTGGCCGCCATTGAGGAAGGCGAGGACGCGGCCGTGCGCGAGATGTTCGAGGCGAACGTGTTCGGCCTCGTCGACACGACCAAGGCCGTGTTGCCGGTGATGCGCAAGCAGCGCAGCGGTCTGATCGTCAACGTGTCGTCGATTGGCGGCCTCACCAGCTTCGCCGCGACCGGCTATTACCACGGCACCAAATACGCGGTGGAAGGCATCTCCGAGTCGCTGGCGACCGAGGTCAAGCCGCTCGGTATCGACGTGCTGATAGTCGAGCCCGGCCCGTTCCGCACCAACTGGGCGGGGCCGTCGATCAAACAATCGGCGACGCAAATCGAGGATTACGCGGCCACCGCCGGCGAGCGCCGCAAGCAGACCGCCGCCCGCAGCGGCAATCAGGCGGGTGACCCGGTACGGGCCGCGCAGGCCATCATCGATGCTGCGCTCTCCGACACGCCGCCGTTGCGTCTGCTGCTCGGCAAGGCCGCGCTGGAACTGGCCCGCAAGAAGCTCGATTTCCTGCGCAGCGATTTCGACGCGTGGGAAGCGACCACCGTCGGCGCGGACTTCCCGGAAGGGACGAAGTAAGGGGCTTTATCCGTGCACGGTGAGCACGTGGTGCGCACCGCCCCGTGCTCAGATCAACCCGAGCGTCGACGCCTTCAACGTAGCGGCGGCCCGGGTTGAGCATTCGAGCTTGCGAAACACGCTTTCCACATGCGTGCGCACCGTGCTTGGACTCATCTGCAGGGCGCGGGCAACTTCCTTGTTGCTTGCGCCCAGACTGATCTGCCGCAATACCTCGGATTCGCGCGGAGAAAGCAGCGACACCCGCGCCGGCCGGGCCCGTGCTCCGGCACTGCCCGGCTCCTGAGCGTTCTGCTCGCAGGACAACAACGCGTTGACCGCATCGGCATCGAAGCGCCCCTGACTCACCTCTTCGTTGATCAAGGCAGCCGCATCGCCGACGGATAAAGCGGCGCGCCACGGACGCGGCGAGCGCAACGCCACCCAGCATGCCGCAGCAGCCAGCACGCGGGCTTCCAGCCCGATCGTCGCGCCAGCCGCGCTGCGGAAATAACCCGAGCCGTCGAGCCGCTCGTACGCGTGCGAGGCAAGCTCCGTTTCCCGCGCGAGCGCGCCGATCTGCCTGCCGGCGCGTGCGGTCCAGTAGGGCACGAGGCGTACCTTCTCCCAGGCGGCGGGCGAGAGCCGCCCGGGCGTGTTCCAGATCGCGTTCGACACCGCCATGCGCCCCATGCCGTGAATCAGACCGGCCAGATAGATGCGTTGACCGACCTCGCCGTCGAAGCCGAGTTGCGCACAGCATCCCGCCGCGGCCCCGGCAACGCGCCGCGAGTAACCGGCCATCCACGGCAGTTTCAGGTCGATTACGTCGGCGACGATCTCCGGCGCAGTGGACTGCTGCATCGGCAGCGCATCCAGCGGTTCGTCGCGGCCCACCGCGGTTTGCCGGTCGAGTTCGGCGAGCCATCCAGCTGCGTGCGCACAGGCGACGCGCGCCAGTTCCTCAGGGTACTGATGCCCCGCCTTCTGCGCGATCAGCTTTTGCGCGCCGTCCAGTCCGTACACACGGCTGAGAATCTCCAGATCGCTCGCGAGCGCGACCAGAAATACCGCCTCCGGCACCTGCTTACGGTCGAGCCGTTCGGGCAACCCTGCACCGTCCCATGCTTCGAAGATGTGCCGCAAGGAGGCTTGCGTCATATCGTCGAGACCGAGCATGCGGGCGATTTCCCCCGACACCTCGCAATGGATCTGCGCGAGCGGCTGGATGGTCGACTCGAAGCTCCCGTGTGCTTCAGCCTCGCCGGCCCATCCTGGCCGCATGGCAAGCATCGCCTCGCGGCCGCCGATATCGTCGCCGAGCCACTCGGAGAAACCCGCCGCATTGGCCGTGCAACCCGACCAGCGCAACAGCGATACCTCCTGCACCACGCAGCATTGGACCTGGTCATAGCCGGCTTGCGCCGCGAGGCGCGCGGCCAACCAACTGGTGCGCAGCGAATGATCCGTCGGCTGCCCCATGCTGAGATCGCCGATGAACGCCAGTGCCTTGACGGCGTCGAGCGAACGGATTGTTGAAACATCTGCCATAGGTGTATCGACCTGTTCAAAAACGCAAAGGCGCCTTCGGCGCCGCGGCCAGCCTCAGCTGTCCCCCGGTAAGGATCGCATGATCTCGCCGCAACTGCAGGAAGCGATGGCCCAGCGGATCGGCGCGACGGTGGTCAAGGTGGACGCGAGCCACGCGGCGATGCTGTCGAAGCCGGCTTAAGCAGCAGTGGCGATTGTCGAAGCGGCGCGTTCGGTCAAGCAACTGGCGAGGCAGGCGGCCAGGCAGCCGCAGTATGAAAAAACGGCGGGACGATCGTGATCGCCCCGCCGTCTTTGCTGACACCTTCCCTCGAAGCCGAGGTCAGATGGTCAGATGGTCAGATCACCAGCCGTGAAATCTTCGAGCCTTCCAGCGAGACACCTGCCATCAGCCCTTCGTTCGTCAGCACAAAAGCCTGCACCGGGCTCGTCGCAGTCGAGGTATCGACATCGCCATTGGCGCCCACCTTCAGCACGGCCACCGTTGCATCGGCGCCTGCGGCCCAGCCTTGGCTTTCGCGGAATTTGTTCAGCGCGTCCTGCGTCATGAACATCATCACGATCGCCTTGGATTGCGCACCAATCTGCAGACCGAACGAACCGGCAGCGATACTGTAATAGCCTGAGGGTCGTCCGGCGACGCGCAGCGCGCCCTGGCCATATTGGCCGCCGACCCAGAAGCCGGCCGCGATAACCGATGGGAATACCAGTACGCCCTGTGATTTGGCGACGAGCTCATGCGAGCCGTGCACCGTGTCATAGAGACGGGCCAGCGTGGAATCGACACCCGCATTGATGGTTTGACGCTTGCCTGCATCGGAAGATGCGCCGGTGTCTGATGACGGCGGAGTCGTCGTGCAGCCAGCTAACGCGAGACCCGTTGAGGCGAGCGCTACACTGGACGAGAGGATGAATTGTCGGCGACGCATGGTTGATTCCTTTGTTATGTGATGTGGTTGTGAAGCCGCGGTCGGTCGCACCGCGAACGGCAGCAACAGCAGTTGCCGATAAGCGGCGCCCGAGCTTCAGGCAATGAGTCAGCGGACCGTCTTTCTGATGCGCGCCTTCGCATTACCGAAGGACTGACGGATCCCTCCGGCCACCTGCTGCAAATCGCCCTTGATCTCCTGCGATCTGTTGCCGGTCGCTTTTCCAACTGCTTCATTCAGCTTGCCCTTGACCTTTTGGGCCGTGCCTTTGACCTGGTCCTTGTTCATGCAACCTCCTTGAATGATGAGCTAATTCTCGCGGCTGCCTCTTTACTGCAAAATGCGGGCCAAGTCGCAAAACGTACCGTTTCAAAACCGCTTCAAGGCACAACGCCCGCATAAGCGGGCATGAAATCAAGGGGATAAAGACGGGAGGGAGAGATACGCGGCGAAATGCCGATTCATAGGGCAGACAGGGAAAAACGACATCCGCCCGGTACGTCTTACGTGTGTGCTTGCAGGCACACGCGAACCAGCCGGTCAAACGGCCCATCATCTAACGGGGTGGGCGCGTACCTGGCCGACGGTTCTTCCAGTTTTGCACTAGCAACGCGACCACGCCGCCTAGCGCGAGCGTCGCCACATAACCGGCCATCCGCACCACGCCCTCGCCATAGGAACCGGCAAATACGATGACAAGCGTCGCCGCCACGAAGAGTATGAGCAATCCGACCATCGGCTTCATCTAAAGGCGCCTCCGCAGTGGGCTTCAGAACCGGCATCACAACTGAAATGAGAATCGCGATGGGTGAAACGCGCAAGTGCGGCAAACCCGGCAAAGTCGAACTGCGCTGCTAGCGCGATTGGGTCGCGATAGCTTACTCAACTTAGCCACCGGAATACAGCGAACAAAAACTGACCGGACCGACGCACGCAGCATTGCTCCCCGTACCATTCAACGGCGCGCGAGTGCCGCTTTCACTGGATCCCGACGACGGGACGCCCATGCTGGTCGTTTCGGCCGCATCACCCGCAGTACTGTTTGCGACAGCTGCGCCGTTTTGCGCCGCGATTTTCGCTTCGGCGGCCTGAATGTCGGCCGGATAGTTTGGGTCGCCGGCGGCCGGACTATAGCCAGCCTGTTCGACGCGTACGAGGTCGGCGTATACCTGTGCCCGGGTGACCGGAGCGTTGGCGGATTGCGCAAAGCTAAGCGCGGGGCTCGCGAATGCGCAGGCAGCGAGAGTGAGACTGATGAACGTTTTCATGATGTAAATCTCCTTGCTTCAATGGGAGAGACCAGACAGGGACGGCAACCGGACGACGACCTTTAGCTGCCGAAAAACGGTGTGCAGAAATCGACCGGACCCACACACGCTTCACCGGTTGTATTGCTGTTCATTCCCTTGTGTTGACCACCGGCGCTGGTACCCGACGTATCCGAACCGACGCCGCTGGTGTCCTGCTGCTTCAGGTGAGCGACCTGCTGCGCAAAGACCGGACTCACGTCGGGATATGACGCATCGGTCACGAAACGCGAGCCGTTGTTCTCCGCCTGAATCAGTTCCTGACGAACCTCGGCACGGGTCTTTTCCTGCGCAAAGGCATTCGAGAACACGCCGCTCGATGCGAGGACGGCAACTGACATGGTGATCATGGCAAGCTTTTTCATTTCTAACTCCTAACTAATATGGGTTTGAACTGGTTGAGAAATATGGCGATGCATTCATCAACTACTCATCAACGTTAACATCGAGACTGCGTCGGTTATTCCAGGATTTCAAAAACTATCTGTTGCACCCACTGGTTCCAGCCATTTAGTTCGCAGTGCTACTATATGTAGAACCGTCAACGATCTTGCTGGTGTTTGCAGACGAATCCATCGCCTGTTGCCTCAACCGGGAGACCTCCTGCGCGTACACCGGGCTCACATCGGGATATGAGGAGTCGGTCACGTAGTTGAGGCCGTTCTGTTGCGCCTCGATCAGTTCCTGATACACCTGCGCACGTGTCTTCCCTTCAGCGAAAGCGCTAGACGAGGCAAGCACAGCAACAGACAACACCGCAAAAGCGATCTTCTTCATGATGAACTCCGGTGAATTTGGGTTGGCCTACACGAAGGAGAACCCGAGTTGCGCGGCGTTTATTCCCGGCGAACGGAGAAATGCACGAACGAGTGCGCCCGAACGCTACCCGCGGGCAAAAAAATCGGGAGAGGGGAATAGAGCGGGTTGCGGACGTGTTAACGGATACGAACGGGCGTGCGCCCACCTTCATATGCCGCAATGCGAGCGCCGTTCAGCACAGGCTGCGCTGGCGATGCGTGCCGTCGTACTACCAGTTGAGCACCACCGGATGGCTGATCATGCTCGGCGCACCGCCGGGCCCGGCAGGGTCGGGATTGCCGAAACGCGGCAAAGCGCCGTCTGTGCGGGCGCGTTCAATTTCCATCTCAACCTCGGCACGCGTCTTTGGGGCCTGAGTGGCCACCGCCGGTAGCGAGGCCGGCTTTGCGTCGGATTGCGTCGTCTGCACGGCCTGCGTGACAGGTGGAGAGAGCACAACAGATTGCGTGACGGGCGGTGCATCGACCACAGGCTGCGCGGGCCTGGGCGGCGAGGCAGTCACTGGCTGATTGACGGAAACGGAGCTTGAGACGTCGCTAGAGGCATCGTTCCTTGCGCTTACGCTCGGGTTCGGCGCGATTTCAACGCCAGTTGCATGCCTGCCCTGTTCATATTGCGGCCCGCTATCTGCATCTGCCTGAATCGGTTGCGAGACGGTGCGGCCATGCCCGGTTCGCGACGCGGATCGCCATGCAGGGCGGCCCGAATGCGGCGCCGCGGGCGACCTGAGCGGATTTTCGACCACGGCAGGCGCATGATTCGTGGCACCTTCGCGCGCCTGCAATTCTGTTTGAAGCGCTGCGATTCGCGGATCATCCTTGTAAAGCGACTGCTCGGCGCCCAGCAATACCCTGGCGGAACCAAGATCGTTGCGTTGCAGGCTCGCGCGAATCGCATCGAGAACCTGGGTCAGACTGGCATCTGCAGTCGTGCCCGGCGCAAGCGACACCTTTCCGCTGGCTAGCGTGGCCGGCCGTGAGCCCACTGGCGAGTCGGCGGCGGGCACGTCGCGACGTTCAAAAACGGCAGAATCGCCGAAAAGGTCCCCTTTCCGTTGACCCAGCGTAAAAGCTGCCACCGCAAGAGCGCCCAACAACAGGCTGGTGAGAATCGTTACTTTTGGGTTGCCAATCGGGTTCGTGATCATGACGTCAGTTCCGTAAAGCCCTCGATAGGTTATGCCTCTACCTGGGTTACGTACGGTGTCACGCATCAATTGGATGCGACAAGTTTTAGTCGGTATCCGCCACGATGAAGGTTGCGGGCGCATCTATTCGATGCGATGGGGAACGTCGAACGCCGCTATTCTTCAGTCTATTCGGATGCGTCAAAGTTCGACCGCGGTGGGTCAAAAGTAAAGCATGCCGCGTCTGCCAAACTCCGTCCCAGTTGCAAACCAGCATCCACGAATGCCTCCCAACCTCGCCTGTCATACCCCGATAAACTACCCTGCACACGGCAAAACGTTAAGTTCAGGATCTCACGAACGGAGAATTCGATGATTACCGACACATGGAACGCTGTAGACGACTACCTTTCTCGAGGACTCGTCAAGTCCGACACGGCGCTCGACGCCGCGCTGGAAGCCAGCACCAAAGCAGGCCTGCGAGCCATCAACGTAGCACCCAATCAGGGCAAGTTTCTCAACCTGCTCGCAAAGATACACGGCGCGCGACGGATTCTCGAACTCGGCACGCTAGGAGGGTATAGCGCCATCTGGCTTGCACGAGCGCTGCCCGAAGATGGCAGCATGATTTCTCTGGAAGCCAACCCGGACAATGCCGATGTCGCGAGAAAGAATATCGCGGCTGCCGGACTGGCAAACAAGGTCTCCGTGATTACCGGTCTTGCGGCCGAAAGTCTCGAGCAGATGATCCAGAGCAAGACGCCGCCGTTCGACTTTATCTTTCTCGATGCCGACAAAAGCAGCTACCCCGAATACTTGCGGCTCACGCTGCAGTTATCGCGGCCGGGAACGGTCATCGTCGCGGACAACGTCGTGCGCGACGGCAAGCTCGTCGACCCGCAGAACAACGAACCGGATGTGCTCGGCGTGCGGGAGTTTTTCCACATGCTCGCCGCAATGCCGGGAACTGAAAGTACGGCGGTTCAAACGGTGGGCTCGAAAGGTTACGACGGTTTTTCCATAACGATCGTCTCCGCGCCACCAACGGACGTCGGCAGCTAACGAGCATTGCGCGCCAGGAGAGTGGTCGCTCCCAGATGAGTCCAGCAACTATCGAACGGGCGACCGCTTGCGTCAGGCTTTATGTTGCGAACCGGCACGCCAAAACCATTGTGGATCCCTAAGGTAATTGTGGAAAAATCCTTACCAAAAATTGCATTCATTCCGCCGGGGTAGACAAGATTGCGATCTCTTTTCTTTAATATCTTTTCTGCTTATTGCCATGTCATCACTCATCCTCAGCGTCCCTGTTCCATCCAGGCCCCTGACGCCGTGTTAAGCCCTTATCCCAACGGCGCTTTGCCCTCTCTTTGTTTCATCAATCCATAGCACAAAAGCTATCGTGAACCTCTATTCGCCTTTCGAATGTGGTTAACCCGCACTTCCCGATCGCGGTCAGTTTTCGATATCTTCGCTTCCTAACAAAATCATGATTCGTATTCGATGGAATCGGATACGGAAAAGTATTTCGGGGATGCGTATGTTAGCTGCAGGACTTATCGACATCACAGCGCTCATCGACGCTCGCAGGATGTCGGCACATCAATGGCGAGTCATCGAGACCGTCGCCGCCTGCCTGCCTGGTAGCCTTTTGTCTTCACGCTAAGAGCTCTTCGCCGGGCTCGCCTCTTGAGGCGAGCCGCGATCCGCTTCGTCACCCAGAAAGTGACCTTTCACCGGCTTTCCCCAAGAAAGATAAAGAAATAATTTATTCGATCTGTAGTACTAAGAGCACGCAAGGAGATCTTCAAGCATGAAAAAGAAACAGATTACGTTAGCTATCCTCGCCGCTGCCTGCGCGACGACGGCAGCACACGCGCAGAGCAGCGTCACGCTCTTCGGCATGGTCGATACCGGTGTCACCTACGTCAGCAACGAGTCCGGCAAACGAAACGTCAAGATGGACGACGGCGTCAATGGACCGAATCTTTGGGGTTTCCGCGGCGTTGAGGACCTCGGCGGCGGCACCAAGGCTATCTTCGAACTGGTCGATCAGTTCGAGCTCGACAACGGTGCATTCATGCCGAATTCGAGCCTGTTTAGCCGGACTTCGTTTGTCGGACTGGTGAACGACAAATTCGGTAAAGTCACCGCCGGCAACCAGTACGACTTCATGACCGACTCGCTGTATTTTGCGGGCGATGATCCGGCGGAGCTCTCGGGGCATTTTTACGACTTCCGCGCAGGCCCGTTCACGAAGCTCGACTTACCGAGCAATGCCACCGGAGCTTTCGACTGGGACCGCATGGCCGGCGAACGCGTAACGAATTCGGTCAAGTACGTCTCACCGGTTTTTGCCGGCTTGAGCGCCGGTGCGATGTATGGTTTTGGTGGTGTGGCAGGGTCGATCGGCGCGGGCAACTCCACGAGCTTCGCGCTTAACTATGCTGCCGGATCGTTCGGTGCCAACGCGGCTTATACCAACATCAAGTACTACACGGCGGGATCGCCGCAGGTCAGCGTGCGTAACTGGGGATTGGGCACGCACTACCGTTTCGGTGGCTGGGTCACGAACGCATTGTTCACCACGGTCCACAACTCCGCCAACGGTGGCGCGGTGTATGAAGGCTCATTCGGCGCGCACTATAACTTCACGCCGGCTTTGAGCGCAGGGGCATCGTACATGTACATGAAAGGCAATGAAACCGTCGACAATAACCACGCTCACCAGATCGCGGGCATCGTCGACTATGCGCTCTCCAAGCGCACCGACGTGTACCTGCTTGGCGTCTATCAACGGGCTAATTCGGGAGCGGATGCGCAAATCAACGGCATGAACGATTCGGGCGATGAATCGGACAGCCCGAGTCAGGCTGTTGTCCGCATCGGCCTGCACACGCACTTCTAAGCGCTGGACTTAGCGGGAATGACGGCCGCGACCGCGCGATGCGATCGCGGCCTTTATCACTAGAGGTTGGTCGTCCGCGGCCTTTGACGAGACCTCCTCGTACAAGTTTTTATTGGGTATCAGCTGTGCGATGCGATACTGACATTAACCGATCAAATCGATTCATGTCGCATACAAAGACACATGTCACTTACCATTTTCGGCACCAGCCGCTCGCGCGCACTCCGCGTTCTCTGGATGGCAAGCGAGCTTGGTCTCGCGTTTGAACACCATCCGCTCGACTGGCGAGACTGCCGGCAGAACGCGCAATATCGCCTGATCAACCCAGCCGGTACGATCCCTTCGATCTCCGACGATGGGTTCGTCCTCGCGGAGTCGCTGGCAATCAATCTGTATCTCGCGCAGAAGGCAGGCATGCTTTGGCCCGAAGGCATCAAAGACCAGGCGTTAGCCTACCAATGGACGCTTTGGGTCGCGACTGCGATCGAGTCCGCTTATACCCAGTGGGCGTCCCACACCTACTGGCTGCCTGAGGCGGCACGCGATGCCTCGCTGGCTGCATCGGCCGCCGCCGAAATGCGGGATCCGCTGGACCATCTGGAATCGGCGCTGGCGAGGTCCGAGTGGCTCGTCGGAGCCGCGTTCTCTGTGGCCGATCTGAACGTCGCCAGCGTCATCAGCACGGTGCGGCGTTTCGAACGGGAGAAGCGGCCTCACCTGATGAACTGGCTAGACCGCTGTTGCGCCCGTCCGGCATTTCAACACGCTGTCAAACTGCCTTAGGCTTAAGCTCGCTCACCTGACTCATCCCGCCCATCCGCCCAACAAAATCACCAAAGGGTAGTTTTCTTCAATACGCATCCCCCCTCCCCCGATACCTTCGAGCCTTCAGATCGAACGTATCAAGGGGACCCATGAGCATCTTTCTTTCCATGGCAGCGTTTGCACTCGCTGCATCAATTTCACCCGGGCCGGTCAATATCGTCGCGCTCAGCACCAGCGCCCACTATGGACTGGCGGCAAGCATGCGGCATGTGACCGGCGCGACGGTCGGCTTTACGCTGCTGCTCCTGCTGATAGGCCTGGGACTGCGTGACGTGCTTGACCAGTGGCCGTGGTTGACACGATTCATCCAATGGGCGGGCGTAGCGTTTCTATTCTTCATGGCTTATAAGCTGGCCATCGACGATGGAAAGATGGGTGCAGACCAGCCCAAGGCAGCGCGAGGGCCGTCCGCGATGTCTGGAGCCGCAATGCAGTGGCTCAATCCGAAAGCATGGCTAGCCTCCATTGCAAGCATGGGTGCTTATGCAGCTAACGGAGACCGGACTTTGATCTGGCAGTTCACCGCGCTTTACTTCGTGATCTGCTATGCGTCCATCGCTTGCTGGGCCTACGCAGGGTCGTTTCTGCGGCAGCATCTGCGCAATCCCGCCCGGGTGCGGATATTCAATCGCATCATGGCGCTACTGCTGGTTGCAAGCGCTATCTATCTGCTCATAGCCTGAAAAGCGTTGGCGACGCGCGTCGCAATCACCCCTTGTACTGCCCCGGGGTGGCTGCGACGAATTTCCTGAACGCCCGCTGTAGATGAGCCTGATCGGCAAAGCCAGCTTCAACGGCTACCTCAGCGATCGCTCGCCCGCGTTTGAGTTGCGAGCGGCTATATTCGATGCGGCAATTAACCAGGTATGCGTGCGGCGTCATGCCGTAACGTTGCTTGAACGCACGAATCAGATAGGAGGCAGAGAGATCCGCCGCAGCGCAAATCTCATCCAGGCGCAGCGATTGAACGCAATTCTCCCTGATGTATTGGGCCGCGCGCGCGAGCTTGAGGTTAACGCTGCCGGTCGGCACCGGCGCAGGGGTCAGCGCGCGATACAGATCCGAAAAGAAATCGACGGCAACGCTGTGCTTTTGCAAAGTGTCCGAATCTTCATCGGTTAGCGCTGCATACAAACCGTTCAATCCGCCATAGAGACCCGCCTGCGTGGTCAGCGTAGATGAGAATGGGCGGAAATCGGCGCTCTGACTAACACCGAGGTCGCGCTGAAGCTTGCCCAGCCATGCGGCATCGACATAAAGCATCCGGTACGACCAAGGTTGATCGCCGTCCGGATTACAGGCGTGGACTACTTCCGGATTGATGACCACCACTGACCCCGGCCCCGCACGTTCCACCACCTTGCCGTTCAGATAGGTGCTACGACCGCCTGTCACTGCCCCAATCGAAAACGTTTCGTGAGAATGCTTGCCATAGCACACCTTACGACCGTCCTCGACCGAACGCGCTTCGATAAATGGCAGCGCTTCATCGCGCCAGAAGGTCTGGACCGTAGGCTCCTTCATCGGTGAGTTCGGACTGCTTTTCATGATCAGCGTTTTTTTAAACCCGGTATGCGGCACGGCAAAGCTCGATACGTCCAGCATGCCACAGAGCGCCACTTTGCGTCAGGCCGGAACCTTGCGAAGAAAATCGAGCATCACATCGTTGAACTGTGCGGGCCTTTGCAGCGGCGCAAAATGGCTTACACCCGGCATCAGGATCAACTCGGCCCGCGGAATACTGCGGGCCAGATACTCCGCATGTTCCGCCTTGATGAATTCATCATGCTCGCTTTGCACGATCACGACTGGCACTTGAATCTTCGCCAGGTCGCTAGCGGAGTAATTCGGCTGGGTCTTCATCATTTCGCCGACGGCGCCGACAAAGGCCTCGAACTGATCCGGCGTGGCTGACAATTGAGCATAGTCCGCAGCATGGCGTCCGAGGCACCGCTCGATGACCGGCGTCATAACGAATTTCTTCGTGCCGGTAGCGTCCATGTTGCAGCCAAAGAAGAAGACGCCGGCAACACGTTCAGGGGCTTTGGCGCCGAGGATCAACGCGGTGCACGCGCCGTCGCTCCAGCCCACTATGGCAGCTTTTTTCAGTTGCAGGACGTCCATGACGGCAAGCACATCGGACGCCATCAACTCGTAAGAATAGGGACGCGCATCACGCGTACTGCGGCCATGACCACGACTGTCGATCAACACGGCGCGATATCCCGAGCCGACCAGCGCAGGCACCTGCCAGCCCCAATTTCCGCTGTGGCCCAGGCCTCCATGCAGCAGAATCACCGGCGTGCCGGTTCCGTAGGTCGAGTACGCGATTCGCGCACCGTCGTGCTCCACAATTCCTTGATCGCTTGCCGCAGGCAACGGAGGTGCGCCATGCGCAGCAAAATTTTCGAGCTCGTCGTCGTACGGTTCCATGGCGGTTTTACCTGTATAGGCGTATACGGATGGAAGAATAACCGACTAACAGCAACATGGCACCCGGCCAATCGCGCGAAAATAGGACTCGCTGAATCCTGCGGATGGAACTGAACAAGTTAACACCGATCCAAAGAAGTTAACACCCCGGCGTGATATTTAACAACATTCCCCTGGCGCGCGGACGCGGTTCCTGGCAAGCTATGCAAACCGGTCGCTGTTCTCAGGCTTTTCTCCTGGCGTATCGCCAATTAAAGTGGTGTAATTAACATCATCTGCAGGTTGCCTGGGACTGCCATACTATTTGCTTCCAGTTGCAATGCAAGACCAGCGCGCTAACCATCGCATCATCACGCATCGCCTGATTTCGAAACGCAGAGAACCTGACCAGAATACGTCACCCCTGAGTAACGTCCCTGCGCCTTGCCCCTGCGGACAATCATCCTGTTTGATTTGAAGTTCGATTTAAAGAGTGGAGGTTTATTATGTCGACCCATGCGCACTCACGTGAAGCAAATGCTGCCGAACGATTCGTTCGTGCAACCAGGCAAGTAGATATTGCCTTTCGCGTAGTCAGAGGCGAGGACGTGCCGCAAAACCGGCACATCGAGCACTCCCTTGCGCTTCGCCAGCTCGAACAGGCGTTGGACGAACTCGCAGAGGCTCAGGATTTCTTCGACTCGGCGGTGGTCAAGATCGCCACGCAACCGAAGCGGACCAATTGATACCGTCCCGCTCGCTTTCGTTTCCTGGCCTATCAGAAACCATGTCCACGACGATTGAACGACTTGATGGCGAAGCGCGCGAACGTCTGATCCGCTGGATTCGCCACCGCATGGAAGAATTCGGCATTACGCTGCCGGCGCTCGCGGAGTCTCTCGAGTCCGACCAGAAAAGCGAACAGGCGGTGGCGTACCGGGACGCCTGGGGAAATACCTGGAACGGTAGCGGCGATCTGCCGGAGTGGCTGCAGCGGGCCGTAGCGGCCGGCCAAAGTATCGAACACTTCCGCTGCAGCTAACAGCTCTGGGTCACACCGCCGAGTTTAGTGCTTTGCCAGTTCGGCGTCGATGGCCGCCAGCAGACGCGGGTCGTCAGCCGTGACGTCAGGGGCAAAGCGCCCCACTACGTCGCCGTTGCGGTTGATCAGAAACTTTTCGAAATTCCACAGCACGTCCGCCGGGTTCTCAGGGTTCACGCCGTAGCCCTTCAGCTTTTCGCGGAACGGGCCATCACCGGTTGCAACCGGCTGCTTTTCGGTCAGCACCGCGTACAGCGGATGCTGGTCTTCGCCAAGCACGGAGATCTTCGAGAAGAGCGGGAAGTGCACGTCATACTGCGTGGAGCAGAACGAGGCGATCTCGTCATTGCTGCCGGGCTCCTGGCCTTTGAAGTTGTTAGCCGGGAAGCCCAGCACTTCGAGACCGTCGGCGTGCTTTGCCTGGTAGAGACTTTCCAGGCCGCTGTATTGCGGCGTGAGACCGCATTTGGAAGCAACATTGACCACCAGCAAGACTTTGCCGCGGTAGTCGGCAAGGCTGCTGTCCTGACCGTCGATCGCTTTCAGGGGAATGTCGTGTAACGCTAATGCCATAAATCCTCCGTTGTCGCCTGGTGAGAAAAATAACGTGGGCGAGACAGAAGACTAACGGAGTTCTGCGTTTGCTGCCGGCGGTGCCTAGCCGGGGGTTTGCCACCCCAGCCCTAGACTCTTTTGCAGGGCCACGTAATCCTTGATTAACTGCGCTTCGCTCTGAATGCGGTTCTGCTCCGCCGAATAGCGGGTTCGCTCGGTATCGAGCCAATCGAGCGCCGTGGTCGTACCCGCGCGGTAGCGCTGCTCGGTCAGCACCGCGGCGTGCGTAGCGGAGTCTTCCACCTCGCGAAGGCTCACGGCGTTGTCGCGTTCGTGGCCGTAGCGCGAGAGCGCCACATCTGCGTCCTTCAGCGCGCCCAGCACCGTGCTCTCGTATTTCGCCTCGGCCTCGTCGCGGCCGGCCTTTGCCTGATCGACGCTCGCCTTCACACGGCCAAAATCGAATGCATTCCATTGCAGATAAGGCGCGGCAACCCACGTGTAACTGCTTTTGCGAAACAGATGACCGGGTTCGGACGCGCTAAAGCTCAGGTCGCCAAATAGCGTGACTTTCGGAAACCAATCCGCTTCGTGCTCGCCGATCTGCGCATTCTGCGAGGCAAGCCGCCGCTCGGCCGCGCGGATGTCGGGACGCTGACGCAACAGACGCCCTGGGTCGCCCACCGCCACCGTCGCCGGCAACGTGGGAAGCGGCTTCTGTGCCGACAGTTCGGCATCCAGCGCACCGGGCTCGCGGCCCGTGAGCACGGCGAGTTCGTCGAGCGATTCGGCCACCTGGGCGTCGAGCGGAATGATGCTCGCCTGGGTATTTTCGACCTGCGAGCGGATCCGTTCCACATCGAGATCCGAAGCCACGCCGCGCGCACGGCGCTGTTCGGTCAGCGTCAGAATGCGCGTTTCAAGCTCGGCGGATTCGTGGGCGATACTCACGCGCTGCTGCTCATCGCGCAAGCCGACATACGCCTGCGCCACCTCGGCGGCGAGCTGCACATGCGCATCGGCGAGATCGGCCTGCGAGGCGTCCGCCTCTGCCGACGCCGCTTCGATCGCCCGCCGCGTGCCGCCGAAAAGATCGATTTCCCAACTGGCATCGAAGCCCGCGAGATAAAAACTGATCGGCCCGCTACCGCTCGAGGACGAACTCTGTCCGCCTTCGAGCGATGACAGATCCGGGGTAGGCGTGCGCAAATACGCGGCGCTACCCTGAACCTTGGGCAATTCGTTGCGCTGCTTCGCTGTGAGACCGGCGCGCGCCTCGCGGACGCGGGCCTCGGCGGCATGCAGATCGGGACTGTTCTTGAGCGCCGTATCGATCAATGCGTTCAGTTGCGCGTCATCGAGCGCGAGCCACCATTGCGCAGCCACAGGCGCCGTCGATACCGTGCCCTGCGGAGCCCGATTGAACGAGGTCGCCTGCGCGGCGATCGGTGCGGCCTGCGGCGCGCCGTGGTAGTCGGGCCCCACCGTGCAGCCAGCCAGCGCCAGCGCGGCCGCCACGGGAAGCAGGCCGAAACAGAGAGCAGAGTTGAGTGACTTCATATTGTTTTCAGTGTCCTGCCGACGGTGTGCCGGCAGCCGGCTTCTTCAGAAAGAATGCGAGCGGAATGCACAGCAGCAGAGCCACGCCAAGCACATAGAAGGTTTCGGAATAGGTAATGACCACCGCTTGCACCTGCATCTGCGCGGTAAGCTGGCCGATTGCCTGAAGCTTCGCGTAGGCCATGTCGCCGGTCTGCGCGAAGAAACTCGCTGCGCTAGCCGTTAGGTGCTCCTGCCCGATCAGCGAGTTGGCGCTTAAAGAATCGCGGATCACATCTTCGTGGAACGTGTTGCGGCGGTCGATGAACGTGCCCAGCAACGCGAGTCCGACCGAACCGCCCAGGTTACGCGCCATGTTGTAGAGACCCGCAGCGTCACCGGCTTCCTCGCGCGGTACGGCCGCCATCGACGCCTGGTTGAGCGGCATCATCGCCAGCACCTGGCCCACGCCGCGCAGCAGTTGCGACCACGTGAAGTCATGGCCGACGCTTTGTGCGGTGAGCGAGATGTCGAGCATGCAGCTCGCGGCAAAGCAGCACAGCCCGGCGATCACCATCAGGCGCGTATCCACACGGCCCATGAGACGGGGCAGCACCGGCATCAGCAGAAACGCGGGCACGCCGGAGATGAGCATCACGCCGCCCGACTGCTCTGCGTTGTAGCCCGATACGTTGCTCAGGAACTGTGGCAGCAGATACGACACGCAGTAAAGACCCGCGCCCACCGTAAACACAATGAAGATGACGCTCGCGTAGCGCGTATTCTTCAGCAACGTCAGACGCACGATGGGCTTCTTCGCCACGACCTGCGCAATCACCAGCAACAGGATGCCCACCACCGATACGACGCTCAGCCACACGATCATCGACGATTCGAACCAGCGCTCGCGCTGCCCTTCCTCGAGCACGACGGTCAGCGAACTAAGCCCCGCCGCGAGCCCGACAATGCCGAGCCAGTCCGCCTTGATGAACTGCGACCAGTCGGTGCGAGCGGTTTTAAGTCCCAGAAACAGCAGCACCACCAGTGCGCCGCCCACCGGGACGTTGACGAAGAAGCACCAGCTCCAGTCGATATTCTCCGCGAGCCAGCCGCCCACCACCGGACCGAGCAGCGGCCCGAGCAGCACGATCAGGCCGAACATGGTCATGCCGATCGGCATCTGATGACGCGGCAGGCGCGTCGCCACAATCGTCTGCGCGGTCGGAATCATCGCGCCGCCCACGAAGCCCTGGCCGATCCGTCCCGCGATCATCTGCGGCAGGCTGTGCGAAACGCCGCACATGACCGAGAACAGCGTGAAGAGCGTCGCGTTGCCAAGCAGAAAATTTCGCAGTCCGAACACGCGCGTGAGCCACGCAGCAAGCGGGATCATCACGATTTCCGACATCAGGTAGCCGGTTGAAATCCACGTGCCTTCCGTGCCGGTCGCGCCGATTTGCCCTTGAATCTGCGGCAGCGCCGAATTCGTGATCGAGATGTCGAGCGTCGCCATCAAGGCGCCGAGCGCGCCGGCGGCCACGGCGATCCAGTCAGAGGCGGTGGCATTCGGCGGATGCGCCGGCTGCGCAGCGGATGCGTCTGCTCCGCTGCCCGGCATGCTTGCCGGCGTGCTGGAGTTAGCCACGTCCGTTTTCCCGTTCCATGCGCTCGGCGGTATCGCGGGCGCCGCGTGTGTCCACCTCCACGTTCACCGAGAGGCCCGGCAGCAACACCTTGCGCGTTTCAGGACCGGCCGCGATGTGGATTTTCACCGGCACGCGCTGCACGATCTTCGTGAAGTTGCCGGTCGCGTTCTGCGCGGGCAACAACGCGAACTGCGAACCCGTGCCGGGCGAGAAGCTGTCCACGGTGCCGTGCAGATCTTCGCCCGGTAACGCGTCGACCCGGATCGTCGCTGGCTGGCCGACCCGCATCAGGCCAATCTGCGTTTCCTTGAAATTGGCCGTCAGATACACGTCCTGCACCGGCACGATGGTCATCAGACGCGTGCCCGGCTGCACATACTGGCCGATGCGCACTGTGCGGTCGCCGACGCGACCCGCGATCGTGCTGCGTATCACGGTGTCCTGCTCGTCAAGCTGCGACTGTTGCGTGGAGGCGACGGCTGCGTCGAGTTGCGCATGAGCCTGCTGGATCTGCGCCTGCAGATTCGCGACCTGACGCTCGGCGACCTGCAGCGCTGCGGCGTCAGCGGCGCGCGTGGCGGTAGCCTGGCGAGCCGAGTTGCGCAGGTCGGCCACGCGTTCTTCGGTCTCTGCTCCCGTTGCGGCAAGCGGTTCGTAGCGCTTGACCTGGGCGAGCGCATGCGCCTCGTTCGACACCGCGCCGTCGAGTTGCGCCCGCGCCTCGCCGATGCTCGCCTGCTGCTGCGCCAGTTCGGCCTCGCCGCGCAGAATGTCGGCCCGGCGCGCGGCCACGGTGGCGTTGGACTGTTCCAACGCCGCTTCGTACTGGCGGCTGTCGAGCCGCACCAGCGGCTGTCCGACCGCAACCGTCTGGTTGTCGCCAACCAACACTTCAGCCACGTACCCTGACACCTTGGGTGCAACAGTCATACTATCGGCTTGCAGGTAGGCGTCGTCAGTGCCCTGGATAAAGCGTCCCACCGTCCACCAGCGCACGCCCCACGCGGCCGCGGCGATCAGAGCGATCAGCCCGGCCGCCATGAGTAGCCGGCGTGTGGGGGAGCGGCGCGCGGGCGCAGCTCCAGCTTCGTTGACGGGAAGGGTGGCCGACATGACGACTCCAGATTTTTTCCAATTGATATAATTATTCCAGTTGGCACATTTCTGTCAATTGATATATTTTTGCTTCACTTACAAAAGCTTCTGAGGATCCAACGGATGTCCCCTGCCCCGAGACATCGCCACGCAATCGATGGCGGCTACCAGCGCGGCGAAGAAACCCGCGCACGCATCGTCGACGCGGCGCTCGCGCTGTTCGGCGAATATGGCTTCGACGGCGCCTCGACGCGCGACATCGCCGAGCGCGCGGGCGTCAACGCACCGGCCATCGGCTATTACTTCGACAATAAGGAAGGGGTTTACCTGGCGTGCATCGAGCACATCGTCTCGCGGGTCTGGGCACAGATCCTCGAACCCGTCGAGGCAGCCGAGAAAGCGCTGGCGAACAATGTCGACGACGACGGGCTGATCGAAGCGTTCTGCGCGATCCAGGCAAGCATTGCCCAGTTCATGTTCACCTCGACCGAATCGGACGACTGGCGCCTGTTCATGGCGCGTGAGCAAGCCGGCCACGGTCCGTCATCGGGATTCGAGCTGATCGACAAGAAGATCAGTTGCCGCCTGACCAATATCAGCGCGACGATCGTCGGACGCCTGCTTGGACGTCCTGCAGATGATGAAGAGACGCTGATTCGCACGCTAACGCTCAACGGACCGGTCGTCGCGTTTCACATCCACGGGCGCAAATCGCTGAGAGTGCTGGGATGGGACGCTGTCGACGCAACCAGGCTCGCGACGCTGATGCGCATCATCAAGGAGCAAACGGTCACGCTCATGCGAAGCATGACCGCGTTGAGAGACAGGCAACCTTCAGGTGCAGCCAAGGCGGCCGGCGTCAAAGCGATCAATAGCAAACGCGTCCAGCGGTAACGACGGAACGCCGTCCAGCACCAGTTCCGACACCAGCTTGCCGCAACCGGGGCCAAGCTGAAAACCGCTGCCGCAGTATCCGAACGAGTAAGTTAGATTCGACGCCTTGCGGCTCGGTGAAATCACCGGCAGCGAATCCTCGGTAAATGCTTCCACCCCGGCCCACGCGCGATTGACGCCGAGGTGGCGCAGATGCGGAAACAGGTCTACCACGGTATGCGCGCTTCTTACGAGACGCGCGAAGTCCACTTCGCCATGACGTCCCGGCAAATCAGCGATCCCGATCAGCTTGCCGCCGATCACGACCGTGCCATTATCGAACTGCTTGAACGACAAGGGCCTTCCCGTCGCGCCAAGCGTCGCCCGGCAGAATGGCGCAACGCGGTGCGTAACCATCAGCATCAGCCCTTCCGGATGCACCGGCACGGGCTCGCCAACTTGCCTCGCAAGCTCACCTGACCAGGCCCCTGCCGTGATCACCAGATGCTCCGCTGAAAAGAGGCCAGCGGGTGTCTGTGCGTACCAGCGCGTGCCACGCTGTTCGATCCGCTTGACGGGCGTGCCTTCATGAAAGACCGCAGCGCGTGCCTGCGCTGCGTGACGAAACGCCATGGTGGCGCGGTACGGCAACGCATAGCCATCGCGTTCGACCCAGATCGCACCGGTCACATGCGGCGCGAGCGCCGGCTCCAGTTCGCGGACAGTCGCGCGGTCGATGATCTTTTCGTGAGTAAAGCCCTGTGCCTCGAGCGACGCCACGCGAGCGCGACACTCGTCGAGCTCGGCCTCGCTTTCGGCGATTTTCATCTGGCCCGAGGGCACGAAACCGGCATCATCGCCGATGGTCGCGACGATGTTGTGCCAGATCTCGCGTGACATCAGCGCCAGCGGGATTTCCGGCAACGGCCGGCCGAGGGTGCGCACACCGCCCGCATTGACACCCGACGCATGGCGGCCAACGTAGTCCGCTTCGAGCACCGTGACGCGCACGCCACGGCTCGCCAGATGAAATGCACTGCTCGAACCGTGCAGCCCGCCTCCAACCACCAGCACATCGGCTTCGCTGACCACGGCGCTATTCACCGGCGAGTTCTCCGAGCGTGAGGGGTTTGATCGGTGGACGGATACGGTAATAGCCGACCGTGGCCGGCGACACCTTGCGTGCCTCGGCGATCACTTCGGTCACGGTAAGCCCGCACAGACGCCCCTGGCACGGGCCCATCCCACAGCGGCCAAACGACTTGGCCTGATTCGGGCCCTGACAGCCGAGTTCCACGAAGCGACGCACGTCGCCAGCCGTCACCTCTTCACAGCGGCATACCTGCACGTCGTCCTGCGGCACGCGGTTCTCATCGCGCGGCCGGTACAAGGTATCGAGGAACGGACGGATACGCTTCACTTCCGCGAGGCGCCGCAACAATGGCGCCGCGCTATGGTTACGCGTCGTCTGATCGAGCGCGCCCAATTGCGCGGCAATCGCCAGCGCGCTCAGTTCGCCTTGCGCCTCGGCCGCTTGCGCTCCCGCTATCCCGCCGCCGTCTCCCACAACGAAGATACCGGCGACATCGAGCTCGCCCCATGCATCGGTCTGCGGCGTGAAGCACAATTGCGCGTCATCCCAATGATGCGTTGCGCGCAGAGACCAGCTGAACTGCGTGTTCGGCACGACGCCCTGATGCAACAGGAAAACGCTGGCCTCGATCCGTTGTGGCACGCCGCGCACTGAGAAGCTCAACGCGTGCGCCCGGTCGGTGCCATCATCACCCAGCGCGCCTTCGATGCGAAGATCGTCGGCACCCTCGTGAATCGGCACGCCCGCTTCGCGCAGCGCGCGGAGCAATTGCAAGCCCTTGGCCAGATACGGCCACGCCCGCAACGCCGAGATCATGTGACGCTTGGCACGCCAGCGGTCCTCATGACGCGTGGTGTCGACCAGCGCGCGAATCGGCACGCCCGCTCGCACGTATTGCCAACCAAGCAGATAGAGCAACGGCCCACAGCCAACCAGCACCGGCGGGTCAGCCGGCACCTCGCCGGCGCTCTTCAGCAGGATCTGCGCGGCGCCGGCGGTCAGCACACCCGGCAGCGTCCAACCCGGTATCGGGAAGGGCCGCTCCAGCGCGCCAGTTGCAAGCACGACACGCTTCGCCTCGAAGCTCCCGGTTTTTCCATCCTTCAGATAATGCACGGAGCGCTCGCGCGTGACTTGCCAGACCGAGGCGTTCGGCTCATAACGCGCCCCACTGCGCGCGAATGCCTCCGCCAGCGCCGCGCCTGCGACGTAGTCCGGCCCAAGGATCTCGCGACGCTGCGCATCGCTGCGCTCGATCGCCCGATAGATCTGTCCTCCGACCGTCTCCTGCTCGTCGAGCAGCACCACCGACAGGCCCGCTCCCGCAGCCCGCGTCGCCGCAGCGAGCCCCGCAGGCCCCGCGCCGATCACCGCGACATCGACCGGTTCAACGAGCATCGGAATTCTCCTTGATGGATTGCGATGACGCCGGATCGGCGCTAAACGGCAAGTCGCGCGCGCCCTCCTGCGAGTGGATCCGCATGCCGTCCTGTACCGTCACCAGGCAGCTTTGCCGGCTCGGCACGCCATCGATTTCGACGAGACATTCGAAGCACGCGCCCATCATGCAATACGGCGCTCGCGGCGCACCGGTAACCGGCGTAGCGCGAAAGCGCTGCACGCCGGCAGCGAGCAGCGCGGCCGCCACTGAGCGACCGCCTGGCACCTCAAGCGGTTCATCGTTGAACCAGATATGGACGGTGACATCTGCGACGGCAGGCGCAAGCGGTGCAAGCACCCTGAAAAGCGGTTTGGAAGTCATATCAGAGTCGTGTATCAAGCATGACTAAGGATTTTCGCAGGCGAAAGGAACCGGCCACCGGGAAATGCGCTGAGCTCATCAGGTATCGCGCCGCCCACGACCCAAGGGGCAATGCGTAGCGCGTGGGCGGCAGCCAGCGTCACGCCGCTGTGACAGGTGACAACAAACGCTCCCGGATACTGCGCCGACTGCTCGTAGATCGGGAAGCTATCAGGGCTATACACGCGCAGCGCCGCCCACATGCGCACCAAACGGACATCTTTCAGAAACGGAAAAGCTCTCACGCCGCGACGCGCGATTTTCGACAGCACATCGGTCGTCGTGAAGTCGTTGAAGCCGACCTCCTCCATCGAATCGCCCAGCTGCACGGAGCCCTCGTCGGTCTGCCGTACGTTGATCGTCGGATGATGCAGAAAAGGCGCGACGCGCTCGCTGACCAGTATCTGCCCGCGATTCGGTTTCACCGGCGCATGCAGCCCGACCTGCGGCGCCAACGAGCTGTTGCCGAGGCCCGCAGCCAGCACGATCCGCGGCGCACGCCACACACCGTTGCGTCCATGCGCGGCGAAGCCGCCCTCCTCCGGCGCAATGCGGCCGATCTGGCTGTTCCCGACCAGCGTCACGCCGCGCCGTTGCATCGCATCGTGCAACGCGCGCAACAGCTTGAGCGGATTCACGTGGCCGTCCATCGGCGTGTAGCTCGCGCCGATCACCTCGGGTCCGATTGCAGGCAAACGCTCACGCAGTTCTTTGGCATCGAGCAGTTGATAGGGGTAATCGCCGCCTAACTCCGCCTTCAATATGCCGAGGCGCTTGTTGCGTTCGGCCAGTTCCTCGTCCGAGAAGCAGAGGTGAAAGCCGCCCGGCTGCCGCAACGCCACGTCGATGCCGGTGTCCTCCAGCAACGCTGCCGCAAGCGCCGGCCAGCGGTCAGCCGAGCTGCGTGTCCAGCGCGCGTAAGGCGACAGGCCATAGCCTTTGCCTTGCACCCACACCAGACCGAAGTTGCCGCGCGAAGCGCGAAAGCCACCATCGCCTTCATCGAGCACGGTTACCTTTGCACCTTCTCTGGCGAGTCCATACGCCACCGCCGTACCGACCAGCCCGCCGCCTACCACCAGCACGTCGGGACTTTCGGCTACATCAACTGTCATCGTGTTTCTCCGATCAGGACGCGGTCCAGACCGACCATCCGGTCCAGCACCAGCATCAGGACAACCGTGCCGGCGATCAACACCGTCGACACGGACGCCACCAAAGGATCGATCGTTTGCGCGATCTGGTTATACATCGCGACGGGCAACGTGGTCGTGCCCGGCGTCGCGACAAAAATGGTCATGGTCAATTCGTCGAAGCTTTGAATAAAGGACAACACCCAGCCGCCGACCACGCCCGTACGGATCATCGGCAGCACGACGCGGCGGAACGCGGTGAAGCGGCTCGCGCCGCATGAAAGCGCGGCACGCTCAGCGTCGCGATCGAGACCGACGGCCGACGACAACGCGAGCCGCAGTGCGTACGGCACTACGATGATCACGTGAGTCGCACACAGCGCCCAGAACGATCCGCCGAGTCCGAGCAGGCTCAGAAAGCGCAGGAACGCGATACCGAGCACGACGGCGGGAATCATCATCGGCGAAAGGAAAAAGCCGGTGAGTGCGCCGCGCCCCGGAAAGCGATAACGTGCAATCGCGAGAGCCGCGGGCACCGCGAGCGCGACGCCGAGCGTCGCCGCCACCAGCGCAAGCCGTACGGACAGCCAGAATGCGTCGACGATGTCCTCGTTCTCGAGGATCGCTCTGAACCAGCGCAGCGATGCGCCATCGAACGGCATCGAGATATAACCCTTGTCGGTGAACGACACCGCGACCACCACGACGAGCGGCGCAAGGATAAACGCGAGAAACAGCGCGTTGAACAGGAGACCCCAGAATCCGTTTTGTTTCATGGCGTCCTCCCCATCAATCGAAGATGTGCTTGAAACGACGTTCGGCGAGCCGGCTGCAGCCCATCACGATCGCCACGTTGGCGATCAGCAGCAACACCGCAATCGTCGCGCCGAGCGGCCAGTTGAGCGTGCCGAGGAATTCGTCGTAGGCCGCCGTTGCAACCACCTTTAGTCGCCGGCCGCCAATCAGCGCAGGCGTGGCGAACGCCGAGGCAGATAACGCAAATACGATGATCGAACCCGATAGCACGCCTGGCAGGATCTGCGGCAGCACGACTCGCCGGAATACTCGCAGCGGCGACCCGCCAAGCGACAGGCCTGCCCATTCGACCTGCGGATCGAGCTTTTGCAGCGTTGCCCACACCGACATCACCATAAAGGGCACCAGTACGTGGGTGAGTGCAATCACTACGCCGGTCATGGTGAAGACAAGACGGATCGGCTCGGAGGTGAAATGCAGCGCCTGCAGTGCGTTGTTAAGCACTCCGTTGTTGCCGAGCAGGATCTGCCAGCCCAGCGTGCGTACCACCACCGAGATCAGCAACGGGCCGAGCACGATCAGCAGGCACACCGACTGCCACGGCCGCTTCATGCGCGCGAGCACGATCGTCTCGGGCACGCCGAGCACAATGCACAGCGCAGTCACCGCGAAGGCGAGTCCGGCTGTGCGGGCGAAGATTGCGCCGTAGTAGGGATCGGTGACTACCTTTAAGTAATTCGACAACGTATAAGCCGCAAGCGTGCCTTGGCTGTCACTAAAGGCATGGAACGAAAGCACCAGGGTCAGCACGAGCGGTACCAGCAGCAGGCCGCCGAACAGCAGCAGCGCCGGCCCGGACAAAAGCCACGGCGCCGCGCCCGCGCGATCGTGGTCAAGAGTGGCCATCGGGCTTCTCCTTCTCGAGCATGCGCAGGTCATCATCGGACCACGCAAGACCGACGTGCTGGCCTTCTTCTGGCGGTGGCGCACCGAAGTTAGGCTGCGCCACGCTCAGGCGTCCGATGCCGGTATCGACCTGCAGCAGCCACTGGTTGCCGACGAACACCCGCGTGGTGATGCGGCCGCTCGCGCGCGCATCCGCATCCGCATCCGCCAGACGAACCTTTTCCGGGCGGATATACACGTTGACATCGCCTTGTGCAGGCCGCCCTTCATGCGGCACCCTGAGCGTAGTACCCGCCACATCCACTTCGGCGCAGCGTCCATTGCGGCGTACAACGGCTCCCGACAACAGGTTGGTCTTGCCGAGGAAGGTCGATGCAAAAGCCGTCTTCGGCCGTTCGTACGCTTCGAATGGCGTGCTCAGTTGCGCGATCGTGCCACGATGCATGACCGCGATGCGATCGCTCATCGTCATCGCCTCGACCTGGTCATGCGTCACAAGGATCGTCGTGATGCCGAGGCGCTTCTGGATGGCGCGCAGTTCGATATGCATCTCCTCGCGCAGCTTGGCGTCGAGGTTCGACATCGGTTCGTCGAGCAACAGCAGTTCGGGACGCATCGCCAGCGCGCGCGCAATGGCCACACGTTGCCGTTGACCGCCCGACAGTTCCTTCGGATAGCGACTGCCCAGGCCGTTCAGACGCACGAGTTCGAGCACTTCGGCCACGCGTTCGGCACGCGCCGCGCGCTTCATATTGCGCATTTCCAGGCCGAAGCCGACATTGCCCTCAACCGTCATGTGTGGAAACAGCGCATAGCTTTGAAATACGACACCCATGCCGCGCTTTTCGGGCCGCTCGTGTGTGATGTCACGTCCATCGAGCCTGATCGTGCCGGTGCTCGGCGTGATGAACCCGGCTACCATCTGCAGGGTCGTGGTCTTGCCGCAACCGGACGGTCCAAGCAGCGACAGGAACTCACCTCGCTCCACTTCAAGGTCGATCTGCTCGATCGCAGTGAAGTCGCCGTAGCGCTTCGATATGCCTTTGAGTGTCAGGAAACTCATGTGCGTCCCTGTGAGGGTAGCGATGGGCCGAACAAGCGGCGCGGCAGCCGCAGGCCCACTCGGCGGCGCTTAAGAACTCAACGCTCGACGCTGCGATTCCAGCGCTCGGTCCATTCCGCGCGATGCTGATTGATGGTCGTCCAGTCGACGGCGATCAGCTTCGCCACCTGGTCTGGACCATACGGTACGCGTGCCGCGACTTCCGGTGCCAGCTTGACGGTCTTGTTGACTGGACCGAGCCCTATCGCCTTGGCCTGGATAGCCTGCACTTCCGGACTCAACAGATACTGGATGAATTGCTGCGACAATTCGGGCTGCGCGTTTTCGGCCACCACGCAAGCCGCGACCTGCAGCGCGATACCGCCTTCCTTCGGATAGAAGAACTTTAGCGGAAAGCCCGTGTTCTGCAACGCAACCGCGCGGCCGCTACCGTAGGGTGCGAGAATCACGTCGCCGTTCTGCATCAGGCCGTCCATTTCGCCTGGCGTCGGTGCCCACGACAGCACATCCGGCGCGACCTGGTTTGTCATCGCGGCGAAGCCTGGATCGATGTTCTTTTCGCCGCCGCCATTTAGCCGCGCGAGCATCACGAGCGCGTGCAGGCCGTACGTGTTGGTGATCGGCGGCATGCCAAGCTTGCCCTTCAGACGCTTGTCGGTCAGCACGGTCCAGGAATCCGGCGCGGGCAGGCCCATCTTCTTGAAGGCTTCCTCGTTATAGCCGATCCCCGTCGCCACCATGCCGACGCCCACCGCAGTCGGGCCGAGGTGCGCGAGCGGATACAGGTCGTTCATGACGGGTGCGTCCGCGATTTTCGAACACAGGCCCATCTGCATGGCCTGGTACATCGGACCGTCGTCCATGACAGCGACGTTGATCTGCTCATGGCCCTTCTGCGCCTGCAGCTTCGCCAGCGTGTCGCTTGAATTGCCCGCCACATAGACGATCTTGACGTTGTGCGCCTTCTCGAACGCCGGGATGATCGTCTGCCGGTACATCTGCTCGTTCGAACCGCCGACGTTGGCCACGTAAAGCGTGGTGTCGGCCTGCGCCACCAGCGGCCCGCACAACACACCGGCAATGCCGAGTGCGGCCAGCAGCAAACGGACAGATAGCGGACGAGGGTTTCGCTGCGGGTATCGCATGGGCTGGTCTCCAGTCAATGTGCTGCCGGGCACTTGCGGGAATACATGTGAGTTGAAAAGATTCTGTCGGGCAAAATGCATAACGTCCAATACGAATAAAATAACAATCCATACCAATCTGATATGGGTTGCGCACGATGAATCTGAAGCACATTGAAGCGTTTCGGGCGGTCATGCTGGCTGGATCCATGACCGCAGCGGCGAAGGAGTTGTTCACTTCGCAACCGAACATCAGCCGGCTCATCACGCAGCTGGAACGCGAAACCGGGCTGCTGTTGTTCCAGCGCAGCGGCGTCAGACTGATCCCCACCAGCGAAGGCAACGCCTTCTTTCGCGAGGTGGAGCGCGCTTATGTCGGGCTTCAGGGACTGACCAACGCGGCCGCGCAGATCAAGAACCTGGGCAGCGGGCGCCTGCGCATCGCAGCCATGCCTTCCGCGGGTCTGACGCTGGTGCCGCATGTCATCAAACGCTTTCAGGAATTGCGGCCGGAAGTCACCGTGTCGCTTCACGTGAATACCTCGGGGACGGTCAATCACTGGACCTCCTCGCAGTTCTGCGATCTGGGCGTAGCGGTCTACAAGAGCGAAGCGTCCACCTGCGAAGTGGAACTGTTGTCGGAAGCCGCAGCGGTTTGCGTGCTGCCGGCCGGCCATCGTCTGACGAAGAAGTCCGTGCTGAAGGCCGAGGACTTTCAGGGCGAAGCGTTCATCTCCCTCTGTCATGGCGACGGCACCCGGACGCAAATGGACGAAGCCTTCGAACGCGCCGGAGTCCAACGGGTACTCGCCATCGAAGCGCAGTATTCGGCGATCTGCTGCGAGATGGTGCGTTGCGGGATGGGCGTAACGCTGGCGCACCCCATCGTCGCGCGCGACTTTGCGGGGCCCGGCATCGAGATCCGGCCGTTCAAGCCCGCGGTGCTGTTTCCCACGTATCTGCTGTATCCGCCGCATCAGCCGCGCGATCGCCTGACGCTCGAGTTCGTCCAGTTACTGCGCAAGGAGCACCAGGACCTGCTGGACAGTTTTGAAAAGCCGCGCCGTCCGAGCCGGCGTTAGAGCTTGATGTAGCGGTCGTTCAGGGAAAACCCCGATCCTCATCCGAGGCGATTCATATAAACATATATATGAATTTTCACCAGCCATCGGACCTTGACGATCTTGGACGACCGCATTCCCCGCTATCACCGCCTGCGCGACCAGTTGGCCGCCCGCATTGCCGCGCTTGAATGGCAGCCTCAAGACCCGTTGCCGACCGAACAGGAACTGGCGCTCGCCTATGGCCTCGCAGTCGGCACGGTACGCAAGGCGGTCGACCTGCTTGAGCGTGAAGGACTGGTCGAACGCTTCCAGGGACGCGGCACCTTCGTGCGCCGCGCCGCCTTCGACCGTTCGTTGTTCCGCTTCTTCCGTTTTCACTCGCCCTCGGGTGAGCGACGCGTCCCTGAGAGCCGCATTCTCGAGCGCGCCGTGATGCGCGCGCCCAAAGCGGTCGTGGCGAGATTCAGCCTCAAAACGGGCGCCAAAGCGATCCGGCTCGCGCGCTTGCGGCTGATCGACGACCAGCCGATCGTGGCCGAGCAGATCTGGTTGCCGTATGAACCGTTCGTTGCGCTGGCCGACTGCCCGATCGAAGAGTTCGGTCCGCTGCTCTATCCATTCTATGAACAGCGCTGCGCCCGCGTGGTGGCGCGCGCCGACGAACGACTGACGGTAGAGACCGCCAATGAAGAGGATGTCGCCACGCTGCGAGTGGCGGCACACAGTCCGATCGTCGTGATCGAACGAGTCGCCTTCGGTTACGACGGCGCACCGCTCGAATGGCGTCTTTCGCGAGGCGCCGCGCAACACTTTGCGTACGACATAGAGATTCGCTGAGCGGCGCGTCGTCACGCACTTTTGGGGTTTAACAAGCAGCATCGTCGACGCCGGCATACGGCGCGTGGAGTTCAGATGTTTTCCTGGTATGGCGAAGTATCGAAGAACGAGCGGCGCACGTTCTGGGCCTGTTTCGGCGGCTGGGCGCTCGATGCGCTCGACGTGCAGATGTTCAGCCTCGTGATTCCTGCGATCATCGCCGAATGGGGCATCAGCAAGACCCAGGCGGGGCTTGTTAGCGGCGTGACGCTGGTTGCGTCGGCGCTGGGCGGCTGGATTTGCGGCGCGGCAGCGGATCGCTACGGTCGCGTGCGCACCTTGCAGGTCACCGTGGCCTGGTTTTCGGTTTTCACGCTGCTATCCGCGTTTGCACAAAACTTTCCGCAGTTCATCGTGCTGAAGGCTCTGCAAGGTTTTGGCTTTGGCGGCGAGTGGGCAGCCGGCGCAGTGCTGATGGCCGAGACCATCAGCAACCGGCATCGCGGCAAGGCAATGGGCGCTGTGCAAAGCGCATGGGCCGTGGGCTGGGCCGCAGCGGTGCTGCTCTATGCAGGGGTGTTCTCGTTCCTGTCGCCCGCGCTCGGCTGGCGTGTGATGTTCGGTATCGGTATCCTGCCGGCGCTGTTGATCATCTACGTGCGGCGCAACCTCAAGGAGCCCGTTGCCGCCGCGAAGAAGGGTGCGCAGGAAGGTAAGCCTGGCTCCGCCGAACGCGTCCCGTTGCTCTCGATCTTCGCGCCGGATGTGCTGCGCATGACGCTGATCGGCGGCCTGCTCGGCGTCGGCGCACATGGCGGCTATTCCGCATTGACCACCTGGTTGCCCACCTTTCTGAAGACCGAGCGGCATCTCTCCGTGCTCGGCACCGGCGGCTATCTCGCGGTCATCATCCTCGCGTTCTTTTTCGGCTGTCTGGCAGCGTCGGTGTTGCTCGATGCCATCGGCCGCCGCCAGACCATCCTTCTATTTTCGGTCTGCTGCGTGGCGACGGTGATCCTGTACGTCTTCCTGCCGATGTCGAATCAGGCCATGCTCGCCTTAGGCTTTCCACTCGGTTTCTTCGCTGCCGGAATTCCCGCGAGCATGGGCGCGCTCTTCAACGAGCTCTATCCGCGTGGCACGCGCGGTACAGGTGTCGGCTTCTGCTATAACTTCGGACGAGTGGTCTCGGCCGGCTTCCCGGTCATGGTCGGACATCTTGCCGGTCAGTTTTCTCTGGGCTTCGCCATCGGTATCGATGCTGCGGTCGCTTACGCAATCGTCGCGGTTTCGATCCTCATGCTGCCGGAAACGCGCGGTCGTACACTAGACGAAGAGCCTGCAGCCTGATTTGAGTGTCACGAATTCACGAATGACTGCTTCCAACGGTACATCCGTCCTCCACGCTACTACGTTGCCCATCACGGGCATCGACGGTCACGCGCACGTGTTCGTGCACGGCTTGCCGCTCGTATCAGGCCGACGCTATGCGCCAGCCTACGAGGCCACGCTCGAAGACTATCGCGCGATGCTCGCGAGCCTGGGCTTATCGCACGGTGTTCTGGTTCAACCAAGTTTTCTCGGCACCGACAACAGCTTTCTACTTGCGTGCCTCGACGCGCATCCCGAACAGTTACGCGGCATCGTCGTAGTGGATCCAGCGCGCGATATCGCGCAGATCGAGGCGTGGCACGCGCGCGGCGTGGTCGGCGTGCGTGCCAATCTGATCGGCACCGCATTGCCCGACTTTGGCGATACGGTATGGGCGCCGTTTCTCGAGCGCATGGCGGACCTGGACTGGCATTTCGAGGTGCAGATCGAAGCAGCACGTCTTTCCGCGATTGCGGCGGCCGTGCTTGCCAGCGGCGTGCATATGGTGGTCGATCATTTTGGCCGCTTCGATCCGGCGCTCGGCACCGGTGACCCCGGCTTCGCCACCCTGCTCTCGCTCGGCCCGACGCGACAGGTGTGGGTGAAAGTGTCGGGTGCGTATCGCGTGAGCCCCGAGCGCGCTGATCCGGCTGCGGCATTGGCGGCAGCAGTCAGCGCATGGCCCGCGCTGGTTCGTGAATTCGGCGTCGACCGTCTGGTGTGGGGCACCGACTGGCCGCATACGCAATTCGAAGACGTGCAGAACGCCCGGCTGACTCGCGATCAACTCGAATCCTTCGTGAATCAGCCGGATCAGTTACGCGCCGTGCTGGTCGACACGCCCGCGTCGCTGTTCCAGTTCCGCTAACGCACCGCAGCGATCCGCGCGCGGAAGTGCTCTGTGCCGGCAACGATCTTGTCGAGCACCGCGTCGAGTGCCCAGAAGCGTTCGCGCACGTCGTAGTCGATCACGCGGCAGCGAATCGAGTTGAATGTGCCGATACGCTGATGGTAGATCTTCGCGAGCGCCGGGTAGCCGAGCGCCTCCGAGACTGCCGCAATCACCAGAAACGTCGACAATTCTTCGGCTAGCACCGGATTGCGAGCACTCTCGCTACGCAACCATTGGTAAAGATCCGGATGAAAGTTGGTGAATACGCCGTTGAAGCCTGCCGAGCCGGCCTTCATCGCATCCCACGCGATCGCGGCATTCGCATTCAGTATCTTCAGCGGTGAACCCTCTGCCAACGCGACACGCCGTTTCACGGTGGACAGATCGCAACTGACATCCTTAAGCATGACGAAGCGACCGGTGTCGATACACGCTTTTAGTTCCTCGTCGGAAAGCAGCCGCCGATACGGCGCAGGGCACTCGTATAACCCAAGCGGCAGATCGGATGGCAAACGCCGCAGCAGGCGCCGCAGATTCGTCAGAAAGGTGGCCGTGCCCTCACGCTTCGGATCCAGCCGATTCGTGACCAGCACCACCCCTTGCGCCCCCGATGCTGCCGCAGCCAGCAGTTCTTCAGCCTGCGCATCCGGATCGTCGCTGATATGGCCGGACGCGACCACGGGCACCCGCCCCGCCACCTTATCCACCACAAAGCGCGCGAGCGCGGCACGCTCCGCAAGACTCAGAAACTGCATCTCGCTCGACTGCGCGACTGCGAATAACGCATCCGAGCCATGCTCGAGATACCACTCGATCAGGCGCTCGAGTCCGCCGTAGTCGATCGCACCGCTCTCGTCGAACGGCGTCAGCATCACGGGAACAATGCCCTCGATAACACCAGCGGGCTTCGATGTATGACCCATCAACCTCTCCTCAAAAGATACTGTTTCGATCGCGACGTGCAACGCGTGTCACGCTCCCATCAGGCGGGTACGTGAGCCACGCCCGCCGCGCCTTCCTGTTCGGGAATCGGTTTGCGCACCAGCAGCAGATAGGCCATCGCCCCGGCGCCCGCGATGCCCGCGGCCGTCAATAGCGCCGGCACGAACGACGACGCCTGGGCGATAAAGCCGGTCGCGATCGGCGCCAGCGCGCCGCCGAGAAAACCGCCGAAGTTCTGGATGGCTGCCAGCGACGCGATCCGGCTGGGCGGCGCTGCCGCTGTCGCCAAAGCCCATGACGAAGCCGCCGCCGCGTTGCCTAAAAAGACCACCACCGAAATGCAGGCGACCGCGATCGTATTGCTCTCGACGAGAGCAGCCGGAATCGTGAAGACCATCATGCCGAGCATCGAGACCACCACCGCGTTGCGGCGGCTCGCCACCGGCGAACGGCTGCCCCGGGTAATCAGATCGGAGAACCAGCCCGCCACCAGCGAGCCGACGATGCCGCACAGGAACGGCACAGATGCCGCGAAGCCGGTATGGATCAGGCTCATGTGCCGCTCGATCGTCAGATAGCCCGGCAACCAGGTCAGATAAACCCAGTTGAGATACACCGAGCCGAAGAAGCCGATCAGCATCCCCCAGGTCGTCGCATACGAAAACAGACCTCGCCATTCGGCGAACGTGAGCTTGGAAGGTACTTCGCCTGCAGACTGGCTGCCCTCGTCGAGATAGCGGCGCTCCGCCTCGGTCATCTGCGACTTGTCCGGATCGCGGTACAACGCAAACCAGATGACTGCGACCACAAGACCCAGCATACCCGTTGCAATGAAGGCCCAACGCCAGTTGAAGGACACCACGACAAACGACAGGCACAGCGGTGCAAGCGCGCTCCCCAACGGCGAGGCCGCGTTGTAGATGCCGGTGGGCGTGCCGCGCGAGCGCAACGGAAACCAGTTGCTCACGACCCGGGCGGCCGAAGGAAACTGCGGCGCTTCGCCAATGCCGAGCACGGCGCGTGCAACGATAAAGAAGCCGAAGCTGGACGCGAGGCCACCCGCCATCTGCGCCAGCGACCACACAACAAGCCCAATGCCCAGCAGCCGGCGTGGGCCAATGCGATCGACCAGTCCGCCAATCGGTAACTGACACACTGCGTAGACCCACAGGAACGCCGACAGCAGCAGACCCATCTGACCGAGCGAAAGTCCGAGCTCGGCACGGATCATCGGGTTGGCGACAGCCAGCGTGCCGCGATCCATATAGTTGACGACACCGCTCACCATCAGCAGCACGAGCGCGACATGCTGGGCTCGGCGCATTCCTGGCGGGGTGGGCTGACTTTGCGCGGTATCGCTCATGCTCGCTGTCTCCGTCTCATAGCAGGTATGACTGCGTCATCGTAGTTGTTTGCCACCTCGTGTATGTCAAACTTCCGCGCGCAAAGGCTCGGCCGGATCGGACACGCGGCGATCGGCCTGCGCGGGACGCAGCATGGCAAGCAGAAGCGCCGCCACGAGGCCGCTCGCCGCAAGCACATAAAGTCCCGCAGGCACCGAGTGAAACGACGCCTCGACGGCATTGCGCACGGTCGGCGCAAAGAAACCGCCAAGATTGCCGATCGCGTTGATCACCGCGAAACCGCCCGCCGCTGCGGTGCCGCCCAGATAGGCTGCTGGAAACGTCCAGAAGATCGGCTGTACCGTCATGATGCCCATCGTGACGAAACAGAGGGCCATGATCGCCCCAACGGGACCCATATTGGCCGATACCGCAAGACCACACGCGATAGAGAGAGCCGAGAGCACCGCGAAACCACGCCGGTGTCCGGTACGCACCGCGAAGCCCGGATAAAACGCACCCGCCACGATGGCGCAGGCCCACGGAATGGCCGAAATCAGCCCGACGTGCAGGCCCACTTTGACATGCAGCAGCGCGCTTACCTGGGTCGGCAAATAAAACGCCACCCCGTAGCCTGCAATCTGGATCGAGAAATAGAGGAGCGCGAAATGCAGCAGCTTCGGATCGACCAGTGCGGCACGGAAAGTCATCTTGCCGATTTTTAGTTTCTGCCGATCTTCAGCAGCAAGTGCGCGCGCGAGCGCTTGTGCTTCATCGCGCGGCATCCACTTCGCGTCTTCGGGACGATTACACAGATAGAAATAGCCCCACACGCCTACCACCGACGCCAGCAGGCCTTCGACCAGGAACATCAATTGCCAGCCGTGCAGGCCGAACAGGCCATCGAACTCAAGCAGCATGCCCGATAGCGGACCGCCCAGCATCAACGCGAGCGGCGAGCCGAAGTAGAAGATCCCCATGATCTGTCCGCGTGCGCGAGCGGGAAACCAGTGCGTCATGTAGAGAACCGCACCTGGGAACAGTCCCGCCTCGGCGGCGCCCAGAAAGAAACGGATGAACGAGAAAAGCGAATCGCTCGACGCGTATGCCATGGCCGCCGAAATCAGCCCCCATGTGACCATGATGCGCGAAAGCCAGACACGCGCGCCGACACGATGCATCATCAGATTGCTTGGCACTTCGAACAACGCGTAGGCGATGAAGAAAATACCTGCGCCGAAGGCGAACGCAGCGTTGCTCACGCCCGTCGACGCCTGATAGGACTGCTGCGCAAAACCGATGTTCGCCCGATCGAGGTACGACAGCATGTACATCAGGATCAGAAACGGCACGATCCGCCACTTGGCGCGCCTGATTGCGCGCTCCACCAAAACCTCTTCATCGCCGTGCATGGGGTGCAGGTTCGTCTCCATCTCGTCTCCTTGTTGTTCCCTTGACGGGATACCGCATCCGGTCTCGCGCCGGTGATCGTGGACGGCGGTTTAAACCACCTTGCCGGGATTGAGCAGATTCAGCGGATCGAGCGCGGCTTTCAGGCGGCGCATCAGGGCAAGCTCAGGTTCGCTGCGCGTGTACGGCAGCCACGGCTTCTTGGTGATGCCGATGCCATGTTCAGCTGAGATCGTCCCACCGAACTGTTGTACGAGACCGTAAACAATCGCGGTGATCTCTTCTTTCGGTTGCGGCGAAGCACCCGGCACGCAGGCGACGATATGCAGGTTGCCGTCGCCGATGTGCCCATAGAAGAGTGCAACCGCGTCGGCAAAGCGGGCGCGCAAGGCTGCGAGACATGCGCTCACGTATTCGTCCATCACCGCGACCGGCAAGCCGATGTCGAATGGTTCGTGAGGCCCGAGGACCTGCGGAAATTCCGCGCAGGCATCGCGCACGCCCCAGAATGCCTGCACGTCCGCGAGCGATTGAGCCAGCGCTCCGTCGGCGAGTACGCCTTCTTCGATCTGATGCATCAACCAGGACTCGAAACGCGGGGCGTCGTACGCCGCATCCATTCCCTGGGCTTCGATCAGCACGTAGCAGGCATGCTCGCCCGGCAGCGGATTGCTCACGCCGGGTACACGCTGCGTGACCGTCTGCCAGTAATCCGGCCACATCACCTCGAAGGCGGACAGGAGCGGCCCCAAGCCGCGGCGCGCCGCGTTCAGAAACACGACCAGCTTGTCGTAGCTTTCGAGTGCGCACAACGCTGCCATCGTGCAACCCGGTTTGGCAGACAGGCGCAGGACGATGCGAGTGATGATGCCGAGTGTCCCTTCGCTGCCGATGAACAGATGCTTGAGGTCATAGCCCGCATTGTTCTTCAGCATCTTGTTGAGATTCGTCACCACGCTGCCATCCGGCAGCACGACTTCGAGCCCCAGCACCATTTCACGCGCCATGCCGTAGCGGATCACACGGTTGCCGCCCGCGTTAGTCGACAGATTGCCGCCGATCGCGCACGACCCGCGGGCACCGAGGTCCAGGGGAATGAAGAAACCGGCCTCATCCGCGGCCTCCTGCACGCTCTGCAGCGGCGTGCCCGCCTTGACCGTCATGCTTGCCGATGCAGGGTCGATCTCTTCGATCCCCACCATGCGCTCGAGCGACAACGCCACCGCCCCCTCGATGGGCCTGGCGCCGCCGCACAGTCCCGTCAATCCGCCCTGCGGTACCACCGGGACGCGATACTGCGCACAGATGCGCATCGCCGCAGCCACGCCGGGCGTGTCCGTAGGACGCAGCACCGCGAGGGGCCGCTGGGGCCCGAGCGTGCTCCAGTCCTGTTCGTTACGCGTGGGGATGTCGTTGCCGGTCAGCACAGCGGCAGCCCCGAGGGCATCGCGCAATGCGGCGAACAACGCCTCGGATGTATCGCCGGCCCTCTCGGGCAAGCAGATTTCGTGGTCCATCGTGTCTCCTTCCCTGTTTTCGCAGCATGCGCGGGTTCGCATCGGCCCGGTGCGTGATTACCGGGCGGTGGGTTGCGCTGACACCGTCACACCGTCGTCCTGGCTAGCAGCGCGCGCGGCAATGCGGCTTTTACATCCGCGTCAATCGCCATGAGCGGCGCGCGTACGCGGCGCCATCCGTCGTTGCCCTGGCAAGCGGCGACCCATGCCTTGAGAAGCGGCACAAAGGGCTGACCTGCCACGGCCCGCAGCAGATCCTTTAGCACGCCGAAGTCTCGGTCCTGTTCGCTGTCGTAAGACGCGCGAACCTGCTCTGGCGCGATGTTGGCAAGCCCGCAGATCGATCCGGCACCGCCCGCTGCCCGCGCGCGTCCAATCGTGTCCTCCGCGCCCACATAGACCTTCAGGCCAGGATGATTGCGGATCAGGGCGAGCGAATGATCGAGGTTCCCGCTGCTGTCCTTGATGCCGTCTATCACGTTCCCGTAGCGCTGACGCAGTGTCGCGATCGCCTCGTCGTCGAAACTCACTCCGGACACCTGAGGAATGTGATAGAGGATGACGCGCAAGCCCGGATCGTCGGCCGCGTCGATCACCTGACCGATCGATTCGACCACGCCGGCGCTGCTGACATCCTTGAAATAGAACGGAGGTAAAAGCAAGACACGGCGGCAGCCCTGCGCCAGCGCATGCCGCGTCAAGAAGATCGCGTCGCCCAGTGCCGCAGCGCCCGCGCCGACCACCAGATCACCACTGCCGATTCCGCGCCCGAGCAGCCCTTCGAGCGCTGCGCTCCGTTCGGCGACCGTGAACGACTGACCCTCGCCGGTCGTGCCGAACAGAGTAATGCCGTGTAAGCCGCGCCGCAGCAGATCTGCCGAATGCTGCGCCAGCAGCGCCACATCCACGCGGTTCGCAGCGTCGAGCGGCGTCGTCACTGCTGCCAGCACGCCCTGTCCTTCGAAAGACATAACCCGTCTCCTTCAGTCATACGTCCCGGCGGCTCCACCTCCGCACTGGGCGTTCGAAATCGATCCGGCGCGACCCAGCCATCATCCAATGACGGACCGAACTGTAGCTGACATGTTAGTTAGAAATCGGCGAAGCGTCAAAGAAGAATTTTTACGGAGCGTAAGCGATATGCCTCGGACCGACCCGGCGGCCCGTAGCCCTGCTAGCCGAAGTTGCCCATCGAGCGCTGGCGCGCGTTCTCGATATGCGTGCCGAGCAGACCGACCGCTTTTTCCACGTTGCGCTCACGAATAGCCGCGATCAGTTCGAGGTGTTCATCCATCGTCGGAACCACCACCTCGGGCTTCAGGACCACATGTTCGAGGCGGATCAGGCGGATGCGCAGACTGTTGACGCGATAGATATTGGAGACGATATCGTTGCCCATCGCATCGATCATCATGTCGTGCAGACCCCAGTCGACTGTCTGGGCGTCGTTGAGAAGACGATCGTCGATTTTCTTGGCAACCGCTCGGCGCACGATATCCCTGTGCGCCCGCTCGATTTTTTCGAGGTCGGTGTCGGATGCGGTACGGGTGAAATTTGCAACCGCCTCCCGCTCGAGCATGAGGCGCAGTTGAAAGGCGTTGCGGATCAACCGCAGATCGACATGACAGACCTGCAGACCGCGGTTCGGCACGGTCTTGATGAGACCCTCGGCTTCGAGGCGCGGCACCATTTCACGAATCGCGCCAAGCGGCATATCGGTCAGGACCATCAGTTCGCGTTGCGAGACGAATTGCCCAGGCCGGATATTGGCGTTCAGGATTTGCTGTGTGAAATTTTCATAAGCGACGAGGCGGAGAGACTTTCCCTGGCTCTCGTCCAGGTCCGTCTTTGCCGGTGTCATTGTATTCATAGCCGGTCTCGCGTACGTGTTGGTTGCACGGCAACATGTTAGCACGTACTTGTACGCTGCCAGCCGTCGCGAGACGGGGGTGGGGAGTTACGCGGCGATGCGCGTTGGCCCCTTACTCATATACATTGATGTGCCGATCAAGGTAGACAATTGCGGCATCAGGAGATTCGGCCTCATAGATCGGCTTGCCCGCGTAGAGAACTGTGCAGCCGCGTACCGAGAGTGCGGGAAGCGGATCCCTGGCGGTGAAGCCTGCTGTAGCGGTAGCGTCAATCTCGCAGGCGAACAGGAGATCGCCTGCGCTGGCCAACTCGAATTCGAATGAAGGCGATAAGCAAAGATCCCTTCGCATAGGTAATTCCGTTCACATGATCCGTCTGGGAGCACACATACTCTCACCACAATTTGAATATCCCTATGCGCAGACTCTTACACTTCATTTCCCGCGAATCGCAACAGACGAGTGCCCCCGTTTGCTCACCGGCGCAAGCGGGCGTAGCTCGAGGAAGATTTAGTAATGGTCGCAAAGGAAAAAGCGCCCAGACCGCGAAAGTCTGAGCGAAGCCATCGGGAGCCCGACGGCGGAGGTATTCAAGGCGACAAGGTGAAAGCGGCTCGCTACTGCGGTCGAAACCGGTAGCGAGCCCGCTCTCTGCACGGCGCCGCTCAGCGACCGTGCGCACTCATAGAGTGGTGTTCAAAAGGCCACGTGCGCCCGCTATTCTTCCGCAGCGCGGAATCAGGGCATCAATGCATCAATGGCAGTGCCTTTAGTTCTGGTTGGACTTCGACACGGCCGGCTGTGCCATATCCGACGAACCGTTTGCGACGCCGCCCACATCTGTCGCACCGTTTTGTGCTGCTATTTTGGCCTCAGCAGCCTGAATCTGCGCAGGATAAGCGTTTTGGTCACCGTCGCCCGGGTAATAACCAGCCTGTTCGACCTGGACCAATTGGGCGTGCACTTCCGCACGGGTGAGAGGCTGGTTCGATTGAGCGAACACAGCAACCGGTGCAGCAAACGCAGCGGCAACGACAACGGTTTGAATAAGGGATTTCATGGCTAATACCTCCAGACTTTTGTTTGTCCTGCAACGAACAGCCCTGTTCGTCAGTCAGTGTCTACAGTCTAGGTAAGTACGCGTTTAAGATTAACCCCCGCGTCCGAAAGGGATTATTGTCAAATAGCCGTTAACCCTAATGAAAGGTTGACCGTGAGCTCAGTGTCTGCTGGCTCTGCGAAGGCCCAAGGCGCCCATGATGGCCCCGCCGATGCCCGTAATCGCGCCCACAATGCCCGCGATCAGGGCCGCGTAGCTGATCCAGTTGGTGGTGGGCTCGGGGACCTTCGCGGGAAGTGCCGATGCGATCACGACAGGCGGCGGCACGGAGACTTTGTTCGGCGGAGCTTCCGCGGGAAGCGCGGTCGCGGTCACGCTCGGGGTCGCCACGACCGATACCGACGTGGACGTCCCAGGCGTTGCATAAAGCCCTGCAGCGAGCACCATGGATGCGGCCGGGGTATCCCGTGCGATATCGCCAGCCAGAGCGACCGTCCCATGCGCGGAGAAAAGCAGCGTTGCCACGAGCGGCAGCAGACGGCCCCTCGCACGTCGTGATTGGCAAGCGGATGCGTCGATGCGCGCCGCTGTGAAGCGTTCTTGTTTCATCCCCCGTCCATCCAGGCACCGTGTAGGCATATCATGTCGTAGCCGGTCCATCGGGGTCAATATAGGTGCGGCAGAAAACGGCGTTCGGGCAAATGATTTAATCGAGTTCCATCAACGTGAGTCACACTCTTTCAACATCCGTCTCTGCAGAACTCGAAATCCGCAAGAGCCGCTTTATCGCCTATGCCATTCCCGTTGCGGACCGCGATGCTGCGATGGTCGAACTGCGCCGCCTGCGTGAAGCGCATCCCGCTGCTACACACGTGTGCTGGGCGTTGCTCGCCGGGGGACATTCCGGCATGTCCGACGACGGCGAGCCTTCCGGCACCGCCGGCAGGCCGATCCTCGAAGTACTGCGCCATCACGATCTCGACGGCGTGCTGGCCGCCGTCGTGCGCTATTACGGCGGCGTGAAGCTGGGTGCGGGCGGCCTCGTGCGCGCGTACGCCGATTCGATTGCTCGTGTGCTGCAGGACGCGCCGCGCATCGAACGGATTGCGCAAACCTTGTTGACAGTGGAGATCGGCTATCCCGACGAAGCGCGCGTACGCCGCTGGATCGAACAGGAAGGTTATGCGCTTGCCGATAGCGGGTATGAAATGGAAGTGCGGCTGACGATCGGCATGCCTGTTACCGCACTGGACGCGGCGCGCGAAGCCTTGCGGGATATGACGCAAGGGCGCGCCGTGTTGCACGACGCGCCGTGACGCCCGGCTGATACTCAATGCGTCGCAGCTAACTCCGGTTGGGTGCGCTTGAGCGCGACTTCCATCAGCGCATCTTCGAGAATCATCTGAGCCCCTTTCTCCGCCACCATCATCGTCGGCGCATTGATATTGCCGGACGTGATGTTCGGGAAGATCGACGCATCCACCACGCGCAAGCCCGCGATGCCGTGTACGCGCAGGCGTTCGTCGACCACAGAAGTCTGCGCATCGGAACCCATCGCGCATGATCCACACAGGTGATAGATCGAACCCGACTGCTCGCGGAAATACTGCAGAAAGCCCTCTCGCGTATTGACCTGCGGCCCTGGTGAAATCTCTTCGACCGTGATGCCCTGCAACGCCGGCGTGGCCATCACCTTGCGCACCAGTTCACAACCCTGAATCACTTCGTCGATGTCTTTGTCCGTGGTCAACGCGTTGATACGGATCTTCGCCGCGTCTTCCACGCGGTTCGAGGCGATTTCGATCGTGCCGCGGCTCGTCGGCCGACATGGATTGAACGCCAGCAGAAAGCCAGAATATGGTTCCGGCTCGAGGCTCGCCTTGCTGCTCTTAGGAATGCGATACGACAACGGGTTGAAATAGAGCTGCAAGTTAGGCTGCGCCTCCTGGTCGTTGCCCTTGAAAAAGCCACCCGACTGATTCACGCTCATCGCGAGCGGCCCCTTGCGGGTCAACAGATACTGCAGACCCAGCTTGAGCTTGCCGAGCAACGGCCGCATTTCGTCGTTTAACGTCTTCACGTTGGCGCGATAATAGAAGCTTACGCACAGATGATCCTGCAGGTTTTGCCCGACTGCCGGCAATTCATGCACGAGCGGAATGCGATGCTGCGCGAGCAACGCCTTGGCGCCGACGCCGGACAGTTGCAACAGCTTCGGCGTATCCACTGCGCCAGCCGACAAAATCACCTCGCGATTCGCTACGAACCGACGCTCGCTGCCGCCCTGCTTGACCACCACGCCCGTCGCACGCTTGTTGGTGTCGAACAGCACCTGGCTCACCAGCATGTCACGTTCGACGCTCAGATTCTTGCGCTCCAGTACCGGATGAAGATATTCGAAGCTGCTCGACGAACGCTGCCCGTTGCGCGTGTTCACATCGTAAATGCCCGCACCTTCGAACTGCGCACCATTGAAGTCTTGAGTCCGCTGATAACCCGCCTGCTCGCAGCCCTTCAAAAACACGTGGCAAATCGGATGTACGGCATCCTTCATCGGTGAAATGCGAATTGGGCCATCGTGGCCGTGATATTCAGTATCGCCAAGAGGATGCGACTCGAGCTTGCGGAAATACGGCAGCACGTCGTTAAACGACCAGCCTTTGTTGCCCACGGCCGCCCAGTCGTCGAAATCGTGCGGTTGACCGCGCACGAAGATCATTGCGTTGATCGATCCCGAGCCGCCCTGCACCTTGCCGCGCGGACAGTAGATGGGCCGGTTGTCGAGTTCCTTTTCGGGCTCGCTGTAGTACATCCAGTTATAGGTTTCGTTGTAGTACGTTTTAGTGAAACCCACGGGGACCTTGAACCAGAACGAGCTGTCCTTGCCGCCCGCTTCGAGCAGCAGCACCGAGTATTCACCCGAGGCCGTCAGGCGATTCGCGAGGATGCAGCCCGCAGAGCCGGCGCCGACGATAATGTAGTCGTAGTTCATGGTGTAGTTCGCCCGATGGCGCCCGCTTCAGTGAATGCGAAAGTGACTCTCAAGTTCAACCCTTGGCCGGCGCAAGATCCTTGACGTCGGCGGGCTTCGCGGCCATCTGCAGATGCAGGCGTTCGCCGCTGTACGGCGAGTGTTGCCGCACCACATCCATGTCCAGTTCAACGCCAAGACCCGGCTCGCGTGACGGAATGATGTAGCCGTCTTCCCAGCGAATCGGTGTCTTCAATACTTCCGCATGGAATCCGCCCCACGTCCCAATGCTTTCCTGAATCAGGAAGTTCGGCGTGCAAGCCGCCAGTTGAATGCTCGCTGCGGCGCCCACCGGACCGTTGTAGAGATGCGGCGCGATCTGCGCGTAGTACACCTCAGCAATGCTCGCCACTTTCTTCGCTTCGAGCAAACCGCCTACGCGCGCCACGTTCAATTGCAGAATCGATGCCGCGCCCGCCTCGAGCAGCTTGAAGAACTCGTACTTTGTGGTCAGACGCTCGCCGGCCGCGATAGGAATGCTGGTGTGTTTGGCCACTTGCGCCATCGCGCCTTCTTGTCCCGGCGGCACCGGCTCTTCGAACCAGAGCGGATCGTATTTCTCGAGACGTTTGGCAAGACGGATAGCCGACGACGGCACCATTTGCCCATGTGTGCCGAACAGCAGATCGGCCTTGCTGCCCACCGCTTCGCGCACTCTGCGGCAAAACAGTTCGCAACGGTCCAGTACTTCTATCGACAACTGGTGACCGGAATACGCGGTGTACGGACCTGCCGGGTCGAACTTGACCGCCGTGAAGCCGCGTTTCACGTTCTGGACCGCGCATTCGGCCGCGAGATCGGGATCGTCGTAATCGTATTCGCCGTCGCGATTCTTCGGATACAGATAGGTGTACGAGCGAAGCCGTTCGTTGACCATGCCGCCCATCAGTTCGTAGACAGGCTTGCCGGCAGCCTTGCCGATGATGTCCCAGCAGGCCATCTCCAGGCCGCTGACGATGCCCATCATGGTCAGGTCGGGACGCTGCGTAAAGCCGCTCGAATAGGCTTCACGCCACAGCCGCTCGACGTGATGCGGATCTTTGTCGAGCAGATAGCGGCCGAACACATCGTCGATGAGATGGGTCATCGCATTCGGATGAAACGTCGCCGAATAGATTTCGCCGACGCCTTCAATCCCGCACGCCGTCTTCAGCTTGACGAAGATCCAGTACATGCCACCCAGATGCGGCGGCGGCACGGCGACGATATGCGTTTCGAGCGAGACAACTTTCATTTACAGACCTTCTTTCCTGTTAAGCATGTTTCTAAGTGCAAGAGCAGCGAAGCCGCCGAGCGCAGCGACTGCGGCTACATAACCAAAGTAGAGCTGGTACCCGAATACACCGGGATAGGTCTGCGTCAGATAGCCGTTGATAAGCGGCAGAAAGACGTCCGGCGAATAGCCGAGCACCGAGATCAAACCGATTGCCAGACCCATCGTTTCGACGGGCACATTGCAGCGATCGAGCAACGACCAGTACAAGCCGCGAATTGCGTAAGTCAGAATGCCGATGAACAACACGAGGAACACCAGCGCCACGTGACTGCCGATTCCGGGCGCAGCAACCAGTCCGAGCAGCGAGAGTGCGGCGAGGAACAGCGCGATCACCAGCACGGAGACCTTGGAAAAGCGGTCGCCGAGGAAACCGCCGCCAATGCCGCCGATAGGCCGCATCCACAGCTTGAGCGTGGTGATCGTGCCGGCCATCACCACGGAGAGGCCAATCGCGCCTTCATGCAAATAGGCCGAAAAGCTGTAGGTCGCCCAGAAGACCTGATAACCGCAGAACACAATGGCGGCCACCAGCCACAGTTCCGGAATCGAGGCGAGCGTTTTCAGGTCGACAAACACGTTACTGCGCCTGCGTGCGGCGGCGTGGTCCGCCGCGGCTTTGCTACCCTGCGGATCCTTCACGAGACCAAGCACAGCGCCGAGCACAATGCACAGAAACGCGTACATGTAGACCACCAGCTTGAAACCTGCCGCGACCGGTTCGCCACGCGTCTGCGTCATCCAGGCGAACAAGGTGATCGCAACGGTCGCCAGCAGCGCTTCGATCAGGCCACGGCCACCGTCGAGAAAACCGAAGAAGCGGCCTTGTTCATCTGCTCCGGCGATCATCGACACTCGCTTGATGACGGCAGCCCAGAACGTCAGACCGGTCGACAGACCCCAGCCGCCGAAGATGACCATCAGCAGATGAAACGACGGCGCGGTCGAATACCACAGACCCAGCGCGCCGGTTGCGACCAGTGAGAAACTGATGAGCATGCGCGGCGCGATACGGTCGGCGAGCCAGCCGCTCGGCAGATAGCTGAGCAGGAAGATCGTCCCAAGCGACGAGTAGAGATAGCCGAGCTGGCTGTCGGTGATATGGAACACCTCCAGCATGGTCGGCTGATACACCTGCCGCAAATAAAGAATGGGATAAATCGCGCCGGCGGCGATCACCAGCAGCAACAGTTGCACATAGCGCTGTGCAGCGTTTTTCCGCACGGCGGCTGCGTCGTGAGCAACCGACAGCGCGGCGTTGGATTGAACCGGTTGAGATGACACTGGGGTGCTCCTAAGAGACACACAAGGCCTGCAGCGCATTGCTGCCCCGGCTTTGTCGCATCTCCAATATCTTTGTTATGGTTGCAGCGTGCTTGCGCGAGACTGCAGGTTCAGAAAGGGCGCGCCGCTCTGTGCAGCGTGCCGGGTTTGAGTGTGTATCGAGCCTTTAGTACTTCATGACCACAAGGCGCGTTTGCGTAAATTCGAGCATGCCGTGCTTGCCATCGTCGCCGCCGAGGCCAGAGCGCTTCCAGCCCGCGTGGAAGCCCTGATACGGGTCGGCCGGCGTGCGGTTCACGTACAGCTCCCCCGCTTCGATGCCGTTGGCGATCTTCATCGCGGAACGATAGTTCTCGGTGTAAAGCACTGACGACAGACCGAACTGGTGATCGTTAGCCATCCCAAGCGCTTCGTCGAGCGTGCTGTATTTGACGACCGGCATGATCGGACCAAAGGTCTCTTCCTGGATGATCTCCATGTCCTGGCTGCAGTTCGAGAGCAACGTTGCCGGGTAAAAGAACCCGTTGCCGCCGGGCAACTCGCCACCCGTCTCGAGCCTGGCGCCCGCTTCCACGGCGCGCATGACCATTGCATGGATCGACTGACGCGACGCCTCGTTCACAAGCGGCCCCATGAGGGCGGCGTTTTCAGCGCGGTCGCCGATTTTCACCGCACTCATGTGCTGCCTGAGCAGCGCGACAAAGCGATCGTGCACGCTCTCGTGCACATAGACGCGTTCGATCGCCGTGCACAACTGGCCACAGTGTGTGGTCTTGGACGCCACCAGTTCGCGCGCGGCCTTTTCGAGGTCGGCGTCCGGTTCGACGATGGCGGGCGTTTTGCCGCCCAGTTCGAGCGACGGCTTGGCGATGTTCGCCTTGCAATATTCGAGCACCTTGCGCCCGGCACCGATGCTCCCCGTCAGCGTAATCATGCCGACCGCCGGATGCGTGCAGACGCCTTCCGCGGTGGCGTGACTCATGGCCAGAATGTTCACGACACCTGCCGGCAAACCAGCGCGTTCGACTGCCCTGGCAATTTCGAATGCCGAGATCGGCGTGTTGTTGCTTGGGCGCACCACGACCGTGTTGCCGGAGATCAGAGCAGGCGCGATCTTGCGCAGCAATGTGTAGACCGGATAGTTGAACGGAATCAGGCAGGCGACCACACCGATCGGCTCGCGATGCAGGACCAGATTCTCGTCGGGGGTATCGCTCGGAATGACTTCGCCTTCGATGCGGCGCGCCCATTCCGCGTGATAGTGGGTGATCTGAGCGGCGTAGATAGCTTCGTTGGTGGCATCCTCGACGCTCTTGCCGGACTCCAGCGCGAGCGCGGCGCCGATCGCCGGTGCACATTCCGTCAAGGCATCTGCAAGCTTGTGCAGATGGACCGCCCGCTCGGCGGCGGGCAGCTTACGCCAGCCTTTCTGCGCAATGGCGGCGGCGCCGACCGCGGCGATTGCTTCGTCTCTCGACGCAGCGGAGACCTGGGCAACCAGGGCGCCGGTAGCGGGGTTGTAGACGGAGATGAGGTCGCCGGTTGCGGGTTCGATGAACTGGCCGTTAGCAAAATTCCGCTCGAGTCGCATAGTCTTTACCAGGTGGCGTGGTGCGAAAAACACATTGCCGGCCGCGATGAATGGCACGCCGCCGGTGCATGGGCAGAATTCTTCTCCGCGTCGCGAGGACCGACAAGCGACTAATTCGAGCCACAAACATTCTAAAAACTCATGTTATGGTTCGAGGCCTGGTGTGAAACACGAGCAATTAAAATTCGAGGCCGGACCCGTCTGGAAACGCGGTCCAGGCCGATCACATCTGCCGTCAGAGGGAAACACAACTCATGTCCTCCCGCCGCAAATGGGAATTCGAGCTTTTCACGCACGCCGCCCCGGACGTATGCGCAGCGGTCACGCGGGCTATCGCAAGGGAGGACGTCCCCGCGATCGCCTCGATCATGTACCGCGCTTTTCAAGGCACCGTGGATGATGAAGGCATGCCGGAGGAGCGGGCCGCGCGGAAGGTCAACGCGATCATCGACGGCAAATATGGGCCGTTCATCGCAGCGGCGTCGCGTGTCGCCATCGTCGACGGCGAGTGTGCGGCGTTTTTGCTCGCGACCGATTACGAGCCGTACGGGATGCCGGTGATTGCAGCGATCGCTGTCGCACCGGAGTACCGCCGACGGCGATATGGCCGGCTTCTTCTGCAAGCGGCGACCCAGGCGCTTGCGACCCTGGGCTACTGCCGCTGTTGCGCCATGATCAGCCCCGGCAATGCCGCCTCCGAAGCCTTGTTCGTATCGATTGGGTTCAAAGAGGCGCAGCTGTCGTAAAGCGCCGATGACACCGGTTTATAGGCGGGTCGAGAACATGCGCCACCAGGCGCACCCAGAGCCGCTAGCCGAGGCGCAACAAGGATGCCTGACTAGCGAGCAAAGTTTGAAGTTCATTCGAATCGGGCCGAGTCCCCCAGTTTCGGGCGCCGGCCACTGACGCAATGGCGATCCACGAATTGGGTGGAAACCATTCCTGCACGACGGTTGTGCCCTGCAGAACACGAAGACGCCCCGTTTGCTCGCAATAGTCGGCGCACAGCTCCGTGCCGTCCAGTTGGGCAGTGACGAGGGGGTTACGCGTTCGCTGCATTGAGATCTCCCGCATAAAAGAACCTGGCGCGCGAGGGCGACGTACGACCCGTGCGCGATGCCGGTCGCGACGTACACGCGAGCGCGCACGACCTCGGTGATCGACCCATGACCGGGTGCTACCGGCGACACGGGCAGTGACGGGAGTCTATGAAGAGTTCGGATTTACAGGTGAAACGTGCATGCGAGATTGGTAACGTGAGGTTACCGATCGCGTCTCCAGGAGCGCGGGACTTGTCGGGGGCTCTCGACTTTTTTGCACCGTGCATCCAGTGATGAGGAGACCTCGTATATGAAGTGACGCGGCGCAATTTCTGCATCGCATTCTGGGAGAAATGAAATGAACAAGGCAATGCTGACTGTCGTTTTGACGGGAGTGGCTGCGGTTTCGTTTGGGGTGTCGGGTGTGGCGTTTGCCGGCAATGCGCATGGTGCCGCGACGGCGGGGATGACTTACCAGGGGGATCCGGTTTCCAGTCCCTGGACGACCAAGCCTGCGGGGTGGACTATGGGGCAGCGTGCAGACGCGGAGCCCGCAGTGGCCGGGGATACTTCTGAAAATGTAGTGGTGAGTCGCGCGCAGGTGGAGGCGCAATAAGAACTGAGGTTTGCTTTTGCCTGCGGCGCTTGACCGCGTTCCTGCGGAGCTGGCCTCTCCTTGCACTGCTATCGGTCTATCAGCTTCGCCCAGTGCGGAGCGGCAATTCAAAATAGTTAGAATACCTACACAGTTCGCAGGGGACGTTATGCCCGACGGCGTGGCGCGAAGCGCGACGCTGGAACGGATGAGCGCTGTGTCACTGACGGGTGTGATGCGAGGGCACAATGCGTGCGCGGACCACTCCGTGTTCACACAAGTGGTGGACACCTACAGGCTAGCGGTTGGAAGCCCGCTTTCTTTGCTTACTTTCTTTGCGGCGGCAAAGAAAGTAAGTGCCGCCCCGCACAGGGGCAAAGCTAATAGACCGATACCAATGCAAGGAAAGGCCAACACCGCGAGAAAACACCCAACCCAAGGCGCCGCAGGCAAAAACCCCCAACCCCCTACAACTCCGGCCTAACCAAATCCCCAGCAACAATCCCCTCACCCCGCACCTGCGCAGCAGCCAACGCCTCAACCTTGGTAACAAAAGGCCCAATCTCCCCCGCCCCGTCGAATGGAAACAACACCTTCCCATCGGTCTTGCGAACCACCTTCAAGACACCAAAAAACCGCCGATACCCGGCGAGTCGGGTCGAAGCCGAGACTTCGAAATCACTCTCGGACTTCGCTGGAACACTGGGAATGAATGCAGACTTGCTCATACGTCGAAACGAGGTGAATTAGGAAGCGCAAGCGCCCACGACCACGTACGGATCGCCGCAGGCACCCAAAGCAAACCAGCATTGTCGCAAATCTTCACGCACCGCGAGTGACACGAGCGCAATACCAGATCAATACGCTTCCCTGAACCACGGCCCCCACACCGCTCCATCGCCCTTCAACCGCGTATAGGTAGCGCTTTGCCCCGTCGGAAGCTCTGACGTGTCGCCCTGCGGCTTGGCGTCAGTGGTATGTAGCGCAAATGCCTGCCGCTCGTCCGTGTCCACAGTGACACGCCCAATCGGCTCCAGAACGTCGCTTTGCGCGGATTCCAGCAGCGCGAAGTAGGGGGTCAGACGGCCCCAAAACGATGTCAACTCTTCCTGCAAGTAATGTTTCATGTATTTCCTCGGGAGAGTGTGCACGCAGTTTACCCTACCCTGACATTACAGTTTCCCAACACTGGCTGGCTGGCATTTGTCCGATTTAAGCGACCTACAGAAACATCATGATTGGCAGGTTTGATATCAGCGTGGTACAAAGTCATTCTTCGCGTTCGGTCGCGGGGCGAAGACGCGGCACACGCGAACGCGACATTTAAATTGAATGGATTAAAAAATGGCAACCGGTATTGTGAAGTGGTTCAATGATGCAAAGGGTTTTGGTTTCATTACGCCTGACGGCGGCGGCGAAGATCTGTTCGCGCACTTCTCGGAAGTTCAGGGAAGCGGCTTCAAATCGCTGCAGGAAAACCAGAAGGTCAGCTTCGAAGTGAAGCAAGGCCCGAAGGGTAAGCAAGCGGCAAACATCACGCCGCTGTAACAGGCCGGGACGTTCGTCCCCCCCTGCTGCAAATGGCCCGCCTCGGCGGGCCATTTGCTTTTTTGGCAGCCCAGGCCGCCATAAGCGCCTTTATTGTGAGTTCACAGGCAATAAATACTTGATCGGATACCAAAGTCCGGTAAAACGTACCCGCGCATTTTCGCAAGCGATCAGAGCTTTAGCAGAGCCGTTTTCATCCAGTCGTGAACCGCCCGGCTCAACTCCTGTTGCGAAGTCTCGACAGAGGAAAACTCGGGACCCACGACGACCCGAATATGCCCTTTCCTGTCTGGCCAACCTTTTGCCGGCCAAACTTTTCCCGCGTTATGCACCACCGGTACCACCGGGGCACCGGTCGCACATGCCAGACGGATACCGCCCGAGGTCAGCCGAGGCGGCGCGTCGTGCGGCACACGGGTGCCCTCCGGAAAGATCACCACGACATCCCCCTTGGCGAGACGCTCGGCGCACTCTTGCGTGACCGCCTGATGAGCCTGACGTGGCGACCCGCGGTTCAGGCTCACCATATCGAGGCCACGCAGCACCCAGCCAAAGAACGGAATGCGCAACAGATCTTCCTTGAAGACGAAACTGATGCGCCGTGGAAACAGCGCGAGAAATGCCAGCGTCTCCCAAGTCGATTCGTGACGGCACAACAGAATCGACGGCCCATCCGGAAGATGCTCAAGCCCTTCCACCGAACAGGTCACGCCGGGTAGCCAACGCATCCATGCAACCATTGCACGACACCATTGCGCTGCCAGCCAGTAGCGTCCGGACCTTCCCGCGAAAGGAAACAACACGAGGATGAACGCGGAATAGACCGTGCCGCTGCCGAGCAGGCAGACAATGAAAAACCATTTGAGGAACTTGGAGCGCATGAAAAACCGAGTGAATAATGAATGGAGCCGGAATGTGTTGCGTCGCCGCCCGTCCAGATTGCGTGCGAGCCCAAACGCGCGTGTGTGATGTCGCGCGCGGTGGTGTCGTGACTGAAACCTCGACGGCAGGCCATGCAGGCTGGCGGCCGCAGAACCGGTAGCAAGCTAGTCTGACACAAATTAAATCCGAGCCCACGCCTCGCGCGCATTCATTTCGGCTCGGAACACCTTCAAGCCATGGCGGCTCCCGCCTGTAGCGAGCCACTGCATAACGCCACACGTCGCGCCCGGCTCCGTTGCAAAACCATTAAAAACACTTAATCCATGTGGCGACGCCAGGTTACCAGCCGTCGGCGATGATGACCCTGTGATCTGTCCGATGGTCCTCCATGCACGCATTGTCAGCAGTGCGAATGCAGGGTCGACTCGTGCCTCCTTCTTCGTAAACTGATAAGCCATGCCTAAAGTGCTCTCTGTGGAAGACGATGAATTGATGATTCACGAGATTGTGAGCTCGCTCTCGGAGTCTGGCTATGAGGTCGACGTCGCACGCTGCGGGCGCGATGGCATCGCCAAAATCATGGCGTTCCCCTACGATCTCGTCACACTGGATCGCACGCTCCCTGACCTCGATGGCTTGACGATTCTCACGACCATGCGCGACGTAGGCATCGATACGCCCGTACTGCTCGTCAGTTCCATGTCGAATGTCGACGAACGCGTCAGGGGCTTAAGGGCCGGTGGCGACGACTATCTAACCAAGCCGTTCGCGCGCGAAGAAATGGCCGCTCGCGCCGAGGTGCTCCTGCGGCGCAAAACTCCGCAGCGCACGGCTGAAACCAGCCTTCAGGTGAGCGAACTGAAATTCGATCTGCTCAAGCATAGGGCCAGTCATCACGGTGAGGTGCTCGACCTCCAGCCAACCGAACTCAAATTGCTCGAATACATGATGCGCCATTCGGGCCAGGTGCTCACGCGCACGATGATCTTCGAGGGCGTATGGGGTTGCCGCTTTGATCCGGGCACCAATCTGATCGATGTTCATGTGGGGCGTTTGCGCAAGAAGCTCGGCGCTGCGGGAGAAGACCCGCAAATCCGCACGGTTAGAGGCTCCGGTTACATTCTCGGCTAAACATAGCTGCCGATTAAAAATCTCTTCACTTTCATGCTCGCGTTGCGATAGGCCCACCGCTCTATTCTGCTTCTTACCGAGACGCACATTGCGTTGTGCGGTACAGCCCGGACCTAAACCATCTCGTCCTCATAGAGGAGCAGTCATGAAAGCCATCAAGATCGCAGCTCTGCTGGGTATTCTCGCAACCAGCTCGGCCTTTGCCCAAAGCAACCCCGCCACAGCCGCTACATCCAACAACGCCCCGAGCACCGTGGCAATGTCGAACGCCGCGCCGCAAGACGCCGGAACGTGGGTTCCGCCGTCCCAGGCGATTGCACCGAAGACCCGTGCCCAGGTGTACGGCGAACTCGTGCAAGCCGAAAAAGACGGTCAGCTGAACTACCTGAACACGGTCGTCTACGCCCATCCGTAAGCGCGTCGCGGGATGCCGGCGTGCACCGGCTGGCATCCCGCGATGCAATCCGGCTTCACCCGGTTTTGCACTTTCTTAACAAGGAATCCGCCATGAAAACCCTCATGCTGGCAGCGCTCATCGGCCTCGCCGCAAGCAGCAGCGCATTTGCCCAGACCAACACGGGAGCAAACGATCCGCATGCGGCATCGAGCGACTCCAGCTTCACCACCGCAGCAGCAACGCCTGATCAAGCCGGCCAGTGGGTCGCACCTTATGGTCAACCGGTTGCGGGACGAACCCGCGCACAGGTGTATCAGAGACTCGTCACAGCCGAGCAGGACGGGCAACTCGCATATCTGGACCGCACCGTATATGCCCATCATTGAGCAATACGCGCCGGATGACCGGCCCGCTTCAGTGGGCAGACCCACGTAACGCGAACAGGTCAATCCGGCCACCTTAATTCTACGAGATGTTCAGTTATCCTTGTGATGCCCGCTTCGTGCGGCGCCGGGCTGGCCGCTCCTTCTCCTGCCCACGCGGCTTTGCCGTTTAATGTTCAACGCGAAGCCAACTGATAGCCGTAGCGGCTAATCGTCTCGACCCTCGCTCTAAACTCATTCAGTTCCAGCTTGCGCCTCAGACGCGACACCACGAGGTTGACGCTGGAAGGATCGACATCCTCCTTGTCCGGCCATGCATAGCGGATCAGCTGATCTCTCGCGACCGGCGCATTCACCTGACGCAGCAGACATTCAATCAGCAGATACTCGCGCTTGGTCATCAGCACGCGCTTGCCGTCTTCGACCAGATCGCGCGTGAGTGGATCCAGTCTTAGCTGGATTAGCGTGGCCGACGGTTGAGCCGAGCGCGCCACCGATGCCCGGTGAAGCGCCAGCATGCGCTCCTGCATCTCCAGAAACGAATACGGTTGCACGAAACAGGCGTCGGCCCCCGCGCGCAGCACCCTGGCACGATCTTGCGAACTGCCGCTGGCAAGCGCGACGATTACGGCCGGCGCACGTGGCAGCCGCGCCAGTTCGGGTAGCGCGTCGAAGAGCGAGGTCATCAGCGTGACGCCTACAGCGGAAATGACAATCGCATCGAATTCCTCATGCGAGGCAAGATAGAGCGCATAGCGGAGATTGTCCGCTGCCTGGACGCTATGCGCGCTTTCCCTGAATGCCTTATGTAGGTAAACCGTCTCCGCTTCGGAGGAAGAAACCAGCAGGATTCTCATCTATCGTTATGACCTACTGCAAGTTGTGTGGCCAGCAATCGATTGTGATTGTCGTTCCCCGGTCTTCACCACCAATGCGCAGCTCGAAGTCATGCAGCCGGATGATTGCCGAAACGATGCCAAGTCCAAGACCGGTTCCCGGTACGTGACGTGTCTGCTCGACACGGTAAAAACGGTTTAGCACTGCGTTACGCTCGCTCACGGGAATACCGGGACCGTTATCGGCAATCACGAGTTGCGGCCCCGACTGGCTCGACCAGAGATCGACGCTCACCTCGCCGCCGTTGGGCGCGAATTTGATCGCATTGTCGAGCAGGTTACTGAATGCCTCGAACAACAAGGCGCGGTCAGCATGCAATGGTCCGACAGCTGCCGTGCTGGACTTCAGAGTGATCGACTTCTCTTCGGCAAGCGGTTCATAGAGCTCGCACAGCTCGTCGACCAGCGTTTGCAACGAAATCACGTCGAAGCCGCTGCGCCGTTGCAGCGCTCCGATCTCCGAAATACGTAGCATCGCCCCGAAACGTTCGAGAATCGAGTCGGCCTCGACGCGCGCGTTAGCGAGCAGCGAGTCGGCCGCGCTGTCGCCCGTGGCCCGGACCCGCTCGGCGAGGTTGGCCAACTGCAGACGCAAACGCACCAGCGGCGTACGCAGATCGTGCGCAATGCCATCGCACGCGCCTTTGACTTCATTCATGAGGCGCTCGACTTCATCGAGCATGTGATTGACCAGGTGACACAGCATGTCCAGTTCGTCACGACCGCCGGTCGGCAAACGTTGCGCGAGATCCCCGTTGGCGATGCGGGTAGTCACGCGCCGCATGTCCGCCACACGGCGCATCTGACGCAGGCTCAGCAACAGGCCGGTGGCAAGACTGAGTCCGAGACACAACACGCCGCCGACGATCAGCACTTTCGTCAGTTCCTCCCGCACATGCCGCACGTCGGACAGGTTGCGTCCTATGACCAGCTTGACGCCGTTGTCGCGGAGTTCCCCTATCACGCGCACCGTGGGCATCGACGCGTTATCCGGCAGCTCGATCGTGCGTCCCATACTGGTGCTATGGGATTCGCCCGCTTTGTCGAGCTTCAGCCCGGGTGGCATCGTGGCAATGTCCCCCGCGATCCGATGACCGTCCGGAGCGAATACGCCGTAGTAATTGGTGTGCCGGATTTCGCGCTCGAGCCTTTGGTTGATGACGGAGGCAAGCTGATCGTCGGACTTCGAATCGAAGTAACGCATCTGCCAGCGAATCCCACTATCGGCTTCGCGTTCCATCGCCGCACCCACCGAGTATTCGAGAAACCCCAGCAAGGCCACGAAACACAGGGTAAAAATCGCTGCGTACGCCGACAGCCATCTAAATGTAGTGGTATGCCAGCGCTGCCCGGAACGGCGCCTGGCAGCCGTCTCCTGTTTATCGCTGGAGATCGCCTTCCCCCGTACTTTGCCAAAATCCAGAGTGGACACGGTCATCGGCCCCTCACTTGTAGATTTGTTGAAAGCGTGGACTTGATGGACATCCTCGCGACGCTAGCGGTCAGAAGGAAAATGGATTGAGCGTAAGACCACATAGTGAACATCCGAAAGTCATGCGCGTTTTCTGCTATCGATGTCGAAAGCTTCAACATCGCCAAAAACATTACAATCAGGATTCCATAGCTTACAGATTCTGCTATATTTAATTTATGAGGCGTCTCGTCTACGCTTGCCACGACGCGCCTGCATCAGCGTCCATGCGAAGCGCGTCGCCAGACAAAGCCCTGCCAATCTCCTGTTGCGCGCCACCAGGATATGGTCATACTGGTTACAGTCCTGGCATCATAGCCCCGCACGAATAAATACCAGGCCGCACCAAGATGAAAAACCCGTCACGTTTGTACACATTGCATGAAACATCAATGCAAATTCTTTACATTGAGCCAACTGCAGGCCATCAAATGACTCACGGGAGATTGCGTCGAAGGCCACCTAAGCACCAAATGCCGCAACAATGAAAAAGGCACACGCCGGATTCCGGCGTGTGCCTTTTATGCTGAAGCTAAAGTGGGACGTCTTAGAAGCGATGCGTCATCGCGATGCGATACACCATCTGGTTGCCGCTCGACGACTCGCTCGGCGATCCGAGAATGTTCGCATAATCAAAGTCCTGGCCAGTCTTGCCATCAGCATGCTGGTACGCCCCCTGCACGTAAACCGAAGTGCGTGCACTCAGATCGTAGTCGAGCATCAGCGATAGCTGGTTCCAGTTCGGATCCGAACTGCCCGTCACCGTTGAAACGTGCGCGCGCGTAAACGTATAGGCTGCGCCCAGCCAGAAGTCATGCGCAAAGAAGTACTGGCCGTTGAGTTCGATATTGTCGAACTTCCATGAGTTTTGTGTTCCGGGAGCCGGTTGCGTAACGAAGTATGCGTTGGAGGTCGGATTGTAGATATCCACGTGCGAATAGGCCAGCGAGACAATCGCCTTGTCGGCGAACTTGTACGAAAAGGCCGCATCGATGTTTTGCTGCGAGCTTCCAGTGAACACCACTGTCGCGCTCGGCGCCGCGCCACCGGCAGTCGCACCGCCGTTGTCGGTCTTCATATAAGCGGCAACTGCAGTGACCGGGCCCATCTGGTACTGGACCGCTGCGCTGTATACGCGATTGTCGGCGAACCCGCCCGCCTCGTTGCTAAAACCGTACAAGGCCTCGCCGGTGAAGCCCGCAACCGTGGGCGACACATACTTGACCGAGTTCTGGATACGGTAATCCCAGTCCGCGTTGTCGTTGTCGTACGGGTGCGAACCAAGGTCGCCCTCCCAATTGCCGGCCGCGGTGAGAGCACTCCACATATCGACGGTCGGATCGTACTGACGGCCCATCGTGATGGTTCCGTACTGCGCCGACGACAGGCCAACGTAAGCCTGACGTCCGAACAGCAGACCGCCTTGCCCCATCGTGCCGGTGTTGGTATTGAAGCCGTTTTCCAAACGAAAGATTGCGCTCAGGCCGCCGCCAAGGTCTTCGCTGCCTTTCAGGCCAAAGCGGCTCCCGGCCGTGTCGCCGCTCACCATCTGGTAGCCACGGTTGCCGGCGGCGTTGGTGGTGAAATCGAAACCCTCATCGATGAGGCCATAAAGCGTGACACTGCTTTGAGCATGCGCGACATTACACAGCGCAAGTGCGGACAACAATCCGGCCAAACATGGTTTCTTCATTTGCCTTGTACCTGATGAGTGAGGTGAGAGAGTCTGTTTTTTCCTTTGCCCTTCTGCGCTCTGCGGCGCTGTCACTGCTGGTTGCGGCAGCAACATGAAAGTGCAAGCAAAGTTTAAGTAGCCACTTTTCTTGACGAGACGGCACTAAAGAAAGTCAGACTTTCAACAAACGCAAGTACGAAAGGCAGCCGCTCCATCGCCTTTGGTGGAGCGGTCTCGAGTTTCCTTTTTTGAAAAAAATGGCTCGTTTTAGGCGCGCAAGTGTCGTACGACTGCGACAACATCCGTCAAAACAAGCTTCCCGGCTATTGCCGGACACGGTCATGCGCTGCGGGTCGCTATGGCGTCGCCGAGTATTGCGCGGTCGCCACACCGTTCGAAGCCGTGCAGTCCCGTCGATATTCCGCGTTCAGCTTCTTCTGGGCGGCCATGAGATCGGACGGATAGTAGTTGTCGTTAGCGCTCGGGTCATAGCCGACCGCTTCAAGCTCCGATAACTCGTTCATCAATTGCTTATGCGTCACCTCGGTTTTGAGGCGCGTGAACGGATAGTCGTTGCATTGCTGCGGTGTCAGTCCGGGGGATGCCCAGCTAGCCGCGCTGACGGTCAGCAAAACCGCTGCCGCTATTGCCTTTTCGAAGTGTTTCATTTGTGCCCTCCAGGGTTAGAGCCATTGAGCAGGCCTAACGCGAGAAGGACGTTCTTACGTTGGCCTGCTAAACAAGGACCTGCAGGACAAAGTTAATCTTCCCAGCACGTAAACGCCGTTTCGCCAAGATGAAGAATGATTTAGTGTCAACACGTCTGGACATATGAAACATAGATAAGAAAATTATTTATCAGTTATCCATATTAATAAGCGCCGCTGCGGGCTGCGATTTCTTCGTTCGGCTATGGCAGGTCTGGACGTCATCGGCCGCGTAAAATGTTGCATTGCGGGCCGGTGACGCATCGCGGGCCGCCCGACTGTCCGTCGGAATCGACGCTGCCTCCATATGATGAGTTAGTTATAGCGCGCGCCTGCGGCGTGCCGGGCTGCCCCGTTTCGCTATAGGGCATGTCTGTCGCATCTTGCGCGGTCTCGTTCGCGTTCTGCTCCAGGATCGCGCGCCCTCGCGCCTGCATGTCCGGGCGAATCTCCTGCCCGTTTGCTACGCTGGCCGCCAGCAGCAGCCCTGCGCCAGCCAACGGCAACACGATAAGTGTTTTCATCTCGACACTCCTTGCATCCTCAAGCGGGCTCGCAGCATGTCACCGTGGCCCGCTACCCGACTAACGACGCCTGTCGCCCTCCTCATTGCCGGAAGCGACAATGCAGTGCAACAAACGGGCGTCTGAAGTGGTGGATGCCGGTCCCAGACGCAGAGAATGCCCGCACCGCACCTCCGTTATAGGTCAAGTTCGCAAGACGTCAACGGACCGTCCCGCCAGCGCACACTCCCGCAGTCCAAGGCCGTCACATTGTTTGTCGACCGCATGCTTCGGTGCGGCATGACATCTGCTGAGGTTATATTCTGATATGACACGTTTTCCCGTTCGCATTCATTCGTCATAGTGCTGGACCGCCGGAGAGGTAGATGGAGCAAGCGTATGTTCACCTGTTGCACCTGCTCGGCGGCCACGCGGGATGGACGTTGGCGGTGGTGTTCCTGGCGGCGTTTCTGGAGTCGGTCGCGGTCATCGGCACCTTCGTCCCCGGTAGCACGGCCATGTTTCTGGCCGGAGCGCTAGTCGGCACAGGTGCGCTCAACCTCGGCTGGCTGTTCGCCTGCGCGTTCGTCGGCGCCATCGCCGGCGACGGTCTTAGTTATTGGATCGGCCACCGCTACCGCAATACCCTCGTCCAACTCTGGCCGTTCCGCACGCATCCGCAGATCCTGCAGACCGGCCACCAGTATTTCACGCAGCACGGCGCACGCAGCGTGGTGTTTGCCCGTTTCATCGCACCGGTGCGCGCCATCGTGCCAGTCGTCGCAGGCATGCTGGGAATGAGCCCAACGCGCTTCTACGCGATGAACGCACTGTCTGCCGTATTGTGGGCACCCGCGCATATTCTGCCGGGGGTCGTGTTCGGCGCATCCCTGCAACTGGCCGGCGCCGTCTCGTTTCGTCTGGTGGCCGTCATCGCGATTCTCGCCGCCATCGGGTGGTTGAGCTTTCAGGCCATGCGCCACATCGTCTTGCGCGCGCGGGCATGGGCCAACGCATCGCGTCGCGAGCTGGTCGCATGGGCCCGTTGTCACAACGGACGTGCAGCAACTTTTCTGGTGCAGGTGCTGGACCCCCAGAGGCCGGCGATGGGTATCGTCGCCATCATCTCCGTACTGGTGCTGTTGTTCGCTGGGATATTCTTCGGCGTGTTTCAAGGCGTGTCCAATGGCGCCCCGCTGGTTCAGATCGACATGTCGGTGTATCGATTCCTGCAATCGATCCATTCTCCCTGGGCCGACTCGCTAATATCAGGCCTCGCCACGCTAGGCAGCCTCCCTACGCTGGGCGCCGTTGTGGCGACCGTTATCGTCTGGATGACATACGAACGGCGTTGGCTCGCCGTCGCCTACTGGTTGGCGGCAGTCGCCTTTTCGCAATTGCTGATCTTCGCCATCCAGTTGACGGTGCGGCAGGTGTCGCCCGTTTCCACCGGCTTCGAAGCGTATGCCTTCCCTAGCAATCACGTGGCGGCAAGCGCGATCGTCTACGGTTTTCTCGCCTTCCTGCTGTCACGTCGCGTCGGCAAAATCCAAGGGATCCTCGTGACGACGGTCAGCGCAGCGATCGTCGTGGCGGTAGCATTCGCAGGGCTCTACGTCGGGCGCTTCGCGTTTTCCGATGCGGTGGGCGGGGCGGCGTTCGCGGCGATCTGGGTCGCCGTCGTTGCATTGACCGCCGTGTGGCGCAACCCTGACATGCCCACTCCGCGCGAGTTTATGCCCGCTGTGATGTTGCTCGTGATCTGCGCCAGCGCGGCACCCCAGATAGGACTTCACCGTTTGAGCACCGCACCGCCCAGCGAACAGCACCCTCCTCTCGAGGTCGTCACCGAAGCGCAATGGACCGACACGCTCTGGAAAACTTTTGCCTGCTACCGCTCCGACATGACAGGCGACCGGCGCGAGCCGATCACCGTGCAATGGTCGGCCAACCGAGAGCAGATCGAATCGCAACTGGCCGACCGCGGCTGGATGGAGGGCACGCAACTCTCGGTGCGCTCCATCCTCTCGCTGGTGGCCCCCGACCCCGAGGCGACCGCGTTACCCGTTTTGCCAAAGCTCAACAACGGCGAGCCCTCGACACTCGTCTTTACCCGTGCCCGCGAAGCGCGCGACGAACGCGACGTCTTACGCTTCTGGCCCACCACGTATGCCGTGCAACGCAAAAGCGGTGGACCCTCCGCGCAGATCTGGCTAGGCTCGCTGGTCCATGAGCGGTTACGGCGCCCATCGTGGCCGTTCAATGTGCTACGCCCCGACCGGCAAATCGATCCGCTGATCGCCGTCGAAGGACCGAAAGGTCCATGGCGCGAACTTGAAGTCTCCAGCGACGCCGGATGCGAAGGCGTGCGCGTGACGCTGATCGATTCAAACGTAAAATAAAAGCGTGTTGACGCCTGCCCGGGCATCCGGCTTGCGCCTACAACATTCCACGAACGCGGATGCAGCAACGCTGCTGCTGCGCCCTCAGCCGTGACTTCAGGAGCCGCGCAATTGATAGAGTTTCCGCAATCGGAGATTTCGACGTGGGGTGGCGCGGTCGTCTTTCTAAACGTGTTTCTGACCCGTCTCGGCGTGCCTCTGCCCGCGGTGCCCGTCCTGCTCTTCGCCGGTACCGCGATCGCAAGCGGTGCCCTGTCGTTCTGGTACGTATTGCCGGCAGCGGTGCTCGGTGCGTTGCTCGGCGATGGTATCTGGTTCACGGCGGGACGCCTGTATGGCCAGCGGTTGATTAACGCGCTCTCGCGGCTATCGATGTCTGCTGGTGCACGCGTGCGGACTACGCGTTCCCTGTTTGAGCGCTTTGGCGCGCCGATTGTGTCGGTGTCCAAATTCATTCCGGGTCTTGCCCTCGCCACCCCGCCGTTGATGGGAACAACGCGTGTCGACCCAAAGATATTCGCCGCATGGGATCTGCTAGGCGCTGTGATATGGGCAACGTTCTGGCTGCTCGGCGGCGCCCTGTTCCAGAAGCAGTTGGGTCTGTTCGTGCTAGCAGTCAGGGCACATGGCACCACAGTGATCGATCTGGTGCTGGCGGCGTCGCTCCTCTACTTCGTGCTTCGCTGCATCCAGCGCTGGCGCTTTAGACGCTGGCTCAAGCAGGTTCGGATTACCCAGGAACAGTTTGAGGCAACCCTGCATTCGGAGTCGCCGCCGATCGTTCTGGACGCACGGCCGGCGTCCGCGGTGCAGGACGATACCCATCGCATTCCGGGCGCCCGGCGGCTCGACGCGACTTCGGCGGCCGACATCGAAGAGGCTTTACCGGGAAAGCACCGCGTGGTGTATTGCGTGTGTCAGGACGAGGACACAGCCATGCGCATCAGGTTGCATATGCGCCGTAAAGGGTTTACGCGGATTCGCGCGCTCAAGGGCGGGCTCGATTCCTGGGCACGCCGTGGCTACGCCTTCGACCCGTTTCCTTCACGAGCCAGCGCGGCCGCCCTGGCAGCACGGGTGGAGAGTTTGCGCTCGGAGACAGAGGCCGTCACGCTGCGCGGTGTCGCGCCAAGGCGAGAAAGTTCCGGTAAACCGTAGCCTCCCTGGTTGTGGATTGTCATTTTACTGTGGTACAAAGACGCGTCGCGCTCCGTCAACCGTGGCGGCACGACGCCAACACAACACGTCTTTTTTGGAAAACTCAGGAAAATGGCAACAGGTACAGTGAAGTGGTTTAACGATGCAAAGGGCTTTGGTTTCATTACGCCGGACGGCGGCGGCGAAGACCTGTTCGCGCATTTTTCTGAAGTCCAGGGAAGTGGCTTCAAATCGCTGCAGGAAAACCAGAAGGTCAGCTTCGAAGTGAAGCAAGGCCCGAAGGGCAAGCAAGCGGCTAACATCACGCCGCTGTAAGCAGCCGGAACTCGCGTTCCCGCAGAACATTGGCCCGCCTTGGCGGGCCAATGTCGTTTTCAGGCACGAACTGTTGAACGTATCAACAGACGTTGTTACGCAGCGACCGCGCTCGACGCAGCCTTTTTAGCTGCCGGCCGACCCCGTGACGCTTTCTTTGCCACCGGCTTTTTCACGCTTGCTTTCTTCTTCGCGGCGGATTTTTTCGCCGGGGCTTTCGCGGTCACGGCTTTCTTAGCTACGGTCTTCTTCGCGGCGGCTCGCTTGCCGGGCGCTTTCTTTGCGGCCGCTTTTTTCGCCGATACCTTCTTTGCCGCAGTCGTCGCTTTGCTAGCGCCGCTGCCGTTCAATGCGATCTCAGCTGCGCCGTCAATGAGGAAACGGGTACGGTCCTTCACGTCCTTGATCCAGGCGGGCGGCCGTGCGTGACCGCTCCACGTTGCGCCGGTTTTAGGATCACGATACTTCGGTGGGAGCTTGCCCTTGGCGCCGGCGGCAGTCTTCGCAACGCCATTGGAAAGACGGCGCCCCGCTGCTTTAGCTTCACGCCTCGCCTTGGCACGGGCTTCGATATCCGCAGTCGTCAAGCCGTGCTTGATCATCAGTTCGCGGATCTGGTCGACGGCCGCTTGCGCGCGTTTGGCAAGCAAAGCTTCGGCTTGCGCCTGGAGTTTTTTCATACGCGCTTGAATCTGCTCGAGAGTGGCCATACTGCCTCCTTACGTGTGGACGATGGTCGCACTATGCCATGAGCACACAACAAAGCGCTATGGTTTCGCGCACAACGAGACAAGGCATTGCACTTATCGGCGCTGCATCGCTCAAAAAATATCCGCTTGCCGGGCGTTCAAATGTTTCATTAATAGAACTGATCATAGGTCATTCCTATTCGTCCGCCCAAACCCGTGGCACGAATAATGCTGCCCAGCAAAGGGCAACTGCGAACGAGCCGCCACCTTCAAGGAACCAACGTGCCCACTGAACCATTAGATCCAGAGCTTGTGGTCGAAGATGAGGCCGGCCGGTCGTGGACCAGGCGCCTGGGTCCGGGCCTCGTGACGGGCGCGGCCGACGACGACCCGAGCGGTATCGCAACGTACTCGCAGGCCGGCGCACAATTCGGCTTCGGTCTGCTGTGGACCATGCTGCTCACGTTCCCGCTGATGGTCGCGATTCAATCGATCAGCGCGCGCATGGGACGGGTTACCGGCCGCGGACTCGCCACCAATCTGCGCCGCCACTATCCTTCGCAGATCCTTTATGCCGCCGTGATGGTTCTGCTGATTGCCAATACGATCAATATTGCCGCCGACCTCGCGGCAATGGGTGCGGCAGCCAAACTCGTGCTCGGCGGTCCCGTGCCGGTTCACGTCGTTCTGCTGGGCACTTTTTCCCTTTTGCTACAGGTCTTTGTGCCATACGAGCGCTATGCCCGCATCCTTAAGTGGCTCACGCTCGTATTGCTTGCGTACGTTGCGATTGTGTTTGTCATTCCGGTCGACTGGAAGGCCGTTGGCCTAAGCATTGTCAAACCGCACATTCAGTTCTCCGGCCACTACCTGACCACCGTCGTTGCCGTGCTTGGCACCACGATCAGCCCTTATCTGTTTTTCTGGCAGGCCTCGCAGGAAGTAGAAGAGATTCGCTCCGAACCGGGCCAAGAGGCCTTGCTGCGTGCGCCGCAGCAGGCAGAGTCCCAACTCAGCCGCATCACCTTCGATACGTGGATTGGCATGGCGATGTCGAATGGCGTGGCGTTCTTCATCATTCTTGCCGCGGCGACGACCTTGCACGCACATCACATCCAGATCACCACTTCCGCCGACGCCGCAAGCGCTTTAAAACCGATTGCCGGTTCATTCGCATTCCTGCTGTTCAGCCTCGGCATTATCGGCACCGGCCTGCTCGCTCTTCCTGTGCTGGCAGGGTCTGCGGCTTACGCCGCTGCCGGCACGATGAAGTGGCGTAACAGTCTGGCGCTACAGGTTAGCCTTGCCAAGCAGTTTTATGCGGTGATCGCGATCGCGATTCTCGGCGGCGTCATACTCACCTTTGTCAATTTCGATCCGATCGACGCGCTTTACTGGAGCGCCGTTGTGAACGGGCTAGCAGCGGTACCCATCATGGTGCTGGTTATGCTCATGTCGGCGCGCCGGGACATCATGGGCGAGTTTATCGTGACCGGTCTGTTGCGCTGGGTGGGATGGATCGCGACTGCGGTGATGGCGTTAGCGGCACTGGGAATGTTCTGGCCGACGTAACTCTTTAGACAAATATCAGGCAAGCGACCCGAGACCTGCGTCGTCGCTCTCGGACACGTAGATCTGATTGCGGCCTCGCCGTTTGGCAACGTATAAGGCACGGTCTGCTGCCGCCACCAGACCACTCGCGTCGCGACCCTCGCGCGGCTGTTGTGCTGCGACGCCCAGGCTCACGGTCACTACCCCAGCGGGACTCGCCAGGTGCGGCACCTGCAACCCTTCAACCGCCAGACGGATACGCTCGGCAACCCGCCGTGCACCGTGCAGATCGGTGTCCTTAAGGACCAGCGCGAACTCTTCACCGCCATAGCGGGCCACGATATCCGAGGGACGCCGCGCCGACAGGGCAATCGCCTGCGCGATCGTCCGCAGACAGTCGTCGCCGCGCTGATGACCGTAGTGGTCGTTAAAACTCTTATAGGCGTCGATATCGATCATCACGACTGCCATAAAACTGGCGTCATTGGCCTCCGCGAGGTGCCGCCATTGATGCTCCAGTTCGCGGTCGAAATGCCGGCGGTTAAAGAGCCCCGTTAAACCATCGCGATAGGCTAGCCCCTGCAGTTCAAGACGTTCTTCTGCAAGACGTTGTTCGGCAGCTTTGCGTGCGGTGATGTCACGAGCCGTCGCCGTCAGCGTTTCAGGCTGCCCGGAAAACGGATCGATCACCGGACGAAGGTAGGTTTCGAGCCACAGGATCTGGCCGTCGGGTCGTCTGAAGCGGCTCACCTGCGACACCTCGCTCGCGCCGGCGGCCAGCTTTTCGATAGCCGTAGCCAGCGCGTCGCGATCGTCGGCAATCACCAGATCGGGAAAGTATTCGCCAATCAGCTCGTCGGGATCGCGACGCATGACCGTTTGAGCTCGCGGCGAAACATACGTTAGACGGCCATCGAGCGTCACGCTCATAACGATGTCGGTCGCGTTCTCCGCAAGGATCCGGTAGCGCCGCTCGCCCTCGCGCAACAGCCCTACCAGACGGCTGCGCGAAACTTGAGTCGCGCTGATCGGCAGCGCAATGCCTAACGCAGCCAGCAAAAACAGTTGCAGCGAAAAGATGCGCGCTTCCATGTTCGCATACGGATACATCCAGAGCGGTCCGATGCCGTGCATGGTGAACGCCACCGCAATGGCAAGACACAGCATCAGGCCGACCATGACGCTAGCGAGATCGGCCTGAAATGCCAGCAGCATGATTGGCAGCAACGCCCAGTAGAGCAAAGGGAACTGGTTTTGTGCAAAGACGCCGGTCGTTACCGCGCAAACCAGCAGGAGCAGTCCCAAGGTCTTTAGACCCCGCTCCCCACGCAACAGATGGGCACCCTCGCCGCTCCAGAGCACGAGCGCGCCAGGCGTAAAGATAGCCAGACTGAGTGCGTCCGAAACGAACCAGTTAGCGAAATTGGGCAGCAGATTGCCGCTCAGTTGCCCACGCAACAGCACGCTTGCCAGCACGCCGGACACGAGCGGCGCGAGTATCACGCCGCCGGCGATGAATCTGACGAGCGCTTTAGGCCGCAGCAGTTCGGCGATCGAAGTCACGCGTGGCGCAAAGCTAAAGGCAATCAGCACCTCGAGCGTATCGGCAAACGTGTAAGAGAGGGATACCGCAAGGCTCTCGCCAAGCAGATTGGCCGCCATATTGCCTGCTATGCCGCCGGCAAGCACCCAGTAGCGCTGGGCCGGCGCGGCCACCATCATCTGGCCCAGTAACAGCGCATTCGCAAGCCAGATGGCCGCAATTTCGCCTGCCATGCTTTTGAGTGCGCCACTCAGCATACAGGTGAGCATCGTCACCGCGAACGCAAGCAGCGTGGCGCGCAGTGTTGCGCTCACTCTTTGCCGACGTGTTGCATCCGGAAATCCCGGCGATTCTCCTGCTGGTTCTTCGCTTGACTGCCCCATACGCTTGCTCTCAGTTCTTCTTGTTGGCGTAGGCTCGCACGGAACTTCCAGCCGTTCCCCGACGCGCGGCCTTACCTTGTTCTTCAAGACGATCTTGCGATTCGTCCCCGCGGAGCCAGTGTATAGAGATTCGCGCGAATCCAGGGTGGGCACCTTGGGCTGAACGTGCAGAACACCGCAGAACGCGAGCTTTTAAGCGCAATGCTTAACTTACAGGAGCTTAATCAACCCGCTCGGACGACTTGAAGGGTGCCGGTTAGCGCGATTTTATGGAGAGCGCATTGTTCGCAGGCCTAAGCCGTTGGCTCAATCTTATGCGTGGTGGGTAGCCACCAGGCGTGGGCGAACAAAGCGAACAGGGCAGCCAAGGCGGCTAAAGCCCGCTAATGCGGCGTGGGCGACGCTCTCCATTAAAGATCGCCGTTGTCACATCGCGGCTTAATGTCCGCTGGCCAGCCGGTCCGGCGACGATGCCGACGGCTCCTGATTACGTGCGGTAGACCACATTTCGTGCTGCAGCCAGTCGCGAAACAAGGCCAGTTGCGGTAAGTCGTCCTGCTCGGGGCGTGTCACCAGCCAGTACGACTGGTGGCCATCGACGTGCACGTTCAGCACTTGCACGAGTTCGCCGTTTGCGAGTTCGCGCGCGATCATATGGCGGTCGGCGATCGTGATGCCAAGACCGTCGACGGCCGCGCGAATCGCCAGGTCGAGCAGATCGAATTCGTAGCCACCGGTCGTATCGACGCCGACAATTCCCGCTGCTTTTAGCCAGTGCTGCCAGGTCAGATAGCGTTGCTCGTCGCTCGCCAGCACGTGCAGCAACGTGAACTGATTCAGGTCGATGCCCTGTTGTCCCGCATGCCGCGCGAGCAGCGCCGGCGAGCAAACCGCAATATGCCGCTCACTCATCAGCAAGCGATTGTCGAAGCCCTCCCATTCACCGTCACCGAAACGGATGGCACAATCGAGCACGCCCGATTCGGCAAGCTTGTCCTCGACGCGCGTCGACAGACTCAGTTCGAGCTCCGGATGTTCGTCGCGCAGGCGTCCCAGACGTGGCATCAGCCAGCGGCTGGTAAAGGTGGGCGGCGCATTGATACGCAAACGGTTAAGGTGGGTCTTTTCCTGAATGCTGCGCACGGTCAGTTCGATCTTGTCGAACGATTGCTGCAGCGCTTGCAGCAACAGGCGCCCCGCCGCCGACAGCTCAAGATGGTGATGGCGGCGTTGCAGCAGGGATTCCCCGAGTTGCTCTTCCAGTTGACGCACTTGCCGGCTAACCGCGCTCTGCGTGACATTCAACAGTTCGGCGGCACGTGTGAAGCTGCCGGTGCGGCCAGCCACTTCAAAGGCTTTGAGCGCATTGAGCGCGGGCATTTTTCGTTTCAAGGGCGTCTCTGATCGGATGCGGCAAAGCGGAGTGACATTTTACGCGCTCGCCACGCTGGTCCTTTCGCCGCTCACGAGTGCGAAGAGATGCCGGCCACCGCACGCAACATTCAACCGTTCAATGGACAGACAAATTACTTCGTATGACGAATTGATTTGAAAAGGCACGCTTGCTCGTCCGCCAGGCGCCAGAATTTGTGTCGCAAATCGAAATAGTAGTTGAATTCCGTATGCGATTTTCCGATGGGGCCGCCTTACCAGGTAGGGCTTACGCCCTTTCGTTGCTTTCAAAGGGTCCGAAAGACACATCTCTGTCATAAACACGACATATTCGTAAACCAGCATGAAACGTTGACGCGACTACTTTTTGGGGCAACGCCATGCCGGAACTGTCTTACCCGCAAACGCCTGCCACGGGCGGCCGAAACCGCAACATTGGTATGATCATTTTCCTGATCGTGATCGCGATTGGTGCGGTGTACTGTGCCGCCCATCTGGTCAGCGATCTGCAGTCGGTTCAATCGCTCAGCTTTCTGCCTTACCTGTTGCTTGGCGTCGCATTGCTGATCGCGCTCGGTTTTGAGTTTGTCAACGGCTTTCACGATACCGCGAACGCCGTCGCTACCGTCATCTATACCCATTCGCTTGCGCCGAATTTCGCGGTGATCTGGTCGGGCACGTGGAATTTCCTCGGCGTCCTGACATCGACCGGCGCAGTCGCCTTCGGCGTGCTGCAGCTTCTGCCCGTCGAACTGATTTTGCAGGTCGGCAGCAGCGCGGGTTTCGCGATGGTGTTCGCACTGCTGATCGCGGCGATCATCTGGAACCTCGGGACGTGGTTCTTCGGCTTGCCCTCATCGAGCTCGCACACGCTGGTGGGATCGATCATCGGCGTCGGCCTGATGAACCAGCTGATGCACGGCTCCAGCGGCACGAGCGGCGTGGACTGGAACCAGGCGTTGGGCGTCGGCAAGTCGCTGGTGTTCTCGCCTATCGTCGGTTTCCTGCTATCGGGATTGCTGCTGATGGTCCTGAAAGCGGTCGTACGTGTGCCGGCCCTGTATGCCGAACCGAAGGGCAACGAGCCGCCGCCGTTCTGGATTCGCTGCCTGCTCATCCTGACCTGCACGGGCGTCTCGTTCGCGCACGGGTCGAATGACGGCCAGAAAGGCATGGGCCTCATCATGCTGATCCTGATCGGTACGGTGCCGACCGCCTACGCCTTGAACAAGGCCGTGACGCCTGCGGAAACGCAAACCTTCGTCGCCGTGTCGCAACAGGCCGCCGCGACGTTCGGCAAATACACCAATGGCGCACCGCCGTCGGCCCATCCGCGCGCCGACGTCGAAGCGTACGTGCAGACGCATAAATTGACGCCGGAGACGCTGCCTGCGCTCCAGCAGCTGACCACGCAGATTGGCCAGCAGGTTGGCACGTCCGGCTCGATGGCAGCGGTGCCGCAGGATGTCGTCGACAACGTGCGCAACAACATGTACGTCGTCTCCGAAGCGGTTCGCCTGATGGACAAGGCCAAGCAGCCCGACTTTGCCGCAGACGACGACAAGGTGATCGACAACTTCAAGAAGCAGATCGATCGCGCCACCAAATTTATCCCGACCTGGGTCAAGGTCGCAGTAGCGATCGCGCTCGGCCTGGGGACGATGGTGGGCTGGAAGCGCATTGTCGTGACGGTCGGCGAAAAAATCGGCAAGCAGCATCTGACCTACGGGCAAGGCGCGTCGGCGGAACTGGTGGCGATGCTGACGATTGGAGCGGCTGACGTCTACGGTCTGCCGGTGTCGACGACCCACGTGCTGTCGTCAGGCGTGGCCGGCACGATGGCAGCCAACGGTTCCGGCCTGCAATGGAGCACCGTGCGCAGCCTGCTGTTGGCATGGGTGCTGACGCTGCCGGTTTCGATCGCGCTGGCAGCGGGCTTGTATTGGGTGTTCCTGCACGTGTTCTGAAGCTTCAGCGGACGGGGTTGTGGCGGCACGACAGGCCGCCCATCCCGTCAGCCATAAAAAAGCGCGGCTCACGAGCCGCGCTTTTTTTGTCACATCGATCCACTCAAACTCAATACAGTTCAGGCACGATCATATTGGCCGGCACCGGTTGCCGGATGTACTCGCTGTTATGCACACGCTCCGGCAGGTTGATCGTCGGATGCTCGATCTCGTGGTACGGCACCTGGCTCAGCAAATGGTGAATGCAGTTCAGACGCGCGCGCTTCTTGTCGACGGCCTGCACGACCCACCACGGCGCTTCGGGAATATGCGAACGCTGCAGCATCACTTCCTTCGCGTGCGTATAAGCCTCCCAGCGGCGGCGGCTTTCCAGGTCCATCGGGCTCAGCTTCCACTGCTTGAGCGGATCGTGGATGCGGGTCTGAAAGCGGATTTCCTGCTCTTCGTCGGTGATCGAAAACCAGTACTTGATAATCTGCACGCCGCTGCGCACCAGCATCTTCTCGAACTCCGGCACCGAGCGGAAAAACTCCTCGTACTCTTCGTCGGTACAGAAGTTCATCACGCGCTCGACACCCGCCCGGTTGTACCAGCTGCGGTCAAACAGCACCATCTCGCCGCCAGCCGGCAGATGGGTTGCGTAGCGCTGAAAATACCACTGCGTGCGCTCGCGATTGTTCGGCGCCGGTAGTGCCGCAACCCGGCACACGCGCGGGTTCAGGCGCTGCGTGATGCGCTTGATCGCGCCACCCTTGCCTGCCGCATCGCGTCCCTCGAAAATCACTACCAGACGGTGCCCCGTCGCGACGATCCAGTCCTGCAGTTTGACCAGCTCCCCTTGCAGACGGAACAGCTCGCGGAAGTAATGCTTACGCGCCTCGCGATGCTCGGGTGAGAAGCCCGCTTCGCCGTCGCCGATGCGGTCGTCTACCTCCATCTCGAGCTCTTCGTCGTACGCGTCGATGAGATCCTCTTCAAAACGGCGCTGCCGTTCTGCCATCGATGCCGTATCGGCGCTGGGATCCTGCTCTTTCATCGCGACTCTCCTGAAACGGGGAATAGGTAGGCGCACCGCGCGAACCGCTGCGGCAACCGCCCGATTATCGAGTACCGAGGTGTCACTGTTATTACTGGGGCGACATGCGTAGCGCCTGAAGGGCCGCCACGGATGATTTCCGCTCATCCGGACACCGATCTGCGCGCGAACCGTCGTATGCGAACCATGATAACCAGTTTGGCCACCTTTAAATTGGCCTACGGCCAGTTTCTCACGCCCTTTCCCGTGCCTTGAAAACCGGCAGACAGCCCTGCAGTTACGCTCCCGCCTTGTCCGGAGCTTCACCATGGGAAGCCGTCCCCGTTTTATCGACGACCTGTCGCGCGCGGCGTCTGAGCCCGTTGCGCCTGGCGGGTCCACTGGCCCGTCCGCGCTATCCGACGACGCCCTGCTCGACGCCTACTCGCGCACCGTGATCGGCGCGCTGGAGCGCGTCCAGCAGGCAGTCGTCTTCATTTCCGTCGAACACCGAACCCCCGTCAACCCCGGTGGCCGCGGCACGCGCGGCGGCACCGGCTCAGGATTTCTGTTCACACCTGACGGCTACTTGCTGACCAATAGTCATGTCGTGCACGGTGCCGCGCAGATCCGCGTGACCCTCGCGGACGGCAGCCAGTTCGACGCCGATCTGGTCGGCGACGACCCCGGCAGCGACCTCGCCGTGCTGCGGATCGGCTCGGCCGAACCATTGCCGCACGTCGAACTCGGCGAATCCGGGCGGCTGCGGGTCGGTCAGATTGCGATCGCGGTTGGCAACCCGCTCGGCCTCCAGCAGACCGTCACGACCGGCGTGGTGTCCGCCCTCGGCCGCTCGCTGCGCTCGAACTCGGGCCGCATGATCTACGACGTGATCCAGACCGACGCGGCCTTGAATCCCGGCAATTCGGGCGGTCCACTGATCAACTCGGCGGGCCAGGTGATCGGCGTGAACACGGCCATCATCCCCGGAGCTCAGGCCATCTGCTTTGCCACCGCAATCGACACCGCCAAGTGGGTCATCATGCAGATCTTCGCGCATGGCCGCGTGCGCCGTGCGTATATCGGCGTAGCGGGCACCACGACGCCACTGTCGCGGCGTGTACAGCGCTACTTTGGATTGAACTCGGAGACCGGCGTGCGGGTGATGGAAATCGTCAAGGCGAGCCCGGCCGCGCTCGGTGGACTGCGCACGGACGACACGATCGTCGCGATCGATGCGCTGCCCGTCGACGGGGTCGATAGCCTGCAACGGGTGCTGGATGCGTCGCGCATCGACCGTCCAGTCAATATGACGGTGTTGCGCGGCGCGCAGCGGCTCGAGCTGACGCTGACGCCGGTCGAACAGGCGAGTTGAGATTGATGCGAAGAAACGCACCAGTGTCACGGCGATTTTCTATACTGAGGGAACCGACCCTCGAGCGCATTCAAACTGCATGGGATCGGCGCAGGTGCTTTAGCGCCAACGCCGACACAGGAGAGCGATGTGGCAAGCAACTATCAGGTGCGAGTCACGCGGAACACCGCCGACTACGACGACTCCGGCGTGCCGCGTGTGACGAAAACGCCAGCGCGCGTTGAAATTGCCGCATCGCGACGCGAACTGGTGTTTGCCGATCGCGACGCCCTGCAGCAATTTATCGACGCCTGCGTCAAAGCCCGCGAAGAGGCATTCGGCGTCACGTCGAACTCAGCCCTCTCGGAGGCCGATAAGGCCGCCTGGGCACGCTTCCTCGGGCGGTTTACGGAGTTGTAAGCGCATCGCGCGTCACTGCTCGAGCCGTATCGTGCTGCACCGCATGGCGGCGGTGCAGTGCTGAATGCGCGCCCGCCGCCATTTCAAACGCTCACTGAACCACTCGCGTCACACCGCGGCCACGCGGATCGGCAGCCGGCTCCGGCGTATCGCCATTGACCTTGATGACCTGGATATCGCCGCTGAAATCCTGGCCTTTCAACACGTAACCCTTAGCCTCGATCTGCTGCGCGAGATCGCCGGTAATCGGCTTGTACGGCTCCCAGAAGATCGTGTTAGGCGGCAACAACTGGTGATGAAAGCGCATCGCGGCGACTGCGTCGGGCAACGGCATGTTGAAGTCGTAGACGTTGTTGATCACCTGGAAGATCGACGTGAAGATGCGCGAGCCACCCGGCGTGCCGATCACCAGCGACACCTTGCCGTCCTTCGTCAGGATAGTCGGCGTCATCGACGAAAGCGGACGCTTCTTCGGCGCGATCGCATTCGCATCGCTGCCCACCACGCCAAACTGGTTCGCCACCCCCGGCTTGGCGGAGAAGTCGTCCATTTCATCGTTGAGCACGATCCCTGTGCCGTCCACCACGACGCCCGAGCCGAAATAGCCATTGAGCGTATAGGTGTTCGACACCGCGTTACCCCACTTGTCGATCACCGAGAAATGCGTGGTCTCGGCCTTCTCCGGCATCGAGGTGCCGAGTCCTGGCTGCACACTCTTTGTGTCCGATGGAGTCGTGGGGTTAACGTCGGCGGCGCGTTTGGCAAGGTACGCATCGTCGATCAACTGCGCCACCGGCACCTTGTAGAAATCAGGGTCGCCCATGTACTGGGCACGGTCGGCAAATACACGCTTTTCGATTTCCGCAATCAGGTGCACATACTGCGCCGAGTTGAGCGGCACGTCCTTGAAGTCAGGTGCGATATCCGCCTTCATCTTTAGCAATTGCACGAGACCGACACCGCCTGAGCTCGGCGGCGGCGCGGTGATCACGTGATAGCCGTTCCAGTCAGCCTGAACCGGCTCACGCCAGATGGCCTTGTATTGCTGCAGGTCCTGCTTCGTGATCAAGCCATGGCCGCGCATGGATGTGGCGATCAGGTCGGCGGTCTTGCCATCGTAGAAGTCTTTGGCACCCTGATTGGCAATACGCGTCAGCACGGCGGCAAGGTCCGCCTGCTTGAAGGTGACGCCCTGCTTGAGATTACCAAAGTAGGTATCGAAGTTGGTCTTGCCTGCAAAGTCTTTAGCGGCATCGTCACGACGCTGTTGCAACTGTTCGCTCACTTCGAAGCCGTCTGTAGCGTACTTGATGGCCGGAGCCAGCACCTGCTTCCACTTCAGCTTGCCGAAACGGCGCTGCGCTTCCCACATGCCTTCGACCGTGCCCGGCACACCCACCGCGCGATAACCGAACAGGCTCATGCCTTTGACGACCTCGCCCTTGTCGTCGAGATACATATTGCGTGTGGCCGCAAGCGGCGCCTTCTCGCGATAGTCGAGAAAGTACGGTTTGCCGTTGACATACAGCGTCATAAAGCCACCACCGCCAATGTTGCCAGCTTCCGGATACGTCACGGCAAGCGTAAAGGCAATCGCCACGGCGGCGTCGACGGCATTGCCGCCTTCCTTGAAGATCTGCTCGGCGGCATCGGCGCTGAACTTGTCGGCCACGGCAACGGCCGAAGCATCGAGAACGGTGGCTTGCTGAGGGGCCTTGGCATACGCCGGGGCGGTCTCGAGAAAACCGCTCGATACGGTAAAGAATGCGGCTGCTGCAAATGCACTCGCGGACAACTTTACTTTGCCTACTGACATTAACTGTCCTCCTTGACCATTCCCTGACTAAACAAAACCTCTGCCTTGGGCTTATAGCACGCTCCTCAACGTTTGCGAAGGCAAAACCTGTAGTCCTAACTTTGAACGCTTACGCGCGGCCCCGGCTACCCTTTGCGATCTCATCGCCACTACCCTGCGGCAGACGCGCTGTGACAGGAATCGAACCGACCGAGAACAAACCCACTACCAGAAACGCCGGCCAGAAGTCCGACCAAACAATCGCCGGATGACCCTGCAGATGGTGCGAAATCTCCAGCACGATACCGCCGATCGTCACGCCGAGCCCAAGCGAGATCTGCTGGATCACGCTCGCCACGCTAGTGGCACGGCCGATGTCGCGGGCAGGGATATCCGCATAAGCCAGCGTATTCAGCGAGGTGAACTGCAGCGACGGGAAGAAGCCGCCGAACAGCACGATGCACCAGATTGCCCAATGCGGCATGCCGGGGAAAAACAGTCCGTAGACCGCGATCGCCAAGCCCGCCAGGCCCGCATTGACCATCAGCACCTGGCGAAATCCGAAGCGCTCCAGCACCCGCGAGGCGGCCGCCTTCATGAAGAACGCGCCGAACGCTGAAGCACAGGTAATTGAACCTGACACGAAGGCCGTCATGCCAAGCCCTTCCTGCAACGCTAATGGCAGCAGAAACGGCACCGCGCCAAGACCAATGCGAAACAGCGAGCCACCCAGCACGCTTGCATGGAAGCTCGGAATGCGCAGCAGACGCAGATCGAGCACCGGCAGTTCAACACGGCTCGCATACAACCAGTACACGAGCAGCAACGCGGCGCCGGCCACGCACATACCGAGCGACAGACTGTTCGACACCAGTTCGCCGCCGACCAGCGACGCGCCCAGCATAAACAGCGAAGCGCCGGCCGCCGACAATACGAAACCGAACCAGTCGAGCCGTCCCGGATGCGCCTCGTGGACATTGGCGATGTGCTTGTTCGTGAGCCAGATGCCGAGCACGCCGATCGGAATGTTGATGAAAAAGATCAGGCGCCAATGCAGATACGTGGTGATGAACCCGCCGAGCGGCGGTCCAAGCACGGGGCCGAGCAACGCGGGTACCGTCAGGTAGTTCATGGCCCGGATGAACTCCGACTTCGGCAGCGAGCGGAAAATAATGATGCGTCCGACCGGCACCATCAACGCACCGCCAAGACCCTGCACGAAGCGCGCAAACACAAACGTGCCGAGCGAACTCGACGCAGCGCACATCAGCGAGCCGGTCATGAAGATGCCGATTGCCGTGCGAAACACCGTGCGTGAGCCGAAGCGGTCGGCCACCCAACCGCAGATGGGAATAAAGACGCCGAGGCCGATCACGTAACTCGTGATGGCAAGCTTAAGGGTAATGGGACTTTGGCCGAGGTCGCGCGCGAGGACGGGGAGCGACGTCACGATGACTGTGCCGTCCACGTTTTCCATGAACATCGCACATGCGACGATCAACGGAACGATGAATGCACCCAGGGCGAGAGGCATTGGCGAGACGACGGCTGACGAAACCGTCGGCGTAAAGGCGCAATTATCGCATTGCCCCGGCAACAGATGTTGTTAAGGAAGGTGATTTACACAGCACAGCATGCTGTGATGACCCCGCGCGGGATCTGTGCGAGATGGCTGAGGATGCAACGAAGCGTGCAGAAAAGAAATGTGCCGGCATCAGCCGGCACACTCACATCGCATAGAAAAGCGGGAAGCGGACCTTAACGCGGCGCCGTGACCAGCGGCTGCAATTGCGGCAGGATCTCGGTGCGGGCACGCACAACGTCATTCGGAAAGTCGATCTCGATCCACGGCGCGCCGGTCACGTCGGCAGTATCGAACACCTGGCTGCCCTCAAGCAGCAGATCGCGCACGGCCTCTTCGTGCGGCAGATTCGAGCGGCCGCTGTCGATGTAGCCCGCCACGATCTGCGCAAAGCGCTGCGCCGTTTGCTCGCGGAAACGGAAGAAACCGACCGACTCGCCAATCGTGTCGTATTCGAGGTTCACCGCGAGCTGCTTGCGCAACTCGACCGGCACGCCGTCTTTCAGACACAGCTTGACGGGCTCGTCGCCCGCTTCGAAATCACGGTCGATCAGCAGCCGGTTTGCCGTCTCGCCCGCCACCAGGGCATTCAGGATGCGCTCGTCATACAGCACGTCGGCGTCCATCAGCAAGACGTCGCCGCCGCGCGTCAATGCGTCCGCTACGGTGTGCACCGTCAGCACGCTGCCGAGGTCGAAACGCGGATTGATCACCGTCTCGACCGGGTGCGGCCAGTTGATGCGCTTCAGCTCTGCCGCGACCAGTTCCGGCTGGAAACCGAGCGCCAGCACGACGTCGGTCACGCCAGCGGTTTCGAGCATCTGCAGATGCCGCTCGAGCAGGCTCACGCCGTCGAACTGCAGCAGACACTTCGGGAACTGTTCACCAGGCGGAAGCTGGAGACGCAGGCCAAGGCCCGCAGCGAGAATAATGGCACGCATGCGCGGTCCCTTTCTAAAAGTAAGATTTGTCGACAGCCGGCACCTGCGTCGCGCGCCGACGCTGCCAGTTTCTTTCACTGAAATGCAAGTACAACAGGCCCGGCAAGCCAAGCAGGAGCTCACGGGCGCGCTTGGCAAGCGACAGCGCCAGCGCCGCCTCCGGCGGCAAGCCGACAAGCGGCGCGAGCAGCAGATAACCACCCTCCTGCACCCCAAGCGAACCGGGAATCGCAAACGCAGCGCCGCGAATTGCCTGACCCAGGCTTTCGAGCAGCAACGCGTCGATCCAGCCCACCGGATGACCGAGGAAGCGCAGCGCAAGCCACACTTCCACGGTGCCGACGATCCAGCCTACCAGGCTCAGCGCAAAACTCGCCAACACGCGGGCGCGGTCGCGATAGAGCGCCTGCACGGCACCATCGACGGCATCGGCGCGCATCGTGAGCGACGACCAGTCGCGCTTGCCGAACACCTTCGACACCACCCGCAAAAGCCGTCCAAACAGGCCGCGCCGCTGGGCGAAGAAGAACAGCGCAATCATTCCGGCGAGTATAGCGGTGGCAATAAAAGTTGCGGTGCGCAGATCGTGCAGCGCGCCTTGCGCCGCGTAGGCGCCGAACAGCAGCAGGCCGAGCACGGCAAAGACGATTTGCGCGAGCGCCTGCAGCGTGGTGCTGACCGTGATCGCGGCGGCCGCATCGCGCATGCGCATGCCGCGTTGCGACAGTTGCCGCACGATCACCACAGGGCCGCCAATCTGTCCGGCCGGCAACAGGCTGTTGACCGACTCGCCGGTCCAGCGCGCCAGCAGCGCATCGAGCGCGCTTACACCGTCGCGCCGGCGGTCGAACAGCACGGCGATCGCCGCCGAATCGAGCACCAGCGGCACGAGATGGAATGCGGCCACCAGCGCCAGGCCCCAACCCGCCACCATCAGCGTCGACGTAACGGAACCAAGGCCCTGCCAGGCGAGCAGCGCGACGAACAGCGCCACGCCGATCGTCAGCAGGATCACGGCCGCGCGAGTCATGCGCCGGCCCCTTTGCCTTTGACCATCTGACGGAACACCTGGCGGAAGCCGAAGTAGGCGATCGCGTCTTTCATGTTCGAGATGAAACGCCGCCACGGGCGCATGTTCGGATCGGTAACGTATTCGAACGTCAGCGAGACGCGGAATTCGTTGGCTCCAGCCGGCGTGATGCGGTGGCGCAGCTTGTCGCCGTCGAAAAACACCAGGCCGCCCGGCGGAATCTGCACCGAGCCGGGCACGTCCGGCACGTCCGGGTTGCGCGTATGCAGTTCGTAATCGAGACGGCACGACGACTCGTCGATCACGCCAAGCAGCAGCGTATAGCGACGGCCATCGTAGTAAGAGGTGTCGTAGTGCCAGCCAATATGATCGCCCGGCCGCATGTAGTAGTACAGCGCATAGGCGTGCGGATCGTCCGCCGGCGAAACCATCAGCTTGTCGCCACTCAACTGCTCCAGCCAGCCGATCAGCTCTTTCGAGCGATACAGCTCGGCAATGAACGGCGCGAGACGGTCGATCGTGTGACGGCTGACACTGCCGCCCTGCTTGTGCCCCGGCAGGTAATTGCGGTTCACCTCGTCGAGCAACGCGCGGGCGCTATGCACCAGTTGCGCCGTCACCTCGGGCGCCAGGAAGTCTTCCATGTAGAGGAAGGCGCCCTGATCGGCGAAGTCCTTGCGCAGACCGGCCGTGTCGAACTGGCGTGTACGGCAGGCGACTGCGCGATCCGCCTCGGGAGCGGCCGCGGGTGCTGGTGCGCCGGATACCTGCTGGAACGAAGCCTGGCTGACCACGTGCTCTTCGGCCTGCGTACTCATTGACTAACCTGCATCTGACTGGTCTCGGCCACGGGGCGTGCATTGCGACGCAGCGCGCGGCGATAGTCGACGATCACCCAGATGGCAAAAAGCGGCGCGCCGATCGAAGCAGCCACCACGAACGGCGTGATAATGCCCGTCAGCGTGACGAGTGGCAGCAGGTACAGCACGTCTTCGGTCTCGAAACCGGCCACCGATGCCTGTTTGGTGCCCGATTTTCCTTCCATGTCTTCAATCCGCATACGCAGGAAGAAAATCACGGCGACCGCCACTCCGGCCAGTCCTCCAAGGAACCCGCCCGGCAGGACCCGGCCGACTTCGTGCACCGGGCCAATGCCAAGGCCCAAGCCAACGAACAGCAGGACCGTCACGAGCGCGTCGCACGCCAGGTCGTAAAAATGACCGATCCGACTCGACTTGCCGCTGATGCGCGCGAGCTCGCCGTCCGTGTGGTCGACGAAATTCGACAGCACGATCAGCAGTGCGCCTGCATTGGCCCATACAAACCCGCCACGGGCCAAGCCCAGCGCGCCCGCGACGCCAATCAGGAGGCGCAGGGTGGTCAGGTGATTAGGGGTGACAAACGTGTTCACAAGCGGCGTCACGAGCCGGCGGGCAAGCCTCGCGTCCCACGTTTTTGGGACCGGAACGTTTTTTAGGGATATTGGTCGCGAATTCATAACCCGGAAATATATACGGTTACAGGAAATCCTGCTCTTCTCCGCAACAAAAATCCCTCTAACCGTTGACAGGAGCGGACTTCAGCACGAATCCCCGAACGTTGGTAAAGTGCGAATCCAGTTGCGCCTGTAACGCCGTGTAATCCAGATGCGCAACCCCGCGCGGCGGCCCTTCCAGCCTTGTCGTGCGGCGAATTTGCCATTTCGACCACGCTACCCCGAAGGCCATGAAGCACGTTTTTTCGACCGCCCTGCTCGTCTTGTCTGCGACAGCCCTGCCGCTTGCCGGCCACGCCGCCACGGCGCTCGACGCGTCGCTTGCCTGCAACGAATCTGGACATCAGTTCATCTCGGACCTCGCCCAGCAGCAACTGATCGAGGCAACGCCGATGCGCGTCGAAAGCAATTCGATCAATGCATTCAAGCCGGCTAAAGGCGCCGACCTGACCGCCTTCGGCTTTCACGTGTTCGCGGTGGTCGGCTTCGAGAAGGACGATCCGATGTTCCGTACCGGCGACGGCGAGCCGCTTGCCAATTCAGCTTACGGCGCCGTGGTGTGGGGCAGCGATTCGAGCGTGCAGGAGGCGGTCACGCAGGCCGGCAGCACGGCGGCAATCGTGCATCACGTCGCCCCGCACGTTACGGCAATTTTCTGCAAGCGGAATTGAGAACGGGTGCGAGCGCCGCGCCCGGAGATCTCACCCCGGTTTGGCGCGGACTCAGCCCGGACGCCGAAAGCCGTCTGCCACCCACGCGGTCGCGTTTGCTTTGCCTAGCTTGAAGTTAGGCGCCACTTTCACCTGCGCGAGCTGCTCGCCAAAAGCGTCGAACGCGGTCAACAACGCGTAGGGATCATCTTCGCTCGGCACGATGTCGAGCGTGACCGCCAGTTCCCCGTCGCCCGACGGCGAATCCACTGTGACCCGTTTGTGCAGCATGGCGTGCAGCTGCTGCTCATGGCGGCGCAATACCTCCGACGCCGTCTTCACCAACGTATTGAAAGCACCCGTATCGAGCGGCTTCGGGTTCTTCTTGTCACGTCCCATCGTCCATGGTCCGACCAGCGCAGGCTCCGCCTCGCCGTCCTTGATCATTTCCACCGCCCAGCCGTCGTCGTCTTCGTTCTTGATGACGCGCGCCGTCCACCCGTCATCGCGCCACAAACGCGCTTCGCGCTGAATCTCGGGCACTTCGGGGAGGTCTTCCGTCGCGGAATCGGCAGCGGTGTCGGGCGAAGGAAGGGACTTGTCGGTCATTGCAGGGTCGCTCAGGTTTGGAACAGGTTCATCAGCACAAGGCTCAGGGTTCGATTCTACCTGTCCGCGCGACCGCCAAGGACGGCCTACGCCTTTCAGCCAAGGTGGCTGATTCTTTCCATTTATAGAAAAATGTTTTTCGAAATTACCAGGAACTTATAATCGAATTCAATACGGAATAAAAAAACGCGGCCCGAAGGCCGCGTATAAACAGATGAAAAAGACACCCTCGGTCAAAGGGTGCGCTTAATTGTAAATCGAGTAACCCGGCGTAATCGCAACAACAAATGGAATAATCTCTTTCGCGAAACTTAAGAATCGGAATCCTGTCGTTCGGCCAACAGTCCGTAAGGCGCTGAGCCGCCAGGGACGGGCGTCGCGCATGTGCAACATCAAAACAGTTGACAACATCGTGACGCCCAATAAATCAAACAGAAATTCACTTTATTTACTTGCACTTACGTCTGATCAAACGCGCCATTCCTGATTCGGAAAAGCATTGTTGCGCCATACAACGTAAATCAATGGATTAGACGGAATACACTTCGCTGCGAATCACTAGGCGGCCGGCGGCGTCGGCATTAAGCCCTATATCGCGATTCTCTACGGACTGTCTCGGAGTTAAAAAGCATGAAAAAAACCCTCATCATCGCGGGCATCATGGGCGCGTTCGCCATCAACGCCCACGCACAAAGCAGCGTCACGTTGTACGGCACGCTGGATGCCGGTGTGGTCTACACGAACAACCAGGGTGGCCACAACAACTGGCAACAAGGTAGCGGCACGGTGTCGGATACGTACTTCGGCCTGCGCGGCAGCGAAGACCTCGGCGGCGGCCTGCATGCCATCTTCACGTTGGAAGACGGCTTCAACATTAACAACGGCCAGTTCAACGAAAGCAACACGTTGTTCAACCGTCAAGCTTTCGTCGGTCTGCAAAGCGACCAGTACGGTACGCTGACCCTCGGCCGTCAATATGACTCCGTGGTCGACTACCTCGGTCCGCTGTCGGAAGCAGGTTCGGGCTACGGCAACAACCTCGCCGCCCACCCGTTCGACAACGACAACCTCGACAACTCGTTCTCGATCAAGAACGCAGTCAAGTACCAGAGCGCGAACTACGCCGGTTTCCACTTCGGCGGCTTGTACGGCTTCAGCAACGACGCTGGCCAGTTCGCGAACAACCGCGCATATAGCGCCGGCGCTTCGTACACCAACGGCCCGTTGAATGTTGCAGCTGCCTACCTGCAGATGAACAACTCACTGGGCAGCTCGAACTCGGGCGGTGCAGTGTCGGCAGGCGCAGGCAACGATGCCAACCTGACGGCAGCAACGCAGCGCACGTATGGCGTGGGCGCGAATTACTCGTTCGGTCCGGCTACGGTTGGTCTGCTGTACACGCACACACAGGACGACAACCTGATCGCCGGCGACCAGAACGGCGTGGGCTTCACGGTGCCGACGGGTACGAACCTGCACCTCGACAACTATGAAGTCAACGGCAAGTACGCTCTGACTCCGGCGCTGAGCCTGAACGCGGCGTACACGTTCACGAACGGCCATGCGACGGGCGGCACGAGCGATGGCGATCCGAAGTGGCAAACCGTTTCGCTGCAGGCTGACTACTCGCTCAGCAAGCGCACTGACTTCTACCTGGAAGGTGTGTACCAGCATGCGTCGGGCTCGTTGGGCGATGGCAGCGCGAACGTGGCTATGATCAACACGCTGTCGCCGTCGTCGACCGGCAACCAGGTGGCAGCGACCGTCGGTCTGCGTCACCGCTTCTAATGAAGCTGCGGACCGGATCGAACGATCCGGTCTGTTGACACTGCTGAACAACGCACGCGTGACACGATCACGCGTGCGTTTTTTTATGGGCGCGCGAAATGTACAAGTGTCGAACCGTCATGCATACGCAGGTATACTCGATGCAGCCGCCTTCCACGCTGCAGGCCTCATCGGGCGCTCGCCGCGGTTGACCGGCGGCTTCGTCGCGGAGCACCACGTTCTCCGCCCATGGCCCAGTTCCCGCGCCCGACCGGGAGCGCCGACGATCCGATTATGAAAAAACTTCTTCTGTTACTCGTTCCCACTGCACTCACGCTTGCGGCCTGTGGCTCGTCCGGCCCCACGCGCGATGCGTCGCAACCGCTGGTGTTCGTGACGTCGCAACGCACCACCTCCGACATTACAGAATGCCTGGAGAGCCGTCTTTCGCGCGTACGGGCATCGTCCGTGGGCGGAGCGACCGAACTGGCCGTTGGATCGGATTCCAACACTTCGTACTTCGTTACACTTACGCCTGCCAGTGCCGGGTCCGTCATCAAGGTGATGCGGCCGGCCAACTCGCCGGACGATCCGCCGGAACCGGAAATGCGCTTCGATATCGCGCGCTGCGCGACTTAAGCAGCGGGCATCGCGTCTGCGCTTTGCGCGGCGCTCGCCGCTTGACGAATGTGAGTGAGTCTCTCGCGCCGCGCCTGCACTGCACGCGCGGCGCTGTCTTTTTGCGCGGGCATCTGCGAATATAACGGCCCTTCGTATTCGTAATCAGACGGCGCACGTGGCGCCGCGCACTTCCGATGGCATCGAACAAAGCACATCACGCTACCGGCTTCGCGGCCGGTGTTATCTCCGCGGCTATCGTCGCGCGCAGTGGCGCGGGCGGCCCGTTTCATCTGTGGGTGTTGTCGAGTTTTATCGCCGCCGTGGCCGGCGGTACGGCGCCCGACTGGATGGAAGTGGCATGGTGGTCGCGCAAGCGGCGCCTGTGGATCGCTCACCGCACCGTCACGCATTGGGGCATTGGGTGGGTCGTGTTGCTGGTGTTGTCGTATCGTTGGCTTGGGCTACCGCATCCGTTTGCGGCAATTGCGTTTGGCTTTGCTTGCGGCGGCTTGATGCATTTACTCGCGGATTGGCCTAACCCGCTTGGCGTGCCATGGATTGCAGGCCGTCACTCGCTTAACTGGTGGAATAGCGGGCACTGCGATCTGCTGGTGGTCGGAGCTTCGTGGATCGCCGCGTGGTTTGTGGCTGGCCATGTCTGGCTACATGGCGTGCATGGGTTTGCGTTGTTGCAGCATTTGCGGGCGGGTTAGGGTATCGACGACGCGCACGCCCCGTCGCAATCGTCACGCCCCGCCAAACGCGTCAAGCGCCCGCTTCAACCGCAGCACACCTTCTTCGATATCGCTCACGCCCGGCGCCGCAAACGACAACCGCAGCGACGCCAGGTCAACGTTGTCCTTATAAAACGCGACGCCAGGCACAAACATCACGTTCTGTTCGATACACGCCTTCAGATAAGCGGACGCATCGAATCCACCGCGGAGCCGCCCCCATACGAACATCCCGCCCGCTGGACGATGAAACGCAATCTCATCTTTCAGATGTGTCTGGAGACCATCGCACAGCGTCCTGCATTTCAATGCGTAGGCCGCGATGATCTGCGGCAGATGCACTTCAAGCGCGCCGCTCGCGAGATATTCCGCTGCAATCACCTGAGTCAGGGACGAGGTGCACAGATCCACAGTCTGCTTGGCGACCGTACAGCGCCGCAGAATCTCCGCATGTGCCACAGTCCAGCCCACTCGCAAACCCGGCGCCACGATCTTCGACAAACTCGAAAAGTGCACGAGCCAATCGCGCGAGCCGGGCACCTGGGCACTCAACGCGAGCAGCGAGGGCACCGCCTCACCGGCAAACCGCAGATCCCCGTATGGGTCATCTTCAATGACGAGAAACTGATGCCGCGCCGCCAGCTTCAGCAATGCAATGCGGCGGTCATGGGAAAGCGTCGCGCCGGTCGGATTTGCGAATGTGGGCACCGTGTAAAGCAGCTTCGGCGCGCGCTTGAGCGTGCCCGCTTCGAGTAGCGCGGTCAACGCAACCACGTCGAGGCCGTCCTGATCGACCGGGATCGTAATCACCTCGGCTTGCTGCAACTTGAGCGCCTGCAGCGTCGCCGGATAAGCCGGCTGTTCGACCAGTACGATGTCACCAGGGCCCACCATTACGCGCAGCAGCAGATCGAAGCCCTGCTGCGAGCCCGTGGTCACCAGCAATTCCTGCGGAGTACATGGCGTGCCGCGCCGCGTCATCAGTCTGGCAAGCTCATCTTTGAGGACCGGCAAGCCGTCGGTTGGACCATATTGCAAACACAGCGCGCTCTGTTCTGAAGCGCGTGCTGTCGCTGCATCAAGACCTGCCCGATCGAACAGATCGCTCGCCGGATAGCCGCCTGCAAACGAGATCATGCCCGGCTGTCCCAGGTACTTGAACAGCTCGCGAATCGGCGAGCCAGACGGTGCTTCGAACGGTGGAGTGAACGAGAACATGGTGTCGAAACGGTAGACCGCGGGCTCGTGGCCAGCAGTTAAGTGAGTGGGGCAAAAGGTTCGCCCTTAAGAACTCGGGGCGCTCCATGAGCCAACGCCAACGTAGATTGTGGTCAGCAACCCCACGCGCGGCAAACGATATCTAATCACTACGTTTTGAGTTTTCGGAATCACTCGGCGCAAAAAAACCCGGCGCGAGGCCGGGTTCAGCTAACGCATTCCCAAAGGCGCGGGCAACATGACGCACAACGCAGTTGCACTTGTCCGCACCTAGACAACATTCTTTTCGACGATCGGCCGGTTCTCCAGCACGCGCTCAAAATTGAGCGACGACAGATCGAGCGTCGTATAACGCCCGTTCAGAATCAGCTCACTGACGCCGCGCCCGGTGGCCGGCCCTTGCTGCAAGCCATGACCGCTAAACCCGTTGGCGAAGATACAGTTATCGACATCAGGGTGATGGCCGATGATCGCGTTCTGATCCAGCACGTTATATTCGTAGTAGCCCGACCAGCAATTCTGCACGCGCAGCGCTTCAAATTGCGGCACGCGATGCGCCAGCGTCGGCCAGATCACCTCATCGAACAACGCGTGGTCGACTTCGTCGAGCGGCAGATCGTCCGGATCGTTATCCGCACTCGGCGACGTCCCGCAGATAAACGACTTGCCTTCAGGCCGAAAATAGACGCCGGTCGGATCGATCAGCAACGGACAGTGTTCCAGTTGCGCAGGCGAACTGACGTTGAAAATACTGCGGCGGCGCGCGAATATCGGAATGTCGATGCCGATCATCTGAGCGATCTTGCGCGACCACGCTCCCGCCGCATTCACCACCACGTCGCAGGGGAAAGTCTCGCTGCCCGCCGTCACCACTTGCGTGACACGCTTGCCGTCGCGATCCAATGCTGTCACCGCATCGGCCATGTAGCGTGCGCCCAGCGCCTGCGCCTTCTTGCGCAAAGCCTGCACGAGGCCATAGCCATCGAACCAGCCCTCGCCGCTTTCCCCATAAGCGCCCGCCACCAGATCCTCGGTATTGAGCCACGGGAAACGTGCCTGCAATGCCGCTTTCTCGAGCAGACTGATGTCGGCGCCAAGGCTTTTCTGCAGCGCGTGATTCTCGCGCAAGGTGCGCTCGCCGGCCGGCGTGGCAAGGAACAGGTAGCCGCCTTCATGCAGATCGATCGAAGGTTTTGCACCGTCGATCTCCAGACGCTCGCCGATTGAACGCAAGAACTCGATGCCGAACAGCGACATCTGGATCGAGAGCGGTGTCGAGAACTGCTGACGGATCGACGCCGCCGACAACGCCGACGACGAGCGCGCATAGGTCGGATCGCGCTCGATCACGGTGACGCTCACGGTCGGGTCCGAAGCCCGCAAGAAATACGCAATCGAGCTGCCGATCACGCCACCGCCGATGATTACGACTTTCGCACTCACGACAAGGCTCCATCGAAAGCAGGCGCTGACCGCACGAACCGTGCGGTCAGCCGGGACATCAGCCGGAAAATCAGCCGATATTGAAGTCGATACCCTGCGCGAGCGGCAGCGCCGACGAGTAATTGACCGTGTTGGTCGCGCGGCGCATATAGGCCTTCCACGCATCCGAACCCGATTCGCGTCCGCCGCCGGTTTCCTTCTCGCCGCCAAACGCGCCGCCGATTTCCGCGCCGCTCGGTCCGATGTTCACATTGGCAATCCCGCAATCGCTGCCAGCAGCGGACAGGAAACGCTCTGCTTCACGCAGATCCGTGGTGAACACGCACGAGGACAGGCCATGCACCGCAGCGTTGTTCGCGTCGACCGCATCCGCGAAGTCCGAGTAGCGCAGCACGTAGAGAATCGGCGCGAAGGTTTCCTTCAGCACAACCGCCGTTTGCGACGGCATTTCGACGAGCGCCGGGCGCACGTAATAGCCGCTTTCGTAGCCCTTCACCTCGACGCGCTCGCCGCCGAACACCTTGCCGCCTTCCGCGACCGCCTGCTGCAGCGCTTCCTGCATACGGTTGAACGACTGCTTGTCGATCAGCGGACCCATCAGCGTGCCCTTCTCTAGCGGGTTGCCGATCGGCACCTTGCTGTAAAGCTGCTTCAGACGCTCGATGGTCTTGTCATACACGCTGTCGTGCACGAACAGGCGGCGCAGGGACGTGCAGCGCTGGCCCGCCGTGCCGACCGCGGAGAACAGGATGCCGCGCATGGCCAGTTCATGATCGGCGCTTTGCGCGACGATGCCGGCGTTGTTGCCGCCCAGTTCCAATAGCGAGCGGCCAAAGCGCTTCGCCACTTCGACGCCAACCGTACGGCCCATTTCAGTGCTGCCGGTAGCGCTGACGATCGACGCACGCGGATCGGCAACGAGTTTCGCGCCCACGTCGCGGCCACCGTTGATCAACGCGGTGAGGCCTTCGGGCGCATCGCCGAATTCCTTCAGCGCTTCGGCGAGAATCTGGTTGACGGCCAGCGCGGTGAGCGGGGTCTTTTCGGACGGCTTCCAGATCACGGCGTTGCCGCACACCAGCGCCAGCGCGGCATTCCACGACCAGACGGCGGCTGGGAAGTTGAACGCGGAGATCACGACGCAGGTGCCCATGGGATGCCACGATTCGGCCATGCGGTGGCCCGGACGCTCCGAGGCGATGGTCAGGCCGTATAGCTGACGCGACAGGCCGACCGCGAAGTCGCAAATATCGATCATTTCCTGCACTTCGCCGAGACCTTCCTGGAGGATCTTGCCGGTTTCGAGCGTAATGATGCTGCCCAGCGCCTGCTTTTTCTCGCGCAGACGGTTGCCCAGCAGGCGTACCAGTTCGCCGCGGCGCGGCGCCGGCACATTGCGCCAGACGTTGAACGCGTGCTTGGCATTGGCGAGCGCCGCGTCGACGTCGGCGACGGTATGGCTGGCCACGCGGCCGATGAGCTCGCCGGAGATTGGCGAATGAACCGCGATGTCGCCGGCTTGCGCCGCCTGGGCGATGCCGAGATCGGCGAGGATGGTCGAAGCGTTCATAACAGGAATCCCTTAAATTTCCAATGCGAAACAAGAGTAAGTTCGGAAACTATACACGCGGGGGTTTATGGCGGCAAGCGCAATTGCGGCGGGGTCTGCGGCTCAGGTCACGGGCGCATCAGTCCGCGCCGCCTGGAGGCTTGCAGCATATAGGATAGGCGGATTTCCGGGGACCCGCTCGCGGCGGTGCGTAGCCTTTCTATCAGGACAATTTCGTTTCCTATACGAAATATTCTCGATCCGGAAACGTGTCTAGGTCGCGGCTGCCTCGCGCGCCCAGCGGACATGTCTTCGAACGCCGCTTCGAGCCTTCGGGCGCCTTCGAGTGCATACCTCAATTGCCCGCCATCAACCGGTCGACCAGTGCCCGCGCAAACGGCGGCAAATCCTTGACGCTGCGCACGCAGATCTTCAGCTTGCGCTCCGCCCACGCGTCGTTCAGGCGCACAAGGGCAATCTGCATGGTCTTTCCATGGCGCAGCGCGACAGACTCCGGCACGATGCCGATGCCCACACCTGCCTCGATCATCCGACAGGCCGCCTCGAAGTTGCCCACCTGAATGCGCAGTTTGAGCCTCACACCCAGCGTATCGGCCGCGCTCGTCACAAACGCGTGAATCGCGCTCGCGGTGGGCAAGCCGACGAAGTTGTCCTCGAGCGTCTGCGCGAAATCGACCGAACGCTCATGTGCGAGTGCGTGGTCTTTCGAGGTGACAAGGATCAACCGGTCGTCCCGATACGGCAGCATCTCCAGATGCTCGGCGTGCATGTTGCCTGCAACGATGCCGATGTCGGTCGCGCTATCCGCGACGCCTTTGACGATCTCGCCGCTCAGCACTTCGCGCAAGTCGATGTTGACATCGGGATGGTCGCGCAGGAAATGGCTCAGGACATTGGGTAGAAATTCGCTGATCGCCGTGGTGTTGGCCCAGATCCGCACATGGCCCTTGATGCCTTCGCCGTACTCCTGCATGTCGCCCGCCAGATGCTCGACTCGCTCGAGCACGAGCCGGGCGTGGTGGACGAACGCCTCGCCGGCTGGTGTCGGCGTCACCCCCTGGCTGGTTCGATAGAGCAGTTTGAAGCCGAGCTGCTCCTCCAGATTCTTGATCCGGTTGCTCGCCGCCGGTGCCGAAAGGTGGGAACGCTCCGCTGCGCGGGCAAGGTTCTTCGTGTCGGCAACGTTGATGATGAGCCGCAGGTCTACAAAGTCGAAATGCATGACGAAAGCCGATGGAGTGAGCGCCGGTGCGCCGACAACCACCTACAGGCGGACGGCAGCAACGCAAAGACCCATCTTAACCGGGCGCGAAACGGCGTTTCAATTAGCCGAATGGCTAGTCTCGGTACGGCCTGCGGGGCCATCGTCTCCCGCACGGCGCAGCGGCAGTCTGCGCCGACTCCCCTCGCTTCCCTCAGACAAACGCCATCAGTTTCTCTGCCAGCGCTTCCGGCGCGCTGACCATGGCATCGTGTCCCGTAGCAATCTCATCCCACGCCCAGTCCTGCTGCGCTTTCACAAAGTCACGGCTGCTTTGCAGAGGGGCGTACACGGGATCGACGCACTGGATGTAGACCTTCGGAAGCGCGCCACCCACCGGGCCCGTCAAAGCAATAGGATCGTCGAACGTCTTCAACGGATGCGGTGTGCAATACCGCTCTAGCAATGCGACCTGATCGGGCTCGAATACGCCGAATGCGCTCGCGGGCGGTACCGGGATGGTCAAGCCGTTACTGGTTTCCAGCGCCAGTTGCCTGCGCGCCGCGGCGATCTCCGGCGCGAGCCGCGAAAACGCCGTCTCCCCGTTAGACAGCACGACTGCGTCGAGAAACACCAGTTGACGGATACGCTGCGGCACGCGATCGGCAGCGCCAGCGATTGATATGCCGCCGAAGCTGTGCCCGACCAGAATCACATTGGAGAGGTCGTGCTGCTCGAGCACATCGACGACGTCCTGAATGAAGACCTGCAGATCGATTTGCGGCGACAGCAGATTGCTTCGCTCGCCGAGCCCGCTTAGCGTTGGCGTGAACACGCGATGCCCGTTCGAGCGGAGGATCTGTGCAACCGCGTCCCAACACCAGCCGCCGTGCCAGGCGCCGTGGACCAGCACGTAGGTGCCGGGCTTCGCGTGCGCCGACGTTGCCGTTGGCGCATTGGTAGGGGCGTCGGTCTGGGTCAAGGGCGTCTCCTTCGGAAGCTGCGGATGCGGGCCTCGCGTTGTGCGATGTGCCACGTGGGCGGAAGCCGTCGAACGCCGTGGGCTCCGCGCCAACCGAACCTACATTAAATCACGCGCCCTCTTCTCACGCATTGCCGACGATTACCCAAGGCAGGCCCCACAACCAAAACTCACACCCTCGCAGACTGCCGCGTCACACCACCAGCCGCCACTTCCGCGCCGCCTGCGCCATACATCTCCGTATCCGGGGAAATCTCTTCGAGCGTCTGCTGGCTGGTCTCGATGCGCAACGCGAGAATCGCCACGCTCATCAGCAACAACACACCGCCGACCATGGCAAGCACACCCGTCACGCCGAAATGGGTGTATAGCAGCAGCGCGACATAAGGCGTCGTCATCGAAGCCGCCCGCCCGCAGGTCCCGGCGATGCCAGTACCACGCAAGCGATGCGCCGTCGGAAACAACTCCGGGATATACCCGAACAGCCCCAGCGTGCAGACCGTATAAATCGCGGTGACGAGCGCGAACCCGACGAGTGAGATCGCCGCAGGCGCACGCATCTGCACATAGATCAGGGCCAGCACGATCGTCACGATGGAAAACAGCACGAGGCCGTTACGTCGTCCCATACGGTCGGTCACAAAGTAGCCGACCACGGCGCCAAACGGCGCGCCGAACGACATCAGCAGCACAAAGCCGAGCGACTGTACGATCGTCAACCCTTCCTTGACGAAGAACGTCGGCAGCCAGGCCACGAAACCGTACAGCGACATATTGATAGCCATACAGGTGAGTGCGGCCACCAGCGTGCGGCCGATCATCCCGCGCGCAAACAGCGCAGACAGCGGCGCCGCAGGCACTTCGTGGCTCACCACGCGCGCCACCGGCGGCAGCTTGCCGACGCGCACCTCGACCTCTCGCTCGATCGCCGAGACCGTCGCTTCGGCTTCGTCGAGCCGACCCACCGTTTCGAGCCAACGCGGCGACTCCGGCATGCGATGGCGCAGGAACCAGACAACGAGCGCGCCGACGCCGGCAATCGCAAACATATAGCGCCAGCCCAGATGAGGAATCACCCAGTAGCCGACCGCCGTCGCGCCGAGCAATCCTGAGTTGATGATCAGCGCCAGCAGCGACGTCCAGCGCCCGCGCGTGGCCGGCGGGACGAATTCGCACAGCGTGCCGGCCGCTACCACCAGTTCCGCGCCGAGCCCGACACCCATCAGGAAGCGCAGCAGAATCAGCCAATAGATGTTCGGCGCGAAGCACGCTGCGAGCGACGCGAGACCGAAGATAGCCAGATTCGCCTGATACGAATAGCGTCGGCCGAAGCGGTCGCCGAGATAACCCGACAGCCCCGCGCCGATCATCATGCCCATAAAGGTCGCGGAGATGAAGAACGAGCCGAGCCGCAAATCGGTGAAGCCCGTCTTGACCATCGCGGCGAGCGAGCCGTTGGCGAGGTAGATGTCGAACGCGTCGAGAAACGCGCCCGCGCCGATCAGGCCGAGGATCTTCCAGTGAAAACGACTGATAGGCAGGCGGTCGAGCCGCGCGCCGGAATTAACGGTAGCCAAGCTTTGTCTCCTGTGTCGACCGGGGTTAGCGCTTTGACAGTGACTCCGGTCCCATGCTCTTGCGGCGGGGTCCGCACGCTCTACGAAGCTTGCGCGGCCGTCTTGGGTGGCATGACAGCTCTAATGCAAGCCCCTGGGTGTCACGGCTTCGATCAGCCGTTTCCAGAGCAGACTAAGAGTGCAATAGCCGGCCCAAAGTGGGAATTCGCATTGTTGGAAGCCGGTATTTCGCTGAGGTTAATGAGGTGCAACAATCGGTGCTTTCGCCTCAACCCTGACCGAGAATCCGCCGTGCCTTCAGGATCACAGGCAAATCGACCATCTTGCCGTCGACGGCCACCGCTGCCCCCTTGCTCGCCTCCACGGCCTGCAACACCCGCGTGGCCCACGCCTGATCTGCGTCGCTCCACGCGTAAGCACGGTGCACCGCATCGATCTGCTTCGGATGGATGCACAGCTTGCCGCCAAAGCCAAAGCGGCGTCCACGCCGGGCATCGGCTTCGATGACGGCGGCATCGTCGATCGTGGTCGATACGCCGTCTACCGGCGCGCCAATCCCCGCTAGCCGCGAGGCCAGCACGATCTGCGAGCGGAACAGATGCAATTCCTCCCCATCGCCGTCGATACCCAGATCGATCTGGAAATCGAGCGTCCCGAACACGATGCGGCCCACGCGCGGCGCTGCGCACAAGACCGTCAGATTGGCAAAACCGCGGGCCGTTTCGACGATCGGCAGCACGCTCAACGCTGCATGCGCATGAGCCAGCACCGCGCTCACCTGCTCCTGCGTCTCCGCCTTCGGCAACACCACCCCGGCGATACCCGGATGCCCGGCGAGCGCAGCGACGTCGTCGGCGAACCAGCGCGTGTCGGAGCTGTTGATTCGCACCCATGCCGGCCGCGCGGCATTTGCGGCAGCGAGAACGGCCCCGCGCGCGGCAGGTTTCTCATCCGGCTGCACGGCATCTTCAAGGTCGAGGATCACGGCATCCGCGCCCGCTGCATGCGCCTTCTCAAACCGCTCGGGACGGTTGCCCGGTACGAACAGGTATGAACGCGGCAGCGCGGTGCTCATGCAGGCACCTCTTCTGCAAACACCGCTCCGACGCGGGCCTGCGATGCAATTTGCCAGGCGTGCTCGAGCAACTGCGACGCCTCTTCCTCAGAGGCTGCGCCGGAAAACGCCGCCAGTCGCTGCAGCTTGGTCGCAAGCTCGGAACGCGTCAGCGTATTGCCAGGGTCGCCCTTGGGCTCGTCCACACGACCGTGCAGCGTGCGGCCGTCCTGCGTCTCGACGGTGACCTTGCCGATCCAGCGCGCTGGATAAGCAGCGTCTACTTCAGCGTCGAAGGCCATCTCGACCTTGTCGCGGAAGGCGGCGATCGCGTCGTCGTCGAAGCCCTGTTCGAACTCGGTCACGCCCGCATAACCGTGATAAGCGACGAGGCCCAGCACCGTTCCCATGTTGAACTTCGCCTGGTGCACGGTGCGCGGATTGACGACGGGGCCCAGCACATCAATTGCGCCTTGATGCACGTGAGCGGTGACCTTCGCGATCTCCTGCGGTGCCAAGGTGTGTTGCTGAACCACCGAAAGCAGTGCGTCCGCCGCAGGATGCGTGTGCCTGCAAGCAGCGTGATACTTGAACGACGTTTCGGCGGTGGCCCAGCGGCTGCCCAGTCGGTCGACCAGACGCGCGGGATCCGCGTCGCTCGACATACCCGCTGCCATCCCTTGCGCACCTTCGAGAATGTGCGTCGCGCCCTTGAAGCCGTCGGCGGCGAGTTGGGCGGCCATCAGGCCGTTGGCCGCAGCCATCGCGGTATGCAGTTGTTTCGAATCCGCCGCATCGCGCAGGAATTCCCACAGGCCGCTCGCCTGGGTGCCTGCCGAGCCGAAGGCGTCCAGCATTTGCGCGGGCGTAAGACCGAGCAGCCGGCCCGCGGTGGCGGCGGCTGCGACCGTACCAGCCGTGCCGGTAGTATGAAAAACCTTGTAGTGCGAGCGGCCGAGAAACTCGCCTATGCGAATCCCAACCTCATAACCCACCACCGCTGCCGCGATGAATTCGCGCCCCGATGCGTGGTTCGCTTGCGCCAGCGCGAGCGCCACCGGGAACACGACGGTGGCCGGATGAAAAACCGAACCGTTGTGCACATCGTCCTGCTCGGCGAAATGCGAGGCTGCACCGTTCACCATTGCCGCGAAATACGGTGTCGCGCGACTGCGATCGATCAAGACTTCACATGGCCCCTCTGCAAGACCGCCGCCCGCCTGGCGGGCAAAACGTGCAATGGTCTCGACCGGCCGCGCGCCTTTACCGGCAAGCGCCGAGCCTAACCAGTCCACGTACAGATTGACGGTGCGTTCGACCACCGCGTGGGGAATGGAATCGAAGTCCAGTTGTGCGGCAAATGTCGCCAGCGTACGGCTCGGGTGATCGGTCATGGTGAAAGCCTCAGATGGTGCCGGCCACGCGCAGCGCATCGATCTGCGCGCTGTCGTAACCGAGTTCGCGCAAGATCGCGTCGGTGTGTTCGCCTAATGCCGGGACGGGGTCCATGCGCGGGTCAAAGCTGGTGGGTAAGCCCGGCGGCAACAAGGCTGGGATCATGCCGGCCGGCGTGCCGACCTCTTGCCAACGCTCGCGCGCAGCCAATTGCGGATGCACCCATACGTCGTTGAGCGTATTCATCTGCGCGTTGGCAATGCCGGCCGCTTCCAGGCGCTCGATCACTTGTGCCGCCGTCAACGGCGCGAATGCCTCGACAATCACCGCGCGCAGTGCCTCACGTGCAGACGTGCGTTTCGAATTCGATGCAAAGCGCGGATCGGTGGCAAGCTCGGGTTGCACAAGCACCTGCTCGCAAAACAGCTTCCATTCGCGCTCGTTCTGCAAGCCAAGCATCACAATCTTGCCGTCGCCCGCGGGGAACGGGCCATAGGGATAGATGGTCGCGTGCGCAGCGCCAGACAGCGGCGGGGGTGTTTGACCATCAATAGCGTAGTAGAGCGGATAACCCATCCACTCGACCATGCTCTCCAGCATCGACACATCGATGCGGCAACCGCGCCCCGTGCGTGCGCGCAGCAGCAACGCGCTGAGGATATTCGAATACGCGTACATGCCTGCCGCGATATCGGCGATCGAGCAACCGGCCTTGGCGGGCTCACCGGGTGAACCAGTGATCGACAGGAAGCCCGATTCGCTCTGGATCAGCAGGTCATAGGCCTTCTTGTCGCGATACGGACCGTCCGAGCCGTAGCCGGAAATATCGCACACGATCAGCTTCGGATATTTCCCGCTCAAGGTCTCGTAGCCGAGCCCAAGCCGGTCCGCTGCGCCCGGAGCGAGGTTTTGCACGAGCACATCCGCATCGGCGACCAGTGCGTCGAGAATCTTCGCGGCTTCCGGTTGCTTAAGATCGAGTGCGAGGCTCTCCTTCGACCGGTTGGTCCAGACGAAGTGCGAAGACAGACCGTGCACCCGTTCATCGTAGCCGCGCGCGAAATCGCCTACGCGCGGCCGCTCCACCTTGATCACGCGCGCGCCGAGATCGGCAAGCTGGCGTGTGCAAAACGGCGCCGCGATGGCGTGCTCGAGTGTGACGACCTTGATACCGTCGAGGGGTCTCATCTACACCTCACGTTCACAATCAGACAGAACATCAGAACGAACGCGGCAAGCCGAGAATATGCTCGGCCACGTACGAGAGAATCAGGTTCGTCGAAATCGGCGCAACCTGATACAGGCGCGTTTCGCGAAACTTGCGCTCTACGTCGTATTCGCATGCAAAACCAAAACCGCCGTGAAATTGCAGACACGCGTTCGCTGCCTCCCACGAGGCGTCCGCCGCCAGCAGTTTGGCCATGTTCGCCTGGGCACCGCACGGTTCATGCGCGTCGAAGCGGCGTGCGGCTTCGAAACGCATCAGGCTCGCAGCCTCGACATTGACGTACGAGCGCGCGATAGGAAACTGCACCCCCTGGTTCTGCCCAATCGGGCGACCGAAGACGACGCGCTCTTTCACATAAGCCGAAACCTTGTCGACGAACCAATACCCGTCGCCGATACACTCCGCTGCGATCAGCGTGCGTTCCGCATTCAGCCCATCGAGAATGTATTTAAAGCCCTGACCTTCTTCGCCGATCAGGTTTTCCGCGGGAATTTCGAGGTTGTCGAAGAACAGTTCGTTGGTCTCGTGATTGACCATGTTCAGGATCGGCTGCACGGTCAAACCGTGGCCGATCGCCTCGCGCAGATCGACGATAAAGATCGACATGCCCTCGGATTTCTTCTTTACGTCAGCAAGCGGCGTGGTGCGGGCAAGCAGGATCATGAGATCCGAATGCTGCACACGCGAAATCCACACCTTCTGTCCGTTGATCACGTAGCGGTCGCCGCGACGCTCGGCGGTGGTCTTGATCCTGGTGGTGTCCGTGCCGGTGGTGGGCTCGGTCACCCCCATCGATTGCAGACGCAAATCTCCGCTGGCGATCTGCGGCAGATACCTGAGTTTCTGCTCCGCCGAGCCGTGCCGCAGCAGCGTGCCCATGTTGTACATCTGCCCGTGACACGCGCCCGAGTTGCCGCCGGCCCGGTTGATTTCCTCCATGATGACCGACGCTTCAGTCAGACCGAGTCCCGAGCCGCCGTACTCCTGCGGAATCAGCGCGGCGAGCCAGCCCGCTTTGGTCAGAGCATCGACGAAGGCTTCGGGATAGCCGCGCGCCTCGTCGATCTTGCGAAAGTATTCACCGGAAAACTGCTGGCAGAGATCGCGTACAGCTTCGCGAATGTCCTGGAAAGAATCGGATTGCGTCGTTTGCATGGAAATGGCAGTTGGTGTTCGAGGGCAAGCGTTGAAGTTCGGCGGTGCGGCACAGCGGCGGCCCGAGTCAGGCTATTGCCGCCGTGGCGCGCATCGTCAGATAACCCTCGTGATCTTTGGCCCACAGATCGATCGTCTTGCCGTCGTCAGAGGGCTTGCCGCAAACAGTGAACGGGTGGTTCGCGAAGGTCGGACGTAGCGCCTTGAAAGCAAAACTTTGCAGCGTGGCGTCGGGTAACTCGCGGCGCACGAGGTCAACTAGCAGCGTCGCAATCAACGGGCCGTGCACGACCAGGTCCGGATAACCCTCAACCCCGGTCACGTAGGGGTAGTCGTAGTGAATGCGGTGGCTGTTGAAGGTCAGTGCCGAATAGCGGAACAGCAATACCGGGTCAGTTTGAATCGTGCGCCGCCACGTTTCGCCCTCCGGCGCAGGCGCCGCTTTTGGCGGAGGCGCATCGGGGTGCGGCGCGTCCCGATAGACGATGTCGTGCTCTTCCTCGATCTTCAGCTCGCCGCCAACCTCAACCGTATGCTGCACCGTGACGAACACGAGACGGCCCGAGCGGCCCGTCTTGTCCTCGATGTTGGCGATGGTCGAGGTGCGCACGGCACGCTCGCCCACTTTCAGCGGCTCATGGAACGTGAGACGCCCACCGGCCCACATCCGCCGCGGCAACGGCACGGGCGGGAGAAAACCGCCGCGCTTCGGATGACCGTCCGGCCCCTTCTCTGCCAGCGGCGATACCGGCAAGAAATACAGCCAATGCCACATTGGCGGGACCACATCGCCCGCTTCGGTCCGGTCCAGCGTTGCTGCCAACGCCGCCAGGGGAAAGGCGGTGATGGTGTCCTTGACGATCTCCTGCTTTTCGAGCCAGGCGTCGAGACTCTGGGGAGAAGCGGACATGGGCGGCACTCCGGATAAGCTAAACAGACTATTACTATGAACCTTATGGCACGTTTCGCGAAGTTCGCATTTCTGAAGCGAGTCTTTGGATTTGGTTAAGACCTGGCCTTTCAAATCCATGACTGCTGCCCGCCACAGGAGTTCCACCGAATTGGAAAGCAAGACCCGGGGTGTCCGGCGACGCGCATTTTCATACACTGGGTCTATTGAAGCAGAATCTGGAGCCTCGCATGAACACCGTTCTGAAGCACGTTCCCCAAAACGCGAACGTCACCGATACGACCATTGCTTTACTTGATGCATCGGACGCAGAGACGGCGCGCCGCATCGAGGCAGTTGACTGGTGGAACGTCGAGCAGAATCTCGACCAGCAAGGCAGCGCGATGATTCAAGGCCTTCTGTCGCCGCAGGCATGCGATGCGCTCAGCGCGCTGTATTCATGCGATGAGCTATATCGCAGCCGGGTTGTGATGGAGCGCCACGGTTTCGGTCGCGGCGAATACAAGTACTATGGCTATCCACTGCCCGATCTGATTGCTACGCTGCGCCGCTCGGTATATCCGCATCTGGTGCCGGTAGCGAACCGATGGAACACGCTCATGCATATCGACGCATGCTACCCCGCGCAGCACGCCGAATTCATCCGCCGTTGCCACGATGCCGGTCAGATACGGCCGACGCCGCTGATCCTTCAGTACGCGAAGGACGACTACAACTGTCTGCATCAGGATCTGTACGGCGAGCATGTGTTTCCGCTGCAGTTGGCTATCCTGCTCTCCGAGCCGGGAGAAGATTTCACCGGCGGCGAGTTTGTGCTGACCGAGCAGCGGCCGCGTATGCAATCGCGCGTTGCGGTGATGCCGTTACGTAAAGGCGATGCTGTTGTGTTCGCCGTGCATCATCACCCCGTGCAGGGAACACGCGGCAGTTACCGGGTCAACATGCGGCACGGCGTGAGCCGGCTGCTTTCAGGGCATCGCCACACGCTCGGAGTGATTTTTCATGACGCACTGTGAAGCGCCGCGCCGCCCTTCCACCCCTTGAACTCTTTCACCAGAAAGTCCACGCACGCCCGCACTTTTGCAGAACTCGCACGGCGTTCGGGATACACCGCCCATACGTTCGCGGCCTGGGACACCTGCGGCAACACCTGCACAAGCGTACCGTTCGCCAGCAACGGCGCGACGTCCCAGATCGAACGCAGTACGATGCCGTACCCGGCCACGGCCCATTGCACCGCGATCTCTCCGTGATTTGTCGAGAGCGGCCCAGTCACCTTCAACTGCGTCTCCTTGCCCTTGACGCTGAGCCGCCACACGCCTAACGGGTGATCGCGCTCCTTGATGACCAGACAGCGGTGCGCAACGAGGTCCGCTAATTCGCGCGGCTTGCCATGACGTTCCAGATACTCCGGCGACGCACACAACACCCGATGATTCGCCGCCAGCTTGCGCGCAATCAGATGCGGCGCGATCTCGTCGCCGATGCGCACGTCCAGATCGAAACCCTCCGCAGCAACATCGACGATCCGGTCGAGCAGGTCAAGCCGCACATTCAGTTGCGGATACGCAGCCGACAAGCGCGCCACCGCGGGCGCAACCACATGCCGGCCAAAGCCGAAGCTGCTGGAAATGCGCAACGTGCCGCTCGGGATGCGCTGAGTCGTGGAGACATCTTCGACCAGGTGCTCCACGTCATCGAGAATTTTCTCGGCCCAGGCGAAGACCTGCGCGCCCGCCTCGGTGATCGTCACGCGCCGCGTGGAGCGGTATAGCAAGCGCGTGCCGAGATCGGCTTCGAGCATGGCGACACGCTTGCTGACGAACGCGGGCGACACGCCCAGCAATTCCGCGGTGGCGCTGAAACTGGCATGCCGCGCAACAGCACAGAACACGCGAAGGTCGGCGAGATTGGGCGTTTTATTCACGATTCGTGGAAAGTGGATTAACCTGCAAAGGGCTGTTTCGCCTCGTCCGGATCAATAGAATGGATTCACTCGCGTGGCCTGCCGTCGCGCCGCGCATTGTCTCCCATCTACGGCCCAACGCCATTCATCCGGACGTTCGACATGACCCGCAAACAACATCGTATCGCCGTGATCCCCGGCGACGGCATCGGCCGTGAAGTAATGCCGGAAGCACTCCGCGTCCTCGACTCAGTCAATCGCCGCTTCGGCATCGAACTCTCGTACAAGCACATCGAGTGGGCCAGTTGCGACTACTACGCGCAAACCGGCCAGATGATGCCCGACGACTGGAAAACCCAGCTTGCCGGTTGCGATGCCATCCTGTTCGGCGCGGTCGGCTGGCCCGACACCGTGCCCGATCATATCTCGCTGTGGGGCTCGCTTCTCAAGTTCCGCCGCGAGTTCGACCAGTACGTCAATCTGCGTCCGGCACGCACGTTTGAAGGCGTGCGCTCGCCGCTCGCCGAACACAACGCGAAAGACATCGACTTCTTCGTCGTGCGCGAGAACACCGAGGGCGAGTATTCGTCGGTGGGCGGCAAGATGTTCGAGGGCACCGAGCGCGAGGTGGTGATGCAGCAGTCCATCTTCACGCGTCACGGCACCAACCGCGTATTGAAGTTCGCCTTCGATCTCGCGCAACGCCGCGCCCGGCGTCATGTGACGGTAGCAACCAAGAGCAACGGCATTTCCATCAGCATGCCTTGGTGGGACGAACGCGCCGCCGAAATCGCGGCCACGTACCCCGACATCACGTGGGACAAGCAGCATATCGACATCCTGTGCGCGCGTTTCGTGTTGCAGCCGCAGCGCTTCGATGTAGTGGTTGCGTCCAACCTGTTCGGCGACATTCTCTCGGATCTCGGTCCGGCCTGCACGGGCACGATCGGCATTGCCCCGTCCGCGAACCTGAATCCGGAGCGGCACTTCCCTTCGCTATTCGAACCGGTTCACGGCTCGGCGCCGGATATTGCAGGCAAGCATATCGCCAATCCGGTCGCGATGATCTGGTCCGCGGCGATGATGCTCGACTTCCTCGGCGAAGGTGCGGGCGCTGAGCACGATGCGCATGAAGCGATTGTGGCGGCGATCTCGGACGTGCTGAAGCAAGGACCGCGCACGCGCGATATGGGCGGGGAAGCGTCGACGGATGAGATTGGTGCGGCGATTGCGGAACGGATTGGTAACTACGTTTGATTGAGCCTGCAGCGAGGCCACCGCGTGCGGCCTCGCGTTAGCTACTCGCCAGCTATAGCTAGCCACCCGCCAGCTGTGCACCAACAGCACCCTAACTACGCGACGCCAGGTACGCGCTAGGCGTCGTGCCCACAGCACGCTTGAAATGCCGGCCGAGGTGGCTCTGATCGAAGAAGCCCACTTCCGTCGCCACGATCGACGGCGGCAACCCTCCACGCAAAAGACGCTGCGCGTGCCGGATTCTGACCTGGCAAACATAGCGATGCGGCGAGATCCCCATCTCCGCGCGAAATAGCGCTGCAAAGCGCGATACGCTCAACTCCGCCTTGGCAGCGAGTGTGGCGAGCGTCACAGGTTGGGAGAACGATGTTTCGATGAACTCGATCGCCCGTTCTATGGGCCTCGTCGCACGACGCGGTTGTGCGCGCGTCGTAGCCAGATCAAGACGAAGCGATGCGACCGGTGCCTTCTCGGTCACATCGTCCGCAAACATGCTTGCGTGATCGGTCAGCATGATCTCGATTCCTAAGCAGCTTGCTGTGCCCGTGTGGCCACGGTGGCAAAACGGCGAATATCGAACGGTTCCAGCGGCGTGCTGGTTGCGCCGGTGTCGATCAGTTCGGCCATCGTGTCGCCCACGCCCGGTCCGAGCTGAAAGCCATGTCCGCAAAAACCGAACGCGTAGTAAAGGCCGCTGACATTGCCGCTTGCGCCCATGACCGGACGATCATCGGGCATATAGCCTTCAATCCCGCTCCACACGCGGATAATATTGAGCTTCGCCAGCGCCGGCGCAAGGCGGTGCATCTGACGAAACTGCAGCATGGTGTTCTGCGGCAACACATAAGCGCGCCGCACGTCGGGGTAAGCCGGCCCCCGCGCACAACCGCCAATCACGATGTTGCCGCGCTTGACCTGGCGGAAATACAGCACTTCCTCGATATTCGGCGAGGACACGCCCACTACCGGACGGATTCCATAGGTGGTCGGTTCGGTCACGGCCATTTGCGGGCCATGCACGGCGATCGGCACCGGCTCGCCGAACTGTTCGCTCAACAGACTACCCCATGCCCCGGCAGTCACTAACAGCACCGGCGCATGAAACGTGCGGCCATCCGCACTGGTAGCGCGAAATTCCGCGCCTTCCTTTTCGACGGTCAAGATCTCCGTGTTCTCGATAATCTGCGCACCGAGACGTGCCGCGGCACGCCCGAATGCCGGCGCCGCGAGCCGCGGATTCGCATGACCGTCTTTCTCCGAATACGACGCACACAGCACTTCCGGGCCAAGGAACGGAAAGCGTGCCTTCATTTCAGCGCCGCGAAAGAGGTCCAGCTTTAAGCCGTACTGGCTGGCCTCTTTTGCATAGATTTCAAACTGGTCGGCCTGTTCGTCGCGATAGGCGATGCGAATGTGGCCCGACATCAGAAACTCTGCGTCGTGCTGGATCAGTTCCGGCAACTTGCCCCAGATCTCACGCGCACGATTCGCGAGCGGCAGTTGCGGCAAGAAACGCCCCTGGCGCCGCACATTGCCGAAGTTGACGCCGCTGGCCTGCTGTCCGACGAGGCCACGCTCGAGCAGAATCACCGAACGGCCGCGCTGGCGCAGGAAAAATGCGGTGGCTGCGCCCATGAAGCCGCCACCGACAATGATCACATCTGCTTGCGAGCGACTCATTCGACCTCCTCAACGGTAGCGATCGAAAGCGGCTTGACAGGCGCTTGCCCGCGCAAGCGGCCGACCAGTTCGACCGGCACAGCGGCCGCATCCGCGATGATTTCCGCTGCTGCATGGCCGCAATAGCGACCCTGGCAGCGTCCCATGCCGACCCGGCTGAAGGCTTTAGCGCGATTCGCTTCGCATGCGCCTTCTTCCCGGATCACACGGCGTAGTTCGCCAACGGTGATGCCTTCGCACCGGCACACCACTGTGTCGTCAGAGAGGCGCGCGGCTTGCGCAGCGGGCCACGGAAAAGCATCCACCAAGCCCTGGCGGAAACGATCCATCTTCTGTTGCTGGCGTTTCAGTTCGTCCAGCGTAGTGGCGTCAATATCGTGACCTAGGTCCTGCAATGCCGCGTAGGCGGCAAGACGGCCTGCCAGTTCCGCACCGTCTGCGCCGAGCACACGCGCACCGTCGCCTGCGAGATACACGCCCGCTTCCGAGCTGCGGCCCAGTTCGTCGATCTGCGGCAACCACTGGCGCGACTTGTCGTCGAAGCGGAACGCGCAGCGCGCGAGATCGGCGAGTTGCGTTTCAGGGCGCAGGTGATAGCCGAGCGCTACCGCATCGCAGGCGATCTGCTGTACCTGTCCTCTTGCATTTCGATAGCTCACGCCTTGCACGCCGGCGGCGTCAGAGCCCACGATTTCCAGTGGCTCGATGCCGTTCTCTACAACAACGCCCGCCTTCTTGAGTGAAGAGACGAGCGCGGCGCCCTTCTTCAATACATCGGGCCGCGCCAGCAGTTTCGGCAGCGCGCGCAGACGTTGCCCGAGCTTCGACGTATCGAGCACTGCCGCCACTTGAGCGCCGGCTTGCACATACTGACTCGCGACCAGGTACAGCAACGGTCCCGAGCCCATGAACACCACTTTGCGGCCAATCGAAACGGCTTGCGACTTCAACGCAATCTGCGACGCACCGAGGCTGTAAGTGCCCGCGAATTGCCAGCCTTTTACCGGCATCAGACGATCGGTCGCGCCTGGGCACAGGATCAACGCGTCATAAGGCAGTGAGCTTGCGTGCCCGTCACGAACGACATGCAGCTTGCGCTCGGCGACATTCCACGCGAGCGTTTCCGGCCGATAATCGAGTTGCGGACGCAAACGTTGAAACGTGTTGTGCAAATCCTCCGCGCGGGGAGCTTCAGTCCCATACAACTTCGCGTAAGGGCGAGAAAAATTCTCCGGCTGACGTCGATAAATCTGCCCGCCGTCGCGGCGGCCTTCATCAATGACGATCGGGCGGATGCCGGCAGCCAGCAGCGTCTGCGCACAACGCACACCCGCCGGCCCCGCACCGACGATAATCACGCGAGGTTGGCCCATCACAGGTTCGCCCATTGCTCCTCCGCTTGTGTCGTCAGGATATGCAGCCCCTCGCTGACCACGGTCGTGCAGGCACGCAGCCGCTCGCCGTCTGAGGTCCAGACCCAGCAGTCCTGGCAGGCGCCCATCAGGCAGAAGCCCGCCCGCACCTCATTGCCGAATTCCGATTGACGCACATGATCCACAGAGCAGAGCATCGCCACCAGCAGCGTGTCGCCTGCGAGCGCTTCTACCTCTTTACCGTCCACGCGAATCTTCACGCTCTTGCGTCCGGTCTCACCGAGCCGGATGAATCGTCCGTTCATGCTGTCGCTCCATGCGCGTGGCCATCGTTATTGGCGCCAGCGCTATCGTCTGTCGTCTCCATCCGGTTCGTGAGCACGTGACGCAGAAATTCGCGCGTGCGCGGCTCGCGCGGCGAGCACAGCACCTGCTGCGCGCTGCCTTCTTCGATAATCAGACCACCGTGCAGAAAGCACACCCGGTCGGCCACTTCGCGGGCAAAGCCCATTTCATGCGTGACCACCAGCATCGTCATGCCCTCGCGCGCGAGCGTGCGCATCACCGCGAGCACTTCGCCTACCAGTTCTGGATCGAGCGCGGAAGTCGGTTCGTCGAACAGAATCGCCTTCGGCTTCATGGCAAGCGAGCGCGCAATTGCCACACGTTGCTGCTGGCCACCCGAGAGCTGGTGCGGATACGCATGGAGCTTCTCGCCGAGCCCCACTTTGCCGAGCAATTCGATCGCCTCGCGATGCGCCTGCTGCTTCGGCTCGCCCTTCACATGAACAGGGCCTTCCATCACATTTTCGAGCGCAGTGCGATGCGGAAACAGATTGAAGCGCTGAAACACCATGCCCACTTGCGTACGCAAGCGGTTGATGTGGCGCGAGCGTTGCTCGACGCGCTGATCCATCAGCTTGATGTCACCGGTATCGTACGACTCGAGCGCGTTGATACAGCGCAGCAGAGTCGATTTCCCGGAACCCGATGCGCCGATCAGGCACACTACTTCGCCCTGCTTGATATTCAACGAAATGCCCTTCAGCACCGGAACGGCGCCGAAGCTCTTGTGCACATCAACGATCTCGATCATGGCATCCTCGCTTGAGGCCCGGCTTGCGACCTCGCTAGAGGCCTCGTTTAGCGTTCGTACAGCCTTCATGTCGCCTTCTTGTCGCGGTTACTTCGCCTTGTGCTTGCCGAAACGCTTTTCCAGATGACGCGTCAGGCTCATCAGCGGCAGACTCATCGCCAGGTACCCCAGCGCCACCAGCGTATAGACCGTCACGTTCTGAAACGTGGACGCCGCGATCAACTGACCTTCACGCGTCATCTCGGCAACGGTGATCGTCGAAGCCAGCGACGAGTCCTTCAACATCATGACCAGCGTATTCGCATACGGCGGCAACGCGACGCGCACGGCTTGCGGCAGGATCACGCGATACATCGTCTTCACGCGACCCATGCCGATCGACTGGGCCGCTTCGAACTGGCCAGGGTCGACGGCCTCGATGCCCGAGCGGATGATTTCCGCCACATAGGTCGAGTAACCGAAGCCCAGACCAATGATGCTCGCTTCGAGCGCCGTCATCTGAATGCCGACATCCGGCAGCACGAAGTAGATGTAAAACAGCAGCACGATCATCGGCAAACCGCGCACCACGTTGATCATCGCGCTGACCACCGTGACGACACCGGGATGGCGCGACATTTTCAACAACGCCCAGACGAGTCCGAGCACGGTGCTCAATACCAGACACCCCAGCGTGATGAGGATGCTCATCAGGGCGCCCGTGAACAGAATCGGGACAAAATCGGTTATATCGCGCCAATGCATACGGTGTGCTCTTCAGAATCGGGGTGGGTTCGCGTTCAGCTTGCGAGATTCCACTTCTTCAGGATCGCATTGAGCGAGCCGTCGGCCTTCATCTTCGTCAGAGCATCGTTGATCTTGGCGAGCAGTGCACCATTGCCCTTCTTCACGGCGATGGCGATGTCGAATTTCTCCATCGGCACGTAGTCGTTCACCACGCGCGCGCCGCGCAGGCCGCCCGACGCTTCCTGCGCCTTGAGAATCGGATAGTCGCTAAAGCCGGCGGTAATGCGGCCCAGCACCACGTCGCGCGTCATGTCGGCGGGGCTGTCGTACATCTTCACTTCCTTGAAAATGCCGAGCTTGACCAGTTGATCGCCGTAATCGGTGCCGGTGGGCGCGCCCACTACGGTGCCCTTCAGGTCCTGCACCGACTTGTAATCCGTCTTGTTCGAATCCTTGACGATGATGCCTTCGCCGAATGCGGTAACCGGTTGCGAGAAGTCGACTACTTCAGCGCGCTTCGGCGTCGGTGTCATGCCCGCCACGATGATGTCGATCTTGCCCGATACGGCCGACTGGATCAGCGCCGAAAACGGCACCGCATCGAACGAGACGTTGAAGCCTTCGCGCTTGCCGATTGCATCCACCACATCGGGCATCAGGCCTTCGATCTTCTGCGTCTTCACATCCATGAAGGTGGTCGGTGCGCTCGACGGCGGCGAACCCGCGGTCAGCGTCGGCGTATCGGCATGGCTCAGGCTTGCGCCGAACATCATGGAAAGGGCTACGCCAGCCTGAAGAGCGAAGCGTTGAACGGCTTGCAGGCGTGCTGCGGGGCGAAGCTCACGGGTAAAACGCAACATGGTCATCCTCGGAATGGTTGGTGAAAACCGTAGCAACGAGATGCGCTGCTACGGCAAACAACAGTACTGCCCCTGCATCGGTTCAATGCAGAATGTCCTGCAAACGGTAATACGCGCCCACCAGCGGCAGAAACCACGCATGGCCGAAATGGCCAGGAATGGCGGGCCACTCCAGCTTGCGCCATGGGTTGCTCGCGGCGGCGCCGAACATCACGTCGGCCATCAAGCGACCCATGTGCACCGACATCTGCACACCATGGCCGCTGTAGCCCATCGAGTAAAACAGTCCCTCATGCTGGCCCGCGCGCGGCAACCGGTCCGCCGTCATGTCGACGAGGCCGCCCCAGCAATAATCGAGGCCCACGTCGGCCAGTTTCGGAAAGTAGTTGGCGAGACCTGCACGCAGGATCTGGCCGCTCTTTTCGTCGGAACGCGGATTCGACATGGCAAAACGGGCGCGACCGCCGAACAGCAAACGGTTGTCGGCCGTCGCGCGAAAGTAGTTGCCGATGTTGCGTGTGGTCACATAAGCGCGGCGCTTCGGCACGATCTCGTCGAGTTGTGCGGTCGTCAAAGGTTCGGTGACGACGATAAAGCTGCCTACCGGCGCAATGCGGCGCCGGAACCACTGCAATGGGCCGATCTGCGAAGCGCCGGTAGCAACCAGTACGCGCCCGGCGCGGATCTTTCCGAACTCGGTGGCCACTTCGTAACGTTCGCCTTCGAGGCGCTTGAGGCCCGTCACCGGTGTGTACTCAAAAATGCGCGCGCCGTGTTTGACAGCGGCATTCGCAAGGCCCACGCCAAACTTGCCCATATGCATCTGCGCACCGTTGCGCTGCACGAGGCCACCGTAAAAACCATCGGAGCCGACTTCCTCGCGAATCCGTTCCGGAGGAATCAGTTCGACATCCGAATCGACATTGCGCAATAGCGATTCGTAGCTTTTGGCAAGCTTGTCGAAGTGCTGAGGCTTGGCCGCGAGCTTGATCTTGCCGCCGCGGAAAAAATCGCAATCGATCTTCTCTTCGCTGACGATCGACGCCACCGTCCCTACCGCACTCTCATACGCACGATAGAAATCGCGCGCATTGTCCGCACCGATACGCTCGGCCAGCGCCGCATAGTCGTGCGCGAGACCGGTGTTGCACTGGCCGCCGTTGCGGCCCGACGCTTCACCGGCTATGCGTCCGGCTTCCAGCACCGTCACCGGAATACCGCGCTTCGCCAACTCGAGTGCCGCAGACAGGCCGGTAAAGCCGCCGCCGATCACCACCACATCGGAGCCGCCTTCGAGCGGGCCTTGCTGCCCGTGCAGAAACGGCGGCGCAGTGTCGAGCCAGTACGAATCAAGCTTCATCGGGTTCCTTCGCGCTTGAGCGCGTCAGTGCATCAGTGCGTCAAACAAGGCCTAAAGACCGACGACGCCGGCCAGACCGCCGATGTCCTTGATCTCGGTGTAGTTGTAGAACGGCGTGGACGGTTCATGACCGCGCGCGACAAACACCTTGTTCTTGATGCCGAGATCGTTGGCCGACATCAGGTCGTAGCGCAGGCTCGACGACACATGCAGGATGTCTTCCGGGCCGCAGCCGAGGTTGTCCAGCATATATTCGAACGCTTGCAGACGCGGCTTGTACGCTTGTGCCATTTGCGCTGTGAACACAGCATGAAACGGTGCGCCGAGCTTGTCGACATTGCTCTGGATCTGGTCGTTCGATGCGTTCGACAGAATCACCAGCGGGATTTCCTTCGCGACCTTGGCAAGACCTTCCGGCACATCCGCGTGCGGCCCCCAGGTCGGGACGGCGTCGTAGAAACGTTGGGCTTCGGCGTCGTCGTAGGCGAGATTCCAGCGCTTGAGCGTGCGGCGCACGGCGTTCTTCACGACTTCCTGATACGGCTTCCAGGCGCCGAGCACTTCGTCAAGGCGAAACGCCGAGAAGTCGCGCACGAACTGATCCATATGGTCGGCGCTGACGCGGTCGGCAAAAATTTCGCGGGCCATGTCGCCCATGCGGAAACGGGTCAGCGTACCGTAGCAGTCGAAGGTGATGTATTTGGGCCTGAAGCGGGTCATGTCTATGTCCTGTGGTGGGCAATAGTCAGCGGGAAAGCAGTCACTGCACGCGCGGCGACGGCTGCTTGAAGAGAATTACACCACCCCAAAAAATGCGGGTTGTCGTGTTATGGACGGCGCTGAACACACAATCCGCCGTTTTTCGCTGCGCTCGCAGCACAGTATGCGGCATCCGCTGAAGGGGCTCAGAACAGCATTTCGTCGACCCGGGTATGCCCTTACGCGGGCGCTCTCAACCGGGCTAATCAAGGCTTCACGGGGTCCGCGACGGCGATCGCCAGGCGACGACATAAACGACAACGGCCGCATCGGAGACCGACGCGGCCGTATTGGACGCTATAGATGGCGCTTTAGCAGCACATCGTGCTACGCGCAGCAGGGCTTATGTATGAGCTGAAATCGACGCGCGTGAAAGCCACGCCCGCACGCAGATTCAAGCCCCCTGATTCAGATCGATCAGCACGCTCTTGAAACGCAGATTCGCTTCAAACGCCTGGCGGCCGAGATCCTTGCCGAGTCCGGATTGCTTGTAGCCACCAGTGGGAATCACAAAATCGGAAGTACGCCCATAGCGGTTGATCCACACCGTGCCCGCTTCGATGCTACGCATGGCACGTAGCGCGCGGCTCAGATCGGCCGTATGAACGCCCGACGCAAGACCGTATTTCTCGTGGCTGGCGAGCGCGAGCGCCTCGTCTTCGTCATCGAAGGTCTGCACCGTGAGCACGGGCCCGAACACTTCTTCGCGCACAGCCTCGGAGTCTGCAGTCACGTTGGTCAGGATGGTCGGCGCGTAGAAGGCCCCCTCACCAGCCACCGGCAGGCGCGTGCCGCCCGCGGCAATCTGTGCGCCCTGCCCGACGCTACGCGCGACGATGCCGTCGATACGCTGTGCCTGCTTGGCCGAGATGATCGGCGGCAGCGTCGTGCCTGCGGCCCACGTGTGCCCCGGTTTCAACGCAGCGAACGCGGAGGCAATACCGTCGATCAGACGCGGCGCAGCCGAACGTTCGACGATCAAGCGCGAACCCGCCACGCACACCTGCCCCGCATTGCCGGCAATCGCACCGGCGATACGGCGCGCCACCAGATCGAGATCGGGCGCATCCGCGAACACGACTTGCGGACTCTTGCCGCCAAGCTCCAGCGTCACAGGCTTGGTGCCGGTCTGCGCGCAGGCCGTCATGATGGCCGCACCGGTCTGGCTCGAGCCGGTGAAGGTCACTTTGGCGATCTTCGGATGACGCACCAGTGCGTCGCCCGTGACGCGCCCGTCGCCTTGCACGACATTGAAGATGCCCGGCGGGATGCCGGCTTCGATCGCGAGTTCGGCCAAACGCAGCACCGAAAACGGCGTCATCTCCGACGGCTTCAGCACCACCGCATTGCCCGCTGCAAGCGCTGGGGCGATTTTCCAGGACGCCATCACCAGCGGGAAATTCCACGGCGCGATCGCGCCGATCACACCGTACGGCTCGGCGATGATCATGCCAAGATGATCGGGTCGCGTCGCTGCCACCTCGCCACCGATCTTGTCGGCGAATTCGGAGTAGAAGCGGATACCTTCGGCGGTGAACGGCACATCCCACGCGGCGGCATCGCGAATGGGCCGGGTCGAGCCGACCGACTCCAGACGCGCCAGCGTGTCCACATCCGCCTCGATCAATTCGGCCCAGCGGCGCAGCGTGCGCGCCCGTTCGCGCGGCGCGCAGCGAGCCCAGTCGCTGGTCTTGAAGGCGTGCCAGGCATCCTCGACAGCACGATCCACCAGATCGGCGTCGGCGATCGGCAGATCCGCGTAGACTGCGCCGTCCGAGGGGCGCGTGACGTCGAGTGCAGCGGCGCCGTCCACGTAGCGGCCACCTATGAAGTGCGCGCCGCGTACGGCAATCAGAGCGGGATCGAAGCTGTCCATTGTGTCCATTCCAGGTCGCAGACGAGATTCGAATCATGGTACGGGCGATAGCGCAGCATTTGCTGCCATGATGACCGGCCACGACCGCGCGGAGCACGCGTTATGAGGGCTGTGCGCAGCGCAGCGTGCGGTATTCCCACGGTGCGGCTCGCGCAATAAGATCGTCCTAGCCGCAGTATTTTGCCGGTGCGACATTACGCAGGCATATTGAAGAGGAGTGGAAAGTGACTGAACCGCTTGCTGGAGCACCTGTCCGGTTTCGTCCGCTGACGGCCGGCGATCTGCCCGCCGCGCACGAACTGTCCGTGGCGGTCAAATGGCCGCATCGCCGCGAAGACTGGGAATTCGCGCTGAACCTGGGCACGGGCGTCGGCGCCGAGGACCACGGCACCCTGCTCGGCACCGCGTTGCACTGGAAATTCGGTGCGGATCACGCCTCGCTCGGCATGGTGATCGTCGCTCCCGAACAGCAAGGCCGCGGCATCGGCCGCGATCTGATGACCCGCACGATGGACGCGCTCGGCGAGCGCACCACCTTCCTGAACGCGACGCCGGCCGGCCAGCCGCTCTACGAAAAGTTCGGCTTCAAGGCTATCGGCAGCATCCATCAACACCAGGGCACGGGTGGCGCGCATCCGCCGGCCGTGCAACTGGCGCCCGGCGAACGGATCCGTCCGCTCGGCGCGCGCGATCCGGGCCGGCTCTCGGCCCTGTTAAACCGCGCGGCAGGCTATGACCGCACGCAGGTGCTGGGCGCGTTGCTGAACGTGGCGGAAGGTGTCGTGCTCGATCGCGACGGCGAACCGGTTGGCTTCGCGCTGATGCGCCGCTTCGGCCGCGGTCATGTGATCGGGCCGCTGGTGGCGCCGCATATCGAAGGCGCCCAGGCGCTGATCAGCCACCTGGTTGGATCGAACGAAGGCAAGTTCGTGCGTATCGACGTCGACGGTAACTCAGGTCTGTCCGACTGGCTCGACGGTCTCGGACTGCAACAGGTGGATGCAGTCGTCACCATGGTGCGGGGCGCCGCGCCCCAGCCTGAAAGCGACGTACGCGTTTTCGCCATCACCAACCAGGCGCTCGGTTAGGCGCTATAGGCCTCCAAAGATCCTCACCGCCCTCCCCAAACGACGACGCCCAGGACCCCGCGAGATGACCTTCCTCTACAAGGCCGACACCGTGCGCGGCGCCCAATGGGCGCGCCTCTTTGCCGAGAAAGCCCCCGACATCCCCTTCCGCATTTGGCCGGACGGCAGTTCAGGCGACGACGCCCACGCCGTGCGCTACCTCGCCGTCTGGGAACCGCCGCGCGATCTCGCCACAGCCTTTCCCAATCTGGAACTGGTGTTTTCGGTGGGTGCCGGGATCGACCAGTTCGATCTGTCGGCCATTCCTGCGCACCTGCCGGTAGTTCGGATGATCGAACCGGGCATCGTGGCGGGGATGGTCGAATACACGACGCTCGCCACGCTGGCGCTGCACCGCGACTGGCTCACCTATGCGGCGCAGCAACGCGAAGGCCGCTGGCAGCCGGTGCGCACCCGCGTCGCAGGCGAGCGGCGCGTCGGCGTGCTCGGTCTCGGTGTACTGGGTGAGGCCGTGCTGACGCGCCTTGCCAGTTTTGGCTTTCCCTGCGCCGGCTGGAGCCGTTCGCCGCGCGAGCTCGACGGGATCGAATGTTTCGCGGGCGCCGACACGCTGCCGCAATTTCTCGCCCGCACCGATATTCTGATCTGCCTGCTGCCGCTGACGGCCGCAACGCGGCATATCCTGAACCGCGATCTGTTTGCGCAATTGCCACGCGGGGCCGCGCTGATCAACACAGGCCGCGGCGGTCATCTGCAGCAGGATCATCTGCTAGAGGCGCTCGAAAGCGGGCAACTGAGCGCCGCCGTGCTGGACGTGGCGGACCCCGAGCCGTTAGCTGCGGATCATCCGCTATGGCATCACCCGCGCGTCATGCTGACGCCGCACATTGCCAGCGTGACGCAGCCGGACAGCGCGGTCGAAGTCGTGCTCGACAACCTGCGCCGCCACCGCGAAGGCGAGCCGCTGATCGGTCAGGTGGACCGCGCCCGCGGATATTGAGCGCGCCAGCGCAGCACAAAATGCTGCGCCGCCTGCAAAAACACAATTCCCACCTTCCAGCAGCGGCGAATCCCAGCGTCTTCGTTGTTTCTGTCCCGCTACCATGGTTTGCATGCGGTTCGCGCTCGCGGCACGCGTTGCGCGCACCTTTCCGGCACTCCGTGCATTGCTGCGCGCACAACTCACGCACCCCATACCATGTCCACGTCCTCACTGATCGAATCCGACCGCAAACATCTGATCCACCCGGTTGCCAGCATGCGTGCTCACGAGAAGCGCGGCGTGACCATTCTCGAATCGGGCCGTGGCGCATGGCTGCGCGATAGCGAGGGCAACGAACTGCTCGACGCATTCTCCGGTCTGTGGTGCGTGAATACCGGCTACGGTCACGAGAGCATCGTGCGCGTCGCGACCGAACAGATGACGCGCTTGCCCTACGCCACCGGTTATTTCCATTTCGGCTGCGAACCGGCGATCAGGCTTGCTGAACAACTGGTTGAACTGGCGCCCGCCTCGCTGCGTCACGTGTATTTCACGCTGGGCGGCTCGGATGCGGTGGACGCGGCAGTCCGCTACATCACGAACTTCTACAACGCCACCGGCCGGCCGCAGAAAAAGCAGTTCATTGCGCTGGAGCGCGGGTATCACGGATCGTCGTCCGTGGGTGCGGGGCTGACGGCACTCGGCGTGTTTCATCAGAACTTCGATCTTCCTTTGCCGAACCAGCATTACATTCCTTCGCCGTATCTGTATCGCAGCGAAACGAGCAACGATCCGCAAGCGGTGATCGATGCGTCGGTTGCCGCGCTGCGCGCGAAGGTCGCAGCGCTCGGCGCCGAACGCGTCGCCGCGTTCTTCTGCGAGCCGATCCAGGGCTCGGGCGGCGTGATCGTGCCGCCGAAAGGCTGGCTCAAGGCGATGCGCGACGCATGCCGCGAACTCGATATCCTGTTCGTCGCCGATGAAGTCATCACCGGCTTCGGCCGCACCGGCCCGTTGTTCGCCTGTGCTGGCGAAGACGTCGAGCCGGATCTGATGACGGTGGCGAAGGGCCTCACCGCGGGCTATGCGCCGATGGGCGCCGTGCTGATGTCCGACGAGGTCTACAACGGCATTGCCGATGGTGCAGGCACCGGTTCAGCCGTGGGCCATGGTCAGACCTATTCGGCGCATCCTGTGAGCGCGGCCATCGGTCTCGAAGTGCTGCGGCTCTATCACGAAGGCGGCCTGCTGGCGAACGGCGTGGCTCAGGCGCCGCGCTTCGAAGCGGGCCTGCGCGACCTGCTCGACCATCCGCTGGTGGGCGACGCCCGCAGCCGCGGCCTGCTCGGCGCGCTCGAACTGGTGTCGGACAAAGCCACCAGGCGCCGCTTCGACCCTGCACTGAACCTGAGCGAGCGGATCGCCACCACCGCCTATCGCAACGGCCTGATCTTCCGCGCCTTCAACGACAACATCCTCGGCTTCGCGCCGGCGCTCTGCTACACGCGCGAGGAATTCGACGTGATGTTCGAACGCCTGCGCAAAACGCTCGATACGGTGCTGGAAGCGCCCGAAGTACGCGCCAGTCTTGCCTGAGGTCGTGCCCGAGGCTTGATCTCGGGCATCGCGCGGCAGCCTCGCGGCGCGGCTGCGTAATGCGTCGAAAGGCTTGCTGCGTACGGGTTTGCCGTGAAATTTTTTCATGTCGGAGCGTGCTACGATAGTTCCGTCGCCGCGCTTCCATAGGTCATCGCCTCCGTGTCAACCAACGCTAGTTCAATGAAGCTGGACCGCATCGATCTGCGCATCCTGTCCCAGCTCCAAAAGAAGGGCCGAATAACCAACGTCGACCTCGCGGATGCGGTCGGCCTCTCGCCGAGCCCGTGCCTGATTCGCGTAAAGCGTCTTGAGAAGGCCGGGTACATTGCGGGCTACGGCGCACATCTGCAGCTCAACAAGCTCGGCGACATCCAGCTCGTGTTTACCGAAGTGACCTTGCAGGACCATCGGCGCGAAGACTTTGCCAAGTTCGAGGCCAGCATCCGCACCGTGGATGAGATCGCCGAATGCCACCTTGTCAGCGGCGGCTACGACTATCTGCTCAAGTTCGTCACGCGCAGCGTCGTGCATTACCAGAGCGTGATGGAGAATCTGCTGGAACGTAACATCGGCATTGAAAAGTACTTCAGCTATGTGGTGATCAAGTCGCCGTTCGTGAAGAACCACTATCCGATTGAAAGCCTGTTTCCGTTGACTGATTGAAGGAATGGGCGCGGCATGATCTTGTGCTGCTTTCCCGGCTTTCTATTTCGTTATCCTGAACTCATTCTTGCAGGCGTTCGCCATGCCACTCACACTCCATCGTCCAGAACTTTCCCGCTCGCACAACTTCATCAATGGCGAGTGGCGCGATGCTATTGATGGCGCGCGCTATGCCGTCAGCGATCCGGCTAGCGGAAGCGAATTTACGAGCGTGCCCGACAGCAGCGACGCCGACGCCCAGGCCGCCACCGACGCAGCGCACGCCGCTTTCGATGGCTGGCGCGAGCGTACAGCCCGCGAACGTGCGCAGTTTCTCAAGCGCTGGCATGCGGCGATCGTCGCCAATAGCGAGGACCTCGCGCGCATCATCTCGCGCGAGCAGGGCAAGCCGCTCGCCGAAGCGCGCGGCGAGGTGGCGTATGGCGCGTCGTATGTGGAATGGTTTGCGGAAGAGGCCGTACGCAGCTACGGCGACATGATTCCCGCCTTGATGCCCGGTAAGCGGATGATGGCGATCAAAGAACCGGTCGGCGTGGTCGCCGCCATCACGCCGTGGAATTTCCCGCTCGCGATGATCGCCCGCAAGATCGCGCCGGCGCTGGCCGCCGGCTGTACGGTGGTCGCCAAGCCCGCGGAAGACACGCCCCTTACCGCTCTCGCGCTGGCTCGTCTCGCCGAAGAGGCCGGCCTGCCGGCTGGCGTGCTGAACGTCGTGACCGCCTCGCGCGAACACACGCCGGCAGCCGTTTCTAACTGGCTCGCCGATTCACGTGTGCGCAAAATCACGTTCACTGGATCGACGCCTGTGGGCAAGCACCTGGCGCGCGAATCGGCTGATACGCTCAAGAAACTCTCGCTGGAATTGGGTGGCAACGCGCCGTTTATCGTTTTCGACGATGCGGATCTCGACGCCGCAGTCGACGGCCTGATGGCCTCGAAGTTTCGCAACGGTGGCCAGACCTGCGTGTGCCCGAACCGGGTGTATGTGCAAAACGGCATCTACGACGCGTTCGTGCGCAAACTGGTGGACCGTGTTGCCGCCCTCCGGGTAGGGCCCGCCACGCGCGACGACTCGCAGATCGGCCCGATGATCAATGCCCGTGCGGTCGACAAGATCGAGCGTCACGTGCAGGACGCGCTGGCGCATGGCGCCGTAGTGCTGACCGGCGGCCGTCGCCTGCAAGGTGACGGGCTGGACGGTCCACACTACTACGCCCCCACGGTAATCGGCGACGCCAACCGCGACATGGCGCTGTTCCGCGAAGAGACCTTCGGCCCGGTTGCGCCGCTGTTTCGCTTCGATAACGACGCCGACGTTCTGCGCGAAGCCAACGACACGCCTTTCGGACTCGCGGCATACTTCTATTCCAGCGATGTGCGGCGCATCTGGCGCGTCGCCGGACGGCTCGAAAGCGGCGTGATCGGCATCAACGAGGGCGCCGTCGCGAGCGAGGCGGCGCCGTTCGGCGGCGTGAAGGAGTCGGGCTATGGCCGCGAAGGTTCGCGCTACGGTCTCGACGACTACCAGCACATCAAATACCTTTGCCAGGGCGGCCTTGCCTGAATCCTGGATAAAGGCCCTTTATCGACTGCGAATGGACTCTCACATGACAACCCACTCACCGCAGGACCACGCCTACCCGGTCGACGTCGAATTCCCCGACCTGAGCGGCTATGCCGCGGGCAATACCGGCATTCCGTATGTCTACACGTTCGACAGCGGCCTGCCCGGCTCGCACGTGATGATCAACGCGCTGACGCACGGCAACGAAGTGTGCGGCGCGATCACGGTCAAGGGGTTGCTCGATCTCGGCGTGCGGCCGCGCCGCGGCAAGCTCACACTGGCGTTTTCGAACGTCGAGGCTTACCTGACTTTCGACGCTTCGAAGCCGGATGCATCGCGCTTCGTCGATCAGGATTTCAACCGGGTATGGACCGCGGCGAAACTCGATGACACGAGCACGGATTCGAGCGAGCTGCGCCGCGCACGAGCGTTGCGTCCTGTGATCGATACCGTTGACGCATTGCTCGACCTGCATTCGATGCATGAGCGTAGTGCGCCGCTGATCGTGTCAGGTCCGCTGGAGAAAGGCATCGCGTTGTCCCGCGCACTGGGTGCCCCTGCTACCGTGATCAGCGACGAAGGTCATCCGGAAGGGCGTCGCATGCGCGACTATGCCGACTTCGGCGATCCGCAAAGCACACGCAACGCGCTGCTGGTGGAGTGCGGCCAGCATTGGGAGCCGTCGTCGGTGGTAGTGGCGAAGGACTGCACGGCGCGCTTCCTGGTGCTATCCGGCGTACTCGATGAAGCCGACCTACCCGCTGACTGGTTTGCACCGAAACCGGCTGCCATGCGTGTGATTCGTGTCACGGAGCCCGTAGTGGCAAAGAGTATGGACTTCCGCTTTGCAGATGCTTACACCGGCTTGGAGACATTCCCCAAAGCGGGCGCTGTGATTGGCTGGAACGAGGGTGAACCGGTGGTTACGCCTTATGACAATTGCGTGCTGGTGATGCCGTCGTTGCGACAGCTCAGGCCTGGGGTAACGGTGGTGCGGTTGGGGCAATTGCTCGACAACTGAGTGCCGTTGTCTATCGCGAGAGGCGTGAAGCGATGCCGCTAACAGCGGCGCCGCTTCGCGCCGCGTCACTCAGATATTCTGCACAAACATATACTGCTTCGTGACTTTCTCGGTCACTTCGAACACGCCGCGAAAACCTTCCGGCACCATCACAGCATCGCCCGGGCCGAACGGTTTGCGTTCGCCTTCATCCGGCACGATCGCGCCAATGCCCGACAGCACGTGGAAAAACTCGAACTGTCCTTCGGGGAAATCGATCCGCCACGCACCTGCTGTGCCGCTCCAGATGCCGGTGCTGATCTTGCCGTCGCCGCGCTCGAATACAGGCCAATCGCGGCGCTCGGGCTGACCGCGCAACAAACGCTCCGGGCTCAGCGAAAGCAGTGTGCCTTCGCCCTGCGGCTCGCCGAAACAAAAACTCTGCACGGAACTAACTGATAAAGACTGCGACATGGACGGGTTCTCTCTTTTACAGTAAATCGATTCGGTTAACTCGCGCGACGCAACTCGGGCCACGAAGCACAGAGCTCCGCAAAGATCTGCTCGATCACCTCGGCGTCCGCACCTTGCGTTTCGACACGCGCATCTAGTACATCGAAAATCCGATGCTTGATGAAATAGCGCCATTGCACAGGTACGCCTGACAAAATATGTGTGAGCGCGGCATAGCGTTCGCGCGTCCACTTCACTTCGAAAGCTTCACGGTAAGGGCCAAACTCGAACGCAGGCACCGGCGTATTGCGCGCCATCGCATGAGCCTGCTCGCGCAACACAGCCGTTTCAGCAGAGTCGATCTCGCCGTCGGCAATCGCCACGGCATAAACCTCGCGCGCTTCCTGTGCCGTGACATAGCCGCGTTGCACGTCTTCGCACACTCGCCGAACGTCGCGATCGATAGGCCTGCCGTATCCTCCTGCTCCCGCACCAATCAGCCGGATCACGTCGCCCGGATTGCAGATCACCAGGTCCGTGTTGCCGAGTTGCTCCGCCTGCGGCATGTCGGGGTTCCTGGTGAACCGCGCGTTCGCGCCGGCATGGCCGCCGCGAACGCCCCATGAGGCAAAGTGCGTGCGGTCGCGGTTGCGAGCAGTGACGAGCGTGTTTGGCGAGAAGACCTTGAATTCCATCACCAGCCCCTGGCCGCCGCGAAATTGTCCTGCGCCACCTGAACCGGGCGCCACGCCGTAACGCGTGATACGGATCGGCACCTCAGCCTCGTTGATCTCCACAGGCGTGTTGCGCAAAAACGCGTTGTTCGCACCAGAGCCGTCTTCGCCATCATCGAACGACATGCCTCCGGCGCCGCCACCAATAGGTCCAATCGACGCCATGACCGTACTGCCGTGCCGGTCCATTGTCTTGACGCTGAGGATCGACAGGCCGCCTGCGGGGCAAGCGGCGAGCCGCTCAGGAATGGCCTGCGAGAAAGCACCGAAGGTCAGCAAATGCAGCAGCTTGCAGGTCAGGCTGCGCATGCCGACCGCCGCCGGCCGCTGCGCATTCACCACCGTGCCTTCAGGCAGCACGCAGCGCGCTACTCTCAGCATGCCGCTGTTCAGCAGGATCTCCGGGTTGAGCGTGTACAGCACATAAACGAAACCGACCAGCGCAAGCGCATGCCGTTCGCGTCCACCGGTCGGGATGTTCAATGACGACTGCAACTGCGGATCGCTACCGGTGTAGTCGAATTCGACGCTGCCGTCGCGGATACGCAGCGTCAACGCGACGCGCATCGGCTTGCCGCGCACCGAGTCTTCGTCGGCGTATTCGGCGAAGAAATACTCGCCATCGGGAATGCCGCGCATGACGGTGCGCGCCTGCTCTTCCGAGTAATCGAGCAACGCCTGCATGCCCGCCTTGAAACCGTCGATGCCGAACCGCTCGATGATCTCCAGCACGCGCCGCTCGCCCGTATGCAGCGACGCCAGTTGCGCATGCAAATCACCGACGTTCTGGTCCGGCACGCGCACATTGGTAGCCATGATGCGCAGCAGCTCTTCGTCGAGCACGCCGCGTCGCACGATCTTGGTGGGCGGAAAGCGGATGCCCTCCTGCTCGATCTCGGTCAGCGTACGCGACAGCGAGGCGGGCACGGCGCCGCCCATATCGGTGTTGTGAATGTGGCCGCCCACGAAGCAGACGATCTCACCTTCGTAGAACACCGGCTTCCAGAGCACGATATCCGGCGTGTGGGTAGCGACGAAACCGCTGTATGCATCGTTCGTCATGCCGATATCGCCCGGCTCGTAATGATCGATCATGCCGATCACCGGGCCGTAATCGAGGCCGACGTACCAGGTCGCGCCAAGCGTCTTTGGTGAAGCGAACGTGTGTCCATCCGGCGTCGTGATCGCGCACGAGAAGTCCTCGGTCTCTTTCACGAAGGTCGAATGCGCGGTGCGCACCAGCGTGTACGCCATGCTTTCCGCCGCAGCGACGCAGTAGTTGGCGAAAATCTGCAGGACTGCCTTGTCGAATTGCATGCCGGGCTCCGGTTCAGTTCGCGCCAACGTAAGTGAGTATCAGATTGCCGTAGGTATCGACGCGTCCCGCGAAACCAGGCAGCACGCAGGTTGTGCAATCGTCCTGCGCGATCACTGCGGGTCCGGCTATGTGCTGGCCGGCTAGCAGTTTGGCGCGGTGAAACAGCGCGGCGTCGTGGAACGCGCCGTCCATCCAGACCTTTACCGAAGCGTCCGGCACCGGCGTCTGCTCACTGGCTTCGATGGGTCGCAAGGCTGGCTTGGGGGTTACTGACGCGATCACGAGGCGCAGCGCCACGATCTGAATCTTTGCTTTCAGATCGCTGTGGCCATAGAGTCGCGCGTGCTCGCGGTGGAATGCTTCGCTGAGCACGTCAATGTTTCGCTCCTGCAGCCATGCCAGTTCAAGGGGTGTGTCGATTTCGAACGATTGGCCCTTGTAGCGCATATCCGCCGAGACCGTGATGCGCGCGGGGCGATCGTCGCTCTTATCGCTGGGAGACGCAGTTTCACCGGCCATCCAGCTTCGCGCCGCCGTTTCGAGCGCATGTGCATCGTCGCGTAAGGCCTCGAGCGCCGCAGCATCGAGATCGTAGTAGGTGGTCTTGACGAAGTCGTTCTTGGTGTCCGCGATCAAACCGCCCAGCGCACTGAGCACGCCCGGTGTGGTCGGCACAACCACCTGCTCCATGCCGAGTGCCCGCGCGAAGTAGCACGCGAGCATCGGCCCGGCACCGCCGAACGGCAGCAGCGAAAACGTGCGCGGATCGATGCCGAAGCGCGAGACGATCCGGCTCACGCCCGCATACATGCCGGACACCGACACGTTGACGATCGCTTCCGCGGTCCGGTAAATATCGGAGCCAAGCCGCTGCGCCAGCACTTCGACCGCGCGGCAGGCCGCATCGTGATCGACCTTCACCGAGTTGTAGCCGAGGCTCGCATTGCCGATCACGCCCATCACGGCGAAGGCATCGGTGATCGTCGCGCGCGTGCCGCCCCGGCCGTAGCACACCGGGCCGGGGTTCGACCCAGCACTCTCCGGCCCGACCTTGAGCACGCCGAAATCGTCGACCCACGCAATCGAGCCACCGCCGTCGCCAATCGAAGATACCGAGACCGACGGAATATGAATCTGGAAGTCGCCGATATATTCGCCGGTTGCGTATTGCGGCTCGCCGTCGATGATCAGCGCCACGTCAGCCGTCGTGCCGCCGATGTCCAGGCTCATGCAATGCTGCAGGCCGCACAACTGTGCAACATACGCCGCACCGATCACGCCGGACGCCGTACCGGAGAGAATCATCTGCACGCAATTGGTCTTGCCGGTTTCGGCGCTCATCACGCCGCCATTCGACTTGGTGACCTTCATGTCCGCCGCGATGCCGGTTTCGCGCAGCGCGCGCTGCAACGACGACAGATAGTGCGACACCTTCGGCTGCACATAGCCGCCAATCACCGCCGTCGAGGTGCGTTCGTATTCGCGGATGATTGGCCATACATCGGAGGAACATGAAACGAAGAGATCCGGCATGGCCCGCTCGAGGATGGCCTTAACCTCGTGCTCATGAGCCGGATTGCGATACGAATGCAGCAGCGATATCACCACGCCTTCGCAACCGGCACGGCGCAATTTGTCGAGTGCATCGAGCACGCTTGCCTCATCCACGGGCGTCTCGACCGTGCCGTCCGCGGTCAGCCGCTCCACGATGCCGAAGACACGCTCGCGCGGCACCAGCGGCGCGGGGCGCTTCGACATCAGGTTATACATATCGGGGCCCTTGAGCCGCGCGATATCGAGTACGTCTTCGAAGTGACGTGTCGTAAGCAGGCCGAGCTTCAAACCCTTGCGTTGTACGACGGCGTTGACGCCCACCGTCGTCCCATGCGTGAAATACGCCACTTCGTGCGGATCGATGCCGTAGCGTTCGGCCAGCCCTTCCATACCGCGTAAAACTTCGGCGCCAGGGCTATCGGGACGGGAAAACACTTTCAGCGTTTTCAGCTCGCCCGTTTCATCATTCAGTACTGCAAAGTCCGCGAACGAGCCACCGATATCAACACCGATTCTCAGAGCCATGAAGTTTTTCCCGTTATACGACGGTACCTTCTCGCACCATTGCGGCCTGCAAGGTCGTCAGATCGAGCTCCGTGCGATGACACAGCACTTCGGCACCGTTCGACAGTTGCCGGCGCGCCGGTGCCGTGGTGTTGCACAAGCCGTCGACGCGCAACGGACAGCGCCCGAGAAACGTACACAGTTCCGAATGCGCCGCGCTGGGTCCAATCGGCGGCAATTCGCTGTGACAGCGAATGGTGGCCTCATCGAGCCAGCCCGTGCGCAACTCCGGAGCCGATGAAATCAGCAGATCGGCATACGGATGAAACGGCGGCGCGCACAGTGCCGCGCGATCGCCCGCTTCGACGCGATGTCCCGAGTACAGCACGACGATATCGTCGCTGATCGCGCGCATCTTGCCGATGTCGTGGGTAATGAACAGATACGACACACCCAGCTTGCGTTGCAGGTCGGCGAGCAGATCGAGAATCGCCGCGCCTACCACGGTGTCAAGTGCGGACGTTACCTCGTCGCACAGAATCAGATCAGGCTCGGCCGCAAGCGCTCGTGCCAGATTGATCCGCTGCTTCTGGCCGCCCGACAGCTCGCCCGAACGGCGCGTCGCAAGCGCTGCGGGCAGTCGCACCAGATCGAGCAGTTCGGCGACACGCCGCCGGGCACGCTCGCCCTTCATGCCGTGATAGAACGCAAGCGGCCGGGACAAAATCCGTTCCACCGTATGCACCGGATTCAACGCCGTATCCGCGTTCTGGAACACGATCTGGATGCGCCTGAACTGCTCCTTGCTGCGCTGATCCAGCCGCTTGGGCATCGGCTCGCCGTCGAGCAGCAGCGAACCGCCCGCTACCGGCACCAGCCCTGCAATTACTTTGGCAAGCGTAGTCTTGCCGGACCCGGACTCGCCGATCACGCCGACCGTCTTGCCGCGATGGATCACCAGATCCACGTCGTCGAGAATACGTGCCGCCGGATAACCCTTTGCATCGGTCTTGCCGTAGCCTGCGACAAGCCGCTTCACCTCCAGCAACGGACGCTCGTCGGCTCCGGCCGCGGCACGTCCTTCCGGACGTGCGCCGCGCGGCGTCGGCATGACCGCCGCGATCAGGCTCTGTGTGTACGCATGCGCGGGAGCATTGAGAATCTGCGCCGTGCTGCCCACCTCGCGAATCTCGCCATCGCTGAGCACGACGATGCGATCGGCCATCTGCGCGACCACCGCCAGATCGTGCGACACGTACACGGCCGTCGTTCCGAGTTCCTTCACGACCCGCTTGAACGCCTGCAGCACATCGATCTGCGTGGTGACATCGAGCGCGGTGGTTGGCTCATCGAGAATCACCAGTTCGGGATCCGTAATAAGCGCCATCGCCGCCAGCAGTCGCTGCAACTGGCCGCCCGATACCTGGTGCGGATAGCGCTTGCCGATCCGCTCCGGATCCGGCAACGCCAGCGCGCGGAACAATTCGATCGCTTTTGCCTGGGCAGCCGCCTTGCTCATGGTCCGATGAATCAGCGCGCTTTCGATCACCTGATCGAGAATCGTACGCGCCGGGTTGAACGCCGCCGCTGCACTTTGCGCAATATAGGCAACCTTGCGACCGCGCAGCGAAGCCAGCGCGTTGGGTGACAGCGAGCGCACATCTGCGTCGCCAACGCGGATAGAGCCGCCCGCAATACGGCAGCCGGTACGCGCGTGACCCATCAGCGAAAGTGCAATCGTCGTCTTGCCCGAGCCGGATTCGCCGATCAGCGCGAGCACCTCGCCGCGTGCGACCGTAAAGTCGATGTCGTGGACGATGGTCGTTTCGGGCCGCCCTTCACTGCTGCCCACCACGCGCAGTCCGCGCACTTCAACCAGGTTGTCGGTTGTCGTATTCATCTCAGCGAGCCTCCGCGGCACGGCGCAAACGCAGACGCTTGCCACGCCCAGGCAGCCCGTCGATCAGCAGATTGACGCCGACCGTCAGGATCGCAATGGCAATAGCCGGCATTAGCACCACCGGCGCACCGTCACCGAGACCGGCGATGTTTTCCCGCACCAGCGAGCCGAGATCCGCATACGGTGGCTGCACGCCCAGCCCAAGGAAGCTCAGGCTGCTCAGCAATAGCACCACGAACACGAAACGCAGGCCGAGGTCGGCCAGCATCGGATGAATCATGTTCGGCAGGATTTCCACGCAGCAGATGTAGATTGCGTTCTCGCCACGCACCTTGGCTACCTGCACGTATTCGAGCGCGCTGATATTCACAGCCAGCGAGCGCGCAATGCGATAAGCGCCAGGCGTATAGCTGATGCCTGCTGTGATGACCAGCAACGTGAGCGACGAACCGAACGCGGCCACGATCATCAGCGCGAACATCTTGGTGGGAATCGAGCTCACTGCGTCGAGTATGCGGCTCATGGTCTCGTCCACGGCGCGGCCGGCGACGGCTGCCAGCAAACCGAGACCGGTTCCGCACAGCGCGGCGAACAGCGCCGCGGCCAACGCCAGCAGCACTGTCAAACGCGTGCCGTACATAATGCGGCTCAGCATGTCGCGACCCAGGTAGTCGGAGCCGAGCGGCAAGTGAGCGCTGAACGGCGCGAACACATCTTGCGTGACGATCGCGCCCACCGGATACGGTGCGAGAATCGGCCCGAAAATCGCCACGAATAGCGCAAGCGCCACCATGAAAGCGCCGATCCAGCCGCTCAACGACAGCGACGGCAAGCGGCGCGCGGCACGCCTGACCGGTGGCGTCGGCGCAGCGCCACCACCGCCGGACGGCGCGGGTGAATGAGGAGCGGGCATGGCGGAACTCCTAAGGAGCGCCCCTTCAGCAGGCGTCGGCGAACGGGGATCGACGGGGGACGATTGAGGAATGTTCATGTCCGCAGCCTCGGGTTGGAAACGATCGCGCACAGGTCCGCGAGCAGCACCAGAATCAGATAGCCGAGGCAGAAGATCAGCGTGCAGGCCTGCACCAGCGGCATGTCGCGGTTGCTGACCGCATCGACCATCAGACGCGCGAGGCCCGGATAGTTGTAGATCGTCTCGACGACAATCACCCCGCCCAGCAGATACGACAGACTTAACGCCACCGCATTGGCAATCGGGCCAATCGCGTTAGGCAGCGCATGCAGCAGCACCACACGCGCCGGACGCGCTCCCTTGAGAATCGCCATCTCGACGTACGAGGAGCCGAGCTGCTCGATCACAGCCGCTCGTGTCATGCGCGCCATCTGCGCGATGATCACGCAGCACAGCGTGATAACCGGCATCGCATAGGCCCGCATGAAATGTTCGAAACTGTCGATCTCGCCGCTGTACGACAGCGCGGACAACCAATGCAGCTTCACCGCGAACACCAGCACCGCGAACGTCGCGATCAGAAATTCCGGCGTCGCCACCAGCGCCAGCGTGCTGAGACTGATCATGCGATCGAGCAGCGAACCGCGCTTCACGGCGGCGAGGATGCCCATCGAGATCGCAATCGGCACCGAGACGAGCGTCGTGATTGCAGCCAGCTCGAGCGATTTCGGCAAACGGCCGGCAATCATCTCGCTGACCGGCAGACTGGCGGAGAGCGACATGCCGAAGTCGCCGCGCACGAGGCCCGCAAGCCAATGCAGATAACGCAGGTAAGCCGGCTGATCGAGGCCAAACTGCAGCCGCAATGCCGCAATCGTCTCCGGCGTCGCCGCCTGGCCGAGCGCCTCTTGTGCGGCGTCGCCCGGCAGCAGGTTGGTAATCGTGAAGATGATCATCGACACGATCAGCAGAATCAGCAGCGTCAGCGCAATGCGCCTAACGATCAGCGCTGCAATGGTCTGGTTCATCGCACGGGCCTCCTACGAGGATTGCAGAGACCGGTGGCGCAACGCAATGTCGCGCTGTTGCGCCACCGGCGAGCCGGTCAGGAGGGTCTGCCGGGTCAGGCTTCCCACCAGACGTTCTCGGCAAACGAGAAGCCCATCATGCCGCCGGTCGGAATCGAACCGAGGCCTTTGAGGCGCTTGTCGTAACCGTCGAGCAGACTGATAAACGAAGGAATGCCGATGCCGCCCCGGTTGCTGACGATGGTCTGCATGTCAGCGTACATCTGCTTGCGCTTGGCGTCGTCGGTTTCTGCACGCGCCGTAATCAGCAACTGGTCGAACTGGGGATTCTTCCAGCCGGACTCGTTCCAAGGTGCATCCGATTTGAAGAATTGCGTGAACAGCACGTCGGCGCTCGGACGCGGATTGATACTGCCGAAGCCAAGCGGATGCTTCATCCAGTGATTCGACCAGTAGCCATCGGCAGGAACGCGGTTGACCGCCAGGTTGACGCCGATCTTCTGCGCCGTCAGCTGCATCATCTCGGCCATTTCGATTGAACCGTTGGCATCCGAAGTCGCGTAGATCGGCGGCAGCGTCAAGCCGACGGCGCCGGCTTTCTGCAGATGGAACTTGGCCTTGTCCGGATCGTACGGACGCTGCGGCAGGCCGGCGAAATAGTAGCGGTGGCCGGGAGGAATCGGTTGATCGTTACCGATTACCGCATAGCCGCGAAACACCGCCGTGCGGATCTGTTCGCGGTCGAACAGATACTTCATGCCTTCCACGAAGTCCGGGTTGCCGGTGATCGTGTTATCGCGCCGCATGATGAGGTCGGTATAGAGACCCGACTTGGTCTCCTTGATCGCGTAGCCCGGCGTCGACGCTACGCGCTGCGTTGCGCGCGGATCGACGGCGCTGATCAGATGGACGTCCCCCGAGAGCAGCGCGTTCACGCGCGCCGCGTCGTCACCGATACCGATCAGCTCCACCTCGTCGAGGTAGGGTTTGCCCGGGCGCCAGTAGCTGTCGTTGCGCGTGCCGACCGTCGTGACACCTGGCTTGAACGTCTTCAGCTTGTACGGGCCGGTGCCCACGGCGGTCGAGAAATCGGTGGTGCCGTCCTTGACGATGACGAGTTGCGGTGTGGCGAGAATCGCCGGCAGGTCCGCGTTCGGCACGGTCAACGTGATCTGCACTTCGTCCGGGCCGCTTGCCTTGACCTCGTCGAACTGGTCCGCGACCGACTTCACCTTCGAGGCCGTCGCCGGGTTCTTGTGGCGCATCAGCGAGTACACCACGTCGGCGGGCGCCAGCGCCTTGCCGTCATGAAAGGTCACGCCCTTGCGCAGCTTGATGGTCCAGACCTTCGCGTCGCTGCTGGTGAACGACTCGGCCAGCGCCGGCTGCGGCGTCAGGCTGCTGTCGAACTGCGTGAGTCCGCTATAGAACATGAAGAAGCGGATGTAGTCGGCGCCAGCCGAGCCCTTGGCCGGATCCAGCGTGTCGGCGGTCGAACTGGAGTCGTAGGCAGCCCGAATCTTGCCACCCTTCTTCGGCGTGTCGGCAGCAAAGGCGCTGGTCGCGCCCGCCAGCAAACCACTGGCCCCCGTCGCGAGCATGCCGCCTGCAGCCAATACTCGCATCATGTCGCGGCGGCTGAAACCGGCTCGTTTGATTTCGTCGTCGTTCATGGAATCTGCTCCTGGGACCAAGGATGAATGAATCCGGTTGTGTAACGTGGTTTGCCCGTCATTTCGAGGAACGTTGCGGGTTGAGTGAATTTAAGCACCGCAAAATTAACGGAATGTCCTGATTCGGCATCGCGCGCAAGCGAAACGAATCGTTTTGATAGCGCTTCACAGCATGAATTGCTGCGAGCGTGAAGGCAGGCGGCTCACAGCCCGCCGGGACGGGCTGTACGGCGAGCGCAAGGAGATCTGGTAAGGGTTTGCCAGACCCAGGCGGCGCATTCTGGTGCTCGAGGCACCGCCTGGGAAGTGCTTTGCGGCCCACATACAGCGCAATTAAGCGTTCGCCGGAGTGGCGCGTGGCACTTTATGCTGCGGACGAAAAAAAGCTCATCGTGAATCTTCCGATGCACGATGAGCCTGCCAAGGACATCACGTCACGCCGGTCGCGTCACATCATGCCGCGTGGTGGAGCAAAAATTTAGAACTGGTGGCGGATGGCGACACGAACCACGGTCTGGCTCGAGCTCGACGACGGTGCGTCGGTACCGAGCACGAAGCCGTCGTCCAGCACCGAGTTCGTCTTGTCGCCGGTCACGTCCTGGTACACGCCCTGGATGTAGACGTCGGTGCGCTTCGAGAGGTTGTAGTCGGCCATCAGACCGACCGTTTGGATCTTCGGCTTGACGTTGCCGGTCGAGGCATCGAAGTTCTCGATTGTGTAGACGTACTCCGCGCCGACATAGAACGCCGGGCTGATCTGATACTTGCCATTCACTTCGAGGTTCTGGAACTTCAGCGTGTTCAGCGTCGAACCGATGACGAGCGGCGCCGTTGTGCTGATGTAGCCGTTTGCCGTCGGATTCTTGTAGTTCGAGTTGGAGTATGCAAAGCCCACCGTCGCCGGGCCGAACGTGTAGTTGATGCCGGCGCCCCAGACGCGCATACGCTCGGCAATGAAGCTCGCGTCGTTGGTGGTGATCGCGCCGCCAGTGGTCCCGCCAGGATTGTCCGCTTGCATATATGCGGCGGCTACCAGCAGGCCGCCGTTGGTGTATTGACCGCCGAAGCTGTAGGCGCGATCGTTGGCGAAGCCGGTATCGTTACTGAACGCGTACGCCCCGCCGAACTGGAAGCCACCGATATTCGGGCTCGCGTACTTCACGGCATTGTCCAGACGGAACGAGTTGTCGCTATTGTCGTTGTCGTACGGGTGGGCAAACAGATAGCCGGCCCAGTTGCCGTTTGCGGTGGTTTGCGCGAAGTAATCGACCACGGAGTCGTACTGCCGGCCGAACGTGACCGTACCGTACGTGTTGCTTGCCAGACCAACGTATGCCTGACGTCCGAACAGACGGCCGCCCTCAGCGAGCGCGCCGGTACCTGCGTTGAAGCCGTTTTCCAACTGGAAGATGGCCTTCATGCCGCCGCCCAGATCTTCCGAACCCTTGAAACCCCAACGGCTGCCCTCTGCATAGCCGCTCGCCATCTCGAACTCGCGGCCACCGCCGACGTTGCTCGTGTAGTTGATGCCCTGGTCGATCACGCCATACAACGTGACGCTGCTTTGGGCAAATACGGGGGCGGCACATGCGGCTAATACAGCCAATGCAATGAACTGCTTTCTCATTACGATCTCCGGGTTCTTGGATATATAAACGACGCGCTTTTTTCGAACTGCCATGCAGGGTTCAATGGCAAACTTCGTTGATGGTTGCGGTTCATAAACACGCAACGGGACGGATGCTTGCACGCTCGTGGCGGGTCGTCCATCGAGATTGAGACGGAAGCGAAAAAGCGTTGTGTAATACCAACCTGAAGAGATGCAATGCTCAGCATTGACTTCGCGCAGACCCCTTAAATGAAGTCATTTCCGCGCTTTGCCACCGTCGTTGAAAGCTCAACGTTTTGTACTGCGATACGCTGCCTTATCGCTTGCGCAGCGCACCAAATTTCACGCCTCCAAAGAACGAACCTGGTGTGAAATTTGAACCGGCTTATTTGATTAGGATCGCAGATTAAATAATGCAACTGATATCCCAGACTTCCGGTTTTGCGATTTGAAGGGCGGGCGCATCGCATCGCCATGGATCGCCGCATCTGAGCTTTGCATTTTGCGTTTTGCGTTTCCCGTGCCGCGCCGTGCTGTCTAAAAGCCGGCTCTGTCTCAGGTTCTGTGGCCGCCAAAGCTTTCAACTAGCCTTCATAAAAAATAGCGAATTCACCTTGCTTTTCTGGACGCAGCTAATTTTGACCAGATATCATTCGGGAAAACCCGAACATGCCACCGCTACGCAGATGCCGTTTCCTGCGACCGATGTGGTCATGCGCGGGTGATGTAGTCCGTCGTCGAGCGGGCTGTGGGCCGGTGATCCCGGCTCACAGCCCAGGTCGGCGGCCTGAAGCTGGCGGTTCCATCCGCCCTGTCGCAGTCGGCCACAAGCCGGTCTCGACCTCCTAGCCTGGATATCATCGATCATGATTGCTGTCGCGTTTTCACGCGTCGCCGGCCGCCTGCTGGTTGCGGACCCGGGACTCGTACGCCTCCACACTGCCTTGCGCGCCGCGCTTGCCTGCCTCCTGAGCGGCATCGCCTGCGTCGCATGGACGGCCGGTCATCACCAGCCCATCACCCTCGCTGCCCTCGGCGTCCTGTTCAGCATGATCGCGCCGCTATTCGTGCGCGACGCGCGCCGCAGCGCGTGGTTCGTCACCCTGTTCAACCTCTATCTGTGCGGCTGCGTGAACTTCGCCGTCGCCGCCGCGTTGAGCCGCTATCCGCTCGCGGGCGATGCCGGCTTCCTGCTCGTCATGTTCGCCGGCATGCTCTGCCAGGCTTGCGGTCCGCGAGCGCTTGGCTGCGCGATGATCGGTGTGGTTACGTTCTATCTTGGGCTGTATCTGCATCCCTCGGCCGCCCAGGTTGCGCAGACCATTGCGTTGTCGACGGTCGGCCCAGCGATGGTGGCGCTCGTCGGACGACTGATCGTACCGATACACGCCGAGCGGACATTGCGCCTGGCGGTGCATACCGTCATGCTGCGCGCCGAACGCGTGTTGGCTGCCACGCGAACTGCGCAGATGCCTGGCGTCGCCAGCGCCGCGCGCGTCTCCGAACTGAATGAGGCCGCGCTCGCGCTGGAAGAACAACTTGCACTGCTGAACCCTCCTGACGCCGCTACGCTGCGCGAACGGCTCGTCGAACTCGAGGTGGCGGCGGGACAGACCGCATTCGGCTCGGCATCGGAAGAGGCGGACACCAATCCGCTACGCAGGGCCGTCGAACGGCTCAGGCAAGCCGCGCGGCCGCGGCGCGTCTCGCAGACGTCGCCTGCAGCACGCGGCAAAAAGACCGCCGCCGAGTGGATCGGCGAGATCCGTTCGAAGCTCGCCTGGCTGCCGGCGGCACGTGCCACCACTGCGGCTTTGCTCGCCATGGTGATCGGCCACTCGCTCTCGCCGGAGCGCTGGTTCTGGGCGGTCATCACCACCTTCGTCGTGTTTCTCGGCACCCGCTCGCGTGCCGATACCGTCTATCGAGGCGCGCAACGGCTGGCCGGGACGCTCGCAGGCGCACTCGCCAGCATGCTGCTGGCAACCTCGCTGCACGGGGAGCCGCTGCTGATGGCCGTGGCCATGGTGCTGTGCGTGTTCGGCTGGGCGTACTACATCCTGAATGCGTATGCGCCGGGCGTGTTCTTTATCACGGTTCTGGTCGGCCTCGTCTATGGACAACTGGGCTTTGCGATGGGGCCGTTGGTCGAGTTGCGCATCGAGGAAGTGATGGTGGGCTGCGTCGTATCGTTTGCCGTCGCCATTCTGATGATGCCGCTCGCAGCGACGCGCCATGTCGAGACGCGAATCGCCGCCGTACTCGCGGCACTCCGGCAGGTGGTGCGGCTCGCTACACAACCCGATGCGCGACACCTTGACGGCACCGCGGCAAGCGCGGCAATGCGCACGCTGGACCGAAGCTGGCATGACCTGCGCGTTGCATTGCGACCGTTGCAAACCCAACGGGTGTTCGTGTGGAACCCGGGCGTCGAACTCGCTACGGGATCCATGCTCAGTTGCCTGCACTGGGCCCGCGTGCTGAGCCGGCCCGACGAAGCCGCGCTTGTGCCCGGGCATGTTGGGCAAGCGGTATCGAACGATGCCGGCGTGGCGTACGCCGCGTCAATCCTCACGCGACTCGACGCGATGATTGCGCGTTATCACGGCTCCCCCGCTTCGCCAGCAACTGGCGAGCGGCTCGAAGCCACCGCACGTGCGTTGGAGATGGCCATTGATCGAGGCCATGCACAGACCTTGGCGCAACTGGACGGTGCCGTGGCGCAACTCGCCGACCGGCTTGCTCATCCCAATGCCAGCATGCAGAAGCGCCTGAACTGGGCGTTGCGAGCCAGGAGCGCCTAGTACTCAGTTCGCGCTGCGCGCGGTGGGCCGGTAGCGTTATCGGTCCATCCTGTTCGTCTCAAACGACTGGATAAACGGCGCGAATTGATACGTTCAGCCTTCTCGCTGCACCTCCTTCCGACGCACAAAACCCCGCACCCTGCTACCCTTGGCGTTCCGCAACGCCTCGGGTGATATATCCTGTGGCCCTGCGTCTCCCTTTGCTACCCCGACCAACCTTGTCTGACCTGTCAGCCTGAAAGGCCGAAGCGATGTCCGATACCCCGATCCCTGCTGCTGTTACGCACGAACCACAAGCGGTGTCCGTGCAGGTCACTCCCAGTGCAATCTTCATTGTTGCGACCATCAACTCCGACCCCGCCAGTCGTGAAACCGTGCGAGCCTGGTGTGCCGATATTGCCGCGCTGGTGCGCTCTGTCGGCAAGCGTGTACCGGCCGGCGGCCTGTCCTGTGTCTGCGGCTTCGGCTCAGAGGCTTGGGATGCGCTGTTCGGCGCGCCGCGCCCAGCCGGGCTGCATCCGTTCCGCGAATTCGGCTCCGGCGAGCGGCTCGCAGTGGCGACGCCCGGCGATATCCTGCTGCACATCCGTGCCAACCAGATGGACCTGTGCTTTGAGCTGGCTACGCAACTGATGGGCCGCCTCAGCGGCGCCGTGACCACGGTCGATGAAATCCACGGTTTTCGTAACTTCGATCAGCGCGCCATGATTGGCTTCGTGGACGGCACCGAGAATCCGACCGGTAACGAAGCTGTCACGTTCACGGTGGTCGGCGAGGAAGATCCCGAGTTTGCCGGCGGCAGCTACGTGCTCACGCAGAAGTATCTGCATGACATGACCGGCTGGAATGGGCTGTCGGTCGAGACGCAGGAGCGCATCATTGGGCGCACCAAACTCTCCGACATCGAACTGGACGAGGCGGTGAAGCCCACCAACTCGCACAGCTCGCTCACGACGATCGACGACAACGGCGAAGAGGTCAAAATCCTGCGCGACAACATGCCGTTCGGCCGACCGGGCTTCGGCGAGTTCGGCACGTACTTTATCGGCTATGCGCGCTCGCCTGCGCCGATCGAACAGATGCTCGAAAATATGTTCGTCGGCCGGCCGCCTGGCAACTATGATCGGCTGCTCGACTACAGCCGCGCGGTCACGGGCGGCCTGTTCTTTGTGCCTTCGGCTCCCCTGCTTGAAGCGCTGGCCGAGCGCGATCCGGCCGCAGTAGCGACACCCGTCAATGAACCCGAATCCCCGCCGTCTGCCGAACCGCTCAGCGATGGTTCGCTGAACATCGGCTCTCTCAAAGGAGCACCTCAACATGAATAATCTGCATCGCGAACTCGCGCCTATATCCGCGGCCGCCTGGTCGGAGATCGAGGAAGAAGTCGCACGGACCTTCAGACGTTCTGTGGCGGGTCGCCGTGTGGTCGATGTGAAAGGGCCTGGTGGACCGAGTCTGTCTGCTGTTGGCACGGGTCATCAGTCCACTATTGCGCCGCCGCAGCCTGGTATCAGTGCGCGGCAGCGCGAAGTGAAAGCGCTAGTGGAATTGCGCGTGCCGTTCGAATTGACGCGCGACGCGATCGACGATGTGGAACGTGGCGCGGAAGACTCGGACTGGCAGCCGGCGAAAGATGCTGCACAACAACTGGCCTATGCCGAGGACCGTGCGATTTTCGACGGCTATAAGGCGGCGAATATTGTCGGCATTCGCGAGGGCTCGTCGAATCCCAAGCTGAGTCTGCCGGCGGATTTGAGCGACTATCCCGCGGTGATCGCGAAGGCGCTCGAGCAATTGCGTCTTGCCGGGGTCGATGGGCCGTATTCGGTTTTGCTGGGCGCGGATGCGTATACGGCTGTTAGCGAGGCGAGTGACCAAGGGTATCCGGTGCTCGCGCATCTCAAGCGACTGGTGAATACCGAGATTATCTGGGCGCCAGCTATCGATGGTGGGAGCGTGCTTTCCACACGTGGTGGCGACTTCGATCTGCATATTGGGCAGGATCTGTCGATTGGGTATCTCAGTCATACGGATCAGGTGGTGAGGCTGTATCTGCAGGAAACGTTGACGTTTTTGATGCTGACGAGTGAGGCTTCGGTGGCGGTGTTGCCGGAGTGAGGGTGCTGCGGAGGCGCCGCAGGATAGGGGCCACATAGAAGTACGGGCCGCAATCGTCTCCGGTGATCTCGGTGCAACCATCGTACATCGTTCGCTCGTTGCACCGAACCTCAGTTGCTTACTCTTCTGACGGTTTGTCGGTCGGTGCCTCTGTAAAAGTCATGTATTGCTTTATGTCAGGCTGACCTAGTGCGATCAGACTGAGCACGCCAGCACCAAACCGACGCGCAAATTCATCGTCGAGTCTGAACTCGAATTCGTCCAGCAAAACGGGCATTTCAATTGCCCCTTTCAAAGCAGGGGCCATCCTCGCTTTCTCGACCGACTGCAGGATCAACTGCTGACGATCCTGGTCATAGGTTACTACCACGGAACATGGCGGAAATTGAATCATCAGTGCCCCCTGCAATCTTGATAGTCAGCAAATGCGTTCTGCTTGCAAAGCGCGAGGCCAGCCAACCCACCCATATATTTGGCAAGCGCGTTGCATTTGAACATATCGCGCTCATACTTCGCATGACACTCCGCCTCGAGCCACTCTTTATCACCGCTACCTGCACATTTAACCATTCCACCGTCACGGCCGCCAGCTCCGAACAGCGCGCTATAGAGCGTTGATCTCTTCGCAGAGCTGGTCAAATCCGGCACCAGAGCGGGATAAGGAATCTGCGCCTGATCGCTCAGCATCAGCTCTGTTGTCTCACCCCAATCCGGCAACGCCTCGCTCAATTCGTCGCCAAACAGCTTCCCCGGCAGTTTCGCTTTCCACGCCATATAGCATTCAACGCAGAGCCTTGGCACGCCATCGGGATGGGTTACCGAAGCAAGATTCCCCTTGCCGTCGTACGCGTACCGCGTTGCATTGCCCAACGGATCCACCGTGGCAACAATGCGATCGTTATCGTCATACTGAAAATCGATCTTTAGCTTGTCCGGCCCTATGTTATCGACCGCGAACTAGTTCACCAGCACCATCCGGCCTTTGTAATCAAACCCGAACTTGCGCAACGTCCCTGTACGGGTCGTCTCGGAGTAGATCAGGCCGATGTTGGCCGAGTAACGTTTATAACTCGCCTTGCACACAAAAATGCGGACAGGTTCGGTCGTCCCGCTGCAATCACATTGAGCACCACAACTCCAAGCTGTCGCGCCAATTCATCGTCAAACTTGAATTCGTCACCGTCTAAAAAAGACGGTACTTCCATAACTCCACTCACTAGAGGAGCCAGCTTGGCTGAATCTACAGCCTGCATGATCAACTGCTTAGTATCTTCGGTGTAGGTCAGAACCAAGGAATACAGTGAGGGATGCGTGCAACGGGGGCAACGTCAGTCCGCACTCATCCTGCAAAATCGCATTTCAGACGCTTGCTCCGCTTCTTCGACCGTCCAAGATTCGCGCACCGGCAGCGCCCACTACCGGTGTCCCGCAGCGCACTCAAACTGCAACGGCGTGGACGAATTCACGTATTCCTGCAACAGGCACCGTCCGCCCCTTGCCTCTGCCGCCGCCAGGATTCTGGCGAGAGGCAGGCGCCTACGCTTATAGACACAGATCACCGTGATACCTTCGCGGTTCCATGGTCGCATTTCCACTCAGCTTTTAAATATCGATCCCTGCTCAAAAATCACAGGGCGTGATTTTTCCTACGCCTCGTCGCTGTAGGCAACCAGGCTCCACGTCACATCGGTATGGTGCTGGCGCATCCCAAGCAACGCGTCGAGTCCCGGTATGGCACGCGGCTGGGTTATGGTGAGGCGCGGCATGATTTCTCCCTTGCCGATACGCTGTGTCGCGTCCGGACTGAGACCCGCCCATTGTTTCGCGCACCAGACGCCATCCTGCGGGCAGAACTCGTTGGTGCGAGCCGTGGCGCCAAGCGGCAAACGGTTGTCCTTTTTAGCCGGCGTGAGAGGCAGGCCGGTCGCAGGGTCGAGGTTCTTCTCACTGGCCAGCTTTGTAACCAGCGACTCGGCAGGCTTCTGCGGTGGCTGGGCGGCGTCCTGCTCCCTCTGCCACTGGAACGTACCATCCCACTCCGGCAGCTTCGCGGGGGGCAGCGGCACGATCTGGTCGATGTCCGGGACCTTCGGATTCAGGCCATCGTGGTCGCTGAGAAACTTCCAGATCAGTCCGTACCGGCGTGAGCGTTCAGAATCTTTGGACTGTCCGACGTAATAGATTTCATCCGATGGATTCGTATCGAATCCATTTTGCAGAAATGACGACGATTGCGCATCACCAGCCTGCACCCCCTTCTGGAACGCCTCGACAGCTTCCTCATAAAGTTTGGCGTCCATCAGGTCAATGCCCAAATAGCTGCCAGCCTTGCCATATCCCTGATCGACGGCACATTCCATCATCTGCCGTGAAATGTCCGGCGCGCGATCCTTTGGGGAAAGCAGGTCACCGACATAATATTGCCCTACGGCGCTACCAAGGTCAGCGGCCTTGCGGAAATAGATCCGCGCCTTCTTCTCGTCCTGCTTCACGCCGTAACCGAGTTCGAGGTAGTGACCCATGTCGTAGTAGCCGCCCGGGATGCCCTCAGCAATCAACTGTTCGGCCAGATCAACCGTTTCTGTGGCCGCGTGGGGCGACGATGCCTGCCCGGTGGACACTAGCAGTTGGAGGTTGTGGTTAGCCTTGTAATGACCATATGCCGCGGCAATCCGATAATAGCGGGCGGCCGCATCGTAGTCTTTCGGGCCGGGTTTCTTTTCGAGGAACAGGGCATATTTGAACAGCGTATCAGCCTGCGGATCGAGCGGCGGCAGGTGGTCCGCCTCATGGACGCAGGTAAAGGCCAGTTTCGCGCGCACGGCGCTCCATTCGGCTTGAGTGGGCATCGGATTATCCTTGTTCGAACAGGCGCTGAGCGCAAGCGCCAGGCAGATTGCAATTAATTTGCTTCGTTTCTTCATCGTTCAGTCCAGCCGCAAACGACTCGCGCCAGTCCACATGAATCCAATGAGTGATGCGATGGGAGCTAGTGCGATCTTTTGATTGCCGGCATTTCGAGCAATTGTCTGTTCCCAATACTTGCTCGCGATTTGAGGGTCATCCTGCACCCCCTGCCCGTTTGTATGGATATTCCACAGGTGCCTTCGCAGCGACTGCGTCACGTCCATGCGCTCGTGACAGATGTTCAGTTCGCTGTCCACTTCCATGCTGCGCCGGTCGACGTTGGCCGAACCGGGTGTCCTACGCCTCGTCGCTGTAGGCAACCAGGCTCCACGTCACATCGGTATGGTGCTGGCGCATCCCAAGCAACGCGTCGAGTCCCGGTATGGCACGCGGCTGGGTTATGGTGAGGCGCGGCATGATTTCTCCCTTGCCGATACGCTGTGTCGCGTCCGGACTGAAACCCGCCCATTGTTTCGCGCGCCAGACGCCATCCTGCGGGCAGAACTCGTTGGTGCGAGCCGTGGCGCCAAGCGGCAAACGGTTGTCCTTTTTAGCCGGCGTGAGAGGCAGGCCCGTCGCAGGGTCGAGGTTTTTCTCACGGGCCAGCTTTGTAACCAGCGACTCGGCAGGCTTCTGCGGTGGCTGGGCGGCGTCCTGCTCCTTCTGCCACTGGAACGTACCATCCCACTCCGGCAGCTTCGCGGGGGGCAGCGGCACGATCTGGTCGATGTCCGGCACCTTCGGATTGAGACCGTCGTGACTGTCCAGGAACTTCCAGATCAGCTCATAACGACGCGAGCGTTCGGCGTCCTTGGACTCCCCAATGTAAGAAGCGATATTCGACGGATCACTGGTATTGAAGCCGTATTGCAGAACAAATGCCGATTGGACGTCGCCCGCCTGTGCCCCCTTCTGGAACACTTTGATTGCTTCTGCGTAGAATTTGCTGTCCATCAGGTCGATACCCAGATAGCTGCCAGCCACGCCATATCCCTGATCGATCGCACATTCCATCATCTGCCGCGAAATGTCCGGCGCGCGATCCTTTGGGGAAAGCAGGTCGCCGACATAGTATTGCCCTTCGGGGCTACCGAGATCTGCGGCCTTGCGGAAATAGATCCTCGCCTTCCTCTCGTCCTGCTTCACTCCATAGCCGAGTTCGAGGTAGTGGCCCATGTCGTAGTAGCCGCCCGGGATACCCGCAGCAATCAACTGTTCGGCCAGGTCAATCGTTTCCGTGGCCGCGTGGGGCGACGATGCCTGTCCGGTGGACACTAGCAGTTGCAGGTTGTGGTTGGCCTTGTAATGACCATACGCGGCGGCAATCCGGTAATAGCGGGCGGCCGCATCGTAGTCTTTCGGGCCGGGTTTCTTTTCGAGGAACAGGGCATATTTGAACAGCGTATCAGCCCGCGGATCGAGAGGCGGAAGGTGGTCCGCCTCGTGGGCACAGGTAAAGGCCAGTTTCGCGCGCACGGCGCTCCATTCGGCTTGAGTGGGCATCGGATTATCCTTGTTCGAACAGGCGCTGAGCGCAAGCGCCAGACAGGTCGCAATTGATGTGCTTCGTTTCTTCATCGTTCAGTCCAGCCGCAAACGGCTCTTGCCCGTCCACATGAAACCGACAAGTGACGCAAGCGGTACATCACCGTTTTTCTCTCGCCTTGCATTCCGACTGATGATGTACTCCCAACCCTGAGCAGCCGTTTCAATTGAGTCCGATACCGCGCCTTGAAGCCCCTTGGTATGGATATTCCAAAGGTGCCTTCGCAGCGGCTGCGTCACGTCCATCCGTTCGTGGCAGATATTCAGTTCGCTATCCACCTCCATGCTGCGCCGGTTGATGTTGGCCGAACCATGCGTGAGAAACACGTCGTCCACGATCATGATCTTGCTGTGAACGTAAACTGGCGTCCACGCACTACCAGGCGGCGAGTCGGGCGCAACCAGCGAACAGACGTGAACCTTGAGACCCGGAATCGGCTGCGGCAGAACCTCCTTACCTGCGTTGAGGTTGTCGTCATACTCGTGTTGCAGCCTCGCCTGCTTGGCTTGCGCTGCGTCAACGGCGCGTTGCGCGTCGGCCCGTTCCCGCGGGCTGCTCGCGTTTCGCATCTGCGTGTTCGCCGCCGTAACCTCTTTCCGGACATCCTGCA
>NZ_JBNDLX010000006.1:0-597403 GCF_050436285.1 Paraburkholderia sp. GAS82
TCAGTTCAGTCGTAGAAAGCACGAAGCTGCGAAGGCGCAGCCTCACCAGTCGCTCGACAGACTGCCGGCTCACGCGTTTTTACACGGCCTCGGCCACTTTCGGTCGTTCGACAGTGAGGGTTCGATCGTCGACAATCGCGAAACATGGAACAGCTAGCATCTCTCGCCCGGACCGAAAAAAATGAAAGAACATTGGCAACTGCCGGTCGCGGCGTCAGCTTTACTGCATAGCCCGGAATTTGTCGTCCTTCCACGGCGCGAGTGCGTGTTGAGGTTATTGAGCGAGGGCGACGATGGAACCACCGAGGTGATCGCGCTGCAGTTCGCCGGGGTGGAATGCTACAAGTGCACTTTTCTGACCTCGTGTACTGCGGACATGTTCAACTTCGCGTACGGGAAACTTGTTTCGCTCGATAGCGCGTGGTTAGACGAAGTCCGAAGCACGGGAAAGAAAGATTCGGCGGCTATGAGTGCCTTGCAGCATTTGATGATTACCTTTGACGATGGGCCTTGCTATGAGATCGTGTGCCGTTCGTGGAGCATCACCGAATGACCGTTCACTTCACGTGTTCCGTGGGCGTCTCGCCCCCAACGTCGGGCGAGCATCGGCCATCTTGAGACGTTCGACGCCGCCACACGAATCGTTGATAATCTCAAGATTCGATGCCAAGACGAACGCAATGAGAATAATGGCTGATCGACAGCACTTACTTGACGGACGGACGCTCACAATACTACTGCTGGCCTCCTTCTGGATTTCCGCCAATGCAATGGCCATTGGCGGCCGCGGTGGAGAAGGAGCGCATTTCGGGGGCGAGGACGCTGGATTTGGCCGCTATGGTCGTCGCGGCGAGGCAGATGCACTTCATGACGGCGCAGGCAATCGCTTGCCGGGCGTGGTCACTGCACAGGAAGAAGGAGGCAGGATCGCTGGCCACGACTATGATCGGGATGGGATCGATCTCACCGAGCAGAAGATCCATCCCGATGAATACCCGGTTGTTTCTGGCGGGCATCTTACCGGCTGGCAATCCCTGAGCGATAGACAGGCAAGCCGAGCGGCTTGGCGTGACGCTCATCGTGTCCGCACGCTTTTCATTCTTGCCGGTCTTGTGGTGCTCGGCGTTGCTGTATCTGTGTTCGCATTCAGCTAACCCGTGTGTGAACCTGCTAGAGAGACGCCAGTCGGCCAGGAACGGCCAGTGGGCGCATCCTCTCAGATTGACGACATTCGGAGCTATTTCTCGCTATGAATACCGAGATGCCTAGCAGCGTGCCCGAACACAGATAAACGCAGGGGTCATAGAGAGTTCTGCGTAATGCTCCGGGTCGACGGACTTCATCTCTTCAAGCGGTTTTGGCTCGACGAGCGACTCCAGATTCCAGCCACTTTCGACCAAATCGTTGAGTATGGCTGCAAGCGGGCGTCGATACGACTGAACGAACGGCTTTGGTTCGCCGAAGCCGCCCCAGTACATGCCGAAGCGGGACGTATCGAAGTATGTCCAGGCTCCGTGCGTCCGCTCGTCCATCCAGTCGCGCATGGGATGAGACATCGAGAACACCAATGTTGCGCCAGGACTGGCGACCCTTCTGAATTCTTTAAACACTGGAGCCAGCTCTGCAACGTAGTCGAGCGCCAAGGCACACACGATCTTGTCGAATGACGCATCTTGCAGCCAGTTCAGTGGTTCAGCTAGATTGCCTTCAGCCAACGTGACCGGAAGTCCGGCGCAACGTATGCGGGCAAGCTCGACCATCCGTGGCGTGATGTCAAATGCGTGGACCGTCGCTCCATTGCGGGCGAAGATTTCGCTGAAAATTCCCGGTCCGCATCCCGCATCCAAAATGCGCAAACCGGAGACATCTCCGACTAAAGCAATCGTCGCGGGGCGTTCGTAAAGCGCGTTGTGCGCTTTCGTTGGTGCTACCGAAGCATAGCGATCTGCAAATTCTGCATACGCAGCCAGGCCCAAGGAGGTCGATGATAAGTCCGTATCTGCCATGGATCGCTCCGGGAAAATGGAGCGCGATTATAGTTTGTCAAATTGACTCGCTCAAAATTTTCGGTGAGCACATATTCGGCGTATAAGGCTAAGACCATTGCATCGGACTGAGCCACGGCGGCCGTGATCGGCCATATGCGGTCGGTCGGGACAGGTGCGCAAAGCGTCGACAAACAGCGGGAACACACGCCACGCGCGTCTCACCTGCTACAGCGGCCCAAAAGTCCCGGCGATCAGCGTTGGCTCAGTTATGGAGCCGCTGCCGACGCCGCCGCGGGTTTAAGCGGATCCACAAGACTGTAGTTGTAGAGTTCCCAGTTAAGGTCATCCGCGCTCGCGCCGTAGTAATAATTCGTGCTCTCGTGCTTGATGACGCGTTTTACGGATGGCGCATACCAGTAGGTTTCCGTGAATGTGCTCCCGCGGTGGTATGCACCTTTTACGACGCGATCAACCTCGCCGCGTGCCACGAGTCTGAAAGCAAAAAAGTCGCCGGCAACCACGTGCACAATCTCCGCCCCATCCACTGTAACGTGATGCGCAACCCAGCTTGTCTCCCGCCCGGTTGCCGTGGCGGTATAGTTCTCGTCCCAGCTTGCCCCTACTGAGAGCGGGAAGTGCACATAACCGCGCCCAGGGCGATACTGCGTCGGACCGGATACAGTCACGGCGCCCGCGCGATTCAGATCGATTTCGTATGGGTTTCCGCTGGTCGTTTGCACCGCTATCCGGGTCTGCTCAGGCGTCACCTCGATTACTGTCTGACGCGGCGGGTGCTGCGAGCTCGGGTCCCCCCGGGTTGGCCCAATGGCCCATGTATCGCCCACCCGAAAGACAGGCGTATCGGCCTGCGAAACCGGCTGAATCGTCGATTGCTCGCCAGCCGCGATAGTCCCAAACAAGGGTGACAGGACCACAAATAGCGCAATTCTCGCTGCCTTTCGGTGGCCACGAAGCACGCAGCATTTGTCGAAAAGAGATCCTTTCATCGTGTTGGTCGCTCTTTGCGAGAACTGGAGAGCCTCTGGCTCGCGCTGGCCATCGTAAGCGATAGAGAAACTACCGAAATCTTTCTGGCCAGTTGCGATGTGGAATTCCTCCAGAAATATTTAACCTGAAAGCGCTCGCGCGATGTGCGGTATCACGCATACGGTGGTACCGGCACAACGACACCGGTCTTAGCCCGATGTCGCTAGGGACGCAAGCCGTGATCGCCGCGATCGATGGTTGCCGTAACTGGTCAGTGCGGCATCCGATGCCACGGGTTTTCGGCGATATGCGGCCGCCGACCGGCGGTTCCAGCGGGCTGCCGGACATGAGAACGCGAAGGCTCACGTCCGGCCATGAGCGGTCTTCGGGAGTCGCTCAAGGAACGATTGCTTGCAGCCAGACAGCAGTCGAATTGAGATTACCAACCCAAATCAGCCATCAAATCGAACGTCTCGCAAACGAGCGGCATTGACGCTACGGGCTGTCGCCCTATTCGCTGGCACTCTCTGTCAAAAAACTTCCAGTGCTCCGCGCGCCAGAATTCGAGTGAGAGGTCACCTTCTCCTTCGGCGGCCGCAAACTCGCTAGAAATATTCTCAAAAGAAACTATCTCGACTCTCGTCGTCCGAAGCAGCAGAACGGGGTTATCGAAAAAATCCAGAACAATTTCGATGTCTCCTTCCTGCGGCAGGCGTTCGTCGTCAAATTTCCATGACCACAGCAAGCTACATGTGGCGCGCTTTATGTTGGCCGCTATCAAGGAAATGAGCATTGCAGAAGATTGCTCCGAGTCGCCATAGCTGCCAAATCGAACATTGGCCCCGGCGAGATCGATTCCTCGTTTGCTTAGCGCTGTAATCAAGTCGGGCAGCGTCGGGGTATTGGACATAGACTAGGGCGAGCCACGGTACGGGGTCAGGAATCGAATTCTATTGCATGACGAGGTGTGCACTGGACGTCCGGCATCGAACTGTAAGACGACGTCCGGTACCGGGACCTTAAGAGGCAGGCTCACCTGCCTTTATCCCGCTGCCAGACAGCGGTCGATGCGCCGTATCCAAAGCTGCCCGGCGTGATATACGTGAGGCGGTCCCCTTCAATGACGAATGGTCTCGCCTGTATTTCGCCATCCCAGTTCGGGAACGTTCCCTTCCGAATGTGCAATTTGATCGTGTGCGTAGTCGGGTCCACTACGTATGTTCCGAAATGTGCGACGCTTCCCTGCACAATCTGTTTGTTTTCGTCCGCCGTCGCTGAAAGACGATCGCCTGATGCGAGCTTCGGCAAGTTGGAGCGGACCGCGATCAGCGTATAGCGCCCATCGTCGCCAAAAACGAGCTGACCTTCTGGATGAAGGCCCAGGATCTCCACTGGGCTACCGCTTTTCAAGACGGTCAGAGAGATCAACTTCCAGGTGCCAACCAGGCTCGCCGCTGTTTGTGCGAAGGCGCTCTGAAACGAGAGCAGTGTCACAGCCCAAAACGCAGCGGCAGAGAGCAAAGTAGTTAGATGACGTTGCATGAGAACCTCCATCACGGACAGCACCGATCAGCGGAATCACAAACGATGGGGCTATTGATTCGTCAAGTCGAGCAACTATGCCCGCGGAATCCCGACATGTGAAAATGCGGAAAGGGAAAGGTCAGGACCACGTTGTGGGAGCACTTTGAGTCTAGACGCGACGGTACACCACGCAATATACCGTTCGGCATATGCACGACCGGCCTGCAGAAGCAGGAATCACATGATGTGAATGGAACCGGGATATCAGTCGTCGCGTCGGAGGCGACGAACGGCCAGTTACAGCCGTTCGACAACGTCGCTCAGATCCGGGGCAACCGCCACCGCTGGGGACGTGCAGGTCGATGGAGTATAGGATTTCGGGACTATTCAATGGCGTCGCCGGATTACTGAGCCGAGTGTTACCGATAACGCCTCCAAAGGACAAAGGCCGCCTAGTTGCAGGAGGGTGTCAGATCATGGCTTGCTCAATCTGGGAGAAGCTGTAAAGACCTCTCAGTTCAATTCCAATCATAGCAAGCGCTTCTTTGCCGCCGGTTTCGCGATCGATCACGCACAGCGCCACCGCGACCGGAATACCGTCGGCGCGAAGCTTCGCCGCGGCATCTGAAATGGCTCCGCCGCTGGATACGACGTCTTCGATTAGCACGAGTTTTCGCCCAATCAATTCAGGACCCTCCGCATACTGACAGGTGCCATATTCTTTCGGCTCCTTGCGGATGAAAGCAGCTGGCAAACCAGTTACCTGGCTGAGCATGGTTGCGATGGGAATGCCACCCATTTCAAGTCCACCCAACACCTCCGTGTCAGGCGGAAGCAGCGGTGCCATAGCGTCGGCAATCGCTTTGAGCAACGCTGGATCCGACTCGAAGCGATATTTGTCGAAATAGGTGTTGCTGCGCTTACCCGAACGCAGCAGAAAGTCGCCACTCAGTTTGGAGACGGCGCGAATACGGGCGGGGACAGTCATAAGGCAAGATCCGGTTTTCAAATGACAAGAATAGGTGTCGGCAAGAATACAACACTGAAGGTTGTTGAACGCCATAGTTACTGAATTCAGATCCCTTAGGGAAGCGGTCGCCTGCATGGACTTGACCATGTCGAACGGCCGCTCGCGGCGATTTTGAAGGTCCGTTCCGGGTCGCTTTATGCCCGCTGCAAGAGAGGCTGCGCCCGAGGCGATCGTCGCGCTCTGTCGTCGGCCGCTAGGCGGCTAATTTCGGACCTTGGTTACAACGCCCTACATTGCAATCCGGTGAGCATCGCGCGCCGCCGCATGCTTTCCGCCTCGATGGATAGCCAGTACAGTATGGGAGTATCGCCTCTGACGCTGAGGCGAGGCTTATTGACGCGCCGACGCAACCATTCGTCGCGGTTCGAACAACGCACAGGATTGTTATGCCCGATACCGGCTCCCCGATGCATAACCGTGGTACTGCACCGCAGCCAGATGGCGACGCACGCATTGAGGGGCTGTTGGTGGCGATCAACTCCAACAGTCGTCAGTCCTTGCTGGATTTTTTGCGCGTCCATGTGGCTCTGCCGTCCTCCAGTCCGACGACTGTGGACGAATATGCTGACTGGTTTGTCTCTTTCTCTCGTTTATCGCAAGGCATCGTGCTGCGTGAGATCAAGCCGGTAGAGACGAGCGATTTCACTCAGACGGTAGTTGTAGAGGACCGCATTTACTCCGCTACACATGAATTCCATTTGCGCTTTGAGCCGTTTGAGGACGGCAAGATTCTGGAGATTGAGGTCGGCCCGAGTGAGATGCAGTGCATCGCCAGGTCGCAGGCCGATTGTTTGGGACAAATCCAGGATCTATGCGATCGAGGCGCTCGCGCGGGAGTGTTCTCGGGAACCGTGCTTATCGCACGCGGATCTGAAGTGCTGTTTGAATATGCATGCGGAGCCGCAAACAAGCGGTATGACGTGCCCAACAATCCGGACACTAAATTCAACCTTGGTTCGGCTAACAAAATGTTTACTGCAGTGGCGGTGGCCCAACTGGTGGAACGCGGCCTTCTTAGCTTCACGGATACCGTCGACCAGTACATTGACGACACCTGGCTACCGGCATCGGTGACCCGCCGCATCACGATTCATCATCTGCTCTCGCATACCTCGGGGTTGGGTAACTATTTCAACGAGACATTCTTCAGCGGCTCACGCGCCCGGTTTCGTGCCATCGACGACTTCAAGCCACTCGTGCGCGATGACCTTCCCGCCTTTACGCCGGGTGAACGATTCGAATACAGCAATAGCGGAATGCTGCTAGCCGGAGTGATCATCGAGCGGGTGACGGGCATGAGCTACTACGACTATGTTCGCGAAGCGATCTACGCACCGAGCGGTATGCTCGACACGGATTGCTACGACATCGACGCCCCGGTTCCGAATCTCGCGATGGGCTACATCCCGCTTGTCGATCCGCCGGATCGTCGGAGCGCATCTGGTTGGCGCGAGAATATTTTCGAGCATGTCGCCAAAGGTGGGCCAGCCGGCGGTGGCTACTCGACCGTGCGTGATCTACACCGGTTCGCCAACTCGCTTATTTCGGGCGCCCTCGTGGGCCCGGAAATGCGTCAAGCTCTCTGGACCGATTACGTCGGCGTGGGCTATGGCTACGGTTTCAATGTCGAAAAGACGGCATCGGGCACGATGATCGGTCACGGCGGCGGGTTCCCTGGAATCAGCGCGAGTTTCAGGGTAGCCCTGGGCACTGGATACGTAGTGATTGTCCTGTCCAACTACGACATGGGTACGTTCGGGCTCGCCCGTTGTATCGAGCACGCTGTTGATCAGATACAGCAGTGAACCGCACTGTGACCTGATATATGCGAGATCTGCGATACGTTGCCGCTTAGGGATCTAGAGCCCACGGACTGGCGACGCGCGAATGACCGTTTTCGGCAAAGACGGGGGCCGCAGTGGGTCGGGTATCGCCCCCTGCGGGTGGTGCAGACTGAGTCTCCCTTCCCTCGAAAGGAGATTGTCATGGAAGCGACTATTACCAGCAGCGTGCCTCGCGTACCGTGGAACAAGGACAAGTTGACCGGGCAGAAGCCGCCGCTGAAACTCAGGGAAATCTGGGCCATCCGGATCCGCCTGCAGCTCGGAGCGAGAACGCGTGATCTTGCGATGTTCAATCTGGCGATCGACAGCAAGCTAAGGGCATGCGATCTGACGAAACTGCGGGTGCGCGACGTCTGCCTTGGCTCCCGCGTGGCGCCGCGGGCGACCGTCATGCAGCAGAAGACGCAGCGGCCGGTGCAGTTCGAGATCACGGAGCAAACCCGCGAAAGCGTGGAAGTTTGGATCAAGGCAGCGGGGCTCTTGCCGTCAGACTTCCTGTTTCCGGGTCGGATTCACGCGTCGCCGCACCTATCGACGCGTCAGTACGCGCGGCTCGTACATAGTTGGATACGGTCAATTGGACTCGACGACACCGCGTACGGCACGCACACGATGCGCCGAACGAAAGCATCGCTGATTTACCGCCGCACAAAGAATCTTCGGGCGGTACAGCTCCTGCTCGGCCATACGAAGCTGGAAAGTACAGTCCGGTATCTCGGCATTGAGGTCGACGATGCGCTTGAGATGGCTGAACAAACCGAAGTGTGAGCATCCCAGCCGGGCGGCAATCGGACGCTGTCCGGCCAGTTTCGGACAGTCGACACTGCCACACGGATCGTTAACAATCTAGTCCGGCATCGGGCGCCGGTACTACACTGCGACGCTTACGATCCTTGGAGAAATAGAAAATGAAAGTCCGGTCGGTCATCGCATACATACTGTTCATCGGGATGATTTCGATTTTTCCAGTTGCTTTCGTTCTGTCCGCCGCCGTCTCTGATTCTTTCGCAAATGGTACGCTTCGTGGCCGATTTCAATCCTATGTGGATCGGGTTTGGCGTAGCCACCCTCGTTGTTGCCGCGATCTGTATGCGGACTCGAATATCGGCAAAACGGGTAAATTCGAACCAGCGGATTAGCAGGCGCCAATTGATGGGCTTCCTACTCCTTGTCTTCGCGTATCTGGTCTTTTCCGGGTGGATGCTGACGGACGCTGGTGAGCGACTACTCGTCCGAACCACGTCCCACGAAAGCCGCTATTACTTGACATCCGCGCAGCCAATGTCAAGGAAATGCCAAAACCCCGTGACGTGGTACGACCGTCAAGTCGATGGCACGGTATTTACCTGCTCGACATTTGCGCTCTTTAACTACCCGGCAGACTGGAATGCGCGCCGAGCGTCGATTGTTCATGTGATGACCGGTCCGTATGGTATCCGTGTTCTTTCGATTCATGCCATTGATTCGTTTTTCGGCCAGCAAGACTTGAAAGCGATGAAGGATCGTCGCTGATCGCATGCAGTCACCGAGCCGTCCAAGGCTGCCTGCATGGCCATTTTGGGATGTCTGATCTGGGGAATGCGTATCGTCCGGGTTGTTTGCGGCCCGTCGCATCGGGGCTATAGTTTTATGCCAGTCAGTTGCAGCTAATGTGAGCATGCGTCGATTGCATGCACGGCCGGTTTCGAATGCAAGCAGCTACACTTAAGTTAACGATTCGTTTCCGAGCTGATTTTTGCCACAGCATCATGAGCATTATTCTTGTTGACCTTTCCGAAGATGTTTGCGATGACCGCACAGCTTTTTCTCAATCGCTCTCTGTTGTTTAAGTCGGGCTGAACCGGGGTCAATTGCTCGACCTCATAAAGGTAATCCTCATGTTGCGGCTCTCGCGTGAGACGCCACTCTAGAGTCTTGCCTTTCTGCACGATGTCAGCCTCTCCAATATCATCAAGCTCTCCCGTGAAGCCGTTGGGGAAGTAGACGTGCGCGGCCCCATTGGCTTGATAGCCAACGAAATCAAAGAAACTCGTCTTAGGGTGTCGCATCGCCAACGTTCCGTCATAACTTCCGCAAACCACACTTCCAAATGTGGTAACCGTGATATCAAGTGTGCTCGTTCCCGAAGGGTCTTGCTGGCCGGGCTCCTCCTCTTCAAATGTGGGGGTCTCATATTGCCATGAGCCCTCATGCACCGAAAATGGCGCGGCGCTAGCAGATGCGACAAACGTAGCGATGAGAACATTGACGGCGATTTTCATTGGTATCCAGCAAGCGGGGGAGTTTACGATTTTATCGTTCGGAGGGAGTTGTTGTCCGATAGCAGAGGTTCATCCGGTTTGCCCGCCAATGATGCACCATTTGAGTGGCCGCTCCGGGTAAATCGAAGGGCGCTTCAGGGTCGGCTCATGTCTTTCGCATGAGAACCGCGCCCGGGGTGATCGACGCGCTCGGTCGTCGGGCACTAGCCGGGCCAGTTTCGGCCGTTCGCAAGAGGGGCCGGAATCGTCGACAATCACATCTTCAAGGCAATTTGTACTCAGTCGCATGAGACGATGCCTAACCGTGAGACCTCCCGTATCAACATGCGCCCGATCCATACCACTATTCTTGATCATCGAAATCCTCACGTTGCTGAGGCGATTCTTGCGGTACAGCATGCAGCCTATCGACAAGAAGCCGCGTTGCTTGGCGTCGAGCGTTTTCCGCCACTAGATCGGAACGTGGCAGATATCTTCCCCTCGGAGGATCGTTTCTTCGGAGCATGGATTGACGATGCCATGGTGGGCGTTGCGAGCATAGCGGCGGCCAATCATCAGGCTCCGGCCTGCATCTCGTCTATGACGGTGAGCCCGAGCTATCAGCGAAGAGGCGTTGCGAGCGCCTTAATGTCGACTCTTCTGGCGGAAGTTGGTGCGGAACCACTCACGGTTTCGACCGGGGCACGAAATAGTCCTGCTATCGCACTCTATGTGGCGTTCGGATTTGTCGTTGTTAGACCTTGGAGGTTGGAGGAATTCAATCTTGAGCTTGTTGAGCTAGGACGTGCTGCCGCCCCCTTGACTGAGCAACTATAAAATCCGGTCTATAGGCGCAGGAGCATGTCAGATCGCGTTCGGCCACGAAGGGACATTCGACATGCTAGCCTGAATCGTCAAGAATCGAGGCATCAAGCCGCATCAATAAGTTGATGCGTGTGGGAGCAACGGCCTGTGGTCAAGGTACCACATTGACGACCGGATCGTTGATAGCCGGGATGCGCAAGCGCTGGGGAGACTACATGAACCACAAGACATTGCTCGCAGAATACAAAGACGCGTTAGCGACTCAACGCTGGGAGGTAGTCGCACCGTTGATTCACGAAGACGCGTGCTTCATCTTCAGTGAAGGGACTTACTTTGGAAAGGCCGAAATCGAAGCCGCCGTCAGAGCAACCTTTAATCTCATAGAAAACGAGCACTACGCTATCAAAGATGTCGTGTGGACCTATGTCCACGACGACAGTGCCGCCTGCACATATGGCTTTGAGTGGTCCGGATTGATCAAGGGTCAACCGGCATCGGGAACGGGGCGAGGTACCACAGTGGCCGTGCATTGTGGAGATGGATGGCAAATCATTCACGAGCACCTTGGGCCGTCTGCAAGCTGATCGCCTTGAATCGTGGCAGTCCCCGAGGCGGCATGCGCAGAGTGCGACGAACGGATCAACGACCAAGCGTCGTCATGGGACAGGCACCGGCCAACAACGGTCAATCGGCATGCATCCGTAGATGGTCGACAGTCATTAGGCATTTCGCAACCGGTCATATCGCGCGTGTCCGCGCGCAAGGAGATATTGCGCCCCGTATTTCGTCCGAGTACCTTTGCAGGCCAGATCAGCAACTGAAACAGGAATTTGTCCTTGTAACTTGACCTTGTGCGTATTGCCACACATAAGCCGCTTAGCATGAGCTTTCTGCCGAGCGTGTTTTCGCTCGTTTGTCGAGCGTATGCACAATCAAAAGGTCAATAGCATGAACGAAACAGGTCATTCAGAAGAGTATTTCGGCGATTACCGCGATCATTGGTGGAACGCGGATTTCGTCAATTTGATCGCCCAGCGGTTGAATCTGGCATCGAAGCACTCCGCGCTCGATGTCGGATGCGGATTGGGGCATTGGACGCGGATCATCGCGCCACACCTGGCCGCAGGTGCGATAGTGCGTGGCGTGGACGCCGATCCGAAGTGGGTGCGCGATGCTCCCGCATGGACAGCCACGATGCGTGATCGAGGACTGGACGTTCGTGTCGAGTATGGCGATGCGCTATCACTTCCATTCGCTGACGCCAGTTTTGACTTCGTCACGTGCCAGACAGTGTTGATTCACGTAAGCGATCCTCAGCACGCGATGCGCGAGATGCTTCGTGTTCTGAAGCCAGGCGGATTGCTTCTTTGTGTTGAACCCGACAACCTGTGTGCGACAACGATGCGCTCATCGTTCGGCGACGAATTCACCTCGAAAGAATGTGCGGAAGGTTACGAGTTCGCCTTGACAATCGAGCGTGGACGTCGAGTACTGGGGCGCGGGGATCATTCACTCGGCGGACTTGTTCCCGGCTATTTCAACCAGGTCGGCCTCCAGCAAATACGGACATGGATATCGGATAAGGCTATTCCGCTTTATCCGCCGTACGAACGAGCGGAGCAACGAATCATTGTTGATGGTATGAAAGCGTGGCAACAAGCTGACGACCCGGCTCGGAAATCAGAGACGCGGGGGTTCTTTGTTGCCGGAGGCGGCGATGCCTCGCAATTCGATGCACTGTGGGCGAGAGATGTTGAGAACCAAGCACGATATGCGCAGGCCATCGGTGCTGGATCCGTTGTGCTTGGCGGTGCAGCATTGATGTGTCTCGTTAGCGGCATCAAGCCGAACCTGTCGCCAAGTGCCGAAGCAGATGTCGCTCGGCGAGCTTAAAGTAAGTTAGTCGGCGTGTTTGGCTTTTTGACGAGAGGCCGGTCACTTTCGACGGTAAGTGACCGGCTCAATTGATCTGATCCGAACCTTATACGCGTGCTGGCGAGCCGAAGTACACGTGGACGATCTGCATTGATTGATGCGAGCGGAGTGTCTGCTTAGGAGAAAGATGAAAGGCAGGAGCGGGTCGCGTGCTGTCGATCACGATTCGGCGAGGTCCGCGGTGTGCGTGGAACAATGACTGGCCATAAAGATCCGGCCGACTGCTGCGGCCAGACAGCCGTTAATCCACAGACTGCCGCCAGACGGATGCGACACGACAACTAACCGGCGCTCTACAAAAATTTGTTGGCCCCGCTCGGACCTGATGGATCCGGCATATTTCAACGCGCCGCGTTTGATGTAGATGCGGATAAGGTTGTGTTTGCTCCGGAGGAACGCGCACTGCCAAATAGCATGCTGATTTTCGACGGGATGTTCGTGCACCGGCCAGAGTTGCGAGCGATCTGGGATTTTTCAATATTCCTTATCCCCTCAGACTTGGCGGAGCTAGATGCTTTGTCTAACTCGAGAACCCAATTGTGCGCATTGCGACGGCTTGGAGCCCTACGCACGTAGCGCCCCGGCGCTCGGGGTATTCGAAGGCACGTGTGGGGTGTACTTATTGCAGCGGTGGTGCAGGAGCCAATTTTTGTGCGAGATCTAACGTAACTGATCAGGAAGGGCGGACTGCCTCACTTCAAAGCGTGTATTGTTACCTTGCGAATTCCCACTTGCTGCTGGCGGGAATTGGACTTCAGAATACAGCATCCAAAATAAGGAAAATAGATGAACAGACCGGTATCGATCACGGTGCTCGCATGGTATTCAATTTTATCTACCTTGATCACGACGCCTTTCATGTTCAAAACGCAAACATCGATGACGCTCCTTGGTCTTCCGATTGGGTTTACGTATCACCTGATCGTCGTGTCGGTCCAGATAATTAGCGCCGTAGGTTTGCTAAGGGGGCTGCCTTGGGCACGTTTGTTGTTTGTCGGTCGGTTGGTATTCGTGACGGCTGTCATCGCAGTAAAAATGTCGAGCTCCCAGATGATTGCCGCACTACCGATCGTGGCGATTATCGACGGAGGAGTGTTCTTTGTGCTATATCGGTCGTCCGCCGAGGTGTATTTCGGGAAGAAATATACCGTTCAAAAATTAAAGCAGGACTAGTTGAACGACCGCTTTGGAGAAGCGCGACCGTCCCTTGGGGTCGATGACGGTCCGCCGCGTCAGGCGACTGTCGGCCAGCTTAAAACGTTCGCCCCGAATGTCTACATCGTCAGCAATCAGGAAATATCGCCCCAAATAACCTTGAGCCACCAAAAGCGGTTTCATAAATACCCCCTCCTAATTTCTTCGGTATTTATGAAATGAAAATCTGCTCTAGTCACTATGCATTGCGTGAGAAACGATGTCCCAGTTCACGCAACCACATGAGAAAGGTATTAATAGCGGGATCCCCAAGGCGGGCATTATGGACGTAGCTGCAGTAGCGCCATGCCGGCAGAGCCGGTCCGTCGAACGGAAACACGAGACGCCCCTCTTCGATATCAAGTGCTACAAGCGCGGTCGGGCCCATCGCGATACCCAGGCCATCAATAGCGGCCTGCAACGTCAGATAAAAGTGATCCAGTTGCTGGGAATTGCGTGTAGCGAGCCGAGGGTTGCCGCACGCCGCGAGCCATTCGTCCCAAAGGCCGGGATAGGTCGCCGTGTGCAGCAGGGTGTGATGCGCCAGATCCGAGACATGGTGTATCGGATGAGATTCCAGCACCTTGGGCGAGCACACCGGCAGCCGGACTTCCGACAGAAATTCATTGACTACATACCCTGTCGCTTTCTGCTCGCGGCCGCGAATCGCCACGTCGCATTCGTCGCGCAGTCTTTCGATCGGTTCATCCGAGGTAGTCAGGCGGACTTCCACCGCCGGATTGCTCAACTGGAAGTGGGAAAGCTGCGGCAATAGCCATCTCAACGCGAACGTAGTCGGCGCATTGACCCTGACGATCTGCTGTCGCGTAACGCGAAGATGTTCGTCGGTCGCCAGCGCGATGCGGTCGAGTGCCGCCGATATCTCCGACAGGTAGGCGCGTCCCGGTGCGGTCAGTACCACCCTTCGGCCGCGGCGTTCAAACAGGTCGTGTCCAAGCCAGGCCTCTAGTTGTCCCACTTGCCGGCTCACTGCCCCGTGCGTGACGCAAAGCTCGTCGGCTGCGGCTGAAAAGCTCTCGGCCCTGGCGGCCGCCTCAAACACGCGCAGTGCGTTCAACGGTGGCAAACGACGTGGCATACGGCAAATCTCTATGTGAGTTTTCCTGACAAATATGATGACTTTATATCGATTTTTGTGGCTGCTGTCGACGCTTATATTGCGCTGTCTGGCAACAGATCCGGCTTGCGATCTGTTCGATAAACTCACCAGGAAGGCTACCGTATGCAAAATGTTGTCGTGGTTGGCGCGCAGTGGGGCGATGAGGGAAAAGGCCGGATTGTGGATTGGCTTGCCGAGAAAGCGGACATCGTGGTCCGCTACAACGGTGGCCACAACGCCGGCCACACGCTTGTGGTGAATGGTCAGACCTACAAACTGGCGCTGCTTCCCAGCGGGATCGTGCGCGGAAAGCTTGGTCTGATCGGCAACGGCGTCGCCCTTGATCCCGAAGCGCTGCTTGCGGAGATTGACCGCATGGCCGCACTGGGCATCCGTATAACGTCAGAGACGCTGCAGATCGCCGAGACGGCCACGCTTGTTCTACCGGTCCATCGCGCGATCGACGCCGCTCAGGAACGCTTGCGCGCCAAACCGATCGGCACCACGCTACGCGGTATCGGTCCGGCATACGAAGACAAGGTGGGGCGCCGAGGCTTGCGCGTCTGCGACCTCGCTGAACCGGCACTGCTCGCGCAAAAGCTCGATGCACTGCTTGAGCACCATAACGCGTGGTTCCGTGGCGTCGGTCTGGAACCTTTCCAGCGAGACCAGATGTTGAGCGACCTGGTTGCCATGGCACCAAGAATCCTGCCGTTCATGGGACGCGTCTGGGAACGACTCGACAGCGCCCATTCATCGGGCAAGCTCACGGTATTCGAAGGCTCGCAGGCCGTGATGCTTGACGTGGATTGGGGTAGCTATCCCTATGTGACGCCGTCGACTACCGTCGCCGCTGGCGCGGCCAGTGGCACCGGCATCGCCCCCTCACGCCTCGGGCAGGTGCTCGGTGTCAGTAAGGTCTATGCAACGCGTGTCGGCGAAGGCCCTTTCACGTCCGAAGTGGACGGAACACTCGGTGACCTGCTTAGGCAACGCGGCGCCGAGTATGGAGTCAACACGGGTCGCCCGCGTCGCTGCGGTTGGCTGGACACGGTACAACTGCGCCAGAGCACCAAGGTCGCCGGCATCAGTCTGCTGGCGCTAACCAAGCTGGATGTGCTCGATGGCTTCGATTCGGTCTACTTGTGCGTAGGCTACGAGCTTGATGGGAAGCGCATCGATTACATGCCGTCCACCAATGCCGAGCAGCAGCGCCTGCAGCCGGTTCTCCAGCGCTTTGATGGTTGGGACGGTTCGACCCGGGGCATCCGGTCCTATGGCGATCTGCCCCGCCAGGCCGCGGCGCTGATCGAAGCGATTCAGCAGGAAGTCGGCGTTCCGGTGTCAATGGTTACCACGGGTCCTGAACGTGATGACGCGATTGTCTTGCGATCTCCGTTCGCGTAAGCGGGCGCCACTCGGCCAGAAATCGAGCTCCGCGGTGACTCACAATGCCGTGACCGCGTTTGCGGAGAAGGGAGCGCCAACGGATACTTGAGACTGGCGTCCAGGCTGTCATCGTTCCAGGTAGAAATCGAGGGGGATCAGTTCGACGGCCCATCCGCCTTCTTCGCCCAGCGTGGCGGCCGGGTGCATGGACGCGATGCGCAACGCCTCGTCACGGCTATCTGCCTCGATGATGAACAGGCCGCCCACGACTTCCTTCGTCTCTGTGTAAGGCCCATCGGTGACTTGAGTCTTACCGTTGCCCGGGCGGAGAGTTCTCCAGCTGTCCAGATCGCCAAGCGACGCGGAAACGAGAACCTTGCCGGTAGCCCGCATCTTCTCGTCCAACGCGGGGCATTGGTTCACCAATTTTTTGACGTCCTCGGGCGCCATCGCCGCGAATTTTTCAGGCGTGAAGTAGGCTAAGCCGACGTATTTCATGGGAGCTCCTTTCCGCGGGGATACACTGACGACGAGACAGATGGTCGAAAATCGACAATCTGCTCAACCCGTGTATCAACGGCTTGATCCTCATCGAATCGCAGCACGCGACACATGCGACTTTCAAGCCACGCTTCATGGCGCGCCCGGCTGCGACCCGGTAATTTCCCCTCTTCATATTGCGCAGCCCACGCGAGGAAGGCGGGATCGGCACCGCCGAACAACGACATTTCGCGGGCTTCGATTCGTTGAAGTCGAAGCGCGGTCGGCAGTGACAGGAATATAACGAGGTCAAAACTATTTTCCAGTTCTGAACCCCAGCCGCACACCGAGCCAGATAAAACCGATGCGTCGCATGCCTCAATTTCGTCGAGAAGCATCGTCAAACGCCTTTCCGGATCGTATTTCTCTTTGAATGGCGGGACAGTTGGCTTCCAATAGAAGCTGTCCGCATCTACAAAGTTGAAGCCGAGCCGCATTGCCAACGCGCGTCCCAGAGTTGTAGTTCCCGATCCTGCAGCACCGACAATGTTGATGCGACGATATGCGAAACGATTCATGAATCGACCCGAGGTTAAGCTTGGAGTATTGCATAGCGACAGGCGACCGCAACCGGTTGGTCGACATCGCCGCCCAGATCGTTAACAATCGTTTGCGCCCACCCGCGCACAACGACGCAATCCCGCATCCGAACGAGCCTTACATGACTGAAATATCCATCAGATCCGCCAATATTGACGATGCGCAAAAGATCGCTGATTTTCATGTGAAAGTCTGGCGGCACACATACCGGGATCTTGCGCCTGCGGAAGCATTCGCCGTCCTCAACGAGAAATTTCGTGGTGCAAAGTGGAAGGAAAAGCTGTCTTCGAACGACCCCAGCCACATCGTGCTCATTGCTGAGATCGACCGCAGAATGGTTGGGATCGGGGCGGCCGGTGAGTCTTCAGAACCGATCTTCGACGGCCGCGGCGAGATTAAATTCCTTTATGTCGATCCTGACTTCAAGCGCCGCGGCATTGGGCGGCAGTTGCTTGCACAACTCGCGATTCATTTGAGGGAAATGCACTACCAGGGGGCCGCTTTAAGCGTCGTTAAGGGAAACGAACTCGCGATCGCTTTTTACGAGGCGCTGAATGGCCGGCAGGTAGCCGAGTACGTCGATCCAGGGCCAATCTGGAAATCACAAAATATCGTATTTGCATGGGACGACGTTGCGAGTTTGATCCCCTGAGAAATGTCGACAGCGTTCTCACAGCGTTGTAGTGGGCAACCATACGCCGGAGGGAATCCCGCTCGACCGACGATGATACGCAGGCACTTCCTCGCACGCCCGCCTCACCTCTGCCAGCAGACTCTGGACAAAGAACACGATGAACCCTACGCACTCGATAAGAACAGCCAGACGGGAAGACGCAGCGCGCATCGCAGTCCTTGGCGCACATGTGTGGGTGCATACCTACGCAGCAGCGGGTGTGTCCGATGTAATCGCGCAATATGTCGTGACGACATTTACGCCGGAAAGGATCGTGGCTCTAATGAACGACCCGGGCGTCGTTCTATTGGTCGCCGAGGTGGCAGCCAATCTGGCTGGCTATATCGTGGTGCGCTTCAATTCGTACCACGCCGACATTCCCATCGAGATTGAAACACTCTACGTTCAGGATTCGTTTGCTGGCCGCGGAATAGGATCGTCATTGCTGACTCGCGCCAGAGAGCTTGCGATGGACAGAACCGGAGACCGCGCCATCTGGTTAATCGTCAACTCCCAAAACGAAAAGGCGATCTCCTTCTATCGTTCTCGCGGAATGACTCAGGACGGCGTCGCGTACTTTGAGCTCGGCGGCATCCAGCACGAAAACAAGGTGATGGTCACAAGAGACTGATTCGAAGGCCCTTTCCCACGAATCCTCTCCACACCTGAGAGTGGACATAGTACACGCCGGGATGGCCCCCTCTCCCCCATCGGTCATTTGACCGATACCGTCACAGCACCCCACCTGCGATCCTCACCCTCATGCCAGCTGCGAGCCACGACTGAAACGTGACTCCGGCATCGGAGATTCCGACCTGGGCGGACGAACGACGCGACGCAATCGTCGCTCGCGCGGATAGTCGCGCGCTACGTTTCCCCTACCGACGACAACGAGGCCGTTTTGAGCCACACAACCATTCATCCCGTATGGGTCCGCGCATTCCACTGGATCAATGCCGCCGCAGTGATCCTCATGTGCATGAGCGGCTGGCAGGTGTATGAGGCCTCTCCCGTCTTCCACGCGATCCGCTTCCCGGCATCTATCACACTGGGTGGCTGGCTAGGCGGTGCGCTGCTCTGGCACTTCGCGGTCATGTGGATATTGGTCGCCAACTTCGCGACGTATCTCGTGTTGGGTGTCGTCACCGGCCGACTGCGTAGAACGATCTTCCCCATCACCCTTGGCGCAATCATGACCGACCTCGCAGCAGCGCTGCGCGGCAAGCTTAGCCATGGCGACCTCAGCCGGTATAACGCCGTGCAAAAAGCGGCTTATCTCGTTGTGATCGTCGACATCGTGCTGGTGATTTTATCGGGCTTGACTATCTGGAAGCCCGCTCAGTTTCCGGTTCTGCGAATGCTGATGGGTGGTTTCGACAACGCTCGCATCGTCCATTTCGCCGCGATGAGTGTGCTCGTTGGCTTCTTTGCCGTGCATATCGTCATGGTGGCACTCGTTCCACGATCTTTGCTCACCATGATCCGGGGGCGCTAACCATGAACTCGAAGAAGCCTCCGCAGACACTCGACACCGAATCCATCATCAAAGACGCGCGCAAGGAACTGAGTTCGACTTCCCGCCGCCTTTTTGGCAAGCGAATTCTGACCTTGGGCGGCCTGGCGCTGTTGTCTGGCTGCGATCTGACCAACGACAAATCGGTGAACAACCTGCTGCGCACCATGTCCTCGTTCAATGACGGCGCGCAGGCTCTGCTCTTCGATCCTGGCAAGCTGGCGCCGACGTATCCGGAATCCATGATCACGCGGCCGTTTCCGTTCAATGCTTTCTACGACATCGATCAGGTGCCGGACATCGACGCTCAGACCTACCGCCTCGAGCTGTCGGGTCTCGTCAAAGGCAAGCGTATCTGGACGCTCGGCGAACTCCATGGGTTGCCGCAGCGCAGCCAGGTCACACGGCATATCTGCATCGAAGGCTGGAGCGCGATCGGCAAATGGGGTGGCGTGCGCTTCTCCGAGTTTCTGTCACTGGCCGGCTCGGATACCACGGCGAAATACGTCGCGTTGCACTGCGCCGACAACTACTGGACGAGCATCGACATGCCGACGGCGCTGCATCCGCAAACGCTGCTGACGCTCACCTACGACGGCGACATCTTGCCCGCGAAGTACGGCTTTCCGATGAAGCTGCGCATGCCGACGAAGCTCGGCTACAAGAACCCGAAGCATATCGTCGCCATCTCGGTGACGAACCAATTTCCCGGCGGCTATTGGGAGAACCAGGGCTACAACTGGTTCGGCGGCTCCTGAACCGCAAGCCGCAGATTTCTCTAACCGTAACAAACCAACGGAGTAGTTATGTCCATTCGCCTTAAGCTCGCCGCGTCTTTCGTCGCGCTCACGCTTGCTAGCGCTGCTTTCGCTCAGTCATCGGCGGGCAAGCCCGAACGAATCCGCGGCGACATCGTGTCGTTCGCAGGCAGCACGCTGACGGTGCATCGGCGCAGCGGAGACACTGTGACCATCGAAATGAGCGACGCGGCGCATGTCAACGCCGTGAAAGCCATCCCCCTGTCCGATATCAAACCGGGTTCCTATGTCGGCGCCGCGGCGATGCCGGGTCCCGACGGCAAGCTGACCGCGAAGGAGGTGCTGGTCTTCCCCGAAGCCGCACGCGGCACAGGCGAAGGTCACTACGCATGGGACCTGGGCGCGAACAGCTCGATGACGAACGCCAACGTGGATACCGTCGTGGCCGGCACGAGCGGGCGCGATCTCAAGCTCTCGTACAAGGGTGGCAGCAATACCATCAATGTGCCGACGGACGCTCCGGTGGTCACGATCATTCCTGCCACGCGCGACGATTTGACGACTGGAAAGAAGGTGTTCGTCGTGGCAGTGCCGGCGAAGGGCGGAGCCTACGACGCACAATTTGTCGTGGTCGAAAAGGACGGCGTAGCCCCGCCGATGTAATGGTTTCGGCGTCGAGGCGTGGTGTTATGTGGCTCGCATGAACGTGCTTTGATTCGGGCCACTCGAGAGGAGCGCATCGGTCGTTCGACCGATGCCGCCGAAACAGGTCGGATGCCATCATCTCTATCAATGCAGGCCTCTTGTCTCGATGACGCTGCTGCGGTCCTGGCGACAACGCACCGCGACAAGAGCCTGGCGCATCGCCTTTTGCGATGCGGTCGACAAATTTTGAAGGAGTTGCAATGGCTACCCAACTTTCGGACACTACCCGCCTTCAGGGCGAGCGGTGGCTCAAGCAGTATTACTTTACCCGTGCTGCATTTTCTGTCGTGTGGGTCGCGCTCGCGTTCACCATTGGGCAGCATGCCGCGGCGTTCGGAGCCGGGCTGCTGATCGTCTATCCGATCTGGGACGCGCTGGCCAACTACGTCGACATGTCGCGTAGCGGCGGGATGCGAGAAAACCTTACGCAGGCTTTCAACGTTTTCGCTAGCGCGGCGATTGCGATTGCGGTGATTGCGGTTCTGAGCACCAACGCGATCCCGGTGCTGGATGTATTCGGCGTCTGGGCCGTTCTGTCCGGCTTGCTTCAGCTTGCCACCGCTGCCCGTCGCTGGAAGCGCTTTGGTGCGCAATGGGCGATGATTCTGAGCGGGGCCCAGTCTGCGCTGGCTGGGGTGTTTTTTGTTGTGCAGGCGCATGCAGCGGTGCCTCCCGCGATCGTCAAGGTAGCGGGCTACGCAGGTGTCGGTGCGCTGTATTTTCTTGTGTCTGCGTTGTGGCTGTCGGCTGGGCAGTTGCGGCGTAAGCTTGCATCGTCGCCTTGAAGGAGTGGATTACGGCTCGCATAAAGACGGTGTTATTGGCGCCAATAACACCGTCCGGTTTCACAAGCGAGAACGAAAGCGCGAGGCGTTCGACCTCGCATTGTGGAGATCAGTACTGGTACCCGACATGAACGCTGCCCTCCTGCATCGACGCATGTGTCGTATTGATGAGCCCGTCGTATTCAAGTGAGACGGACAGGTTCTTCTTCGGCTGCCATGACACGCCCGCACCAGCCGTCAGGTAACCGCGCGGCAGACTCGTGCCAGGCGCCGCGAACACGGTGCCGTCCTGCGATGAGACGGTAACCGCGCGACTCGCATCGAGCAGTTCGTGCGCATAGCCAACGCGCAACTCCACGTTGATGGGCGTCAGTGCATTGCCGAACGCCTTGTCGAGAGCGACATCGGCATAGGGCTGCAGACTGTGAACATTGTCCGTGCCGACGTTCAGATCCTCGCCGCCTGCGCCGCTTTCACCGAAACCGTTCGCATGAAAGTACGCATAGCGCAGTCCAATACGTGGCGTGACCGTCACGCTCCCCAACTCCATCGGCAGACCGGCCTGGCCGCCGAAGTTGAACTCCTGCCCTATGTGATCGCCCTCCGCAGACTCCGACAATCCAAACGGCCTCTTCTGCGAGAGGAAGTCCAGACCTGCGCCGAACGTCGCAGCGAGATTGACCGGTCCGACATTGCGCGCACCGTAGATGGCGGCCCGCAGCGTGTCCGTCGTGCCCGAGTCCCCCGTGTTCGACTCGTCGATATCCGCGTGGTCGTAACCCGCGGCCATGCCGACGGTGTAGTCACCGAGCTTCTCGTCCAGACCGGCGAGGAAGCCATAGCGGTCAGACTGGAAGCCCGCTGAGCCGTTCGTGCCGCCGACGGTCGTCTGGCTGCCCGTCGCCGTCATCCAGCCTGTCGCCTGGCCGGCTTTCGCCGTGGCTGGGTTGCCGAGCCGGTCTAGCACGGCTGCGTCCTGGGCCTGCGCTCCGAAGACGGTCGACGTGCCGATCGCGCTATAGATGCTCGTATCGGTCGGCGCTACCACCGTAGGTGTCCTCGATGCTGCGCCCGCCGCCGTCAGCGCCAGATCGACCGCATTCGGGCCGTACGAAACGGCCGAAGTCAGCGTGCCGAGCGACGCGCCCGCACTCGTGACGCTACTGAATGTGCCGCTCACACCACCAGCCGCCGAGACCAGCGTGTACGACCTCGCCGAGTAGGTCCCCGGATCGTAGGTAATCGCCAGCACACCACCAAGCGCCGCGCTGCCGTTGACCTTCAACTGCGAAGCCGCAGTCGGGCTGACTTCGATCGACAGCGCGGCCGAGCTCGCTTGCGTATAGTTGCCATTGACGGTCAGCGTGCCGATCGTTCCACCCGGCGCGACCGTGCCGTTGTTCACCACGTCCCCGGTCACCGTGCCATGGCCGCGCAGCGTGCCCGTCGAATCGACCGTCACGTCGCCACCGAGCTCGGCAGACGGCGTATTGATGTCGCCCACTTCGAGCAGACCGTCGCTCACCTGCGTCGCGCCTGCAAACGACGCGCTGTTGCCATCCAGGATCAACGTGCCGCTGCCTTGTTTGATGAGTGCACCCGTGCCGTTGAACGTGCCCGAGAACGTGCCGCTCGCATTGGTCAGCGTGAGGGTCTTGCTGCCGAGCGCGACCGCCCCGTTGCCGGCGAGGTTCTTGATCGAAGCGCCCGTTGTGGTGCCCGAAATGTCGAATGTGCCGTTGCTCGTTACACCGCTGGACTGCGCGATATTTCCGTTCCCGGACAAGGCGAGCGTTGCACCGCTGTTGATCGTGGTCGCACCGGTGTAGGTGTTCGCGCCAGTGAGGGTGAGGGCGCCGCCCGTGCCACTGTTGGCAACGGTCATCCCGCCTACGCCGCTGATGGCCGTCGCGAGCACCACGGCATTGCCGTTGGTATCGAACGTGCCGCCGTTGACGCCCAGTGCATTTAGCAGACTGGAAATATCGGTCGTGTTGCCCGACGCCCATTGCAGGCCGCCGCCGTTGAGCGTGATATTTCCGCTGCCGAAGTTAGCGGTACTGTTGAAATCGATCAGGCCGCCGTTGATCGTCGTGCCACCCGCATAGGTGTTCGTACCGGTCAGCGTCTCCGTCCCGCTACCGTTCTTCACGAGACCGGCGGTGGTACCGGTGAAAGTGCCGGCAAACGTCGCGTTGCTTGCGTCGCCAAAGGTCAGCGTGTTCGCCCCGAGATTGACGGTCGAGCCGGCCACACCCGACAGTGCCCCGATCGTCTGGTTCGCTCCCGAAGCGCTGATGTCGAAACTGGTACCCGTGGCGGTCAGACTCACGCCGCTCGCCGAGGAGAGCGAACCGCCCGCGCCGAGCGCGAGAGTACCAGCGACGATCGATGTATCGCCTGTGAAGGTGTTCGCACCGGTCAGTGTCTCGGTGCCCGTCCCGACCTTCACGAGACCACCGCTGCCACTGATGCTCCCGCTGTAGGTGCCGTTTGTCGCGCTACCGACCGTGAGCGTGTTCGCGCCAAGGTCAACGGTGCCGCCGCCCGTGAGCGTACCGAATGACTGCGTGCCGTTGCCTGCCGACAGATCAAACGTTGCACCCGTGGCGACATTGACGGTGCCGGTCGCCACAAGACTCGCATTCGTCCCGAGCGCGAGCGTGCCCGCGTTGATCTCCGTGCCGCCGGTGTAGGTGTTCCTGCCGTTCAGCGTCAGCGTGGCGGAACCATCCTTCGTCAGGCCGCCGGTACCCGAGATCGAGCCGTCCAGCGTCAGGTCGTTCGTGCCGAGCACGGTGAGGCCTGCGTTCAATACGACATTGTTGGCGAGCGTCGTCGCGGTGCTGCTGTCGAGCGTGGCAGCACCGTTGACGGTCAGCGCGCCCGTGCCCAGCGCGGTGTTGCTGCCCACCACGAGGCCGCCCGCATTGAGCGTCGTGCCGCCGCTATACGTGCTGTTTCCGCTCAGCGTTTCGACGCCGCTGCCTTGCTTGACGAGCCCACCGGTGCCCGTGACGTTACTGGCGAGCGTCTGGTTCGTCGCATCGCCGAACGTCAGCGAGTTGGCGCCGAGTGAGACCGTGCTGCCCGCGACGCCGGACAATGCGCCGATCGTCTGGCTTCCCAACGAGCCGCTGATGTCGAACCCGGCGGCTGAACCGGAGAGGGTTACATCCCCCCCCGTGGCGAGGCTGCCGAACCCTGCCAGCGCAAGCGTGCCTGCGGTGATCGTCGTGCCACCCGTGTAGTCGTCCGTACCGAGCATCGTTTCAGTACCGTTGCCCGCCTTCACGACACCGCCTGTGCCGCTGATCGTCCCGCCGAAGATCTCGTTCGACGCGTCGCCTAACGTCAGCGTGTTCGCACCGAGCGTCACGTCACCCCCGTTGCCGGATAGCCCGCCGATCGTCTGATTGGCGCCCGACGTACTGATGTCGAAGCCCGTGCCCGCTCCGTTGAGTGTCACGCTGCCGGTCGAAGCGAGGCTGCCGCCCGCACCCAGCTCGAGCGTGCCGTCGTCGATCGTTGTGCCGCCCGTGAACGTGCTTTCGCCTGTCAGCGTCTCCGTGCCCGTTCCGACCTTCACGAGACTGCCGGTGCCGCCAATCCCCCCGCTGAAGGTGCCGTTTGACGCGCTGCCGAGCGTGAGTACGTTAGCACCGATGTTGATCGTGCCACCGCCCGTGAGCGTGCCGAATGTCTGCGTGCCGTTGCCCGCCGACAGATCAAACGTGGCACCCGTGGCGACGTCGACATCGCCGTCGGCCGCAAGGCTCGCGTTCGCGCCAAGCGCCAGCGTGCCCGCGTTGATCTGCGTGTCGCCGGTGTAGGTATTCGTGCCGTTCAGCGTCAGCGTGGCGGCGCCATCCTTCGTCAGGCCGCCGGTACCCGAGATCGAGCCGTCCAGCGTCAGGTCGTTCGTGCCGAGCACGGTGAGGCCGGCGTTCAGCACGATATTGTTGGCGAGCGTCGTGGCGGTATTGCTGTCGAACGTGGTTGCACCGCCGACGGTCAGCGTACCGGTGCCGAGCGCGCTGTCGCTGCCGACCACGAGGCCGCCCGCATTGAGCGTCGTGCCGCCGCTATACGTGCTAACTCCGTTCAGCGTTTCGACGCCGCTGCCTTGCTTGACGAGCCCACCGGTGCCGGTCACATCGCCCGCCAGCGTCTGATTCGTCGCATCGCCGAACGCCAGTGTGTTGCCGCCGAGCGAGATCGTGCTGCCCGCGACGCCCGACAGCGCACCAACCGTCTGGTTCGCGCCCGATGCGCTGATGTCGAACAGGGTGCCCACGCCGTTGAGCAACACGCTGCCGCCCGCCGCGAGAGAGCCACCCGCGCCCAGCGCCAGCGAGCCGGAGTCGATTGTCGTGCCTCCGGTGTACAAATTCGCCCCGGTCAGTGTTTCGGTGTCGGTGCCTTGCTTGACGATGCCACCCGTGCCACCGATCGTCCCTGCAAACGTGCCGCTGTTGGCGTCGCCCAGCGTGAGCGTATTCGCGCCCAGCGTGACGCTCGTGCCGGCGGCGCCGCTCAATGCGCCGATGACGGGTGCGGTGATTGCGCCGCTGACGTCGAGCGTCGCGCCGGCATTCGCGAGGTTCACATTTGAGGTCGACGACAGGTTGCCGGCACCCATGAGCGCGAGCGTGCCCGCCTCGACCGTTGCGGATCCCGTGAACGTATTGGTTCCCGCGAGCGTCAGGGTCGCTGCACCGTCTTTGATCAGCCCGCCGCTGCCCGACAGTGCGCCGTTCAGGGTCACGTTGTTCGAGCCGAGCACGGTCAGGTTCGCATTGAGCGCGACATTGTTCGCGAGCGTGAGTGCAGTGCTCGAATCGAGCGTACTCGCACCGCCCACCGTCAGCGCGCCCTCACCGAGCGCGCTGTTGTTACCGAGAATGAGGCCGCCCGCGTTCAGTGTCGTGCCGCCGCTGTAGCTGTTCGCGCTGCTTAGCGTCTCGACGCCGCTGCCTTGCTTGACGAGGCCGCCGGTGCCGGTGATCGTGCCCGCAAAGGTTTGATTCGTCGTATCGCCGAACGTCAACGTATTGCCGCCCATCGCGATTGTGGTACCGGATACACCCGACAGCGCGCCGATCATCTGGTTCGCACCTGCTGCGCTGAAGTCGAGTTCCGTGCCGATCGTAGTGAGCGCGACAGCGCTCGAGGACGCGAGCACGCCGCCCACACCGATCGTCAGCGTGCCGTCCTCGATCGTCGTCGCGCCGCTGTACGAATCGATGCCCGTCAACGTCAGCGTCGTTGCGCCGTCTTTGGTTAGGCCTCCTGCGCCGCTAATCGCGCCGCTCAGCGTCAGAGTGTTCGATCCCTCGAGCGTGAGCGTATTGCCGCTGCCGAGGGTGATCGAATTCGCGAGCGCGAGGCCTGCGGTGTTCGTATCGAGCATCGCCGACCCGCCGACGCTGATCGCGCCGGTGCCGAGTGCAGAGTTGTTGCCGACAATCATTTCGCCGGCGTTCAGGTTGGTGCCGCCGGTGTAGGTGTTGACGCCGGTCACCGTCAGCGTGCCGGCGCCCGAATCGGTCAGCGAACCGCTGCCCGTCAAAACGCCCGACAGCGTCAGGGCGTTCCCGCTCTGCACCGTCAGGCCACCTGTGCCCAACACTACGTCGTTACTGAGATTGAGTCCGGCGGCCGCCGTTTGCAGCGTGCCGCCAGTCGAGGTGATCGTGCCGGTGCCGAGCGCAGTCGCGTTATCGATGTTCGCGACCGCGCCGCTGCTGATCGTCGTATCGGTGACGGTCGACGCACCGGACAGTGTCCAGTTGCCGCTGTCGATGTCGAGATTCTGGAAGTCGATGTAGCTGGGATTTGAAATCGATCCGCTCGCCGGGCCGCCCGAAGCCTGCTGCAGTAGCAAGGTATTGTTGCCGCCCGCGCCGCCATCGACAGTGCCAGCACCCGCGAAGCCCAGAGAAAATCCGATCACACCGGTTGAACTCCCGGTCGCGCCGGTTCCAGCGCTCACTGACGAGCCGGTGAGGGCAGTAAACGTGTTTGTGCTACCCGCCCCCATCGACACGCTGCCGACAATCTGTCCCGAGTTCGCGAACGTGTTGCCGGCACCGGCCGTGCCTGACGCCTGGAACGCAACGCGTCCGTTTATGGTGCCGCTATTGTTGAAATTGACTTGACCGCCGCCGAACACAGCGACGGCAGCTGTGTCGCCGGTTGCTATCGTGACGCCGTTGAGCGCGCTAACGCCGATCGTGCCGGTGTTCGTGAGGTTGCTCACGCCTCCCACGCCGTTTTGGAGCGTGATCGCCATGCCGGTCAGGCCGCTGAGATTGGCGGCTTGCGCCCCTGATGTGCCCAGGATCGTGCCGCTGTTGTTGATGGTCTGAGTGCCGGCCGACGCGTTGCCGACAACCAGGCCGCTCGACAATATGCTTATCGAACCAAACAGAGTAGGACTGATCACCCCTGCGTTGTTGACGGTGATGTTGGCGCCACTCAAGTCCATCGCAGTACCGCCGACCCCAAGCAACACACCGAGCGTCGACGTCGAATCGGCATTGACGGTCAAATTGCTTGCAGCGCTGCTAAAGGTGGGCGACAGAGGGTTCGCACCACCGCTACAGGTGACAGTCGAGCCGGCGGGCGTGCAGACGGCCAAGGCCGGCGTGATGCCCGCCGTCGCCAGTGCGCAAAACACCCCCGCAGCCCACACGGACTTCAGCGATCCGTCGCGCCGCGACACACCTCTTCTGGCTACCTTACTGCGCGTGGCCTTGCCATGGGTCCGTGTCAGCTCCGATGCAACCTGCCAGACCCCCGCACTCACGTTCCAGACGACTCGATGTACCTGATTCATTGTTATTCTCCTGTCTCTCTCATTGCCGGGTCTTGGCACCCTGGCATATTCTCGATTTACGCGCGATACCAGTCATTGGTACGCTTAAATTACGTTCCTTCACATGCAGCACACGACACCCTCGATGTGGATGCGAAGCTGGCAAGCGATTGTCCTGTTCTGTAGGGATATCGGCAATTCAGGTTAATTCTCTAGCCCTGACTCGGAGATCGACGTTTTTTAATCAATCTGCTTGTAATATTCCATGACGGGTGCCAATAAAGCGGCACACGCCCGTGATAGCGCAACAAAGCTATCGCAACGGGTTTTCCCTATCTATTTCAAATATCGAGGCGTTTGATGGTCCCGGTTGGAAAGGTATGCGAGCCACCGTTTATCAAATTGACATCGAGGAGCCGCACGAGCAAATGCAGCGGTTCCTCATCGCCGCACTTCCGTGCGCCCTTGCATCGCGAATCGCACGAGCCTTCAGGCTCTGCAATCCTTTTTTCTATTCCGCCGTCGGTGTAATCGTGAGTCTTCTGACGCAACTTGCACTTGGAGCAATCATGACCTGGTCTCCGATACAGTGGTATACGGACGAGCAGCAGCCTTTCACCGATCAATTGCGAGGCATCTGGGATAGCCTTTGGACAGTCGGCCCAGTGTTCTGTCTCGCTGGTGTTCTCGCTGCGATTACCTTCTGGGCACTGGCCGGTCGTCATTACAGTGCGCAGCCAAATGATCAAAGCAAGTAACAGTAGTACTGATTTCAGTTCGTCGAGAGTAAATATGCCGATAATCGACCAGGGCTCCAGAGGGGGTGCCCCGCAGATTGCCGGAACGATTGGATACGAAGTGCTCGCGCGCTATACGACGACTTTCGATTTTCCCCGGCGTACGGTGAGTCTCTCGTTGACACAGGCTCAGGCTGCGATCGGCAGCGCGCCCGCATCGCCTATGACGCTCGACCACACCGTCCCGGCCGTAGAGGGCAAGATGGGCGGGGTCATAGATTATTTCTGGCTCGACACCGGATTCGATGGAGCAATCCTCGTCAACCGGACGTTCGGAATTGCTCATCCTGCGGCTGTGCCAAAGCGGCTGTATGACATTGGGAGTACGCTGTCCGCTGTGGGCGCCGACGTAGCGATCAGGATAGCCCGGATTCCCGCGATAACGGTCGGGTCGACAACTTTCGCCAATACCATTGGAATGTTTTCGAACGCCGACGGAGGCCTGAATACAGATTCTGAGTTCGCCGCTGATGTGGGCGACGCTCTGCTGAGGTCGTACGCCGTGACGTTCGACTACAGAGGGCGACGTTTCTGGCTTATGCGGCACGACGCCTCGAACAGCCCTTACGTCTTGGCGAGATTGAGGCTGATCTAGGCAATGCGGAATCGATCAAGCAGGTCCGAGAAGAACACGTTAGCGGACTTCGCCCAGGATGGATAGACCCTGCGAAGCAGTGACCACCAATCTCCTGTTCGGGTCACTACGTATGTGCTGGGCTCTTGGTCAATCTGCAACGACCGGCCACGACTTGATGCCGTTAAACAAATCTTCTTCGACATGGCACACGAATACCTCGTCATTTTTCAATATTACGAGCCTGAACCCCGACAGCTATTTGAGCGCGGAGTGATCGAAGACTATGAATCAACGACCGGAGTTTTCATCGAGGCGGAGTCAGCAGAAGATGCTTTGATTTGGTGCGAAGCAATCGCCCAAGAGGTCCTTTGGCGCTGCAATGACGACAGGTCGATAGATTGGAAGCAGTTGGGGTATTCGTGTTGGATTGAGTCTGATCCCGACACATCGTCATGGAGTCATTGTCTGGCCTTCTTTCAGCATGTTCAGGTCGGCGAAATGCCCAATGTCGACGCCATGGGTACTAACGCCTACGTTATCTGGCAGAAGGGATAGCGCGACTATCCCACCACACGCCGTCCCAATGGCCGGTTTTGAGAAATGTGAGGGACCGGTTTGGGTCGACATGAGGCGGTCGTGTCAGGCAGCAGTCGGTGATGGCGAGTGCAGTGAGTATCTGACAAAATCTTTAGAAGAATGTTAAGAATGGGGGCCACTTGCAGAAGGTCGAATACCGCTTTTCCACCATATGGCGCATCGAGGCGCCAGTGCAGCGAGTTTGGGCGACACTCCAGGATTCGGCGCGCTGGCCCGAGTGGTGGAATAACGTCGAGCGCGTGGACCAACTGGAGACGGGTTCCGATCAGGGCGTGGGCGGCGTACAACGCTATACGTGGAAAGGCTGGTTACCATATCGCCTCGTGTTCGATATGCAGGTGACGCGCGTCGACCCGTTGGTCGCGCTAGAGGGGGAAGCCAGTGGCGATGTCGAAGGCATCGGTCGGTGGAGCTTTTCGCCCCACGGACGCAACCTTACTGTGGTCCGCTATGACTGGTGCGTGCATACGAACCGGGCATGGATGAATGCATTGGCGCCGTTGTTGCGACCGGTTTTCCGATGGAACCACGATGCAGTGATGCGCGAAGGTGGCGCGGCGCTAGCGCGGCAGCTGGACGCGCGGCTGCTTGGCATCGAGCATGGATGAAGCCGGCGCGGCAATGGATTGAACGCTCCGCAACGTTTCCCCTTTACATCAATGGTGTCTGCGGCATTGACGTGTGTCAAGTGAGCAAACAACACCGGCAAGGATCGGTGAATTGGGATGCACGACTGGTAGGCGCAGGCTACCGCGCACCAATAACCCACGGCGCGTCTCGCATGAGGGGTTTGATGATTGCCTGTCGACAAGCTGGCTATGCCGTCCTCCACGACAGCCGTTGCAATGCGGACCAGCTTGCGCTCATTCATGGCCGGGTTAGCGCAGGGGAGCCGTGAGCGCGAAATTGCCCCGAACAGCCGCGGCCACTCCCGGCTATCGTGCGCCTTGGCTGCAGCCTCGGCTGGTTGGAGCAAAAAAGTGGGCGATATCGGCTTCCTCGACGAAGCCGGCGTCCTGCATGCTCTCGGTCGGGCAACGGATATCCGGGGGGGGGGGGGGCGATGGCCGCGCTATCGGTCCAACTCCGATTGAGGAAGTTCTGCGCGAGCTTCCCGACGTTCGCTATGCGACGGCTTTCGCGGCGAACGCTGACGCCAATTAGCACGGATGGATCGCCGCGGTCGAGCCGTGGGACGGAAACGGGTGCGCGCGCGCTCGAAGCCACGTTTGGCGTGTTCATCGGCAATGCAGTGCGTATCTGCGTTGTTGAGCGCCTGCCTCTTACTGAGCAAGGGAAACTGGACCGCGCCGCGATTGCAAGTCTCGGACTGAAACTGTGTAATGCGCACTTCAGGGAACTGGCCAAATAACGGCAGACGCGGCAGATCACGATGCACGATGACCGGCAGGCTAGGGGGCCGGCGTCGCGCGTGCTGATAACCGATTCTCCTACGTTATCGACCAGCCAAGACCCCGGACGTTCCGGATCAAGGATTGCCCATATTTCTTTCGGATTGCATGGATCAATACATCGACCGCGTTGCTTTCAATCTCTCTGCCCCAGCCGTACAGTCGCTCTTCAAGTTGGCCACGCGAGAGTATCGCGCCCCGACGTTCAAGCAAGGCATGCATCAGCGTGAATTCACGCGCCGACAGCGGCGACTCGAGACCGTTCAGGAGAAGGGCGCGCCTTTCAAGATCGAGACCAAGAAATTCGTCGCCGATTCTCGAGGTCGCATAGCCTGTCGTTCGCCGCAGAACTGCGCGAATGCGTGCAAGTAACTCGCGAATAACGAATGGCGTGAGTATGCAATCGTCGGCGCCGATATCCAGACCGCGTGCATGCGTTTCCGGATCATCGTGTGCGCTAAGGAGCACGACGGGGACCTTGTTGCCCGCAGCACGTGATGCCTTCAACAACGCTATGCCGCCAATGCGCGGAAGACTCAGATTAAGGAGCATGACCGCGTAATAGCTTGCTGCGATTGCAAGGCTGGCGGCACGGCCATCCCGTACCCAGTCGACGGTGTATTCCGCATCTCTCAAAGCGCAAAAAAGACTTTGACCCGTATGCAGGTCACTTTCAGCCAGTAGTATTCTCATCTTTCTCTCGATGTTGTGCCCCAAGCGTTCCCTTTATCGGGTTCCGAACGCCATGGGATTAATAGCCCCGTCCTTTTGTAAGACGATTTTTTAGATTAATTGCTTTGCTATCCGAGATCGTCTCGTTCTACCGGATGAGACAACCACGGACTGTCGAAATGCAGTCACCCTCAAACGAGCTCAATGAGCAGAGGTCCCAGCAGCGCCAACACCACACTGGCGATTGCATACGTGACAGCAAAGGGCACGGTAGGCACCGCGCTTTCTGACTTTTCCAGCGCCTGACCGAATGCCGGATTTGCGCCACGTGAGCCGGCCAATGCACCTGCGAGCAAAGCTGAGTTGTCGTAGCGCAACACGTAACGTCCGAATAGCATGGTTAGGAGCAGCGGAAAGAGCGCGACAAATATACCGAGCAATAAAAGGGTTATCCCGCTTTGCTGGATCGTTAAGAGCGCCTGCATCCCCGAATTGAGACCGACCGCAGCGACGAATGCGGACAAGCCGAAATCCTTTAACAGTTGCGAGGCAGCCGAAGGCATCGCCCCATACTTCGGATATTTGCCGCGTATCCAGCCAAATATCAGCCCCATCAGAAGGCAGCCCCCACCCGCACCGAGTGTCAACGCGAAACCGCCGGCGTAGACCACGATAAGCCCTAGCAACAGACCCAAGACCAGACCTAGTCCCACATAGGCAAAGTCGGTTTTATCCGAACTGGGCAGGTCATAACCCGCTGTCTCGACCGCTCGCTTGGTGCTTTCGGGCGATCCGTAGAACGTAATGACGTCACCATGCTGCAACTCTGTGTCCCAAAGAAGGGGCAGTGGCCGCTCAGCCCGCGTTATGCCGACGATAAACACACCACGGCGAAGATTCCGGTCGAGTGCATTGCGGGCCTCGGAGATCGTCACATGGTTCATGCCTTTTCTGGTAAAGACTGCTTGCCGGCTCTGCATCTCGACACTGATGCCTTCGGCCTCCGCGACCTCTTCTCCGAGCAGGGCCGCGGCAACCACCACCCACTTGCGCATGCCTACAAGCAGAACAATGTCATCCTTCTCCAGCACCACGCCCGCTGCCGGCCCGATCAGTCTGTCCTCCCGGCGAATGCGCTCGACGGTGATCAAATCCCTCTGGCTTACTTCGAGTTCTGCGATTGTTTGGCCTGCAGCCGGCCCTGCGCGGTACGCCCGGCCGACGATTAACGGCATTGATGTGCTCCGGCCAGGCCGTAGCCGCATACCTCCGTCAGCCGCGTTCTCGACTTTGATCGCCGCGTCATGCAGATCTTCACGCATAAATCGCGGCGCGATATTCACACAGACAAGTATCGCGCTGAGCAAGCCAGGCACGTAGGTCACCGCGAAGGCGATTGCCACTTCCGATTGCAGAAATTTGACTTCTGTCGGAGGAAGGCCCAGCCTCGAGATCGCGTCTCCGGCCGTGCCGACAATAGCCGACTGCGTCAACGCACCGGCCGCCAGACCCGCTGCGAGCCCTTTATTCAGTTGGAATAGCTTTGCGCAGGCAATCACGGTAAAGAGTGCCGATAAAGCAAGGAAAACGGCAAGCGCGAACTCGCGGAGCGTCTTGCGATTGAACGACGCAAAAAACTGCGGGCCGGATGAATACCCAACCGCGTAGATGAATACGCTCAGCATGAGCGCTTTGACCCCGCTGTCGATGGCGACACCGGCTTGACTGATGAGCACGGCCGCGAGCAGCGTTCCTCCCACTCCGCCCAACTGGAAGGAGCCGAAATTGATGCGACCGACGTAATATCCGACCGCGAGCGAGAGGAATAGCGCAACCTCCGGCGACCTCTGAAATAGGGTGTGTAACGCGTGCATTTGACCAACCTTTTAAGGGTCGCTGGCAATGTATCGATGCCAGTTGATGAGCAGGAAGGTGGAAGCGGCGCCGGCAAGGAAATCTCCGCGTGCGAGCGGAACAAGGCAATCCGGCAACGCTGCTTTCGTGGCGGCATTCGATTCGCCCGGGCCGACCTGGCTGCTGCATTCAAGGCGTGTGAGTCCGCTCTTCAGGACCGCCTTTTTCCATCGGATAAAGGAGCCGCGACTTGGTATTCCTGTTTAAGGCTCAAGTGGATCAGCAACTTGAGTCGGGCGGCAATCTTTCCGGTGGAAATATTAAGCGGGATTTGGTGTCGCGTCAACATCTTTCCGGTGGACAAATTAGTTAGTCAGATGATTCCTTTGGCGAGGAACATTGCGTCCCATTCGGACATCGTCGCGCGATAGCCGGTGACGAGCAGACGCGGGCGCCTTGACCGAATCAGCAATAGGTGAGTGGGCCACGTGGAGTGTCCGCAGTCTGTTCGCGATGGCCTGCATAGATCGAGGACATCGCGGGTGGCACCACGCACGCCGCTTCACGCGGATAGCTCGCGGTTCGTGCGTGAGCGACAGGCGATAGTGCGGCACATGCCAAGGTAATCGCGAGGCCTGCGGATCTTGGTGGCGTACCCATGAGGATGCTCTTTCGCTCGACGACAGTCGACGTAACACGTCAAGTGTATTGATCGACTATGAGCGTCGAATAAGGAAGACCGCGATCAGCTTGGGTACCGGGCAAGCCATGCCTACCTCGACTATGGTCGATAGAAAGAGGTGAGTCGGCTTCAGTGAATTAGCTGTGAATGAGGTCAAAAAGTATCCAGCGTGTTGGGCGGATCAGCTGGGACGCGAGAGGCCTGGACCGTTTTCTTCATCAATAGCGCGTCCGCCCAGAGCGCATCAAATGATACCCCGCGATCAGACCCATGTCGTATGCGCTTTCGAGTGCGCGGACGATATCTACTGGTCTCACCGCAACGCGTGAGTCCGGCAGTTCAGGGTTTAAGGCGCAGGTCTCGACATCGAAGCAATCGGTCGCGATTTCGCTCAAGATGCTCAGGCGTTCTTCGGTTATCACACTCATTGTCTTCTCCTTGTTTGCTTAAGTACCTTGATGTTCGGCACTGTCGCACGAATCTATGACGTACCTTGATCGGGTTTGCTGGTCCATTGGAACGAAGAATAAGCGGGGAAAGTTAACCAGGAATTAGGCGCAGGAAATATCGATTAGCTGGTTTGGTGTGGGTCGTGGCTTGCCCTAATTCTCACCTCAGAAACGTGACGGACACTCTGTTCCGGAAGCTCGCTTTCGATCCCAAACGATGCGTTGCTTTCGATCCCCAACTGTCTGTTTGAAATAGGAGTGACTCATGACTACGACCAACAAGCTGGATACATCCACGTCTCAAGGTATCAACGCCCTCATTACCACCCAGGAAGAAGGATTTAAAGTGCCTGCGGACATCGTCACGGACGGATCGGATCTCGTTCCAACCTTGCAGTATCTGGCCTGAGGTCCAACAGCGGAGCACGTCATGGCTTTGTCGGTTTCAAGGCAGTTGACGTGTCTCCGTGCTCCAGTCGCGGAAACATTCATTCTTATGAAAACCATTTCTGAAACGTTACAAGATCATTCCGAGTGGCGAGAGTTGCCGCTTCCGCGCACTGGATCAGGCAGAGCGCTCCGGATAGAACTGCAGAGAAGGCTGAAGGACTCGCTTTTCAAAGTGCTGCAGGAGATTGAACGCGTCATTCCAGAACCCCTCACGCAAGAGCGCGCACTGGTTGAGGCGCTTGATCCGTCGCGAAGATATGCGCCGGATCCGTACTTCGCGTATTTCAGCCTGCTGGAGAGCATGACTCGATCAGACGCGCTTGCTGTCGTTCAACGCCGCAAGGCATTGCGCGACTGTCTCCATGCGCCATATTGCGATGAGTTTGAAATCCGGCAAGGTGTCGATGACATCACGCTCTCTTTCATTCGCGCGCGGCACAAAACTTCCGAGTCCGACGTTAGTCGTGCCGACTTCTCCAGTAGCGGGGTGGAGCGTCGAGCACAGACCGGCGGTCATTTCCCCGCGGTTGATCCCTCCGCCGCGCTGACGGCCGCACGGCATTGTGCTGCTACGAAGACGCTCATTGCGGCTCGCTATCCCGATCTTGCAGACGAACTTGACAGTATTGTGTCGGTCGTTCAGTTGATGCCGCCGTCGTTTTCGGCGGAAGCAGCCTCGAGCTTGTCGAGCTTCGGCATGATTCTCGTTCGACCGCTACAACACGCCAGCGAGCACCATCAGCGGCTTTTCTATTTCGACCGACTGGTTCATGAAGCGTCGCATCTTTATTTGAATCTGTTGATGACGTTTGATCCACTGGTGACGAACGGCTCGGCGCTGGCACCGTCGCCAGCGCGACAGACATTGAGACCGGTCAAGGGTGTACTGCACGCGCATTTTGTGTTCTTTCGCCTGCTTTATGCGTATCGAAGCGCACCGGAACTCGCGGGCGACGCGCACGAGCGTGGCAGGTCGGCCGAAAGCGCTGCACATCTGCCCATTGGCGCGCTCCCGCTCTCTTTCCACACGCGACAAGCAGCCTACGCTGCAAGATTCATGCAGGGTGATGCGATTCTTCGATCCCATGCCGAGTTCACCGAGCGCGGCCGCATATTCCTGGAATCGATGAAGGAGGCTGTGCAGCATGTGTGATCCTCGTTTAAGTGCTGGTGACCGGCGATTGATGGAGCGCTTGTCACGATTGGAGCCGTTCCCCGCCTCCTTGCTGGAAATGGGATGCGGCGAAGGGCACAAACTCGTGGCGCTAAAGCGCAGCTATCACGTCGACACGTATGGTGTCGATACACACGAACCTTCAGTGGTGTCGCTGCAAAGTGCCGGAGTGGACGCGACGGTCTGCGACATGCGACATCTGCCATTCGACGATTGCCATTTCGACTGGGTGCTGATTGCCAATTCGCTTCATCACATTCCAAATCCCCAGGGAGCCATGCGAGAGGCGGCGCGCGTGGCACGCCACGGAGTCGTTATTTGTGAGCCCTGGTGCGATCAGACCATAGCGTCACAGCGAACGACTTATACGCTCTGCCAGTGGTCGAATGCATTGGTTCAAAGTTTGGGCTATTTTCACCGCGAAGGTCTTTCTGCTGGCGAGATTCTGGATCTGGTCGACTTCGAGGCTGCGTCTGCCGATGTCAGTTACGAGTTGGGCATTGCGCGATGGGACGTCAACGAGTGGTTGAAAGACTTTCGCCCTCACATGGATCAGTTAGCCACGACACACTTCCTGCGATGGCGTCTCAAGCATCTCGTCGCGACGTTGCCAACAGAGACGGCAACTGAGCCCGGGCAGGTGGTGGTTGTCATCCGGAAGTGTGCGGCATGAGCAATTTTCCCGCACTGCATTCCATTCAGAATCTGGGGAGCACATAACATGAAACAGCAAAGGCAAGCAGTTGTTATCGTTGGCGCCGATTCCAAGGGTTACTATATCGCCCCAACGTTGCAGGGACGGGGCTATCAATGTATCCACGTCGTTGTTGGCGATTTGTCGCGCAATCAACCCGGCAGTTGCAGCTGCTTTACAAGGGAGTTCAGGCTCCCCTCCGACGATGACTGGGCCGTCGCCGATCTCGTCGCCAAGTTGAACATGTACAGCGTGAAAGCCGTACTGGCGGCAGGCGATACGGGCGTAGTGGCCGCGAACAAGATAGCCCAGTATTTCGACGTCCCCAGGAATCCGGCGGGCAGCTGGCGGTTGCATCGACACAAATATCACATGATCGAAGCACTCAGACATGAGGGCGTCGCCTGCTCGGAACAGTTCGTATCGAACAGGATAGACGGATTGCTCTCCTGGTATCGCAGCAATGACTTTACGCGCGTCGTCATGAAGCCAAGTCTTGGCGGCTATTCGGACGGCGTGGGAATCTGTGAGAACGAGCGAGAGATTGTGAGTGTCTTCGAAAAGAATATCAACAAGATCAACTGCACAGGAAAAGTGAACGACGAATACGTGATTCAGGAATTTCTTGAGGGACGACACTATGTTGTCAACACGGTATCGGTTGAGGGAACACATTTCGTCACCGACGTCTGGCTGGATGTGAATCACCATGAGAATACCTTTCTCATTGACGAATACTCCGATTCCGTGAGCCGGAATTCTCCGGAATTCGCCACTGTATCGAGCTACGTCGAGGAGGTTCTCGACGCACTGCAGATACGAAATGGTCCGGCCCATTCCGAAGTCATGCTGACTGCGCGCGGACCGCGTCTGATCGAGACTGGGGCGAGGTTAGCCGGTGGACTGGACTTCTCGATTGTTGAAGAGTGCCATGGATACAGCCAGATCTCTGTCCTTGCAGATAGCGTGATCGCCCCGCATCTTTTTTCCAGCAGGGCAGCACTCTATTCAGACGCCCCGTCCAGGTTTGCGCGCTTCGTTTATATGTCCGCCGATGTCAGTGGCCGGATCAAATCCGAGATCGGTCTGGATGGATTCTTTGAGATCCCAAGTTTGATGAGCATCAAACTCACAATCCAGGCGGGTGGGAATCTCGAAAGAACCCAGTATTCACTGGGGCACCCTGGCTATGCCATGTTCCTGGCGGACAGTCGCGAGGAGCTTTGCCGGGACTATGTCAGGTTTCGCGGGCTTGAACGGCGCTTCTTTGAAGACCTGATTGAAGAACCTCTGCGTGAAGAATCACTGACGTCTTGACTTCAGGCGCGCCGATCGGCGCAGTTAATCCTGCATCCAGGAGAGAAAATGATGCATACCTTGTGGCTACGCGCCGAAACCAAGTTGAACGAACGGCGAACCCCATTGATTCCCGCTCACGCGCGAATACTGGTCAAAAATGGCTATCGTGTGTGTGTTGAAGCGTCGCGGGACCGAATTTTTAGCAACTCGGCGTATCGGAAGCAAGGCTGCATTCTTGTAGAGAAGGGTAGCTGGAGATTCGCCAGCAGGGACACGTTAATTCTGGGTCTTAAGGAGCTTCCGGAAGCGTCCTTTCCGCTGAGGCATCGACACTTCTACTTTGCGCATGCCTACGATAGACAAACAGGTTCGATAGATTTGCTCGAGCGATTCAAGAGTGGTGGTGGGTTTCTTTACGATCTGGAGCAGATCAAGGACCCTTCAGGCGCACAACTCGTTACTGGCGGCGCCGGCTACCTGGCTGGATTGTGTGCCGCAACGGCCTGTCTGGACATCTGGAAGCAGAGGCAATGTGAACGCACAGGAGCGTATCGCGTGCCGTTGCAGTTCGCCAGTTGTGCCGAACTGGTCGCGTACGCGCGCTCACTGGTCACTGCACATGTGCCAATTCCCAGGATCCTGATCATCGGACATCGTGGAAAGTCGGGCAGCGGGGTTGCGCATCTGCTCGACGAGGTTGGGCTTGGATTCGATCGGTCGCCGAAGATCACGAGTGACAAGATTCAGCGAAGGGCGCTGCTGCATCAGTACGACATCGTATTCAACTGCATCAAGCTATCCCAAGATACGCCGATATTTTTGTCGAAGGACATGATCAACGCGGATACCCGCATCGGCCTGATTGCCGATGTGAGCTGCGAGCCGACGCATCCAGGCAACCCGATCCCGATTTATTCGGCGCCGACTAACTTTGAGCAACCCGTGTTTCGAACGCCCGAGGGCATCGACGTCATGGCGATAGATAACATCACCGCGATGCTGCCGGTGGAGTGCAGTCAAATGCTGAGCGAGCAGATTTTTCCGTATCTTTGCTATTTTCTACTGGCTCAGGGCGTGCATGAGGCATCGCCGTTTGTGCGTGTTGTTGATGCGTTCAATTTAGCATGTCGTGAGTCGCTGCGAAGAGGCAGTGACGATCTATCGGCCAGATCTGCTGACAGACCCGTACGAGCCGCAAAGCTACCCACCCGTCACGCAAGCGCCTCTTTCGGCTAGGTGATTCAGCGTATATTTTCGCCTATGCCAAGGCCAGCGAACGCGAGTTTCAAAACGCGAGTTCAACTCATGTTAATCCGGCATGACAGATAACGACGGTGCTTACGATGAATGGAAATATGTTGATTTCCGGTGCAGGCGTCACGGGTCTGGCACTGGCGTACTGGCTGGATCGCGCGGGGTTTGCCACGACGCTGATCGAGCTGGCCCCGGCGTTTCGCCGGGGCGGCCAAGCCGTCGACATTCGGGGCGTCGCGCTCGATGAGCCACCGCGTGGAATTCGTCTACGTTTGTTCACCCATTGGGTGTAGTTCTCGCCCTTTTCTCGACGTCGAACCTGATCAATCTGATCGATTGGCAACTCGGCCACCGGGGGAGGGCGTCGGCTACGTGATCTACTCCAGCCACGACAAGAGCGAACTCCGGATTGGCGCTGGCTTCGCGGCTCCGGGATCTGCAATGTCCCGCAGCGATACTCAAGCGCAAAAACAGCTTGTGGCTGGGCAGTGTGCTCATCAGGCTCTCGTCGATCTCACTCGTGGGGGCCCGACGCCGGATCACCTAATGACTGAAGCCAAGAACGGTATCGACCTCAGCGAATTGCTGAAGAAGACGGTATAGCCTTTGGAGGCTGGGTGCCTCTGACCATCTGGCTTTCCTCTACCCACGCGACATAGCGATACCGCCGACCAGCGCTCGGTCCCCTTCGTAGCAGTCGATGAGACGTGTCGAAGCTGACGATTTCGATTGGTTCGGAGGGTGTATGGACAATCAGGTCGAGCACAGGGTACAGCGCGGTTCGATGATTCCGGGCACGGTCGTTTTCATTGCAAACACGCCGCCGGACAGGGGTAACGCACCAAGCTCGGCAGCCGATCGCCCGTGTCGCGCCGTCGTAACGTACAAAGTACAGAGGTCCGGTCCGCCGAACGCGCACATGGTCGGGCACCGCGCGGCAAGTTCGTACTCGGCGACGATTCTGCCGGCAGGCGAAATTCGCACGACACAGCCGGCATCGTATAGCGCGGACCAATAGTAGCCTTCAGCGTCGACTGCGGCGCCATCTGGACGGCGCTGGTCCTTTTCGGACGGACCGAACCTGACCCATGGCTCCCGCTCGCCAGCAATCCCGGTCATCGCATCGTACGATCGGCGATAGATGGAAAAGCGGGGTGTATCGGCGTGATAGAGCCATCGTCCGTCTGGACTAAACGCCAAGCCGTTGGAGTTCAGCAAGCCGCCGTCTACCCGGATCAACTGCTCGCCGTCCAGTCGATACAGTGCGGCGGCGTTGTTGACTCGAGTTTCGTCGATGGTGCCAACCCAGAATCGACCGCGGGCATCGCAACGGCCATCGTTGAAACGGGTCGTCTTCACATCGCCGGGATGGGGACAAAGTTGCCGCAGGGGCCGGCCGGCGCAATCGAATAGCCAGATGCCGCTTCGCATCGCGGCGACGAAGCCGCCATCTTCGGTCAGTGCAAAGCTGCCGATGTGTTCCGGCATCTCGATCGACATGTCTTCGCCGCTTTCAGGATCGTAACAATGCAGCGCCGGCCCGAGGATATCCACCCACCAAAGTCGCTGAAGCCTTTCGTCCCAGCGCGGACATTCTCCGACTGCTGCCTGACTTTCCAAAACGCATTCGAAACGCTTCATGCTTTCTTCTAAAGCCTCTCAATCATGGGTCACTGCAAGGCCTCGGCCGCCGCGTCTGTTGCACGCCCGCGAATCGGTCAGGTATAAACGCGAGCTGCCGGCGCTGAGTGCATTCCCTGCCGTTCACGATCTTTTGCAGAGGGACTGCTCAGCCATTATTTGGTAGCGCTATCATACGCTAGTATCTCGAGCCATTGATATCGACCAACCGGCATTCTCTGAGGAACAATCCTGTATGTCACAGCCACTCCGCAAACGACGCGGCGCAGGTCGGGTCAGGTTGCACGACGTTGCCGCACTCGCAGGCGTGTCTCACATGACAGTCTCCCGTTATTTCAATAGCCGGGATATGGTGGGACCGGACCTGCAAGAGCGCATTGCGGCAGCCATTGAGAAAACCGGCTACGTTCGTAACGTCTTTGCTGGCTCGCTTGCTTCGGCGCGCGGTAAATCGATTGGAATGGTCATCCCTCATATCGCGGGCGGTGTCTATGCGGAAACCGTTCAAGGCGTGACTGATACCTTGCGCTCCAACGGTTACCAATTGCTTCTTGCCACAAGCGACTATTCCGCGGAAGAGGAAGAGGCGGCCGTGCGCGCGTTTCTTGGCTGGTCGCCCGCGGCGATCATCCTGACCAGCCAGCGGCATACGCGCAAGATGGGTGAACTGCTTGCCTCCGCAGGTGTGCCTATCGTGCATACGTGGAGCAACAAGCCCAAGGCCAATCAGATTGCGGTTGGCTTTTCCAACGTCAACGTTGGCCGCGACTGCGTACAGTATCTCCATGGGCGAGGGTATCGCCGAATCGTCTTTGTCCATCCGACGCACCAGCATGATGTCGGGGCCGATCGTCGTGCCCAGGGCTACACGGGAATGATGGAAGAGTTGGGGCTCACGCCGCTCGAATACCGTCCGACCGTCAAGAGCCCGCTTGATGCCGGGATGATTGCCTTCGAATCGTTCACCCGTGGTCGTCACCCCGCTGACGCCATCATCTTCGCCAACGACAATCTGGCGGCTGGCGCATTGCTGCACGGCATTCATCAGCACATACCCATTCCCGAGACGTGCGCGATCATGGGCTTTGGTGACCTGTCGATTTCGGACAAACTGGTGCCTTCGCTGACGACGGTCCGTCCACCGCGTTACGAGATCGGCCGCATCGCCGCGCTACGCATCCTCCAGGCGCTAGGGGAGGCGGGCAGTGGCACGGCGGCTGATGAACTCGAGCAGCTCAACGACTTGCCCTATGAGGTCATCGAACGGGAAAGCACGTGAGTAAGTGACAGCGGGAACCGCGTGCCTTCCCTGACGATGCGTGCGGCGCCCCGTGTCCACGGGCCGGGGTATCCGGCGTTGCTTCGCTTAGCGATGCTCGGACACGAACTTCGTGTTCAGATACGCCTCGAGTGCCTCGGTCCCTCCTTCCGAACCGTAACCTGAATCCTTGATCCCGCCGAAGGGCGCTTCAGGCAGTCCTAGCCCGTGGTGGTTGATCGACACCATACCGCTTTCGATCAATTCCCCCACGGCGGCAAGCTTCGCGCTCGAACGCGTGTAGGCGTATGCAGCTAACCCGAACGGTAAGCGGTTTGCCTCGACCACGGCCTCTTCGAAGTTTCTGAACGTTGAGATTGGCGCAATGGGGCCGAACGGCTCTTCGTGCATGATGCGAGAGGAGGGGGCTACATTCGTGAGCACGGTGGGCGCGAAGAAGTAGCCTTCGCCGCCAATGCGCGTACCGCCCGTCAAGATTTTGGCGCCGTGGCCGACCGCGTCGGCCACGAGTTCTTGCATCGCCTGAAGGCGACGCGCGTTGGCGAGCGGACCCATCCGCACACCCTCGCTTAGCCCATTGCCGACCATGATGTCACGCGTTTCGACGACAAAGTGCTCGACGAATTCGTCGAATACCGCTTCCTCCACGTGAAAGCGCGTGGGCGAAACGCAGACCTGCCCCGCGTTGCGGAACTTGGCGGCGGCGAGTAAGCGTGCCGCCCGAGGCACGTCGGCATCCGCGAAAACAAGGGCGGGGGCATGGCCGCCCAGTTCCATCGTCATGCGCTTCATATGTTTGCCGGCCTGCGCGGCAAGCAGCTTGCCGACCGCCGTCGAACCGGTAAAGGAGATCTTGCGGATGACGGGATGAGCGATCAAAAATGCGGACACGTCGGCGGGCACGCCGAAAACGAGGTTCAACACGCCCGCCGGCAGGCCGGCGTCGGCGAAGGCGCGTACGAGGGCCGCACAACTGGCGGGAGTCTCTTCCGGACCCTTCAGGACAACCGAGCATCCGGCTGCGAGGGCGGCGGAAATCTTGCGTACAGCCTGGTTGATCGGAAAATTCCATGGTGTGAAAGCAGCGACAGGCCCCACCGGTTCGCGTGTGACGATTTGCCGGACGCTGTCGACGCGCGCGGGAATGACGCGGCCGTAAGTGCGCCGCGCTTCTTCGGCAAACCATTCGACCACTTCGGCCGAGGCTAGCGTTTCGATTCGCGACTCGGCGAGCGGCTTGCCTTGCTCCATCGTCATAATGCGGGCGATGTCTTCGGCGCGTTCCCGAATCAGTTGCGCGGCGTGGCGCATCAGCTTGCTGCGTTCGAAGGAGGGTACTTTGCGCCAGAATTCGAAGCCGCTCTGGGCCGCCTTGACGGCTTCAGCGAGATCGGTTTCGGAGGCGAGCGATACCAGGCCGATCTGGGCCTCGCTGGCCGGATCGACGACCGGCTGCGTGTGTGCGGTGGCGCGCCAGGTCTGGTTGATATACAGGTGCGTATCGGGATAGGACGGAAGGGTAGTGTTCATCGACTGAAAATAGAGGTGAGGAGAGAGTGGAGCAGCGTGGCCAGAGCCCGCCTGCTCATGGCCGCGTGGCCATCTGGCGGGTCAGGGCTTCAATGTCGGGGGTGACACCGATACCCGGTGCATGGCCAAGACGAACCCGGCCGTTCACAGGCGTTTCGATCGACCCGCAAAGGAGCGAGCGCAGAGGATTCGGGTTGGCGTCCACTTCGAGCATGCCGCGGCCGTTGCTATTACCCGCCGCGGCGAGCAGGTGTGCCGATGCGAGCAGACCGACGCCGGCTCCGAGGTAGTGCGGACAGTAGGTGAGCCCCGCTTGCTGGACGGCCTGTGTAATCGCGAAGGTGCCCGAAATACCGCCCCACTTGGCAGCATCTGGCTGGATCACGCCGAAGGCGCCGCTGACTATCGCCTTGGCGAACGCAGCCTGGTTCGCCATGTTCTCGCCGGCGGCAAGCGGTACCGAACTACGCGCGCTCAACGTCTGCCACTCAGCAATCGGGCGATCGCAGCGCAACGGCTCCTCGAGCCAGTCGGGATCGTGCCGTTCCAGCGCTTCAGTCATGGCGAGCGCGGTGTCGATATCCCACGCCTGGTTGGCGTCGACCATCAGGCTGCGCTGTGGCCCGATGATTTCGCGCAGCGCCGCCAGATTTGCCGCATCGCGATCGCGCCCGAAGCCGACTTTCAGCTTGAAGGCCTCAAAACCTTGTTCAAGTCGATCGGCGACGAGCGTTGCCAGGCCAGTCGGATTGAGGCCGCTTGCATAAACGGCAATCTCATCACCGGTGCCGCCGAGCAACCGCCAAAGAGGAAGGTGGGCGCGCCGTGCCTGCAGGTCCCAAAGGGCAAGGTCAATACCGGCGATCGCCTGGGCAATGGGGCCCGGCTCGCCCGATTGCAGCGCGAGGACAGCAGTGTCTTTCGTTAACTGCTCGAAGACCGCACCCGGATGGGTCACGTGTTGGCCTTGCAGCAGCGGCGCGAACAGGGTTTCGACGAGGGCCGCACGATGCTCGGCGCCGCATGACGGGAAGTTGCACCATACCTCGCCCCACCCTGATGCTCCGTCACGGTCGACGATTTTGACGAACAGCGCGGGCCGCTCGTGCATCACGCCAAAGGAGGTTCTCACTGGGGTTTCGATCGGGCAGCGCAGAACATAGGTCTCGATACGCGCGATGGTGGTGCGGGTCAGGTGGCGATGGTCGGGTTCAAGATCGGTCATGGCGTATGTCTCACAGTCCGTCGGCGGGCACGGATCCCCGTGCAGGGCAATAAAGTAATAAAGTATGGTTTATAGTACTATACGGGTACTCCGAACTCAACAGCATGCGTGCGTCGTGGTGCGAATCGCCCTTCGCGTGCAAGCTTCTGTCCGTAAGTCTCATGCGAACCATGCGCGCTTCGTCGTCCAGTCCCATTCCTCTTTATGTGCAGATCGCCGGGGATCTGCGGGATCGAATCACACGCGGTGTCTGGCACAACGGCGACGTCGTGCCGACACTGGAACAGATCGCCGACGAATTCGGGGTGGCGCGTGTGACCGCGCGCCAGGCAGTGCAGATGCTGACGACCGAGGGGCTGCTGATCCCGATGCGAGGCCGCGGTACGTTCGTGAACGCGCCGGCGGCAGTGCACAAACCGGTCCGTGTCGTCACCAGCCTCGACGAACTCGCAGACACGTATCGCGCAACCACGCCTGAGCTGTTGACCATCGAAGAAAACACTCGGGTGCCTCCCATTACTGCCGCCGACGGCGAACTTGCTGCCGCCTATGCGTACATGAAGCGCGTGCATTCGACCGGCAACGCGCCCTATTGCGTGATCGCGCTCTACCTCGACGAGCGGCTATTCGCGCGGGCCCCCGAGCGCTTTCGCAACGAGACGGTGATTCCGATCCTGATGGAGTTCGATCCCCGACCCATGGCGCGTGCGCGACAGACGCTGAAGATCGCGACCGCCGACGCCGCAACCGCCCATCTGCTGCGCATCCCTGTCGATGCGCCGGTCGCCCGCATCGAGCGGATCATCAACGACGCGCAAGGCGTCGTTATCTATTACGCGGAAGTGCTATATCGCGGCGACCTGGTCCAGATAGAGATGGATATGGGTGTGTGAGCGTGTCGCGACCGTTCCGACGGGTTCATGCGCTTTCGCGCTGTATGTCTCCGTCATGGCCTGAACTGTTTGCGCAGATAGCCACCTGACTAGGGCAAATCCTTAATGATCTTTGTTTGACTTGATGGGAGCGCTAACAGATACTGGCAAAAGTTAGCGCTAACTTGATCTGTTTCTAAATTTCACCAGGTTAGCTGCATCCCTCCTCAATTGAAGCCAGGTCAAAAGTGAAGAAGCGTCTCGAAGATCTCCGCAGCCAGCGCTGGTTGGCACCCGATAACACACGGTCGTTTGCGCACCGGCAGCGGTTGCAGCAAATGGGCTTGCGGCGCGAGGAATTCATGTCGCGTCCGGTCATTGCAATCGTCAACACATGGAGCGATCTCTCGCCATGCCACGCGCATTTGCGTGAGCGTGCGGAAGCAGTGAAACGCGGCATCCTGCAGGCGGGTGGCATGCCGTTCGAATTGCCGGCTATGTCGCTTGGCGAGGTGCTCGTCAAACCGACCACGATGCTCTACCGAAATTTCCTCGCGATGGAAGTGGAGGAACTGCTGCGTTCGCTGCCCGTCGACGGTGCCGTACTGCTGGGTGGCTGCGACAAGACGGTACCGGGTCTGCTGATGGGCGCGTTCAGTGCCAACCTGCCTTGCATCTTTGTACCGGCAGGACCGATGCTCAACGACCGCTACCGCGGTGAGAAGGTCGGCGCGGGAACCCATACGCGCAAGTTCTGGGATGAAAGGCAGGCAGGGCATCTGAGCGGCAAGGAGTGGATTGCGCTCGAATCGCACATGTCGAGAACGCCCGGAACCTGCAACACGATGGGTACAGCGAGCACGATGACACTGATTGCCGAAGCAATGGGTCTCACGCTGCCCAATGCCGCCAGCATTCCTGCGATGGACTCGGCGCACACACGGATGGCATCCGAAAGTGGTGCCCGCATCGTCGAGATGGTGTGGGAAGACCTGAAGCCCTCTTCATTCTTCAACGAAAAGTCGGTGCTCAACGGCGTTGCCGCCTATATGGCGATTGGCGGTTCGACGAACGCGGCGATCCATCTGATCGCCATCGCAGGCCGGGGCAACGTCTCGCTCACGCTCGACGATATCCAGCGGCTGGGTAAGGATGTACCGGTGTTGGCCAATGTACTGCCGTCCGGTTCGAACCTGATGGAAGACTTCTACTATGCCGGTGGTCTTCCCGCACTGCTGCGACGCATCCACGAACGCCTGTCACTCAATAGCATGACGGTGAACGGTCGCACGCTCGGTGACAACCTCGAAAGCGCACATTGCGAGGACGACGAAGTCGTGCGGCCGCTTGCGCGGCCCGTGAGCGAAGCCGGTGCGCTTGCCGTATTGCGCGGCAATCTCGCGCCTGCGGGGGCCGTGATCAAGCCGAGCGGTGCGAGCGGGAAGTTCAGCAAGCACAGTGGCCGCGCGCTGGTATTCGATTCGATGGCCGACCTGAACGCGCGTATCAACGATCCCGACCTCGATGTCGATGAGAACACGGTGCTCGTTTTGCGTAATGGCGGCCCGCTCGGCGGTCCGGGTATGCCCGAGTGGGGCAATCTGCCGATTCCGAAAAAACTGCTGGAGAAGGGTGTACGCGACATGGTGCGCATCTCGGATGCACGTATGAGCGGCACGCATTACGGCACTTGCGTGCTGCACGTGGCGCCGGAGGCAGCCGCGGGTGGTCCGCTGGCCTTGATCCGCACGGGCGATGTCATTGACCTGGACGTGGCGGCGGGGCGTCTTGACGTGCAGCTGTCAGACGAGGAGCTTGGGCAGCGCCGCGCGCAATGGAAACCGGATGTGAGAAAGCCACCACGCGGTTACACGAAGCTTTTTCTCGAGCACGTCACCCAGGCGAACGAAGGATGCGATTTCGACTTTCTGGCGGGCTGGCATGAGCCAGTAGAGCCGACAATCTACTGATAGCAGAGGTTTCCAGATGAGCAAGCACCACCCTGACACAAACGCGTTTCGCGAGTTGCTCGACCAGCCGGTTGCGCCGCTTGGCACGTGGCTGATGGCCGGTACACCGAGTAACGCGGAAGCGCTCGGGCACGCCGGATTCGACTGGCTGCTGATCGATATGGAACACGGACCTGTCGACTTTCGCGATACCTGGCAGATGCTGCAGGCCGTCGATTGCACACCCGCCATGCCAATCGTGCGAGTCTCGACCAGTGACGATCCTGCCCTCGTGAAGCGGGCGCTCGATCTCGGCGCGCGCACACTGATGTTTCCGTACGTGCAAAGTGCCGAACAGGCACGTCGGATCGTCGCCTCAGCAAAATATCCTCCGCTCGGGCAGCGCGGTTTCGCCGGCGTTCATCGCGCGAGCCGGTACGGTACATTCAGTGATTACGGCAAGCGCGCGAACGATCTGACTACGTGCATTGTGCAACTGGAAACGCCCGAGGCCATCGATCGTCTCGAAGAGATCGCTGCTGTCGAAGGCGTCGATGCGCTGTTCATCGGTCCGGGCGATTTGTCGGCAGCGCTAGGTTGTCTGGGCAACCTGCAGGATGAGCGCGTACAGACGCTGATGCGCTCTGCGGCGCAACGCGCCCGCGCGGTTGGCATGCCGATTGGCACGCTCGGTCCTTCGCCCGAGATGGTCAAGAGTTTCCTCGAGATGGGTTACGACTACGTCGCCATCGGCTCCGATCTGGTTTTTATGATGCAGCAGGCGAAAGCGGTACTCGCCCACATGAAGGGCTATGCCGACCACGCACCGCTAAAGGTGGCCTACTGATGAGCGCAATCTATCCTTCGCTGGAGAACACCGTGGTGTTCGTGTCGGGCGGTGCATCGGGAATCGGCGCGACGCTGGTCGAGGCGTTCATCGCACAGCGCGCACGCGTTGCGTTTTGCGATCTTAACGAAGCCGACGGCCATGCGTTATGTGAGCGTTACCCGGCCGAGTCACGTCTGTGGTTCGCACGGTGTGACATTCGCGACGTGGCCGCGTACCGTGCGACCCTCGATGCGGCCGCCGCGGCGCTCGGACCGATTCGCGTGCTCGTCAACAACGCGGGGCGGGACGATCGATGCCTACTACAGGATCTGACGCCCGAACGTTGGGAAGACATGATCCGCACGAATCTGACGCATCACGTCTTCGCGGCGCAGCGCGTCGCGCCCGCGATGGTGCGCGAAGGCGGCGGCTCGATCATCAACATGGGGTCGATCTCCTGGCTGCGCGGCCGTCCCAACCTCATCGCCTATACCGCCGCGAAGGCGGCGATCAGCGGCATCTCCCGCACCCTGGCGCGTGAGCTGGGTGGCGGCAATATTCGCGTGAATGCCGTGTTGCCGGGCCCCATTCTGACCGACCGGCAAAAGACGCTGTGGTTTGATTCCGGCGATGCGCAACAATTCATCGAATTGCAGTGTCTGAAATTTCCGGTCGAGGCGAAACACATCGCCGACATGGTGCTATTCCTTGCGTCGGACCAGGCTGCGGCCGTAACCGGCCAGAATATGATTGTCGACGCGGGCCTCGCGCAAGTTTCGGTGGTCGGATGAAGGACCGTAGGCGGAACGTGACGCATCGCGCATGTTGTTTGCCTGTTTTTGTAGGAGGAAATCCCGGAGGTTAGGATTGGACACGACCTGCATTGCAAACTGACGCTGGAGCCCGGCGCATGATCCGAGCCGCGCAAATGAAATGAAAACATGGATGAGACAACAGATGGGAACTGATACGCTGACGTATTTTCCAACCCGGTCGCGCAGTCGCGCGCGCATCGCCTACCTTTTTGGCGCGCTGGGTGGCATTCTTTTCGGCTATGACAGTGGTGTCATTGCGGGGGCGCTCCTCTTTATCCGCAAGGACATGGTACTGAGTGCCCAGTTGCAAGGCATGGTGGTGGGTGGGCTGTTGCTTGGAGCGATGGTGGGAGCCTTCGGCACGGGGCGTTTCGCAGAACGCTTCGGACCACGCAAGATGCTGATCGCTGCGGGCAGTATGTTTATCGTGACGTCTGTACTGTCCGCGCTTGCGGCGAATCCGATGAGCCTGATCGCGGCTCGCGTGCTGATCGGTATCACGATCGGCGTGTCTACGGTGCAGGTTCCGCTTTACCTGTCCGAGATTTCGCCGAAGCATATTCGGGGCGGCCTGTCATCCCTGAACCAATTGGCGATTGCAACCGGTATTCTGATTTCGTATGTCGTGTGCTACCTGTTGTCCGCACATGGACAATGGCGCTGGATGCTGGGCCTCGCGGCGGTACCTTCAATCTTTCTGACCATCGGCATGGTCTTCCAACCGGATTCGCCACGCTGGCTCGTGCGTCAAGGACGCGTGCAGGAAGCGCGCCGTGTGCTCGAGATCACCAATACGCCTGAGGATGCAGCCGAGGCGCTGCGGGAAATCGAAGGGACTAACAAGGCGGGGTCGAAAGTGCGTCTCATCGATGTGCTGAAATCCAGGGTCTTGCGTCCTACCGTCATCGCTGTATTTGGTCTCGCGGTGCTGCAACAGGCGCTAGGCATCAACACGATCGTGTACTACGCACCGACCATTTTGCGCGCGGCAGGATTCGGCGAATCGACCGCGTTGCTGAACAGCGTTGGCCTCGGTGTGCTATCGATCATCATGACGATATTCGCGGCACGCGTGGTCGACCGCATCGGACGGCGTCCGCTTCTGGTGGGCGGTTCCATCGTGATGGGTTTGAGTATGGCGACGCTTGGCTGCGTGTTCCACTTCGGCGGACCGGCTACTGCAATGGGCAGCGTGGTGGCTGTAGGCGCGCTGGCGGTATTCAAGGCCGCGTTTTCTTTCAGCTGGGGGCCACTGGTCTGGGTGATGATGCCGGAACTGCTTCCGATGCGCATTCGTGCTCGCACGATGTCGGCAGCGGCTTTTTCCATGTTCGTGATGAACTTCATTGTCGCGTCGACGTTCCCGATTCTACTCGAGACGGGGGTTGAGTCCGCGTTTGGGACGTTTTCAGTCTGCTGCTTTGGCGCGACGCTGTTTGCGATCTATTGTCTGCGGGAAACGGCCGGTTTGAGCCTGGAAGAGATCGAGAAGGGCACGTGCTAGTGAGGGGCAATCAACCTTGCAGCAGAACGGCGTTCGAGACTAACAATTTTAACTTGATTTGTTAGCGCTAACTTAAAAGCTGGCGATTTGCAGATCGAATTTGTGGAAACCGGCTCGGTCGTCGACCCGACTGAGTCAACAGGTACTGAGGAGATCGTTGTGAAAATAAAGAACAGGCTGTTCGCTGGCTTGTCGGCAGTTTGCGTCACTGCAGTGCCGTGCATCTCTCATGCACAAAGCAGTGTGACGCTTTATGGTGTGATCGATAACGGCATTGCCTACTCAAACAGCCAGTCGGCATTGGGTTCCACGCGCAACGGCGCGCACAATGTGCAGCTCTTGCCTGGAATCTGGGAAGGCAGCAAGTTCGGTATGACAGGGAGTGAGGATCTCGGCGGGGGGCTATCCGCAATTTTCAACCTCATGTCGCGTTTCAATTCTGCAAATGGAAGCGCGCAGTTTCCGGGTGCGATGTTCGCCCAGCAGGCGTGGGTTGGGTTGAAAGACCAGACATACGGTAGCTTGACGTTCGGTCGCCAATATATGTCGTACTACTGGATGATTTCTCCATATTCGCCAACGACGTGGCTGACAGGGTTCTCCGGTGCTCACCCAGGCGACCTCGATAATTTCGATACGGATTACAAGACGAACAATACGGCTTTGTATACAACGCCAACGATCCATGGATTGACGGCCAGTGCTTCCTACGCACTTGGCGGTACGCCAGGAAGTCTGAGTACGGGTTCAAGCTGGAGCGCTGGCGCGAAGTATCAGGTGGGTCCGTTCGGGATTGGGGCAGGCTATGAGCGCTTCAACAATGCTGCCCCGGAAGGGGGAGCATGGAACGCAAATTCCACTGCCACAAATAATGGCCAACAAGGTATCTCGTCTGTCACAAACGGGTACCAGACTGCCGCAGCACAAAACCGGTTTGCTGTAACGGCAGGATACGCTTTTAGTTCTGATCTTGATCTTTCGGCATCCTATTCAAATGTTCAATATAACCCCGGAACCGGTTCTTCTTTCAAGTCGGCTGCCGTATGGAATACGTTTGGCGCGGTGGTTCACGCCAGAGTGGCAGCGGTATGGAGCTTCGCCGCCGGATACAGCTATACGCGCGCAAGCAACGCCAATGGAATTACGGACGGTGCGCAGTATCAGCAAGCCTCGCTATCGGAGTTTTATAGCCTCTCCAAGCGGACGGGGCTGTATATGGTGCAGGCCTATCAACGAGCTGGCGGACAGACCCTGGGGTCGAATGGGACTTCCATCATTTCAGCGACTCCCTCCATCGGCGACGGTTTTAACTCGACGCCATCGTCATCACGCAGCATGGTCGCGGTTGCTGCAGGCGTGATTCACCGCTTCTGACGATTTGCCTCGCTACTGCTGACTTCGCGAGGCGTTGAAAAATGTCTCGCGAAGAGGGGCTGGCGCGGTAGATCCGGTTCCGCTTGCAGATCGCCGAGCTATCGCGGGGCGTCATATATGCGGCAGTCTCACGGCGTCTGTCCCTCGGCGGCGTCGTGAAGCATCACGGTCCACCCGAGCCTGCGCACATTGCGAATGACAGTCTGGCCGAATTTCTTGCGTACCGAATGAATCAGCACGTCTACCGCGTTGCTTTCCACTTCCTTACCCCAGCCGTATAAGCGGTCTTCCAGTTGCTCGCGAGAGAGGATCGTACCGGGCCGCTCGAGGAACGCCAGCATCAGTGCGAATTTGCGCGTGAACAGCACGGTTTCCGTACCGTTGCGGGTCAGCGTGCGTTTGTCGAGATCGAGGCACAGGGAGTCGTGGCCCAGGCGCGAGGACGCGTAACCAGCTTTGCGGCGGATCACCGCGCGGATGCGCGCGAGCAGTTCAGGCACGTCGAAGGGCTTGAGAAGGTAGTCGTCGGCGCCGACGTCGAGGCCTTGAACACGCGAGTCGAGATCGTCACGGGCAGTCAGTATCGACACCGGCACGGCGTTACCCGATGCGCGCGCCGTCTTCAGGAGTTCGATGCCATCCATGCCGGGCAAGCCCAGATCGAGCAATGCGACTGTGTCCTCCGTACTGGTGAGGGCGGTGTGTCCGGCGATACCGTGTCTCACCCAGTCGACGCTGAAGTCGGCATCCTTGAATGCATGCAGCAGGCTTTGACCAATCTGCGGATCGTCTTCGATTAACAGGATTCTCGTCATTGTCCCCTCGGCAATAGTGATGCTGTGTCAGGCTGCGGTACGGCGCGGCGCCAGTGATTCGGCTGTCGGCCGAGTGGCGCATCAGGCGGCCTGGTTCGGGTCGGTGAGAAAACGGATCGTGGCGACTACGGATCCGCCACGAGCGGGTCAGGGCAACCGTCGCGGCGAAGCAGCGCGTCTTGGTTCAGCGGTAGGCGGCGATACGCAAAGCCGCTTGTTGCGACACGCCTGCTCTCAGACGGCTGTCACCATCGCAAGCAACAAGTAGGGAAACATTTCTTCATAAGTTGCCGGCTGGTCAGTGGCCTTCTTTTCATCGCCAGCGTCGAGTGTTGCCGATGGCGTCGCTATTTCGCTGACGGAAGCTGGGCCAGCGCCGTTGGCGGTTGAACGTGCGGATTGGCTGAAGAGCGAGAACATGATGGACTTCCTGTCGGTTAGGTTATGCGAATCGTCGATTCGCATAACCTATGCTTACCGGAGGAAATGAGATGAAAATTAGCGCAGGTCGACGCGCGATCTAACCTGATTCTGCGGTGTTTGCCTACTTGGAGCAGGCAAGTGGGCGCCGCCTTACGCGAATCTTTGCAAGGCGGCGGCATTGGACGCCGGCCAGCTTTGTGCTGCCGCCGAACAACTCAAAATAGTGGTCTTTCAAAGCGAATCGCTCGTCCCTGTCTTGGGTTTCGGTCGCTTGCTGGCGCCTTGCCCGGCCTTAAGCTTGAGACCGGCGTCATGAATGAGTTGCATGTGCTCAATCGCGGCATCCACGAGTTCTTCGGTATTGCGTATACCTTCGGTGGACGCGGCCAACGCTTTGAGTCGACCGTCGATGAGCAGCGATGCAAGGCCGTGGACATACGCCCAGGCCGCAGTCATCGCAATAGCCTGCGCGGCTTCCAACCGGCCGAACGTTGCGGATTTGCCCGGTGTGGGTTTGAAATGCTCGTCGAAGGCACCCATTAGCGCGCGTGCGGATAGCTGTCTTGCGTCGACGAGCGACGCCCGCGTGTTGTCGAGCATCTCGCTGCGAAACATCAGGCGGAGCAGGTCGGGGTTATCTATCGCGAAGCTGACGTAGCCGCGTGCAATGGCCTTTCGGCTGGCCGGCCCGGATGGGATGCCCTCCGCTTTGGCTGCCATGGTCGCGGCCAGCCGCCGGTGGCCGCTGGCGGCAAGTTCGCTGAGCACGCCTGCCGTGTCGCCGAAATGGTGCTGCGGCGCCGTATGCGAGACGCCTGCCTCACGGGCAATGGCGCGCAACGTTAGGCTGCCTATACCGTCGCGGCGTAAGACGGTTTCGGCCGCCTTCAGCAGCGCGTGCGGAAGCGATCCATGGTGATAGGGCTTGTCCTGCACAGACAGGGCGACACTTTTTCGGGTTTTTGTCTTTGGGGGCACAGGAGTCTTGTGGTCTGTAGACGGTCCGTTTTCCACGGCAGGATGGTGTAGGGGGTGCCGGTCGTGTTAACGAGTCTTATGTTTCCATGGGAAAGATTGTGGGTAAAATTTCCGCATTGGTCAAGTGAAGAATGGTCGAAGCGATCCGCGACCAGCGGTCAGCTCGCTATTTGTCGGCCGTGAGGAGAGGCCCAGCGGCCGGGTCTTGTGAAGACGCAGGGATTTCAGATGCGCACGGTAAACGCATCAGTCCAACGTACACCGGCATGGTGCGCCGACCTCGGTTTGATCCGCTCGGCCGCGACCTGGATCGGCGTGCCGGAACAGCGCACGACCTCCGATGCCACGTCGTCACTTAACCAGTGCCACGGGGACGAACTCCGTTCGCCGAGAAGAATCAGGTCAGCACCCGTCTCGTCGGCAACAATAGCGATCGCGCGACCAATCGTCATCCCGGACACCGGCAGCGTAACCATGCGGACTTCCGCTGTACACGCCTGGTTGTCCAGCACATGCCTGACATGGGTGGCCACTTTGCGACCATGTTCCGTCATTGCCTCGACGATCAGGCCATAGTTACAGTCGGCGGCGGCGAGATAACAGGGCGTTGGGTCGACTACATGAAGTGCGACAATGTGTGCGTCGTACTTTCGCGCGGCTTCAATGGCAGAAGTCAAAACGGTGTCGGCGGAACTTGCACTGACTGCAACGAGAATCTTCATGAACATTCTGAGTACCTCATAGACGGGTAACCAAGCCACGACAGCGGGCTTTCGCTGTTCGTGATCCCTAGCCGCATCATTACGCGGCAGAACAAGAAGAAAATGAACCGGGAAAATCGATAAGACCTGTAGCCGAGGCGTCACGGGTAGCCATAAACGATGGCGCTCGGTGCGTACGCGACTGGAACTGTCGTATAGACGGCCGGTTGAGAAATACTGTTGCCCTTTGAGGCCATGCATTGTGCGTAGGCTGCGTTGTACTGCGCCTGCAGACCGGTCGAGGCGGCTTGCGCGCCGTTTGCACCGACGGCACTACCAAACAGCAGACCCACGCCCGCACCGATTGCTGCGCCGACGCCCGCGTCTCCCGCCGCGGCGCCAAGCAGCGCGCCAGCTGCCGCTCCACCCACGGTTCCGATCGCAGTGCTGCCGACACCGTTCGGTATTTCACTGTGAGCCGGTGCGGCGCGATTGTCCGAGCGGAAGGCGTAGTCCCGGCATGCGTAGTCTTCCTGCTGGAATACGCCTATCGGTTTGCCACTCGGCGGCAATGCGACGACGGACGGGCCAGTCGGCGGAATGACCGCGCAGCCGGTGAGCGCAACGGCGATCAAGCCCAAGGGCAAGGCGATGCGTGTGGTTCTCAAGAGCTTCATGATGTTCGTGTCCTCCGCTTCGATGAGGCCATCATGAACACGCATAGTTAGCGTTGAATTAGCCTGATGCTACGCACGCCGGCCTGCGGCGGATGCTTTTGGCGTCGTCATGGGCTGGCCAGCCGCCATTTTCCCGGCGTACCCCGATGACGTCGAGCGGAGGTTAATTGAAATCTAATTCGAGGACAGTACATTGAACTCTCGGACCATTCACAACCGTTGCGGAGAGTACATGATGCTAGACCTGTTCCAGCGAGCCAATTTGATCGTTGCTACGAGCCGCGGAATTGGCGAGATCAATCGAACCATACAAAGGTTGAAGAAAGAGTGTCCGCAGGCCTTCCATACGAACGAAACGCTGGCTTCTCGGACGTTCTATCATAGACCGCCAGAGCATACCCCGTGCGGCGGCTTTGTGGATGGGGGATGAACGATTGAGTACTGCTTTGGCGTTTCCCATTCAGCAGGTGGGTTGTCTATCCTATGAAGATCTATGCAGGTTGCCGGTCGCGTGCATCATCGCCGTCAAGACAACGATTCCGGCGGGAATGCCGGATAACCGCATCAGCGCGGGTAGCGGGTCGGCCGACCAATGATGATCCTGTCCGTCCGCCGATGGACAACGCGAGCATGCAGAGCATGGCTTGCCTGCATCAGAGGGAGTAACGCCACACCGAGCACATCGGCCAGCAAGCAGCCGGCCACGCGCTGCACCGTCTTTTCCATGACCGGCCGCCGGGTGCTGTCTGCGGCGAGCCCCCGGCGGCACAAGCGGCACTGCGATCGCCGTGACCATTGCTTGCGCGAAACCCGGCAGATGCATCACGTAAGTCAGGGATCCGAGGATGGGGCTCGACAGCGCGGCCTGCAGGCCCAGCAGCATGCGGGCCGGGCGCACTGATTCCGGTGGCGGTGTCAAAACCGCTGCGCGAGCGTTTGAAGCGTGTAAGGGCACCCTGTTCTTTCAGTAGCACTTCGGTCCGAAAGGAAACACGCTCGCCACCAGCAAGCAAGTGTCCCAACCGCGACCCCGGCGATCCGCAACGCCGCAATGACGCGGTCGCCCGGATGGACGCGGGGCCATGCGCTTCGTACGTCACTATCAGCGCCGTCACGCCGCCCAGAATCCAGGCGTAGGCCGCTTGGACCGTTGGCTCGGTACACCGCGGCACCACGATCACCGCTAACGTCGGCACGAAAAACCACGGACGGTCACCAATCCAGGGGCTCGCTACGGTGCCGAGCGCGGCACCGATCACCGTGCCCATCTGCGGTGATCGGTCTCACTCTACGGACCCGGCAAATCTCGTTTGCATGACAGCGGAGCCGATAATCGCGGCCCACCACGTCTCTGACAGCAGGCGCGACAGAGAGTACGACCGAGAGCATCGCTTCGGTCCCGAATGTCGCGCGGGCTCTGGAAGGCTTCCACGCCGCCAGTTCGCGCCCGAGTGCGAATAGGGGCGTCCGGCAGATCTGAGCAAATGTGCCGACGAACGTCATCGATGCCACCGCAGTTTCGTCACGGAAGCGTGAGGGACATGGCGAGAGAGGTGCATCAAGTCATCTCCCCATGAACTTGAGCGCATCCATCATGGGCGTGTTCGACGCATTTACCATGCCCTGAAATGGCGTGTCAAGATCGAGAACAACATACACAGCTGTCGCGGCCGATACTGCGCAAAGAAGAAATACAACGCACATGCTCCAGTTTCTTGGCGCACTGAAGCCGAATATGCCGAATATGACGGTCAGCCAGCCAGCCAACCAGCACTGCAATGAGGGGAGGGGGAATCGAGCCTCTTCTGTGTTCGAGTGCGAGCCATCGACCCGCGAATATGTCGTCCCAGAGTTGCATCGCATGATCACGGAGTTTGTCGTTCGAGAGGCCGGCGGTCTGCAAGGCGAAAATGCGTCCCTGAATATCATAAGTACTACTGAGGATTTTCCGCGATTCTGCCTCTGCAGTCGTTCCCGTTTTGTTGGAAAACAGGAAGGAGATCCATTGGGCATAGTCGTTTTTTATGTCGGCGCGTAGACCATGGGCCGATGGGCCAAACCGGGACAAAGTTCGGTCCAGTTGGATCATGGCGACACTATTGTGTTGGAGCGCGCTGTTGACCAGGTCGAGCGAAGACTTTCCGGAAGGAATCAGCAGGCTAAGCACTAAGGCCGAAAGCGTCGCCACCAGACCAACGGCAATGCGCATCGCGGCAAGCGAGTCCTCCGAGAAATGGTGATCGGCGAGGCGTGCACGCACATGCGATCCGAGTGCTGCACTCGCAAGAATGAGCACAAGCACAACGGAGGAAAAGACATGGTGACCCATGTTGAGCCGGCCTCGTTCGATTGCGCAGGTTGTGACGCTGACGTCGAGCCATACCGGCAGGTATGGTGTAGATTATAGGGCTGGAGGCCCACGAGGCTACGCGTTTTCGAGCGCGCGGCCTGCGGATTCGAATGGGTGGCTAAGCCGGGGTGGCAGGGGGCGGCCTCAGGCCGGAACGCGTTTTCGTCATCCCGTGCGGAGTAAAGGCGATGCGCCTGGAAAGCGACACGGCCAGCCCTTCAGTCACTGCACTCGATGCCCGCGCGTGAGCCTGATCAGATCGCGTGGACGGGCACGATCGGCGTGCTCCGGGAAATTCCACGCAGCGTGCAACAGGTGAACAAATCTGGCTTCTCCCTCGGAGATATGCCTGTCCGCATGAATTGCTTCCTTGCATAGCCAGATGACATCGCGTCGGATTTGCGAGTCCTGCACGTCGGCCGCGAGTTGGCTGACTATGACGGGATCGACGCGGCACGCGTCGCCCCAATTCAGATAGGCGACGGAAGTCAAGTCTTCGCACAGCGTCTGCACGATGGCCAGGAACTGACGCGGGCGCAACGACAATCGCTGTTCGATGCCATGGCGATCGAGCGCTTCAATCTCGTCCGCTCCTGCGTGTCCGTCAGACAGCAAGCAGGCCGCGACGATACGTGCCGCGGCTTCGGGACTGTCGCATTGATAGTGACGCATGTCGGTGCTCCTTATCCGTTGATCGTTCACAGTTCGTTCTCGCGCGGCATAACGCTCGAATGCAGACTGAATGGATAGAAGCCCCTATCGAGATGACGCATGCGGCGCTCGAGATCCACGAGATCGGATGATGACGCCAGATACGCCTCGCGTTGTTCGAAGTGAGACGGCTCAAACAACGACGCCGGATACGAATGGCGTTCGTCTTGGCGAGAAGGGGAGAACAACGCCCCCAGTTTTTCGAAAAATGTGGCAAACATGATGTGCTCCTTGAGTGGCGCGACGCATGTCGGGCCGGCGGTCCGTATCGTCGCTTCAGTCCGATGCGTGCCGAACGCGCTTTTCGCGTCTGACTGGTGGTTCGAATCTGAGCCTGTGCATCGACGAACGGATCGTAGGCGCCGTGAATTAGGCGGAAATGAGGAGCGTGCGCGGCACGCTGAAAATGACCCACGGTGTGATTAAGCGCCTGTTTCATACAACCACGGTCGCTCATTCGTTCCTAACTCTCAACGACCAGGATGCACGTCAACCGATGCAGCCAATTCGCTGCGCCGAAGGTCAAGGAGAAAAAACATGAAAGGGATTCGCCAGGTGGTAGTCGCCGCCGCATTAAGCGTCGGCCTCGTGAGTGTTGCTCAGGCGCATGTGTTCGTCGGCGTCGGCATCGGGGTGCCGGCGATGCCGATCATGCCGATAGTGGCCGCGGTGCCTGTCGCGCCCGTACCGATCTATGCACCGCCGCCTGCGCCCGTGTATTACGCGCCGCCACCTCCCGTGTATGTGCCGCCCGTGGTGGTTGGTTATTACGGACACCCGCAGTGGGGGTACCGGAACTATGGGTATGGATATGCCTACTGGCGCTAGCGCAGGACCACGCGCCACCTGATGAATCACGTCCAGACGGCAAGCGGTCCGCTACGCGCCGGACGGTGGACGAAAGCCGCGTTCTAAGTACCGGGAACCTGGATGCTGAAGAGGATGGAACTGTAGTCCGCGCTCTGGTTAAGGTAGTGGATCAGGCTGATATTCCAGTGTGGCGCCATCGACGAGAGAAACTTTGTCAGCGCGCGCCCGCTCCGGAAACTCGAAGCGGGAAAAGCGCGGTGTCGTCATTGGCGGTGACACCAACAGTAGTATCGGCAACGGCGGGGACGGGTGGTAACGCCGACGCCCCGATAGAGGCGGAGACGTTGTCGCACAATCTTGGCACGACGAACGTCTCGCTGATCAATACGCCGGGCGGCCTGATGGCGGGCGACGCGGTGAGTTGGACGAGCGACAATGCGTTGTCGCTGACCTTGCGCGAGGGTAACGTCAACCTGAACGCGAGCCTCGCGCCGCACTCTCGAGCAACGGCCATACGCTGGTGAACGACGACGCGGTGGTCACGCTGTCGGGTCGCCGCGCTTAACTGACTGCCCTGTTCCGTTGCTGCTCAGACCTCCATTACGGGCAGACCTCGCGCAGGGATCGGGTGAAGCGACTGGCCGGGCAGGAGGTCACCGATGATGGACGTTACTGCAGTCATTTACTGCGTACTTCAACGAGTGTGGCCGACGCTCGGGGTGGGTGCCTTAGCTTGGCCATTCTTTGCTTGGTACCTCAGCCAGATTGCTTGCTCGTAGCTCGCGACTTCAGCATGAACTCAAGGTGTCCGCTATTTTATGAAATTGATGCCTTGTTAGCCAGTGCTACAGCGACAACGCTTGTAGGTGGCCGGGCGAGTATGGCGCGCATCCGCTCAGGCAGTTGTCGCGAACTGGAGATGACCGATCGGGCGCCGTGGATCAGTAGGGTGGCGGACGCAGGGGCTCCAGGCACCCGTGCCGGCTCAACGCCGCTTACGGTCGAGCCCGTACTTCTTGTTGAGGACGATCCTGAACTGCTATCGGGAACTACCGAACTGTTTCGTAGCATTGGCTACGAAGTGCGAACGGCGAGCAATGAGGCACAGGCCGCGGAAATTCTGGGCGTCCATTGACAGCCGCGTCAATATTCAGCGGAGCCAGCGGCCTGCATCGGAGGAGGCAAGGCGACAGCTGATCCTTTCCATCAACCGAATACCCAGGCAACGAATGGCCGCCGGCCACTTCGGCCGTTCGACAGGTGGCGTAGATCGCTAACCATCACCAGTAGCATTTTTTGAGTCTGTATGATCCTGTGGGTTCTACAAAACCCCTCTGGGAAATTCGATGCGAGTCAGAATCATTTATTTCAAAGTGACGGACATGGAGCAGTCAGTGACGTTCTGGGAAAAAGCTCGCGCCGAATTGCAAGTCGGAGAAGTGGACGGAATTTTCACCTGGCGAAGTTCGGGTCGGGCTGTTGCTGAATGATTTTGGCGATAAGTTAGTCGGTGTCGCATGCGTACCCGTCGTCGAGTTCAATGTATCTTCCTCGCATACTTTTGTGAACCGCGCCAAGGCCCTCGGGGCAACAGTTGTTCTCGAATTAAATGACTATATGAACAGCATTGTTTTGGCCAGCCCCGATGGTCACGAGTTCGAAGTTTGCACTTGCCACGACTAGTCCTTTATTTCAACGCAAAATACGGGCTCAATTCACAGCCGCGAGGGAGGCTGGATTAACATCGGAGGCCCGGTGTCAAGAGTGTCGACGGTCCGTTCCGGTTGCGTGCTGCCGATCGCCGGCTCGCGAGTTTCAGGCAGCGTATGCCGATTGCATCGGACGGTCATCGGCCATAAAGAGCCATTCGAACGAGCGGTCCGAATGGCCGATTTCGGGAGACTGGCATCACAGTATTCGGCCTCGAGTTTCATCGCCTGTGTCCAGTCAACGGTGCGGCACCTTCATCTGTGCCCCGTTTCAGCTTAATGCTTGCGATTTATCCGACGATGTCGGTATCAACAAATACTTTCAAATGGTCGCCTTTGAGTTCGGCCAACTCTTCGGTGAACTCGTCGACTTCCTCTTGATCTTTGCAGGCGATCAACACGTATTTCCCTTCTTCCAGAAGTTCTCTCACTGCGTTAAAAATTCGGATACGTCGAGACGACATGCGGATCGGGCGAACATCAATGTATAAGCCATCGCATTTTTCGTCAAATAAAAATACATCCTTCCCTGGAATGATAGTGTTATAAGCATCTGGGGCAAAAGTCACAGTGCAGCTTCTTTTTGCTTCAATCAGAATGGCCAAAGATTTCAACAGGGAAAATGAATGGATGTTTTTATTCTTTTTCCTCAAGAAATCATATTCAACCAAATTTTTTGAAATGTATCTGTCAGAAATACGCTGCCATGCCTTGACGCCACCTCGCCCGTTTGATTGACTTGGGAGATGTTCAAAATCAAATTCGCGTCCCTCGTCGATTAGCACAATTTTTTCCGCTGAAAATTTCAGCTCCACAAGCCTACTTTTCCCGTGCAAAATTGAATTTTGAGTCATTTCCAGCAAAAGATCGCAAAAATGACGAGCGAAGCTCGGACCGTATTCATGCGCCGAACAATATTGAGAAAGCTTTAAGTCGATGCGCGGCCCTATAACGTCATTTAGAAATGTGTTTAAGTTAACCAATATGCTATCGTCGACCTCGATTCTCAGCGTCGCCCCCATCAACAGATCCTCGAGTGCAGCAACTTCGGATGTGTGCCGCGGCGCTGGCAGTGCATCTAGGCTAACCAATACATCCAGCAGAGGTTCAATAAATGACGCGGCTATTCTGGCCGCGCCGGCTTGCGATTCACGGGAGAAATCAGTATCTCCAAAATCCGACACGGCTTTCACTACGATCCATGGCGACCGACAGCTCGGCACAAACCCAAAAGCCTCCATTTCGCCACCCAATGTATCTATGCGATATTCCAGTATTTCATTTCTGGCGACATCGTCGGTTAGAAGCGTTTCCAGGCTCGCAAGCGGACCACAGTGCACAACGATATCCCGTCTCGCGACCGCTGCCTCGATCAATTCCCCCTGAAATTCGTCACTAAATAAAAGCGGACTTACGAAGGAAGACGGTCGCTTTTTCGAGGCGTCTGACGCAGCAATTGAATAATTCAAGGATATAATTTCACGGCTAACAATGAGTTCGCCAACCCTAGTTGACTCTGGCCGCCCCCAGCAGAATCCAACAAGAATGACTAAGCAGGGCGACGGCAGGTTCGAATCGGATAGAAACTGTGTTGCAATGCGTGAGATTGAGTCCGCCGCCGAAATTCCGCTGGTGCCAGACAGATGGACAACAGGTCTATCACCCAAGAAACCGATATAAAATCCATGATTCGGGAGAATACTAAAAATGGTTTTTCGATATTTTATAACTTCGTTAACTGCAAGTTTTTCCTTGCTATTTGAGGTAAGAATTAAAATAAAATTTCCGGCTAGCGCAGCATTGAACCGGGAAAGGCTGTCTATTTCCATTTTGAGTAACTCGGGCGTGTGAGTTTTGAGAAGGGGCAATAGTTCTCGAAATCGTGACACTGAATCGTATGGATTGCAATGGGATCTACTTTTTGCAACGTAGTTTGGGGGGCCGGCCGACTGGCTGGCGAGCAAAAATTCTTGAAAGGAGATGTCAGATACGTTGCTTTTTCTCTTTTACGTCGAAGCAGATTCGATCCTGGTGATCCGCGTTTGCCGTCGAGCGAAATCGGCAAGCCGGCATACCGCGAGCGTCGAACCTCATCGGCCATTCGTAAACGTGGCACCACAGACCGTTCCGGGTGTGCGCCGTGAAAAGGTGGCGCTTTCCAGCGGGTGCAAGCCCCGCCCGGCAAATGCTCCAGCCGGAAGCAACCGGAGCAGCTATGGAGGCAACGAAGTGGCTGAAGCCTTCGGTGATGCGTGTCACAAATTGGTGACAGCGCGAGTGTGCAGGCCGTAACGCGAGTGAACGCCGGGCAAACCTCGAAAAGGTCGATGCGCAGGCCGACCCGACAACCCTATCGGGGAAGGCTGATACGACTGGGCGAATGAGCAGGCTGGACGCCCAGTCGCTGCGCCGGGGTAGTGGCGACAGCATGTACACAAGGAAAGCGTACGCAACACGGGAAGTCCCTCGGCGTGGTCAGGGATGACCAACCGGACGCCCGCGAGGGACAGGCCGGGCGCCTTGGGATGACGGAGAGGCCCGTAGTACTGGTGAAGCCGGGTAATGCCGGTGGAGGGAAGGGGCCTCAGTTCAAGACCAACGCAACACGTAGTGAGGGACCTGGAGATTGGGCAACCTATCAACTCCGATCAGTGTTCAGAAGCTGCAGACGGCGTTACACGCGAAAGCGAAGGCAGAAGCCGGGTACCGCTTTTACGCTCTGTACGACAAGATCTACCGTGAGGATGTGCTGGCGCATGCGTACGCCCAGTGTCGCTCGAACAGGGGCGCGCCGGGTGTCGATCGGCAAGACTTTGAGGAGATCGACGCGTACGGGGCGCAGAAGTGGCTCGGCGAACTGGCGCTTGCGCTCAGGCAGGAGAGTTACCGGCCGGACCCTATCAGAAGAGTGTTTATCCCGAAGGCCAATGGCAAGCTGAGGCCACTGGGCATCTCGACCTTGCGTGATCGGGTGTGCATGACGGCAGCGATGCTGGTGCTCGAACCGATCTTCGAAGCGGACCTTCCATCAGAGCAGTACGCTTACCGCCCGGGGCGAAACGCCCAGCAAGCGGTGATCGAGGTGGAGGAACGGCTGCATCGAGGGCAAACGGACGTCGTTGATGCCGACCTTGCGGACTACTTCGGAAGTATTCCACACGCCGAACTGATGCTGTCGCTGGCGCGACCCATCGTTGATCGGCGCATGCTGCATCTGATCCGGATGTGGCTGGAATGCCCCGTGGAAGAAACCGATACCCGAGGCCGGAAGAAACGTACGACGGAGGCCAAAGACAGCAGACGTGGCATTCCGCAAGGCTCACCCATCTCACCACTGCTGGCGAATATTTATATGCGCCGGTTTGTGCTGGCATGGAAGAAGCTCGGACTTCAGCGCAGTCTTGGCAGTCGCATTGTGACCTACGCGGACGATCTGGTGATCCTGTGCAAGGAAGGGAAGGCTGAGGAAGCCTTGTTACGAATGCGCGAGATCATGGACAAACTGAAGCTGACGGTCAACGAAGAGAAGACACGAATCTGCAAGGTGCCGGAAGGCGAGTTCGACTTCCTGGGTTATACGTTTGGGCCGCTGTACTCAGCGACGACTGGCAAGGCCCGTATGGGCATGCGTCCGTCGAAGAAGAGTATCCGGCGCATGGTCGAAAAAATTCATGCGATGACCGCCCTCAAGACGGTGTGGCAAGAGACCACGGAGCTGGTGGGCCGGTTGAACCGCACGTTGCGCGGCTGGGCGAACTACTTCAAGGTAGGCTCGGACAGACGCGCGTATCGGGCGCTCGACAGCTACACCGCTACGCGGTTGCGTCGGTGGTTACGCAACAAGTACAAGGTTCGACGTCGCAGAGGCGGGACTTATCCATCCCCGCATCTCTACGGGCACTTCGGTCTCGTGCGTCTGACTGGTCCATGGTTGTGAACCTGCCGTGTGTGAAGGCGTGGTGTCCTGTCCGAGAGCCGGATGCGGGAGATCTGCATGTCCGGTTCGATGAGCGGGGTGTGGAAACGGAGTTAGGGCGAGGTTACTCGGGCACCGCCAGACGAAAGGGGCGGCAACAGACAAACCGAACCTACTGCCACCGCGCCACATCTCGACTCTACCGTGATCTGCCCGTTGCATAGGCCCGTTCGATGAACGCCCGGCGGAGAGATCTATCAGTTGGAATTCGGCTAGGAAAGGATCTTCGACATCGCTGGCTAGATCGTCGACATTCGACTATTCACCGTCGGTCAACGCGGAGCTTCTGGACTCGAAGGTAGTTGATCGTTGAAAGTATTTGCCGTAGGGCCGCGAACCGGGTGAATCGACGAATAACGTGTTCCCCCTGTTTGAGTACCGCAGCGATTTGGAGTCCAATCACGCAGTCAGGAAATTGGACATAAAGAAGCGATTCACGGAAAAGCAGATCATCGGCTTCCTGCGGAAGCCCTCGGCCGGACCCCGCTGGGGCGTTGATCGTGCAAAATGACCGGCCACCAAGGCCAAGGAGACAACATGGATTCGCAGACCACATCGCAGGAACCGGAGATGGATGACGACGGTCGCCGACGCAGGGATTTCGTTCGTGGCGGCTTCTCCTTGGGTGGCGCGATCGCGCTCGCAAGCACCGCCTCTGCGACTGCCTCTGCGGCGCCGAAAGACGACCTTTGGGCGACGCCTGCGCGCACCGGCGGCAAGCTGCTGGTGCGTTGGCTGGGCGGTGGCGTCACGGAAATCGCCACACCTGACTACAAGCAGATTGCGTACGGCGACGCGTGGATCTGGAACAACGCGGGCTGGGATCGTTTCGGCGTGAAAAAGCCGCCGGAATATGCCAGTGCCAAGGGATTCGCCGACTATGTCGCGGGCAAGAAACCCGATGCAGTCTTTGTGCTGCTCACCCATGACCACGGCGACCACATGGGCGATTACTTCGAGATGCTCAAAGCGCTGAACGACGCCGGCGTGCTGGTCAAGACCACGGGGCAGAGCGACATGATGCGCTCAGCGCTAGTGCCGGAGTTTCGTAAGGTGGGCCTGGATCCCGCGGAAATCGTCGTGAACGGCGGGGCGGGGATGAACTTCGGCGGGGTGTCCCTGCACGGCGAGATGTCGGCGCATCTGATTCCCGCACTGCACTCCAACTTGTGCGGCTATCCGGCGGCGGGCTTTATGCTCGACATCGGTGGAGTTCGTGTGTATCTGAGCGGAGACACCGATCTTTTCGGCGACATGCGATTGATCGGTGAGCGTTACAAACCCGATCTGAGCATTGTGTCTGCGGGCGGCGGGCCCTTCACGATGAATCCGCAGGACGCGGCACGGGCCAGTGCGTGGGTGGGGGGTTCCCATGGCATACCCGTGCATTATGCGCACAACGGGCTGGTGCTGGGTGTCGAGGCGGGCGAGCAATACCGTCAGGCTGCCTCGCACGTGGCGCCCTCGCTGCGGGTCTCGGTAATGAAACCCGGCGAGCAGACGTTGATCACCGTCTGACGGTGTGGGCTGTGGCGGCTCGCGTGCCATGGGTCGGTTCGATTCCGGCCCAGGCCACCAAAAAACGCAGTGACGTTTCTAAGGCCCATTGCCGCGAGCGAGCGGCGGCTTGGCGGAAACTCGATTGTCGTAATCTGCCCGTTGCATAGGCCCGTTCGATGAACGCCAGACGGGGAGATCCATCAGTCGGAATTCGGCCGATACTGTTGAAAAAGTCGATGACCGTCTCGCGCATGAGGTTTTCAGGGGTCTTCTTACCCTTGACCGACGCTCGCGAGCGGCTTGTGGGTCGATCTGAGAGGTCGATTTTTTTGCTTGTCGATTGCAAAAGCGAGGCAGCGACTTTTTCAACAGTATCGGCCATCTCCGGCCGTTCGCCTGTGCGCTTTAAGTGACGTTCGTACGTCAAGTCCGCTGCGAAGAGCGGACTTTCGTCTCAGCAATTTCGAGGAAAATTGATTGTCGCGGCGGCCCCATGTTGATCGCCAGAGCGTTTTAATCCACGCTTCGACTTCGTCGCCCTTGTAGCTGCGACTAAGTTCTTGCTCGAGGTGCATTGAAAAATTCGCTTGCTCCGCGGGTAACGAGAAACACGGAAATGCAGAGGTAGACGACAAGTTTGGTCCAACCGAAGCCGGTGATCCGCCCGTGCCCGAAAAGCACAGGCCACACCGCCTAGACACACAGAAGCAGCAGGGGGGGATCGCTAGGAGACGGGACCAGCCTGATCCACGAATGACGCCGATATCCACTGCAACCCTCCATCCAGTTGCAAAGAACGAACGCTCCATCATCAGCCTAAGCCGACGTCCGACCGTCGGCGAGCGGAAGGCAGAGAGTGACGATAGCGATAGGATCCATGCCATTGGCAGCGCCGACGGCGCGGGCGGCCCTGGCATTGCCCAGTTGCTCCGCAAGTTCAGCGTAAGTCCGCATCTCGCCGAAGGGAATTCCAAGCAGAGCTTCCCAGATTTTTTTCTGAAAATCAGTGCCAGAAAAATCCAACTCCAGATCGAAATGCGTACGCTGGCCGTCGAAATATTCGCTGAGTTGCCCCGCGGCGTTCACCAGGATCGGGCGCCCGGCGTCTTCAGTCACGGGTCCCAGGCGCATGCAACCGTTTCTTTCGACTTCCCGGAGAATTGCCGCGAGGCGATTCTCGTTGGCAACTAGCTTGAGCATCCCGATTGGGGAGTCGATCACTTTGAAAAAGAGCGCCATTCCCGGTTTCCTTGAGGTTCCGCTTGAATGTCCGCAACTGCGAACTCTGCGGATTGTCTCTGTGCTGAGCCGCAGTGCGAGACTTAGACGGTGTAGCTTGCAATATGAGTGTTGCCTTTGTCCGCCGGTGCATCGGGCGTGACAATCAGCCCCTTCTTGAGAATGAAGCAACCCCATCCGCGAGTTTCGCCGGTGATGATCACCGCGTAGACCTTCTTCGCGCGCTCGTAGTATTCCTTGCGTGGAATGGTCGTCATCTTCAGCGGCTTACCGAAGGCTGCATCAATCTCCCGTTGCACCTCCCGTTGAACGCACGGAAGCTCGTCCGGTGCGTTGTCGACCATCATGCGTTCGGCCGGATTCGGCACGAACTCGTCCAATGGAAACACGGAAAGGATCGCCTTCGCGGCACGGCCGGAATCGGCGCCGTCCAGATGCAACGGCTTGCCGACGACAGACGCGCGGCCGGCAGTATCCGCGGGATAGTGCGCATCGACGACGGCGATTTCGTCACCGTGGCCCATCGAGGACAGGGCGTGGAGTAGATCGGGCGTCAGGAGGGGGTCCACGTTCTTCAGCATTTTTGTTTCCTTCAGAAGAATTTCGTCAAGTCAGTTGCCGATTCCGCGCGTATCGCATTGGACACTTATCGCGAGCGCTATCGGTGGAGTGACTTTACGTCCGTACCTTGTGCAGAAGATCTTGAATACCGGTCCACGAGTCCGCATACGTGCATCGCTCGACGAGGACGAAAGGAGACCCCACCGCCTACGAAGCGAGCGAGGCCAGATCGAAGAGTGTTGGGCGGCTGAGCACCTGCCTGAAGAAGCGCCGCTGGTCAGCCGGCTGTTTTTTCTTCCGCGAGCGCGGTTTCGCGGTAAGCGCTCGGGTCTACGCCGTAGATCTTCTTGAATGTGCGCGCGAAACTGCTGCGGCTCTCGTAACCCGCGTTGGCCACGACTGCTTCGATGGTATGGCTGCCGGCCTTTAATTGTGCCGCTGCCTGACGCATGCGCAGGTCGCGCAACACGGCCATGGGTGATTTTCCGACCACGCTCGAGAAGCGCGCCATGAAGGCCGAGCGGCTCAGAAACGCGCAGTCGGCGAGGCTTTCGACGGTGTGATTGGCACCGGGATTGCCGACCATCATGGAAAAGGCGCGGGCGACTTTCGGGTCGCTCAAGAGGGCAAAACGCTCGACCCAGGTGTTGATCGACGTGAGCGATCGGCGCAGCAAGGCGACCACCACCTGCTTGAGAAGCGCCGAGCTCATCGCACCGGCACCGATCTCCTGGTTGAGAAGCTCGTCAACAGCGGAGTTGAGCTTGTCGTAGAGCCGGTCCGCAACCGTAAACTGCTCGACGATGGGCTCGACCAATCCTTCGAAGAGGCCGGTTGAAGAACCGTATTGCGCGCGAAAATATCCGCAAATCATCACCATTTCCGGCTCATCGTCATCGTCGCCCGCGCGGAAACGCCGGATGCCGTCGCTTGTCGTCACGTTTTTGCTACCTTCGACGCCAATGATGGGCCTGGAGGCGTTTCCTGAGTTCGATTCGAGAATAAACGGGGTATGGGGAGGAACGACGATCAGGATATGCGGTTCGACATTGATCTTCGGCGCGCCGTTGAACGACATCCGGCCCTTGCCTTTCAAAATGTAGTGGATGCCGGGCGCCTCGTTCCCTCCCAGCTCCAGCCGGTACCCCTCGTTGACGACGCACTCGGAGAGCGCCACCACCTCGACGTCCAGAAGCGCCATCAGGCTGTTCAGATCCGGGGGCGAGATACGGGAGACGGGAGGTGCTTTCATTGATTTCTGTTCCGCGTGGGTGCAAGTGGGTCGGCGACCGGCAAGGAATTTTAATCGTCTTGCGTGCCTCCCGTTGTCCGGCTCTGGTGTCCAATCGTCCGGAACGTGCCAAGCTTACCCGTCGTTCCCTGTACGTACCGCCGGAGGGCTTGCCGACAACCGGGTGTCGGTGTCGCTCAAGAACTGCTGGTGCCTGGACGACGCGAGAAGCTTTCCCGTAGAGACATCCACGAAGAACCCAGATCCGGACGATTGGACACATGAAACGGCTTTCTCACGTCACGTGCCGGCGTAACGTTGGAAACTGTGAAATGCAACAAACCTTCACGTATAAGAGCGAATTGTCGTGCATTGACTTCGCTCACGCACTACTCATCGAGGCCAGATCATGGGACTCCCCATACAGCAAGATCTATTTGGCGCCACGCAATCGCTGACGACCGCGAATTTCGATTTCACCTCGGCCAGGCGGCAAGCGTTAGACGCTCACACCTGGATCGAAGTCGTCCCTGGCTGGATGTCGGGCTCGCGCGCGCTTCTCGATCGACTCGTCACGTCGGTTGCATGGGAGCAACGCGATCGCCGTATGTTCAAACAGGTGTTCCGTGAGCCTCGGTTGACGGGAGAATACCGGGATGTTCGGGACGCGCCGGAAAGCGTGCTTCTCGACGCATGTCGGGCATTGTCCGAGCACTACGCAATCCGCTACGACGGCTTGTGGATGAACTTCTACCGCGACGGACAGGACAGCACCAGTTGGCATCGAGACACGATTTCACGACATCGTTCTGAGACGATTGTCCCTGTCCTGACGCTGGGAGCGACTCGCCGCTTTCTGATCAAACCGAGGGCAGGGGGCCAGTCACTTGTGTTCAGACCGACATCCGGTGATTTGATCGTCATGGGAGGACGGGCCCAGACCGACTGGGTGCACAGCGTGCCCAAGGAACCTGACGTCGCCGAACGCCGGATCAGTATCAACTTTCAGAGCTCGGCTCAGGTGTCTGGAAAGCCGTTGGGCGTGAGATAGACGTGCGAGTGAACTGACGCGGTTGCGTGCGACGATGAGCAGCCCAGCTGTTCGATGTACGCTGCACTTATCCGGATCTGGGCACCATCTACGGCGCTGGTTGTAGCAACGTGCCTGACAATCCAGGAAATGCGTCCTTGTGTCTCGATTCACGGCATCGCCATAGCACTTCAGCGTGCGCTCCCTATACTCGAATCGCAGCCTGCGTTTCGTTGCGAAAGCGGCCATTACATGTCACAGAGGAAGCCATCATGAACACAGTCACGAACAGGTTCACCAGGAGCTACTACTACAAGGACGTCCCATCCCCGATTGGCGGTCTGCGGTTGGTCGCGAGTGACGACGGCCTCGCCGCTATCCTCTGGGAGAACGAAAAAACCGACGCGAAGCGCGTTCCCCTGAACATTGTCGGCGAAGACACCAGTCATCCGATCCTCATCCAGACCGAGCGCCAGTTGGGCGAATACTTTTCTGGCCAGCGCAAGAGATTCGACGTCGAGATGGATTTCGCCGGCACGGACTTCCAGAACAAGGTTTGGGAGGCGCTGCTCGGTATCCCGTTCGGCGAAACCCGCACCTACGGAGAAATCGCCCGGCAGATCGGAAACCCGAAGAGCGTACGAGCCGTTGGTGGTGCGAGTAACAAGAACCCAATCGCGATCATCGCGCCCTGTCATCGTGTGGTCGGCGCCTCCGGTGACCTGACCGGTTTTGCCGGCGGCCTGAGGGTAAAAGCGCAGTTACTGGCGCTGGAAGGTCTCAACGGGTTCCGACATGAGGCTGCCGCGTGATGCCATCTGCAACACCACCCTGGAATAAAGCGCTGGCCCGTAAGGGGCAAATGGACGGGAAATTCCTGATTGGCGACATGAAGGCGGGCACTTACAGCCTGCCTTCATGTACGGTCAGATTACCGAAGGGTGAAGACGTCCAGCTTTTCACGACCGAGGCATCCGCAAAGAACGCCGGTCTGCGTCCTTGCAAGATCTGCCGCCCCGACCGCTTCCATGATGGAGAAAAGGCGAGCCTGACGCTTTTTCACGTCTTCCAGCGCGGCCTCTCGATCAGCCCCACCGAATTTGCTTCGGTACCCGATCTGATGCAGCGCGCCAATCTTCCTGCCGATCAACTGGAAGACCTGTTTCGCGACCACGCGCAAATGTCGGCTGCTCAGTGGTTGCGGCGAGTTCAAGCTCGCCGCGCTGCCGAAGCGATCGCTGCGGGGCGATCACCGGAGATCGCAGGTGCAGACGCCGGCTTTCCTTCCAGAACGATATTCGAGGAAGCGTTTATCGCCGAGTACGCGATGTTGCCGTCCGAATATAGCGTGATGAACGTTAAGAAGGGTTTTGCCCTGCATCTTCCAGAATCCTATCGTCCGCAGGAGGCAGTCGGCTATCACGGGCGCGACGTGAACAGCCCGAGTGAACGCGCCGATGGGCGGCGAATCTGGAAGGCGTTGCACACCGCGGAGGGTCCCGCCATCATCGAGATTGCCATTGGCTCCGATCGCGCGACGGTGAAAGTCACGACGGAGAAGAACCTTGGCCGCGAGAGCATGGCCTTTCTGCAACGATCGGCGCTACGAATGCTGGGATTGTCGAACGATATCTCGGCATTCGAAGAGCGTCATCCCGAGATCGTTAAAACGCGCAGGGGATTGCGCGTCCCACTTCTGCCGAGCGCCTTCGATGCGCTTTGCTGGGCCATCACGGGTCAGCAGATCAATCTCGCGTTCGCTGCCACGTTGCGGCGCGACATGATCAATCTGGCCGGGGAGAAGATCCACGGAATGCGGGTGCATCCGACGGCCGGGCAACTGGCCAACCTTGGAATCGAACCGCTCCGAAAGATCCGCTATTCCGGCTCCAAAGCCAACTACATGATCTCGGCCGCCGAACAGATTGCCAGCGGTCATCTGGATATCGAGGGGTTGGTCGACGGCTCGGCTGTTGCGGCGCAGGAGGCTTTGGTCTCGCAAAAAGGTATCGGAATCTGGACGGCGCGCTACGTGATGATGCGAACCGGATTCGCCGACGCGGCGCCGGTCGGGGACAGCGGGTTGGCAACCGCCCTGCAGCGTCTTTACCCGTCCGAAGTGCGTCCAGATGCGGAGGAAGCGGGTCGGTTGATGTTCAGGTTCAGCCCGTACCGTAGTCTCGCAAGCGTGCACTTGTGGGCGTCGTTGGCCGACGAGAAGTAGCCATCCGATGGCGTCGGGCTTTCTCTGCCGTGCAGAAAGTCCGCGAGCGGTGCTCACACATCTCGAAAGCGGCTCCGTCAATTTCCTTCCCGTTGTGAGAGGTCGACAATGAATCTGTCACCTACCTCAACTGGAGCAAGCAATCATGGCGCACACCACCGTCGACGTCGGCATTTCCCGCCACATTTTCAAGTACAGCGACGCGTTGATCATCGAGCCGAATCAGCGTTGGTTCATCACTTCCGGCACGCCCGGCATGGACAAGAACGGCAACTTGCCTGATGGCATCGAAGCCCAGGCTCGCCTTGCCTGGGGCAACATCCTGGAGGGTCTGGAAAAGGCCGGCATGGGTCCACAAAACATCGTCAAGGTCGTCTCGACTCTGATCAACAAGGACGACATCCAGACCTATGGCCGTGTGCGCGCGGAGATCCTCGGCGACGTGCGACCGGCTTTCATGTTGTCCGTCGTGAACCAGATGGTCAATCCTCGCATGCTGGTCGAAGTCGAAGTGTTCGCTGCCGGGACGTGAACGTTTCTCAACCGGACGCCTGATTCACGAAGGATGCACACATGGTCGAGCTGCGTTTTCCACTACTGCCGTACGACGTCCTGACTGCTGAGCAGCGAACCATTCACGATCGACTGTCGAGTAGCCCGCGTGGCGGCGTCAGCGGTCCTTTCCGGGCCTGGTTGTATTCGCCAAAGTTGGCCAATGGGCTGGTGGAGGTCGGTAACTATCTGCGTTTCGATAGCTGTCTGACGAAGCGCATGATCGAGCACACGATCTTGCTGGTCGCCTTCGAATGGAACGCGAGCTTTGTCTTCGCTCATCACGCACCACTGGCAATCGCGGATGGCCTTTCGGAAGAAGTCGTTGAGTCCATTCGCACGGGCCAGCGACCGTCTTATGCGCGAGAAGAGGATTTCGTGGTGGACGAGTTCGTGCGCTGCCTGCTGAAAGGCGGCGAGATCGACAGCGCGACGTGGGAGCGGTGTGCGGCGGTTCTCTCAGCCGAAACCATGGTCGATCTGATCGGGCTCACTGGCTACTACATCATGGTCGCGATGACGACGAAAGCCGCGAGCTTGTAGCACAAGCGGATTGGCGTCATCGAGGACTGCGTGGTCGGCACAAGGAATGTGACCTGCGGATCGAAACCCGCGCGCCTTTTCCAAAGACAGAGGAGAACAACTGATGAGACCGGTCCGTACCGTTCGTGGTCTGGAAAACCTGGGCCGTACCCGTCTGTCGCGCAATTTTTTTATGCGCGAATTCATGTTCAGCGAAATCGCGGCCATCAACGGGTTTCCGAATCTTCCGGACAATCCTGATCTCGCTGTCACCGCAGGTCGGCACCTTTGCGAACTGTTGCTGGAGCCTTTGCAGGCAACATTCGGCCGCATCTCTCTACGTTCCGGATACAGAGCACCGGAGGTGAACGAGTTCGGAAATCTTCACGGTCTGAGTTGTGCATCCAATGAACGCGACCGCGCGCGCCATATCTGGGACCAGCGCGATGCCGCCGGTCATTCTGGCGCAATGGTCACTATCGTCATGCCCTGGTTCGTTGACAAACGGGCCGAGGGGAAACGCTGGCAATCGCTTGCGTGGTGGATTCACGATCACTTGCCCTACAGCGAGCTGCAGTTCTTTCCAAAAATCGGCGCCTTCAACATTGCCTGGCATGAGAGGCCGGTGCGTTCCATTTACAGTTGGGTGAAGCCGCGTGGCTTGCTGACTCGTCCTGGATATGAAAACCACGAGGGCGATCACAGTGACCAGTATCAAGGATTCCCGCAACTGGCCAGCTACGAGCCCATGTATGTTCGATGACCTCGTGACTGGAGATTCAGACGTGCAGCGAGAGCCAGCCGGAAATGGACGCCGGGCGACATTTCCCGGACCTTCTGCAAGACCATGAAGAACAGACTGCTCATCACCGGCAACGATTGACAGGAGACGGGTCATGCCAACCACCGTGGATAAATTCCGTTCGATCCGCGACACCCGGCAGGAAGCCGTGGCTATTCGCGATATGGAGAAGCAGATGCGCGCGTAAGCCAACGGCACGATTCAGAAGGCGCGTCCCTTCTGGTCAACTACCCATAGATGACCAGGGGCGCCCTGGTCGCTTAACTGAGTCCATACCCCGCTATCGACTCACTCCACCTCAAGAGGAAATGACAATGAGCACACTCGACAAGGTCTTCGCCGACCTTCATCAAGGCAACCCGATCCTGAACCTGCCGAACGCCTGGGATGCGGGCAGCGCGCGCATCTTCGAAGCGCAAGGTGCCAAGGCAATCGTCACCACGAGCGCGGGCGTACTCTGGGCGCTCGGTTATCCCGATGGAAATCTTGCACCGGCGAGGCTGCAGGCTGAAGTGGCCGCCACCATCACTCGCGTGATCCACGTACCCCTGTCGATCGATTTCGAAGCCGGCTACTCGGACGACCCCCAAACAGTCGCGGAAAATATCAAACCCATCCTGGACGCCGGCGTCGTCGGCATCAATATCGAAGACGGTCAGGACGCACCGCCCGTGCTGGCGGCGAAAATCGAAGCCGTGCGGGCTGCTGCGGAAAAGGCCGGTATCGCCCTCTGGATCAACGCGCGCTCCGACGTTTACCTGCAACAACTGGTCGATGCGCCGAAGCGTGCTGAAGAATCGATCAAACGTGCCGAACTGTATGGCAAAGCGGGCGCCGATAGCGTTTTCCTCCCGGCACTGACCGATGCCCACGACATCAAAACCGTGGTCAAGGGTTCGCCAGTCCCAATCGCGCTCATGGCATGGCCCGGCCTGGCGGATTCTGCCGAGCTCCAAAAGTTGGGCGTGGTCCGCTTGTCCTCCGGCTCCGGCATTCCGCAAGTGATCTGGAACCACGCAGCCCGTCTGGCCAAGGCTTTTGTTGAAAAGGGCGAATCTGGCCCGATGGCTGTCGACTATATGGCTCACGGCGAGTTGCAAAGCTTGTTCGCCGGGCGCAAGTAAGCCGGGATAGTCTCGCAGCGCGGGGCGGCTGCTCCGGTCGCAGTTGCTTCTTCGCTTGATGCGCACCAAATTCCGAAGGGTCGGTTTCCGGCTAACCGGCTACTTCACCCAAGCCGACGAGATGTTGCTCGATGCCAAGGCGCGGGCGGCCGCGTTCGATGGCGTGCGCGTCGTGGCGTCTACAACACGAAGACCGCGGAAGAGGATCGCATGGGAAAAACCAATCTGGTGACTCGAGTGCGACCGCGCCGCGTCGTAGCTTCACGTTCATAGCGATATGGACTTCTCTCTCTCTCGATAGCGCAGCCTCAAACGGCCAAATGGCGTCATGGAGCGACCTAAGCAAGGTCGTTAGCTGACCACCCGCGATGGCCGAGCTCTCGTCTTCCGACAGAACTAAACGAATGCCCGTTGTACCTCGAAAGCAGCCCTATATGTCGCGCTTGATCGACCGGCCGCAACGGGTCGAACTGGGCCGGTCGTCATCAGGTTGGGTTCGGCCAATAAGCGCCATTCGTTATCGCTCAGGTAACGACCCGCTATCCTTTGGCGCGTGACTTTGTCGCAGACTTCGCCGCACGCTTTGCCGCCGGCTTCGATGTCTTGACTGCGGCGCGAGTCTTCCGTGGCGAACCGCTACCAGCGCGCCCCTTTGCGCTATCCCCAACTCGCGCTTTAGTACGCCCCTCATCTTTAGATCGCGTGCCTTGGCCAGTATCACCAATAAGCGGATCGCTGAGCATTTGGGCTGCAAGTCTCCTGAGGGCTGCAACATCGGCAGCCGAATGTGTCGATGTCGAAGCCACATAGTCGCGGGCGAACCGCTTTAACAATTCGCGCTCTTCGTCGGTCGCTTGCCGTCCGTACACACCTGATCGCGCCCTGATAAGTTGAACCGCTGCCATAGCATTACCCTCTACGTATTGTTGCCAGACTAGAGCCAATCGGCGTTCACCGCAAGCGGTGTGACTGTTTCGAGTTTCCAGCGCCGGGTTGTCCGGAGGTCGCTCCGGTGGTCGAGGGAATACTGTTCGTCTTCTTTCGCCTTCACCGTCAACACGAGACCGTGATGTCCCGCAGGAAGAAATAGCTCCGTGTTGTAGCCCTGATCGTGCCGCCACAAACCGACCGCACGCGCCGGACTGCGCTCGCCCAAGTTGGAGCGGTCCACCATGCCAGCCGACGTAATCGAGAGGACAGACGACCCCGGATCCTCGGCAAGCACCGTCGCGTAGCGGCCTGGCCACCGAACCGCTAATTGAGGGCCATCCATCAGTAATGCGATTACAAGATTCGGACCCACGGACCGGATCACCGGCATGGCCGGGTCCGCGCGCGCCAGATCTTCACAGATCAGCACCGTCATGCAGAGATCGTCGCGCAGCGCGAGAAAGGGCAGGCGTCTGTTGTCGACGGCAATATGCTCCCAGACCTTGAGCGGCTCCGGCGACGGAATCCCGGTAAGGCCATACCGCTTGATTTGGTCCCTATCCAGCGCCCAGCGATGATGTTTTAATGAGCCTTCCCGTATAGCACCCGCTGCGCGGCCTTCTTTTGATTTGGCGCGAACACCATTGTCTTGGCGCGATTGCGCCCTGGCATTCCGTCATACGACTCGTTGCCCTGTTCGCCGGCAGTCATCGTTCCCGTAATCAGAAACTTGAGACCCGGAATTGGCCTGCGAGCGAGCACGTCGAGCAGTTCGTCGCCAAGTTTTTCCGTGAGCGCACATTCCGGAAAGAGTACGCCGTCGATAGCATCCGCGCCAAACTTGCTGACCGCCTGCTCGACCATCGGGGCAATCAATTCATCTCGGATCAGCTTGGCAGTGACCGTCTTGGGCTTTCTCAGCCAAGTCGGGTCCAAGGTGAAATAAGGCTGCATCTTCGCCTGATGCTTCATTTCCCGGACCGGACCAGAGGCAATAAAACTCTCGTCGTCTACCCGGAATGGGTACGGAATGACGAGCAGGCGCATGGTTCCATTGGTCGGCCCATTGTCAGGTAGAACCCATTCCGATTCCACAACAGTTGAAGGCGGCAACAGTGCCAGGTGGTGACTCATCGAGCGCACCGTACAACCCACGGACGGGGTGAGCGACTTGGGCAGCACCGTTGCTTTACTCGGCGGAACCCTCTCACACAGAGAATTGGGGATATATGGCAGCCTTGCAGCCTCTTCAGCCTCGACGTGATCAAGGAACGACAAGGACGCTCGCAGTGAAATCGTGGTCAATTTCTTCTCGTCGCGTGGCATCCATCCAACCCCCGCTGACGCTTCGTCCGCAACTGCGAGCAGGCGCATCAAAGTCGCGACAGCCGTGCTAAATGGAATCTCAGCCTTGAGACGAGTCAGTGGCGTCGGACCATGGACAGCCAGCAGGTCGTACCACCAAACTTCGACCAATTGCGGACATTTGCCGGTTTCTCGCCACTCGATGGCCGCCTGCATCACTTCGCCGATGTACGTATCGTGATTCAGGTAATGATTGCCAACGAGAGACGCTTCCGTGTAGCACCCTGAGAGTCCCATCAGCGTTGCCACGACCGCAAACATGTCCGCAGGCCAGCGAGGCGGAATGATCAGCCGCAGCAGGCGATTGACATAGGCGTCATCCGTTGCTTCTACCAATTCCGAATGCGAACCGTCCGGCATCATTTCCTCGACGACGTCGAGAATTGTACGTTGTCGGCTCACGTCGTTCGCGGGCGTCGGTGACGGAGCGGCCGCCTGCTTCGCGCCGCGTGCAGCTTTACCGGGCTGTTTTGTGGACATACGTGGTCGCGGTTCGAAATTCTAGTGGGCCGGGTTTGATGCTTGGTGGCAGCGCTCGCTGAAGTCGGCGAGGACGTATTCGATGCGAACTTCGTCTCGATTCGTGCTCAAGAAATGCATCGTTTAAGGTAATTGGTTTCTCGGCTTACAAAGAGGGAAGATCAACTCGGTCGAAGACGCATGCGCGCCGCCTCACAGGGCATGAGCATCGCCTTAATTCGGGTGCAGAGATACGCCAGCCACATTGAAAAGCGTGCCCGAAGCCAACCACCAAAGTCTGCGTGCCCGTGCGGGAACGTGGACCACGTTGATTTTGCCCAATCGCCACGAGCAAATATAGCGCCGGCAGCACGGCGCGCGCTTCGACGCCGATGACCGCCCCTTGTGGTTCGGGGAGCAGCCATTGCGATTGTACAAGTTCAACGACCGCTAAGGGTGTGCGCCGTGAAAAGGTGGCGCTTTCCAGCGGGTGCAAGCCCCGCCCGGCAAATGCTCCAGCCGGAAGCAACCGGAGCAGCTATGGAGGCAACGAAGTGGCTGAAGCCTTCGGTGATGCGTGTCACAAATTGGTGACAGCGCGAGTGTGCAGGCCGTAACGCGAGTGAACGCCGGGCAAACCTCGAAAAGGTCGATGCGCAGGCCGACCCGACAACCCTATCGGGGAAGGCTGATACGACTGGGCGAATGAGCAGGCTGGACGCCCAGTCGCTGCGCCGGGGTAGTGGCGACAGCATGTACACAAGGAAAGCGTACGCAACACGGGAAGTCCCTCGGCGTGGTCAGGGATGACCAACCGGACGCCCGCGAGGGACAGGCCGGGCGCCTTGGGATGACGGAGAGGCCCGTAGTACTGGTGAAGCCGGGTAATGCTGGCGGAGGGAAGGGGCCTCAGTTCAGGACAGACGCAATACGTAGTGAGGACGTGGAGATTGGGCAACCTATCAACTCCGATTCGTGTTCAGAAGCTGCAGATGGCGTTACACGCGAAAGCGAAGGCAGAAGCCGGGTATCTCTTCTACGCGCTGTACGACAAGATCTACCGTGAGGATGTGCTGGCGCATGCGTACGCCCAGTGTCGCTCGAACAGGGGCGCACCGGGTGTCGATCGGCAAGACTTCGCGGAGGTCGAAGCGTATGGAGTGCAGAAGTGGCTCGGCGAACTGGCGCTTGCGCTCAGGCAGGAGAGTTACCGGCCGGACCCTATCAGAAGAGTGTTTATCCCGAAGGCCAATGGCAAGCTGAGGCCACTGGGCATCTCGACCTTGCGTGATCGGGTGTGCATGACAGCAGCGATGCTGGTGCTCGAACCGATCTTCGAAGCGGACCTTCCATCGGAGCAGTACGCTTACCGCCCGGGGCGAAACGCCCAGCAAGCGGTGATCGAGGTGGAGGAACGGCTGCATCGAGGGCAAACGGACGTCGTTGATGCCGACCTTGCGGACTACTTCGGAAGTATTCCACACGCCGAACTGATGCTGTCGCTGGCGCGACGCATCGTTGATCGGCGCGTGCTGCATCTGATCAAGATGTGGCTGGAATGCTCCGTTGAAGAAACCGATACCCGAGGCCGGAAGAAACGTACGACGGAGGCCAAAGACAGCAGACGTGGCATTCCGCAAGGCTCACCCATCTCACCACTGCTGGCGAATATTTATATGCGCCGGTTTGTGCTGGCATGGAAGAAGCTCGGACTTCAGCGCAGTCTTGGCAGTCGCATTGTGACCTACGCGGACGATCTGGTGATCCTGTGCAAGAAAGGGAAGGCTGAGGAAGCCTTGTTACGAATGCGCGAGATCATGGACAAACTGAAGCTGACGGTCAACGAAGAGAAGACACGAATCTGCAAGGTGCCGGAAGGCGAATTCGACTTCCTGGGTTATACGTTTGGGCGGCTGTACTCAGCGACGACAGGCCAGGCCCGTATGGGCATGCGTCCGTCGAAGAAGAGTATCCGGCGCATGGTCGAAAAGATTCATGCGATGACCGCCCTCAAGACGGTGTGGCAAGAGACCACGGAGCTGGTGGGCCGGTTGAACCGCACGCTGCGCGGCTGGGCGAACTACTTCAAGGTAGGCTCGGACAGACGCGCGTATCGGGCGCTCGACAGCTACACCGCTACGCGGTTGCGTCGGTGGTTACGCAACAAGTACAAGGTTCGACGTCGCAGAGGCGGGACTTATCCATCCCCGCATCTCTACGGGCACTTCGGTCTCGTGCGTCTGACTGGTCCATGGTTGTGAACCTGCCGTGTGTGAAGGCGTGGTGTCCTGTCCGAGAGCCGGATGCGGGAGATCTGCATGTCCGGTTCAATGAGCGGGGTGTGGAAACGGAGTTAGGGCGAGGTTACTCGGGCACCGCCAGACGAAAGGGGCGGCAACAGACAAACCGAACCTACTGCCACCGCGCCACATCTCGACTCTACCGACACGCGACGATCGCCGTTTCGTACAGATGGGTCATCCGTCTGCATACTTGGCGTGATTGAGCGCACATACGACGGCGGGCGGCTGAGTACGGGCGGCGTTCAAAGAAAGCACGTCTTTCGGACGGTCCAGTAAATTCCCTACTTTCGGGTCTAGCCACCTTCGAACACTCCCACTGGGGTGCCGTCAGGGAGACGAACTGGATCACCTGCCAGAACTCTGTGCATCGGCTGCACCTGATAGCCGCAAGCCGCATCATCTTTTTCGAACTTCCCGGGCTTGGATGAGAAATGAGATCGATTCCGGGGGTTTACCCTAGATTGAATGTCAGTCGTTACGTTTTGCGGAACGATGGTCGTCAGAAATCGCTGGGTGGCCAGCAGCGTGCGCAACCCTGCGGCACGGCTACGTGGGTTATAAGTCATTGTTTTTATGGAATGTTCGCCCTGTTGGCGCGTCCGAGCGCAGGTCACGAGTTCAAACTTAAGTGAACAAAGTTCAAAGTTAAGTGAATCTCGACAACCCTCGCAAAAAATTCCCACCCCCATCCTTCTTGAATTTGTCACCGCCCGTCCATATAATTAGCACTCGCTGCACGAGAGTGCTAACAACATCGCCGGCTGGCCCAGCCAGCCGGGTTTTCTCAGCGTTCTTCAGTCTCAATCAAGAGAGGAGTATGTATGAACCTTCGTCCTTTGCATGATCGCGTGATCGTCAAACGTCTGGATCAAGAAACCAAGACCGCGTCGGGCATCGTGATCCCCGAAGCCGCAGCAGAAAAGCCGGATCAAGGCGAAATTCTGGCAGTCGGCCCGGGCAAGCGTGACGACAAGGGCGCACAAATCGCGCTCGACGTGAAGGTTGGTGACCGCGTCCTGTTCGGCAAGTACGCAGGCCAGACCGTTAAGGTCGACGGCAGCGAACTGCTCGTGATGCGCGAAGAAGACATCATGGCCGTGGTGCAGAAGTAAGCGCAAAGCGCTACTTACCCGGTTATATCCCAAGAATTCAAGGAGTTAGAAGATGGCAGCTAAAGACGTCGTATTCGGTGATTCCGCCCGTGCCAAGATGGTTGAAGGCGTGAACATCCTCGCGAACGCTGTGAAGGTCACGCTGGGTCCGAAGGGCCGCAACGTTGTCCTGGAACGCAGCTTCGGCGGCCCGACGGTCACCAAGGACGGTGTGTCGGTCGCGAAAGAGATCGAACTGAAAGACAAGCTCCAGAACATGGGCGCGCAAATGGTCAAGGAAGTGGCTTCCAAGACCAGCGACAACGCAGGCGACGGCACCACGACCGCAACGGTCCTGGCCCAGTCCATCGTTCGCGAAGGCATGAAGTACGTCGCATCGGGCATGAACCCGATGGACCTGAAGCGCGGTATCGACAAGGCTGTGACTGCAGCTATCGAAGAACTGCGCAAGATCAGCAAGCCGTGCACGACCAACAAGGAAATCGCTCAGGTTGGCGCGATTTCGGCAAACAGCGACTCGTCGATCGGCGACCGTATCGCTGAAGCAATGGACAAGGTCGGCAAGGAAGGCGTCATCACGGTTGAAGACGGCAAGTCGCTGCAAGACGAGCTGGACGTGGTTGAAGGCATGCAGTTCGACCGCGGCTACCTGTCGCCGTACTTCATCAACAATCCGGACAAGCAAGTTGCTGTGCTCGACAACCCGTTCGTGCTGCTGCACGACAAGAAGGTGTCGAACATTCGTGACCTCCTCCCGGTTCTGGAACAAGTCGCCAAGGCTGGCCGTCCGCTGCTGATCATCGCAGAAGACGTCGAAGGCGAAGCTCTGGCAACGCTGGTTGTGAACAACATCCGCGGCATTCTGAAGACTGTTGCTGTCAAGGCTCCGGGCTTCGGTGATCGTCGTAAGGCCATGCTGGAAGACATCGCGATCCTGACCGGCGGTCAAGTTATCGCTGAAGAAACCGGCCTGACGCTCGAAAAGGCAACGCTGGCTGAACTGGGTCAAGCGAAGCGTATCGAAGTGGGCAAGGAAAACACCACGATCATCGACGGCGCTGGTGAAGGTGCCAACATTGAAGCGCGCGTGAAGCAAGTTCGCACGCAAATCGAAGAAGCAACGTCGGACTACGACCGTGAAAAGCTGCAAGAGCGCGTGGCCAAGCTGGCCGGCGGTGTTGCAGTGATCAAGGTCGGCGCTGCGACCGAAGTCGAAATGAAGGAAAAGAAGGCGCGTGTCGAAGACGCACTGCACGCAACGCGCGCAGCTGTGGAAGAAGGCATCGTGGCCGGCGGCGGTGTCGCACTGATCCGCGCTCGTACGGCAATCGCCGGTCTGAAGGGCGCTAACGCCGATCAAGACGCAGGCATCAAGATTGTTCTGCGCGCAATGGAAGAACCGCTGCGCCAGATCGTCACGAACGGCGGCGAAGAAGCCAGCGTCGTGGTGGCAGCAGTTGCAGCAGGCACGGGCAACTACGGCTACAACGCAGCAACCGGCGAGTACGTCGACCTGGTCGACGCTGGTGTTGTGGACCCGACGAAGGTCACGCGCACGGCACTGCAAAACGCAGCATCGGTGGCAGGTCTCCTGCTGACGACCGACGCAGCTGTTTGCGAACTGCCGAAGGAAGATGCTCCGATGGGCGGCGGCGGAATGCCGGGCGGCATGGGCGGCATGGGCATGGACATGTAATTTCGGATGGGGCTCCTCCGGGAGCCTCGTATCGAAACACATGGGGGCGGCGCGCTGTAAGGCGTGCTCCCCAAAAGAGAAAACCCGCAGCGATGCGGGTTTTTTCGTTTCCGAAGCCAGATGGATCTTTTATTTAGGGCTTCAGGAGATACGTCTCATGCAGATAGTCGAAGATCCCCGCCACGCTCGCGTCTTTGCTCTGCGTCGCGGTATCCACGCGTAACTCCGGGTTGGCCGGAGCCTCGTAGGGTGCGGACACGCCGGTAAACGCCGTGATTGCGCCAGCCCGTGCTTTGGCATACAGACCCTTGGGATCGCGCCGCGCGCAGTCATCCACGGAAGCGGAGAGATAGGTCTCGACAAACCGGTCAGGCCCAATGATCTCGCGCGCCATGGCTCGATCTTCGCCCATCGGCGAAATCAACGCGGTAATCACAATCAGACCGGCATCGTTCATCAACTGGGCAACATGCGCCACGCGGCGGATATTCTCGCGCCGGTCTTCTTTGCTGAAACCGAGATCGCTGGCCAGGCCGTGCCGGACGTTGTCGCCGTCTAGCACATAGCACGGGTGACCCAAGGCGATGAGCTGTCGTTCCAGTTCATACGCAATCGTGGATTTTCCGGCCCCGGACAAACCGGTGAGCCAGACCGTGACGGCCTTCTGCTGGAACATCCGCGCGCGGTCCTGGACGTCTACCGCACCGCTGACGCGTTGCAGGAGCGCTTGTGCAGGCTTGGCGGACGCCACGGATGTGCTTGCTTCACGGGTGGTTCGAGCGCCATGGCCGGTGTCCGGGAGGTCGGGGCTGGCGTCAGAAGGGGAGCGGACGTAGGCGTGTGAATTGTCCACTTTAAAGATTCCCGCTGGCGTCGATGCCGGTCAACTGACCGGGGCGCCTAGTCGAATGTTCGTTGCGGCACGAACCGATCGCGCACGCGTGATCGCCCTGAGGCGTGTGAAAAGACGGGGTCTGAGGTGGCATAAGGGGCGCCGGCGACATTACAGTTCGTAAATTCTACTGGCTGATAAGCAATCCAGTTGTAACGTTTGATTACGTTTGTAATCAGGACGTGCGAATTTTCTGCTTGAACACCGCGTGCCAACGTGGGTACGTGATGATTCGTAACACGATTGACTGGCTGTGGTGGGAGCGAGGCGGTGCCAAAGGAGGCTAGCCCAGCGAGGGCTTGAAACAGCTGAGTTTGAGGATGTCCCTGAGGGGAGAAGGCATCGGGCCAATGCTGTCGGCGGCGCTGTCTTGAGCGGCGCGCAGAAACCCATGAAAGGCTGGAGTCGGTGCTGCGTAAGCTTGAGAGGTAAGCGCAGGAAATAGTCCAGGGCGTACCGGCGTCCGCGACCGGCCCCGCCCCGCATCGCTTAGTGCCGCGCTTCTCCCGGCGGCGCATCTTTCGCGCTACCCAGCGGCGTTTCTTCGTCGCTACTGCGGGCCCAGAAAAACCGGTCCGGCAGATAGGCCCCCATCCCGGGACGAAACGCGTTGCGCATGGCCTGATACAGATACTCCTGAGCTTCGCGCACAGCTTCGGCCGGGTCCTGACCGTTGGCCAGCAACGCTGCAATAGCAGCGCCGAGCGTGTCGGTCAAACCCATGATGCGGTGCGGGCCACGGTCCCACATATCCTGGCGTAACTGGCCGTCGTCGCTGAAAAGCGTATTGACGAGCCGGTGAGTGCCAGTTTCCGTGGACAGGATGTATTCGCAGCCTTGCGATAGCAGGTGCGAGATTGCCGCGTCGAGACTCGGCGCCTCGGCGTCCCCGTCCGGCTGCGCGAGCGCGAGCAGGGTGGCGTGATCGGCCACAAGCAACGTGGTTTGCGGTGCGAGCAGGTCGGCAATCGCCTCGCGCAGTTCGTCGGCGGCGAGCACGTGCTCGTCGTCCAGCGTGAAATCGGGAGCGAGGATCAGCGGAATATCGTCGTAGTCGGCCACGACTTCGGCGATTGCGCTCACCACTTCCGCTCGCGTGGCGGCCCCCACCTTGAAGGCGGCGATGGGCATGTCTTCGAGCAGCATGCGCGCCTGGGTTGCAACGACTTCCGGATCCAGCCCGGTGACTTCGTCGCAGTTTGCCGAGTCGCGCACGGTGAAACCCGTCAGCACGCTGACGCCGTGGCAGCCCATGCTGGCTAGCGTCATCAGGTCGGCTTGCAGGCCGGAAGCACCGGTCGGATCGGAGAGGCCGAAGGTGAGAACGATCGGAGGCGTGTCGCTGGGCATGAAAATGGTTGGCAGGAAGTAGGCGTATGTAAGCGCGCAGCGTGGGCGCAGTCGCCTCAATTATGCGGCCTAAAGCGCTAACGGGGCGTTTTTTCGCATCCGCAGAGGACTTTGCGCACTGAATCGGGGCATCGTGCCGCGCCTTGTCCAGCTTCGTCTGCGGCGCGCCTGCGGCACGTCAACGTGGCGACTTTCGATTGCTAGGCATTGGGGCGGCAACACGGTACCATCATGGCTCTCGTTTCAACGCTCTTTTTGACGCGACACAAGAATGGAATATAGAAGCTGGATGTGCCTGATCTGCGGCTGGATCTACGACGAAGAAGCCGGATTGCCAGATGAAGGAATCGCGCCGGGCACGCGTTGGGAAGATGTTCCCATTAACTGGACCTGCCCCGAATGCGGAGCCCGCAAGGAAGACTTCGAGATGGTCCAGATCTGACCGTCGCAAGCGTCGCGCGTCCCGACGGGCGGCGTGATCGCGTTCGTCGGCTTGTCCGTGTTCATGTCGCCTGCCCATGATCCCTCGATCCGCATCACCTGCCTCTTTCGACGCACTGCCCAACCCGCGTGGCGGGTCGGTCCGTTCCGCGGAACTCGCGCTCGCTGAGGCGCAGCTTGCGCTCGAGCAGCGCGGCGACACGGCGGCTGCGCTGTTGCGCGCGGCGCAGGCTTTCCGCGAGGCGGGCTGGCTCGGGGCGCAGAAGCTGGCAGATGCCCTAGTGCTGGTCTCGCCATTAACGGCTGCGGAACCACCCGAAGAACCTGACGCGCGTCAGTTGTTTACCGAGGCCTTGCACGATTTCCGTGCAGCGACCACGCGGCACAACCTGCGCGAGCTGTCCTGCTCGCCAATTCTGTACGGCCACTATCAGGCGCTCAGTGCACTGATTTCGCAGCGCACACCAGGCTTCACGGTCACCTACGAAGATTTTGCGCTGGCGGTGCGGCCGTTGCCGCCTGTGTCGTTCAGCGGGCAGCCGGCGGAGCGTCTCGCTCACTTGCGGGCTCGCTACGAGCGGGCCCTGTTGCCGGTGTTGCGGGCGCATTCGAGTGACGGAGCGGCCAGCGCTGCCGTAGCCGCGCTGACGCGCGCCGCGCTCGATGAACTCGACGCGTGCCTCGCCGAACTCGCGGGCCCCGATCCCTACGACTTCTGGCGTCTCGCTTCGGCATGTGCCCGCTCGCTGCGCGTGAGCGGTCACTTAGTCGGGGACGCAGACGCGCGGCGCTTCCACGCACGCTGCAACCTCGCCCTGGCGGATCACGCTCGCGGCTCGACGCTCGCTTCGCGCTCGCTGGTACGTGCGACGCTGGCGCTGCTCTGGCGCGATTACGCGCTCTTCGGTGCTGCAGCGGAGGATGCCGAACACGTCGAACTGCTGCACGATTACGGCTTGACCGTGGACTGGCACGTTGCCGCCACCCAGGAGTCGGAGGCGTTGTGGGAAGCGGGCGCGACGGAGGCGCAAGAGCTTGGCGCGGGTGGTCTGGGCGTGACGCGTACCCGCGAGTTGGGCGTGCTTACCGTCAATGCCCACGCGTATGAAGATTTCCTGCAGACGGCTGACGCGGCCATCGCCGCGCTCGCTGAACATGCGCGGGGCGCCGGTCAACTGGAAAAAGCCGATCCGAGCGAAGCACTGCAGGCCGGCGACGCCGCGTATCGTCTCGGCGCCGCTGCGTGCGCGCTCGGCCTGGGCCACGTCGCGCTCCTCGCAGACGCACTCGGCCTCGCGTGGCGCCGCCGCGCGCATGCCGGTGTCTCGACACCTGCGGTGCGTGCGCACGTGATCGTGAGCGCGCCCGATGCACAGGCGCTCGAGCAAGGTGCCGAAGCGTTGCGGGCCATGCTGCACAAGATTGCCGCGGGCGTTGCTCCGCCAGCCGCCGGTCCTGCGTTGGCCGCGCTGACGCGGGCTATCGAGCAAGGCTGACGCCCTTAAGCCGCCTTGCAGATTGCATGCGCGGACGCACTAACCGGCACCCCTCGGATGCGCACCCGAATACGCACCGTTGGCGAGGTGTAAGCGCGTGATAGAGTGGCAACATGATCCGCAGTTCATGGATCGCGGCAGCTGATCTGCCCTACGCTCAAAGCCCGCCATTCCGCATCGTCTTTGCTAAAATCCGAACTATGTCCAAGAGTACCGATCGCATCAATCTGACTAACCAGTTCCTGATCGCCATGCCGAGCATGGCGGATCCTACGTTTTCAGGAACGGTGGTCTACCTTTGCGATCACAGCGAGCGCGGTGCGCTCGGCCTGGTGATCAACCGGCCGACCGATATCGATCTGGAAGCGCTGTTCAGTCGCATCGATCTGAAGCTCGAGATCGAACCCCTGCTGCATGTCCCAGTTTATTTCGGCGGCCCGGTGCAAACCGAACGCGGCTTCGTGCTGCATTATCCGAAAGACGGCAGCCCTTATACGTCGTCGATGTCGGTGCCCGGCGGTCTGGAAATGACCACCTCCAAAGACGTGCTCGAGGCCGTGGCGAGCGGCACGGGTCCGGAACGTTTTCTGCTCACGCTCGGCCACGCAGGTTGGGCCGCGGGCCAGCTCGAGGAAGAGATCTCGAAGAACGGCTGGCTCACCGTCGAATCCGATCCGAAAATCGTGTTCGACGTGCCGGCCGAAGAACGCCTCGAAGCCGCGCTCGCGCTGCTCGGTATTTCCCTCTCGATGCTCTCGGGCGAAGCAGGTCACGCATGAGCAGTCCAGCCGGACGTGCGGCAACGCTGCTGGCGTTCGACTATGGTGAAAAACGCATCGGCGTGGCGGTCGGCAACTCGCTGACCCGAAGCGCACGGCCGCTGGTAGTGGTGCAAAACCGTAACCGCGAGTATCGCTTCGAAGAACTCGGCAAGCTGATCGCCGAGTGGAAGCCGGATGCGCTGGTGGTCGGGTTGCCCATGCATCCCGACGGCGCACCGCATGAAATGACCCAACTCGCGAAACGCTTCGGCAACCAGCTCAACGGCCGTTTCAACCTGCCGGTGACATGGATCGACGAACGCTACTCGTCGGTCGAGGCAAAAGCCGGGATTCGAGCCGGCAATGGCCGCGCGGACATGCTCGACGCCGAAGCAGCCTGCATCATCCTCCAGCAATATCTAGACGGACTTTCCGACGATCATGAGTTCCATTGACGCCGAGGCACTGTATCGCGCTTTGCTCGAACAGATCCGTGCCGCTTATGGTGAACAACTCGGCGACCGCAGCGGCGCCAGCGGCGTCGTGCTCGCCGGCATCTACAGCGGCGGCGCGTGGCTCGTGGAACGTCTCGCGCGAGATCTGAACGTCGGCAGTTTCGGCGTCGTCAATGTCGCCTTGCATCGCGACGACTACGCGAAGAAAGGGCTGCACGCGCAGGCAAGTCCGACCTCGCTGCCGTTCGAAGTGGACAATCGCCGCATCGTGCTGGTAGACGACGTGCTGTACACCGGCCGGACCGTGCGCGCAGCGCTAAACGAGCTTTACGACTATGGGCGCCCGGCTTCGGTCGAACTCGCCGTGCTCGCCGATCGGGGCGGACGCGAGTTGCCGGTGGCGGCGCGTTTTGTCGGCGGGGTGGTGGATGTGCCGGCCGAGGCAACCCTCGTGCTCGCGCGCGACGACACCGCGGATCAGCGTTTCACGTTTCACACCGAAGCACGCGTCGATTGAGCGTGAGGTGTGTGCCGTGGCCGCCGCGGCGCACGCACTCAAAACAACTCAGGTACCCCATGAATACCGCTACTCAGGTTCCCAAGGATCCTCAGGACACCACTGGCGCTACGCCGTCGCCGGATCGCTTTCGCTACGGCTTCCTGAAGGGCAACCCGCAGCTCACCAAAAACGGTGAGCTCAAGCATCTGCTGACCATCGAAGGCCTGCCGCGCAAGATCGTCACGCACATTCTCGACACCGCCGAGCAGTTCGTCAGCGTGACGGACCGCGAGGTCAAGAAGGTGCCGCTGTTACGCGGCAAATCGGTGTTCAATCTGTTCTTCGAGAACTCGACACGCACCCGTACCACCTTCGAGATTGCCGCGAAACGCTTGTCGGCTGATGTGATCAACCTGAACATCAACGCGTCGTCGACGAGCAAGGGCGAGTCGCTGCTGGACACCATCAACAACCTGTCGGCGATGCATGCGGACATGTTCGTGGTGCGCCATGCTTCGAGCGGTGCGCCGTACCTGATCGCCGAGCATTGCGCGCCGCACGTGCACGTGATCAACGCCGGCGATGGCCGTCATGCGCACCCGACTCAGGGTCTGCTCGACATGTACACGATTCGCCACTACAAGAAGGATTTCACGAATCTGCGGGTGGCGATTGTTGGCGACATCCTGCATTCGCGGGTGGCGCGCTCGGACATCCATGCGCTGACCACGCTCGGCGTGCCGGAGGTGCGTGCGATCGGTCCGCGCACCTTGCTGCCGGGCGGTCTGGAACAGATGGGCGTGCGGGTGTTCCACAACCTTGACGAAGGCCTGAAGGACGTCGACGTCATCATCATGCTGCGTCTGCAGAACGAGCGGATGAGCGGTGCGCTGCTGCCGTCTGCGCAAGAATACTTCAAGAGCTGGGGACTGACGCCCGAGCGTCTCGCGCTGGCGAAACCCGACGCGATTGTCATGCATCCGGGTCCGATGAACCGTGGAGTGGAGATCGACTCGCAGGTGGCGGACGGTCCGCAATCGGTGATCCTGAATCAGGTGACGTTTGGCATAGCGGTGCGGATGGCCGTGATGGGCATCGTGGCTGGCAACAACGACTGAGCAAAACAAAGGCAGCGATGAAGATTCATATTCAAGGCGGCACGCTGATCGACCCGGCGGCCGGCACCGAACAGCAGCAGGACATTTGTATTGCGGCAGGCAAGATCGTTGCACTCGGCGCAGCACCCGCGGATTTCCACGCGGCGAAGACGATCGACGCCAAGGGCCTGTCAATCGCGCCGGGACTCGTCGATCTCGCCGCGCGTCTGCGCGAACCGGGTTACGAACATAAGGCCACGCTCGAATCGGAAATGGCCGCGGCGCTCGCGGGCGGCGTGACGAGCCTCGTCTGTCTGCCCGACACCGATCCGGTGCTAGACGAACCGGGCCTTGTTGAAATGCTCAAGTTTCGCGCGCGCAATCTGAACCAGGCGCACGTGTATCCGCTTGGTGCGCTGACGGTGGGCCTCAAAGGCCAGGTGATCACCGAGATGGTCGAGTTGACCGAAGCGGGCTGCATCGGTTTCTCGCAAGCGGACGTGCCCGTGGTGGACACGCAGGTGCTGCTGCGCGCGCTGCAGTACGCGAACACCTACGGCTACACGGTGTGGCTGCGTCCCGTGGATGCGTATCTGGGCAAAGGCGGCGTCGCAGCGAGTGGCGCGCTGGCCTCGCGGCTGGGGCTGTCGGGCGTGCCGGTGTCGGCCGAGACCATCGCACTCCATACGATCTTCGAACTGGTCCGCGTGACCGGTGCACGTGTGCACCTCTCGCACCTGTCCTCGGCGGCCGGCATTGAACTGATGCGCGCGGCCAAGGCCGAAGGCCTGCCGGTCACGTGCGATGTGACGGTGAACCATATCCACCTGATCGACCTCGATATCGGCTACTTCGACGCGCAGTTCCGCCTCGATCCGCCGCTGCGTTCTCAGCGCGATCGCGAAGCGATTCGCGCGGGCCTGGCCGACGGCACAATCGATGCAATCTGTTCCGATCACACCCCCGTCGACGATGATGAAAAGCTGTTGCCCTTCGCCGAAGCGACGCCGGGCGCGACCGGTCTGGAGCTGTTCCTCTCGCTGACAGTGAAGTGGGCGGACGAGGCCGGCGTACCGTTGGCTAAAGCGCTCAACCGTATCACCGCAGCTCCGGCTGCCGTGCTGAAGCTGGAAGCCGGCCGCATTGCTGTGGGCGCCTGCGCCGATCTGTGCATCTTCGATCGCAACGCGCACTGGCGCGTCGAACCGCGCGTGCTGAAAAGCCAGGGGCACAACACGCCGTTCCTCGGCTACGAACTGCCGGCACGCGTACGAACGACGATCGTCTCCGGACACGTTGCATTCGAACAGCGCTAACTTAGGACTGCATCCATGCTCGCATTTCGCAAGGCCCGGCTGATCGCACATCTGCTGCACGGCATGTTCACGGTAGCAACGCGGTTTCCGCGCGCAAGCGCTGCCGAGCGGGAAGCGCTCAATCGCGCGTGGTCGCTGAAGATGCTGCGGCTGTGCGGCATGCGTCTTGTCGTCCATAACGACAGCGCGCGGCTCGACGCCGGCGCGCTAGTGGTGGCTAATCACATCTCGTGGATCGACATCTACGTGATCAACGCATGGCGGCCGACGCCGTTCGTCTCGAAGGCCGAGATCCGTCAATGGCCGGTGGTGGGCTGGCTCGCGCAGCAACTGGGGACCGTATTCATCCAGCGCGAAAAGCGCAGCGATGCCAAGCGGATCATGCACGAACTGTCCGACCGTTTGAGCGCAGGCGAACTGATGTGCGTGTTCCCGGAAGGCACCACCTCCGATGGCCTCGCGCTGCTACCGTTCCATGCCAATATGTTTCAGGCGGCAGTGTCGGCGGCGAGCCCGGTGCAGCCGGTCTGTCTGATGTACGAAGATACGCAGGGCCGGCAATCGACCGCGCCGGCGTATATCGGCGACATGTCGCTCGGCCAGTCGCTCGACGCGCTGCTACGCGGCGGTCCGCTGACGGCGCATGTCTATGTGGGCGAGGCGTTGGCTCCGGGCGCCGACCGGCGCACGCTGGCAGCGCAGGCGGAACAGGCGGTAGGGGCGGCGCTACGCAGCTTGCAAGGAGCGAGCACGCCTGCTCGTGCCGCGGCCGTTCTGGAAAGCGAAGCATCGGCCATTCCGAACGCCACCGATGCAACTGCGTCGCACGAAGGGACGCTGATCGACAACGTCGATCAGCACGGGCGTTCGGCTTAGTTAGCTCAGTGGCTGGCCTAATTGCCCGAGTTGGCTGAGGAGCGGCAGTCCGTGCATTCGACCTGGGTCAACGTGCGTTCGGCCGGATTTGCCGCGAGTCGCACCGCGGACAATTCCTCGCCCCATACGCAACCCGAATCGAGCCCGATCAGGTTGTCGCGCATCACCAGACCCAGCGCAGCCCAGTGACCGAACACCACGGTGATGTCGGAGGTCTTCCGTGAAGGTACGTCAAACCACGGCATAAAACCCGGCGGCGCGGAATTGAGGCCGCCGCTCGTGCTGAAGTCCATCTCGCCGTCCAGATTGCAAAAGCGCAGACGCGTGAGGGCGGTGCAGGTCAAACGCAGACGGTCGATGCCCTTCAGGCCCGGCTTCCAGCGGTTCGGCTCGTTGCCGTATAGACCCGCCAGCGTCTCCTTCCAGTTCGGCGCGCGCAGCGCCCGCTGCAACTCATCGGCGAGTTCGAGCGTGAGCGTCACATCCCATTGCGGCAACACGCCTGCGTGAACCAGCAGCATGTTGTTCTCGAAGTGCGCTACCGGCAGATGGCGGACCCAGTGCAGCAGATCTTCGGCATCGGGCGCGGCGAGAATTTCGTCGATCGTGTCGCCCTTTTTCGATTTGCGAATGCCGGCCGACACCGACAGCAGATGCAGGTCATGATTGCCGAGCACCGGCTTGGCACGTTCGCCAAGTGCGATGATGTCGTGCAGTGTGGCGAGCGACTCGCTGCCGCGATTGATCAGGTCACCGGCGAACCACAGCGGCGTCTCGGGCGACGGCGCAACCTTCGCAAGCAGTTGCTGGAACGGGGTACGGCAACCCTGCAGGTCACCGAAGGCAAGGGGTACGGAATGCGGAAGGCTGGGAACGGTCATCTGGGGACGGAATCAGGTACACACTGACGGTGGATGCATCATGGTAGCCTGACATAATAGCCCGTTTGATGCGACGGTATTGCGACGCTTTAAGGACCAGGAGAAAGAGAGTGAACGGAGAAACGACGAAACCAGCGACGCACGCTGAACGCCTGACACGGACACTCGTTACGGGCGCGAACGGCTTCACGGGCAACTGGCTGACCGGCAATCTGCTGGCGAGCGGCCATGCCGTGACTGAGACAGTGGCGGGGCAGGGCACGCCGGAAACGCCGTCGCGGCGGTGGCTCGATATCACTTCGCCGGAGGAGTGCCGCCGGGTGATCGACGAGGTGCGGCCCGATTACATCGTGCACCTTGCGGCCATCAGTTTTGTCGCCCATAACGATCCGCTCGATTTTTATCGCGTCAACGTGCTTGGCACATTGAACTTGCTGCAGGCATGCGCGGATGTCGGTCATACGCCGCGCAAGGTGCTGGTGGCAAGCAGTGCGAACGTCTATGGCAACGTGACCAGCGAGGCGATCGACGAGAGCTTTCCGGTTGCGCCGGTGAATCACTATGCAGCCAGCAAGGCGTCGATGGAGTCGCTCGTGCGCACGTGGTTCGACCGGCTGCCGCTGCTGATTGTCCGGCCGTTCAATTACACAGGACGCGGGCAGACTGCGAATTTCCTCGTGCCCAAGATCGTGGAACATTTTGCCCGCCGGGAGCCTGGAATTTCGCTGGGGAATATCGACGTGGCGCGTGACTTTTCGGATGTCCGCTACGTGGTACGGGCGTACGAGGCGCTGCTGGACTCCGGTGCCGTGGGTGAGACGGTGAATGTGTGTACCGGACAGCCCTATACCCTCCGGGAGATTCTGGCGATGGCCAGTGAGATCACAGGCCATGAACTGGAGATCCGGGTCAATCCGGCGTTTGTGCGCCAGACCGATGTGAAGATGCTGGCTGGATCGCCGGCCAAGCTACGCAAGCTGGTGCCGGAGGTCGAGGCGATTGGATTCCGGGACACGCTGCAATGGATGTTGGCGGCCTGAAAGCGGCCGGAAATGGTGCAGCAGCTACTGATTCGATGACGGCGCCTTACACGGCGCCTTTTTGTATGTCCATTTGCAACGCGGGCTTTTCCCAGAGCATTCAGATCGGAATCGATTCCCGGGAATTGTCAGTAACTTCGGGTAATTTCCCCTTATTCCATCATATCTGCATACGGTCGTTGCCAAGCTGTTTCAAGTTGTTAGGGCTCTAGTTTTTAGCTGCTGCCGCTTTATAATCGGGGCATCATAAAATTTGGGCATTCTGGCGCCTGTTTTTTGCATGGGACGCAGCCGTAAGGCAATCACAAGGCGTCGCACACCAACCATACGGGTAACCGGATCGACGCGTCGGGTCGCATCGACTACGAACATCTAGCAAGGAATTCTATGATCCTGGTAACGGGCGGTGCCGGTTTTATCGGCGCTAACTTCGTGCTTGACTGGCTGAACGCCTCGGACGAACCGGTCCTCAACCTCGACAAGCTGACCTACGCAGGCAATCTGCGCACGCTCAAGTCGCAGCAGGACAATCCGAAGCACGTGTTCGTGCGTGCCGACATCTGCGATCGGGCAGCGCTGGACGCGCTGTTCGCCGAGCACAAGCCGCGTGCGGTGCTGCACTTCGCGGCCGAGAGCCACGTCGACCGTTCGATCCACGGTCCTGCTGATTTCGTCCAGACCAACGTGGTGGGCACATTCACGCTGCTGGAAGCGACCCGCTCGTACTGGAGCGCGTTGAGCGACGCAGACAAGGCCGCTTTCCGTTTCCTGCACGTTTCGACTGACGAGGTGTTTGGCTCGCTGTCGGCCACGGATCCGCAATTCTCGGAAACCACGCCTTACGCGCCGAACAGCCCTTACTCGGCCACCAAGGCCGGCTCCGACCATCTGGTTCGCGCCTACCACCATACGTACGGCCTGCCCGTGCTGACGACGAACTGCTCGAACAACTACGGCCCGTACCAGTTCCCCGAGAAGCTGATCCCGCTGATGATTGCCAACGCGCTGGCTGGCAAGCCGCTGCCGGTGTACGGCGACGGTCAGAACGTGCGCGACTGGCTGTACGTAGGCGACCACTGCAGCGCAATCCGGGAAGTGCTTGAGCGTGGCGTGCCGGGCGAGACGTACAACGTCGGCGGCTGGAACGAGAAGAAGAACCTTGACGTCGTGCATACGTTGTGCGATCTGCTCGACGAGCAGCGTCCGAAGGCGGCCGGCTCGTACCGCGATCAGATCACGTATGTGACGGACCGCCCCGGCCACGACCGCCGCTATGCGATCGACGCGCGCAAGCTCGAGCGCGAGCTGGGCTGGAAGCCGGCCGAGACTTTCGAGACGGGTTTGGCAAAGACGGTGCGGTGGTATCTCGACAACCAGGAATGGGTCGACGAAGTCGCTTCGGGCGAATACCGCAAGTGGGTTGAAACCAACTACGCGCAGCGCGCGTAAAGGCAACGTCATGGCGCGCAAAGGCATTATTCTCGCGGGAGGATCGGGTACGCGCCTGTATCCGATCACCCACGTCGTTTCGAAGCAACTGCTTCCGGTGTACGACAAGCCGATGATTTACTACCCGCTGTCGACGCTGATGGTAGCGGGCATCCGCGACGTGCTGATCATCTCCACGCCGCAGGACACGCCGCGCTTCGAAGCCATGCTGGGCGACGGCAGCCAGTGGGGCATGAATATTCAGTATGCGGTTCAGCCGACGCCTGACGGTCTGGCTCAGGCGTTCATCATTGGCCGGGATTTCGTGGGCAATGATCCTTCGGCGCTGATCCTTGGCGACAACATTTTCTACGGCCACGATCTCGCCAAGCAGCTCGAGCGCGCCAACGCGCAGGAGCAAGGTGCGACTGTGTTCGCGTATCACGTGCACGACCCCGAGCGCTATGGCGTGGTGGAATTCGACAAGCAGTTTCGCGCGCTGTCGATCGAGGAGAAGCCGGCCAAGCCGCGCTCCAACTACGCAGTGACGGGGCTGTACTTCTACGACAAGCAGGTGTGCGATATCGCGGCCGATATCAAGCCTTCGCCGCGTGGCGAGCTTGAAATTACGGATGTCAATTCGCGCTACCTGTCCAAGGGCGAACTCAACGTCGAGATCATGGGACGCGGTTTTGCGTGGCTCGACACCGGCACGCATGATTCGCTCATCGAAGCCGCGACGTTTATTGCCACGTTGCAAAAGCGCCAGGGCCTGGTGGTGGCGTGTCCGGAAGAGATTGCTTACCGGCAGCAGTGGATTGATGGGGAGCAGTTGTCAGCGCTCGCCAAACCGCTCGCGAAGAACGCCTACGGAAAGTATCTGCAAAACATTCTTACGGACCAAGTCGCATGGCCATCCAAGTAACTGCTACAGCGCTGCCGGAAGTCAAGATTGTCGAGCCGAAGGTGTTCGGCGATGCGCGTGGCTTCTTCTACGAGAGCTTCAACGGTCGGGAGTTTTCCGAGCACGTTGCACCGGGTGTCGAGTTCGTTCAGGACAATCATTCGCGTTCCGCGAAAGGTGTGCTGCGCGGCTTGCATTATCAGATCGTGCATGCGCAGGGCAAGCTGGTGCGCGTCGTGGAAGGCGAGGTGTTCGATGTTGTGGTGGACATCCGCAAGAGCTCGCCGAACTTCGGCAAGTGGGTGGGCGTGACGCTGTCGGAGGAGAATCACCGGCAACTGTGGGTTCCGCCGGGTTTTGCTCATGGTTTCGTTGTGCTCTCTGAATCCGCGCAGTTCTTGTATAAGACGACGGATTACTGGTACCCCGAACACGAACGCAGCATTATCTGGAACGATCCGGAAATTGGCATTGAATGGCCGATCGATAGCGAACCGTTGCTGGCTGCGAAGGATGCAGCGGGCAAACGGTTGGCGGAAGCCGAGCATTTCGCGTGAGGTCTGTGGTGACAAAGCGTGAAGAGCAAACCATCCTGCTAACCGGTGTGAATGGGCAAGTCGGCTTCGAACTGGCGCGCAGCCTGCAAGGTCTGGGTAAAGTCGTCGCGCTGGATCGCAGGGAGCTGGACCTTGGCGATCTGGATCAGGTGCGGCGCGTCGTGCGCGAAGTGAAACCTGGTCTGATCGTGAATCCGGCCGCCCACACGGCAGTCGATAAGGCCGAGACCGACGTCGAAGCTGCGATGCGTCTGAACGCCGAAGCACCTGGTGTGCTGGCTGAAGAGGCGAAGCGGCTTGGCGCGGCGCTCGTTCACTACTCCACGGACTATGTGTTCGACGGCACCAAGAACGGCGCATACGTCGAGAGCGACGCGGTCAATCCCCAGAACGTTTATGGCAAAAGCAAGCTGGCCGGTGAGCAGGCGATTGTGGCATCGGGGTGCGCACATCTGATATTCCGCACGAGTTGGGTGTACGGCACGCGCGGCAAGAATTTTCTGCTGACGATGCTGCGCCTCGGCGCGGAGCGCGAAGAACTGAGCGTGGTGGCCGATCAGATTGGCGCGCCCACCTGGTCGAATACGATTGCGGCGTTGAGCGCGAATGTGCTGGCACAAGCCGCGGCGGCGGGTGAGGGCGACTGGTGGCAAGAACACTCCGGCATCTATCACCTCACGGCTTCGGGCGCGACTTCGTGGCATGGTTTTGCCGAGGCGATTTTCGAATTTTCGGATTTATCGAAAAAGCCGATCGTGAAGCCGATTCCGGCCGCTTCGTATCCGACGCCGGCGGCGCGACCCGCTAACTCGCGCATTTCGAACGACAAGCTCGCCAACGCGTTCGGCGTACGTGCCCCAGACTGGCGCGAAGCGTTGCGTCTATGCATGGCGGCGCGTTGAGCGGCGATCTTTACACGTTACGCACTGGCGCGGTTGTGGTTTTCTACAACCCGGATTCCGCGTGCATCGCGCGGGCCAACCGGCTCGCCGAGGTGATGCATTGCGTGGTTGTCGACAACAGTCCTTCAGTGCGGACGGCGAGCGAGGTGGGCCTATCCGCTGCCGTCAGTTATTTGCCTAACGGCGCAAATCTTGGCATTGCTACGGCCATCAATCAGGGCGTGGCATCGCTGATTGATGCTGGCTTCGATGCCGCGATTCTTTTTGACCAGGACAGTGAGCCGTCAAGGCAGTTGCTTGACGGATTGCCGCGCCTGCTTGAAGAGGCGTTGCGTCGCGAGCGTGTGGCGTTGATTGGTCCGGCGTACGAGGACCTGCGTCTTGGCGACGTGGCGCCGTTCGTACGCTTTGGGTATCTGAAGCTGCGCCGGATACCGCCGGTTGGTGTCACGCCTATCGATGTTGATTTTTTGATCAGCTCGGGGTCGTGCATCAATCTGGCTGCGTGGCAGGAAGTTGGCCCCATGGACGACGCATTGTTTATCGATTTCGTCGATCTGGAGTGGTGCATCAGGGCGCGCGCGAAGGGTTTCGCGGTGCTCGGCGCACCTGAATTGCGGCTCGCTCACGAACTGGGTGGCGAGCCGGTGCGCGTTCTCGGACGGCTGTATCCGAGCCATAGTCCGCTGCGTCATTATTATCTGTTTCGGAACGCGGTTGCGTTGATCAAGCGCAGCTATGTTCCGTGCACGTGGAAGTCCACGGAGCTCATCAAGTTTCCGTTTCGCCTCGCGATCTATGGGTTATTCCTGCAGCCGCGTCTGGGTCATTTGAGAATGGCTCTGACTGGAATCTGGCATGGATTGATCGGTCGCATGGGTGCTCTGGAGCAACATTGAAATCAATGAACGTCACACGCTATGGCGCTGTACCCCTTAATCGAAAATACTTAAAAGTCCACAATGTTTAGTCTCGGTTTTGTTGATCTCAAAGAAAGCATCGCGTCGTGGCGGCTATGGACGCTGCTGGGCTGGTTGGAAGTGCGGCAGCGTTATGCGCGCTCGCGGGTCGGGCCGTTCTGGTTGACGATCAGTACGGGTGTGCTGATCGGTTCGATCGGTATGGTCTACGGCACGCTGTTTGGCCAGAAGTTGAGCGATTATCTCCCGTACCTGGCCATCAGCCTTGTCATGTGGGGTATTTTCTCGCAGACCATCATTGAGGGTAGTACGGCATATATCAACAGTAGCGCATACATCCGACAAGCGTCGACGCCCAAACTGATCTTTATGCTGCAGGTGGTCTGGCGCAATCTTGTTATTCTTGCGCACAATTTTCTCATTGTCCTTCTGTTGCTGGCGATTTTCGGCGTGAAGAGTTGGGTGACATTGCCTGTCTTCATTCCCGCGTTGATTCTCTACATGATCAACGCACTCTGGATCGCGATGGTGGCGGGTCTGCTGTCCGCGCGTTTCCGCGATTTGCCGCAAATCATCGCGGCAATCATGCAGATCGCCTTCTATGTGACGCCGATCATCTTTCGTCCGGTTGCGCTGACTCGCTTTTCTCTCATCGTCAGGCTGAATCCACTCGCGCATCTGATCGAGCTGGTGCGTGCGCCGCTGATTGGCGAATGGCCGACTCCCATAACGTGGGGGGTGGCAATTGGTATGGCCGTCTTTGGCTGGATCTTTGCGCTCGCACTGACTGGCCGTTACTTGAAACGTATTCCGTACTGGGTCTAAGAAGGCAAATCATGGCGTATATCGAACTCAAGGGCGCGACGCTCGACTTGCCCATCTACGACGTGCAGGGCCGTTCACTCAAAAAGACCGTGCTGCGCTTGGGCCGCCGGAACACCATTGCAGAGGGCACTGACGGTGTGGTGGTCGTGCGCGCAATCAACAACGTCGATCTTCGTCTCGAGAAGGGTGACCGGATCGGCTTGATCGGCCGTAATGGTGCCGGCAAGTCGACGTTACTTCGTATGATGGCGGGTATCTATTCTCCGACGCTCGGGTCGGTTGTCAGCTCGGGAAAGGTTGTGCCGTTGCTCGACATTAGCCTCGGGATGGACGAGAACTCGACCGGAATGCAAAACATCCGCTTGCGTGGCCTGCTTCTTGGCATGTCGGATGCGGAGATCCGTGAGAAGCAGCAGTCGATCGCGGAGTTCTCCGAACTCGGCGACTATCTCGACCTGCCGCTGCGCACGTATTCGAGCGGTATGCGCGTGCGCTTGGCTTTCGCCGTTTCAACCGCAGTGGATGCGGAGATTCTTCTGCTTGACGAAGTGATGGGCGTGGGTGACGCATCGTTCATGCACAAGGCCGAGGAGCGACTCGCGGACCTGCATAGCCGCGCTGAAATCGTCGTGCTGGCGATGCATTCGAATTCGGAGATCCGCAAAGTGTGCAATAAGGCTTTGTGGATGGAGCGCGGCCACGTGCGCGCATTCGGCCCGGTGGAAGAAGTTGTGTCCCAGTACGAAACACAGGACTGAGTGAGCAAGCGACGTTATCTGCGGCCCGTCCCACGATGAAAACATTAGAACAGCTATATCTGCAGCACCGTGGAAAGGTGTCGGAAACAGGGGCGCTTGACCTTGCAGAGTACGATCGAATTCTTGCTCCGTATCGCGACCGACCAATCAATCTTCTCTTGGTCGGCGCGCGGAACAGTGGGACGCTTGAAATATGGTCGGAATTCTTTAGAAATGCGAACAAGCTAGTTGGCTGCGATATTAATCCGGAGAGCGCTGACCGTGGTTCCGATCCGCGAATCGCGATGGTCGTCGGCGATGCGAATCTGGACGAGACCGTGCTGGCCATCGCCAATCACGCGGAGCGTTTCGATATTGTCATTGCCGATGGTTCACATGCGTCGGGCGATGTCGTCAAATCGTTCCTGCGTTACTTCCCGAAACTCGAAGACGGGGGAATCTTTCTTGTCGAAAATCTCCATCATGCTGACGAGCAAGATCTTGATGGTGGTCGACATCATGCTGACTCCCCAATCGCGTTTTTCAAGTTGTTGGAGTCGATTCATTCGGTCGAGTTTGTTAACTCGGCGTGCGTCATTCGTAAGTTACCTGCTGCCCAAAACTCTGACTTGCAGCAAAGCGTCAAGAGACTTGAACGGCAGATTCTCTTCTTGCAGGACGACGTTGCCCGACGCGACGCAGGCCTCGCCAGCCTCCAGCAGAAAATAGATGTTTTGCTTCATTCGGTTAGTTGGCGTGTGACGGCACCGTTGCGCTGGCCTGGAGCCAGCCTGTTGCGAATACGGCATCTGACGGGGGTGGTGGGGCGCGCCGTACGCGCAAGCGGTGGATTCAAGCCCATGATCCGCAAGGTGGTCAGCCTGTATCGCAGAGAGGGCTTTTCGGGTTTGCGGAATGGATTTCGCCAGCGTAGAGACTTATCGCAAGAGAGCGCCAAGCGAAATGACTACGATGAGTGGATTCAGCGCTACGACTGCATAGACGACGAGCAGCGCGCGGCGATTCAAAAGCGGATTGCGGTAATGCCTGACAGGCCGCTTATCTCGGTGGTGATGCCGACGTACAACCCAAAACCGGAATGGTTGAAAGAGGCGATCGAATCGATACGCAACCAGTTGTATCCCAACTGGGAGCTTTGTATTGCCGACGATTTATCAACCGATCCGGCGATTCGTCCACTGCTGGAGCAGATGTCTGGCGAAGATTCACGGATCAAGGTGATATTTCGGGAGCAGAACGGACATATCTCCGCAGCGTCGAATAGCGCATTGCAGCTTGCTACCGGGGACTGGGTTGCTCTCCTGGATCACGATGACCTGTTGCCGGAGCACGCGTTGTATTGCGTGGCCAATGCGATCGTTGCGAATCCTTCGGCGCGGCTGATTTATTCAGACGAAGACAAAATGGATGCTGCGGGTCGTCGTCACGATCCGTACTTTAAGTGCGATTGGAATCGGGACTTGTTTTACTCGCAGAATTTCTTCAGTCATCTCGGCGTCTACCATAAGGCACTGCTGGATACCGTCGGAGGTTTCCGCATTGGCATTGAGGGTTCGCAGGACTACGACCTGGTTCTGCGGTGTATCGAGCATATTGACGACGATGCGATCCATCACATTCCACGTGTGCTTTACCACTGGCGCGTTCATGCCGAAAGCACAGCTGGCGGGGCTGATGCTAAGCCATACGCGGCACTGGCTGGCGAGCGTGCGCTCAACGAGCACTTTGCAAGGCGAGGGGTGGCGGCCAGCGTCGAATGGATTACACGAGGCTACCACGCGCATTACTCATTACCGGCAACGTTGCCGCTGGTTAGTCTCATCATCCCGACACGGAACGCATTGAAGCTGATGCGGCAGTGCATTGATAGCATTGTCGGCAAGACCACTTACTCGAACTACGAAATTATTGTTGTCGATAACGGTTCGGACGATCCTGAAGCGCTGCGCTACTTCGAGTCGCTAGGTGAGGATGCACGGATCCGCGTGCTACGCGACGACAGTCCATTCAACTATTCAGCATTGAATAATTCAGCTGTTGCGCAGGCGAGAGGGGAACTGGTCGCCCTGATCAACAACGATATCGAGGTTATTTCAGCGGACTGGCTCTCCGAAATGGTGAGCCTCGCGCTGCAACCGGGAGTAGGGGCCGTCGGTGCGAAACTGTATTACCCCAACGATACATTGCAGCACGGTGGCGTTGTGCTCGGCATTGCAGGCGTAGCGGGACACGCAAACAAACATGCCCAACGTCCGGCTTATGGTTACTTCGGAAGAACCTGTCTGATCGGTTCATATTCCGCGGTAACGGCTGCATGCCTCGTCGTACGCAAATCAATCTATCAGGAAGTCGGTGGGCTAAACGAAAAAGACCTGACGATCGCATTCAACGATATCGACTTTTGCTTGCGCATTCGGGAAGCAGGCTATCGCAACGTCTGGACACCCTATGCTGAGCTTTATCATCATGAGTCGGCGACGCGTGGCGATGAGATCAATCCTCAAAGGCGGGTGCAGTTTTTGACGGAAATTGCCTACATGCAGCAGCGTTGGGGCGATGTGCTGTCGAGGGATCCCGCTTATAGCCCGAACCTGACGTTGGATTATGAAGACTTTAGTCTTGCGTGGCCGCCTCGGGTTGAGGCGTTGGGGTGAGAGGCCGTTGCGGACAATCCAACTGTCCGCAACGAGTATCCGGGCCAGACGGGCTCCGGATCAGAAAGTGATAGCTGCCCCCACTGATTGCACCGCAGCGCTGTTCAGGAAGATATAAAAATTCTGGGGTGTGGTACTACCGAGCGGGTAGGTCTCGATCGTCGTTCCGTCCTTGATCAAGTCTGCGCTGAAGATTTGCCCACCATTCTGATAATAGACCCGGTATTGAGTCGTAGCCGAGTTCGATGCCACGTTAGCGACCCAAGCCCGCATTCCGGCCAGCGTGACGATCTGGCCGTCACTCAGGTTATACGTCGTGTTGTCGGCGATGCTGGTATGAGGGAAAAAGGCCTCCAGCGTCGACGCGGTTGTGGCGCAAGGAGTTACATTTGCCCCCGTCGTATTAGGCGTAGTGCAATCTCCAACCAACACTGTATCGCCGACCACCTGCCTGACGACTTTCATGTACGCCGCGCCAGGTTGCCAACTCGCTTGATGGTTATAGAGAGATATTCCATTAATGGTGTTGGTAATTATTCCTAGCGCGCTTCCGTTGATTAACTCGGATGGTGTGCTCGAAATAGCGCCAGACAGCGGCACCGTCGTATAACTGGTCCCTAGCAGGGTCATCGTGACGGTCTTTCCATCGGAAGCCAAATCCGTTTCCTGGACGTTCGAACCGTTGTAGCTGACCTGTATCTGCGCCGGAATCGCCTCGACAACGACGCTCCCGTTAACCAGATAGCGTTGTCCGGTTTGCGCCGGCACAGAAAGCGCGGCGTCGATAGTGGATGTCCCTGCCGTCATTAACTGCGGGCCGGCCACTGCCGGGCTTTGCGCAATGCTTGAGTCATGCGTGTAAAAAAAGGACGTAGCCGTATCCAGTGTCGTCGTTCCGGTCGACGAGGTGGAAAAATCAAGCGTCCCATTGAGAAAGTGTTGGCCGCCGTTTCTTGCCAGAGTGAAGCTCTCATAACTCTGTTGCGCAGCGCTCAGATTGGCGACCGGCGTCGAGGATGAAGAACCCCCGCCACCGCCTCCACATGCGGAGAGCGAGCTTGCCAATGTACACGCGACGAGAAATCCGAAGCGCGATGATTTTCTTTCAAACTCTCGATTATTTTCTTTCATTTTAATTTTCGGTTTGGTTGTTTCGTTTTATTACCGCTCCCCCTCCGGAAGCGGATTTATAAGGCGACTCATATTAGCAGAATGGCCGTCGGCTAAATGGTGTTCTACGCCGCACGTTCGAGCATGAATGCGACGCCGTATTCGGAGTTGCAGGCAACACGTGTTGCATTGCCTGATCTCGCTGATCCGATGATTGCTGGCGCGTGATTAAGGGGATCGGGCGCTTTTGCGAAGCGGGTCGACGCCCACTCTTTGGGTGAAGGACGACCGTTTCTGATGGTTGCGGCGGTGCTTCGGAGTCGAGCAGAGCTAGCCGGCTATTCGGAGGGGCCAGCGTGCTGCCGCGGAAGTCTCGGTTCGGATGGGGCCTTGAGGATGGTGTTGTACACTTACCGACGTTAAGGAATTGCTTACGCCGTGTAGCTACTTCCGCCTACAACCATTACCAGCCCAGACCATGCTCGGCATATTGCGTTTTTTTCTTGCCAGTTGCGTAGTTGTGTTTCATATGAGCGGCCACGCCCCGGTCATCGGCGTGTTGGCTGTCAATTGTTTTTACGTCATCAGCGGGTACCTGATGACGCTGGTTTTGAATGAGACCTACCGGTTCGATCCGCAGCGGTTTTTCGCGAACCGATTTCTACGGCTGTACCCTGCGCAAATTGCCATCTGTGCTTTTTCGCTGCCATTCATATGGAGCCTTTCTAAGGCACCTCTATTCCACCCGATGTGGGGTGTTCCTCAATGGCAAGACTGGGTGGGAAATGTGCTCATCTTTCCATGGACGTTTTTGCCGTCGCAGCACTTCCGGATCTCTCCAACGACATGGTCTGTCGGAGTTGAAATCTGGTGCTATTTTTTTCTGTGGCTGCTTGTGTCGCGTCGTTCGTGGACTGCTGTTTTTACCGCCGTGTTGGCTGCGCTATGGCAGGTTTATCTTTTCCGAACGGGCGCAGACGAGGGCGCACACTACTACCCGGTATCTGCCGCACTTCTACCATTCAGCCTCGGTGCGGCCTCGTACTTCGCGATCAACCATCCGCTGCTCAGCCGGTTTGAAAGAAAAACCTCGTCGACGACGCAGTTCCTCATCCTTTTCGGCGTCGTTGTTGCTTTCCTGGTTAACTGGCAGCTAGCTGTACGTTTCGATGCATCACCGTACTACGGCACTTTCTATTACCTCAATACTGTCGTAGCCTGTCTAGCTGTTATAGCGCTGCATGATCTGAGGCCAACTGGCATTGCTGGACGAGTTGCTGCGTGGTGCGGGGATCTTTCGTATCCCGTGTTCCTGGCGCAGTGGGTTGCCACTTTCATCGCGTGGCACATCATCGGCACAGATACTCCGGTGCGGAGTTGGTCCGTGTTCTCTCTCGGATATGCGCTGTCCGTCCTGATTGGAATCGCTACCGTAGTACTCGTCGATCGTCCGATTCACCGCGTGAGGAACAAAATCAGGCTGAATGCCAAGGCAGTATGTTTGCCACGTTCTGCAACCACCTGACTGCCGATGGATGAAGGAATTCCCTGAACAAAGGTGGCAACTGAGTAGCTCATGCCGGGTTGAGGAGAGTGCTATACCGAGCAACTCCTCCCATAAGTGTTTGGAGCCGAAGTGCTTCGATGTCGCATTCGGGTAAGCGACGCTTGGCGAGTGCTGTCCACAGTTGAAGGTCGAGTCGTGATCGCTGCTGCAGCAGTTCGAGTGTTTCGTTGTCCAACTCACGTTCCAGTTTGAGTCGGAGGTGCTCTGGGACTGTCGTTGTCTCATTGAGGCGGCTCGACGGCATGTCGATCTGAATCCACTTTTTCAGTCGCTCGCTAAACGACGGGTTCTCGATGACATCGGAATATGAAAACGAATTCAAGCGCTCGAATGCTTGCGCTAAGAGCTCGTTATCCGACCGCGCTTCAATGAACTGATCTAGAGGGATGCCGCTCCCTGGCCAAAGCAGCATTCGAACGGTTACGTTGTCGGTCTGGCCCGCAAGACGTGTGTCGGATAGAAATTCCTTCAGGCTGAGGCGGGAGAGCTTGACGATGTTTGCCCATTCCCCCCATGCGGCGAGATGTTCGTCGCGCTGGCAACGCCAAAATATCCAGAGCGAGAGAAGGCGGATAAGTGGCTCACGCAAAAAGGTGATCTGTTGGGCCTCGGGATATCGCGCTTTCAGGCTGTGGTGCGAGAAGTGACCCATGATCAGGTTCGCGTTGGCTGGGATGTCGGTCGCTTCCAGATAGACGACTTTTTTAACGCCTTCGCTGAAAGTTGAGTAACCCTTGAATGCGCCAAACAGCGTGCGGTCAAACCCTCTAACGTCTAGAGCCGGTTTGAGGGAGGCAGACATATCGTACATGAGCGACGTTCCCGCTGTTTTGGGAATGTGCATCATCGCAAGCGGTTGATGAGGGTTGCGAGCCGCGTCGTTGAATTCATATTTCAAGAACGGGTTGGGCCTGAGTATGGACGCAAAGAGGTTACATCTGAATTTCATGTTTTTGGATAGATATTGGGCTGCCGCTTAGATTTCTGAAAATTAATTCCGATACTTTTATTATACAACGGATCTGCTGTGCGAAAGTAAAATGTAATATATGTGAATCATTTTTGTCGAAATCCCTGTCTATGTGAAAGGTCTTTTCATCTTACTGTATGAATGACGTTCCGCTAGAAGTCTGAAAGCCGGCTTCTATCGCATTAATCAGAGGGCTCCGAGCGGCACTGGATAACAGGACAAGCACATGCCATTTCTCGGAGCACCGTGTAAGTGCATTGTTCAGCGGGCTACCTGATAATTCGCGAAAACTCGCCCCAAGGTATCGGTATCTCGTCGGGAAGGACATCCCGTACCGTCGCCGACGTACAATCATTTGGAGTCAGACCTAAAAGATCTCTCAATATTTCGTACTGTCCTGCATCCGAACGCTTCACCAAATACACACGCTCATTTTCAGGGAATAGTCCGAGCAACAGCGATGCCGCCTTCCTCCATTCTGCATTTTGTGACGAAAAACCTAAACCAGCCAAAGGTTCGGTAATATCAACAAGCCACCTGTTGACTCGCTTGTATTCAGGGTTTAAAGCTTTGAGATGATTTCGGAGCTCCGTCCACTCGTAAAGTTGTAACTCATCGAGCTCCATGCTGCGAAGATATGAAAAGTTTTCAGCTACCGTTTTATTGGTCGCGCAATTTGCAAAATCTTCAATAACGTCTCTATAGCGAGTGGCCGCAATCTCAGCGCTGTGATTTTCGTGCATGTAAGCGTGTGCCCGTTGTCCTATCTCTTCTCGCATTCCGGGCGATGAAAAGGCATGTCGCAAGGCCTCCGCCAGATCTCGACTGGTCGGCTTTTCCGACAATTTGGTGACTACATCGTCGGGGATTTCTCGCACGGTCGCGTGAGCATTCACGATCACGTGCTTGCCCGATGCCATTTCGTCCAGTACCGTCGTGGACGGTTTGCCTCGAGACTCCATCTGCAGTTGGATGCATAGATCACAGGCACTTAGCCAGAGGTCGTAACCGACGTCTGTCACGCAATCGGCCAAATCGCAATTGTCGACTTGTCCTTCGGCCGCCAACCGTTCAATCTGTGCGTTGAAGATTTGATCTTCGCCTTCTCCCACAAAGACCAATCTGCAATTGTTTACCTTGCCAAGTTGGCTTTCTAGCCACCCTTGTAAAATCAAGTTTTTCGACTTGATATCGGAATTAACGATACCAAATGAGCACACAACGAATGCGTCTTCGGCAACGCTGAGGTGTCTACGCGCGTCACTCTTTGAGATGCGAGTGGAATTCGTCGCTCTCAATAGCGGAACCACATCCCATTGACTGGCTACTGCATCGCCGTACCATTTGCGTGTTAACTCTATGCTGTGACGCGAATGAGTAATTATGCCCACAGCATTTTCGAGTACAGCCAGATTACAAGGGTATTGAGCCGAAGATTCTTCAATATTCTCCGCGCATAAGTGCTTGAGAAGAGCTAGGTGGCCGTGCGAATATGCGATCGCAGCTGTTAATGCTTTCGCTTTCGGCTCGGCTGCTTGATTGTTCGAGAAAAGCTCACCCAGGAAATAGTCATGCAAGACCACAATTCCAGACACTTTTGCCAACAGTTGTGGCATCTCGGCGTGGAAGCGCGAATTTCCGAAGTGATACAGAACACGATCGTAATCGCTAGCATTCTTTTCGAATTGCTCGTACGAAAGAATGACAAATTGCTGCTTTAGCCAGTCATCATCCGTGTCGCCATTGTGAACGAGATCGATGTCGTAATATTTCGACAAATGCGGCAAAAGCGTTCTGCTGTAGCTGGCGATATCAATTCGCTCTGGAGGAAGGGGAGAAACATATGCGAGGCGCGGACGAGCGCGTTTCGTTCCGCCTTCGCCGGAGATGTGGACAAACGCGGACGCTTTGATTTTCTCCACTTGCGACTCAAAGGCATCCCACGTCCGGCTCGCGCTTCGCTTCCACGAGAACGTTTTAGCGCGCTCTACGCCACTGGCTATTAAGCTCTGCCGAAATGCGTCATCTTGCAAGACGTGCGTTAGCTTGGAAGTAATGCTTGCTTTCGACAAGGGATCAAACTGCGCATCCGTGCGGCCGATGACCTCCGGAATACTGGTGCAGTCAGAACCGATCACGGCCGCACCGCATGACATGGCTTCCAAGGCCGGGAGGCCAAACCCTTCGTGAATCGACGGAAAAATAAAAACCTTGCATAGGTTGTACAACGCGACCATCTCTTCGTCGGTCACGAACCCAGTGAAGACGACGTCGCCTTTGTTCAAACCCGCTTTAGCGGCCAGCGCTTCCAATCTTGCCATGTCCGTGGGGTGCGCGCGACAAACGATGGCAAGCTGATGGGCCGACCGGATATCGACAGGCAGGCACGCGTAGGCTTCGATCAGCCCATCGATATTTTTTCGGAAGTCAATGCCGCCCGTGTACATGACGAACGGTTTTTCAAGCGTGAAGCGACGTCTTAGACGTGCCTCAAGAGCGGGACTGATATCGTGCTGCTTGAATTTCTCGTCAGAGGCGCACGAGACCGTGACCGTGGAGTGCTCCGGCAAATTCAGGAAGTCGATACCCTCACGTCTTGACGATTCCGAAATCGCCAACGCAATATCGGCTTGCGTTAAATGCAAGATGCGACGTCGATACCAGTCCTCTCCGCGGTCGTCCCATAAATAACTCTCTGGGCGCAGGAAAGGGATCAGGTCATACAGCGTAACGGCATTGATGGCACCCCCGTCGCTCGCGATCGTCGCAACGGATGAATCGCCGAAGCCCTCGAAAAGACTGGAGGTATGAATGACGTCAGCATTCAGTGACCTAAAGAACGCCTCTTTGAGATGTTCGGCTGCCAGCCTGCGCTGCATATTTTGTGGAACCACTTCCTCCAGTCCGGTCATTCCGCCCCATAGGACGATGTTTTCTGAAGGAAGAATGTCGGCAAAAAGAGCTTTGAGAGGGGCAATCGTGCTCGGGAAGGCACGATTTAATGCAACCAAAACTTCGTGGCCCCGGGAATCTTTGATCATCGCATTGGCTAACGCAAACGAATACCGACCAATACCGCGATCGCGACTTCCCTCTGTTTGGCAGCCCTGAAGATCAATAACTAATCTCATTGCAAGGCCTCGCTACTTTCTGATAATTGTGCGCATTACACGCACAACAATTGGTCGCAGACTCAGCCAAGCTCGTCGAACTCCGCTATGTGCAAGCAAAAAATTCCGGCATGCACCTCTGACTGCACGAAGCGGTCGAGTGATTCGCCAAGATACACTGTTCTGGATGACGTTGAGCTGTACACGTAGGCCTTCGAGCTCGCCGTGCGCGGAATGATACGCTGTTCGCCGCGCCTCGAGTTCATCATGCGCGGACTGAAGCTCCGTGCGTTTGGCGGCCAAGCGGGCGGTCAGGCGCTTGTTATCGAGCAGTGCAAAGTCCCGCTGAGCTTCCAGTGTTTGCGAATATTCCGCCAATCTTTGCGAGTGCTCCTCTAGTCTTTGCGAGTGCTCCGCCAGTCTTTGCGAACGCTCCGTTTCTGCCACCAGCCGTACGATGGTTTCCTCGTTTTGTTTCTCGCCGGCGGTCATGTAGCGATCGAAGACATTCGGCGGAATCGAGAAGGCCTGCTTGAGCTCACGCTTCTCATTCGAAACGAAGTATTTATTCAGACCATCAAAATAAACGAATTCGTACAACGCAGCTTCCACGTACTCCTGCCAGACACCGTCCGCCAGTTCAGCAGACATCGGTATTGTGGCTTCTATGACAAGGATCCAGGGACGCCAGGTCCGTAGGTCGATGCTTCGAAGCACATCGTCTTCGCTGCCTTCCACGTCGATCTTGAGAAAGTGGATGACCTCCACGTTATGAGTGGCCAAAAGCGTATCGAGGCGTGTAGGCGTCATCGTAGTTTGGGTGACCTTAAACCCTGCATTACGATGAATCTCGGCTTGTGCTTTATCGGCTGTAGAAAGGCCAGTGTCTTCTATCTCGAAAAACTCGACCGGGTGGTCGCCCGTACCGACCATCGCTCGAATATTAATGTCGTCGGGACGTGCGAGGACCAGCTTCTCATACCAATGATTCACCGGTTCGACGTTGATGCCTCTCCAGCCTGATTCGTAAAACGTCTTGGTAACGGAGTATTCGTCGGGGTCCTGCGCTCCGATGTCAACATAGAATCCATTGGTGACACCAGCAAGTGCTCTGCGAAGCATCACATCTTCGCGGTTCTGTGCATACGATACGAAAGACATAGAAGATTTTTGATGAGCAAGAAAGAGTCGGGCGGAAGCATTCTGAGAGGACTACCCCGTTCCGGCGAGCGTTGCATCCCAGCACGAATTATGTACTGCGCGTAATTATAGGGCTATCAGATCCGGCCGCTCCGTTCGACGCAGATTAAGCGCCCAGTTCTTGGGATGAGCGATCGTCCTTTTCGGCTGCAGATGCCTTCGCCCAGGTACTCGTCGCGTTGGACCTCAATCAAGACTGATTCATCACCCCAGGATGATCCGGTGCTGCTTGCGGCCGGCGAGGCGTTGGCCCATTCGCGGTTACGGCGGCCACGATCAGGGTTTCATGCTCGTTCTTGAACTGCACCCTCAACCATCGACATATGGACAACTGCCTATTCGAGGGCGGTCCGTACATCCATCTGCCGCTGCTTAAATCGGTATCGACGAGAGGTGTGCTGTACACTTACCGACGTTAAGGAAATCCTTACAGGGCGCTGCAATGCTTAAGCGAGTTTTGAAGGCCGCCGGAAGACCATTGTGGGAGCGACTTCGATTTCGAATCGGGGCCGAGATCGATCGCAGAGCAGGGCCGGAGCGGGCAAAAGCTATCCACGCCGAGATGGTCATTGGGCGCTTGAGCAGTGAAGTAGCGACCTTGCAAAGGCAATTCGAGGAGTTACAACGCGACCCTGCTCCGTTCGGGGGGGCGAACGATCTTGAGCATCGCGTTGCGCAAATGATCCAGCAGCGTATCTTCTTGCCCACATGCTCGATCGTCGACGAGCATGCGCCATTCATGCAACATTCGATTTGCAGCGCAATAGACTTTCTACATCCGCGTTACAGGGAAATATGCGCGATGCTTGGCCATCCGCCGCTATATCAACGCAAGCTCTGGGAATGGGTATTTATCATCCATCACCTGTTAGAAGCGGGGATGCTGACAGAAGGCCGCCGTGGTCTCGTATTCGGTGTCGGTAGGGAGCGTCTGCCGGCTCTCTTCGCAAAGATGGGCTGCGAAATTGTCGCTACCGACGCGCCCGCCGAGTTCAGTGCCTCAAGTGAGTGGTCTGTCAGCGGTCAACATAGTACCGCGTTAGCCGAGCTCAAATACCCAGAGATTGTCCCTGACGAAGTCTTTGAGGCCCGCGTCACTCATCAGTCGTGCGATATGAATGCGATTGATGAGCAGTTGACAGGTTTCGATTTCACCTGGTCCTCTTGCTGTTTTGAACATCTCGGGGATCTTGAGGCAGGTTTGCAGTTTGTAATCAACAGTGTTGAGAAAACGCTCAAGCCAGGCGGCATTGCCGTTCACACTACCGAATATAACCTCGGATCCAATGAAGATACCCTCGAAAGTGGCGCCACCGTCATCTATCGAAAGCGCGACATTGATGACCTGATTCGCCGCCTGAGAGAGCGAGGCCACGAGGTCAAGCCATTCATCGTCGCGCCTCACGCCCACCCGTTGGATTTCCACATCGACGCGCCACCGTATGGTGGCGATCCCCATCTGAAATTACGGCTCGCGAGTTACATGGCGACATCGGTCGGGATAGTCGTCCGTCGACAATCCCAATCGTGAGATGGTGCGAGAGGTTGGGCTAGTTGTACTTGTACCCGATGCTGGCAAGTGGTCGGGGTCGCTCGTGAGGCACTTCGTGGGGCCGCGGCTGCACCGCGTGCTCCCACAAAGCGTGACTTTTGCGGATCAGGCGGCCGGGGCGCGACCGTAGATATCCTCGAACCGGACGATATCGTCTTCGCCCAGATACTCGCCGCACTGGACCTCGATCAAGACGAGGTTCATCACACCCGGGTTGATGAGTCGGTGCTTGTGGCCCGCAGGGATATACGTGGACTCGTTGGGCTGCAGTGAAATAACCTGTTCGCCGTTGACGATATCGGCGCAGCCGCTCACCACGATCCAGTGCTCGCTACGGTGATGGTGCATCTGCAGCGACAACGATGCACCTGGCTTCACGACGATTCGCTTCATCTTGAAGCGGTCGCCTTCCTCAAGCACCGTGTATGTGCCCCACGGGCGATGCACAGTGCGGTGCAGGCGGTATGCATCATGATTCGCACTCTTGAGCTTCGCGACAATCTGCTTCACATCTTGCGCGCGGTCGCGGGCAGCGATCAGCAATGCGTCAGCCGTATCCACCACGATCACGTCGTGAACCCCGACCATCCCGATCAGTCGACCATCACTGCGCACGAAGCAGTTATCCACGTCGTGCAACTCGGCTTCGCCATGAATCCTGTTGCCGCGTGCATCGGGCTGCGTCAGCTCGCTGATCGATTGCCACGAGCCGATGTCGCTCCAGCCCATTTCGCACGGCACCACGTTCACGTTATCTGAGCGCTCCATGACCGCGTAGTCGATGGAGATGTTCTCCGCTTTGCTGAATTGCGCGTTGTCGAGTTCGACCGCGTAGCCGTCGGCAGAGGTGCTTCGTTTTGCCTCTTTCACGGCATTGAGTGAAGGCTCTGCAACGCCGGGCACGTAATGCGCCAACTCGGCCAGCATCGTCTCGGCGGTGAAGCAGAACATGCCGGCGTTCCAAAGGTGACGGCCGTCTGCGACCAATTCCTTGGCAACTTCCAGTTCGGGCTTTTCGACGAAGCGCACGACCTTATGGACAGCCTGTGCGCCGGGCAGCGGCTGCGCTTCGAATTCGATGTAGCCGTAGCCAGTTTCCGGACCGGTCGGGCGAATCCCGAACGTGACGAGCCGACCTTCCTGTGCGGAACCCACGGCGTGCTGCACGGCCTCGCCAAAGGCGGTCTCGTCTTCGATCAACTGATCGGCCGGCATGACCAGCATGATGGCGTCGGGGCCATGCTGCTGACGTACGACTTCCGCAGCCACCGCGATTGCCGCAGCGGTATTACGAGCTGTGGGTTCCAGAATGAACCCTAGCTGCGAAACGCCAGTTTCGACCTCGACGCATTCGTCCTTCGTGAGGAAATAAGTCTCGCGATTCGTAACGATCACGACTTCACCTGCGTTCGCTACGCGCGATGCTCGCAGAAAAGTCTTCTGCAGCAGGCTTTGCCCGTCCGCCAGTTTCAGCAACGGCTTCGGAAAGGCTTCGCGGGACACTGGCCACAGTCGTGTCCCCGCGCCTCCACAAATGATGACGGGAATGATCTTCATGGAATTGCTCGAAAATGTTGTACTAGGATGGCATGCAGTCGACGATTTTAGCGGAATTTTAAGCCTCGGTCGCTGGTATCGCCTTAGGCACGTATACTGCTACAGCCGTTCGGGACGGCAGATAATCCGGCGCTCGGTTGTCCGTAGGAGTATCGGTGCATGCTGAGATAGCAATCGGCATTGTAACGCCAGGGAAGACGCGATCGGCGTTCCCCGCAAATCGGAATGTGAGCGGCAGCCCTGCGTGGTGTTCCGAAGGCAATAGCGCGGGGGGGGGGAATTCTGCGCAAATTCAGGGGTGAGCAGGACTCCTGCGAATCGCGGTAACAACGCATGATGCGAATCCGGATGCGATGCGACGTGTCTCGGTTCAACCCGCGCCGAGCTTGGCCGGTCAGGACTTCCTGCAGAATATCCTCACTCGCGAAGCCACAAGGGCCGTGCCTCTGCGCCCATTGCCGCGCTTAGGTGGAGGAAGATGATGATGGTATAGTGTCGTACCATGGGCTGGAGAATGGATGCTGCTCGTCATAAAACCTGGTAGTCGCAAGTGTGTGGACGAAACCAGGAAAGCGCATCGCATCTGAGTAGCTTCCCGCTTGTAACGCTCTCATCGCTGAGTTCGGAGAATCTGCGAGCGTGCGTGGCGGCGGCCGAAGCCACATCGGTTCTCATACGACGGGGTAGCTGAGCTGGCTTGAGACTGCAAGCAAACGTCTCGGCTCAGTTTCGCACGCAGCCTCGATCGTTCTGAAGCGGCCGTTTTCCGATTTCGTCCATGACAGCTTGAGTCGATGGGTATCGGAAGTTAGCGGCAAAGTATTGATACATCACTCAACCGGATAGCAAATGACCGTTGCGATCATCACTGGCATCACTGGCCAAGACGGCGCTTATTTGGCGCAACTCCTCCTCGAAAAGGGCTACGAAGTTTATGGCACCTATCGCCGTACCAGCTCCGTGAATTTCTGGCGGATCGAGGAAGTCGGGGTATCGGACCATCCGAACCTGCATCTCGTTGAACACGATCTGACTGATCTCGGCTCTAGCATCCGTTTACTTCAGACAACCAAAGCAACAGAAATTTACAATTTGGCGGCTCAGAGTTTTGTCGGTGTGTCGTTCGATCAACCTGCTACGACCGCTGCGATAACCGGCGTCGGCGCTTTGAATCTTCTTGAAGCGATTCGCATCGTCAATCCTGAGATTCGCTTCTATCAGGCAAGCACCTCTGAAATGTTCGGGAAGGTGCAGGCAGTTCCTCAAATCGAAAGCACGCCTTTCTATCCGCGTAGTCCATACGGTGTTGCGAAACTCTACGCGCACTGGATGACTGTCAATTACCGCGAGAGCTATAACATTTTTGGCTGTAGCGGCATTCTGTTCAATCACGAGTCGCCGTTGCGCGGTCGGGAATTCGTGACGCGCAAGATCACCGACAGTCTTGCGAAGGTTCGTCTGGGCAAACTTGATGTGCTCGAACTGGGCAATCTCGATGCGAAGAGAGATTGGGGCTTCGCAAAAGAATATGTGGAAGGCATGTGGCGTATGCTCCAGGCCGATAAGCCCGATACCTATGTGCTGGCAACCAACCGTACTGAAACCGTCCGAGACTTTGTCACGATGGCGGGTCGCGCCGCCGGCTTCGACATTGCTTGGCAGGGGCAAGACGACAAGGAAGCCGGTATTGACTCCAAGTCCGGTAAAACCATCGTCCGCATCAATCCCAAGTTCCACCGGCCGGCAGAAGTCGATCTGCTAATTGGCGATCCGGCCAAGGCGCGTAAGGAACTCGGCTGGGAGCCGAAGACCACTCTCGAACAGTTGTGCCAGATGATGGTCGAAGCGGACATCCGCCGTAACGAGGCTGGCACCTCGTTCTGATATATGGCAAAGGTTTTTATCACCGGCGCTGACGGCTTCACGGGCCGCTATCTCGCGAAAGAACTGATCCGCGACGGCTACGAAGTATGCGGATTGGCTCGCAAGGCCGATTCGAACGTTTCGTGGCGCTTGCGCGTCTGTGACCTGCTCGATCGCGAGGCGTTGACAGAAACCTTGGCCATCGAGAAGCCGGACGCGGTCGTTCACCTCGCTGCAATCGCTTTCGTGGGGCATGGCGATGTCAGCGAGGTTTATCAGACCAACGTCGTGGGTACTCGAAACCTGCTCGAAGCATTGACAAAGTCTGGTTGCAAGCCTCAGTCGGTGCTGCTCGCCAGTAGCGCCAATGTGTACGGCAACACCGACCGCGAGGTAATCGACGAGTCGGTTAAACCTGAACCTGCAAACGACTACGCAATCAGCAAACTCGCTATGGAGTTTGTTGCCCGTTTATGGGAAGGAAAGCTCCCAATTACCATCGCACGGCCGTTTAACTATACGGGCGTGGGTCAAAGCAGTAATTTTCTGCTGCCGAAAATCGTCTCCCACTTTCGTGACAAAGCTCCGGTTCTCGAACTGGGTAATCTTCACGTTATTCGCGACTTCTCTGATGTGCGAACAGTCGTATCTGCATATAGCCGACTGTTGACGGGGAAATTCTCGGGTCGCACATTCAACGTCTGTTCTGGAGTTGGGTATTCGTTGCTCGATATCATCGCTATCATGCGTGGCCTTACGGTGCACCATCCAGAAATACGCGTGAACTTCGATTATGTTCGCGCGAATGAGGTCCATAAGCTCATTGGCAGCAACGGCGAGCTTCGTACTGCAATCGGAGCACTTCAGCCCATTCCCCTTCGTGAGACGTTACGTTGGATGTTGGAGCATCCGACGGAAACGTAATGAGGATTGCGAGCGGCATCGTTGATTTCACATTTCAAGTCTGGTTTGGGTTTGAATATGGGCGAAATGTTAAGTCGGCTTTCCTTGCTATCCATTGAAGCTGTTGTGCGTCGGCGGCCACTGTTCGGGCAAGCAAACGCCAATTGTCTGAGCGCTGCGGCCGATCCCTTAATGCATCGCAAGGCATGCTATGCTCAAAATCCCGCGGCGTATGCCTTGCTCAACTGATTGGCGTCAAGCGCGATGCCTCACGAAAATCTGACAAGTGTATTTCTTTGCCCGTAAGATAAAAGCATAGGCTTGTGTCGGAACAGATCTAAATATGGCTCGATTCATCACCCGATTGGGGGGGCTGCGCCGAGAGCTGGCGCCCCCGGCCTCACGTCGCGAACGCTGGGCGCGAAAGCTTTATGTACCTCTTGTACATTTCGTGCGGGGCCGCGCGCAGGCGGCAGTTGATGTGCCATCGCCGGTGCCGCAACTCGTGTGGCTCGGCGGCACGGTAATGGACGTGCCCGTTGCGGATACTCGTCCTGCGCCGATTCGTCGTCTTGCCGTTCTCAAGCTTGACCATATCGGCGATTTCATCTTGGGCATGCGGGCCATGCGTATGTTGCGCGAGGGTTTCCCCGACGCGCATATCACGTTGGTCTGCGCCAGTTGGGCCGTGGACTGGGCACGACAATCGGGTCTGGTCGACAGCATTGTGCCGTTCGATTTCTTTCCGGCCCTCACGCGCGAATGGGATCGTTCGCCCGAACGCATAAGGCAACTGCAAGATGCGGTTGCCGCGTCTTTGCAGGACACCTACGACCTGGCCGTCGATCTGCGATACGGTGACGACACGACGCCGGTCCTCTATCGCATCCAGGCAAGATATCGTGCGGGATTTCCAGCTCCGATCGAGCCTGGCCTCCCGCACCTCGATCTGATTGTCCCTTATCCCCAGGCAATCGCGAACGGTGAGCTTAGAGCGCGCTCGCTACAGGCCGAGTTGCGTCTGCAGATGCTGGCAGCAACGGTCGTCGCAGCGTTCGGCGCGCCGCAACCACATCCCATTCGGGCGTGCCTCACGGATTCTTCGCCTCGACCGGCATCGGCAAGGCCCTTCGCATTGCTTTCTATTGGTGCAGGCACGGCAATTCGTAGCTGGCCTGTCGAGCACTACGCAGAAGTCGGTCGCGCGCTCATTGACCGCCATGATTTCGACATCGTCATCCTGGGTGGGTTAGCTGAGCGCCAAAACGCCGAGCGTTTAGCTGCGTTGTTGCCTGAAGCGCGCGTGCAATTGGCGATTGGACGTTCGCTCGCGGAACTTCCGCAACTCGTCTCGGGAGCGTCGCTTTGCGTCAGCAACGATACCGGGATGTCCCACCTCTCCGCCGCGCTCGACGTACCGACTGTCGTTGTTTTGTCTGGTCAGGATCGCATGGAGGTCTGGCGTCCCGCGGGCATCAACGCAGTGGCGATCGGCGGTTGGACACCCTGCCAGCCGTGCGGTTTGAAGGAGCCCGGCGATTGCCGGTGGGGCGTCCCTTGCCTGCACGCCGTTACAGTCGCTCATGTGCTGGAAGCTTGCGAGCGTTTGCTGGGCCGTATGCGCGATCGGGATGCTTCGACGAGCGCACCGGCAGGTGTACCCAATGACCCAACCAATATTCTGGCCTGATATTTCATGACGCTTGTTTCCTTCGCACAGAATCAAGAAGATATCTTGCTGTGGCGCGCGCTCCAGCAAGTGAGCAATGGTTTCTATATCGATGTTGGTGCTGCCGATCCCAGCGACCTGTCGATCACCAAGCTCTTCTATGATCATGGATGGCATGGCATCAATCTGGAGCCGCAGGGAGAGTATTTTGCGTCTTTAAGTGATGCGCGGCCTCACGACATTAATCTGCGCATTGCTGCGGGTCGCGAGGCAGCGTCACTCACTTTCCATCGTATCGACGGTAGCGGGTTGTCCACTTTTGACAACGAGATTGCCGCGAAGCATCGAGCCGACGGCTGGGCCGTTGTGGAAGAGGCGATAGAGGTACTGCCGTTAGCCGAAATTTGCCGGCGATATCGTCCGCATGGCCCGATACACTTCCTTAAAGTCGACGTGGAGGGTAGTGAGGGCGACGTATTGGCCGGGGCGGACTTCAGTCAGTTCCGCCCCTGGATTGTGTTGGTGGAGGCCACACTACCTTTGTCTCAAAAAGAGTCCTGGGCAGATTGGGAGCCAATCCTGACCAGCCAGGGTTATAGCTTCGTCTGGTTCGACGGACTCAACAGGTTCTATCTGGCACACGAAATGAAGAAGGAGTTGGCGAAACATTTTCTGACTCCACCAAACACCTTTGACGGATTCGAGCCTGCCGTGAGTCTGTTGCAGCGTGCGGAGCGCGCGGAACACGCTCTGAATCAGACGCGCGAACAGGCCACCGAGACGATTCGAAAGGCAGACGCGGCGAGCCGCCGGGCCGTTGCGGTTATGGAACGCATCGCCGAGGCCTCGACCGAAGCCGTTATTCAATCGGCACGTGCGGCTGAGGAGGCCGGCCGCCAGGCAGTTTCCACACAGCGGACAATGCAACAGGAAATGCAACAGTTGGCTCGCGCTTTGACCCAAACAATTCAGCGATCTGATGCCGCGTTAGCCGAACAGTCCCGACGCAGTGACGAAGTGCAGCGGATCGCGGTACAAGCTCAGGAAAGGTTGGCGCAAGTTCTCAACAGTTCGTCCTGGCGAGTGACGGCTCCGCTGCGTGCGTCCCGTCGGTTAGTGTCGGGCGGCCCGCGGGCGGTGTTACGTCGGCTTAAGGTCAAAGAACTCGCGCGCCGTTTTTTTCTTATGGCCGCACGGGCGTTTCTATGGCTACCGGGTGGTCGACGTAGTATGCGTCTCGTCCATTCCATTGCACCTCGGCCGTCGGAATGGGTGGCGGCTCGCTATCGCGCATACGAGCAAGGTGCGCAGGAGCGCCGGGCGGGGTCACCTGCTCATCCTGCTGCCTCGGCGGGCAACGTGCTGCTAGCAGGGCAATCCGTCGATTTGTCTCAACCGCGTCTCGACGACGCGCTTTCGCAGTTCGCTACCGTTCTGAGCGAAGAGGAACTTCGCTTGTGCCGTCATTTCATCGTAGGGCGTTCGGCCAACGATACGACGGATTGATTTGGCAAGTGGCAATGCCATACGAACCCAGCTCATCGAATTTTCTAGGTTGACAGCATGCGTCTTGTCATCGATTTACAGGCTGCCCAAGGGGACAGTAGCGTACGTGGCATTGGTCGTTATTCGCGCGAGCTTGCGCTGGCGATGGCTCGCGAGGCCCGTGGACATGAGGTAATCATCGCGCTGAGCGGCGCGTTCATGGATACTGCCGAAGAGCTATCCGCCAAATTCGCGACAATCCTGCCGCGCGAGAACATTCGGATATGGTATCCGCCGCGCGATACTGCAGCGGTGTTTCATGAGTCCGCGCGACGTCCGTTTGCCGAAACCCTGCGAGCACAATTTCTTGCTTCGCTGCAACCGGATCTGGTGCACGTAGCCAGCCTTTTCGACGGAGCAAGCGACGATGTTATTAGTACTTCGGCGAGGCAACTCATGCCACTGCCGTTGGTGGCGACCTGTTACGATCTGATTCCGCTGCTACACCATACCGATGTCTTCGGCGCATCAGAAACGCCTTCGCCACACACGCGCTGGTACTACCGCACGGTTCAGGAAATGTCGCTCTGCGAAGGCTTGTTGGCCATTTCGGAGTCGAGTCGCAAAGAGGCGATAGATTACCTGTCGTATCCCGAAGATCGGATTTTCAATATCCGAGCGGGCATTGGGCCTGAATTTCATCCGGCGACGTTGTCGACCGAGGGGCGGGCCGCGTTGCTGCAGCAATACGGTCTGCAGGACGGGTTCGTCATGTTTCTCTCTGCGGATAGCCCCAACAAGAACGAAGCGGGACTTCTCGCCGCCTATGCGCGCTTGCCTGCCGCGCTGCAGGCCCGCCATCAACTCCTCGTAGCGGGCAGACGAGATCGGGAAAAGCTCTATCAGGCAGCCCGTCGGGTTGGCGTACCGACTGATCGACTAGTGTACGTGCCTTTCGTGGCCGAGGAGGATTTGCGCGCGCTCTATTCGATTTGCGGCCTGTTTGTGTGTCCGTCACGCCATGAGGGATTCGGGTTGCCGCTCGCTGAGGCAATGGCTTGTGGCGCGCCTGCAATTGCCAGCAACGTGACGAGTTTGCCGGAAGTGATCGGGCGTGAAGATGCTACCTTCGACCCGGACGATCCAGAGGCCATTGCGTCCTGTATGCGCAAAGTTCTCGAGAACCCAACTTTTCGCGATGAGTTGGCGGCATATGGTCCCGCTCAGGCGAGTCGGTTTACTTGGCAAGCCTCGGCGTCGCGTGCATGGGACGCCCTCGAAACAATTCACCGGCAGCGGACTGCGCTGGGTAAAACCCGCATTGATGGTCTACTACCGAAGCGTTCGAGTCTGGCATATGTATCACCTCTCCCACCACAAGCCAGCGGTATCGCGGACTACAGCGCCGATTTATTGACCGCACTCGCTCGCCATTACGACATCACGCTCGTTAGCGAAGACGAGACCACAGACGTGCGTCTGTGGGCATTCTCACGATTGAACCCAAGGGAATTTCTACTTAAGGCCGGCCAGTTTGACCGCGTGTTGTACCAGATTGGAAACTCGAGCTTTCACCGGTTTCAAATGGAAGATCTGTTGCCTCGGGTTTCAGGGGTAGTTGTGCTGCACGACGCGTTCCTTTCGGACTATCTGAACTGGTTGCCGCGTGCGAACGATCAACACGATGGCTTTCGGGCTGCGCTGCTCCAATCGCACGGCTATTCTGCGTTGCGTTTTGACGCCGAGCGTGGGCGAGCTGCGGCGCTGCAACATTACCCTTGCTCGCTGTCCGTGCTCGAAAATGCTGTGGGCGTTATTCAACACTCACATCACGGAGTTGCGGTGCTGTCGGAACATTTCGGCACTGAGGCCATGAGCAACGTCTCCGTAATTCCGCTATTGCGTGCCGATCGCCCGCGACCTGACAGGAAGACGGCGAGAGCAATTCTTGGCCTGACGGATGATGAGTTCGTGGTGTGCAGCTTTGGGTATGTTACGCGACTTAAGTGTCCGGAATTGCTTGCCGATGCCTGGCGACAAGCAGGCCTCGCCGGCCGCCTGGTTTTTGCTGGGGATGCTTCGGAAGAAGTTCAGCGAGAGATGACGAGCGACGTACGTGCAGGTGTTGTCTTCACTGGCCGATTGTCGCGGGATGATTATGACTCGTGGCTCGCGGCGGCTGACGTAGCGGTCCAGTGGCGAACTGGCTCGCGCGGAGAAAGCTCAGCGGCAGTTGCCGATGTGTTGATTGCAGGCCTGCCACTGATCGTAAATTGCCATGGTTCGGCAGCGGAATTACCGAAGGATGTTGTCGTTGGTCTGCCCGACGACGCCGACTCGTCCGACCTTGCGGCGACGCTGGCCGCGCTGATACTCGATCCTGTCCGGCGGACGGTGCTCGGCGCCGCCGGCCGCGCCTATGCGAAGCGGGAGCTTGCGCCGCGGGCGATTGCGCAAGCTTATTTTGATAAGATCGAAAGGGCTTATGCGGCACCAAGTGCGGCTGTCATTGCAAGAAGTATGCAATCCGAAATGGAGGCCGTGGCGAGTTTGCCGGATGGGTTGGGTATCTCAGCGCGCGCTATCGCCAGAAGCTTTCCGTCGCCGTGGCGGGGTGGCGGACACCCACGGTTGCTGATCGATATTTCAGAAATGGCACGCGTTGACCTCGGCACAGGCATCCAGCGCGTCGTGCGTGAAATCATCCGGCGAACTCTCGAAACGCCACCGCAGGGCCGGCAGGGGGAGGCGGTGCGCGCACTTGGCGGACGGTTCCGGCATACCTATGCTGCGCCGCTCGCTATCCTTGGACATGAGCCGCTAAACCTACCGGAGAGGCCACTCGACGTCCGGCCGGGAGATGTGCTGCTATGTGCCGATGTTAATCCAAGCATAACGCCGGCGGAGTTCGATGAACTTCGACGGTTGCGACTAGATGGCCTGCGAGTAGTGTTACTTGTCTATGATCTGTTGCCGTTGCGCTACCCCGAACTGTTTCCAGCCGATGTCGCAAAACTGGTCGCCGAATGGTATGGCCGGATGCTCAGCATAGCCGACGCCGCCGTTTGTATTTCGCAGGTTGTGGCCGACGATGTGAGTACGTGGCTAAGCGAGGAACCTGGTCGCCGGGACAGACCGCTGCCAATCGGCGCTGTTCATCTTGGCGCGGATTTCCCAGGGCGAAGCCTGGATGATGGCATTTCATCAGAGACGCTCGTTGCTATCGAGAGTGCGCAAAAGCGGCCCACCGTCATCATGGTCGGTACGGTCGAACCGCGCAAAGGTCACTCGCAAGCTCTTGCAGCGTTCGAGCGTCTATGGGCAGATGGCGAGGATATCGGCCTGATCATTGTCGGCAATCAGGGTTGGAATATGGAGGCGTTTGCCCGCCAGCTTCAGCGCTCGCCCGAATTGGGCAAGCGTCTGCATTGGCTGCGTGGGTGCGGCGACGCCGGGTTGCGTGCGCTTTATGGTGCAAGCTCGGGTCTCGTGATGGCGTCCCGGCACGAGGGGTTTGGCCTGCCGATCGCCGAGGCGCTACATGCAGGTGTTCCGGTGCTTGCGCGCGATCTACCCGTGTTTCGGGAAATGGTTGGCGACCGGATACGTTATTTCTCGGGCGACGATCCACAGGATCTCGCGGTCGCGATTCGCAACTGGGTGACAGACGGTTTTGTCCCGCGCGCCGACTTTCCGGCATCGCTTACGTGGGACAGCAGCTACCGCCAGTTGTGCGATGTGATCTTCGGCAATCGATGGTACAAGACGTGGCTCCCAGAAGGGCAGCAGCCTGCAGCATCGGCTGATACGTAACTCTCCCCACGACGCGCCACACTCGAGAGAGGCGGCGCCTCAATTTCGTCTCCTTTGCTAACCGTTCATCGCGCCGCGAGTACGGTTTGCTCAATCAGCCAGGAGGGTACCTTGGCACGCGTTGTCCGACGGCTCGATACGTTGCGCCGTTTTTTCGCCGAGCAGCGAAAGCGTCAAGGATTGAGGCATGCGATCAGCGCCTCCTGGAGCCAGTTCGTTGGCCCCTATGTTCAGTCGCGAATGCAGTGGCTCAAGCGCAAGATAATACGCATTGCGCCATTGAGGAAACTGCGTCCGAGCAAGTCGCGCCTTGCCACCGCGGTAGCAGCGCAGGGGCTACGCCCGGGGGCGCTGTTCATCGGCTACGCTGAAGGCGCACTAGGCCTGGGCCAGGCATTCAGGGCAAACCTGGACGGGGCCGAGGCGGCTGGCTTCCCGTTTGCCGTCTATCCGTTTCAGAAAGGCGTCGAGACCCGGTTGATCGCGCCGTACATGCAGCATCGCTATGACAAGGACCATCCCTACAAGGTCAACGTGATTCAGGTGGCTCCGGACTTTGTGCCCGAGGTGTTCAAGACGCTCCGCCGGGAATTGACGGCACAGTCATACAACATCCTCTGCACGTATTGGGAACTCGCCAAGGCGCCGAAGGAATGGCGGGAACACCTGGCCAACATCGACGAGATCTGGGCGCCCAACCAGTTCATCGCCGATGCATTCGCACATATTTTCGCCGGCCCGATCGTCATCATGCCTCCGGCCATGGAGGACACGGGCGGAGAGCACCCCGGGCGAGCGTACTTCGGACTGGAGGAGGGACGCTTTTACTTCATGTTTAGCTTCGATTACTACTCCTCGCCTTTCCGGAAAAACCCGCTCGGTGTGCTTGAGGCTTTCCAGCGCGCTTTCCCACGCGGCGACGAAAACGTTGGCCTGGTGATCAAGTCGACGGGGGCGCCCGATCACTATCCCGACATGAAGGCCGTGATCGCAGAGGCGATGGCCCGTGATCCCCGCATTGTGAGCTTCGATCGAAACATGCCCCGCGAGGAAGTGCTCGGCTTGATACGCGCTTCAGACTCCTACGTATCGTTACACCGTGCCGAAGGTTTTGGCCTTGGAATGGCCGAGGCGATGACCTTTGGGCGCATTGTTATCGGAACCGGTTACTCCGGCAGCGCCGACTTCCTGACAGATGAAACGGGCTATCCGGTTCCCTACAACCTGCGTCCGCTGGAGGCGCACGAATATCCCTGGTCTCGTGGCCAGTACTGGGCTGAACCCGATCAGGATGCCGCTGTAGAAATCATGCGAAAAGCAGTATCAAATCCGGTGGAAGGCAAACAACGCGGAGAGAGAGCCCGCGAGTATGTGTTGCACAGGTACAACCCCGCTGCCGTGGGGGAGGCGATGCGTAAGCGGTTTGATGTCCTGTTTGCAACAGGTGAGGCCGGTGAGATGCCTGGAGAGCACGGTACCCATTGAGTCGTAGCCGGGAAGACCAAGCCGTAGGGTGCGCCACATCCGGCCTTGGGGGCGGCAAGAAATCCTTCACGACCTTACACGTGTAAGTCCATTTATTTTGCAGTCTGCAGCCTGAATTGAGGCAAAATAACTGGGGCTTGATGGTGGCTTCGTGCGCAGTAACAAAAGGAAAATCGGGTTGCCGAACTGCACAACATTGCGCACACTCCGGGGTTGTTGCGGCCACACAACGAAGTGTCGTCCATAAGACACGCAGTTCTCACTTACATGAATGCTACAAGCGCGCCGCGTCCAGAAACTGAAGGGCTGTCCGTCTCCGTTGTCGTCTATCGGCCGGAACTGGCCCAATTAACGAGTACGCTCGCGAGCCTTGGCGCCGCCTGTGACGCACTGCGGGCCGTACGTCCCGGTCTGCCGGTTACGCTGTATATCGTCGATAACGGTGGCTTGCCGGACGTCCAGCGCGAGCTCGACGCACTGAAAACACATCGCATCGAGACGTCCATTCTCAGCGGTCATGGCAATGTCGGCTACGGTCGCGGCCACAATCTGGCTATCGAGCGTACGGCTAGCCGTTATCACCTCGTGCTCAACCCGGACATCGATCTGGACCGTGACGCACTGCTGCGCGCAGTCGACTTCTTCGAAGCCAACCCCGAGGTCGGTCTTTTGACGCCATGGATCGGCGACGAACAGGGTCATCAGCAGTTTTTGTGTCGCCGCTATCCGACCTTGCTCGACCTCTTCGTACGGGGCTTTCTGCCGGGCAGCGTCCGCCGTCTGTTCACGCGCCGTCTTGCCCGTTATGAAATGCGCGATGTGATCAACGAACGTGACATCGTCTGGGACCCACCCATCGTGAGTGGCTGTTTCATGTTGTTCCGCACTGGCGTGCTCAAGCAACTGGCGGGTTTCGACGCGCGCTATTTCCTGTACTTCGAGGACTACGACCTGAGCCTGCGGGCGCATGACGTAGCTCGCGTCGTCTACGCACCGGCCGTGCGTGTACTGCACCATGGCGGCGGCGCCGCGCGCAAAGGTTCGGCCCATATCAAGATGTTTATGGCGTCGGCGTACAAGTTTTTTAGCCGCTTCGGCTGGAAGTGGCTATGAGTCGGATTCTCGTAACCGGCGCAAATGGTTTTGTCGGGCGGGCGCTGTGCCGTGCGCTCGTTGACGGCGGACACGCAGTCACAGGCCTCGTGCGGCAGGCAGGCGGTTGTCCTGATGGCGTGCACGAGTGGATGAGCGCCGGGAAGGATTTCGAGGACGTGAAGACCGATTGGCCGCAAGGCCTTCGACCCGAGAGCGTAGTGCATCTGGCAGCGCGCGTGCACGTCCTCAATGAGCATGCTGTAGACCCCGATGCGGCCTTCCACGCTACCAACGTCGACGGTACGTTGCGGATCGCCGAGGCGGCCTTGCACAACGGTGCCCGGCGCCTTGTTTTCGTCAGCAGCATCAAGGCCTTGGCCGAGGGCGATTTGGGGCGACCGCTGCGCGAAGACGATCTGCCCGCTCCGCAAGACGCCTATGGCCGTTCGAAGTACGCCGCCGAACAGGCTCTGCTGCGTTTCGGCGAGGAAACCGGGCTCGACATCGTGATTGTGCGGCCGCCGCTGGTCTATGGCCCGGACGTGCGTGCCAACTTCCTGCGCCTGATGGATGCCGTCTGGAAGCGTATGCCGCTGCCCCTTGGCTCAGTTCGCGCAAGGCGCAGCCTGGTGTATGTCGACAACCTCGCGGACGCGCTGGCGCGTTGTGCGACCGATCCGCGTGCTGCGCGTCAATGCTTCCACGTCGCGGATGGTGACGACCCGACGGTCGCTGGACTGGCGCGCTCGTTGGGCAGGCATTTGGAGAGGCCTGCGCGGCTCGTGCCGGTGCCGACGAGTTGGCTGCGATTGGCAGGACGGCTGACGCACCGCTTGCCGCAGGTCGAGCGCCTCGTTGGCAGTCTGCAGGTCGATTCAGGCCGGATCCGCTCCGTTCTGGGTTGGCAACCTCCGTATTCCACCGAAGACGGTCTGGCTGCGACGGCCCGTTGGTATCGATCGACGCGTTGAGGTCGTCCATGCTCATGCAAGTTTTTGGAAATTCACTTTGGACAGGTGTCGGCGTGGTCGCAGCGGCAGCCGCGGTCGTTTGTGCGGCGATTCTCCTCGCGTTGTTGAAGACCGGTCTGGCATGGCGTCTCGCCACTGACATCCCGAACGACCGTTCGCTGCACGTTCGCCCCACGCCGCGAGTGGGTGGCTGGGGGATGGTGCCGGTATCGGTGATAGCAACGTTGCTCATGGCGCCGAGCCTGTGGAGCGCAGCCGTGGCGGCGGCTTTCTTGGCTGCGGTTTCGCAGATCGACGACCGCCGTGGACTACCCGCCCGGGTCAGATTTGCTGCGCATCTGATCGCGGTGGTGGGATTCGTCGTGCTCAATCCTGCGCCGGTGCCGTGGTGGGTACTCGCCGTCCTGTCGTTTTTGATGCTCTGGCTGGTCAATCTTTACAATTTTATGGATGGCGCGGACGGTTTGGCCGGTGGCATGGCGCTATTCGGCTTCGGCGGTTACGCCGTGGCCGCGCTCATCGGCGGCCATTCGATGCCCGAACTGGCAATGGCGTGCGCCGCGGTCGCTGGCGCGGCGCTGGGCTTTCTGTTGTTCAATTTCCACCCGGCGCGAATTTTTCTCGGCGATGCAGGCTCGATCTCGCTGGGCTTTCTGGCCGGCGCGTTAGGGTATTGGGGCTGGCTGGGCGGTGCCTGGCCTATCTGGCTCCCTTTCATGGTGTTTGCACCGTTCATCACCGACGCCTCAATTACGCTCGCCCGCCGCCTTTTGCGTGGCGAAAAGTTTTGGCAAGCGCACCGGGAGCACTACTATCAACGCATGGTGCGCTCGGGCGTGGGTCACGCTGGAACCGCCAGCTTGTGGTATGCGGTGATGGCCACAGGCATAATGATTGCTTTAAGCATACTTGGCCGTTCTGCGGCTGTTCAATGGTGGGTGGTCGCGGCATGGATCGTCGCTCTGTGCCTGATGGGCGCGGCGGTCGATTTGCGCTGGCGTCGTTTTCAATCAACACTGTCTGAACAATCAACTGAGGTATAACGCTGATGCTAAGAAACAAGGCCTCGCTGCTATCTCTCAGCGCATTTCTATTCGACCTGTGTGCGGTCTGCGCGGCGTGGCTCGTCGCGTACGTCATCCGTTTCAACGGTTCCGTCCCGGTGGATTTCCGGGCGGGCGCATTGCATTCACTCGTCTGGGTGCTACCGGTCTACGGCGTGATGTTCCGGATTTTTGGCCTATACCGGGGCATGTGGGTGTTCGCTAGCCTGCCGGACCTCATCCGGATTGCGAAGTCGGTCGCAACCGGCGCAGTAGTCGCGATGGTCGTGTCGGTGATGGTTCAGCCGATTCCGATCGTTCCGCGCTCCGTGCTGGTGGTTTCGCCGCTGTTTCTTTTCCTTGCAATGGGCGGCTCGCGCGCGCTCTATCGGGCGACCAAAGAGTTTTATCTTTACGGTGGCCTGGTTGCGCAGGGTAAGCCGGTCGTGGTTCTGGGCGCAGGTTCCGCAGGCGCGAGCCTCGCTCGTGAACTCTCACGCTCGAGCGAGTGGCGGCTCGTGGGGCTGCTCGACGACGATGTGTCCAAGCATGGCCGCGAAATTTACGGCTACAAGGTGTTAGGCCCGATTAGCGAACTGCCGCAGCTCGCCGAATCGCTCAAGACCGAATACGCGATCATCGCCATCCCTTCAGCTTCAGTCGAAGCGCAGCGTCGCGTCGCAACGCTCTGCGTGCGTGCAGGCGTGCGCGCAATGGTGTTGCCTGCGTTGACCACGCTGACGCAAGGGCAGGCGTTCCTGTCGCGCGTACGCCAGATCGACCTTGAAGACTTGCTGGGTCGCGATCCGGTGAAGATCGATACGCCGCACGTGGAGGCGCTGCTCCGCAATCGCGTGGTCATGGTGACCGGAGCGGGCGGTTCGATCGGCTCGGAACTGTGCCGTCAGATTCTGCGCTTCGAGCCGGCTCAACTCATCGCCTACGATTTGTCCGAGTTTGCGATGTACAAGCTCACGGAAGAGTTGCACGACCGCTTCCCTGGCTTGTCCGTGGTGCCGGTGATCGGCGATGCGAAAGATTCGCTGCTGCTCGATCACGTGCTGTCGCGGTATACGCCGCATATCGTCTTTCACGCCGCGGCCTACAAGCATGTGCCGCTGATGGAAGAGCAGAACGCATGGCAGGCAGTGCGCAACAACGTGCTCGGTACCTACCGTGTGGCGCGCGCGGCGATCCGTCATGACGTCAGGCACTTCGTGTTGATCTCGACCGATAAGGCGGTCAACCCGACCAACGTCATGGGTGCGAGCAAACGGCTGGCGGAGATGGCGTGTCAGGCCTTGCAGCAAACAAGTTCGCGGACGCAGTTCGAGACGGTGCGTTTTGGCAATGTGCTCGGCAGCGCCGGCAGCGTGATTCCGAAGTTCCAGCAGCAAATCGCGAAGGGTGGTCCAGTCACCGTGACTCACCCAGAGATCACGCGTTTCTTCATGACTATTCCCGAGGCTTCGCAACTTGTGTTGCAGGCGTCGAGCATGGGACGCGGCGGCGAGATTTTTATTCTCGACATGGGCGAGCCGGTGAAGATCGTGGATCTTGCCCGCGACCTGATTCGGTTATACGGCTTCAGTGAGGAGCACATCCGCATCGTCTTTACGGGTCTGCGGCCGGGCGAGAAGCTGTACGAAGAATTGCTGGCGGACGACGAAACGACCACGCGTACCCCGCATACCAAGTTGCGGATCGCGCAGGCGCGCGGCGTGCCCGACAACCTGCTGGACGAACTGCTGCCGTGGCTGATGCAGCACCGCGTGCCGGCAGACGACGAAGTGCGCCGCGATCTGCGGCGCTGGGTGCCTGAGTATCAGCCGAACTTGGCTCCGCCGCTGCAAGGTGTGCCGACGGTGTCGGAGATTCGCGCCGCGCTGTGAGGGATTGAATTACCTCGACCGCAGGTACTTCGTGGAGAGACTAAAAGGCGCCCAGTGCGCCTTTTTTGTTATTTCCGACCCTTCCGGACCACCAGCCACCGTGGCGACTTGAACCGCACAATGCTCACGTACAACCACACATAAGTTGCTGCGAAGACCATCACAAAGCAGAACAGGTGCAGCGTGTGCCGCCAGAACAACGTTGCCGGAACCACAGCCACCAGACATAGCAGCCAGAGGTAGGGCGAGGTCAGCGAATTGCGCCGCGTCAATTCGCGTGCAGTCCGTACCCCAACGGCCCAGCGCATCAACCGCTTGTACACCAGCATGTGCAGATGTACGCCGTCCGGAATTCCCGGTGACATCCCGCGAATAAACTTCTTCCGGTAGATCGAGAAGCAGGTCTCGAAGATCGGGTACATGAACAGCAGAACCGGGTACCACGCTGAGACGTCGCGGTTGCGCATCACCAACATGATCGAGAGTTCGGCGAGCATGAAGCCGATGAAATACGCCCCCCCGTCCCCGAGAAAGATCAGGCCGGCCGGGAAATTCCAGATGAAAAAGCCCATCACCGCGCCCATCATGATGAGCGACGCGGACAGCACGACCGGGTCCGATACCTCGAACGCCACATACGCGAGCGATGCGAACATCATGAACGCGACCATCGACGCCAGTCCGTTGAAGCCGTCGATGATATTCACCGCGTTCGCAAGTGCCGCTACCGCGAGCACCGTCACCCCACACGAAATGACTGCGTAGGAGAGCAGAAAATCGAGCGGCGGTACGCTGATTCGCGTAACGGCAATATTCAGCAGGAAGTAGGCGAGGGCCGCTGCGGCCATCGTGCAAATGAGCCGCACGAGCGGCGAAACCTTCTTGGTCAGGTCTTCGACGAGCCCCGACCCGAATGCCGGCAGACCGCACGCCACGAGGCCCAGAATGCCTCCGGAGACAGCGGGGTAGGAGTAGTGCAACTGCAAGGCCGACACCACCAGTCCGATCAGAATGCCCGTTCCGCCGATCCGCGGCACTGGACTCGCATGAAATTTCTGCACGCCGGAGAGGTCGGTATCGGTGGAGAATTTTTCATGCAAATGCGCGTAGCGCACGATCAACAGGGTGACCAGCAGTGAGACGAGAAACCCGAGCGCGAAACTAAGCATGAAAGTGAGCCTGAGCGAAGACGCCGAATTATACAAACGAAATGTGCGGGCCTCGAAAAGCGTGCCGGGACGGACTACAGTTCAGTCAGTGACCGCGGCCAGTGGTCTCATCAGGTCCAGTCGACGGCACCCGTAGGGCTACCGCATCGCCACTGAAAAGAATTGGCCGTTCAGTCATACTTTCGGCTTGTTCGTCTGACAGAGTGCGCCCTATGTTTGGGAAGTTTCACGTTGCTTTCATTCTGCTTTTTGTAGCTTGCGTTGCCATGGCCGATGGTTATTCGCATCCCGTGGTAATGACCGGTGTCACCCAAATGGCCGATACGGCCGAGTTGCATTTCGACCCCGCCCCTGCGCATAGCGGCACGCTGGTTGTTCTTGGTGATCACTCGAAAACACCGCGACAGAGCTATCCCTTTGTCTACAACGTACCGGCACCGCAACACACAGAGGTTGATCCGCCGGTCAACCTCGATTTCACCAATAAGCAAAAACTGACCCTCTTGTGTGATCCACGCTCTGATAACTGCATGGCGACCGGCTATCTGACCATGGGGGAGACGACATTCTCCATACTGTGGAAAGTCACCCAGCGGTAACGACAGCCTCCATCAGTCCCACATACTGACTTCGGCGCTCCCGGCAAACCCCCGCCTGTCATGGATTCCCCCTATCTAGCACGGGGTCCGCTCGTCCGTTAACCCAGAGGCGGCGAAGTGTGAGGGAGCCCAGGTCATGCGCCGCAGGACCAGGACGATACGGAGAAACAATGCTAAATAACATCACCATTCGGGGCGGATTGACGCTGGTCATCGGCGTGTTTGTCGCGTTCTTGCTGACTGTGATTGGAGTCGGTTACGGCGCGCTCAAGCTCGCGAGCAATGGCCTGCAGGATGTGCAGCGCAATTCGGCAGCGCTCACGCATCTGAACGAGAGCTCTGCGAAACTGCTCCAGGCGCGCCTCGCGCTGGGCACTTACGAGACCTTGTTTAGCGTCGGTAAGAGCACGGACGATCTGTTGCCGGCTGCGCACAAGGTGCTCGTCGAATCGAACAACGACTTCCATGCCTATGCAGACGGTCCCTTCGGCAGCGCAGACGAGGAGCGGCTCGCCCACACCGTGGCGACGGCACGCGCCGCCCTGGTCGATCAGGCAATCGAACCGGAATTCAAGGCGCTCGCGGACAACGACTTCAATACCTTCCGTAACATCCAGGGCGAAACGGCCAACGGTTTCTACGCCACCTATTCGAAAGCGATTGATTCGCTCGAACAGCTGGAAGCCGATAACCAGCGACTTCAGGCAGAAACGGCTGCCTCACGTTTCCGCGTTTCGACGCTGTTGTTCGCAGCGATCGGTGTGGTTTCGATCGTGATTGGCGTGATGGCGCGCGTCGGTCTTTCGGCCGCCGTGATCAAGCCCGTTAACCAGACCATTCGGCATTTCCAGCGGATTGCTGCCGGCGATCTGACGATTGCGGTGAAGGTGAAGTCGCACAATGAGATGGGCCAGTTGCTCGCTGCCCTCACGCAGATGCGCGATGGCCTGGTCGACACCGTATCGAAGGTGCGCGGCAGCACGGGCGCGATTACTCAGGGAGCCAAAGAAATCGCTTCAGGTAACGCTGATCTGTCGAGCCGGACCGAGCAGCAGGCGGCCGCGCTCGAAGAGACGGCTGCCAGCATGGAGGAGCTGTCGGCGACGGTGAAGCAAAACGCCGACAACGCGCAGCAGGCTAATCGGCTTGCTCATGGCGCTCTGGAGACAGTGACGCGCGGCGGTACCGTAGTGGGCCGCGTGACGGAGACGATGGACGGCATCACCACCTCATCGCGCAAGGTGGCTGAGATTATCGGCATGATCGAAGGTATCGCTTTCCAGACCAACATTCTCGCGCTGAATGCGGCGGTTGAGGCTGCGCGAGCGGGCGAACAGGGGCGGGGGTTTGCGGTGGTGGCGTCCGAGGTGCGCAGCCTCGCACAGCGCTCAGGCACGGCAGCGAAGGAGATCAAGGAGCTGATCGGCGAGTCGGCTGCGAAGGTCGAACAGGGCGCGTCGCTGGTAGCCGAAGCGGGCAAGACGATGCGTGAAGCGATGCAGTCGGTGGAGCGCGTGACGGGCATCATGGGTGAGATCGAAGCGGCAGCGCTCGAACAGAGCGAGGGTATCGCGCAGGTCAACAAGGCGATTACCCAGATCGACGAGGTCACGCAACACAACGCGGCACTGGTGGAAGAGGCCGCTGCGGCGGCGAAGTCGCTGGAAGAACAGGCGGCTGTGCTGAGAGAGGCGGTGGCGGTGTTCAGACTTGAAGACGACACGTCGGCAGCGCCAAGCGCGCACTTTGCCACGATGTCGTCTGGCGTGAGCGAGAGTTATTCGGGACAACTGCACGGCAGTGCTGCTCTCCAGACTGCCTAAGTGCAAATTTGCCACGCTTTGGATCGACGTTTCGCAATCGATGTTTCGACTGAGGACCGAACTCATGGTATTTTGAATTGACACATGACCGACCGTCTGTGCGGATAGAATCACGCTGCCTTGGTCCTCTCTTCAGCACTTATGTCCAATTCCTTCTTCCGTTTGCAACTCACGGTCCCCTCCGCCGCTATCTGGCGGGGAACCGTGAAGCAAAGCGCAGCGGCTGCGGGGATCACCCTGCTTGCAGCATGCACGACCGTCTCGACCGTGGGCTCACGGCAGGACGGCCACCTGAGCCTGACGAGTCGCGCGCGCAACTCCTTCACCTCGTGGTCCCATGTCAAAAGCGCTGGATTGAAGCATGCGGCAGCCTACTGCAATGCGCGAAACGCCCAGCTTCACGTAGTCACTGTCCATACCGATAGCGTATGGGGTGTGACGGATGAGATGGTCGAAGTCGTGTTCGACTGTTTCTGAGCGTCAAAACCTCAGCTGTTATAAAGCCGCAGATTCCGTTTGCTCGCAAGCGCTGCTACCTGCCAGGGTCGTCGCGGGTGGGAGAATTGAGTACAATGGCCGCTGCTTTGCCGGGCTGTTCTACGGCAAATCGGTAAAACATGCGAATCGGCGGCTGCGGTTCGGCAGATGCGAAAGGCAGCATAGGTTCCGGTCACAGCGCTCCAGGTGTTAAGCAGTTCGAACACTTGAGTGCCCTCTGCTTTATTCCCCGTGCTTCCGCCTGTCGTCGCATCGTCAGCATTACCGAAAATTGCTTTGAAGTTGCGGTGATGCCGTCCAGCCTCATACTGAGCTGGCACGGGAAATGAGTTTGGAGATTCGGATGTCAGCGTAGGATTGTCGCCATTGCGATAAGCCGCGTGGGCGGCGAACATGCGGATAGACATGGAAATCGAGATGAGCGGCTATTTACATTTACCAAAGAAAGTAATTAATCATAGGTTTGTCAAATTTGGCCTGGTAGGTGTCTCGGGTATTCCTGTCAATATTTGCATGCTGTTCGTTGGGAAAGAATGGTTGTTCAGGGGAGTGACCAGCAATTTCCATGGCGTGGACCTGCGATTGAATCTGGCTTTGACAGTCGCGATTCTGGTTTCCATACTGAACAATTTCATCTGGAACCGTCACTGGACATGGCGTGACCGGAAGCATGAAACTGTCGAGGCAAACATTTTCATTGAGTTTCTCCGATATGCCATGGCTTCATGGCTCGGCATTGGCGTACAGTTTTTCCTGACAAATTTTCTGATCAAGATTGGCGTTTATTATCTGATAGCAAACCTGTGCGCAATACTTGTTTCGAGTGGCTTCAATTTTGTTTTGAACGACAAATGGACTTTCCGAAAAAAAGTCAAAAGCTGATATAGGCTAACGGGATATTGCGTTTGCGTTGGTGAGGGGAGTCGGGGAGATGAAATATGGGAAAAATTTATGAAAATTGCAATTTTGGTCCCCACGTACAATGAATCGGGGAACATCGGAATATTGCTCGAAGCACTTAGAAAAGTAAGCGACAGATTCCGCGACGTAAGCTTTAACGTTGTCGTGCTCGATGATTCTTCGCCCGACGGCACGGCGGTGCTCGGAAGGGAGGTCGGTCAGCGACTGAAATCAGACAACTATTCCGTAACCGTCATGGTTCGGGAGAAGAAAGAAGGTTTGGGCAGGGCATACATTTACGGATTCAAGGCAATGATGAATCTGGAAGATGCGCCGGACTATGTTTTGCAGATGGATGCTGATCTTTCCCACAATCCCGAATATATAGATCAATTTATACTTGCGGCAAGGGATGGCGCTGATTTTGTGACCGCTACCCGTTATATTGACGGTGGCGCGACACCGGACTGGAGCTGGTACAGAAAAGTATTGAGCCGGGGCGGTAATTTTTATGCGAAAACCATCCTGGGTCGGGAACTCACCGACTATACCGGTGGGTTCAATATGTACAGCACAAAGCTGCTGACACAGATTGATTTCGATTCGCTCTACAGCGCCGGGTATGGCTTTCTGATTGACCTGAAGCATCGGGCTGCGGTGAAAAGCCGGAAAATTGCTCAAGTACCAATCGTGTTTCATGACCGGCAACATGGTAATTCAAAGATGCCGGCTAGAACGATCATTGACAGTCTGTTTCTGGTTGTGAAAATAAGGCTCGGAAAAAATGGCCGTTGATATACGCGAAAGCAGCAGGACTTCATCTTCTGCTGTGCGATACGCTCGTATTTTCGGATTATTTGTAATCGTATTGCTGATTGCTAGCATTGCTCTGGCACATCTGTATTTGACACCATGGGCGAGTTTGCTTCTTTATAATGGCGATTCGCTAACGCTGGCTCTCATTGCAAAATCTGTCCGCGCTGGGGAAAGTTTTCATTGGATCTTATCCTCCCAGTTGTTCTTGTTTCCGGAAGGGTTGTTCTACGCAGTGAGCAGTATTCTGGTGCCTGTTACCAAGTATACGTTTTTGTTCAATGCTTTTCTTAATCTGGTTACCTTGTTTGCGCTATATTTTCTTATAGCGAAGTCGATTCTAAAAGACACAGGTAGAAGCGAGGCTTTCGCCGTATCCGGATTGTGTCTCGCGGTTTTTTATATGCTCTGCGAGGTGCAGCCTGAGGTGAATCGACGAACCATTGCCTCGGTTTTTCTGATCACAACCTACTACTACGGTGTGATTCTTGCATCGTTGCTTTTGCTTTACTTGCATATTGAACTCATAAAGCGGAGCAACGCCAACGCCAGCGGCCGGGTGAATGGATTGCTCGGAGGCTCCATCGTGGTGGTCACCGGGCTGACTTATTTTTCGGACCCGTTGCTGTTACTTCAGTTTTCCCTGCCTTTCCTTGCAACGGTTTTCCTGGTGTGGGCTATCCGGCGACTCTCATTTCGTCAGCTGGTGGTGGCCACTGTGCTTCAATTGTTTGGCCTGATTGCTGGCCAGATATTTCGTCACCTATGCCGCGATCTGGTAGGAAACGCCGTCGCGGGCTATATCGATTTTGGGAAAATTACTGCCAGCATCATGGATTGCTGGAGTGTTGTAGTGGAAATCGCGAGGAATGGCCTGAGCCTGCTCGAATATAGCGTCATGGCCGGAGTGTTCTTGATTTCTGTAGCGGTGGTGATAGTCCTGTGTGCGAAGGGACGGCGAACCTTTTTCCATGACGACAGCACTTTGAGCACAATTGCTCTTATCGTGGCGTTTTTTGCTGTGATTTGCCCGCTATCCACAATATTTGGAACAATCGCTAGTGGGAATTCGTACACGCGTTATTTTGTTCCATTGGTGTTTATCCCAGCATTGGGCTTAATCCCCTTGTTTTACATGTGGAAAGGTTTTTCCCGCGAAAAGACGCTCGCGTTCTTTTTCGTTTTTGTCTTGATTGCGTTTGTCTCGTATGTGCCTTCGCGACTGTCTAGTGCCGAGGCAGCTAGCTATTCAGATTCAGAGTCTGTTGATTGCTATAATCATTATATGAGTCAGCAGCCGTTCAACGCCGTCGGTGGATTCTGGACTGTCAGGGCACTTGATTTATATTCCACTTCTGGTAGTCGAGTGTTGCAGCTCGCAGGCCTTGGCCGTATGAGATGGATGAACAATAGCTCCCCATATTTCAATTTATCTTTCAACGGAGTGATAGTAGATAAATCGAACGGTCAACGGGCGCCGAACTTCATCTACGCGGAAGATGTGGCGCCGCTTGGGGCGTACACAAAGAAATTAAGCTGCCAGCAGTTCGATATCTATTACTACGCTGAAAATTCACCGGGATTCCGTCTGCTGAATTCCGCGCTGAAGAAATAACCGCGGCAAGATATTAACTTCTTTGTACGGGGGCGACCCAGCCATGCAGGGTCGCCCCCCATCATGCACAACAACGCCCTCAACCCCGCTCCGCCGCTTCCTGCAATTCCGAAAACGCCTTCACGACGCGAGACACCGGCAAAAAATATTTCCAGAGTTTATCCTTCGCGATTTTCCCAGGCAAAATCGGGAACGGCAGCACAGCTCTGCTCTCAGTCCAATCGGGTCGCCAGCGCTTGGCAATCTTGTTTCGAACCATCAGCGAAACCGCCGGCGTCCCTATATTGGATGCCAGGTGCGCGAGACCGGAGTCGTTACCTACAAATCGACCCGACTCATAGATGTACGCGGCAACATCGCTCAACGACTGGAAATCCGGCATCCCGAAGCCACGAGCTTCCACATGACGCCACGCCTCCCGCTCATTCGGGGCCAGGATGAACTCTGGCTGGAACCCTCTACTGCGCAACTGGCTGGCTAACGCAACGAAGCGGCGCGGCACCCACATCTTCCCCTTCAAGGTTGCGCTTGGGTGAATCGCCACGCGCCCGGGATTAGCCCTCATCCGCAAGTGGCGGGGTGCCTGACATCCATTGCCACGAATGACGTCTTTCAGGCCAAGCTCGTTCTCGCAAATCTCAACATGAATGTCGACCATGCTCTTCACCTGACGGAAGATGGGCCACTCGTCCATCACCAGCACTCGACGGTGCCAGTCACGTGTATTCCCAACTACGTTACGCGGGTAGGTGTGCAGCACTACGTCGAAGTCACTGTAGGCGGCATACGCCTCATCATCCTTCGGAGTGCGATGAATCTCGAAGTCCGGAAACCAGTCGCGCAAGGAGTACATGTAGTCGCCGAAAACGACGACGCGATGACCGTTTCGCGCCAGGTTGTTGACAACGATCATTGCCAACAGAGAGTCGCCTAGGGACTGAGACATCTGGAAGGCTACGCTCTGACCCATTTCGATACGATTTGTCATGAATACGCGGTATTTGAGCTCTAGGGCGTTTAGTTAAATACTTCCACAGGTCGTGCGCCGGTCCTTTCACACGCTCTGCTCCGAACGGATTTACCGCCCATGCATGGGGTGCGGCGGCGCACGTTGTAGGCGACATCTTACTCATATGTCGTGTCGACTGTTCGATGCACCACCAAGCCGAATAAAGTGCCCCATCTCGTTTCGGACAAATTCGAGGTCCTGGCCGCACATTCCGCTTGCACATGTGCGCCGGACAACGTACTTAATCCGGGCCGCGCGCACAATACGATCTCCTCTTCAAGGAAAGCGAGGTGAGATCATGGAAAACACAATCTATTGGCATGATCGCCAGGTCGGAATCGAATGCGCGGGACGAATCTCATGGTTTCCCTCTGCACCGACGGAGGCGATCGAGGAGTATGAGCTGCATGCGCATGCAGAAGTGAAGGCGGTGACCGTCGACAGCGACAAAACGGCTAGCATCCTCAGGGTCGCGAACTAAGACCCTTTCAGGTAAAACGCTCGCCCCTCGCGCTAGTTGTCAGAAACGTAGATCTCGACAGCCTGCGGACGGGTGAACTGAAAAGTGTTCACCCGCGCGGCGCGCACGTCGAGAATGAGCTGTGCTAGCAACTCAACTTCCTGCCGCTCAAATTCAACATCGCCGCCCGGCGTGGTCTCAATCTTCTGCAACCAGCGCCGACGCCGATCCATTAAATATGCGACGGCGCTTGCGCGTTGCATAAAGAAGCGATCCATTCACATGTACATCAATATTGATCGGACGAAACTATAGCGTGGCGATCGCCGCAGCGCATTCGTCCGACCACAGCCTCAGATGGAATGCGGTTCGCGAATCAAACCATGCCCGAACGCATCCAGCTCGCTTTCCTGCGCAGCCAGCGAGAGCGGTACCTGTTCCCGAAAAAACTCCACAAGGGTTTTGATCTTGGCGTCGAGGTAGCGTCGTGACGCGTACAACGCGTAGACGTTGTTGGCGCGCAGACGATGCTCAGGCAGCACGCGCACGAGGCTGCCGTCGCGTAGCGCGGGAAGCGCGACCGAGATGGGCAACGGCCCGATACCCATCCCCTCGCGAATCGCCTCTGCCAGCGCTTCGGAGACATTGACCGTGAACGGCACCGGCCGCGCGAGACGAAACACAGGATCGTCCACGTCTTCGAAATGCCATTGTCCGAGCGGAACATCGGGCAGAACCAGTTGCAGGCACGTGTGCTTGTTGAGGTCCGCGAGGCGCAGGGGAGTGCCGTGCCTCGCCAGGTATCGCGGCGAAGCGCAGAGGATCGTATAAAGACTGCCGATGCGTTGCGACACCAGCGCCGAATCTGCCAGGCTGCGCGCCACCACCACCGAAACGTCGAAACCTTCGTCGACCATATCGGGCACACGTTGCGCGAGTACCAGTTCGATCAGAACGTCAGGGAAACGCCGGTTATACCGCGCAATCAGCGGCGCCAGATGGTGCTGTCCAAATGTGGTTGTTGCGTGAACCCGCAGCTTCCCTGACGGCTGGCCACCCGCGCCTGCCGCCTCCGCTTCCGCCAGATCGACCTGCGCCAGAATCTGCTCGCAGTGTTGCAGATAGCGTTCGCCGGCTTCGGTCAGCGACATATGCCGTGTTGTTCTATGAAGCAGACGCGTGTGCAGCCGAGACTCGAGGTCGGTGATCGCACGCGACATCTGAGGCGTGCTCACAGAGGAGAGCGACGCCGCTTTGGTAAAGCTGCCCGCCTCGACGACTCGAACGAACATCCGCATGCTTTCCAACGTATCCATCGGAATCCTGACTACAGAAATAGGGGGTGACGCAGATACACGCCAGGCAGTGGGGTGGGGCCCCGACGTCGCTTCCGGGACTGGTGGCCTCCGGTCTGCGCGCACGTACGTTACTGCATTGACTTGATGGACGGATTGAACCGTGACGCGCTGGCGTTTCGGGAATAGGCCCTTTCGAAAACTTACCCGATTGTATCTTGATGGGTATTTCCAATATTGCTGTGATATCGATCAAAACAGTATTGCAACACTCGAAATGATTCCGGTTTTAAAGGATTGTCGGTAATCATGGTGCCTTGACATGCACGCTGAATGTGCCTAAATCAGATAGGACGCTGCCACGTCGCGCACGCTGTTTGCGAGTTGCGAGTATTGTTTACGCGAGTTATTGAGCGGGAAGAATGATGAAGCTGGTCACACTCGAGAATGATCCTGATAATCCATGGTCGATGACCACTATGCTTCGGCATGCCGGTTATCACTGTCGCGGCTATGGCAGTCCTCATGCGCTGATCGATAGTCCATGGGTACTCGAAGCCGATCTGGCAATTGTCGATAGCGACGCAATGAAGCTCGACAAGCGGCTCGTTTCGTATCTGGCGGAGATTTTCTGGCCCGACCGGAGAATGCTGCTGGTCGGAAGCGACGAACGCCGGCTGAGCCAGATGATCCGCGAAAAGGATGGGCTGCTTGTCAAACCCGTCTCCGCGCGAGCGTTGGTCGCGTCAGTGAAAAGCACTCTCAGCGGGACGTGGGATGGCTACGCCACCACTACTGCCACCCAGTTTGGCCGCTACGCCTTCGAGACGCGCGGGCGAGGCGTGCTGGTGGGTGAGACACGGGTTCCCCTGACGCAGAAGGAGTACCAGCTGGCCCTGATCCTTTTCAGGAACCTCGCGAGGCCCGTGTCACGTGTCTACCTCGCCGGGGCCGTGTGGCGGCATAACGAGCGCATCAATGCCCGCACGATGACGGCACACATCTCCGCGATCCGCTCGAAACTGCAGTTGCGCGACGACGGCGACTTCGTCCTCACACCCATCTACAACTACGGTTACCGGCTCGACCCGGTATCTGGATACCAGTCGCTCAGTCAACCGCACGCTTCGCCGCGCATGCCCGCCGAAGCATTCTGACCGTCCGCATCACCGTCCCCGTCCCTGTAGTCCCCGAACCTCGCGCGCCCGCTGGCGCAGCGAGGCGGGCGTCGTTGCGCCCGTTTTTAATCTCATCAGATCAGGAAAATAACTATTGCTAAATTAGCAATTAAATTCGCATTGATATTGCACGTGCGGCGATTGTTAGCGAATTCGATAATCAGCTGTTTCCGGTTTTATTTCTAATCGCCACAATGTGAAAAATTTTGCCGCTTTAGCGCTGAGGTATCCTGTTATGTGAAATTCGATGGCATCGGATTGACAAATGGAGTACCGAGTTTCTTTCAATCAGGTTGTGTTGCGGTTTGGGGACATGCGATTAAACCGGACTGGATTGTTGTGCCTCCTGAAAGGTGTTTTGGTAGACTGGTAACCAAAGTAGTAAAAGAGACACAATTAAAAGTAGTTTTGCTCCACCCATTGGGCGGATTGCAGACAGGAGACCGGCTGCGAGGCGCCACGCCCGCAATTGCCGAGACGAATTTCTGTGCCCGTCCTCCACGTGAAGCTCCTAATAAGTTGATGCCCATTCGGGTATTGCCGGCGAGGCAATACCGCATGTAGTCGGTCATTCCTTTTAAAACGGTATGGAGGAGAGGATGAAGGTGAAGAAGAGTTTGGTTGCCGCCGCGTTGATGTCGGTCGGTGTGGTTGCGCAAGCTCAAACGAGCGTGACGCTGTATGGCCGGCTGGATGCCGGCATCGAGTATATAAGCGGCTTGCCGGGCAACAACGGTACCGGGTCTACCTCGCGTTGGCGGCAGGAGAGTGGCGACTGGGGTACGAGTCTGTGGGGCCTCAAAGGCTCCGAGGATCTGGGTGGCGGTACCAAGGCCGTGTTTCAGTTGGAAGGTGCGTTTAGTACTGCTACAGGCTCGCTGGGTTTGTCGGGTTCTCTGTTTGACCGGATTGCTAACGTCGGACTTTCGAACGACCAGTTCGGTACGTTCCTGATGGGGCGTCAGTTGCAGATCGCTAACGGCGACTGGGACTTCGATCCGTTCGGCCAGTCGAACTGGTCGTCGGCCTCGCTGGTTCGCGGCCGCAACTGGGAACACACCAGCAACAACCTGTCGTACCAGTCGCCGAAGATCGCTGGCTTTGACGCGTATGGCCAGTATGGTCTCGGCAACTCCACCAACTGGAATGAAGGCGTAGCCGGTGCGGCAACCGGCCGTAGCGACGGCCTGCAGGTTACGTATACCAATCCGTTGTTCCAGGTGCGCGGTATCTACGACGAAATTCGCGACCCGCTCAACGGCCAGCTCGACAATCCGTTCACGGCATCGCGCGAATACTTCGTCGGTGCAAACCTGTTCCTCGGTCAATTCAAGGTCCAAGCCAGCTATACGGCTGAGCGCACCTCGGGTGGCGTGGTCACGCCAGTCGGTTCGCCAACGTCGCCGAGCACGGCCGACATGGAATGGGGCGGTGTGACGTGGCAGGCCACGGCGGCTGCGGCGCTGATTGCTGCGGTCTACCACGTGAACACGAACAACGGCGGCGGCAACGCAACCATCTACACGGTGGGCGGCACGTACAACCTGTCCAAGCGTACCTTGCTCGATTTCCAGGTTGCGCAAGTGCGTAACAGCAGTACCGCCAACTTCGGTCTCGATGCCAACAGCGAAGGCCCTGGTGGCCTGACCAACGGCTCGTTCAACGAGAACCCGACGCAAGGCCGTACCCAGACCGGCGCGTACGCGGGCATTCAACACTCGTTCTAACGTAACGGAAACCGGCAACGGCGCTGGCACTGGCGCCGGACTGCCGGGTTTTTTCACGCTGCCACGAGAGGCGCGTCTCGGCGCGATGCTTTTGAGCATGGCGCCATTTTTTATTTATGCCTCCGGCGCGTCAGTCAGTGCAGGGTGCCAAACTCCACTTTGCCGCCTTTCATGACCACATGAATGTGCTCGCCTTGCCCAGTCAGGCAGTTCAGGTCTTTGAGCGGATTCCCGTCGACGATGAGCAGATCGGCAAACGCTCCCGCCGCCAGGCGTCCGAGTTTGCCCGTCATGCCGAGCACTTCGGCGCCTATCGTCGTTGCGCTGCTGATGATTTCGGCCGGCGTCAGGACTTGCGCGCGAATCGTGAATTCGTCGCTTTGGAGGCGGTGTGACGGACCGAGCAGGTCGGATCCAAAGCCCATCTTCACCCCGGCGCGTTTAAAGATTTCCAGCGACTGCAGACCCGCCACGCGCACGGTTTCGATCTTGGCTGCGCTCTCGGCAGGCAAACCGTATTTCACGCCCTCGCTGTGTAGCGCTTCATAAGCGACGAGGGTAGGCACTACGAAAGCGCCGTGCTCGGCCATCAGTCTGGCGGTCGGCTCATCGATCAGATTGCCATGTTCGATCGTGCGTACGCCGCAGCGCACCGCGCGCTGCATCGACGCGGCGGTATAAGCGTGCGCCATCACGTAGGTGCCGCGACCCTGCGCCTCCGCGACGACCGCGCGGATTTCGTCCTCTGAGTAGCCGAACGCCCCGATTGGATCGGTCGGCGATGCAACGCCTCCCGACGCCATGATCTTGATCTGGTCTGCGCCCATCTGTAGTTCTTCGCGTACCGCCTTGCGAAGCTCGTCCACGCCGTCGACCACCCGGCTCAAAGCGCCGACCCGGACGCAACAATTGCACGGAGCGTCCGGGACGATGAAGTCGGCGCGCCCGCGCGTGTCGCCGTGTCCACCGGTCTGGCTCAGCGCTCGGCCGGCGATGAACAGGCGCGGTCCCTGGGCGAGTCCCATCTCGACCGATTGCTTGAGCGCGAGCCCTGAGCCGCCAGCGTCGCGCACGGTTGTGAAGCCGCGCCGCAAGATGCCTTGCATGATCGGCAAAGCCTTCAGCGTGACGAACACGTTGGGCATTCGCACCTGACCCGGCAGGTCGAATTGCGTCGCGATCATGTGAGCATGCAAATCGATCAGCCCCGGCATGATGGTCTTGCCGTTGAGATCGACGACGTGAGCGCCCGCCGACGATATCGGCCGGTCGGACACTTCGCGGACGGTGTCGCCTTCGACGAGCACTTCGTAGCCGGGCCGCAATTCTGCCTCCAGCGGATCGAGCAAAGCGCCGTTTTTAAACAGGATGCTAGTCATGCATGGTCCTCCTCCAGGATGTCATCGGGTTCGCGTCAGCGATGGGTCATCGTGTGCGTCATTGCCTCGATTCAACCAGTTCGAGACGATCGTTGCCGGTGCTCGCGGCAATGTCTTCCAGCGACCTGCCCCGCGTGGGCACACCCATCAACACAACGGCCACGGCGCCGATCAGCAGCACCAGTGTGGTTGCACCGAACACGCCGGTGAATCCGAACACGGGGTAGAGATATCCGACCAGGATTGGCGCCGCGATCGCACCCAGCCGACCGATAGCGGAAGACACGCCCATGCCGGTTGTGCGCACATCGGTGGGGAAGACTTCAGGCGTGTAGGCGTAGACGCCGGCGTACGTGCCGTTCATGAAGAACGACAGGAAGATACCCGAGACCATGATGCCGCTGTTGGTGTGGGTCAGCGCCATGCCGAGTGCGGCCATACCGCCAAGCACCATGTACGAGGCGATCGTCGCTTGCCGGCCGATTCTCTCGTTGAGCCAGGCGCCGGAAAAGTAGCCTGGGATCTGCGCGAGATACATGGCGAGCGAATAGGAGAAGCTGCGCGTAATGGTCATGCCGCTTTGCACCAGCAGCCCGGGAATCCACGTGAAGAATGCGTAATAGCTGAACGTGATGGAAAGCCACATCAGCCAGGCCATTGCGGTGGTGCGTGCGAGCCTGGCGGACCACAACGTTTTCAGATTCCCGAGTACCGTCTTGCCGTTTGTGATGACCGGCGCGGCGGGCGCGTCCACCGATTCCAGCGGCGCGAGCTCGACCCCTGCCGCCCGCAATTCCGCCTCGATCCCGGCGACGATCACCTCCGCCTCCGCGGTGCGGCCCCGGCTGTCGAGCCAGCGAGGCGATTCGGGCAACGCCTTGCGCCACCACAGCAGCATCACGATGGGCAACGCGGTGAGAATCATCACCGCACGCCACGCGTCCGGACCGAGCGGGATCACGAAATAGCCGAGCAGGGCGGCCGCAACAAAGCCGAACGAAAAGAACGAAGCGAGACTCCCGGTGAAACTGCCCCGATATTTCCGGGCCACGAACTCCGACAGGAACGGCGCCACGATGGCACTCTCCGCGCCGGTGCCGATTCCCGCGATAATTCGTGTCACGATGAAAAAGGGCCAGTCGTTGGCGACGGCGCTTGCCACGGAGGCCACGCAATAGATGGCGAGCGACCACATCATGACCTTGCGGCGGCCGATCAGGTCGCCGAGGATGCCAGCCACCGACGCGCCCACGAAATAGCCGATAAACGTGCCACTGCCAAGTACGCCGGTCTGCACGCTGGTCAGGTGCCATTGGACTCGCAGCACGGGCAGCAGGAATGCCAGCACGGCGGCGTCCATGGCATCGAAGACATACCCCAGCCCGCCCATGAACAGCAACCGGCGGTGGAAGCTCGAATACGGCATCCGTTCGATACGGGCGGGAATCGTCGACATAGCTTGCCTCCAGAAGAAGATCGCAGATGGGCGATGGTTCGGCCAGCCTGATGTTCCGGGCGTGAAAAATGGTCGCGACAGCGGGTGACGCGCGAGTACCACTCCTCAAATTGACCACGATGGGTGGTTTGAGTTTAGGCAGACGAAATTGTCGCGTCTTGAATACAACGGGCGCTTAAGATGCGCATTTCGGCACAGGGGCCCGCGATCGCGCACCTTGTTGGCGGAAGCGGGTCTTCCTTGACGGGACCTGTTGCGACTTCATTCTCACCGCATCTAATCTGTTTATCGGCCTGTTTTGCCGTGAATCGCCGCTGACATTTCCTTCGATATTCGACGGGTCCCGCCAATCCCTTGTTGGACGGGCCTGTGGAGAGACACTCTTTGCTGTAAGACACGCTCCGCAACACCGAATCTCCGCACGTTTTCGTCAATGTATGCGGTTAACCCCCCCTTTTGATGTTCCCCTCCCAGGGCTACCTTTCGTCCTGACAGGCGGCGCCGTTCCGGCGGCCGTCCTATGCGTCCGCAATGTGCAGGGATTACACAGCCATTACGCAGAAACGAGCGGACGGACGCGACTCTCTGGAGAAGTACTGGCATGGCACGGATTATTGGCGGCATCGCCGCCTCGCACACACCTACGATCGGCTTTGCGTTCGACAAGAACAAGCGTGACGACCCCGTCTGGGCGCCGATCTTCGAAAACTTCGCGCCGCTGGCCGCCTGGCTGGCGGAAAAGAAACCCGACGTGATCCTGACCATTTACAACGATCACGTCACCTCGTTTTTCTTCGATCACTATTCGGCCTTCACGCTAGGCGTCGGTTCGGAATGGCAGGTGGCGGACGAAGGGGGCGGCGCACGCGATCTGCCGTCGATAAAAGGGCACCCCGGGTTGGCCGCGCACATCGGCAATTCTCTGGTGACCGATGAGTTCGACATGTCGTTCTTCCAGAACAGGGCGCTCGATCACGGCTGCTTCTCGCCCTTGTCCATGTTGTGCCCGCACAAGCCTGAATGGCCGGTGAAACTGGTGCCGCTGCAGATGGGCGTGCTGCAATTGCCGGTGCCCAGTGCGCGGCGCTTCTACAAGCTCGGGCAAGCGCTGAGGCGTGCCATCGAAAGTTATCCCGAAGATCTCAAGGTCGCGATCCTCGCCACCGGCGGCCTGTCGCACCAGGTGCACGGCGAGCGCGCCGGATTCAACAACACGGAATGGGACCAGCGTTTCCTCGACCTGTTCGAGCATGATCCGGAGCAACTGGCCGACATGACGCTGGCCGAATACGCCGAACTGGGTGGCTTCGAGGGCGCGGAAGTAGTCATGTGGCTCACCATGCGCGGCGCGTTGTCGGCCAATGTCACCTGCAAGCACCGTAGCTACTATCTGCCCTCGATGGCAGGTATCGCCACGGCAATCTACGAAGGTGAGGATGGCGAAACGAATCCTGCGGTCGTGGAACGCCATCGTCAGCGTATGTCGGTTCAACTCGCCGGCATCGAGAAACTCGAGGGCACGTACCCGTTCAGTATCGAAACGGCGGTGCGCGCTTACCGCATCAACGAATACCTGCATCGCATGGTCGAGCCTGCCCAGCGCGAAGCGTTCCTGCGCGATCCCGAAGCGAGCTTCGAGGCGGCCAGCCTGAGCGAGGAAGAACGGGACCTGATCCGTCGCCGTGACTGGCGCGGTCTGCTGCACTACGGCGTCATCTTCTTCATGCTCGAAAAACTCGGCGCTGTCACGGGAGTGTCGAACCTTCACATCTATGCCGCCATGCGCGGCGAAACGCTGGAAGAGTTTCAGCGCACCCGCAACGCGCCGGGCGCTTTGTATTCGGTGGCAGGAAAAACTGCAGGAAAACTGGATTGGGATAGTACGGGGAAAAAGATGGGCGAGTAAGCGGACCGTTCGTGGGGCTTCTTTCGCATGATGACCCCACGCGATTCTAAATAACCACTGCATGGGGCAGGCGGACCACGGCGGTCACGCCCGAAGCGCAGGCAAGGAGACAGGAGAAAGCAGATGGCAAGCGGTAAAACGATTGATATCAAGGCCTTTATTGATGACCGGGCGATCTCGGCGTATCAGTGGCTACTGGTGGTGCTGTGTTTTCTCGTGGTTACGGCAGACGGCATGGATGTCGCCATCATGGGATTTATCGCACCTTCGATCATTCACGACTGGGGCATTTCACGACCCGCATTCGGTCTGGTGATGAGCGCGGCGCCGATTGGTCTCGTGATCGGTGCGCTGACAGCCGGCCCCGCTTCGGACCGTATTGGCCGCAAGTGGGTGTTGATTACGTCGATTTTCCTGTTTGGCATTTTCACGATCGCGACGGCTTTTACCCAGTCGCCCGCGACCATGGCATTGCTGCGATTGCTGACGGGCATTGGCCTTGGCGCCGCGATGCCGAACACGACGACCTTGCTGTCGGAGTACGCACCGCAGCGCAAACGTGCGCTGCTGATCACGATCATGTTTACCGGCTTCAACCTGGGCTCAGCGCTGATCGGCTTTGCTGCCGGCTGGCTGATCCCCGCTCATGGTTGGCGCGCCGTGTTGATCTTCGGTGGCGTGCTGCCGTTGGCGCTGATTCCGTTGCAGGTCTGGTTGCTGCCTGAGTCGGCTCGTCTGCTGGCAGTGCGCGGCGTCGCATCCGCGCGGATTGGCGCTATCCTGGGCCGAGTAACCGGCGCACGCTTTTCCGGTGACGAGGTCTTCGTCTCGAACGAACCGCCGTTGCCCACGCGCAAGCCGATCGGCGTGCTGTTCGCGCATGGCTACGGCGTCACGACCGTGGCGCTATGGGTCACATACTTCATGGGCCTGCTCGTCATCTACCTGTTGACCGGCTGGCTGCCTACGTTGATGAAAGACGCTGGATTGACGGTCAGCACTGCTGCCAACGTGACGGCCATGTTCCAGATCGGCGGCACCATTGGCGCGATTCTGGTCGGTTGGGTGATGGACAAGGTCCGGCCTGCGCCTGTGATCAGTGCGGCTTACGTGGGCGGCGGTCTGTGCGTGCTCGCGTTGGGCTGGATCGGCGCCATGTCCTCGTCGCTCACGTTGCTGGTGTTCCTCGCTGGCTTCTGCATGAGCGGTGCGCAGACGGGCTTGAATGCCTTTGCGCCGAGCCGGTATCCGACGGTTGCGCGTGCAACCGGTGTGAGCTGGATGCTTGGCGTGGGCCGCTTCGGCAGCATCTTTGGCTCTGCGATCGGCGGCGCATTGCTCGGGCTCGGCTGGCAGTTCGGCGCCATTCTCGCGATGCTGGCTGTGCCCGCCGCATTGGCCGCTATCGCCATCTTGCTGGCTCAGCGTACCAACGCCAGCGAGGCGGTGCCGCAGCCGACCGCGGCGCATTAAACAATTCGGCGCGCTCGCCAGCCAGCGTCGCGCGCTGAAACCTGCTTCAGTTATCTGGAAACAACGATGATCATTGATATTCACGGCCATTACACCACCGCTCCGAAGGCGCTGGAGGCGTGGCGCAACCGTCAGATTGCGGGCATCAACAATCCCGCAGAGCGGCCGAAGGTCGCCGAGTTGCAAATCAGCGATGACGAACTGCGCGAATCGATCGAGAGCAACCAGTTGCGGCTGATGCGCGAGCGCGGTCTCGATCTGACGATCTTCAGTCCTCGTGCAAGCTTCATGGCGCATCACATTGGCGACTTCGAAGTTTCCAGCACCTGGGCGGCGATCTGCAATGAGCTGTGCTATCGCGTGAGCCGACTGTTTCCCGATCATTTCATTCCCGCGGCCATGTTGCCGCAAAGCCCGGGTGTCGACATCGCCACCTGCGTCCCCGAACTCGTCAAGTGCGTGGAGCAATACGGCAACGTTGCGATCAATCTGAATCCGGATCCGTCCGGTGGTCACTGGACCAGTCCGCCGCTGTCTGACCGCTCGTGGTATCCGATTTACGAGAAGATGGTGGAGTACGACATCCCCGCGATGATCCACGTGAGCACGAGTTGCAACGCGTGTTTTCACACCACCGGCGCGCACTACCTGAACGCGGACACCACCGCCTTCATGCAGTGCCTCACGTCGGATCTGTTCCGCGATTTTCCCACGCTACGCTTTGTGATTCCGCACGGCGGCGGTGCTGTGCCTTATCACTGGGGACGTTTTCGCGGACTGGCGCAGGAACTGAAGAAGCCATTGCTCAAGGATCATCTGCTCAACAACGTGTTCTTCGACACCTGCGTGTATCACCAGGCGGGCATCGACCTGCTTACGCGCGTGATCCCGGTGGAGAACATTCTGTTTGCGAGCGAGATGATCGGCGCCGTGCGCGGAATCGACCCGGAAACAGGCCACTATTTCGACGATACGAAGCGTTATGTCGAAGCCGCGCACATGAATGCGGACGAGCGCTACAAGATCTACGAGGGTAACGCGCGACGTGTCTATCCGCGCCTCGATGCAGCATTGAAATCCCGAGAACGTTAAAGGAAGGAAGATCGGTCATGTATGAACTGGGAGTCGTATATCGCAACATTCAACGCGCAGATCGTGACGCGGCGGCCAGGCTGGGCGCGCTCGGCTCTGCAACCGTGCACGAGGCGATGGGCCGCACCGGCCTGATGAAACCGTACATGCGGCCGATCTATAGCGGCGCAAGCGTAGGCGGCGCAGCCGTGACGGTGCTGCTGCAGCCGGGCGACAACTGGATGCTCCATGTGGCGGCGGAGCAGATCCAGCCGGGCGACATCGTCGTTGCGGGTGTCACGGCGGATTGCACCGACGGCTATTTCGGCGATCTGCTGGCGACCAGCTTCAAAGCCCGCGGCGCCGTTGGACTGATTATCGATGCAGGTGTGCGCGACGTGACCGTGCTCGCCGAGATGAAGTTTCCAGTGTGGAGCAAAGCGATCTCTGCCAAGGGTACAGTCAAGGCGACGCTGGGCTCCGTGAACGTACCGGTGGTATGCGCAGGCGCACTGGTAAATCCCGGCGATGCCGTAGTGGCGGACGAGGACGGCATCGTCGTGGTGCCTGCTGCCTCAGCGGCCAAGGTCCTGGAAAAAGCGGCTGCGCGTGAAGCCTTCGAAGGCGAGAAACGAGCCAAGCTTGCCTCCGGCGTGCTGGGTCTGGACATGTACAACATGCGCGAACCGCTGCAGAAGGCAGGTTTGCGATATATCGATTGAACAGGACGGCAATCGAGGCCATGCACGAAATCGAAACCATGAATCAGGCGATCACGGGTGTCTCTTCAATGGCCACCCGTGATGTGCTGGCCGAATTGAGCGCCGCCTATGAGCGGCGTTCCGGACGGAGGGTGCTGATCGAATCGAAGGGCGGCGTTGTCGCGGCCCGTCTCGTTCAGGATGCCGAACCGTTTGACATTGTGGTGCTGGCGGCTGATGTGATCGAGCGGCTGGCAGAAGCGGGCCGCGTTGTGCCGGGCAGCCGGGTCGATCTTGCGCGTTCGGGCGTCGCGGTAGCGGTGGCCGCAGGTGCGCCGCGACCCGATATCAGCACTGAAACTGCGACTCGCGACGCCATTCTCGCCGCGCGCAGCATCGGTTATTCCACGGGGCCTAGCGGCAAGAAACTGGTTCGTCTGTTCGAACGCTGGGGCATTGTCGAGACCATCGCGCCGCGTATGGTGCAGGCGCCGACTGGCGTACCAGTCGGCACGCTTGTCGCACGAGGCCAGGTCGAGCTGGGGTTTCAGCAATGGAGCGAGATGATGCATGTGCCAGGCATCGATGTCATTGGCGCGTTGCCTGCTGAAATCCAGATCATCACGGTATTCTCGGCCGCTATCTGCGCGGTGTCCGAGCAGCGCGAAGCAGCTCAGGCGCTGCTGTCGTTTCTGGCGTCGCCCGAGGCTGCTTCGGCCAAGCTGGCTCATGGGATGGAGCCGGCCTGATAAGCCGGCCTGATGCGTGAGCCCGTCTAGCGGGCCTATGTAAGTCAACAGGCCAGCGGTTCACGCTGGCCTGCTTCAAACGTTTCCATTTCTACTGAGCCATCGGTACGCAGCCCGGATCATCCTCGCGGATAACCGGGCTGCGATGCATCGTCAGAACATGTGGCGAATGCCGATCTGTGCGCCGGTTTCGCTCTGACCTGCGCCTGGCGTCAGGAACGATCCCGTTGTGATGCTGGCGCCAGTCATCTTGTACGCGGCCGTGTTGGAGTTGTTCAACCTCGATACCACTGCGTACAGTCGGGTCGCCTTGGAGAGGTCGTAGTTGACGATGGCGCTGAACTCGCGCGCCGTGTTGTCGAGCGACGAACTATCCGTGATGAACGCGTATCCAGCCCCTATGCTAAAGAACGGATTGATGTGGTAATCGGCAGAGAACGAATAGGTATTGTGGTAATTGCCTGCCACGTTGCCGACCACGCCTGTCGCCGGATTGTATTTCCCGGCGGGATTGGCCAGCGCATTTCCGGTCGTTGAGGAGATGATGTCATTGGCTCTGAAGAAGCCGAAATAGATCTTTCCCCAACCGTAGTCGTAGTTGGCGCCCGCCATGGCTTCCTGAACACGCACACTGTTCGTTGGGTTGGCTGCATTCAGGTAAGCCAACGCAAGGTAGACCGGACCAACGTTCGACTGGACGGCGGCCTGATAGACGGCATTACCCGCCGCGTCACCCGCTTCACCGCCCACCGAATAGTGAAGTTCGACCTGGGTGCCGTAGAACTTCGGTGAGATATACGCAATATCGTTATCGACGCGAGCCTGCCAGTTGGCAAAGTTGTTGAAGCCAGACCCGTAGGTCGCCGCGCTAAACGCGTCCAGATTGCCGCTCCAGGCGAACATCGGCGTGTTTTGACGGCCGAGTCTCACGTCACCGTAAGGCGACGCGATACCCACCCATGCCTGCCGGTCGAAGAACCGATAGGCGTTCTGCATGGAGCCCGTGCCTGGATCGAAGCCGTTCTCGAGGTCGAATATCGCGCGGTAGCCGCCGCCAAGATCCTCGCTTCCGCGTAGGCCCCAACGGCTCGTGAGTTCTCCGTTGTTGCCGAGCGTAACCAGAGACTGGTTCTTCCCGCCGGTTTTGCTGGACTGGTATCCCACAAACTCGTCGAGTACCCCGTACAACGTGACCGATGATTGTGCCTGCGCGTGTTCCGCAGAGATGATCCCCAGCACCGATATAATAAGTACTGCTATTTTACGTGGATTCATTTTTTTGCCTTGCTCCTCTTGCCTTTATCGCTCTAGACTGAATTCGTCGAACTACGCACCCGGATGCGATGCCAGCAGTCTCTTCACGGTCAGTGCGAGCGGCACCGTGAAGCAGAAGTGCGACATGAAGCCACCAATGATGACGGCGGGGTCGTAGTAATTCGGGTGATTGTCCGAAGCGATCGAGATGGCCACGTGCATCGCGATCCACGCAATGATGGCGTAGAACAGCGCGATGAAAGTCGCTTCGTACCCGCGGCGACGGAAATACGGCCAGATGAGAGCAAACAGGACACCCCAGCCGATCGCGAAGGAAAAGTGAATCAAGGTGCCCAGAAGATACGCCCAGATGCCAAGCGCTTCCTGCACGGCCTTACCGAACACGAGACCCGTCGCGTTGCGCGGAATGCCCGCCAGCGGCATCAGGTGTTGCACTCCAACCCAGATCAGTGCTTCGTAAATCCAGATGCATACCGCACCGGTCAGGCCGCCAATCGCGCCGGCACGAAATAGGGTTTTCAGATCCTGCTTGTCCGAGTTCAAAGCCGAACCCTTGTTGACGTCGTTACCGCTCATGCTGAAGTTACCGCTCATGTCTACTCTCCTCGAGAAAGCCCCGTATAAAACGTCATGGTGCGAATGATCCGCGCCACTTCGCGTGCTGAGCTACGTGTACCCGGCTCATGCAAAATCGAATACGCTGCGGTGGCCGTGCGGCCATAACAACGTGATCCGTTGGGACACGAAGATATAGAAAGTAGGGATCGTGCTGAAAGTTGGGGTTAACCATTCGCGATCCGTATAAAGTGCGGATCCAGCACCATTTTGCGTTTGCGGTGAGGCGGCGTAAGCTTCTGAAATCCGTACTGTGTAAGGAACGGTTGGTATCCCGAAGCTTTGGCGGATACGCTTGCAGGCAACGGTGATATCCGCAGGGTCATAAAGAAATCAGATGGGAAAAGAATGAAGTCGCAATCTCGTCTGTGCACGCAATACAACAGTGGCAGGGGTGTAAGGAATGCCTGAATCAACGGAGGGAAATCCTTTCTGCGTCCGCCTGGGACTCGCTCTCGTCGCGGGGGCTTTCGAAACATCCCGCTTCAATCTTTGACCGATAACCGACGATCACCGTGAGCAACAACGAACTTCTCAATCTGGCCCATCTGCGAGCGTTCAAACTTGTTGCCGACACAGGCAGCGCGACACGCGCTGCCGCCGAGCTCTTTCGCGCGCAGTCGGCCGTGACCCGGTCGGTGCAGGAACTCGAATCGGCGCTCGAGGAACCGCTCTTCGAGCGCAAGCCGTCCGGCATGTTGCCCACGCCGACGGGGCGCGCCGTGCTAAAGCGGTGTGAGCGGATCTTTGCCGAAATCGGCGAGCTGGCACTGTGGTGCGCGCTTAGGCAGGCTCGCCGGCGAGTGCCTGCCGAAGGCACGCTGCCGGCCTACCTGCTCAACACGCGGCGCCTGCAGATTTTCCGGGCACTGGCGCGTCATCGTCACATGCCCACCGCCGCGAGCGCGTTCGGCATCAGCCAGCCGGCTGTCAGTAGTGCTATCCGGGTTCTCGAAAGCGGCTCGGGTTTGCGGCTGTTCCATCGCGGCCCGCGAGGCATCCTGCTGACCACCGAGGGCGAGACCTTCCTGTTGTACGTGGGACGCGCGTTGAACGAACTGCGCCACATACCAGATGACATTGCTGCGCTGCACGGCAACATTCAGGGTGCCGTGACGGTCGGCGCGTTGCCGCTTGGCCGCACGCTGATTCTTCCCAATGCGATTGCCCGTCTGAGTGCGCAACATCCGGGGGTGCGGGTCATAACGGACGAGAGTGCCTATGAAACGCTGGTGGCCGGCCTGCGGGCGGGCGACATCGATTTCATTCTTGGTGCGCTGCGGGACAATGAGCCAACCAGCGGCCTGCAGAATGAGAGGCTGGTGACCGAAGACATGGTTGTGCTGGCCCGCCGGGATCATCCCCTCGCAAATGTGCGCGGTCTGACCATGGCGGACTTGCGCCAGGTCCAGTGGATTGTGCCGCGCATCCATGCTCCGGCCCGCGGGCTGTTTGAATCGCAGTTTCGCCGCTTGAAGCTGAAGCCGCCCATGCCCACGGTCGAAACGGCCGACCTGGCTGTGATTCGCGGACTGCTGCTGCACACCGACATGGTGACGGCGCTCTCGGCGCAGCAGTTGCATTACGAGTGCGAGTCGGGCCAACTCGTCGTGCTGGACGTACCGTTGCATAACACGCAGCGCGATATCGGCTTGACCGTGCGGGCAGAAGGGACGCCGTCGCCCGCGGCGCGCGCCTTGATCGATGCGATCCGCCTGTCTGTAGGCGCCCTCAGGCGGCCGGGGTTTCGAGCGCCAGTGGCATCAAACGAGGGCGCCACATCCTTGACGTGAGCCGGCGGCAACGCCAACACCGGTATTCCCGGTACTAGTATGAGTAATGGACTGGATGTCTACCCGGAGACGCCGTAGGATCGCAAACTGTCGCCCCTGAAACCGTTTCGTGGGGTAAAGCAGCGGCAATACTCAACGGACCGCCAATAGGGTCCGTTGAATGACGGCCACGTCTTCCCCGGATCGAATCATGGCGAACCCGCCCGCTAGCGTCTCGCAGCCTCCAATGCCGCCCGCCCAGGACGGCGCCGTCCATTGGCGCCGTAACCTCATTGTCTGTGTCTTCGGCTCGTTCACCACCATTGTGGCGATGACCCTGCTGCTGCCGTTCCTGCCTCTTTATGTCGAAGAACTGGGCGTCAAGAGCCATGCGGCGATTGTGCAATGGTCCGGTGTCGCGTATGGCGCTACCTTCCTGTCCGCTGCGTTAACCGCTCCTTTGTGGGGGCGGCTCGGCGATCGTTACGGCCGCAAGCTGATGCTGATTCGCGCCAGCCTGGGTATGGCGGTTGCCATGTCGCTGATCGGTATGGCGCACAACGTCTGGCAACTGGTGGCGTTGCGACTGCTGGCAGGACTTCTTGGCGGCTACGCGTCGGGGTCCACCGTTCTGGTCGCCACCCAGACGCCGAAAAGTCGCTGCGGCTGGGCGCTTGGTGTGTTGTCGTCGGGGATCATGGCCGGCAATCTTGCGGGTCCTTTGATTGGCGGTTCGTTACCTCCGCTGATCGGTGTGCGCGCAACCTTTTTCGCTGCCGGGGCACTCATTTTTGTCGCGTTTCTCGCTACGGCGTTTCTTCTCAAGGAAGACCCGCGACTTGCGCCGAAGAAGACCGAGAAGCAGCAGGTCGACTGGCAGGCCATCCCGGACCGACGCCCCGTCGTCGCGATGCTCGTCACCGGTGCGTTGCTGATGGTGGCGAACATGTCGATCGAGCCCATTATCACGGTGTTCGTCGCACAGATCGTCGAGGTGCGTCAGGTGACCTTTGTGGCGGGACTGGTGATGTCCGCCGCGGCCCTGGGAAGCATACTGTCCGCGTCGCGCCTGGGACGGTTGGCCGATCGGATCGGACACTGGAATGTGATCGTCGGCTGTCTGGCGGTCGCGGCAGTTCTTCTGATTCCCCAAGCCTTCGTTACTGCGGGGTGGCAACTCGTGGTGCTGAGATTTCTGATGGGAACGGCGCTCGGTGGTCTCTTGCCGTGCGTGGCCAGTGTCATCAGACACAACGTGCCACAGACGGTTGCAGGAAGAATGCTGGGCTATTCGACGTCCGCCCAGTACACCGGGCAGGTGCTTGGACCTTTGTTAGGCGGGTTCGTTGGAGGACACTTCGGAATGCGCGCGGTGTTTCTCGGAACTTCGGTGCTGATGGCCATTGGCGCGATCTACAACCATATCAACAGGACCGCGCCGAACCGCAAGACCGTCTCGGTTCAGTGAGGGCATTTACTGCCCGCACTGAACGTCCTTTCTTTGCACCACGATAATCGCCGGATAGGTGCCCTGATCGAGTTCCACGCGCGAGGTCACGGTGATCGTCGCGCCGTCGCTGTCGTCGTACACGCTCATCTGTTCATGCTTAAGGTTGGTGACGCCGGTGCAGTCAAATGCACGGCCCTCGTCGGAGATCTTGCATTGGATCTGGTGGTCCGCGAAGTAGCGATATCTGTCTCTGTCCGGGAGCGCGAGGTATTCGCGGAAGCTCTGTGCCGCGCCACCCACACCGGTGACATACCCTGAATCGCAATGTTGTTTGGGCGCATCGCCACCCCCGGATGTTTGGGCTATCGCAACGGTGCTTGTGGTCGCGATGACCAGCGCGAGTGTCGATGCAAAGAGATGTTTCATGGCGCGAATCACGATTGTCGGATCGAAGTGAGGGATTGTAACGGTATCGGCGGGAAGAGAGCGCTAGCGGTTCTTCCTGGCGCCAGGTGTCCCAGTTGCACGTCTTAGCTTGCTGAAAGCCTGTGGTTCCCACGCGCGCATGGCAAGCATGAGCGCGGTTCCCGTCTTGTCCGACAACGGAGCAGAGGCGGATTGATCGTGAAGCGCGGCAAACTTCGCCCGCAATCTGGAGAACTCTTCGTTCATCTGATTGAAGGCCGCTTTCGTCAACATGCCGTGCACGAAGCTCATCGCGCCATCCGGTCCGTCGAAACCGCTATTCATGAAGTCGGGCAGTCCATGCCGCCCGAAGAATTGCCGGATGGGGCCATCGGGCAACCAGTCGAAGTCTCGCGCTACCAGCAGGCGGATCCGGTTGCCGGGCTTCAGATTGATCAGGCCCATACGGTCCAGCACGAGCAGGTACTTGATGCATTCTGCCGTTGTTAGCCGGTAGGCCGAGACGATGTCATCCATCGACCAGTGATTGAGCGCACACACCGTTACTAACAGGAATTTCTCATCCGAGACAAGTTGCGCTTCCTGCTGTGGCGTGAGCGTATGGACGAGCGGCTCTGACGTGTCGGCTTCATGCAGGAGTTCGGCCATTGTGACACCGAGCAGGTCGCAGACCTGGGCGAGGCGCTCTACGGTTATGTGCCCGTTGCCTAGCAGGCGCTTCACACTTGCCTCCGAAAGGTCTAGCGCGCTTGCGACCTGTCGATAGGTTAGCCCCGCTGCCTTGAAGCGGCGCTTGAGTGTCGTGACCAATCGCGCGATCTCTGTCATGGAAGTATTGAAATCCGATACCTGTTGGCGCATTCTACGCATATTGACAAATAATAGGTGCGTATAAGGCGACCCGGTGACATCCTGCCCGTCATGCCATGAACGGAGGAGGGTCGCCATGTCCACTTTCAATCGCGCAAACGCGCATCGGTACTTGCGAATCGGAGACCTGATATTCATCAGGGTCACCGCAAGGCCATTTCTCGAAGTTGCAAGCGCAACTTGTTCGTGGACGAACCACGTCGGGATCGTTGTTGGCAATCGTGGAGGCGATTGGCTCATCGCGGAGAGTACTTTTCCGTTGTCGCGCATCACGTTGTTATCGAAGTTTCTCGCCCGCTCCGAGCATGGTGCGTTTGCGGTTGCGCGACTCAGGCAGTCACTTGGAAACCAGCAGGAAAGCGTACTGGTCTCGGCGGCAACGCGGCGCATAGGGGTTCTGTACGACCCCGGCTTCAATCTGGAGTCGCGGCGCCAGTTCTGCTCGCGCTTCGTCCGGGAAGTGATCTTCGAGGCAACAGGCATCCTGATAGGCGACGTCGAAACCTTTGAAATGCTGTTCAGCCGGAATTCGAATCCCCGAACCGGATTCTGGAGACTTTGGTATTTCGGTCGAATTCCATGGCAACGCCGCACAGTGACACCCGCAAGCCTGCTTGAGAGCCCCGATGTCAACGTTCTGCTGGATAACTGGCGCGAGCCCGGCACCGCAGTGCCTGCTGCCGACGATAGGGAATCCTCATCATGCTCCCTATAATATTTTTTCTCTTCGGTTGCTGCCTGGCGCTGGAGACAATTCGTCCCGGCTGGCGCCTGCCTCATATCCGCACCTGGCCAGTGCGAGTCCTTCTCATGAACGCGGTGCAACTTTGTGTCGTCGTGGTGGCCGGGATGACCTGGGAGAAGTGGCTATCGGCGCATTCGCTGTTTCATTTCTCGCGATACATGACGCCCGGCGTTGGCGGTATCTGCGCCTATTTCATCGCGACCTTTGTGTTCTATTGGTGGCATCGCTGGCGCCATGAATCCGGAGTTCTCTGGCGGCTGTTTCACCAGATTCACCATAGTCCGCAGAGGCTGGAAGTGATCACCTCGTTTTACAAGCACCCTGGAGAGATGGTGGTCAACTCCGTGCTCGGGAGCCTCCTCGTCTACTCGTTGCTGGGCCTTTCAATCCAGGCAGGCGTTGTTTATACGTTTTGCACGGCCGTCGGCGAGTTTTTCTATCACACGAACTGCAGGACACCCCGTTGGGTCGGCTTCTTTTTTCAGCGCCCTGAGATGCATCGTATTCACCATGAACTCGGATCGCACAGGAACAACTACGGCGATATTACCTGGTGGGACATGATCTTTGGAACCTATCAAAACCCCGTTACGTGGGATGGTCAGTGTGGCTTTGACGGCGACAAGGAGCAGAGGCTGAAGGATATGATTCTCTACCAGGACGTGCATCGCCGGTGAGCCGTTCGGCTTCGAGATTCGAAGTTTGAACTTCGAGTCTCGTGCCGTGCGTGTGGCTTTCACGGGCCGTCTAACCCCGCGCGTCGCTAACCACCGCCAGATGCATCTCATGCCGGTCAACAAACCCCAGCTTGCGATACAGCGCTATTGCAGACTGGTTCGATGTGAAAACGTGCAGAAACGGTGTCTCGCCGCGTGCGCTGATCGCCGCAATCAGCAGCTTCATCAGATCGCCGGCATAACCGCGGCCCCGAAACGCCGGATCCACGCAAACGGCGCTAATCTCGGTGAAGCCGTCAAGCCTCATGCGTTCGCCGGCCATCGCGGCCAGCTTGCCCTCACTACGAACACCAATGTATTGACCGAGTTCGATGGTGCGTGGGCCAAAGGGACCCGGCTCCGTGGCAGCGGTCAGAGCGAGCATGTCTGGGACATCGGCCCCGGCGAGGCTGACATGCTGCAGTTCGTTTTGTTGACCGAGCTTGCCTTGCCAGATCATCTGAAGCAATGCCGCGCGTCTGACGACAGAGAACCCGGAAGGCAACGCAACCTCATCCGCGGTAACCAGGGCAACCGAGTCCTGTGCGTCGATCAGCGAACGCAATGCCTCAAAGGACTCCGGGCTGTGATCGGCCACTGCAGCAAAGCGCCCGATATCCGTCGGATACCGCCGTGCGCGAGCATCCCCGATTGCCAGGTGATTCTGCTTGCCAGCGAGCGCGTTCCATATCACCGCGTCGAGAGGATGAGCGCCGTTCGCGTCGCTTCGGGGTTTTGCTTCAGACATCGCTTCTCCTGCGTTAAGTCTGTTAAGGCATCGGCAAAGGGTTGTCGATGATCATCTGGTTGAGGTAGTTCACGACCTCATGCTCATTCGGCCCGGCGCTGTTGCGCAACTGCTGGCCCGCTTCGACGACGACCTCCGTGCTGGCGGTCTCGAGCAACGCCATGGTTTCCGCAATGAAGGGTTCCAGTTGCATCGCGCGCGCGTCGCCGCTCTTGTATATCAGATCGGTATCGACCCAGGGCGGTGCGATCTCCAGCACCTGCACGCTTGTCTCACGCAACGCAAAACGTTGGGACAGCGAGTATGAATGGATTGCGGCCTTGGTTGCCGAATACAGTGCGGCCATCGACATCGGAATGTACGCTACAACCGAACTGTTGTTAATGATAAATGCTTCCGGCTGCTTCTTCAGATGTTCGATCAATGCACCGCTGATCCGGACGGGGCCCAACAGATTGGTGTTCACCAGATGGACTGCCTGCGCGTCATCCAGTGGACCGGTCACATCGTCGAACGGCATGATGCCCGCATTGGTGATGAGGACATTGAGCGCCGGGTACTTTTGCTTCAGGCTCTCGGTCACGCTGGCGATTTGCGCCGGACTGCTCACGTCGATCTCGACTGCATCCATGCCGGGGTTGGCTCGCGTCACTTCATCGAGCAAGGCTTTTCGACGGCCGCCGATAATGACCTTGTTGCCCCTGCTATGAAATGCTTCGGCGAGGCCGCGGCCGATGCCTGAGGTTGCGCCGGTAATGAAAATGGTATTCCCGCTGAGCTTCATGATTCGTACTCCTTTAAGATTGCTGCATGAGAAGTATGTTTTGACAGACTAAAGAAGCCGCATACCTGGAAAAATTACTGCTCGAACGCGCGGCGATTGGCTTGCACGAATTCATCAACGGTTTGCGGGGCTCGCCCGGTGATCTCACTGATGACGCCGTCCGCTCCGGAGAAAATTCCGTTCTGGTAGTCAACAGCGATCGCGAGAAAGTGCTGGATCAGGAATTCCGGCAGACCATATTTCTCCAGATGCTCGCGGTATTGTTCGATGGTCGACGGGCTATAGGTGATCTTGCGGCCCAGCACCTTGCCGATCTCATCGGCAATCTCTTGCTGGTTCAGTTCGACGGGGCCAAGCAACGGATAAGTCTTGCCGATATGGTTAGCCGGGCGTGTAAGCACAGCGGCGATCAGGCGAGCCTGGTCTTCCGCTGCGATTGGCGCATGGCGTCCCGCGCCGTATGGCAGCGTGATCTTGCCTTCCTGCATGATCGAATCGAGCACCCACGGAAAGGTGAGCCATTCGGAGAAGAAGGTCGGACGAATGTGGACGGTCGGCACACCGGACCAGTCGAGCACACGTTCTGCAATCCAGTGATCGCGTGCGGCATGACTCTTTGAGTCTTCCCGCGCGGAGATCTGCGACATCTCCACGACAACATCAACGCCTGCGCGTCTTGCAGCATCTGCGAAGTATGCGGTGGCCTGGATATAGCCGGGAAGCACGGGATAGCACAGATACGCGCCCGTCACACCGGTCATTGCACGAATGACATCGTCATGCTCGAGAAGATCGCCAACCACGACTTCGGCACCTTCCTTGCGCAACGTCGCACTCCGTTCGTCCTCCTTGTGGACGAACGCGCGAACGGCATGTCCACCTTTGAGAAGATTTCGAACCGTATGGACGCCCGTTTTTCCAGTGGCGCCCGTGATGAGGTATTGATGTTGCTTCATGGTGGATTCTCCAATGCGCACTGTGAGTGTATATGCACACAAAAAGTCAAAGAAAGTGACGGATGCAAAATCTCCGGGAATACCTAGATCGCTTCGAGGTGTCGCCTGACGTCCTGCAATACCGACAGTGAAGCGTCGGGGTCTGCAATGATTCGCGACATCGTGATGGCGCCGATCATGGCCGAGAGCGCGAAGACAGCCTCGGACCTTGCCGCTTCCGGCTGCCGGCGCCCGATGCGTTTCGCCAATACTTCGACGAACTCATCAAACCCATGTGAGGCCGCAGCGCGGGCCTGTTCGTCGGCGCGTGCCAGTTCACTCCCCAGACCGGCAAGCGGGCAGCCATGTTCCGGCTCGTCGCGATGCGTCGACGAAACATAAGCTTCAACGATAGCCCTGAAACCGTCCTTGCCTTCGCTGCCCTTGGCCGCTTCCTCGAGCTCGCCGATCATGGTGGCCAGTCCCGCTTCGCATGCTTCAGCGACCAGTTGATCTTTCGAGTCGAAGTGCCGGTAGAAGCCGCCATGAGACAGCCCCGCCTCGGACATCAGGTCGGCGACGCCAGTTGTCTGGATGCCATTGGCCCTGAATTCCCGTGCGGCCACCTCGACGATTCGCTGACGAGTCTCGGCGGTTTCTGCCTTGGATTTCCTCATGATTCGTGGCTCCCGGTGACATCATGATTTAGATGATAGTTATCATCTAAAAGAAAGTCAACCCGTCCACGCAGTGCGATTGCGACGCATGATCGATGCATCAGGCGGCCTCACTGGTACATCCCGTTCGGCAAACGGCCATGGTAGGGCGTGTTACGGCAATGTCCCCACGGACCGAGCCAGTATCCCGGCGGGCAGGCGTAGTTCGAAACGGGGGCCGCAGGCGCGGCATACACGACCGGGGCGGTCTGGACGATAACCGGAGCCGCATAACGGCATTGACCCCAGGCATTCCTCCATCCTCCCGGTCCGCAGCCTTGTGCTGCTTGTGCGTTGCCGATGGAAAACGCTAACGCTGTCGTAGCGATAACGAGTGACGCAGTAAGTTTCATGTTCATGATTGGCTCCTGTCGCATGTGTGGGTGAGACGCTCTTGCTGACAGGAGCCATTCTGCGTGGCGAGAATTAGCCAAAAATGAGCGCCTTCGCCGTGGCTGCTTCTTATCGTTTTTGCGTGATTTCTGGATCGCGCATCCAGTGGCGCTCAGTCATGAGCCGAGGCGATGTATACGCGCAGCAGCTTGCGAATTTCCGAGAGGATTTGCGTCCGTGTGGCGGGCGCTTCTGTTTCGGCTCGTGTCACGGCTTTGAGCGTATGCAAGACGACAATAGCCATGGTTCTCGACCGGGCGGTTCCCAGGTCGGGAATCGCTCTGCGAAGTATCTTTGCAATGTGGCTACGCATGGCATCTCTGAACTCGACGCGTTTCTCGTCTCGGCCGCCACGCTCCTCGAGCAGTGAAATCGCGAAGCTGTGCTGTGGGCGCACTGATAGCGAGAAATCCACCAGTGCATCGGCCACTTCGTCAGGCGACATGCCCGACACTTTCGTTTCGAGTGCCGTCAACTCCGTCGCGACAAGTTGGGCGTACTGCAGGAGCAGTGCGTCTGCTAGCGCCTCTTTGGATGGAAAGAACCGGTAAAGCGAGCCAATCGCCGTTCCCGACTGCGCTGCAATCTCGGTCATCGTCGCCGCGTCAAAGCCCTTTTCTTTAAACAGCTTGACGCCCGCCTCGATGATGGCCGCGACGCGATCGCGGCCTCGCTGTCTCTTTGGTTCTTGCGCGACGGTAGGACGGGTGGATGGCATGGGAATGAGGTTCTCGCTGAAGATAGTTGAGGTTTTGAGAGCGAATCCTCTCATATTTCCCCGGCCGTTGTAACGAAGCAATAACGCAAGAAAGACGGTTTCTCTTTCCATGGCTTCAAATTAATTATGCGAGGCTTGCCTCTAGTATCTCATTTATGAGAGGATACCCTCGCAAATCCAGACAACTCTCAGGTTACCTCCATGTACTACATCGCAATGTTCTTTTCCGGGCTATTCATCTGCAATTCCTTGCCGCATCTCGCGAGCGGCTTGAGGGGAGAGGCATTTCCCACTCCCTTCGCAACGCCCAGAGGAATAGGGCGTTCGTCACCACTTGTTAATGTCCTCTGGGGGTGTGCCAACCTTCTGGTTGGAGGCTTTCTTCTTGCGCGCCATGGAATGCCGGCCGCGACTGAGCCCGCGCTCGTCGCAGGATGTCTTGGCTTCGTCGTGATGGGCGTTTTTTCGGCGATCCACTTCGGCAAAGCCCGCAAGACGTGGGAGTAGCGACTTGGTATGAAGCCGACGCGCACGCTCGCCGCGAGGCGAGGCGCTGCGATCGACACGCGAGGCCCGCGGCCCGGACCTAGGCCTTCAGCGCCTCGATCAGCGCCCTCAGCCCGGCCGACTGATGTCTGCGGCTCGGGAAGTACAGAAACAACCCCTCGTCGATAGCGCTCCAGTCTTCGAGGCATCGCTTGAGTTTCCCGCTACGCAGATAAGGCGCCGCTCGATCTTCCCAGACATACGCGAGCCCTAGGCCGCGTGCGGCGGCGTCTGCCATGAGTTCCTGACTATCGACGGTGAGCGGTCCATCGACTTCGACCTGGACGACTTCGCCGTTTCTGAAGAATTCCCAATGAAAGATCGTGCCGCTCGGAAACGCATAGCGGATGCACGTGTGGTTCTTCAGATCGTACGGTGTGCCTGGAATCTGCTTTCCCTTGAAGTACCCCGGCGAACCGACGACGATAAAGCGGAACTTCGATTTGATACGCACCGCAATCATGTCCTGCGTCAGACGCTCGCCAAAACGAATGCCCGCGTCGAAGCCTTCCTCGACAATGTCGACCAGCGTGTCGGTCGCGATTATCTCCAGCTTTAGCCCAGGGTTGCTCTTTAGCAGCGTCTCTATGGCGTCGCCAAGCACAAACGGCGCAATCGAGTTCGGAACGTTGATGCGCACCGTGCCGAATGGTGTCGCACGAAACGAGTTTAGTTCATCCACTGCTGCCCGCATGTCGGTCAGCGCGGGTTCTAGCCGGGCACGCAACATCTCGCCGGCTTCGGTCAGCGAAACACTCCGCGTGGTGCGATGGAAAAGCCGCACGCCGACCCGGGACTCGAGGCTGCGGATTGAATGACTGATCGCCGAGGACGAGGTGCCTCGTTCGGTAGCCGCCTGCCTGAAGCTCAAGTGCCTCGCGACCGCCGCGAACACGGCCAGCTCTGCCAGCTCAGCGTTTTCCATTGATGAATTTCATTCAGCATCGTACGAAAGATTGGCCACTTTATCATAACAATTTGGAGCTCCAGAATTGCATCAAGGAGTGAGCGGGAACGGTCCCGATCCTTTTCTTGAGACCCACTTATCGATTCTGGAGATACAAATGAACGCCTCTGTCTATCCTCAAACGCTGTCCGGCAAGGTCGCGCTGGTGACCGGTGCAAGTTCCGGCATTGGCCGCGCCACGGCCATTGAACTTGCCCGCCGTGGTGCCAGGGTCGTTGCAAGTGCCCGTCGGCAATCGGAACTCGAGGAACTCGTTGCCGAGATCAAACGCGGCGGCTACGAGGCCTCGGCCGTCGTCGCAGACGTCAACGTCGAGCAAAGCGTGATCGACCTCATCGCAAAGACGATTTCGATTTATGGGCGTATCGACGTCGCATTCAACAACGCCGGTACCGAGGGGGCGTTCTCGCCCTTCGTCGAGCAGACCAACGAGACCTACGAGACGATTTTCAACGCCAATGTTCGTGGCGTGTTCTGGTCAATGAAGCACGAGGCCAAGGCCATGCTCGCGCAGGGCGGCGGCACGATCATCAATAATGCGTCCATGGGCGGGGTGATCGGCTTTGGCAACGCGGGCCTGTATGTCGCCAGCAAGCACGCGGTCCTTGGCCTTACCAAGACGGCTGCGATCGAACTGTTCAAGCAAGGGGTTCGAGTGAACGCTGTCAATCCGGGCATCATCGACACGCCGTTCCAGGACCGCATCTGGCCGAGCGCGGAAGCGAAGGACGCCTTTGCGGCAACTACGGTGCCGGGCCGCGCGGGCACCCCGGAAGAGACGGCTGCGGTCGTTGCTTTCCTGGCCTCGGACGACGCCTCGTTCATCTCCGGGCACGGCCTTCTGGTCGACGGCGGCTATTCGATCGCCTAAGCCGCGGGGGCATGGCCTGTTCTACAAAGCACCGATTAAAAAAAGCCGAGGCATCGCTGCCTCGGCTCCTCATCCATCCCCGCAACTAATGGACGCTACCCGTCCTCAATGCTTGAGACAGGTGTCGGCGTTCTTCCAGGTGCATGTGTCGAGACCCGTATGGATGACGGGCGGCACCGTCTTGCCTTCCGCGAGATCACGCATGACCATGGCTGACCGGTAGCCCATTTCCTCCGGCCGCTGGCCGACGAGCACGTTGACCTTGTGATCCTTGAGCGCCTGGATCTCCGGTCCGAGCGTATCCGCCGAGACGATCACGAACTTGCCGCTATTGATCTTGTCCATGATCGGCTGAACGACCTGCGAATAGGCCTGCGGTGCAAACAGCGGCCAACCGCCCTCGAGCACGAAGGCATCGAGACCGGTCGCGTTGGCCGTGAGCGTGTCCTGCATCATCTGGTTCGCCTTGGCGGCATCGTCATTCACGTAAAGCGGACAGGCGCTGATTTCCTTCCAGCCGTTTTCTCCCGCCAGCTTCTGGACGCCCTTCTTGCCGGCGAGTGTGTCACGCGTACCTGCTGCGCGCTGGTTGATGTTCTCGGCCGCGGGGTTCCCCATGACGAGGCAGATATTGCCGCCCTTGGGCATCAGCAGCTTCAACTGCTCGCCGAGCTTGACGCCCAGTTCGTAGTTGTCGGTGCCGACATAAGTCTTGCGCAGCGACGCATCCTTCGGCAACAGATCGGCATCCGCCGTGATGACCGGGATCGTCACATTGCGGCGGCGCAATTCTTCCGCCACGGCCGGAGCGTTCGCGGGCGAAATCGCGATGGCCGATACGCCCTTGGTCAACAGGTCGTCGATGATCTGCACTTCAGCGCTTTCGTCGGCGGCGGTCGCGGGACCAGTGTAGTAGCAGGTGTAGCCCTGTTTGCCGAGCTCCTTGTTCGCCCGGTCGCATCCCTGATGCATCAGGTCGAAGTAGGGGTTGTCGAGCCCCTTCACGACCAGCGCCAGGGTTTTATCGGCTGCGGACGCGGAGGTGCCCAGTACAGCGAGCCCTCCGATCGCAGCAAGACACATCAACATTTTCTTCATTGTCGCCTCCTGTGTCGGCCGGAGTGAGCGCTTTGGCGCCTCGTCCAGTCCCATACAAAGTAATAGGCGCCGGCTCTGCGGTGCCTATGTCTGCTCGCACGATTGTCGTAATAATCGCAAGGCAAGTCCGTCTCCGGACCTTAACCTTCTTGCGGAACATGGCGTTTCTTGTGAGCCCCTGCGTCCGGCAGTTCCGCATCTCGCCCGGTCGCACCCCAGGCACCGGTCGCAATCGCGGCCAGTGCGTCCGAAGACATGTCAATCTCCCTGCCGCTCGCCACCCAGCCGGTTGAACAGTACGGCGACGATGATGAACGCACCCACGACCGTCCCCTGCCAGAACGAGTCCACGCCCAGCAGGATCAGGCTGTTGCGGATCACTTCGATGAGTGCGGCGCCGACCACGGTCCCAAACGCGCTGCCGATCCCGCCCATCAGATTGGTGCCGCCGATCACGGTCGCGGCGATCACGCGCAATTCGTCGCCGGTGCCGAGGCCCGTCGTCACCGCGCCGAGCCAGCCGACTTCGAGAATGGCCGCGACGCCCGCCATGAGCCCGGCGAGCAGATAGACGGAGCAGATGATGCGACGCACCGGCACGCCCGTGAGATTGGCTGCATGGCGATTGCCGCCGACCGCGAACACGTAGCGGCCCCAGCGCGTAAATGCAAAGGCAAACCAGAACAGCACGGCGAGGACCAGCAGGAACCACACCGGATTGGCGAGGCCGAGCGTCTTGCCGCCGCCGAGTGCGAGCAGCTTGGCGCCGTCGGGACCGAAATCGAAAATGGTCCGGCTGCCGGAGAACACCAGCGCGAGGCTGCGACCGACGCTCAGCATGCCGAGCGTCACGACAAACGGCTGCATGTCGAGATAGGCGATCAGGAAACCGTTGACGAGGCCGACGACTCCGCCGGTCAGCAGGCCCATGCCGATGCCGGCCCAGATCGGATAGCCGGCATTCATGACCACCGAGAGCACGATGCCGGAGAGGCCGATCGTCGAGCCGACCGAAATGTCGATGCCGCCCGTGACGATCACGGCCATCATGCCGAGCGCGACGATGGCAACGAAAGCGAAGTTGCGCGTGACGTTGAACAGATTCTGCTGCGTCGCAAACGTGGAGGTGACGAACGAGAGCACGACGCAGGCGACGATCGTGGCCGCGACCACCCAGAACACCTGGCTTGCGAGCAGCCCCGACCAGCGGGTATGTGTCCGCGCGGCCTGCGGATTGTCGAGCAGTGCCGAGAGGGGTGTGGGCTGTTCCTGCGGATCGTTCAATTTCGGGACTCCCGTGCGAGTCAGATTCAGGCGGTGGCAATCGCTCCGGTGATGAGGCCGGTGACTTCTTCCGGAGACGATGCTTCAATCTTTTTGTCCGCAACCTTGTGTCCGCGCCGCATGACGACTACGCGATGGGCGACCGTGAAAACGTCAGGCATGCGGTGGCTGATGAGAATGACAGCAATGCCATGTTCGGAGAGACGCTTGATGAGATCGAGCACCTCCGCCACCTGGCGCACGCTGATGGCTGCGGTCGGTTCGTCCATGATGACGAGCCGCGCTTCGGACAGACGCGTGCGGGCGATCGCCACGGCCTGCCGCTGGCCGCCCGACATCTGCCGGACCAGATCGAGGGGACGTGTCTCCGATTTCAGTTCTTTGAAGAGCTCGCCGGCGCGCCGGTACATGGCCGCGTGATCGAGAATGCGGATGGGTCCGAAGCCGATCCTCGGCTCACGTCCAAGGAAGACATTGGCGGCTGCCGTCAGGTTGTTGCAAAGCGCGAGGTCCTGATAGACGACTTCGATTCCCTGGGCGCGGGCGTCAACCGGACGGTTGAAATGCACCGCCTTGCCGTCGATGAGAATCTCGCCGTGCGATGGCGGAAAGTTACCGGCAATGACCTTCACCAGGGTCGATTTGCCGGCACCGTTGTCCCCCATGAGCCCGACTACCTCGCCGGCCTCCAGACTGAACGTCACTTCGTTCAGGGCGTGAATGGCGCCGAAATGTTTGGATACGTCTCTGAGCTCCAACAGACTCATAAATTATCGTGCTCGCTCCAGTGGAGCCGCCCGTTTCTTCGGCAGGGCGACCGGAAGATAAGCTGACTAGCATTTTTTTATAGCACAACAGTGCCTTTTCGCAAGACATGTGGATACCGGGGTTTACCTTCGATAGAGCGGGCGGCGCGGCGTATCAAACTTCGGGACGCTCGAAGGCCGAAACAAGGTATTCGATGAATACGCGTACTCGAATCGGTACCCGGCGGCCGGCCGGATAAACAACGTGGCTCGGCACCTTCTCCGGTTGCAGGCCGGGCAGCAATACCTTGACCTCACCGGAGCGGATCTCTTCGGCCAGCAACCAGAACGGTGCCTGCGCGATGCCCAGACCGCACAGCACGGCCGCACGAATATGCTCGGCATCGCCGGTGATCACCGAACCATGCGGAACGTAAGAGACGGTTTCCCGACCGACCTTGAGTGACCACGGGCTACGCTCACGCCCTTTTGCAAACGCGATACAGGTGTGCGAGTCCAGCTCCGAAAGCCGGGTCGGCGCGCCCTTCGCGGCAAGATAGCCAGGGCTTGCCACCAGCACGAAATCGGTCTCGGACAATTTCCTCGCGGTCAGCGAGGAGTCGACCAGTCTTCCATGACGGATGGCCAGATCGACACCTTCTCCAACCAGGTCGACGGGCCGCTCCGACGTGGACAATTCGATCGCGACGTCCGGGTAGCGTCGAAAGAATTCGGGGAGTAGCGGCGTAATGCAAAGCCGGCCATGCGCTGGCGCGGTACTGAGCCTGACCAGACCTCGTGGCGACTGCTGGCGCGCGCCCACTGAAGACTCGAGCGCGTCGAACTCGTCCACCAGTTGCCTAGCCGAATCATAGAAGGCCTGTCCGGCATCCGTGATCGCGACCTGGCGCGAGGTACGCAAAACGAGTTGTGCGCCGAGGTACCGTTCCAGCGCAACGATCTGCTTGCTGACTGCAGGTTGTCCGATTCCCTCTTCGCGCCCTACGGCCGAAAAACTCCCGCATTCGACGAGACGTACAAACAGCCGGATCGCATCCAGTCGGTCCATGTGCTTCCCCACCATCCATTCCAAGGTGGAATTGATGGTATGTCCTGAAGCTACGTTTCGGCAATGGATGAAGTTGCTTATGTTACGGGCTGTGCAGTCGTCGACACCTAAACCGGAACATCAGGAGCTGATCCATGAAAGCGATTTGTGTGACACCCAGCCGCGAACTGGAAGTGCGCGACATCCCGACCCCGACCGAGCCTGCGCCGGGCCATATCCTTGTCGACATGGACGCGTCGGCCATCAACCATGGCGACAAGACGTTCCTCAAAATGCCGGGCGCGGCGGGCAACCCTCTGGGAGGCGGCCAGCACGGCGTATGGGGTGCGTCGGGAGCGGGGAGGGTAGTGGCAGTGGGGGCAGGCGTGCCGGCCGAATATGCGGGCAAGCAGGTGGCGATCTACCGGTCGCTCGGCAGAACGCCGGGGAGTATCGGGCTGTGGTGCGAGAGAGCGCAGGTGCCTTACACGAGTTGCGTGATTCTGCCCGAGCATGTGCGTGCGAGGGATTATTCCGGTTCGCTGGTCAATGTCATGACGGCCTTCGCGTTTCTGGAAGAGATTGCCGAGGCGGGGCATAAGGGCGTCATTGTCACGGCCGGAAATTCGGCTACGGGGCATGCTCTCGCTTCACTCGCGCGCCGCAGAAACCTGCCGGCGATTTTCCTCGTGCGCACCGAAGCAGCGCGGCAAGCGCTCCGTGGACTGGGCGTGGAACATGTGATCGCGACAAGCGACGGCTTTACCGACACGCTTGCCGCGTTGTCCGCTGAGCTAGGGACGACAGCGGTATTCGACGGCGTCGGTGGCGACCTGCTCGGGAAGATGGTTCCCAGCCTGCCGATGAATTCCACCATCTACATCTACGGCTTTCTCGGCGCGAGCGCGCCGCTCACGATCCAGTCCGTGCTGTTCATGATGAAGAACCTGACCATAAGGCGATTCAGCAACTTCGAGAGCAGGACAGCGAAGGAACCACCGAAGCTCGTGTCTGCGCTGAAAGCACTCGGGGAGGTGATCGACGATCCGATGTTCAGGACCAGAACCGGCAAGGAGTTCAGTTTCGAGCAGATCGAAGAGGCCATGGCTTACCAGCCGTCCGATGGGACCAAGGCGGTCCTCGTAGCGTAGGTAACCGGGCGATTGCATTTGTAACCATCCCGACAGGAAGGTTGCATCTGTAATGCACGGCGCGATAGAATCGCGCCTGCTCATTGGGGAGTAGCCGCCCTGAACGCGACGTTCAGGGGCGCACGTCAACATACTTGGCAAATCGCAAGATCTGCCATGGCGTACGCAGCGAAATGCCTGGCAAGACCGATGACACGCATTCCGACCTAACCGGGTCGCCGGAATGCGCGTCATCGCGTTTTTTCGGCGCGGCCCGGGTACAACATCCCATGCAATCCTTTCTCGTCTCAACCAGCGTTGTTGGCCTGGCCGAAATCGGCGATAAAACACAACTGCTCTCCCTCGTGCTCGCGGCCCGCTATCGCAAGCCCATTCCCATCGTTCTTGGCGTGCTGGCCGCGACGCTCATCAACCATGCGGCGTCCGGCGCGTTGGGAGCGTGGCTTGCGAGTGTGTTGCGACCCGGCATCCTCAACTGGGCGGTGGTCGCATCGTTCGCGGTGATGGCCGTGTGGATTCTCATCCCGGACAAACTGGACGACGCCGATTCGGCGGTTTCGAAAAATACGATGGGTGTCTTCGGCACAACGGCCGTGACCTTCTTTCTCGCGGAGATGGGCGACAAGACCCAGATCGTGACCATCGCGCTAGCCGCGCGCTTTCACGAGTTTTTCGGTGTCGTCGCGGGCACGACCCTGGGCATGATGCTGGCGAACGTGCCGGTCATCTATCTGGGACACAAGTTCGCCGACCGCTTGCCGACAAAGGCCGTTCACGTTCTCGCGGCCATCATCTTTGTGGTGTTGGGTGGACTTGCGCTGAGGACGGCGCTGTATCCGGATGCGCATCCGATGTTTTAGCGTGACGCAGGTTCTGTTTATTATTGGCAGTCTAATCCTGGCGGGCGTTCGCTCAGAACCGGATGCGCGGCGCGAGTCTCACGGGTTCAATCCCCATCCGCACCTAGGGGAAACGGCTGACTTGCGCACCGCTTTGACGCAAGGCGCTCGCCTACGCTTGTGTTACGCGTCCGTAAGTGTCCTCGAAGCGCACGATGTCGTCTTCCCCCAGATACGCTCCAGATTGAACCTCGATCAGTTCAAGGGGAATCTTGCCCGTGTTCATCAGCCGGTGCGTTACCCCGACTGGAATGTAGGTCGACTGGTTTTCTGTCAGCATGATTTCCTGGTCGCCGTTGGTGACGAGCGCGGTGCCTTTAACCACGATCCAGTGTTCTGCGCGATGGTGATGCATCTGCAGACTAATCTTGGCCGCCGGGTTGACGACAATTCGCTTCACTTGGAAGCGCACACCATGGTCGATGCCTTCATAGGAACCCCAAGGGCGCACAACGCGCCGATGTGTGACGGAGATTGAAGGTTCCGGATGGCGAGTATGCGACCGCTCACGCGAGGGACGGCGCGGCCATCCAGATTGCGTGGTGGCACATGCTGGACCGTGTGATATGCACGCGTAAAGCTCACGCCGTGTGGGTTGAACAGGGTGGCTTTTCGTAGGCGGACGCAGATGGTAGTGATCTGCGTGACGGTCGATGAAGGGGCGCCTCTGCCTGGGCGCGATCAGCAAATGGATCCGGTGCAATAAAAATTACGGTTATGGTCACCGGGTGAACCCCGTGTACGCGGTAGTGAAAACGTTGTTAGACGAAGGCACGTCAGTTGACGAATGCAAAACGTCTTTTGTCCGATGTGCTGTCAGGTTGTTTTCACTCCAGCCAGACCACCTCAACGACTGCGATGATTGCGAGCTACCGCTGTTCTGTCGAGCCGGGGTTGTGCTGGCACAGGAGAATCGGACGGCTCAAACCAGCGACCTGCGTCGATGGTGCGTACCGAACCCGCACCGAAGAATTGCCTGACGCGGCTTCCATCGCTGCACGCCAATCTCCCCAAGCGAACCGCTTCCGGGCTGCATGATCTGGACTTGTTCTGCGTGACCGGACATGTGATCACCTCAAGTTGATAAATCTGCTTGCTGCCAGAGTCCGTGTGGCGAGCGGTGCTTAATGGCGCGCTGCGAATTCGACCGGTTGTCCCGCTTAAAGGCAACAGTCAGGTCTTTCAAGGCTGCACTTTTTTCTGGCCACCCGTGAGACTTGTTATCGCTTTATCGCTTTGACAACGCTGCCAACCATCCCGCTGCTGTACGGACTGCTGGATTTTCCCAAAGGCTGTTGGTGACTTGCATTTGCGGAAGTGCACCTGAGACTGTGTTCGTGGGTTCGATCGACGAACACACGATTGTGTCCCAACAACAGCCAGGAGAATTCACATGCAGAACCGTCAACGCTGTTCCCGCTTTTCCGTCGTCAATGCGGCTTACGCCGAACTGCCACGCCCGGTCCATTGGATTATCAACGGCATCGGCGTGCTCTTTCTGGCCGCTCCTCACGTCTTCTCGGTGCTGTCGTGGTTTCTGCTCACCTGGGGTATCGATGTACTGCAGTCGGTCCTTGGAAAGGATGGAAGAGGTACCGTGTTCGCGCTGTTCGACATGCTGAAATTCGCTACGTCGATGTTCACGCTGGCGTTTGGCCTCGAGTTCTGGTCGAGCAGGGCAGAGTGGGCCGAAGAGGTCTACCAGATTCTCGACGACAGTTGCGAGGAATTTTCCATCCTGTTTTGTCGATAGACCCAGCCACCGGTCGTCGCCCCGGTCCCTGTGGCCGCTTAATGCTGCATTCGCGATCAGTGACGGCGGTGCCTGACGCTTTCGCGATTACCGGGTGCGACGGCCGTTCTGTTTGCAACCCTTTGATGCCTGAGGTTCGCATGACACGGCACAACGTGCGCTGACGATCGCGTGCGTTCCGCTCATGCAAAAGGAGTGACCATGAATTTTCTTATCCTGGCGAACTTTCCGTTCGATCGTGCACAAGAAAGGACTGCCTGCGGCAGTAGCGTGTGGTCTCACGGTTCGAGGTTCCTGCTGTTTGACGACCCGACCCGGCTGCTAGAAGCATTGACCGTCCAGAGGATGGAGATTGTCACAATGCTTCGGGAAGAAGGCCCAATGACGGCGGAATCGATTGCTTCGCTCCAGGCTCGCGAGAAGACGTCAGTCATGCGCGACCTGGAAGCGCTCCTCGACCTGGAAATTCTCGACCTGGACCGTGACGCGCGCTACCTGTTCGGTTTCAACGGCATACGCGTCATATTGCACTATCCACACCGCGGACATATGGAAAGGGAGTCGTGATGAACGCTGAACGCCTAGCAACCGACACTGCGAAAAAACCAGGTGAATTGGTGATCGTGCGACTGGAATATGAGCAGGTGCAGGAAGACGGGACTCTGCCTTGCGGAGCGTGTATCGAGGTGGAAGGCGCGTATCGCGTTGGCACCGTACCGGAAATTCATGGTGCGGATGGATGTGGATCCGTCACTGCACATTGGGCGCTCGTTCTGTTCCCGCGTGACGCACGTGGCAATGTCGTCGGATGGCTGATGCTTGCGAACGATGTGAAGGCACTTCCTGACGCGTTGCCCGGAACTAACATGGCCGGACCACCGGGGCTACATTGAGGCTAGAGCGGGGCCCTTGCAGCGATGTGCCTTGCATGATGTCTTGCGGGCAGCGTTCGCTCCTGTTGTTCCGATCCGCGTGGCTTGCACCGACCCGGCCGCACGCCATCCTGACCATGTTGTCAAGAATGAAGCCGTGACCGTACCGCAGGCGGAAGGTTCGTATCAGACCTGGGTCGCATCATGGTGGAGGGCCTGGGCCGGCCGCTCCAGCTGATGACGTTGTGCAAACGGGCTGCTTCCGCAGGCCGATTCTGCGAGCGGTTCACGGCTGTACCTTGCCGGATGCAACGGGATCTGTTGTTCGCCTAGGTCCGGGGGGGTGTCAGGGATTGTGTGGTGGCCTCGATATGGGCTGCGCGCCGGGTGCGCGAACAGAGGCGCTGCAAGTGACCCCGTCGTTTGAACGATGCCCAGCCGGCATGTCAGATCAGACGGCAAACGTAATTTATATAAATAGGAGTATTGATGAAAATGAAAGCATCAATTTTTGTGGAACACGGTGAGGGAGTTATCAGGATGAGCGGCGGAAGCCTTACTGCCTTTGTCCCGGCTTCGGTCCCCCTTGAAGTCATCGAACTCTGGCGCCAGCGACTCGCGAGCCATCTCAGACGTCGAATTGGTCGGCTGCGACGCGCGGAAAGACGCTGGAAGCGGCGCAGAACTAAGCGGGTACGTCTCACAGCACGCATGCGCCCGGTCAAAAAGCGGATCAGAAAGCCACTGCGACAGTGGGATCCGGTCCCGCGCCGCTAAAAACCTGCCCGGCGCTGCACGACGTGCCCTGGCTCCGGGAGCAATTGACGGCAACAGCAGCGCTTGCATGGTGAGTGCTGCTGTTGGTCTCCGACATACAAATTGAGGTAAATCAATGAACGGGTTCAATCATCCCGCCTGCTTTGTACTGCGGTGGGTTTTCGTGGGACTTTTTATGGTTGCCACCATCCATTCATTTACGGCGGGGTACCAGATGAGCGCTGATTCGTGCCGCGAGTTGCTCGGACTTACCTTAATCGCGGCCGCATCGGTGTGGGTGCAGGACCGGCACAGCTCGCGCTGGACGCTTGCTGCGTTCCTTATCCTGAGCGCGGGCATGACGTGTCTGGAGATCGCTTCAGGTGGTTTCAATCGAACCGGGGCGGCTATCTGGACGATAGCGGCCGTCGCCATGATGATTCGTCGCCACTGGCGCTACGGGCGGCCAGGCTCGGACCGGATCGCTGCGAACACCGGGGCTGCGCCGCAGACGCTACGTGATCCGGTGCAGGAGCGGCACCCGGCCTATTCGTTCGATGACAGCGTGCGACAGCCTCGCTACCGGTTTGGCGACCTGATTGGCATGGCTGAAACGAAGATGCGTTTGCTGGCGGCCGCTGAGAGCATTATTCATGGCGGTCGCGACAAACGAAACGGGATCCTTCTCTTTGGAAAACCTGGCAACGGAAAGACCCTTTTCGCGGAGGCGCTCGCTGGCGAACTGAGGGTGCCGTTCATGGCAATCACCTATGGTGACCTTGCGTCGAAGTGGATCAACGAGACTCCGCAGAAGATTGACGCGATGTTCAGGGTGGCGCGTCGCATCGGAGTATGCGTCCTCTTCCTCGATGAAGTTGACTCCATCCTGCCTGTCCGTGACGAAGGCAGCTCGCACTCGATGGATATCCATATGGTCAACGTCATGTTAACGAACATCACCAGCCTGCACGGTACGCGTGTGGTGCTGGTGGCAGCCTCAAACTTCATCGACCGGCTCGACCGTGCTGCGATCCGCGAAGGTCGCTTCGATTTCAAGATTGAAGTGCCGGTACCTGACATGGAAGCACGGGTGGCAATCCTGCGCAGGTCGATCGGCGAAAGCCTAGGTTTCTCGGCGGTTGATCCCGTCGTGGTCGAGAGTCTGGCAGAGCGCTGGGACGGCTTTAGCGCGAGCCGCCTTGCGAGCGTGGGTGGCCAGCTGGCGGAAATGCGCAGGGACGGCAGGTTTGGGACGGGCACGGTGACGTTTGATCTGGGGATGCAGGCGATGCGATTGCTGCAGGGTCGCAAGGGCAGGCTGCCGGTGGGCGTGAAGTCGATCGAAGAAATCATCATGCCGGCTGAGTCACGCGACGTTTTACGCGATATGGCTTACAAGATGCAGCAGGTCCATAACCTGGAGAAGATGGGGGGGAGCCTTCCCCCTGGCGTGATCTTCTTCGGCCCTCCGGGTACCGGGAAGACGGAAGCAGCGATGGCGATTGCCCAGGCGAGCGGGTGGGGGTTCCTGTCGACTACGGGTGCCAGGCTCATCGGCAAGCCGGGTGCGTGGGGCGACCTGGTACGGGAAGCCAGTGATATCCGTCCGGCGATTGTATTCATTGACGAGGCGGACCCCGTGCTGCTGGAGCGTCGTTACTCGAACGTCGAGGTCTTGACGAACGAGATCCTCACGTCCTTGAGTGGCGCTCAAGGAAAGGTTCGTGACGTAATGTATATCGCGGCGACCAATCACTACGACCGCCTGGACAAGGCGGCGCTACGTGGTGGACGCTTTGAGGAGAAAATCCGCTTCGACGTGCCGGCGCGCGAAGACATGCGTGCGTATGCGAGCCGGAAGCTGGCGGACATGACACGCAACAGATATACCGTCGCTTCTGGGGTGCTTGATCGCTGCGTTATGGTGCTTGACGGCAGGTCGATTGGAGATGCGGACGCGGTTATCACAAATGCAGTCAATATTGCCGCCGTCCGCGCCATGCGAGGAAGCGTCGCACAGTTGCGGGTCAGCGACGTGTCATTCGCGGCGCGCGCGGTGTTTGTCGAGAACGTCGACATATCAGCGACGAGTTGACATGCAAGGCCAAGCTTCCGTGCATGCCATTAAAACCGTTTGACCTTCAGTGCCGGAACGCACCACAGTATGAGCCGCGCGCCTTATCGTAATTACGGAAGCGGGGAGGGTTCCTTCCAGCACAGACCACCGATCCGTGTTTCATCTGATCCGCCCTCACGCAGGCATGCTGGTCAGGGCAAGAAAATGGCGCGCTGCCTTTGGGTCGGGGGAGTCCTCCTTGGCCGTACGCCCGGCAATCAGGCGTTGGGTCGATATCCACGTTGTGCCGAGCCGTGGTCTCATGGGGCCGTCCTTACGGTATCGACTGTCATCCCCCCAGGCAATGCCACGTGTGGGTCGTCGCCGGCGGGGCACGGCTGCAGCCAAACTGCTGATAACGCTTTCCTTTGAGATCGGAAGTATCGGGCCACGATCCTGAGCCGGGGCGACGCGCGTATTTGCGTCTGGCAATCGGTGACAGACACTGGAATTGCGACGGGCAGTGGGGTGTCCACTATCTGATGATCGCATTTCATGTGAAATATAAATCGGAGTCCTTATGAAATTGTTTCGCAAGGTGTGGAGGTATTTTTTTCACTACGACGATCACCATCTGTCATTGCTGATGCTTGCGGTTGCGGCCGCAACGTCTGGTAGCGGCATCGTTGCTGCAGCATTATGGATTTCGCATGCTCCGCCGGCACTGCCGAAGGCGAACGCCGCGTACCAGACCTGTCTCAAAAGCTGCCCGAAAGTATGTGACGAATACATTCGCTAATAGCCGCGTCATATGAAAATTTCCAATCCGTCGAGGATGAATCATGAAAGATGTTCGTAAATACTGGTACCTCTTTTGGACAGAGTGCCGCGCCTTGTTTCTTGACTGCGCCCGGCCCTTGATTGACCTTGCGCGCTGGCTCCGTGGCAAGGGATAGCGTGTAGTTCACCCATGTGTCGTCCGCACCGGATACGGTGTGGACGACACACGGTCTATTGGCACCTCGCAAGCGAAAACGTACCGCCATGCACCGGCCGTTTGCGGTCCGGGACTACGCGGACACACACGCTGTTGCAGAATTCCAGCTTTGGCTTCCGCACCCGCGCGATTTCACGGCTGCAGTTATAGCAAGACAGGCGCGCAGGGTGCGCTTGCCGTGGGTCTTCCCCCTGAAGAGAAGGTGGCGGCTTTGCGATAGTGCTCGCTTGGCCCGCGCCAGACATGATCCCTGCCTCTCCAAACCTGCCGACCCGTGTTTGCCGGTGCGTCCGGTGCGCGCTGCTCGCGCGCAGACTTCGAAAAAGTTTACCCCGCGGCTCCGGGCAGGTGGCCGCAGGGTGCGATAGGCAACCTGGCCCGAAGCGAGGCTACGCCGTGGGCCAGTCCGACTCGACGTGCCTCCAGCGCCTCGTCATTTCTCGCTTGCCGAAACCGCCCGCGGGCTTGTGGGTCCCAGCCAAGTCGCCGTACGCGGCACGTCTGCACGGCGGTCAAAGCTAGCTTCGGGGCACGCGACGGTCGATATGGAAACGATAAAACAGGGGATGGACCTACTACGGTGCCGTACGCGGCCAGACTGAATCTGTATAGCAAGGCAGTTTAATTTCCTTACCGGGCAACGGCCGTTTGTCTCACTGTGCGACTGGGCACGCGCACCGACGCTTCACGCAATCGAAGTTAGCCCGGGCGAACATGCGGCATCGCGCAATTCGCCGACCCCATGAGACGTCGATTGCGAAAGATAAGACCCCAAATATTAAGGTGCCGGAAGGAGAGCCAGCGGCGCAGTGGCTTCGGGCATGCCGCGGATAAGGGCTGGATATCCCGACCTTCATGTCACGTGCTGGATCTGCGAGTACAGCAACCGGGGTTACTTCGGAGCCGGTGCCAGCGGTGGTCGGTATCGCGATGACCGGGAGGACCGGGGCAGGCACTTTAAATTCGCCGTAGAACGCCGACATTTCGCCCGAATGACTCAACGCCAAGGCGACCAGCTTGGCCAAATCCATACAACTTCCACCTCCGATTCCGACGACGACAGCCGGACCGAAAGCTCTGGCCTGCGAAGTGGCATCCAGGATGCAGTCGAGCGGCAACTCTGCAACGGTTGCGTCATACACCTCGACAGCAATGCCTTCACTGCGCATGTCGGTCGCCAATGCGGAAAGCAATGGGTCTTGGGGGAAGCGATCGTCTGTGCAGATGAAAGCCCGATTCCCGAGCGGCTTGACTAGGCGAGGCAGCGCGTGGCGCTGACCCCAGCCGAAAAGTACGGTCTGGCCGGTCCGGGCAATGCCGAAATTATTCATGGTCGTTTTCTCAATCACGCTTGCGCGAAGCCGCGAGCAGTTGGAGGTCATGCCATACCTGATCATCGAGCGGTAGGCCATTGGACAAACGCTCGCGACGAGATGCGAGCGCGCGATCGCCTGGCACCTGCACGGCAGCGTCGGGGGAACCAGACGCGCGCACTGCGTCAAGATAAGTCTCAATGGCCGCATAGCGACCTTGGTCGGCACCTGGGTCTATTACGATGAAGATGTCACCCTTGTTGCAAACTTGGTCCGAGTCAAGCGTGCCATGCACTCCCGGCCCCAGCGCGCAAGCGCTTAGGGCGCCGATCAGCACCTCGAAGCCGAGACCGAGGCTGTAACCCTTGGCGCCTCCAAACGGCGCGATAGCGCCCCGTTTGGCAGCGTGAGCGTCGGTGGTTGGCTCTCCAGACACGTCCAATGCCCAGCCGGACGGAATCGGGCGGTTCAGGTTGGCATGGTGGTGTATCTCGCCCATCGAAACCAGGCTGGTCGCCATGTCGAGCACGAAAGGCTCCCCGACGAGCGGAATACCTATAGCAAACGGGTTGGTGCCCTGCATGGCACGTCGTCCGTTCCAAGGGTGCACTAGCGCCTCGCTGTTGCACAGCGCAATGAGGATCTGCCCCTGTCGAGCAATGCGGTCTGCGTACCAAGCCAGCATTCCAAGGTGGTTGTTGTTTTTTATGGCGGCCATTGTTATGCCGGCTGCAACAGCTCGCTCAGAAATTCGTTCTAATGCGGCAACCGCAACCACCGGTCCTAAGCCCATGTACCCATCCACCTCGAGCACGTTGCCGCGCCAGTGGTGTGAGCCGTTGGTGAGTGGGTCCACAACGCGATTGTGAATTCGCTCGACGATGCGCTTGAGTCGCAGCAGCCCATGAGAGGAGCGGCCGCGCAGCTCCGCCTCCAGCAACAGATCCACCTGCAACGTCGCGTGGGCCAGTGGGACACCGGCCGAGTCAAGCACCGCCAACGCAACCCGCCTCGCCTCCTGAAAGTCGACCATCATCATGTGATCAGAGCACCGGGTTTTCGAGTCGTCCGAGTAAGCCCTCGAACGGGGTAATCGGGTCGATCTTTACGTGCTTCGGCGCACGATTTGCCTTGCGGGCGAGCGCCGGCATTTTCGATGACGAAATTGTGATGAAAGGACGCGAACGAAAGCGCCTATAAGCAATGTTTCTCATGTTTGTCTCTTTCGTGCTTTTTCCGAACCGTGGCGTGAATCCGAGAAGGCCGTTGGGGGAGAAGTGAAGGGCACCAGGAAGGTCAATCAGATCATGGGATTGAATCGTTCGCATTGACTTGAGATTGCCGGGACTGATTCGCCGTTTGAACCAAGCAACTGGAACCTCGCCGATACCAGCAACCGAGCCCGAAAGACTGAAGCGCATCACTTTAGAGAAGGGTGCGTGGTAGCTCACCACGACACATCGTTTGCAGCCGCATGTGATGTGAATCAACGATCTTTCGAGGATTCATGTTGCCTCTCTGTTTGTTCCTTTCTGCTCTAGGTGTATCAGTACAGAAAACGCTTTGATTTATCTGGAAACAGTGTGGCAAAGAGAGGCGTTGTCGGGAAATCGAATGATCGTATAAGCGATATTCATCCAGATGATGTCGTACCGTGTACGTGCTGCCAATGCCCTTGCGTGTGCCTTCGAGTGCCGCAATATCGGGACACCACTTAGTTCCTGCTCTACTTCGCCGTGGTCGAATGCGACGGCTCGCGTCCTCGTCCCATCGCATCCCATGTGACCGGAACGAAATCCATGCGTGAGGGCAGGAGCAGCCGCAGAGAAAGAATCGTAGCTGAGCTTGCCCCCGAAAAACGAATCCCTTGCTGAGCAGGTAAACTCAAGCAAGGAGAGGAACGATGACGAGCAAGGCAAAGCGAGCGCAGTACACGCTCGAGTTCAAGCTGGAAGCGGTGCGGCTGGTCAAGGACGGGCAAAGCATGGCAGCGGTGGCAGCGACACTGGGTGTGGTCGAACAGACGCTGTACAACTGGGTAAAGGCTGACCGGGAAGGCAAACTGACGGGAGCGGGCACGAAGCCCGTGAGCCCGGAACAGATGGAGCTGGCGCGGCTGCGTGCCGAAGTGGCTCGCCTGAAGATGGAGCGGGATATTTTAAAAAATGTATGGTCTGCCCCAGGTTTGCAAGGACTGTCTAGCCGTCTCGACAGAACATCGTTTGCGTGAATGTATCCGGCCTGTTCGCGCAGTTCGAGACTGCTGGCCGTGATGGAATCCGCGCACACCTAACCCAATAAAGCGTTCCGTCATTAAAGACTGCTTTTTTAGCCGGGCTTTCGGCATGCCGGTCAACGGTTCTGTGTCATCAGCTATGCAGGGCTCGCAAAACAGGACGGTAGTGCTCGGACTTGCTCAGGCAGCTGCGGGTGCTTCCGCAAACGGTCGATAGGACTGCTGGCTGGTCAACACCTTCCAGCAGATACGGACGATCTTGTTGGCCAGTGCGATTAGGGCGACGTGCGGATGACTACGTTGCTCGACCTCGCGAAGCCATAAGCCCATTCGGGACTGATCGCGCTTCATGTGTATCATCAAAGCACGTGCGCCTTGGATCACCATCATCCGTAAATAGGTGTTACCGCGCTTGCTGATGCCACCAAGATTCGATTTGCCTCCCGTTGAGTATTGCTTCGGTACAAGGCCGAGCCAGGCTGACATATCGCGAGCCCGCTTGAACGCAGCACCATTGCCGACTGCAGCAATAAGAGCCGTTGACACAACCGGCCCGACGCCGGGTACCGTGCAGACACGTCGGCAGAGGTCCGATTCACGAGCGATCCGGGTAATTTCAGCCGACGCCGTGTCGATCTCTTCGTCCAAGGCCAGCCATCGCTGACGCAACCGCGCAATGAGCTGACTCAGTCGTGGCGATAAGCCGCTCTGGGGATCGGCTAATACTGCTGGCAGGCGTCGAGCGAAGAGAGCACGCCCAACCGGTATGACAATGCCGTGCTCGAGAAGCAGCGCTCTCATCTGGTTGACGACGGCGGTTCGCTCGACAATGAATCGTTGGCGAACTCGATGCAATGCTTGTAGCTCGATTTGATCAGTTGTCTTTAGCGGAACACAGCGCATGCTTCCGCGACTTGCAGCTTCCGCAATCGCCTGAGCATCGTTGAAATCGTTCTTGTTCGATTTGAGGTACGGCTTCACAAACTGGGCCGGGATAATGCGCAACTCGTGGCCCGCCTGCTGGAACCGTCGCTCCCAGAATTGGGATCCAGGACACGCCTCCATGGCGATCAAGCATCGGGGTGCCGTGACCGGAAATTCTGCCAGTTGGCCTCGGTTGAACTTCTTGCGGAATAGTTCGTACCTCGCTCGTCGTTCGCTACGAGGTGGAACCAATTCTTGCCGAGATCAATGCCAATGACATAGACGCGGTGATCGTTCAGGGTCGCTCTCCCAGAGTGGACGCGCCTAGTATCGCGCAGGAGGTGGGGCAGACCATTCCATTAGGCGGCCGCGTACTTCACCAAGGAGTCGATGAGAAGTACGCATTCATCGAGCGCAATCGACGCCACTGGCGGTCTCGGTGCTATGCGAAGTGCTGGAAGTCGGTCCCGGCGGATATCATCAGCGCCGACAACGAACCGCACAGGCCAAGCCGCGCCGAGATGTGAGTGACGACGCACTGCTTGCGCATGGCGTGGTTCCGGCGCCGCCCTGGAGCCGGTGTAATTGTGTGACCGGCTCGTCCATCATTCGACGATTTTCGAGATGAATGTCGAAAGCTACCGCCGTCGCACCGCCAGCGACAAACAGAACAGCCGGCGCCGACATTCATCCACCGACAACCACAGTGAAGGAGCGACAAACATGGCCGAATAACCACCGACAATCAACCCGGTCGACCGGCCAAGATGGTTGTCGGTAAACCGGCCGTGCTGCTTGACGCTATCCAACCGGTGGCGCTGACGTGTGACGCAGGTGCTATGCGGGTCCGCAGGGCGCGCGAGAGGCCTTCTGGATCTCGAGGCGAATGGTGGGTGCTAACTGAGCGTCGTGAAGGAATGAGTCGTGGATTGAGTTAGAAGTTGCGGTCAAGATACATGCGGCGGATGGTTGTGCGTCTTGAGATGGCGGACGAGAAGGGGGCTGCCCTGGTTTACGGCTGGCGCACACATCGATGTTGAAGTCGTACTGGCAGGACAATATTCGCTCTGCCGCAGTCCACGCGAGCGCCCCTACGACAACATTCGCGGCATCAAGCTGGGCATTCCGCGCGGGACCGCATGAGATCCAGTCTTCCCCTCACGGCAAGCTGTCGTCTGGGGGCTGTTCGAGCAAACAAAAGGGTAACTCTGCAAACATTCCGGTTACCGGCATCCACGAACCTTCGTCTATAACTACGCTTAATGAAAGCAGATCGAAGGTGAACCTGAATGCCGGTGGACCTTCAACCGTGTTGTAGCGGTCGGGCATAGCGGCGGCGGAAACCGGTCTCTATGTGCACAGGTGTTCTGCGTAGCCGATCGCGAGATCATCGATAGGGCGCCGAAGGTGCAAGCGGACGTACAACTACATATATCGGAGATGAGCAAATGTATCCCCTCAAGAAAGACGTGAATTTCCCGAGGAATCAATGGTACGTTGCGGCCTGGTCTGATCAGGTTGGCCCGGAGTTGCTGGCCCGCACGATATTGGGCGTCCCGGTGGTTCTCTACCGTACCCAAGAGGGAAATCCCGTAGCACTGGCCGATCGGTGCCCACACAGAAGGTTTCCCCTCTCCAAGGGAAAGCTCATCGACGATCAGATTGAATGCGGATACCACGGATTCACGTTCGATTGCAGTGGAAAGTGCGTTCGCATTCCTTCTCAATCGGACATTCCAGCGAGCTATCGCGTCGCCCAATATCCTCTGGTGCAGCGCTGGGAGTGGCTATGGATATGGATGGGTGATCCATCGGTTGCGGACGAGAGTCTGATTCCCGATCACCGGCCCCTTCGTGTGTCGGATGAAGGTTGGCAACCAACGATCGGCGGCCATGAACGGGTCGAATCGCGATACATCTTTCTGCATGACAATTTGCTCGACCTGTCGCATCTGAGCTACCTGCACGGCAGCACAATTGGTGGTCCCGGAATCGCCCAAACCGAAGCGGAGATGAAGCAGGATGAGCGTCAGTTTATCGTCTCCCGCTTTATCAAGAGTGATAAGGTCGAACACCTTCCGCTAGCAAAGACACTGAATATGACTGGACTGGTCGACCGTACTATGATCCAGTACTTCTTCCCTCCGGGGTTGCACTCCACGGGCTCGAGTTTCCATAGTGCGGCAAATGGTGGCGCGGAGCCTGGAAAACCATACGGCGCGCTTAGGGTAAATCATGCGATTACGCCCGAGACAGAGAATACGACCCACTACTTCTGGGCGTTTAGTCGAAATTTCGGGCTCGGCGATCAACAGCTTACCGAATCACTGAAAGCAGATATCGCCGCTGCGTTGGATGAGGACGTGGTGGGAGTGAAGTACTGCGAGGCCATGGTTAGTCTTGGTGGGATTGGCCCAGAAATCCATGCCCGGTCCGATGCGCCTGGCTTGCGCGGACGGCGACTGATCGAGCAGCAGATTGAACTGGAGATGAATATCCGTTCAGGGCTAAGTAAATAATCTATTTGGATAATAAAGTTCGATTCCGCTCTCCGTGAAAAGCGACGCACGTCGCGCTCGCACAATCGCGCTCGGTCACGTCCGTGGCTTAGAACTTGCACACAGTGTAACTAACCGGTGTGCTTATGAGGCGAACCCGCGCGGTCGGAAGATCCACGTGCTGGACCACGGCCATACCGCCCTGAGCCACCGCGTGGCGACCCTTCGCCTTATACCGACTGCGGCGAACGGTCACCTTGCTTTCATGTAGAAGAATTTATGAAACAGTAGTCCGGTGTTTGCCTGAGCCCCAACGCCGCCCGAGCAGGCGGTGCTTGGGGCAACGTTGATATGGGTGGCTGAATCCCGTACTGTCATTCACTGCCCGCCTGCAGAGCCTCTTCTGGAGAACGTGCATGTCTGCTATCTCTTCGAATTCGAGCGCTGATCAGACCACGGTGCTCTACAACAGATTGAACTGGCGTCTCTTGCCATTTCTGGTCACCTGCTATCTGTTCGCTTGCCTCGACCGCCTCAACATCGGCTTCGCGAAATTGCAGATGCAAAGCGACCTCGGCTTCTCTGACGCCGTTTACGGAGTAGGTGCGGGAATTTTTTTCTTGGGCTACATGTTGTTCGAAGTCCCCAGTAATCTCTTACTGCCCGCATTAGGCGCTCGCAAAACAATTAGCCGTATCCTGGTGCTTTGGGGGCTAACATCTGCATCGATGCTGTTTGTGCACAACGTGACGATGTTCTACGGGCTGCGTTTTCTACTTGGCGTGTTCGAGGCTGGCTTCGCACCTGGGATGCTCTTTTACCTCACCTATTGGTATGGCGAGGCACGCATGGCACGCGCCATTGCCATCGTCATGATAGGTCAGCCGCTAGCGGGCGTGGTAGGCGGGCCGCTGTCAGCCTGGACTATGACTTACTTTGCGGGGGCCTTCGGTCTTGCTGGCTGGCAATGGATGTTTCTAGTGGAAGGCTTGCCCTGCATCATGTTGGGTGTCGTCGCATGGTTTTTCCTCGCCGACCGCCCGGCTTCAGCGACGTGGTTGTCGGCGCAAGAAAAGCGAACGCTCGAAAGCGGCCTCGCTGCTCCCGCCGTCGTTCATCACTCGTTTAGGCAGGTGGCGCGCGATTCCCGGGTGTATCTGATGGCGATGGCCTATTTCTGCGTGATCTGCGGCATTTACACCGTCAATTTCTGGCTACCGACGATCCTCAAGGCCAATGGCGTGAAAGACACGCTGCAGATCGGGTTTTACTCGTCGATCCCTTACATCGCCGCGGTAATCGCTATGTACCTTGGTAGCCGCAGTTCAGATCGCCAGCGCGAGCGGCGCTGGCATAGCGCGGTGTCGGCGCTGATTGGTGCGCTTGCCCTAGCCGCCGCGACGTGGGCGAGCGGACAACTCGCGATCTCCCTGATTTTCATGGCCGTCGCCACCGCCATGATGTCGATCTCCTATACGGTCTTCTGGGCGATACCCTCCGATTATCTGAAAGGCGACGCAGCTGCAGGAGGAATTGCGTTGATCAATACGATCGGTTTGCTAGGCGGCTTTCTGAGTCCGACGATCATCGGTTGGACCAAGACCGCAACCGGCAGCATACAAGCCGGTCTGTATGTGATGGTCGGGCTGCTGGTACTCGGAGCTATTCTGTTAGTAGCGAACCGCTTGCCTGTCCTCCAACCGGCAACACCCGCTCCACCCACGCACCCCGCTCAAGCCTAGGAGCGAGTTCCAATACCCGCCGCGTCGCCCTGGCAATTCGCGCGCAGCCTAGCGAAAGATAAGTTGAGGTTGTGCCGTTCTTGTACTCTGTACCCCATGGAGCTTCTGCGCATGAAGAATGCGCCGCCTATTTCGGCAACACACTGTGCGTTTCATCGGACGTGGGCATAGTGAACCAAGACTGCGCGGGCTTCCTGAATTCAAATCTCACAGCGACTCGAGGGTGAGGTTTCTCGTCCGGTAGGACATCGGTGTTTCACCGGTGTGCCGGGTAAAGAATCGGGTGAAATGGCCGGGCATACTAAAGTCCAAAATATCGCTGATCGTCGCAATCGAATCGTCGCTCTCCAGTAAAAGATGGAGCGCAGCTTTCATCCGGACGGCGTTAATCAGCAACTGTGGCGAAAAGCCAAAGTGAGCACAGAACCGGCTGGAAAAGTGGCTTCTTGAAAGTCCGTATTCTTTCGCCAGATGATCGACATCTGTTCGCCCGTTACACCGCTGAATACTGTGGGCCGCGTCCAGAATCCGCTTGTCCCAATAGCCTTTCAGACGCCCTGAATTGAGAACCGGGGCGGATGTGCCCATTGAGCCCACGCCATCGATAAGCGCGTCGACGAGCGCCGTCACCTGCTCTGGCGCGTCCAACCCTGGATTTGTCAACGACAATCGCAAATGCGCCAGGATCTCTGCGAGGGAGCGAGGCACAGCAAAGACTTCCACGCCTCCGCTGAGGTTATAGCCGGCTTTATCATGTGCACGAAGCCATGCAGGCGAAATCGCTATCACAATCAGATATGTTGGTAGGGTGGGGTCGACGTCACGCGAATGCTTCACCCAAGAGGGAATGATTGCACCTTGACCGGGCTTCACCACTACAAGTGTGTCATCGATCCTGTAATTCAGCGGACCGGCACCGAGATTGAACGTAATCTGGATCTCGTCATGGGCATGCAATCCAATGTTGCGCTGCGTCCAACAGCCCATCACCCGTCCAAAATGACCCGTTGCGAGCAACGCTCCCTGTGCCCCTGAAGCTGCCGACACTCGCGTTGAACATGGGTGCGCGGAGACGACTCTGGGCGCGGTGCTGCTGAGATCGCCTTCGACACGCGCTTCGCCAATAGACGATGGCGCAGCCCTGCAGTCCGAAAACTTAATATCGGTAGAAAGTTGCTGTTTCATGTTCCCGTCTCCGCCCAAAAGTGGCTGTCCAGCAGTAGACGCTGGAAGACCTTTTTCTTTAAGGCTAGCACGCTCAGGAAGAGCTGGGTAGTCGTCATGTACCTGGCGTCCTCGCTCGCGCTCTGAACAGGGTGATGCTCTGATACAAGGGAGCGCAGGCTTGCGAGGTCATGTACAACGCCTCCGGGAAAGGCCCAGTCACGAAGCCAGACTCCCGGAGATTCGACTGGTCGCCCAACGAGGGAAACCGATCACGCCGACGCTGGACGCGATATCAAGGCCTAAAATATTGGATGAACTGATCGAGTGCGGGGTTTCTAGCGTCCGCGCTCCATAGGAATTCGACTTCATAGATGCTGGACAGATCTGGGTAACTGATTAGTTGAACATCAACCGGACAGCTGTACACGGATACATCCGGCACAATCGAATTGACCTTGCCCCCGTTTGGCGAATCCCGTAACCGAGGATGTTATGCGGCCTTGCCTTGCTGTGCTGCGAACCAGTTCTGCTCGAATGTCATCGGGCTAACTGAGTTGAGCGTCGAGTGTAACCGGCGTGCATTGTAAAAGCCCAGCCAGTCAATTACCTCGTCCATTGCGGTACGCCGCGTGGCGAAGTGCCGCCCGTGCATACGTGCGACCTTGAGCGAACCCCACAGACTTTCAGTCGGCGCATTCCCAACAATCGCCGCGCCGGCTCATCGACGAACGCATGCCATAGGCCTTCAACGTGCCCTGAAACAGGCCGCTGCAATATTGGCTGCCGCGGTCGCTATACACAATTACACCGGCTCCAGGGCGGTACCGGAACCACGCCATGCGCAAGCAGTGCGTCGTCACTCACATCTCGGCGCGGCTTGGCCTGTGCGGTTCGTTGTCGGCGCTGATGATATCCGCCGGGACCGACTTCCAGCACTTCGCATCCATACATCGTAACGCTGCTTTGAAAGTTGACAACACCAGCCACGGTGGCCCGCAACATCGCCAAAATAGCTTTATGCTTCAATATGCTGCTCATAATAGATCTATGTCGATGTAAGCGGATTCCACGTGCGGACGTGGCAGGAGCGGATCTGCTTGAATCTATTCAGTTATCCACTCTTGTTTTCTCACAGAGATGCTCTTTGCAAGGTTGTACCCTCGTGGGGTGCAGGTATCAGGCCGTCTGAATTTCCGTGTTGGGCCCCCCAGTCTTCAAGCGTCTGGCGCGCTTGCGCATATGGCTTGAGTCCAGACCAGATCAGCAGCGCGCCCAAGCCGCTTGCAATGCTTCCAACCCAAACGATGGAGTTGCGAACGGCCATGTCATCGCGGAACACATAATCTGTGACCAGTGCCACAGCGGTGGGGCCAAGACCCAGTCCGATCAGCGTCACGGCGAGCAGATAGATGGCGGAAGTCTGTCCACGCATGGAGTTCGGCATGATTTCCTGAATCGCTGCGGCCGCGACGCCGTTTGGCATGGCTGCGGCAAAGGTGTAGACGAACATGAAGATCCACAGCAAGGTCAGGTTGTCGATCAAGTAGCCAACACCGCCAAGCGCCGTCAGTACGCCTCCGAGGAGGCCGACGCGCATATTCGAATCCCGGAATCCGCGCCGCGCCAGATAGTCAGCAAGGCGGCCACCGGACATAACGCCAAGAGAGCCTGCGACTATTGAAATGCTTCCTACGTACAGCCCGACTTTGCCCAGCGTCATGCCATGATCCCTGAGCAAGAACGTCGGAGTCCAGGCGCCGACGCCAGAAGCCGCGAAGACGAGACAACCAAAACCAAGGTTGTGCGAGAGCACGGCCTTGCGAATGCCGACGATATAGCGACCAACGTCTTTGAGTGGCACCACCACGCCAGCGCCAGCGCCCTTGCGCGTGGGTTCCTTGATGGCGAGAAGAGGCAGGGCGAACAAGATGCCCAAGGCGCCTAGTACAAGGAAAATCACTTGCCACGGTTTGATATGGCCGAGCAGCGGCAGGATTACGTCGCCTCGCGCATTCGCCCACGTGATGATCGCTCCCCCCAGCAAGTAGGCCATGCCTATTCCGATGTACACGCCAATTCCATAGACGCTGATGGCCGTTGCTCGCTTCTGGGGCGGGAAACTGTCTGCCAGGATGGAGTAGGCAGCGGGCGACAGTGTCGCCTCACCAGCGCCAGTGCCGACACGCATAAGCAGGAGCTGCCAGTAAACCTTCGCTAGGCCGCAGCTGGCAGTCATTAGACTCCAGAAGAGCACCCCACAGAAAATCAGGCCGCGTCGGCTCTTGGTGTCGACAACTCGCCCCAGTGGAATGCCTGCAATCGCGTAGAAGATGGCAAAGGACAGGCCCATCAGCAGGCTGATCTTCGTGTCGGTCAGTACCATGTCGCGCCGAATCGGGGCCACCAGTAGGTACACTATCTGCCGATCCATGAAGGACAGCACGTAAGCTAGCAAGAGAATGAATACTGTCAGCCAGGCGCGCCGGGGCGTGGGGTAAGCATTGGGGTTTATCATAAGGACTCCTCCATCTGGCTGTATTTGTTGTGGTCGACAAAGCATTGGTTGCTCTTCGCTGCGGCATCTACTGCATCGGCTTCGTCAGGTTTCTGCAGTCCAAGACTTGGACGACTGGTGTTGCTGTCGTTGCAAAGCCGAGGGCAAGGTGGAGAGATCTGCATTGCGTGGACCTCATTGCAGCGTGATCGACAGCAGACATGCGTTGAGTACTTGTGTTATCAGTTCTGATCGAACCGGCGTTCAACTGAAGCCATAGAGCCGCGCTGGATTGTCGACCAGGATGCGGCGACGGTCCTGCTCGCGTGGCACGCAGTCCAGAAAGAAGCGCAGCAGTGCACTGTCATCCGGAATGAAGTCGGCTGGCGGGAAAGGATGCGGCCAGTTGGTGGCCCAAAGCAGCTGCTGTGGCGCGTGGGCCACTAGCGCGCCGATCAGCGCGGCGACATCATCGAAGGCGCGAGTTCCAGTCAGCCGAGTTGATGATTCGTACGGAGCCGAGAGCTTGACCCAGCATCGGCCGGTGTCGAGCAACCGCAGTAGCGCTGTAAAGGCCGGATCATCCACCCGTGGTGGCGGCAGGAACTTGCCCACATGGTCTATCACGCAATCGGAGGGCAACGTTGTGAGCAACCCGGCGCATTGGGCCAGGGCATGCCCATCCAACTGGATGTTCGCGTGCCAGCCGTGCGCATGCAGCCGCGGCATCAAGGGGGCCAGTGCGTCTAGGCCCAATGCACCCCAGCGAAGCGCGTAGAAGCGCTGGCCGCGCACGCCGGCCTGGGTCATTGCGTCGATTTGCGCATCGCTCGTGTTCGCTGATGTCACGGCCACGCCGCGCGCGTTCGTGCCGAGTTCCGTCAGGGCCTCCAGCATGACGCTGTTATCGAACTGGTAGGCGTTGGGCTGAACGACGACGACGCGCTGCAATCCGAGGCGACTCTGCAAGGCGCGGTAGTCCGCCACCGTGTAGCAGCCCGGCAGGGGCGGTCCGCCGATCGCGGACGGAACGCGTAGGTCGTAAAAGTGCATATGGGTGTCGCATGCGCCCGCAGGGAATGTCCAGCTCATGCGCCCGAACCCTTGCGTGCCGGTCTCCGCCCGGGCAGGGGCGCGGGGTTGGCAAAGGCCTCCTCGTGCACGAAGGCGCCGCCCTGGTAGGGCGCGCCGCATGGATCTTCCTCGGGCGCGCCAGCGATGACTTCCAGCGCGAAGGTCTCGCTGTCGTCCAGCGGTCGGTAACCCAAGCGGTGGGCATTGCGGTTGTCGTACCAACTGCGACGATTGCCAGAGACGCCATACACGACCTCAAAGCGGATGTCGGGATGTTCCACGCCGATCGTGACCAGTTGCGCCATGTCGCGAGGACTGAGCCAGATGGCCAGCCGGCGTTCGTCCAGAGGGCGTACGTTGACGTTGCCGATGCGCAGACACAAAACATCCATGCCGTATTTGTCAGCGTACAGGCGGCCCAGCAGTTCGCCGAAGGCCTTGGATACGCCATAGCGGCTGTCCGGCCGCAGCGCGACCTCGTGATTGATGGTGTGCGTGCGTTTGTAGAAGCCAACCGCATGATTGCTGGAGGCGAACAGAAAGCGCCGAACTCCCGCGCGATGCGCCGCCTCGAAAGTGTTATAGCCGCCTTCAATGTTGGAGGGCAGCACCTCGTCCCAGGGCCCCTCCATGGACAGGCCGCCCAGATGAAGCACCGCGTCCGCGCCGCGCATCGCATCTTCGAGCGCCGGCAGGTCCTCCAACGCCGCCGCGACGAATTCCTCATGCGGCTTCAGGTCGGAGATCGGCCGCAGATCGCATAGGCGCAGTTGGTAGCGGCCCGCCAGTTCCCGGCGCAGGTGTGTAGCGATGCCGCCTGCAGCGCCCGTGATGAACAACGTTTTGCGCGTCACGCCGAGGTCTCCAGCACGATCAGCGCAGCCGCGCGTGCCGCCTCGGCCCGCGCATGCACGAGTCGCGTCATCCGGTCGGCCAGCGCGCGCTGCTTGTCAGCCTGTGAGCCCAATGTGTCGAGCCACGCCTGTGGCAGCGCGCTCGCGCCCCTCATGGCGCCTGCCACGGCACCCGCCATGGAGGCGATCGTGTCAGCATCGCGACCGAAGTTCGCGCCGTATTCCACCGCCTTTTGCGCGTCCCCGTCGGCCAGCCACACGAGGGCCAGCGCCAGGGGAACGGTCTCGCGTGAATCGGTAAAGTGCCGCCGAACGTCGATGGCGGCACTATAGTAGCGGGCCCGGAAATCCTTATACCCTGCGCTCTCGCGCGCCATGGCCAGCGTCGATTGCAGTGCCACCCGCATGGCCTCCGCGCTGCGCTCGGGGAGAAACTCGGACGCGGCCCGCAGGACCGACTCGACGTTGGTGCCCGGCACGAACGCCTGCGCGACGGCCGCGGCCATGGCGCAGGCGCCGTCGCGGCAGAAGTTGTGATGGATCAGACCTGCGACTTCGAAGGTCTCTAGCACGGCCTGGCGCGGATTGCCCGCATTCACAATTCCCATCGGCGAGATGCACATGGCCGAGCTGCTGCTGGCCATGTTGCCCGCGCCTGCGTCGCGGGGCAACACCTGTTCCCCGCTGAGCTTCCAGAACGTCGCCACCACGGGGGCGAAGAACAGCTTGCTGTTCACGAAGGTTTGGCTGTGTCGAATCCAGTCAGCGGCCCAGGCATCGGCCGTGGCATGGCCGCCGGTGCGCTCCAGTGTCTCGCAGAGGATGTGCTTTAGCAGGGAGTCGTCTGTTCCATCTCCGGAGAAGGTCTGCACCCAGCCGAAGCGTTGCTGGATGTCGTCGTGGGAGAGGTTTTCCGTGGGGGTACCCATGGCGTCGCCAATGAAGCCGCCGAGCAGGCATCCGAGGACTTTGTCGAAGAGAGGGGAGTTGCGGTTCATAACATGTTGTTCCATTCAGGAGAGTTAGTCATAGAGCCGCTGCCATCGATAGCCGTTGCGCGGCCGGGATGTCGAGGCCCGCGCGGGCGAGCGAGTCCTCCAGTTCCCGGCGAGCTGCGCGGCTAACGGACTGAGCGGCGGGCGGACATGCTGCCAGTGCTCGTCGCCTGACTTCCATGCGATCGCGGTCTTCATCGCTGCAATCAGACGATAGGCCTGGAAGATTGCGCGTGTGTGGTCGAGCGCCGCTTGCTGCGCGTCGGCGTCGTCGGCGCGCCGGTCCTGATACAGCCGCAGGATGGCGGTCGGCCGTGGCGACGGGACCGCGAGTCAGCTGGGTGAGCCTCGCGTGGCTCTCGATGTCGTCGGGTTCAAAGGGCTCTTCAATGAAGTAGGGGTTAAAGGGCTCAATGCGACGCATGTACTCCGTAGCTTGCACCGTGTCCACCTTACCGTTGTTGCAGTCGAGCATGAGCTGCACATCAGGGCCGATGGCCTCGCGGGCAGCCTGCACGCGTTGCCCCTCGCCTCGGGGCGACCAGCGGCCCGTCTTCATCTTCACGGCCTGAAAGCCCATGTCAACGTAGCTGGCCATCTCGTCGGCCACGCCTTGAGTCGTCTTGCCTTCCATGTAGTAACCGCCACTGGCGTAGGCCGGAACGGCCTCTGCGTGCATGCCTCCGAGAAACTTGTGCAGCGGCAGGCCAGCCGTGCGCGCGTTCAGGTCCCACAGGGCCGTGTCGAGCGCGCTGAGGGCACGCATTACGGTGCCCATGCGTCCCTGCAGCAGCGCTTCCTGGTACATGGCCTGCCACAGCCCCTCGAACAGCCGGCCCGCAGCGCTGCCGACGTACAAGAAACTGAGGCCCTGGGCGCCATCGGTGGAGCGCACGCGCACTAGGCCGTAGTGACGGGTGTGGACTGTGCGGTTGGAGAAGGATGTCAAGGCGTCGAGAGGGACGGCGACATGACAGAATTGGATGCGCTGGATCTTGGCCACGAAAAGGATCCCCTGATTAATGTGTGCAAATCTACAATGCGTGAGGCATAGGAGCAATCGATGTTTAACTGCTTAAGAAGATGGCAAAATCATCTTTTTCATGGAGCTTGACCGATGGATGTGCGTTTCCTGCAAACCTTCATGCTGGTGGCCCAGCTCGGTTCGATCGCGGAGGCGGCACGCCATCTGGGGCTCACCTCTGCGTCGGTTGCTCAGCGGCTGGCGGTTCTCGAGGCCGACATCGGTGGCAAGCTGGTGACGCGTTCAGGCCGAACTGTGTGTCCGACCGAGGCGGGTCTGCGCGTGCTCGAGCGCGCTCAATCTGTGATTCGCGAGGTCCGCGACCTGCGTTCGGCCGCGTCGAACACGAGCCTGCCCGCCGGCCCCTTGCGGCTGGGCGCCACGCCGACCGCGATGACTGGCATGCTGCCGGCGGTGCTCAAAAAATGGGTGGCGGAGCATCCTGGCATTGCGATTTACATCGAGCCGGGTCCAACCACGATACTGCACGCGCGGGTGATGGAGGGCGAACTGGACGCCGCGGTGCTCGTCCAGCCCCCTTTCGAGCTTCCGAAGTCGGCGGCTTGGCATACGCTCAGGCAGGAACACCTCGTGCTGGTCACGCCCGCCTGCATGCATGTGCGGGATCCATTGCGCACACTGGAGAGCGAACCCTACATTCGCTATGACCGGAACGTGATCGGGGGTAGGATGGCCGACGACTACCTGCGCCGCAAGAACATCCAGCCTCAAGTGCGCTTTGAACTCGACGGCATCGAGAATATCGCGCGACTCGTGGCGGAATGCTTGGGGGTATCCGTTCTGCCCGACTGGCCGATGACGGACATTTCGGCCCGGTCATTGCGCAAGTGGGAACTGCCACAGCCGCGGCTGAGCCGTACTGTCGGCGTGCTGTGGCTCAAGGCGCAGGTGCGTGCCGCATTGGTAAGGGAGTTCGTGCGGCTTGCCAATTAGCAGATGGAAGAGCCAGCCGATCGCTTGAAGAGCCGCACTTGCTCAACGCAGGTGCGCAGTCGTGCGAGCCTCCGGAAAACTACGATCGGAGAGCGTGCAGTGTGGGGGATTTGCGGCTACCTCTTTCCGAAGATTACCGACAATCGAACCCCACAATGCATGAACAGACGGCGCGCTATTACCATGGAAGCTGCAGTCGAGCTTCCCTTGACCGTTCATCTCGCCACGGGTGGATAACACGGACGATGAATCAACAATCAATTTGCGCACTGCATCTCAGGGTGACGAGCCATTTCTCCTGCAACTCCGCAAGCTAACGATGACGGAGCATCTGGAACGAGTCGCTATGCCCGTCGACGATGACGCGCACTACCAGCGCATCAGATCAAACTTCGAAGACGCGCAGATTATTTGAGAGGGAAGTCGAGGCATAGGGCTAATCAAGTTGAGCCGCATGAACGACGAGGTACCTATCGCCACGTGACTGTGGAGATTGGGAAAAAGATCGAAGAGGGGTACGTCAAACATGAGGATGTTGGCCGGTCCCAGAAAGATATTTATTCGCGTATTATCGGATCGCAGTTTGGGTGTACGACAAGACGAAGCAGAGAAGACTTTCGAATCGTTTCGCGTAATGGTGAGCCGTTTCCGACATTCAATCAGATTGCGTATTCGGTCCGGAAAGCTTTCGATCCCGATCTCCTGAAAGAAGCCATATAGACTTAGAGCTACTTCACTTTGTGCGTGACAGAGGAGAGCAAGCAGGGTGCGCGACCTCCGTTTGCACTGGATCTCTCATGCAAGGCGCTGCGGGCTTCTAAAGGGCTATGAAGCAACGACACATTGGGGTTGGCACGAGATATTGTCATCTCTCGGAGTGAAGCCCGTGCAGAAGCGCGTTGTGCGTGATCGAAATCGACTGTCGGGTGGGGGAGTGACTGCGGGACTGGACTTCGGACTTAAGTTACTTGCGATTTTGGGCGGCGAGGAGGCCGCCAGGACGGTGCAGCTTTTGATGGAATATGATCCCGCGCCACCATTCAACGTTGGGAATCCCGAGAAGGCAGGGCATGCTCTGGTCGAAAACGCCCAACGGATACTCAAGGCTCGTGCAGGGTGCAAGCTCACGATTGAGCAACTGCAAGAATTTGAGTTTCCTTTGGAGAATAATCGGCCGCAGCAGATTGCCGGCATGGCTGAGTAAGATCGACTATGTGGGACGCCAGAATCGCTTGGCGATTGCTACAAAGCGCCTGTCCTGCCGGCATGCTGTTATCGTGAATGCTGTATCTCAGCCAGAATCTCATGAGTGTGTTCGCCGAGATTAGGCGCTAGCCGACGAATGTCTCCAGGCGTTCTGGAAAATTTCACCGGTATCGAGATCGTCCGCAGAGGGCCTTCCGTCGGGTGTATGTCGTCGCGGAAAAAGCCGGTCGCTGCAAGGTGCTCATTTTCGAGAACCTCTTCGGGTGTCAAAACTGGCGTAGAGGGTATATCGGCATCGCGCAGCAAGGTCATCCAATCCCCAGTACTGCGCTGTGAAATGATATCGGCGAGAATATCGTAGAGCGCATCGATATTCTTGCTACGTTCGTTCAGTTTTTCAAAGCGAACGTCACTTGCGTAGTGTGGATATCCTGCTACTGCGAAGAAGCGCTGCCATTGTGCATCTGTATAGGGCAGCAGGCCGATAAAGCCATCGCGGGTCCGATATGGCTTGCGGTGTGCGGACAAGACACGGTCATAGCCCATCGATCCTTCAGCGGGTCGAAATGTCTCGCCAGCAAGATGCTCGGTGAGCGTGAACGACACCATGGTCTCGAACATCGGTACTTCGATCGCCTGGCCTAGCCCAGAGCGCTCTCGCTCATACAATGCCATTGCAATCGAATAAGCGGCGGTCAGGCCCGCAGTCTTGTCCGCCAGTATGGTGTTGACGTAGGCTGGTCCGTCATCACTATTGCGGCCTTGCAATGACGCAGTACCACTCATTGCCTGGACGATGTCATCAAAGGCTGGTCGGCCTGCATACGGGCCGGTTTCCGAAAAGCCATACGCACCGCAATAGATCAGGCGCGGATTGAGTGCACTCAGCGTTTCGAAGTCGAAGCCGAGCTTGCGCATCGATTGTGGTCGAACATTGAAGATCAGCACATCTGCGGTCTTTGTCAGTTCGAGAAATGCATCGCGACCTTCGCTACTTTTGAGTTCAAGTACGATACTGCGCTTGTTGCGGTTCAGATTGAGAAACGCCGCTCCCATCGCCGGGTTGCGATTCGACGACACATGTCGAAAGACATCGCCGAGGTGGGTCTCGATCTTGATGACGTCCGCTCCCATGTCGCCAAGAATCTGCGTGGCATAGGGTCCCATTGCAACACTCGTCAAGTCTAAGACGCGAATACCGTCCAGCGGTCCTGCCATGATTGCATACTCCAAAGCTCGACGGACAGGCGCATTGCCTGTCTTCCATTTATTTGGCCGCGGCAAGCGCCTTTTCCATTTCACCAAGCATCCGGGTGCCCGGTCTGCCGCGACTGTCCAGGCCACTGGCCCACTCGCGACCGACTTTGGAGAATGCGCTGTCCATCAACGTTTGATCCGCGGCCGTGAAGGAAATGACCCTCATGCCTTGCGCCTTGAACTTGTCAATCGACTGATTTTCGGTCGTCTCGAAGCGCTTGCACGCATTGAGAGAATTCTCTTTGCCTGCTGTCATCAGCACGGTCCGCTCATTAACGGATAGCTGTTTCCAGCGATTCTCGCTAATCGAGTAGGTCAACACCACGGTACCGAAGCTGCCGCCGACAGTGCCCTGCCTGACCAGATTGCTCAGGCCATACGCGAGAGCGCTCGAATAGGGAAATACCGCCCCGTCGATCGTGCCGCGCGACAGGCTTTCATACACCTCGGGTGGCGTCATCCGGACTGGCACCATGGACAGATTGTGCAGCATGAAATCCATCGCACCACCCGCTGAGCGGACCTTGAAGCCAGCCAGCCCCTGCACGCCGCTTGCCGGCTTTTTCGACGACAGCAGGATCTGGTATCTGGGTAGCATCAATATCAGCAGCGGGATCACATGATTGGGTTCGAACTCGCTTTTCTGCAGGAAGCCACCGTCATGCGTCATGGCCCACAACGCTCGTGTGCCCTGGCAGTCGTCTTTGAACGCGCCGGGCAACTCGAATGCGGCAGACAACGGCATTTTGTCCGATACATAGGAGGGCCCGACGTAGCCGATGTCCACGACACCTGACTGTGTCAGCATCAGCATGTCTTTGGCTTTGCCAAGTTGCTCGCCGGGAAAGTACTGGAGCTTGAGTTGACCTTTCGAGTCCCTTTGCACCTGGTCAATAAACGGTCGGGTCAGTTCGCTAGCAATGAAGTGACCGTTGGGCAAACTGTCGGCGAGACGTAGCGTCGTTTCAGCATGTACGTTGCAGCAGGCGAGTGTCAGCGCAGCAAACCGGGAAGCCGCCCGGACTATTTTCTTCATCGATGTCTCCTGTTGTACGGCAGGCTTAACGAACAACCTTGGCTGGATCCTCCCCATACGGCGGCGAATAGATCACAAGCAATTGGACGGGCTCATCGCTGACCGCAGTAAAAACATGGGGTACATCGGCTGGAAAGAACACGGCATCGCCCGCGATCATTTCCTGCCTCTCACCGCCCACCTCGGCGATCGCACGCCCAGCCAGCATGTAGCACGCCTGCTCCAAGCCCGGGTGAGCATGCGGCAACGCGCCCTGGCATTTTTCGATCGTGCCGTGTACCACTTCGAAGTGTTTCGCACCCGTCGTGTCTGGCGAAATGAGACGGCGATTGGTGGTGCCTTCGTGGTTGGCCGGGTGATAGCCCGGCATCTCCGACAACCGGACAAAGTATCTGGATTTCATCTGCGCCTTTATTGCATATGGCCAGGGAGCCAAAGAATGAGACTGGGGAAGCACAGCAGTACGGCGATCGCGAACAGGTGTGCAATGAAGTGTGGCCAGGTGCCTTTGAATACCTCGGCTACAGGACGATTGGCGTAGCGCGATACGATGAAGCAATTGAGTCCGATCGGCGGCGTGATCATGCCGACTTCAGCGGTAACAATCTTGATGACACCAAACCAGATCGGGCTGAAACCGAGTGCGACGATGATTGGAATTACGACGGGCACAGTCAGAACGAGGATCGCGATCTGATCCATAAAAGCACCCAACACGATGTACACGCAGAGGATCGCCACCACGATGACCCAGCGGTTCAGCGCAAGGTGCCCCACCCACTCGATCAGGTCCTGCGTGACATGGGTCAGCGTGAAGAAATAACCGAATAACTGGGCGCCGAGCAGGATCGTGATGATCATGCAGGAGCCACGCGCTGCGCGTACGGTCGCTTGTCTGATCAAGGCCGGGCTAGCCTTGCGTTTCCAGATCGTGAGCAGAAATGCGCCGGTTGCGCCCATCGCCGACGCCTCAGTCGGCGTTGCCACGCCGCTATAGATGGCACCCGTTACCGCGCCCATTAGCAGCAGCATCGGTCCCACCACACGCAGCAGCCGGATCCGCTCTCGCAGACCGACCTTAGGGCTGGCTGGCGCCGCCTTCGGGTCGCGCCAGGCGAGGAAGGCAACCGTTAGCATGATCGTCAGCGTGATCAGCGCGCACGGGATGATGCCTCCTACCAGCAACTGACCGATATTGGCCTGCGCAAGCAGGCCGAAGATAATCAGCGTCACGCTGGGCGGCACCAGCATCGCCAGAGTGCCAGAGATTGCGACCACGCCGGCTGCAAGGTCTGGCTTGTAACCTTGCCGGATCATCGCCGGCAGGCTGGTCGATGACAGGGTTGCAGCCGAAGCGGTGCTGGTGCCGCACAGCGCACCAAATGCGGCGCCGGTGACCGCGGTCGCCATGCCCAGTCCGCCGCGATAGCGGCCGACCCAGGCGGCGGCTGCAACAAACAGCTCATCTGCGATACCGCTGAGTAGCACGAACTCGGCCATCAGCAGGAACATGGGGATAGTGATCAGCTCATAAGAGCCCACAGTGCTTAGCGGGGATGTGCGCAGCACACCCAGCAGAACATCCCAGTTGCCGGTGACAAACAGCCCGACGGCACCTGCGGTACCCATCGAGAAGCCAACCGGCACACCGAGGGCGAGCAGCGCGAACAACAGCCCCATCATTGCTACAGACATCGCCATGCCTATTCCCCGAAGTGCGCGCCAGCGAGTGGCAGGGCATCGACGACGCTATGTCCCCGCATCAGGCTGAGCGCGTTTCCGGTCAACCTGAATACAAGTCGCAGGACAAGAAGTCCGCAGCCTAGAGCGACCAGTGCCGAAGAGATCCAGGTGGGCCACGCGATCAATCCCGACACGACATCCTGACCCAGGTAGCTTTGCCAGCCTCGCATGGAGGCGGCACAACAGATCAGACCGAACAGTGCAATGCCGACCACGTTGGTCAGCATCTCGGAGATTCGTCGACAGGGCTCCGGCCAGTTGCGCACGAGGATGTCGACGCCGACATGCGCATGCGCCGCATACGAATCGGACAGGCTCAGAAAGTAAACGCCAGCGATCAGATACAGGCCAATGAGATCGTAGGCCCAGCCCAGCGGATGGTTGAACAGGTGGCGCGACGCTACGTCGCAGAACACAATCAGCATGATCGCAAGCATCAGTACGACCGTGACCACCTGACATAGTTGTTCGACCGCGAGAAGCAACTTCTCGAATCGTTTCATTTACTTGTCTCCGACTGCATGTAAGTGATGTGCCGGCCCAAATGCGAGCCAGGATTTTCTGCGCACACTCCAACGACCGGTATCAGCAGCGTTGGAGAGACGTATCCATTTGCACAGGACTTCGGACAAAAAACGTTGCAGGTTGATGTTTCACCTAGTGAAACATCATTTCGATAATTATAATCGAGGTGACCGACGTGATAAGACGGGTTTACCCCTCACGCCTGCTATGCTGGAGTTGGGTAGCATGCTGTGACTGTCGGGAGTTTTCGCGCAATCCAGAGGTACTAAGGACTCTCATATTGAAACGATAATTCATCTATTGAAATGTCTTCTTACGAACCTATTGCAGCGTTGCTACGCGGTCTCGAGGTGCTGAAAGTGCTCAATGAAGGGGGGCCGCAAGCGATCGGAGACCTGTATCGGGTCACGGGTATCGCAAAGCCGACCCTGGTGCGTATCGTGGAAACCTTGCAGCACGCCGGTTACGTGAATGCCGGAAATGCCGACAGGCGGTATGCCGTGACGCCGCGAGTATTGAGTCTCGCCAACGGGTATGAGGAACAGCGCTGGTTGCTGGAAGTGACTGGCCCGCTACTGGACGAGTTGCGCAGCCTTGCCGGGTGGCCGGTCGAACTCGGTGTATTTGACACCGATGCGATGGTCATTCTGAATACGAGCCGGCAGCCCGGCTATCTTTCCGTTAACCGGAAGCCCGGCTCGCGCGTGCCCCTGTTTAAAACCGCTTTGGGACGCGCTTACCTGGGGGCTTTGCCTGAACAGGAAAGCGATGCGTTGATGGCGAAGCTGGCTGTGCGACCCGAGGACGAGTTCGAGGCCGCGCGCAGCCCGCGCAATTTCCGTCGCTTGCTCGAAGTCATCCGGGAACAGGGGTATTCGACGGCAGACCGCGAGACACTAACTAATGGACGTGCGATAGCTGTTGCCATCGTGGCGAATGACAGGCCGGTCGCTAGCGTCAATCTTGTCGCGCACGCGTCCGCGATGTCGATGGATGAGCTCGAAGATACGTGGGGACCAAAAATTATCTCGCTAGGCAAGCGTATCGAAGATGCGCTCAGGAACTCATGATGTTGCAACGAAGTCGTGCCTGCTTCTGTCCACGATGACTGGCCGATTTTCATCGATGCTATCCTCCCGCGCCCTGGAGCAGTTCATTGTTCTGGCGGAAGAGCTGCACTTCGGTAGGGCGGCAAACCGGTTGCATATATCGCAACCACCGTTGAGCCAGGCCATCATGCGGCTCGAGCAAACCATCGGGGTTCACTTGTTCCTTCGAAAGAGCCGGTCCGTATCTCTGACCGACGCTGGGAGTGTGTTTCTCGTAGAGGCGCGAAGACTGCTGGAACAGCAGGAACTGGCCATTGCACATACACGCGAAGCGTGCATTGGAATGACTGGGAGAATCTCTCTGGGTTTTGTCGGCTCCGTCAGCTACGGACTGCTCCCAGAACTGCTGTCGAAGTTCAGGCGCACGTATCCCGACATCGTGTTTGATCTGCGTGAACTTCCTTCGTCTGGGCAACTCTCCGCATTTCGCACAGAACAGATCGAACTAGGAATCGTGAGGCTGCCATTGAGCAACGCCAGCGACCTCGAAATGAAGGTGATTGAACGCGAGCGCATGATTGCCGTTTTGCCCATCGGCCACCCGCTCGCAAAGCGGCAAATCGTCGAATTGAAATTGCTTGCCGACGAAACCTTCATGATGTTCCCCTCTCATCTAGTGCTAAGCCTGCATGCAAAAACGATGATGGCGTGCCATGCCGCCGGCTTTAGTCCACGAACAGGACTTGAAGCATGGCAAATGCCCACGATGGTTAGCTTGATAGCTGCGCAAATGGGGATCGCTCTTCTACCGGAACAGGTCAAGCACATACCTCACCCGGGCGTTGTGTACCGCGATGTAACTGGAGACCAGGGCCACCTGAACCTCGAAATCGCGTTAGCTTGGCGTCTCCAAAACCGGTCGAGAATCTGCCAGCAGGTGATCGACGCGATTCCTGCCGCATGAAGTGTCTTGACACGGACTTCGAGATCGGATGTCGTGTCAATTCAGGACGGGGTTACACAAGTGAAATTGCCTGCGCTGTTAATGTCGCCAGTCCCTTTGTACTTTTCGACCATTGGATAAGGGCAGAGCGGACGACTTCTGGTAACGCCGTTTACCGTACCCGACCCAACGATCGTCGACGTCGCACTCGTCGCGTCAGGCGCAATCCCTTTCTCAACCCAGTTTTCAAGCGGAGTGAGCCAGTCCACCGTACCAATCGGGCCACCAGTGCAGTGCCCCATACCAGGAACCATATACAGGCGGGCAAACTGATTGACCATATCGGGCCCCATAGCGTCCTGGATTCGTCCCCAGGAAGCGACGGAAAGATAGGGAGAGATCAGGGGATCGGCCCAACCGTGGTACATAATGAGTTTGCCTTTGTTTGTCTGGAATGCCGAGAGGTCAGGATTGATCGCATCATAGATTGAGCCGTACTGCGATCTGCCCCTGTCAATATCGGTGTCCCAATTCAAAGTGAGGATGTCGAAATTGGGATTTCCCTTAAGAATCAGCCGGAAGAAATCGTAGTAGCTCCCGCTCTGCAAACTCGTTGTCGAATTCCAAGTTGTTACCCAGCCTCCTTCGCTCCCAATCGCGTACCCAGGCGACACCGACGCGCCTGTGTCCTGACGCTTCGGACCCGCATAGATATCCTTCGCAGATTGAACCTGTGCCGGCGTGAGACAAGTAGCCGGATTCGCGCCAGGCGCACCGCACTGCAAAGTCGCGGGGTCGAAGCTACATTGCCTCGGATCGTCGATCTGACCGTCAACCAACCCGTCCTTCGCATCGCAAGCCGAGATGACGGCGGTGTTTAACGTAGCTAGCTGCGCGGCGTTCATTCCCCCCGCACGGTTATTCTTTAGAACTGATACGCCGGCCCAGGCCTCCGAAGACATCATGCCGAGCCAGTCGCCCCCGTGTGAGCCAGCAACAATGCCATCATAGTCATCGGGGTATCGTTGAGCTTCCATCATCCCGTGATGACCGCCCTGTGAACAACCCACGTAGTAGGAGTGCACAGGCCGCGAGGAAAAATAAGTGTTGGTAATGTCCTTACTTACCACCGTCACCACGTGCTCGGCGCGGTATCCGAAGTCGATTATCTGATCGGTTTTGACGGTGTTTGTTGAAAAATCGAAGGCCCACGATTGTTCAAAAACATCCGTGCTGGTGTGCCCGTTGTCGTGCCCCATGACCGCATATCCCCGAGCGAGAGGATCTACCATCGAAGTGTAGTTGATAACGCCCGTGGAGCCACCATCAGCGCTTCCCACAAACTTCGAATTCCATTTCTCGCGGTCTAGCGGCAACCACACCTCAAAGGCGATAGTGGAATTTGCTACTGGTTTGATCACACCTGTCACACGACAAAACGGCGTAGTCACGCTAAGACTCACGGGCGTCAGGAAGTTGGTCGGCGTCTGGAACGGTGTGCCAGCACCCGGTGTGACTTGAACGGCACTTGTAATCGTTGTGGGTATTGCACCCGAATAGTTCATCAGACTCGCGCAGTTCCCAGCGATTGTCGCTGATGACGGCATTACGGAAGTGCTACTGATGCCTTCACCGCATGCGGAAAGCACCGCACAAGCGGCAAGTGTAAGTGCGCTAGCAGCCTGCATTGTCTTGCACATTGTCATCTCCTGTCTCGTCTAGTTTTTTTGGTTTGCGCTTGCTTTATCGAACTGATGGTAGAGCGAGGATGATTCGGATAACAATATTATTTTTAGACGTGATCCATATCACAGACCATATGACAGCATGCGAGTCACAGGTCATCTGTGCGAGACCGGATCAATGCGTAGTCAGTTTCAGGTAAGCAGCACAACCGAGACTGATTGAGTTGCGCCGAATGGAAGGAGGGGCGGCTAAAATCTTGGACTGGTTTATGCCGCGATCCCGAGACTTTTCCGGTATTCCAGAGGATCAGAGAGCCAAGCGAGACCTTGATTCGCGCTATGTTATATACGCGGATATAAGCGTCGAGGGTTTCGATGGATTGATCGACAGTCGTAGCCCGCCAGTCACGAGGATAAGACAGTTCGGTCTTGAGCCAACCGAAGAAGCCCTCACAGGCTGCGTTATCGGGCGAGCATCCTTTGCGTGACATCGAGCGAACGAGCGTGGCATCGCGCATCCGCGATAGCCGTCCCGGCCAACGATAGTGTGCACCGCGATCGGAGTGGAGCACTGGTCGCTCATCACTATCAGCCGAAGGCAAGCTCGAGCGGATCTTCACGTCATGGCAGACACCCGCTCCCGAAGTATCGATTCTCTATCCGAAAAAACGTCATCTGCCGGCACGAACGGAGGCCACGATGGATGTTTTCACAACTTGGATCAGGAAGGCCATTCGTGACGCAATTTGAGTGACAGGGAGTCTCGGAAGCAGCAAGGCCCCTTTTGTCCTCGATCCGACCGCAGCGTGGCTGCCGGCCGCACTCATTGCCGCACAACTATTCTCTCCAGGCGACTCGAAAGTAAGCGTCAATCTGAGGCCGTCTTGACGATCAGAATTTGACATCTGAGAGCAGCTGATTCGCGAGCACGAGATCGAAGGCGGCGGGATCGAAGCTGCCGCCACACCATTCGAGGAAGTGGTCGTGCTCCTCGTGCGTCGGATTGGTGATCGCTTCGAGGAAGTCGGCATATCCTGGCACTCCACCAACGTCTTCTGGTGGACACGCATTCTGCCCGTCCAGGCACAGCGGCCGGCGCATGTCTGGATCAGGCACCAGCGCCTTCTCGACTTTGATCCGATGCTGCCAGTTGTCGCCGTAGTCGTAGATGTAGGTGAATGACTTCAGCCCGCCCAGCGCCTTCGCCAGCGTGACCCGTGCTTCATTGAGCATCGGTGGAGAGCTCTGGAATCCGAAGTCATCAGGTTCACCATAGTTGGTTTCGCCGAAGACGAACTCGTGCAGGTGCCCGCCTTCCGATCCCATGGCCAGTTGCAGCACGACATGCAGCTTGCCCAGCCGGATCGAGCCGGGAACGATGATTCGTCGCCAGATCGCCGGCTTGATGTACTTCAGCTCAACGCGCAGTACGTAATCGGGCACTGGCGCCTTGACCAGGCGCACGGCAGGTTTGCGGGGCTGGGCCATCGGATTGATTGTCAGGCAGCTTGCTGCTCGATGTGTGCAGCCGGCATCAGGCGCCACGGCAGCAACTCGTCGATGCGGTTGATGGGTTGATCGGCAATGCGCTCAAACACCGTGCGCAGGTAACCGATGTGTTCGTTGTTCCTCAGATCATCCTTGCAACTGCCTACATGCAACAACGGCAAAGAATGATGCTATCCGCGATATGGTCGCCATTTCGTATGGAATTTCTGAGCTATGTCCCCAGGATAAATTTCATCATCGCGGGACACGAGCGCACTCATGATTGCAGTTGCAACGACTTCAGGGGATACCTTAGGTAGGGGCAGGCTCGCACTCATTGCGGTATCCATAGGCCCGGGATAAACACCGATCACTCGCACGCCCCACGGCTGCAACTGAGCTCGCATCCCTTGTGTAAGCGAGTGTGCCGCCGCCTTCGATGCGGAATACGAGCCGCACTCCACCAGGTGCTCAAACGCCAGTATGGAAAGGAGATTGACAAAAGTCCCTTCTCCACGATCTTTCATCAATGGGGCGAGTGCGCGAGCCAAACGTAAGGGCCCGAAAAAGTTGACTTCCATTTCTTCCCGCGCCGCACCTTCGCTACGGCAAAATAAAGCGCTATCTTGCCGATTGCTACCAGCGTTATTGAATACCAAACTCACATCAGCTACGAGCGGGATCAGAGCATCGATGCTGTCTGGATCGGTGAGATCAAGCCGCACCGGGATAATTAGGCGGTAATTAGAGGCATCGGCGAATTTGTCTGGATTGCGTACTGCGGCATACACTTTACAACCTCGGCCTGCTAACGCACGTGCTAACACCAGGCCGAGCCCACCGTTTGCGCCGGTGACGAGCGCTGTGCGGCCTTCAAAAAAAGATTTGCTTTTTGAGTTCATTTGCGATCCACGTTGAATGAGCGATAAGAATGCTCTTGATGAAATCGTCTGGCGTCTGACCGTCAGAAGAAAATGCCTGAACGAGACATTTCTCCATCAGCTGCGGTGTAGTGGAATTTCACCGAGCCGTTTAATCTAAAGTCGGTCAGCTTTTTCTCTATAAATCCGCCGACTTTGCTGTCAAAGGTTCGGTCCCGCGTTCAGCGGATGAGCTCAAGATCGTCTCTTGCGTAGAGTAATAGCACGTCGCAGAAACACGCATGTTATGGGCAACCCGCTCCTTGACTGCCTCGGCATCCGCCTCAAGGAATGCGTCTAATATGTGTTTCATATGCTTTAACGCCAACTCGCGAATGGCCTTGTCACGAAGCGTCGCGAGTCGGACGGCTTCGACATGATCGCGTAAGCGGTCAATTGTCTGTACGAGATGAGGATTGGGAACCATTCCAACCCAGGTCAAGCGGAAAGCGTCGGACGAATCCATGAAGCCTGGGATATCGTCATTAGCGTAGGCACGCTCGGCCGCGGCGACCATCGAACGCATCTCGGAAAGCCCCTTGATCGAAGCGTTCTTGCAAGCATCGCCAGCCGCAGCGGGCTCAAGCAGGAGCCGAGTTTCGAAAATATTGGCGATGTCAGTCGGAGTAAAGCGGCGCAGAACGAACCCGCGCGAGGTTCCTTCAAGAAAGCCCTCGCTCTTCAGTTGCAGCAATGCTTCCCGCACGGGCATACGTGAAACGCCCAATTGACTGGCGATCTCATGGTCAACCAATTTGTCTTCGTATGTAATCTCGCCACTTCGCATTTTGTCGCGCAAGTGACGGTACACCTGTTCCCGGATGCTCTGTTTGGGTTCCTGCATCGCGGTGTTTGGCGTCGCTTTCGCTGCCACGGTTAACGATGTCGGCATGACTGTACTTCCATCTCTTCTAGGTACCGGTTGAGGTGGGCAAACAATCCATGAGCTTACAGCGATTCTAGCCGTTGCCGTGTCTACGTCACGTGGAATCACTGTAGCTTTGAAGAGCGCTTCGCCTTTGATTCGCAAGATGTCGTGCTCCTGATTGTATGGCGGGCGATCGGCACGTCATCCTGCCCTACGTGCGGAAGCGGCCACCAAAGCGGCCGATTTAATTTGGTCTCTACCTCGAATCTGCGTAGACCCTTCCGAAAACGACGCTGACCCCACGCACAATGGCTCTCTTCCCCGTACCAAAGAGGGACAGGCACTTTCGGCGTATTGTAGCATGTCGCACAACTTACAGTATACTATTGTTTTTAGCTTAAAGTATTGATTTATAACGATAATTAAAATAAATAACAATCTTCTTGAAGAAAGATCGTAAACAATATACTGTTTGTTCCGTGGTGAAGTTATTTGATCCCGGCGGCTGCCAGCCGTCGCGCAATGTCAGCACAGTTGCCGTATGACCCGCCTGAAGGTTCGGGCGAGGGCCACTTTGGAGAAGACGATGGCCGGAATAACGATAAAAATATCAGGGGACAGTGCCAGGAAATTCACGGGATATCTGGCGCTGCCACCCGCTGGGCGCGGCCCGGGCCTGGTCTTGTGCCAGGAAATATTTGGCGTGAACGCGTTCGTCCGCAAAATGGCGGACCTGTATGCCGAAGAAGGTTACGTAGTTCTTGCTCCGGATTTTTTCTGGCGCCAGGAGGAGGGAATCGAGTTAGAGCCGGATGAGTTGGGCGTCAAGCATGCGATGCGTCTGCTCACGGGGGTCCGCGATGAGGATGCTGTGTCCGATCTCAACGCCGCATTGACTGTCTTGCGCCAGCGTCCGGAGCTGGATGGCCAGTGTGGTGTCGTGGGGTTTTGCCTCGGTGGAAAGTTTGCCTATCTGGCTGCGACGCATACCGATGCCGCCATTTCCATTGGCTATTACGGAGTAGGAATCGAGGATCTATTGGATCGTGCGGATCACTTGAAGAGCAAGTTGGTGCTTCATTTCGCCGGCAACGATGCCTTCTGCGATGAGTCGGCGCGCGCAAAGATATTCGCGGCCTTACAGCAGCAGAAGAATGCAAGCCTATATGTTTATCCCGGCGTCGATCACGCATTCGCCCGATTCGCGAGCCCGCATTTCGACAAGCGGGCGAGCGCGCTAGCCCATGATCGTTCGATTGCTGCGTTGCGTCACACCCTTGGACCGGATTTCGATCTTGAGGCGCTGTGGGAAAGGCACCTTCAGTTGGAGTTCGAGGTTCGCGATGCCGATGCAACGATGGCGACAATGGTCTCTGAACCCTACGTCAATCATATCCCGACGATGACTGGCGGAGTTGGTCATACGTCGCTCAGGCGTTTCTATCAGCATCACTTCATCCATGCCAATCCTCCCGACACGCGACAGATTCCAATCTCACGCACGGTCGGTGCCACGCAAATCGTCGATGAGGTCCTGTTCTGCTTTACGCATACCTGCGAGATTGACTGGCTATTACCGGGGGTGTCACCGACGGGGCGCTATGTTGAAGTTCCTCTGGTGGGCATCGTGAAATTTCGTGGCGACAAGTTGTGTCATGAGCACATTTATTGGGATCAAGGGAGTGTTCTGGCTCAGATTGGTTTGCTCGATACCGAGCACTTTCCGGTAGCCGGCATCGAAACTGCCAGGAAAGTCATGGATGAAACACTGCCGAGTAATACCTTGATGAAACGCTGGGCAAAGAGTGCTCCCGACGCCCCGTGACGTAAAGAGCGCTGCTCATCATTTCCGGGTGACCATACTCCGCACATGACGTCCATTTGCCGGACGGAAGGGTTCGCGAGTTCACCCTCAACGCTCGATCGTGTACTACATCACCGTGCAGGAACTTATGGAACCGAAACACATTGATTATCCAAAGGACGTGAGCGAGTGGAACGTCGCTCCGTCGCAACGCACGCTCCCTGCACTGCTGAAGGCCCGTGCCACAGCCCGTGGCAATGCCATTCTCTTTTCCGATCGTACAACGGTATGGACAACTTCCGATGCGCTAGATGCGGCTGCGCGACGGGCCGGCGCTTTGGCGGCCGCAGGGGTGAAGCGTGGCGATCGGGTAGCACTGATGTGCTCGAACCGTGTGGAATTCATGGAGATCGTGCTTGGATGTGGTTGGCTCGGCGCAATCGTGGTACCAGTCAACACCGCGTCACGGGGCCCGCAACTGCAACACATTCTCGAAAATTGCAAAGCGCAACTGATCGTAATAGAAGCCTCATTGACCGACGCGATTGGTGCGCTCGATTTCTCGAGGGTTGCCCTGAAGGTTGTATGGCTCATTAATGACGGCGCGCCGGCTAAGTCCCTGCCAGTATCCTGTGAACAGCTTCCTCCGAGAGGCGAGGCACATGAAGCCGCCGATGTCAGGCCCGGTGATACGCTCGCCATCCTTTATACATCGGGGACATCCGGTTTATCGAAAGGCGTCGTCTGCCCGCATGGACAGTTTTATTGGTGGGGCATCTACTCATCAAGACATATCGGGATCACGGCAGGAGATACGCTCTATACCGTCCTGCCGCTGTTCCATACCAATGCCCTGAACAGTTTTTTCCAGGCCCTGGTGACGGGAGCAAGGCTAATCGTCGACAAGAAATTCTCCGCAAGTCGATTCTTTGCGGCGTTGGCTGAGACCGAGGCCACGGTAACGTACCTGCTAGGGGCGATGGTTCCCATCCTGTTGTCGAAAGCGCCAACAGACATGGAGCTCCGCCACAAGGTCAGGATCGCCCTGGCTCCGGGTGTGCCGGAGCAATTTCACGCCAGTTTCACCGAACGTTGCGGGATTCACCTGCTTGACGGATTTGGAACGACAGAGAGCAATTGTGTCATCGGGTGCGGTGTTGCCGACCAGCGTGCCGGATGGATGGGACGTGTGGCGCCAGGTTTTGAAGCACGCGTCGTTGACGAGAACGACGAGCCGGTGCCGGACGGACATCCTGGCGAGCTGACCCTGCGTGCCTCGGAGCCTTTTGCGTTCTCGAGAGGCTATTTCTCGATGCCTGAAGCGACAGTCGATGCGTGGCGCAATCTATGGTTCCACACCGGAGATCGGGTTATTCGTGATGCTGATGGCTATTACAAATTTCTCGATCGGCTTAAAGACGCAATCCGTCGCCGTGGCGAGAACATCTCATCATTTGAAGTCGAGCACGTCCTGCTAAGTCATCCCGCGGTCGAAACCGCCGCGGTGTTTGCGGTGAGGTCCGAACTTGCCGAAGACGAAGTAATGGCTGCACTCGTGTTGCGCGACGGCGAGATCCTTGAGCCGCTTGAGCTAATCCGCTATTGCGAGCCGCGTCTACCGTATTTCGCAGTGCCACGCTTTATCGACTTTCTGCGCGAGCTACCCAAAACCGAAAACGGCAAGATCCAGAAGTACAGGTTGCGCGAGAAAGGCGTGACCGAAAGAACCTGGGATCTCGAAACGTCGGGATACCGGCTCAGACGCTCGTAGCAGCTATGCCCGTCGGGTGCTCCAGCCATAGTCTGAGACCCGCAAAGTGCGCAACGAAGCAGTGACGGACTATTTTTATCTTGCCGCAAGGCGGCACAGAGGAAGCTGTATGGCAACGGCGCAAGGTTCTCCAACGTTTGTCGCGACGCCGGTCGCATTCGAGCACGTTGCCGTCGGCTCTGGAGCGCGGCCAAGCGGCACCTTATTGAGCTACAGGGGTGCCGGCGATCGGTGCGAGGCCCTGCTCATGCTGCACGCAGCATCGCAATGCATGACATGCTGGCGAGGAGATTGAACATGCACTCACGCGAATTCTCGGGTGTGACGGTATGCGCTGGAGTGGAAGTTCCATATCGGCGGCAGGCTCCCGAAGGTACGACGGGTGATCTACTCGCGCAAGCGTTTCGTATGGCACTCGCCCAATCGGGTTTCGCTGCAAAGGAAATCGACGGACTCGGCGTGGCGTCCTTTACCCTTTCTCCCGATCACGCGATTGACCTCGCGTGGCGCCTTGGCCTTTCGCCTCGGTGGTGCATGGACGACTGCCACGGCGGTGCCAGCGGAATCAATCTGCTCCAACACGCGGTGCGTGCTATCCAGTGCGGTGACGCGAATGTGATTGCGCTCGTATCGGGCGACCGCTTCCAGCCCTCGGACTTCAAGCAGCTCGTTGATCACTACAATCTGACAACGCGTGTGTGGCTGCGTCCGCTCGAGAGCGGCGGCCCGAACGCGCTGTTCGCCATGTTGACCCAGCAGCATGCGCAACGTTATGGCCTGTCGCGTACCGATTACGGCGCGCTGTGTGTGGCGCAACGTGGATGGGCATCACGCAATCCCCAGGCGGTTTATCGTACGCCACTGTCAATCGATGCTTATCTGGACGCACCGCTCGTCGCTGACCCACTGGGCCGTTTCGATTGCGTACCGGTGGTGAGCGGCGCGAATGCGATCGTCGTTGCGCGTACGGACCTCGCAAAGCATGGCACTCGCGTTGCGGTGCGCGCACTGCGATGCGCTTATAACGTCGACCACCAGATGGGCGATGGCCTGCAGACGTCGCTAGTCACGCTCGCGCCGGCGTTATGGCGCGACGCAGACATGACGCCGGACCAAATGGATCTCGTGTCTGTATACGACGACTATCCGGTGATGGCGCTCGTGCAGCTCGCTGACCTGGGTTTCGCGCCTGACGCGGACCTGCGCGCGCTGATCTCGCGGATATCGTCCCACGAATTGCCGGTCAACACGTCAGGTGGACAACTTTCCGCGGGGCAGGCCGGCGCGGCAGGCGGCATGCATGGACTGGTAGAGGCGGTCACTCAACTGCGCGGCGAAGCGGGCGAACGACAGGTGCGGGATGCAACGCGTGCACTGGTCAGCGGTTACGGGATGGTCGAGTACCGGTACGGCATGTGTGCGAACGCAGTGGTGCTTGAAGCTGTCGGCGGAGGTAGCCAATGAGTCTGACGGTCTCCAGTTGCATCCGCTGCGGCACGACTGTGTTCCCGGCGCGCTACCTGTGTCCCGTGTGCGGGGGTGCCGAATGGTCGGAGATCGAAGCAGCACGCGGCACAGTGACCGCGCTGACGGTGGTCCGGCACCGGGTCGGAGCACACAACAGCGGTGACGTTCATCTGGCAAGCGTTGCGATGCAGGCGGGCCCAACCGTAATCGCATGCCTTAAGTCGGTCGCGGAGAAGGGCGATACGGTATGCCTTGCACTGGATGAGCAACATCGAATCGTGGCCAGCCGCAGTTGATGCAGTCGTGTTGCGTTGGCGCTAAATGCGCTGTGCTCGAGCGGCAGGTGGGTTTGAACTGTGACTTATCAATTCGGCAGCAGTAAGAGGAAAAGGAATTTCTGTAAAAGATACCTGATATTTCTTTCGGTATCCTATTTATAAGTTGATTCGATGATGTAGAAAGAAGCACATCGCTTGACGGAATCATTGGGCGCAGCCTCACGCGGTCCAGCACTCAGAATGGAGATCGCGCAAGGCAGACGCAAGGCAGCATTTTCGCAGGGCAATCAGTCGATGGCTTCAGCCACCAACTCGCGAACGATTGCCTTGAACACAACTCCGGGCGCCCGACGATGACAGCATCCCGGACCGTACGGACCCTCGTCGCTGTGATAGACAGGAGCATGAACATGGCAGGGAACACTTACGATAGCTATCGGGAGAGCGTGGCGGGCCGTGCGAACGTCGCAGATACGCCGGCACTCGCTGCCTACTATCAGCAACTCGAACAACTCGACGCAGGCGCGCTATGGACCGTTGCCAACAAGATCGAGCCGTGGCAGCCGAAGTCCGAATCGGTTCCGGTGCTGTGGCGCTATCGCGATCTGCGCGAGCACGTGCTGCGCGCGGTTGAACTTGTAACCCCGGAGCAGGCAGGGCGCCGCGTCGTGTATCTGAACAACCCAGGCCGACGCGAAGTATCGGCCGCGGTGGGCTGGCTGTATTCCGGTTTGCAGGTGATGAACCCGGGGGAGGCGGCCTCGGCACACTCTCATTCGGCGTCGGCGTTGCGATTCATCATGGAAGGCACCGGCGCATACACGATCGTCGATGGTCACAAAGTGATGCTCGGGAAAAACGATTTCGTGCTCACGCCGAATGGCACCTGGCACGAGCATGGCGTTGCGGCTTACGGCACGCCCTGCATCTGGCAGGACGGCCTCGACATCCCGCTGGTGAACGCGATGGAAGCAGGCTTTTACGCGGTGCATCCGGACTTGCAGCAGGCGATCACTCACCCGGTCGACGATTTGACCGCGATCTGGGGCGCAAAGGGCCTGCATGCGCAGAAAGGGGACTGGGACAAGCACTATTCACCGCTATTCAAATACGAATGGGAACCCACCTATGAGGCGCTCACGCAATACGCGCGCGTATCGGACGGCTCGCCGTTCGACGGCGTGCTAATGAACTACGTAAATCCAGTGAACGGCGGCCCGGTGATGCCGACGATCGGTGCAAGCATGCAATTGCTGCGTCCAGGCGAAAAGACCCGCGCGCACCGTCATACCGGCAGTTTCATCTATCAGGTCGCGAAAGGCAGCGGTTGTTCGATCATCAACGGCCAACGCTTCGACTGGACGGAGCGCGATATCTTCTGCGTGCCTTCGTGGGCGTTCCACGAGCACTCAAACGCTTCATTGTCGGACGACGCGTGCCTGTTCTGTTTCAGCGATCTGCCTGTCATGCACTCGCTCGGACTGTACCGTGAAGACGCCCTTGCGGAAAACGGCGGCCATCAGGTCGCGTCGGACTGACTGCAATCGGCTTCTTTCTAACCAGTTTCTATTTGCTGCCCGGAGAGGGCGGCACTGATGGAGTCATTTCATGCGTCTCGTTACCTACCGTCCGGAAGTTTGCGCTGCTGCCCGTCTAGGATCGATCGTCGATGGAACCGTCATCGATCTGGCGCGCTTCGGTGCAACCACTGGACATCCGCTGCCGGCGAGCATGCTCGAATTCATTGACCTCGGTCCGCAGGCCGTGCTCTCCACGAGTTCGCTGCTCGATGAGCATCGCGGCAAGTGGCCGGTCGGTGTTGCCGTGCCCGTGCAAAACATCAATCTGCTCGCTCCGATCCCGCGCCCGCGAAAGAATATTTTCGGTATCGGCTTGAACTACGTCGAGCACGTTTCCGAATCGAGCCGGACGCTCGATACGTCGAAAGATCTGCCGAAGGAGCCAGTAATCTTCTCGAAGCCCCCGACGGCGGTGATCGGCCCGGGCGATGCGATCGAACACAACAGGGCGATCACGCAACAACTCGACTGGGAAGTCGAACTTGCCGTGATCATGGGCACACGCGCGAAGGGCGTAAGCGAAACGGATGCATTGCAGTACGTGTTCGGCTACAGCGTCATGATCGACATAAGCGCACGCGACTGTCGGCGTGCGGGCCAGTGGATTTACTCGAAGGGGCAGGACACCTTCGCGCCGTTCGGTCCGTGCATCGTCACCGTTGATGAAATCCCCGATCCACAGACGCTGAACCTGAGCCTGACGGTCAACGGCGTGATGAAACAAAGCTCGAACACGCGCCACATGCTGTTCAATGTGCCCGCTTTGATTGCGGACATCAGCAAGGCCATTACGCTGGAGCCGGGCGACATCATCGCAACTGGTACGCCCGAAGGCGTCGGCGCAGGTCGAAATCCGCAGGAATGGTTGTGGCCGGGCGATGTGGTTTGCGCTCAGGTTGAAAGCATCGGAGAACTCCGCCATCCGGTCGTGGGGGTCTGAGCCTGTGCCATTCGTATGACGCTATCCGGTCGGCAACTGGCCGGCGTCAAATTTTCCCAACAAAGTGCGAGACGTCTTCCATGCTGAATCTCACGCAATTCAAAGCAGCGGCCGTGCAGGCCGCTCCCGTGTTCCTTGACACCGACGCCACCGTCGACAAGGTCTGCGGGCTGATTCGCGAAGCCGCAGACAACGGTGCGCGCCTTGTCGCGTTCCCCGAGGTGTTCGTCGCCGGCTATCCGTACTGGAACTGGGTGATGAGCCCAGTCGAAGGCAGCCCTTGGTTCGAGAAGTTGTGCAGATCCGCCATCGAAATACCTGGGCCGGAAATCCGACGCATCGCAGGGGCAGCTAAGGCGAACCATATCAACGTCGTGATCGGCGTCAACGAACGCAGCCGCATGGGCATTGGCACGCTCTACAACACGCTCGTCACAATCAACGACGAGGGCCGAATTCTCGGGAGACATCGAAAGCTCGTGCCGACGTGGGCCGAAAAGCTGACGTGGGCCAACGGCGACGCGTCCGCGTTGCGGGTACACGATACGAGCATAGGGCCGCTCGGCTCGCTAGCGTGCGGCGAGAACACGAATACGCTTGCCCGTTTCAGCCTGCTCGCACAGGGCGAGCTTGTGCACGTAGCGAGCTATATCTCGCTCCCCGTCGCACCGCCTGATTACGACATGGTCGAAGCAATCCGCCTGCGAGCGGCTGCGCACTGCTTCGAAGGCAAGGTATTTACGGTGGTCTCATGCTCGACCATTTCACCGGAAATCATTCAGACGATTGGCGCATCGCACCCCCAGGCTCGCGATTTGTTGGCGCGTCGAAACAGCGCGTTCTCGGGGATTCTCGGGCCTGACGGTCGAGTGATTGGTGAGCCGCTAATCGATGACGAGGGCATCGTCTACGCTGATATCGACCTGTCGCGCTGTATCCAGCCGCGCCAGATGCACGATATTACCGGTCACTACAACCGCTTCGATGTGTTCGATCTACGCGTGAACCGCAAGCCACTCGCGCCCGTGCAATTCAACGATGAAGGCAGCGGGGCATCGGATGTCGACGCCGAAACAGTGCAACTCAATGCTTTCGAAACCGTGGAGAGCAAATGATGGCTCAGCAGCGCGTTCTGCGTATCGGGCAGATTGTCCCATCTTCCAATACGACGATGGAAACCGAAATCCCTGCGATGTTCCGTAGGCGCGAGCGAGACTCTGACGAGCGCTTCACATTCCACTCTAGTCGCATGCGAATGAAGAGGGTCGTGAAGGAAGAGCTCGAAGCAATGGATCGCGATAGCGACCGCTGTGCGATCGAGCTTTCAGATGCTCACGTCGACGTGCTCGGCTATGCGTGCCTGGTGGCCATCATGAGCATGGGCGCTGGCTACCACCGGGTGTCGGAGAAGCGTCTGTTCCAGCGAACGATGGAGAACGGGGCGCCTGCCCCCGTGGTGACGAGCGCAGGCGCGCTGGTTGACGGCCTGCACGCGATGGGCGCAAAACGCGTTTCGATAGTCTGCCCTTACATGAAGCCGCTGACGAAGTTGGTTGTTGAATACGTTGAAAGTGAAGGTATTGAAGTGAAAGACTATATTGCGCTCGAAATTCCGGACAACCTGCAGGTTGCCGCGCAGGACCCGGAGAAACTGCTCGCCATCTATAAACGTCTCGATCGCGGCAACATCGACGCCCTCGTGCTGTCAGCCTGTGTCCAGATGCAGTCGTTGTCGTCGATCCAGAAGGTCCAGGACGAGTCGGGTGTCCCGACCATGTCGGCGGCGGTCGCGACTACGTGGCAAATGCTGCGACGTCTGGAAATGCATACGGAGGTCTCGGACTGCGGCGAACTTTTGTCCGGCAGATATTGAACGTGAGACCGATACCGGCGAACAGGCTGTGAGATCACCCGAACATAGCGTGCGTTCGCCATACCTTGAACTTGTGGGAAGACCGGTATGAACTCTGATATATCGATTGTGAGCGGTCCTGCGGCGACGCGGGTACCCGAAGCAACGTTGCGGCGCACAGTGCTCACTTCGATGATAGGGCAGGCGCTGGAATGGTACGATTTTTTTCTGTACGGCACCGCGGCCGCCTTGGTGTTTGGCGATCTCTTTTTCCCCGCTGGCACGGATCCGCTCGTTGGAACCATTCTGTCCTTCGGTGGATTCCTCATTGGCTTCATGGTACGGCCGATCGGCGGGATCGTATGTGGACACTTGGGCGATCGTGTTGGACGTAAGAATGTGCTTATCCTGACCCTGCTCATGATGGGCAGTGCCACCTTTCTGATGGGATTGCTGCCTACCTATCACAGCATTGGTATCTGGGCGCCTGTGTTGCTGCTGGCATTGCGTGTCGTCCAAGGCCTTGCAGCCGGCGGTGAGTGGAGTGGAAGCATTCTTATCATTAGCGAGAATGTGCCGGCCTCGCGGCGCGGCTTTCTGTCCGCATGGAGTCCTGCCGGGGCAACAACTGGCTTCGTGATGTCATCTGCGGTATTTCTTCTTGCTCAAATGCTGCCGCATGACGCGTTCATTCGCTGGGGTTGGCGTTTGCCGTTCCTCGCTAGCATTGTCATTATCGCCCTGGGTTTTTACGTTCGCAAACAGATCCCGGAAAGTGCTGAGTTTGTGAAGGTTAAGCGAGCCACAGTGCGCGTTCGCACGCCCATCGTCGAAGTGCTCCGGCGCCACCCCAAAGAGCTCTTGATGGTAATGGGATTGCGTTTTGGTGAAGGTGGCGCGTCGTATATTTTCTTCGCATTTTCGCTGGCGTACGGCAGGTTCATTGGCCTGTCCAGCAACCTGCTGTTGGGCGCCCTGACGGTTTCCATGGTGCTGATGATCCCTTTCTCGCTATGGTTCGGTCATATGTCGGATCGCATCGGTCGTCGCGCGGTATACAGGTGGGGCGCACTAGGCGTCATAGCGGTCGCGTTTCCTTTTTTCCTGATGCTTCAGTCCGGGCAGGCATGGGTGATCGTGCTGGCCTACGTTCTGTCTACCAGCGTGGCTCTTGGTGCCCTTGAGGGTGTGCAGCCAGCCTACATGTCGGAGCTTTTCAACGCCGATGTGCGCTACTCGGGCTTGGGACTCGGGCGCGAAGTGGCCTCGGTCCTCGGAGCGGGCTTATCTCCGATGCTGGCGACTGCCTTGCTGGCGAAATACCGAAGCCCGTGGCCGGTCGCCATCTATTTAGCACTGCTGGGTCTATCTATCGTTGTCGCGCTGAGATTCACCCCCGAGACTTTGCCGCCCGAAGAGCGCGCTAAGGAGCGATCGGTATGAACGCTATCGTTTCACGGCTGGTGCACGATCTTGAGGCGGGAGAGATCTGCGATGGCGACCGCCGCTACCTGATCATGCGACCTGATGTACTCATGGGGACGTTGAAAAGCCTGGACGACACGACGCGCGAGCGCGTGCTGAGTTCTCTAGCCAATTCCGCGGCGCTCCATGGAGGACGCAGCGTGCAAGCGTACGGCAAAACAGCTGTCGGCCGCGCGTTGCTAGAAACTATGTGTGATGCATCGGCTGGTCTCGGCTGGGGACGATGGTACATCGAAGAGAGTGCCGAAGAACTCAAGCTGACTGTGCACAACAGTCCGTTTGCATGGGGCTACGGCGCTTGCACCCATACAGTCTGTGCGCCGATAGTCGGCATATTTCGAGCCGTCGCCACCCAGTTCTTCGGGACCCCCGTCGTGGTTGAGGAGTTGGAGTGCGCGGCGATGACATCTCAGCTGGCTTGTCACTTTGTCGCTAGTCGGAAAGGTGGCACTTTACCCGGTAATCCGCAATGAACCACCTGTCTCAATACCGCAGCGACCCCGACGCCATCCGAGCGTTGTTCGATAAAGATCGGGTGCATCGGGATGTCTACCTGAACGAGGAGCTCTTCGATCTCGAATGTGAACGACTGTTTATTCGGAGCTGGGTCTTTGTCGGTCACGCCAGCCAGGTACCCAATACGGGCGACTTCATCACGACTCAGATCGCCCGTCAGCCGGTCATCATGATCCGGCAACCCGATGGCTCGATCCGCACTCTGCTTAATCGTTGTGCCCACAAAGGGACAATGGTGATCTCTTTGCCCTCAGGCAACGCCGGCAAGTTCCTGCGCTGCCCCTATCACGCTTGGACCTATCGCACGGATGGCAAACCACTTGGCGTGCCGCTGCGCATTGGCTACGAAGGCACACGGCTACACGAGTGCGAAGCGTCTGCCGGGCTTGACAGCCTGGCTTGCGAAAATTACCGCGGTTTTGTGTTTGCGCGTATGTCACCCGAAGGCATTTCCTTTCGTGATTACTTCGGAGATATGTTGGGCGTGCTTGACAATCTAGCCGATCGATCGCCCGCTGGTGAAGTGCGCGTGGCCGGTGGCATTTTGCGCAGTGTGATCCCGTGTAACTGGAAGATGTATCTCGAGAATATTGTCGACGCGGTGCACCCGATCTCCACCCACGAATCGGCCTGGCAAACTGCTCGAGACGCGGTGAAAACGTGGCCCGAGGATACCCCGCGCCCGATGGAGTTGGAGCAATTACTGCCATTCGGCTCAGGCTACGAGTTCTATCAGCAAGCGGGGGCGCGCGTTTATGCGAACGGACATTGCATCCTTGGTACTCGCGCTAGCATTCATTCCGGCTACGGCGCGCCGCCGGGATACGAAGACGCGATGCGCGCAGCGCACGGGGAGAAACGTGCGAAGGAAATCCTAGCGTTTGCCCCCCAGAACTCAGTGTTGTTTCCAACTTTGGCGCTGAAGAGTTCGCCGCAGACCTTGCGCGCAATCCGCCCACTCGCTGTCAACCGAACACTTGTCGAGATTTTCGCCTTGGCGCCCGTGGATGCGCCTGACGAACTGCTGCAGCGAACCTTGACTTACAACCGGCTCGTATTCTCCCCGATGTCCATCGTTGCGCATGACGACATTCACGTCTTCACGACCATGCAGCAAGCGTTGGCTTCCAGCGGCAATCCATGGATAAGCTTACACCGCGAATGCCAGGTCGATGAAGGTAGTCAATTGCCCGTGGATGTTAGCGGCAACAATGAAATTCTGATGCGCAATCAGTTTCGCGCCTGGGTTGACCTGATGGCTACCCACGATTGATTCAATATGAGGACTGAGTGCAGGAGTATGCGATGAATGCTCACGCTGGAAAGATACTGGATGTGATTGTCGACGAGGTCCGCGATGTGACTGCCGAAATCAAGACGTTCCGCATGCATGCGCCCGACCGCACGCCATTGCCAGCCTTTGCTGCCGGAGCGCACATCCGTGTGTGCGTTTCGCCGCAGGATGGTCGTCAATGGCGACACTATTCGCTTGTCAACTTTGAACTGGGCGCCCACGCAACACTGAATCCCGGCGCTTACCTGATCGCGGTGCGACGAGAGGAGGGCGGACAGGGTGGTTCACGCTGGATGCACGACAACGTACGCCTTGGCGATACGTTGCAGGTGTCTGAACCGGAGAACGCATTCGCGCTGGACGCTTGCGATCGCGCAGTTCTGATTGCCGGTGGTATTGGCATTACCCCAATTGCGTCGATGGCGACCGCACTGGTCAGTGCGGGGCATGGCTTCACATTGCACTACAGTGGTCGCAACCTCCCGGATATGGCATTTGTCGACAAACTGCGCGGACTGGCCGGCGAACGGCTCCATATCTATACCGATGACCATCCATCGAAGAGCCTGAATCTGGAGGGACTTTTTGAGACCCTTCAGTTGACGCAGCCTCTCTACATATGCGGACCTAAAGGGATGATCGATGCCGCTATCGCGCTGGCGACTGCGCGAGGCTGGCCACGAGAGAATATTCACGTCGAGCTGTTCGCTGAGGCGGCGCCTCAGGCAGGCGACCGTGAGTTCGAAGTGGAGTTACGCCAGGCCGGGATGGTGCTGTCGGTCCGATCGGACCAGACAATACTGGACGCTATGATTGAAGCAGGTCTAGATCCGATCTTCGACTGCCAACGTGGAGAGTGCGGCATTTGCCGGACTTCGGTATTCGAGGGCGATATCGAGCATCGCGACTATTGCCTGACTGACGCGGAAAAGCGGGCGGGTCGCGTCATGCAAATCTGCGTGTCGCGAGCGCGTGGCCCGAAGCTCGTGCTTGACGCTTGACTGTGGGGGGAGCGTCCAGGCCAACGGGCCTCGTTTTGGTCCGCTGCCATGTCTTCTTTCTAGCGTGTTCTGTCGGACGACCGCCGACAGTCGACGAAATATAAGGAAACAACATATGGAAATCGCTGGCTCTTTGCGCGATGCGCTGATCGAATTCGTGTATGACGAAACGCTTCTGCTTGATGAGAAGCGCTTCGAGGAATGGTACGAGCTTTTTACTGAAGACGGCACGTACTGGATGCCCCTTACGCTAAATCAAAGTGATGGTCTCAATCAGGCTTCGCTCATGTATGAGGATCGCTTGCTGCTTAAGCTGCGCATCGACAGGCTGAAGCAGCCGCGGGCATTTTCACAACAACCGGAAAGCCGCTGTCTTCATGTACTGCATCGTCCAGCGTTATATGCCGTGGAAAATGGTATCTACCGAATGCGTACCCCAATGATTTATACCGAGACACGAGGAGACGAGCAGCAGATATTTGCCGCTACGGTGTTCCACGATCTCATGGTCTTCGACGATGTTCTCAAGATCAAGGTCAAGCGAGTCAACTTGCTCAACTGCGACGCCGCGTTACCTGCGATTCAACTCTTCATTTGAATTGTGGTTCTTGGTACATGAAGCATGTTTATGTCCCCGTCAGCTGAGATTGAGGGCGTCCGAGCTCCGTATTGTTGCGCGCAGTGTCACTCGCACTTTTGGGTGAGGGTGAAAGGAGTCTGACGATCATTGGTTTCTCGAAGCGGTGGCGGCGTAGAGTCTCAGGCAGAGAATTTTGATTTAGTGTATTTATTTCGGACTGCGTAATTAATTTATATCAAAGTGTCTTATGTAGTGCTAGTCATCTCATCGAAAATTGATGAAGCAAAGAATTTCCCCACGTCGTCTGCTAACTAAAATTTTGGAGAACAAATGAAAAAATTACTTCTCGCTTTTGCAGCATTGGGAACATTCACTGGTGCAGCCCAGGCACAAAGCAGCGTGACGCTGTACGGTATTGTCGACGCAGGTTACGTCTACGCGAACAATATCGGCGGTAGTAAGCTTTATGAAGCTACCGGGGGTGCCCTCCAAGCCGATCGTTGGGGCCTGCGAGGCACGGAGGACCTGGGGGGTGGCCTGAAGGCAGTGTTCGTGTTGGAGAACGGTTTCAGCGTATTCACCGGCAAACTGAGTCAAGGCGGTGACGAATTCGGCCGTCAAGCCTACGTTGGCCTGTCGAACCATTTCGGTACAGTCACCGTCGGTCGTCAATACGACTCCGTGGTGGACTATACCGGTACGCTCGAAGTGGGGGCCCAGTGGGCGACGTACCTCGGCGCGCACCCGGGTGACCTGGATAACATGAACAACACGCTTCGGGCGAATAACTCGATCAAGTTCACGAGCAGCAACTATAGCGGTATCAAGTTCGGCGGCTTGTATAGCCTGGGCGGCGTTGCAGGTCAGTTCAACCGCAACCAGATATTCTCGGGCGGTATTGGCTATGTGCAAGGCCCGTTGCGGTTGGACGCAGCTTACTTGAACGTCAGGAACCCGAATTACTCCTTCTTCGGCAACAACTCGACCTCGAGCGCGACTGGTTCGAACATGACCGGTTCGACGGTGTACTCGGGCTATGCATCGGCTAAGACGCAGCAAGTGATCGCCGCCGGAGGTGCTTACACGTTCGGTGCGGCAACGGTCGGTGCAACGTACAGCAACACGCAGTTCAAGGATCTCGGACAAACCGGTATTACTGGTGCACCTGACCAGACCACCTCCGGCAGCGCCAAGTTCCACAACGCCGAACTGAACTTCAGGTATCAGGTGACGCCGGCTCTGTTGTTGGGCGCTGCATACGACTATACGAAGGGTTACGGCGTGAACGACGCGAAGTACCACCAAGGAATCCTTGGCGCGGACTACTTCGTCTCGACGCGTACGGACTTCTACGTCGACGCGGTTTATCAACACGCGTCGGGTACGGATTCGACCGGCCATACGGCTGTTGCAGACATCAACGGACTCTCGCCGTCGTCGACGTCGAATCAAGTGGCAGCGGTTGTTGGAATTCGACACAAGTTCTAGCTGGCAGTAAAGGTATCCAGTGTTCGAACGGCGCTTCGGCGCCCTTCGTTGAGATTTTTCTCCTGGCCAAGAAGTTTCTTTTTGCGAAGTCGATTACGCAAAAAACGTCGACGCTGCGTCGCCGTCCACGACGGGCAAACAGATCATCGTCCCGGCGTCCATTAGACACAGCTTCTGACTTTTTTTGTCGCGGTATCTGAGGACGATCGGGAGACCGTTTGCATGATGCTTCGTTCTGGGCGCATAGGGGGGGCCCTGCGCCCAACCCAGAGCATTACCCCTTTCAACACGAAGGGGAGGTCATGAGGCTAAAGTTAGCCGTGGACGCCGCAGGATACGATGTTTGTGTAATAAAGGGACTCGATAGATATGAAACTTTCGTTTGCTCAAAAGCTCTGGCTGCCACTGATCCTGAGCCTGTTGTTTCTCGCTGGAATTTCGATTTACAACGCCTACCAGACTCGGGAAATGCGTCTGGACGAGCGTAAGGCGGACCTGCAACACGCGTCGGAGGTTGCGCTGAGTGTCGTCAAGAATTTTGGCGACCAGGCGGCTGCCGGCTCAATTCCTTTAGCGGAGGCTCAAAGGACTGCAATGGCCGCCATTCGCAACATGCGGTTCGGTCGAGACGGTTATTTCGCGATCTTGGATTCACAGTTGACCATTCTGATGAACCCGGCGCAACCGCAGTTGAACGGCAAGAACATCGGCGACTTCAAGGGTCCGAACGGTGCTTTTCTCTTCAGAGATATGCTCGCTGTTCTCAGGCGTGACGGTCAGGCCTTTACCCTTTATAGCATTCCGAAGCCGGGGGGCACCGAAGCCTCGTCGAAAATTGCTTACGTCGTAGCGTATCAGCCGTGGGACTGGATTCTCAACACGGGGCTCTACGTCGACGACATTGATGCGGCGTTCCGCTCGGCGCTGTACCAGAACCTCGGGGTCCTAGTGGTACTGGCTGGCGCCCTGTCGGCTGTGGTGGTGCTGCTCAACCGCGGCATTCTCCGCTCACTGGGAGGCGACCCGTCGTACGCCGCCGAAATTGCCAACCAGATTGCCGGTAACGATCTCACTGGCATGGTGAAGACGGCACCGGATGATCGCTCGAGCCTGCTGTTTTCGATGAAGCGCATGCAGGAGCAGCTCACGCAGACGATCGGCACGATCAAGATCTCGGCCGACTCGATTGCCACCGCCACGCACCAGATCGCGACGGGCAATCAGGATCTGTCGCAGCGCACCGAGGAGCAGGCCGCCTCGCTCGAGGAAACCGCGTCGAGCATGGAGCAACTGACCTCGACCGTCACCCAGAATGCTGACAATGCCGGTCAGGCCAACCAGCTCGCTGCACAGGCTGCTCAGGTGGCGGAACAGGGAGGCACCGCGGTGTCACGGGTGGTGGAAACCATGGAGGGCATCAACGCCAGCTCAGACAAGATTGCCAATATTGTCGACCTCATTGAGGGCATAGCCTTCCAGACCAATATTCTCGCACTGAACGCGGCCGTGGAAGCCGCACGGGCAGGCGAACAGGGGCGAGGTTTCGCGGTGGTTGCCTCGGAAGTGCGTTCGCTGGCGCAGCGTTCCTCGGCGGCGGCCAAGGAGATCAAGGAGCTGATCCAGGATTCCGTGGAGCGGGTTCGGGCAGGTGCCGCCCATGTACTGGAAGCCGGCACAAAGATGAGCGAGATAACTCACGAGATCCGGCGCGTGACCAACATCGTGGGGGAAATTACCGCCGCCTCGCGGGAACAGAGCAAGGGCATCGGCCAGGTCAACCAGGCGGTCACACAGATGGACGAGGTCACGCAGCAGAACGCCGCGCTGGTCGAACAGGCAGCCGCCGCCGCCAGCTCGCTAGAGGCGCAGGCGAAGGATCTGAAAGCGTCGGTCTCGATGTTCAGGCTGAACGCCTGACGCAAAGCCGAGGTGAGCGACGCAGGCGCGCAAACGCACACGGCGCGGCTCCGGTGTGCGAGGGCGCCGGCCATGTCATCCCTGAAGGCGCTCGCCGCAGCCCATTAGTGAGCACAAACTACCGAGGCTGAAGAATGTGAAGACTATCGGGGGCATCCGTATCACGGGTGATTGGTCGGCAGAGCAATCCGCGGGTTTTGGCATCGAAGGTGCGCCCCCAGCGTTGGCAAAGCCAAAGACCGCACGCGTCACTGGCAGTCAGTGAAACGTTGAACCATGTGATTGTGCAAAACCGGACATTACGGGCCGGCATGCGTATCGATGGTGTCGCTGTCAGTGGGCTCACTGACAGCGACACCAAATGGACGCCGGAGGTCGATGGCGGATTTGTTCGCGGAAATCAAAATTGGTGTGCCAAAGCTTTGAAGTCCTCACTATAAGATTGACTACGAAAGGGGAAACGCCTCATGTCTTCGCCTTTAAGAAACGAATCGGCGAACGCCGCGGAAAGGAGAAAGGTTCATCACGCTCGTCTAAGCAAGTCGCATCGCGATGGAGGATCAATTTCAACTGCTATGGCGAATTCGGCTGGTAATCAGGCGTTGAACCATCGGATGTGCAAATGGCAACAGATGCATTGGTCGCTGTGGGTGGCCCGCCCATTGGCACAAGTTCAACGGGCTGCCGCCCACAGTGGCCTAGGTAATCGCCTCACGCTTTTAAAGCAACGTAGCGAGCTGCCAACTGAGGTAGCTGCGTGCGTTGGTACGTTGCCTATCCGCTTAGCTCGCGTCGCGACGAAATGATGGCGGAGCGTGGGGCTGCGGTCGATCACTCCATGGTGCACTGCTGGGCCATCAAGTTTCTGCCGGTGCTTGAGACGGTGTTCCGCCGCCGCAATCGGCCAGTTGGCAAGATCTAGAGGATGGACGAAACCTGCGTGAATGGGATTGTCTCTATCAGGCCGTGGACAGGGAAGACAACACATTGATTTTCGTCTGCGAACCAAGCGTAGCAAGGCGACTGACCAGTTTTTTTCGAGAAATCGCTCTAGCAAAACAGCGTACCCGAGACGGTGTCTATCGACAAAAGCGGAGCCAACCTGGCCGCGCTGCGCGTGGTGAACGCTGGGCGCGACACGCCCACCAAGGTTTGTCAGGTCAAGTATCTGAATAACGTGATTGAGCAGGACCATTGGGCGATCAAACGCATCGACGGACCGAAAGTCGGGTTCAAGGACTTCCGCCGCGAGTGTCATTCTGAGTGGCATCGAGATCATACATATGATCGCCAAAGGGAAGATGAAGCACACTGACAAAATCAAGCCATCTACAGCCTGTCAGTTATATTCATTGATAATATAAGTAATCCTACGTATATCGTCTTTGTAAGGCTCAACCACCGTACTGCGACAGAACCCCTTTCGAGGCCACAAATATATGACCGAATTATCCAGCGAGACCATCAGCGGCCCCATGATCGAACTGCATCCCGACGACAACGTGGTGATCGGCTGTGCCACGTCCGATATCGCGCCAGGCACAATGGCGCACGGCCACAACGTCCAGTTCCACGGGTTCGAAGAACCGAGTTTTACTATAGGGCGATCCCGCGTATGTACGACGCGCAGTACCTACGTTTTCGCTGTCCGATAGTACTGGATTTGAGATCAATGCCCCTCTGGCGCAAAAAGGCTATGGCAACGGACCGGGAAAATGGGAAATCTTCGATAAGAATCAATACGTATCTCATAACGATCGGAAATTCTGGAATTGGGAGTTTGAGCGGCACTGGATGTTTTACTTGCTTTGGGGACGGTTGAGCTATAACCCCACCGCATCGGAAGATGTGTGGATGACTGAGCTGCGCAGCCGCTTTGGGGATGCGGCCGCGGATGTATCAACGACCTACCACGCCGGAAGGTGTGTTGTCTCCGAAATTGCTGCCGCTCACCTCGCAGATCCAAACATGTACATCTGGCCCGAAATCAACCCAGGCGGATTAATCGCAGACTATAAAGATGTACTCCCGAGCGACCAGAGTTTCATTGCTAGCCCAGCCGAAGCGGTTCGAAACGTCGTACAGAACCATGCATCGGCAAAGCAGGGGCCACACGAGACTGCTGAATTATTCGACGGCATTGGTTCGCAGATTGAGGCGGCGGTATCAAGGGCAGGGTCAAAACTGGGAGGTAACCAGGAATGGCGCGGTACAGAACTAGACTTGCGGCTTCCTGCTTTCTAGCATGAAAACGGGCAAGGTCAGCAATTATGCTGCTCCGAAACCTGGCGAGAAAAGCCGCACCACCTGCGGAGGAGCATTATCCGATGGCCCTCGCGCGCCCAAGCATTATCCACACGCCACCCAGCCAGGTTTCAGTCGGGCAGCTCCTTCAATTGCAGGTGCGAGCAAGTCCGCACACAAATGTCACAGGCATTCGTCTTCATTATCGGCAGCTCAATGCTCTGGAAGAGGTTTACACCCTGGAGGTGTCGGGAGCTAATGCAGTGTTCGCCATACCGGCTGAAGAAATATCCGGAAAGTTTGACCTCCTCTGTTACTTCAAAAAACAGCAGGCAGCGCTAAAGCTTGCCATCAGGTTGATGCTATTGAATTGATTGTGATCTCTTTGGTCGGCTCAATAAAAGAGCAAACTGGAGTCAACGACTGGGACGATTGGCGAATTACGGCCAGGTCGCACTCGACCGGACGCTGTATGAGCGCGCGTTACTAACTAGGCATTAAACGCTGGGAAGATAGACCTGTTTTCGACACAGAGTGCACCTGACTTTATCGCTCGATTCGGAAATAATTCTTCTATAGTCGCAACAATGGCCCTAACCGCCCCCGACTGTCGTTGCTTTCTTGAAATTTACTTTCAGTGTGATGCCTGGTATTCAGGCGTACCCGGAATCACGGGCGCGAGCGAGATGGCCGGCGGCCGTCAGGCAGACCCGGTCGTGGTTCGATCGGGAGGTCCATGGAAGTGATCTTCAGGATACCAGGCTGTTTGGCGCTTTGCAGAGGTCTGCCACTGGGTCTGGCTGGGTGAAATTCTGAACGAGAAGGCATTTCAAGGGGCGCTAGCTGGAAAACACGCGCTTGTCTGCCCCACTGCCGTGCGAGTCTCGTTGCGTCAACGACTGGGCGGCGCGTGAGTCCCGAAGCCCTGCCGTTCAGAGGATCACGACGTTGATCGGAGCGTCGACTGGCGTGTTGATCAGGGTGACGGAGGAGGTGACCGTGAAATTGACTTTTACTATTTCCGGACATAAACTGAGCGCTCAGTCACATTGGTTTGCCAGCTGGAAGCAGGGAGTTCGCACGTAGGGCCGTGGTACTGCGAGCAAGTATTCTTCGGATACTGGAGAAAGAATGAAGATCATCGACGTACATTCACACTGGCCTACGAGGCGCGGATTTCCGTTGAGAACCGAACAGGAGTTGGCCCAGCAGCGCAAGACGTGGAATTCTGAACCGCGCTACATGTCCGAATGGGAAATGGCCGAGTACTTTACGAAGAACAATGCGCGCGCCATCCTTGACTTTGGTTTTGCAAAATTTCTGCCACTCGACGAGATGCAGGCATTGCACGACTACGCCTTCGCGACACAGCGCGAAATCGGATCGTCTGTTGTCGGACACTGGATTCACATCGATCCGCACAAAAGCGGAACGGCCGGTGTGAACGAACTCAGACGCTGTATCGACGAGGCTCCAGGTTTCGTTGGCTTTGCAGTTTCTTCGTCCGGTACGGCCCCGGCGAGCGACGAGGCCTTTGCCCCGTACTACAGACTATGTATCGAGGCCGGGATTCCAGCCCTGATTTTTGTCGGTACTACCGGTCTGGGAGCGGGGCTGCCTGGCGGTGGCGGCATCATTCTTGATAATTGCCATCCGAGGCACCTTGATTTTGTCGCGGCCACCTATCCCGACCTGAAAATCGTTGCAGCAAGGCCGGGCTGGCCATGGCAAGCCGAGACGATCGCGGTGCTCATGCACAAACGCAATATCTGGTATGAACTGCACGGGTGGTCGCCCAAGTACTTCACGCACGAACTAAAACATGACATTTCGAGGCGTCTGCAGGACCGCGTGATGTTTGGTGCAGACATTCCGCTTTACACGTATGAGCGGCTCGTCACTGACTGGAAAGCGGAGGGATATTCCGAGGAAATACTGGAGAAGGTCTTCTGGCGCAATGCGAGCAATTTTCTCGGTGAAGGAGACAACTGATGGACTTGCACCTGAAGGATAAGATCGCAATTGTGGGAGGGGCCAGCCAGGGCATCGGCTATAGCATCGCACACACGCTGGCGATGGAAGGGGCGACCGTGGTCATCACGGCAAGACGCAAGGAGCCGCTCCTTGCGAGCGCTCGCCGGATCGCAGAGGAGACCGGGGCCCGGGTGATTCCAGTCGCGGCGGATCTTCGAACGGAGTCCGCTTGCCAGGAAATCGTTGGTAGGACCCTCGACGAATGCGGTGGCGTCGATATCCTTGTGAACAATGCAGGTGCGCCCCCGTTGGGGCCCGTTCTTTCTTTTGACGATGCGGCGTGGGAGAGAGCGGTCGAACAGAATTTGCTTAGCGTCATCCGCATGATCCGTCAGGTCGTTCCCTCAATGGAGCAGAGAGGAGGGGGCAGCATTCTCAACATCACCGCGATCTCCGCGATCCAGCCAATTCCGCAATTTGGCCTGTCGGTTGCAACCTGGTCGGCGGTAATCGGATTGGCAAAGACTTTGGCACTTGAACTGGCGGCCAAGCAGATCAAGATCAATACGATCTGTCCAGGATATATCAACACGCCGCGGCTGCAGAAGGTATTCGCAGCCGGTGATGAGCCGGCGGATGACGTACAGGCCAAGCTCTGCGCGGAAGTTCCACTGGGCAGAATCGGTACCCCGCAGGACATTGCGAATCTGGTCGCGTTACTTGTCTCACCGCGGGGCTCGTACATTACGGGCACGACGACGCAGGTCGACGGCGGGCTTTTCCGGGCTACTCGTTGAGGTGCATCATGATTGAGGCTACACAGTTTCCATGCGAGGAGCGCGCTCGACAATATCGAGCGGCTGGATATTGGGCTGACCAGTCCTTTCACGATGTCCTGTTTGAAGCCGCGAAGTGTTACGGCGGCAAGGAAGTGTTCGCGGACAGAAATCGGCGCCTTAGCTACGCAGAGTTAGCGGATGAGGTAACCCGTTGTGCGACGTTCTTCAGAAGCGTTGGTATCCGCTCGGGCGACGTCGTGACGTTACAGCTACCGAACCGGGTAGAATTTCCGGTTGCCTTTTTCGCGCTTGAACTCATCGGGGCGATCGCAAACCAGATCAGTCCGGATTTTCGCGCTTCGGAACTCGAATACATCATGAAGTTCTCGCAGTCCGTCGCCTATGTGTGCGCGAAACAGATGCGCGGATTCGAGTACTTGCCAATGGCACGGGACGTTAGAACACGCAGCCAGGATTTCACAATTATCTGCGTCGACGATGTTTTCGACGCCGACGTTTCGTCGATGGCCAATCTTGCGCGGCACGAGTCACTAGCGTCCGGGGAATGGGTGAAAGTGTCCCCCGACAGGATCATTCGGATGGCATTCACCTCTGGGACAACGGGAAACCCGAAGGCGGTCCTTCATAGCACTAACACGACGCTCTATGCGGCAATGATCCTCAGCAAGGACATGGCTGTACGCGAGTCGGATGTCCTCCTGGCCTATTTGCCCGTTGGTCTGAACTGGGGTTACCTGACACTTCTGCAGACAATCATGACGGGCGCGAGGGCATACCTGATGGAGCGATTTTCGTCGGGAGAAGCACTCGCGTTGATCGAGCGTGAAAAGGTAACCTATATTCCGACAGCACCCGCATCAATTATGGCGATGCTCGGGCACGATGAGATAGACAGCCGGAAACTCGATTCGTTGCGTGTGATAGTTACGGGTGGTGCTTCCGCTCCGGTAGAGACGATTCGGATGTTCCAACGAAGGCTTCCAGAAACGGCGCTGGTCGAACTGTACGGCATGCTAGAAACGGGTTTTCACTCCTACACGCGGATAGGTGACGATCCGCTGGCAGTCAACGGGACCGTCGGACGGGTCGTGGAAGGTCTGGAACTCGAGATCTTCAGGCCGGATGGAACGCGTGCAGATCTGTTCGAGGAAGGTGAAATTGCAGCTCGCGGTCCTTCGATTCACCTCGGCTACCTGAATAATGCGGAGGAAAACAGCAAGAGCTTCCCCGGTGATGACTGGTTTCTAACGGGTGACCTTGGTAAGTTCATCGATGATGCACACAACGTCGCAATCGTGGGGCGTCGTAAGGAAATCATCAACCGCGGTGGCAAGAAGTACTTCCCGCGCGAGGTCGAGGAGATTCTCTATGAATATCCAGCGTTCCAGCAACTCGCCGTCGTAGGTGTTCCTGATGAGCGTGTTGGCGAGAAGGGCTGCCTTTTTGCAACGTTGCGCCCCGGTCATGAAGTAACGTTGGAGCAGGTGGTTGCGTTTCTGCGAGGCAAGGTGGCCGATTACAAACTGCCGGAGCAGCTGGTTGTTGTCAACGAGTTTCCGATGACACCGACTGGCAAGATCAAGCGCGCGGACCTTGTCGCCAGCGTGTCTTGATATCCAAAACGGTGGTTTAACCTGTTGGGACTCTACGGCCACCGTTTCGATTCGGGCCCGTATTGGAGTGCGGTATCAACTATTTTCAGTGCGAGAGGAGTAATGGACACAATTTCGGCTGGTCGTTAGCTCGTGTCAGAATCCGAGCCCACGCGCCATAAAGTTACTGAGTTCTTCGATTACCTCTGCAGGTTTTGCCCGCTCACGGAGTGACCAGCGGCGCAGCGCAATCATGGTGGGCAGAAAGGTGACAATATTGGCAGTGATACGCGGGTTGCGCACGGTGATCTTTGCTTGGGATGACGCCTGTGTCACGATGTCCTCGAACATCTGGATAAACTCCTTGACGCGCGCGAGGATGACCTTGCGTGAGCGCTTGTCGAGCAGGTGACTGTTTTGGTAGATCAACAGGATTTCGTTCTCGTGGTCGTGAACGATCTCGCTGGTGGCGCGCAGTGCTGCCTTGATACGCGCTGCGGGATCATCGACTTCATCGATAGCACGTTTGACCTTCAGTTGATATTCCGTGATGATTCTGTCGCAGACCAGATAAAGGATATCGTCCTTTGACTTCACATAGTTGTAGATCGTCCCCTGCGTCATGTCGGCAGCTTTGCCGATGTCGCGGACGGTTGCCTCGTGAAAACCTTTCTCAATGAAGACAGTGATTGCGGCCTTGACCAGATGATTGCGCCGTTCCTGTACGAGGGACTCGTCCCGCGTATTTGATTTGATGACGCGCCTGTGCGTAACGGCCGCTTTCTCGGGCGTTGCTTTTTCGGAAGTATCTGCAGTCTTCATGGAAACCCGCACGGGACATGGTCTGTTGCGTTGGTTTCAAATCATAGCATCATCGATTACGTGTTTGCCTGTCCTTGAATCGGAGGTGGAGTGGGCGGATAGTGTGCTGCATGTGCCGACACGATTGTTCCTCAGCACGGGCACACCTGTAATTCTCTTTAAAAGCACAGCGGGCCCGGTTTCCCGGCGCGCAAAGGACTTTTCATCTCCGTCCTTCGGGGCGTACCGTGATCGCTCAGGATAAACGTCGCCGCTAATGGCTCGGGACGCGCGGGATACCGGTCCCTGTCGTCCGAAGCGCTCGGGCGTTCAATGGTCGGCGATAGCGAAGAGGAGTCCGCCGCACAGGAGGCACGGTGTTGGATGTGGTAAAGGCAGATTCACTCGACTCTATCCGGCTCAGCCGGATCCGTCTCGCGTATCCATTTGAAGCCGCAGTAATTGCAGCGCTAGCGATGAAGAACGGATGGTGGTCGGCCCGAAGGGCAGAGAATTGATGGCTCGTAAAATGTCCGCTGATCAACTGGGGGGCGGCTGGATCGCTAGTCAGGACGCTCTGGCGCGCTTCGCGGTGTCATGGATTCCAGAAACCGGCCGGAAGGTGCATCGAAGAGCACATCTGCGACGTTCGACAAAATGTTAGTTCAAAAGATACCCGCCAGCCGGCGGGCTGAGTCCATATCAAATGAGACATGGAGGAGATTCGGTCAGTATAGACCGTGAAATCTCCGCAGCGACCATCTCGTGACGGGCGTCCGGCTTCGCGCGCCGTTTGGTGCGGCCTGTGTTGCGCGGAGCAGTTCGACCTGAATCCCGCGACCGCGATACGCGGCGAGCGTACTTGCCGTGTACGGATGTGCCGTATTGCCCACGTGAGTATCAAGCAGGCTCATGCCTACGGTACCAGTGATTTTCTCTCCCAGTTTTGCCACGAACAGAACCGAATGTCCCCGCGCTGAGGTGAGTTGTGCGAGCGTTTTGAGCAGGATCATTGGACGAGGCACTGCCCGATGCAGGCGATTCATCCTGATCAGATAGTCCAACGTCTTTAGAGGCCTGCGCGAGCACTCCAGGTACATGACCAATACCTGGCGCCACCCACGTGAGCTCGCCTCCCGAAACCCACGATCTTGCAGCGCATACGGCTCGACAACCTCCGTTGCGAGAGGCAGCAAAATGAAACTGGGGAGACAGCAAAACGAAGAGGCTGCCATGTCTTTGCAATTCCAGCAACACGATTTCCACCGTGGAGCCCCAACGCTTAAGGCTCTACGGATTGTTCAGTGACCGGGGTACCCGCGGCTCGCTCTTCTTCTTGCCCGGTAATGCCATGAGGCTGGTTTCGATCAAACAAAAGGGTAACTCTGCAAGCATTCTGGTTACCGGCTTCCTCGGACCTTCGTCTATAACTCGATCTTACGGAATGAGGCCAAACGATCCCACAGGAGGCGCGGATGCAAATCGTAGTCGGTACTGCAACGATGATGGCATGGGCAAGCTCTGACGAAGGCGTGAGTTGGAGAAGAATGACAAAGGGTATTCATTACCCGGTGACGCCCGCCTGGGCATTGAGCTCGCATCCTGCACGGCCAGGCGAACTTTTGGCAGGTACCGATAATGGAATTATGCGTTGGCGTACTGCAGACGAGGAGTGGGTTCCGCTGTTCAATGAGTTCAGCAGGACGCCCGTTTGGGCACTTGCCCAAGCACCCTCGGACCCTGACTTTATCCTCGCCGGGACACGATACCCGGCTGCTTTCTATCGCTCAAGTGATGGTGGCAAAACGTGGACGTGGCTTTCCGCACGACTGGCGCAGAGCTGCCCCGCAGTAGTCTATCCCCGCGTCACCAAGTTTGTTTTTGATCCGAAGGACGAGAACACGATCTGGGGTAGCGTTGAGATCGATTACATCTGGCGCTCGGGCGATCGCGGCGAGACGTGGAAGCAGACGACGTGCGGCCTGATATCCGGGGACATTCACGGCCTCGCCGTCTCGCCGGTCAGGGAGCGCGTTTTCGCCGCGACGGACAAAGGTCTGCACATGACCGGTAACCAGGGCGAGACGTGGTCTCACATTCCTCTGGATGCGTCTGATCAGTACACACGCTCTGTGATTGTTATGCCTCATGCTCCGCAAACGATTTTCGTCACGAATGGGAACGGGCCGCCGGGCTCCTGGGGCAATCTGTTCCGCAGCGACAATCACGGTGACACGTGGCGCAAGGTTCCGATGCGGTTCGAGCTCAACAGCACGCTCTGGAAGTTTGCACCTCATCCCGAGAATCCGGATCTAATCTTCTGCAGCAGCAAACTCGGGCAGGTTTTCCGTTCTAAAGACGGAGGCGTCACGTGGACAAAAGTGAAGCAGGAGTTCGGCGATATTCGCAGCCTGGAATGGGCATGGATATGATCACTCTGCCGCAATCACCAGTTTTCCATTGGATCACCGCAGGGATAACGTCGGTTGGCGTTGTGGATTCTGCGAGATACCACCCGAACTGTACGCAGGTCATCAATAGCTGAAGTCAAATGGAGCGATAACGTGCGAGGCCGAGTTCAGTTGTGTGCGAAAGACGGGTTTGAATCGTCGGGTTATATGGCGGGCCCCGAGGACGCTGCCTACGGGTTGGTCATCGTGCAGGAGATCTTCGGACTCAATACGCGCATCCGCGATGTTGCGGATCGCTTCGCGGCGCAAGGCTACAAGGTCGTAGCACCCGCAATGTTCGACCGTATCGAGCGTGGTATGGAGATGGGATATTCGGAGGAGGAAAGGCTCAGGGGCCGTGAATCCCGCACCCGGATGAAGGATTCCGAAACGGTCGCGGATATTGAAGCGGCTGCCGTCGCACCTGGGACATCCCGGTGCGGCATCGTCGGCTATTCCCTCGGTGCCTGTGTCGCGTGGCTTGGCGCGACCCGGACGCGGGTCTTTCAGGCCGCCTGTGGCTGGTACGGCGGTGGAATAGCAGCCCTGCGCGATGAAGAGCCAAACTGTCCTGCACTGCTGCACTTTGGCGAACAGGACGCGTCCGTGCCGATGACGGATGTAGAAGCTTTGCGGCAGGCTCGGCCGGAGGTTGAAATCTGCGTCTATCCGGGCGCAACGCATGGCTTCGGCTGCGATGTTCGTGCGCCGTTCAGCCAGGTTGACTACGACCTCGCGCAGAGGCGCACACTTGCTTTCCCGGACAATTATCTTGGATGAGAATGGCGGCCTTGTCGAGGAGGCCCGTTGTCGTTCTCCGAGCCGTCCAAACATATCCGGGTACGCTCACATGCGAGCAGGGTATGAGATCCGGGGACCCGTCCACGGTGTTCGAAATACTGCCTGCTTCGCCAGGCAAACTTATCAAGCCGTTAAACCGGCATCACCAAGAGTACTAACATGACAGACATTACTTTGGCGCAAGCCACGCGGATTATTGACGCTGCATTGTCCGAGGCGCGCAAACTGAATCTGCACCCGATAACAGTCGCAGTACTGGATCGCGGCGGCCACCTGACCGCGTTAAAGCGCGAAGACAATTCTGGCAACATGCGTGCCGAAATCGCGACCGCCAAGGCGCGTGGCGCACTGGGGCTTGGACAGTCGACCCGCGTAATGTCTGAACGGGTCGGCCAGGTGCCGCACTTCTTCGCGGCGATTGCGGCACTCACTGACGGCAACGTCGTGCCGGTTCCGGGTGGTGTACTCATTCTCGACCCTGTGGAACGCGTACTTGGTGCCATCGGAATTAGCGGAGACACTGCTGACAATGATGAAAAATGCGCGCTGGCCGCGCTCGCCACCGTCAGCCTTGAGGAGTGACATAGAGAGAACCGCGCTGCCCGTCGCCCAGGAAAATCAATGAATCGGAGAATTGATGCAACAGCTTAGTATTAAAAGTGCCGGTGCGGCACGCGGTTTGATCGGGAGGGTGTGCGATGAATTTTTCGCTAGCCATGGAATCAAATTGTCTTCGGATTTTGCTGCGGTGGGGACAACCTTCGACCGCGTGAGCGAAGCTATGCGGACGCACGAGGATTGCGGTCTAACGATTCTGACTTCCTCATTTTTTCAGCGCCTCCAGCAGGCGTTTCCGCAACGCGTGACGCCGGGTGGCTCGCTCGGCTCGACGACGACTTGTTTCGCCTGTAGGGGCGATGCGGGCGCGTTCCAGGTTTCCACCGTCGATGCGCTGCGACGGACCTTGAGTGAAGTGGATGCCGTCTACACCGGTGATACGCGGCAGTCGACGGTAGGGCGTCATCTCATATACGTGCTTGAGGCGTTTGATCTCCGAGGTAAGCTGCGTCCTGACATTGTCGAATTTCCGGGTGGAGCACAGGCGGTCGCGGCTCTTGCTGGCGTCGAAGGCAAGCGGGTGCTTGCCTTCGCGCAGCGTAGCGAAGTTCTGCAAATCCCCGAGGTATTGTTCGTCGGCCCATTGCCGGAAGCGTTCCATCTTGCGACGGAATATGTGCTGGGGGTCATCGACAAAGCGCCGGCTGCTGAGGATTTTGCTGCGTTCCTGACAGCCGGGCTTCAGGTGAGCACGCGGCGGGAAAGCGGCTTCGATCCAGTCTGACACGCCGTTTCTGCGATTGCGCTTTCCGGAGAGCACCAAAAAAGGCCGCCCAAACGGGCGGGGTAAAATCATACCCGGGGCGGTCGCGTCAACGCCGGTTTTCGAAGAGTTTTGCTCCGCGTGTATTGCGTCTCGCCCACCGGTTCGCCTGGGCCTACGACGATAGTCCAGACAGGTCCGGAGTCGAACTTGTCGGATTGGGGAATCGGAACATTGTCCGGAGTCCGATCGCTGCGCCAACGTCGTTGGTACGGCCAATCTTCTCGACAACACCAGTGTTCGTGTTGGTTGTGCCCGGATAGTCGGCAGCAAACGCTCCGTTGCCGCGCGCGAAGTCCACGGTGGCGTAAACCTCCGTGCGCTTCGTGAACGAGTAATCTTTGCACCGTTGACCAGGCTGCCCTCCGCAGTTGAAACGGAAGTTTGCTGGAAGCCTGTGTCGAGCGATGCTGGGCCGACTGCATACGTAAGCTCCATGCCGTACGTGCTGCCCAGACCGACTGAGCCGGCATTTTTGCCGAAGCCGTAGATGGCATCAATAGTCAGGCCATTGAGCGTCGCCTTGTACTTGACCGAGTTGTTTACTTCCAGGTACGGGCCGATGCCATTCCACACCCAGCTGTCTTGCCAGTAGTCGCCCACGGTCAACGGGTCAAACACATCGCCCATTGTGTCGTAAAGGGGCGAGTATTGACGACCGAACGTAACCGTGCCGGCCTTGTCGCTCGACGGACCAACATACGCCTGTCGACCGAACAGCTCATCTGGCGAACCCAGTTTCCCGTGAGATAAGCTCGATTCTGGTGTGCGGGGAAGTTTGGGAGCGGGAGATTGAAGGCGGTGGAGGTTTTACCTGAGAATCTGATTGTCGAAATCGGAAACTAGCAAACAACAAACCATCCACCATGAGCAAGTTTACAGAAAAAGAAGTCGTCGGACTATCGGGAGTCGGTCTGGGGCTGGACGAATTGGTTCGGCACAGGGCTCGGCAGGTCATTCAGCAGGCAATCTAAGCGGAGTTGTTGGCGCTGCTGGAGCGGTTCGAGAACGTCAAGACATTGCACGGGCAGCGCGCCGCGGTGCGCAAAGGTTATTTGCCGGAACGCGAAGTGTTGACACCGTACTACGCGTACGCGCAACTGCGTATCACGACCCACCTTCCTCGGTCTGGCATTCAAGCTGATCGAGGAAGCCGAGAAAGCCTGGGGCCGTATCAACGGCCCCAAACAGATCAAGCTGTTGTTGGAGGGCATTGGCTTCAAAGACGGCGAACCGGTGCAAGACGATCGACCGGATCAGCAGGAACCCGCCGCTTGAAATCGCCGCTCATCAAACCGCCCGAACACCACTCTTGACCATATCTCATCAGTGGGGACCTTATCCTCGCAGGCCTCAGTACCTCGTGCGCTACGTAGGGGTGCTCGCAGCTTTGTTTCTTGTCGCGTGACTGGCGATATGGCGACCCTATTTCAGCAACAACATTCCCGATCGGTCGATGCGTTCTGCCGTCGCTAGAATTGAGCGCATAGATCATTTGCGACCCGGTCCCAAAGAAGGATTTGCGATGAGGGAAGCATTGGTTTGTCGCGTCGAGGGCCAAGAGGTCGAGTTTCAGGCCTCTTTTCGTGCTGCGCCGGGCGAATATGTTGCAGTCAACTGCTTTGCTGACTCTAAGGGACGGATTTTGATCTCCAGCATCGTTCCGGCAGAGCACTAGCCGTCGCTAGCCAATTGTCGACGGTCTGGGCAACAATGCCGGACCACTGGACGCGGCCGCACTGAGCCCAGCGGCGATCGGCTCAGGGCGCCCACAACGGTCGGTTGCGATTCCCGGAAGCAGTCGTCAGCAGTGCGTGCAAAGCGCGTACGGACTTTATCAGGACACCCCTCCCATATTCCGCAATCGACAACCAACGGGAAGCGCGTCATGATTGGGCAGCGCTGGAGTCTCCACTCAATTTCGAACTCGCTCTTCAGAAAGTTGCTTACATCCTCACAGGCCCGACGACATGACATGGTGCGAACTTTCCTTATCGCCCTGACTATTTGCCTAACCTTGACTTCTTGCTATACACCAAACCAGGAGGCACTGGTGGAAACGGTGCATAAACGGGTGACTGTCGGCATGCCAATTTCGGAGGCGATATCGGCGTTGTCAAAAGACGGATTCGAATGCTCAGGCTCCGTTCCGGTTGATTGCGTTCGCACGCGGCAACGATTATTGCCGTCTACGTGTATAGAAAGAGTGAGACTCCAGCATAAGCTTTGGACTGTGGATACCATAGATATCGCCCCAATCGCATGCGCGGGGCTCTAACAACGTCACACACCTTTACACCGTAATCCAGCGCATACAACGTTTGCTACGGTTGCCTTGCGTCAACGCTGGAGAGTAAATTCGTCGGCGGCGGCATCTCGTCCGTTGATAATTTCGGTCGCACACGTCGATGTCCTTTCATGGACGAGCGGCGTCTCATGCAATCAGCATCGCGACGCGGGAGCCAAGCTTCGCGACGGACAGAATGCGACCCGCTTCGGTCTGTCGCCTCAGCGCGACCTGACGGCAGCTTCCAACGTACAGCGGTCGTCCGTCGATTCGCATGGGGACGCAAGTGTTCGGAGGGAGCGGACATTCGCGACGGCAAGGCGACGTCGACGAATGTCCGGCAACGGGAGCCTACGGCGCCGGTGTTCCGCCCGCTGTCAAAAGAAAATCCGCGCATGAAGGGTCGCGCCAGTACGTATCGCTCACCTTCATCTGCTTGTCGAATCGCACCTGATACTGGCAAGTAACGATCTTTCCGCCTTGACGAAAATCGAACAGGTAGTTCCAGACATGCCCTCCGACGAACCACTCGTGGAAATGAGGCGGTCCGAGCAGGTCGAACATCTGGTCCTTCGTGAGGCCTGGCTCCACATTGCGCAGGTTATCCAGGTTGACGAAGGTGCCGCCCGCCTGCGTCGCGGATTGAGAATCCGGAAACTTCGGCGGACCATCGGCAACGCAGCCCGCGATCAGTGAAAGTAACGTGATAGACAGCGCAAGATTCCATTGCTTTTTCATGTTTGCATCTCTCATCGAACAGGCGGCGGCACGCGAGATGGGCCGCAGCGAGAAACGGAATGACGTCACCCATAGTTGCTGCATTGACGCCACCTGGAAGCTTCGTTATGTCCATTACCACTGGTAACCTGCACCCACGACCGCGCCATAGTAGCCTTGCGTATTGGTCGAAACCGCAGCCTTATAGATCCAGTGATTGTTATCCGAGATTGTGGAAATGCCGACCGCCTGGCCTGACTGGCCCCGATAAACGCTGCCGGCGACCGATACCATGCTTTTCCCCGGCCCGGAAGGTTGCGGCAATCCTGCGACAGCCATCGCAGTTGCGATTCCCCCATCCGCGTCACGCTTCAGCTGTTGAATCTGATTATCCGTATATGCATTTGCCTGGGCGACGGCGCTCCCCAATTGCTGCACGTTGACGGCGTCAGTGGGTGCGGTGCCGGCAGCGACATTGGTAATCTGCCGTGGTGAATCGGCCGACCCCACCGAGACCACGTTGCTGCGACCCTCGTCGTTACTACCGGCACCGATGGCCACCGAGCTGGATCCTGTCGACGTCGCCCCTTGCCCCAAGGCCGTCGACCCGGTGGCGGTAGCCTGCGAGTTGTTGCCTACAGCCGTGCTACTGGTTCCCGAAGCAACGGCCCCCTGTCCGCCCGCGGCCGAATTGGATCCCGTTGACGCAGGCGGGGTTGTTGTTGTTCCCGACGTGGACGGGAAGCCACCATTGCCGCCGTTCGCGTTGTTGATCAGCGTGGTCAACTGCTGCTGTACTGCCTGGAGCTGGCTCACGTTGACTGCGTCGGTCCCGACGCTCCCTGCTGCAACCCCCGTGATCTGCCGGTTTCCGATATTGACTTCCCCTGCTGAGGACTGGGGGCTGCTCAGACCATAAGCAATGTAGTTCGACAATGCACCGACCGTCGTCACCGACCCTGCTCCCAGCGCGACACTGTTCGCATAGGTTGCGGATGCACCGGCGCCTAGCGCCACTGCATCGGTCGCGCTGCTTTGCGCGCCGGAACCCAGCGCGATGCCTCCCACAGCCGTGACACTGGCATTCGCACCTTGCGCGACAGACTGTGCGCCACTTGCGTTAGCGCCACTACCCAGCGCGATCGCGTCGGCCTGATTCGAACTCGCTGCTTCCCCGATCGCGACACCACCCGGCGCGTTCGAATTGACGATGGCGCCGTTGCCAATCCCCACACCATTGTCGCCATTGACCACTGTGGTCGGTCCGACTGCGATTGAATTGCTGCCTACGGCCAGCGAGTCTGCTTCAGTCGAGTTGGCGTGAAAGTACTCGATGGGCGTGACTGCGAACGAGGACAATGCTCCGGCAAGTTGCCGCACGGTGACGGCATCCTGCTGTTGCGTCCCGTCCGCGACATTGGTCAACTGGCGATACGCATTGGTGGTTCCGAACGACACCGCGCCCAGCAACGTCTCGTCGGTGGTGTTATAGGGAATCACGTAACTGCCGGTCGTAATCGAACCTTGCGCGGGAACAATCGCGCGGTTAGATACGGACCCCGAGCCTATCGCAATTGCGCCCGCGACAGAAGCAGTGGCCTGCGCTCCCAGCGCCATGGCGTTGTCAGCGGTTGCCTGCGCACCGTTGCCTGCCGCGAAGCTGGCAGTTCCACTGGCTACCGCCTCAGGGCCGACGGCGATGCTGTTGGTGCCGGTGGCCTGGCTATCCGCTTCTGTCGAGTCGGCATGGAAGTACTCGATGCCCGCCCCGTTGTTAATGTTAGTGAGAGAGTTCTCGATGTTAGTGAGGCTGGTGTTCAACCCGCCAAGCGCACCGCCGACGTTGTTGTAGGTGCTGCCTTGCACGGTGTAGCTCGGTGCCGAGACACCGCTGCCCGGTGTGTAAGTGGAGCCTCCGCCCAGCGCCGAAGCGACCGTCGACCCGGTCGTGTTGCCCGCGCTCGCCACCGAAAACAGTTGCGAGCCGTTGACGGCGTCGGTCGACGTCGCTGACAGGACACCCGCTGCAACGTTCTGGAGCTGCCGTTCCGATCCGGCTGCGCCGATCGATACGACCGAAGTGGGTGCGGTAGCCTCTGCTGTACCGCCCGTCATGTCGAACGTCCCGGTATGCGGTGCCGCCGTTGTGGACCCGGCGCCCAGAGCGACGTCATTCGCATTGCTGGCTTGCGCACCATTGCCGATTGCAACCGAAGACGCTCCGGTGGAGACCGCAACCGGACCGACCGCGACACTATTGGTACCGGTCGCCGTTGAATCTGCAAGCGTCGAGTTTGCATGGAAGTACTCGATGCCACCGCCAGTCAGTGAGTTGTTGATGCTTTCCAGCGCACTGCCCACGTTAGTGTAGGTATTGCCGTCGACCGTATAGCTTGGTGCACTGATCGCTCCTGTCGAACTGTTGTAGGTCGCTCCACCGCCCAGTGCGCTCGCCGTCGCGCTACCCAGATTGTTTACGCCGGTCGCGACCGAGAACAATTGCGATCCGTTGATCGCGTCGGTGCTGCTCGACGAGATCACGCCTGCCGCCACGTTCTGGATCTGACGTTCGTTGCCCGCGCTGCCGACGGAGACGACTCCAGAGGCTGTCTTCGCGATGCCGGCCGCGGTGCCGCCAAACAGTGCGGTCGTGCCTGTGTCGGCCGCCGCCGTGGTCGAACCTGCCCCCAGTGCCACGTCGTTTGCATTGGTCGCTACAGCGTTTGAGCCCAGCGCCACGCCGTTGGCGCTGCTTGCCGTGGCGCCCGACCCGAGCGCCACGCCGCTCGTCGCGGCGCTCTGGACAATGGCGCCATTACCAATCGCCACCGAGCCCGCGACATTGGCCTGCGATGCGTTGCCGAGCGCGACCGACCCAGCTCCCGTCGCCACGTTCGTGTTACCCAACGCGATCGCGCCATTGCCGTTTGCAGTATTGTCGGCACCCATCGCTACTGCGCCGTTACCGGTGGCCGTGTTCGGATCGCCAATGGCCACTGCGCCGTTGCCGCTCGCGGTTTGCCCCTCACCGAGCGCAACCGCGCCTGTCCCGCCTACCACTTGCGAGTTGTGTCCACCGGCGATCGAACCGGTGCCGGCTGCTGCCGCTACGATATTGCTGTCACCGAACGCTACCGTCGAGGCAGCGAGCGCTTCTGAAGTATTACCCAAGGCGACCGCATTGGCACCACTGCTGACAGTATTGAGGCCAATCGCAACCGCGTTTGTGCTATTCGCTAGTGCGTTATAACCTAGGCCAACTGTATCGCTGGCCGTCGCGTTGGACGCCGCGCCGATAGCAATGGCATTGGTTCCAGTTGCATTTGTCTGCAACCCGACGGCGATGGCACTGGCCTGATTTGCAGTCGATTGTCCGCCGATGGCGACGGTATTGGTGGCCGTTGCCGCAGCGCCTGCTCCCGCATTGCCGCCAATGGCGGTTGCACCGTCAGCGGTCGCCCGGACCGCCGTAGCGGCGCTGATGCCGCCGCCACCCAACGCGGTGGAACCGACGCCCGTGGCCTTCGACCATACCCCAACGGCCGTCGACTGGACACCCGTTGCGCCGGCAAGGCTGCCGACGGCCGTGCTCCACGTTGCGCCAGCGTTCGTGGAGTTGCCGATCGCTACACCTTGCTCTCCCGCGGCACTTGCGCCATTGCCTACCGCAAGCGCCTCGAAGGTCGTGGCGGTGTTGCCGTTCGGAAGCACCACGTTACCGGCTCCGCTTGCTGTGGCGTTGACGCCAATGGCGATAGGCGAGCCGCCGGTACCCGAGGCAACAGCCTGGGCGTTGACGCCGATCGACAGACTGGAACCGGAGGGCGTATTAGCCTTCGCGTTAGCGCCGAGGGCGATGGTGGTCGCGGCAAGAGCCTGCGCTCCGGGGCCGACGGCAACGGCGGTATTTCCAGTGGCAACGGTGTTGACACCAAAGGCAATGGACGACTCCCCATTGACGCTAGCCGCCTGGCCGAGCGCGAGAGCGTTAATCCCGATCGCGCTCGAAGCAAAACCGATCGCAATCGCATTCAGGCCGTTAGTGGAATTCGTATAACCCATGGAAATCGAGGCATCGCCGTTGGCAGTGGTAGACGTGCCCACTGCAATGGAATTCGCTCCGTTCGCCACTGCCCCGACTCCTACGGCGGTAGAGTTTGCTGCCGACGCCGTTGCCCCTCCGCCCAGCGCCGTGGCCCCGGTGGTGCTGGCCACGGACTGGAAACCCACGCATGTGGAGTTGCCGTTATAGAAGTTGTAGGGAGACCCGGAACAGCTCACCTGCGCCTGCGCCTGTGCGCCCCAGCCGCTTAGACCCATTAACAACAGCGCGGCGACGAGGCGGGAATCGGAACCGTGCCACGTGAAAACGTCGTGCCCATCGGGCGGGACGCTCCGCCCGTCACGTACCGCGGCCCCGCCCCTCGAACCGCCCCTGCTGTTCGACCTGTCCAGCTCCGATGCAGCTACAAAGGCGCCTAGTGCCTTATTCCAGATCGACCGGTATATCCTGTTCATATTTTTTCCTGTTCAATATTGCGTGTATTCACCATCACCTTTCTTTAGGATAACTACGCATATAAGAAGAAAGGGAATTGTTGGCATTGAATTAATTTATTGCGGGTAAATAAATTTACACACGTCTGACACAAAAACTTAGACATCCTAAATACAAACGAGCGCCATCCTCCTGTCTGGAGAATTCACATGAGAAAGTTATCGATGAGGGACTACGAGGACGCTTCTATTTTCTGGCACCCTGGCAGTACAGGCCGCAGAGGGCCATAGGCTTATGAAGGTCCGAACAGCGACGGCTTATCGGTGCCAGTTACGCGAAAAGGCGTAAATTGCCGGTCTAAATTCGATGGCTGGTTTGGCAAACGTTTGCCTTGCGCCGTCGTGTCCGGAATACTCATAGTTTCCGCCCCAATGAAGTACTGCGTCGTTTTTCGGCGCAGCATGGCGAACGCTCATGTCGCGCTGTAAGCTATTCCTGTTTCAGCACCGTTTCCCGCACTACGCGAGCTGACAACCGGAAAATATTCCCGTCAAAGTCGGGTTTCCGTGTTGCAGTTCCAGGCAGGTAAGTTCCTGTAAGTATTAGACGAAACTCTCGCATAGGCTTTTTCATTTGTCTACTAAAACCTATTGAAATCGAAGCACCAGAACATTTAACAATTGGGCAATCGCAAAACGCATATCCGGAGGCAATAAAACATAAAAACCGGCCTGTCCCAAGCCGACGCAGCTTCGCTTTCGCGCTGTGCGATGTGCGCGCACCAAGCTTTGCGGGTCAGGAGTTAAGGCACGCGAACCGCTCACGACTCAATCACCGGCTCGCCGTTGGCATGCCGCCAGAGAGCGATCGCGGGAAGTAGCAGTTCTTGCGAAGGACGGACGCCTGACTGACGTAGAGCGATGGATCGAAAACATGATCACGATTTACCCCTCATGCGACGCGATTCTGACCGAGATGTGGCATTGCCTCAAACCGTTGGATATCGCGGGCATTGAGGCTCTTGCTCTTGCCCCGCACGAAACACACCATGCCTCGCCATCTACTAACGGAACGACCGCTTCGACCGACGGCACAACGAAACAATAGAAGCGGTGAATGCCCGTTGTCTGGGTGCCCCCGACGTTTGAGTCGTCATGTCGGCGGACGGACCGCTCCAGCCACACCGTTGTATCGCTCCTTCCTGTGAGATCGAATGTGTCGGGCCACGGTTCTGAACCAGGGCGAAGCGCGCGTGCATTTGCGTTTAGCAATCGGTGGCGGACGCCTGTATTGCGACAGGCAGTGGAGCATCCGCTATCTGATGGCTGTATTTCCTATGGTAGATAGGTGGGAGTCCTTATGAAACGGGTTCGCAGGCTGTGAGGTGTTTTTTTATCACGACGATCACGAGATATCGCTGCTGGAGCTTGCGGTCGCGGCCGCGACGTCTGGTAGCGGCATCGTTGCCGCGGCGTTATCGATTTCGCATACCCCACCGGCATTGCCGAGGGCGAATTTCGCGTACCTGACATGTCTCGAAAGCTGCCTGAATGTGCGTTGCGAATATGTTCGCTAGCAGCGGCGTCATGTGAGAATTTCCAATCCGTCGAGGATAAATCATGCAAAATGTTCGAAAATACTGGTACGTCTTCTAGACTGGGTGCCGCGCCTTTTTCTTGATTGCATCTAGCCCTTGATTGCTCTTGCGCGCCGGTTGCGTGGTAAGAGACAGGCATGTAGGTTGCCGCCATCTTAAGTCCGCACCATACGCGGTCCACCGAGCGCTTTAGTGCCGTGCGAGGATGCGTCGCTAGCCGAGCCGCTTACTCGTTTTCGCGGTTCTTCAAGTCATCCAATGTTTGAATCCAGAAGTCTGCGACAGGGGCCTTTGCTGTCGCCGGTGTGCGACCGGCGACAGTAGCGTTATTCCGGCGGAAACCGGATCTGCGAGAAATGCCGCCCGGCCCGAATCGCCCGGCGCTCGATATCGGCTGCCGATTCGATCAGACCGTGCTGCTCAAGGAACAGCAGGTACGCGCGGGTTGAGACCTTGCGGCAGTTATCCGGCAACAGGAAGCTGGTGCGAGCGATCTTGTGGTCCTCGAACAGAAAGACGCCGGTTCGTTCGGCAACAAGGCCAAACTCGTTCATCGCTTCCTGTATCGCGAGTTCACCGAGATTCGCCTTGCGACCGGGTGAGAGGGTGCGGGATTGCCAGTAATGGTGACAGACCTTCGTTTCGACAACCGGAACGCCACTGTCACGCATCCATGCAGCGATACGTGCGCTTGTCGGCGTCTCATTGCGTGTGACCTCGTGCAGCACCATGTCGACCAGCTCGATTGCCCAGCCGGGTTTCAGCAGCAGATCGAGGGCATCGGCGTAGGCGAGCGTGATCAGGGGCCCCGCATCAGGAAGCAGGGTAACCGCCGTATTGGTCGCCATCCGCTATTTGCGCAGCGCGTTCAGGTCGTCGAGCATGCGGCGTGTGCTCAACTCCGGGAGCCGCGGCATCGGCAGGTGGGCCTGAGCCATGAGCAGGAACAGGTCTTCGTCGGTGTCGATGCCCAGCGCGTTCATCGCTTGCTTGTCGTCGATGCGGCCGAGCGAGAAATCGACCAGGGTACGAAAGTTCTGGTTGTCGCTGGCTTCCGCTGCCTCAAACGTCTCGACCAGATAGCGCAACTCGGCGTTGAACAGCGCATTCACGGACGTGTCCGATTTGGCAGCAAGGATCTTGGCGCGCTTGAGCAGGTCGCGATCGACTGCTCCGGTGAAATTAACGGTTTCGGCCATGATAGGACCCCCCATCCAGAATGAATGCAAAGTATAACGCGCATTTATGTGTTACACGCAATTATGTGTATAAAGTTTCCATGACTGACGAGGCGCGATTGGCGGACCGGCAACCGGGACGTCGTGTGCCACGGAAAGCGAAAGCTGTGTCAGCCAAGTGTGAAACTTCCGCCGCAGTTTCTGAAAAGCGCGGGCGGCGGCGCTCACCCTTGGCGGCCCAAGCTCGCAGCTCTGCGTGATAAGACTGCGTCCCCGGGTTGTCTCCACGGCAGCACGGACCGGGTCCGTCAATGGGGCCTGCGGCAAGTGATGAGAAAGGCGCCTGCACCTGCACGGCGATGGCGTGCTTCCAGTCAAGATTGCGTCTTCTCGCATTGTACGGGCCCGACACGAGGCTCCCGTCGACGATGTCGGCCTTTGGCCACCACGGCCTGCGCCGCACGTATTGCGTTCTCATACGTCATGTGCACTTCATCGGGCGGCGGATTCCGGTCGAAGTGCGACCTTCCCCATGCTCTGCACCGTGAATTTTTACCTAAATTTCTTCCCGGGATGACCGATAGGTTCTACCGGGACCGCGCAAGGTGGTTTCTCCCGCTCCACCGGTGGCGGGATGCGATGCAACGGACGCTATGTGTGAGGCCGATGGAAGCGTGCGATCACCGGTGTGGAGGGACAGCGTGGACGGGCTCGCCAGCCGTGGCGCCCAAGGTCATATGACTGTCGAAACGCATTGATAGCGCTTTTTATCGGAGTTTAGCTGTGACGAAGTTCATCAAAAAACTGGGGCAACGGGCAGAAGGCCAGGCAGGCGGGTGCACCATACAGTTAGAAAGCAGCCTCATCGAGCTGCCCGCGTCCGTTGTTGCACGCCGATTGGCAGAGGAAGATGCCAAAATCCTGAATCTCAAACCGGCGAGCGCGCTGGACGTGTATTCACAGGGCATCGTGAAAGCGGGTGACTGTATCATCAGGGAGCAGCCCCTCATGAAATTGCCGCTCAGCCTCGCGTGCTTACTCACCATGAATTTGCGCGACGAGGGCAATGGTCTCATAGAGGCAACGAGAGCGCTGAACAACCGCTACGCCGGATGCTGGACGCAGGCCGTTAAGGTGCAGCTCTTTGCCGACGTCGAATTGATGGACCTCAAGGCCCGGGTCCTGAACTGGTGCGAGCGAGCCATGCAGGAGGTGCTGTACAAGCGCCGGCGAGGGGTAGAGAACGAACCATTCGTCACCTACGGCAAGCTCTTCGAAACGTTTATCCGCGAGATCGACACACGGATTGCGCATGGCGATGACCGCATGTATCAGGAAATCTGGTCACGGGCCATGGATTGCATGTGCTATCAGCTCATTGAGGGCTGCTTCCTCAAACCGGGACACATCGTCTGCCGGCACGGTATAGACGCATTTCACCTGCTGAAGTGGGAAGGAGCGTGCCTGCGCAATAAACATGTTGCCAATTGCGTGAGCCACCACATGAATCTCTACGGGGTGGACGCCGCGCTGTACACCCGGGATGTTGTCCTGAGACCTCTCTCCGCGGCTCTGGTCGATGTCGAGGCCATGGATCCCGACGTCGTTCTTCGAGCAGACTTTCATTCCTGCGTGGGCGATCTGCTGGAGGCGTTTCCGTACCTTTGCTCATCGAAAAGAACGTCCCGGTATACGTTCCCCATTCGCGGCTCAACGTGTGTCGCAGTCTTTCGCTTTCTCGGACCGCATGGATTCGGCATGTTTGCATTCTTTGACAGCGAAGAGGAGCTCCACGCCGGTCTTGAGACTGGAGCATGCCGGGCAGGCCTCACCCTCGATTTTGATGGGGCCTTGGGCTGTCTGATGCATCCATGGCTAACTGTTGAACGTTTCCTGGGCGCGACAGACGCGCTGCGCGTGTCGCATTGGCTGATTAGCCAGGTGCATGACCGGATCGTCGAAGATTACCTGAAGATCAACCGATATTTTCTGCAGCGCAAACAGCACGACGGTGTGCCTGATTCTGGGTCAGGCGTCGCAAACGGTGCCAACGATCTTCTCGTCCATGCCGAGTATGCCGAAGCATTGCGGGAGCCGATTGATGCTGATCCCCACTTCGAAGCTGGCGCCAGCATTCCGGCAGTCGCGGTGAACGCGGGGCGGGGCCCCTTTTTGCCTCAAATCCGGCGTAGCCGCTTTTTCAAGATCCTGCGTATGTGCGGCGTGGAGATCGTGCAAGGCAAGGGTTCAGAGATTAAGCTTCTGCGCGGCGGTGCGCACCCGTTCCGCCTTGGTAGTCATTACGGCGTCAATCCAGCAATTCCAAGCTTCCTTGCTGGTCAGATATTGAAGCGTCTTGAGATCTCCCGCGAAGAATGGATCTCAGCGATCAGCGCGAGCAGGATCTGACATTCCCGGCTCCGCCCCCGTGTCTGCTGCGGATCGATTCGGCTCGATCACGGGGGTGTCGCTAATGCGGCGCCCATGAGATGACTGTCGGTCTTCCCAGCGGCGAGACGTCGCATGACTTACGTGACTACCCGATCTTCTCCACGATCTGGCCAGCTAGTCCGCGGCGTTGCAATGCTGCGTCTGGTATGAGCGCTGCGTCGCAGTGACGGTTTGCGACGCCGCACAACCGTGCCTGACAGGGTGCGTATTCGGCGCAAATCGGGCGACCGATCCGCGGCAATGCGAGCCGGCATTCCACGCGAAACCGAGCAGTGTTTCCACGCCGAGGCGAGCGCCATGGACATGGCAACACGGAGTGAGTTCCTTAACTCCGGCTCCGGTTTTTGCTGGCCAAACCATTTCGGCGTTTGCGCATCGACTCGCCTGGGAACGTGAGGCGATGTGAACCAGCAGGTCGAGGATAGCGTGGGCGAGCGTTGGATCACCGCTGGCGATATGCCAGCCTTCAACAGCGATCTGGCAGCGATCTGGCGGTGACGGGTGATGACTGTGGAGCACAGGCCGTGCCGGTCGTCGAGTACTGTTCGCGCCGAGTTGAGTTTTGGGCCACCGCGCCCAGTTGCTGCAGTGGTGGAGTCGAAGTGCCCTTGAGCGGAGTGTGGCCTTACCCGCCTACTCGAATTCGCCGTTCTCCGTTTCGTCCAACGTTATCAACCAGAAATCCCCGACAGCAACTGTTGCCCGATCCGGATTGCGCAACATGAGGCTGCGACAACCGGATGTGCCCGTCTTCGTTCGTTGGGCCAAACGCCAATCTTGCAAACGCTCACGACCTCGCTGCGTTTGCTGGCGAAGCGGTGGCTGACGCTGGCGCAGGAGCTCAAAGCTCTCGATAGCGTGCTTGAAAGTCTGACCAGCGAGCATGCCAGACGCCTTCGCGAAAGATTCGGCGTCGGCCCTCAGACCGCTGCGGTATTGGCTGCTGTGGCGGGAGACAATCCCGAACGCCTCAAAAGTGAAGCTGCGCTGGCTGCACTTTGCGGCACAAGTCCGTCGCAGGTGTCGTCCGGCAAGACGGTCCGGCATCGCTTGAACAGGGGCGGCGACCGGTCTGCAAACAATGCCTTGTGGACCATCGCAATGGTCCGCATGAGAAGCGATCCCCGGACCCGGGCTCACGTCGAGCGCCGGACGCAGGAAGGTATGTCCAGCAAGGAAATTCGCCGCTACCTGAAGCGCTATATGGTGAGGAGGTTGTACCCACTCATCCTCGCCGATCTGGCCGGTTCGACGCTTGCCACCTGACATAGGAGCGTCAATGCACCGAATGGAAGTCTGTGGGGTTCGCTCAAGGTTGCACGTATGCACGGGCGGCGCTTCGCCACGCGGCGTGCCGCAATGGACGAGGTGATTGACCGGCTGGGCCTTTACAATGCACGCCGGTTACACTCGACGCTCAACTACGTTAGCCCGATGACTTTCGGGCAGAACTGGTGCGCAGCACAGCAAGGCAAGGACGCATAACATCCCCGGTCATGGGTTTCGACAAACGGGGGCAAGGTCAGTTCGCTGATATCGCATGGATCTGCCCGCGCGCAAGCAGCCGGGAATTTATTTTCGGCGGCCCCTTCCAGGGCGGCGCCCGAACACGACAGTGGTTGCGCCCGGGCGGGCAAGCGGACAAGCTCACGCAGCGCGGGCCTGCCGGGGCGCGTCAGCGCTGGTCAACCGGGCGGTTTGAGACGTTACACCTTGTATCCTTGCGGGTTGCTTTCCTGCCAGCGCCAGTGATCCACACACATACGCTCGATACCAAACTGCGCCTGCCATCCGAGCAGCTTTGCTGCGGCTGCCGGATTCGCGTAGCAGGACGCCACGTCGCCGGGGCGGCGTGTCACGATTTCGTACGGCACGGGGCGGCCTGAGGCTTTCTCGAACGAGCGCACCACGTCGAGTACGCTATACCCCTGGCCGGTACCGAGGTTCACCACAAAACTCGCATCGTGCTTCACCAGCGCGTCGAGTGCAGCCAGGTGCCCGCGCGCCAGATCGACCACATGGATGTAGTCGCGCACGCCGGTGCCATCCGGCGTGTCATAGTCGCCACCGAACACGCGCAGTTTCTCGAGCTTGCCCACCGCCACCTGCGCGACGTACGGCATCAGATTGTTCGGAACACCAGCCGGGTCTTCGCCGATCAGCCCGCTCTCATGCGCGCCCACGGGATTGAAGTAGCGCAGCGTGGCAATGCGCCAGCTCGGGTCCGATAGTTCGAGATCGCGTAGCACCTGCTCGGCGATCAGCTTCGATTGACCGTAAGGGTTGGTCGCCGACAGCGGAAACGACTCGTCGATCGGCGAGCTTTTCGGCACGCCGTACACGGTAGCGGACGAGCTGAACACAAACTGCTTCACATTGCGATCTCGCATCACACCGAGCAGCGTGAGCAGACTGCCGACGTTATTGCTGTAGTACTCGATCGGCTTCGTTACCGATTCGCCCACCGCCTTCAACGCCGCAAAGTGGATCGCACCCGTTACCGGATGCGCATCGAAAATGCGGTTCAGCGCGGTTTCGTCGCGCGCGTCGGCTTCGTAGAACGTCACGGCACGGCCGGCGATCTGTTCGACGCGCCTGAGTGACTCGCGATTGCTGTTCACGAGATTGTCGATCACGACAACGTCATAGCCGCCGTTCAACAGTTCGACGCATGTATGCGAGCCGATGAAACCCGCGCCGCCCGTTACCAGAATCGTGCCCTTCGTGGTCATGCTGTGCTCCATTAGAGTGAAACGCCCGTCAAGTTGCGAACCAGGTCTTTATATTTTGCTACCACTACACGCTCGTCGAATTCGGCGGCGACTTTTTGCCGGCCGCGTTCGCCCATGGCGCGGCGTGCCGCGCCGCTCATGTCGAGCATCTGTGCGAGCTGTGCAGCGAGACTTTCCGCGTTGCGCACTTCGCACAGCAAACCATTGACGCCATCCGCGACCACTTCCCGGCAGCCTGGCACATCGGTCGCCACAATCGGGCGGCCCATTGCTGAGGCTTCCATCAGCGTGCGCGGCACCCCCTCACGATACGAGGGTAATACGACACAATCGGCTGCGGCGATAAATGGCCGCACGTCGTGGGCCTCGCCCAGATATTCGATCACGCCTTCCTGCTCCCAGGCGGCCACTTCTGCGCGCGTGATCGCACTGGGATTATCCACGCCCACGGGTCCCAAAAGGCGAAAACGCGCCTGAGGATAGCGTGCGCGCAAGCTCCGCGCGGCCTCCACGTATTCGCCTACGCCCTTGTCCCACAGCAACCTGCCAATCAGCACGAAGTCGAAATTCGCCTTGTCCGGCAAAGGCGTGAAGGCAAACTGCTCGAGATCCACCCCTTCGCCGTGCAGCAGGCGCGCGCGTTCGGGATGCACGAGCAGCTTTTGATCGACGAAAGCGGCCTGATCGTCGCGGTTCAGAAACCACACTTCGCGCGGAAAGCGAAACGCGAAGCGGTACAGCTTTTTGGCGACCTGCGCTGCGCGGCTGTGCTGAATGAACACATAGCCGAGCCCTGTGGTCACCGCGACCGAATCGACGCCCGCCAGCTTAGCCGCAATCGAGCCGTAAATGTTCGGCTTGATCGTATAGTGAAACACGATATGCGGGCGGATCGTCCGGTAGTGGCGGTAGAGCGCCCACAGCGTGCGCAGGTCGTCGCGCGGGTTGGTGCCTTTCGACGCCACTGGCAATTCGATGCAGCGGCAGCCCATGGCGCCCAGCAGATCGAAGGTGCGGTCGCGTGGTGCCAGCACCGTCACCTCGACGCCGCGTGCGACCAGCTCGCGGATCAGCCCTTGCCGGTACGTGTAGATTGCCCAGGCAGTGTTGCAGACGAGTGTAATGCGCAACGAAACAGCGGGGACAGCGGCAGCGTCTGGAACGCGGGAGACATTGGCAACACCAGGCACGGTTGAAACGTTGGGCTTCATGGCGGTTTGACAGGGGCTTCGAGGGTGCATCAAGGTTTCAGTGTCCGGCGCCGGGCGCATACAACCTGCGCTTCACAGCTTGCAGGGTGCGATACGGCGTGACAAGGTGCAGCAGATTCTTCGCGAGCCCTAACCAGTCATGCAGGTTGAGCGCGTTGAAGTAGCGCAGTTGCAGGCGCAGTGTTGATGCGACCTGACCACGCCGTTTGGTGGCGCTAATACCGCCTTCGTTCAGCTCGTAATACAGGCCCAGTTCCGGCAGGTTTGCGCAGTCATGGCGTTCCATCAGACGCAGGAACAGATCGAGGTCTTCTGCGGAACGGTAATCGGCGCGGTAGTTGCCGACCGCGCGCACGGCGTCGATCCGCAACATCATCGAAGGGTGCGCGAGGCAACTGCGGTAAAAGCGCAGGCGGCGGATCGCATCCGGCGTGGCGGGCGGCGTCAGCATGAAGAGCGGCGTGCCGTCGCGCGTCACCACCTGGGTCCACATGCCGAGACCGGCTACTTGCGGGTTTGCTTCCATGTACGCGCGCTGTTTCGCGAGCCGGCGCGGCACGGTCAGATCGCCCGCGTCGATTCGCGCGGCATAGCGGAAACCGCGTTCGGCAAGCGCGTCGATGCCGGTCTGCAGCGCCTTCTCGATGCCGCCGTTTTGCGGCATGCGCAAGATTTCGATCTCCAGGTTCGGCAGGGCCGGGGCGACGATCGGCGGCGTGCTGCCGTCGTCGACGATCAGCACGTGAACTAGCGCGTCGTCCTCGCTGAACGATGCCAGCGTGCGGTCGACGTCGGCCTGGCCGTTATATGCCGGCAGCAGCACGGCGACGTCGCCAAGGGCGTCGTCCGACGCACGCAACTGCTGACCCACTGAGCCTTGCGGCCCGCGCGGCCATTGCGGCGTTTGCGGGCTTTGCGCCGAGGCGGATGAATTCGTCATGAGCGCAACTTGAAGCGGATGTAATAGAGGTTGACCGACGCGGCGACCAGATAACCGACCGCCAGTCCGACCAGCGCGCCATAGGGCCCGAGGCGTGGGATCGCCAGCAGATTGACGGCGAACGCCACGGCCAGCGCCAGCAGCCACTTCGCCAGCAACACGAACTTGGCCTGATATTTCAGCACGACGAGGTTGCCGATCGCCTCGATCCCGGCCGGCACGGAAAGCCACACGGCCCAGCGGAAAATCTCGATGGCGCCTTCGTAGGCAGCCCCGAACACGCGCCGGATGATGATGCCCGCCAGCAGATCGAGCACGATCGCGCCGCCGATCATCAACGCCGCCGTCATCGCCGTCAGCCGCCACATATTGCGGCGCAGGTGAGCGGGCTCCTGCACGCGGTAAACGAAAGCGGGCGCAATGGTTTGCGCCAGCATCAGCGCGAGCGTGATCCAGTTTTCGTTGAGTTGCTGGGCAGCCGAATAGCGGCCGAGATCGGCAAACGAAATGGCCCGTTCCAGCATCAGCCGGTCGAGCTTCAGGAACAGGTACATGCAGATCAGGCCGAGCCAGAACACCGTGCCGGCGCTCGCGAAATGCCGGAACAGCGAGCGGTCGACATGCCAGCCGAGCTTGCCGCCATGGCGGCGGATGTAATAGGCGAGCAGCACCGCGCCGATCGCCGCCGATTCCAGCGCCCATAGCCAGCCGAAGCGGGCGGGCGTCGTGGCAGCCCGCACCAGCAGGTAGACGAGTCCGGCCTTGACGATGGCGGTGCTCATACTGGTGAGCAATTGCGGCTTGCTGTAGGTCATGCTCTGCAGCCACGAATTGATCACGCCGACAAACGGCTCGCGGAACAGCATCGTCACTGCCAGGCCGGCCAGCATGGCGCCGACGAGCGGATCGGTGAGCCCTGCGGCAATGCCGATCCACGTGATGAGCAAGGCCCCGGCCGAAACCGAGATACGCAGTGCGAAGGCGCTCCCCAGCACGGTGCCCAGTTGCGCCGGCGGCCGGTTGACGATGGTCGGCACGAGGATCTCGGCGCCGCACACCCAGGTGATCGGCGAGAGCACCAGCAGCAGCGTATTGGCGTATTGCCATTTGCCGAAGGTATCCGGTCCGAAGTAGCGCGCCAGCATGCCGCTAATGAGAATGGCGACGGCGATCTGCGTCACCCGTTCAAGCCCGAGCCAGACGATATTCGCAAACGCTCGCGTCACATCGGGATTGGCAAAGCGCCCGGAGAAGCGTTTGAGCGTCAGCATCCAGCGCCTGCCCGTTCAGTTCGCCCGGTTCGCCGTGTGCGCCTATCCAGATCCGACGAGCCTGTCCGTGCGATTGCCCACCCGGCCGGCAGAAGCGGCAACTTTATGATCGGAGGGCGTCTAAGCATTAGAATAGTCGGCTGTAAGGCGTGACAGAAAAGCGCAATTATAAGTTGGAACCGGAGCGCCTCCGGCAAGGGCGCAGCGCGATGACCACCCACGACCGCCGATAACCACACAAGGTGCCGGTCAACTTTTCCAATGCACGCAAGTGAGCCAACCATGATTTCCAAATCCATTTTCAAGGCGTATGACATTCGTGGCGTGATCGGCAAGACACTCGACGCCGATACCGCCCGTCTGATCGGCCGCGCGTTCGGCAGTGAAGTGCGTGCACAAGGCGGCGACGCCGTCGTGGTGGCCCGTGACGGCCGCCTGTCGGGCCCCGAACTGATCGGGGCGCTGTCCGATGGCCTGCGCTCGGCGGGTGTCGATGTCGTCAACGTCGGCATGGTGCCCACGCCGGTCGGCTACTTCGGCGCGAGCGTGCCGCTGCAACTGCCGGGTGGCGAGCGCCGTGTCGACTCGTGCATCGTCGTGACGGGCAGCCACAATCCGCCGGACTACAACGGCTTCAAGATGGTGCTGCGCGGCGCGGCTATCTATGGCGAGCAGATCCTCGCGCTGCATCAGCGTATCGTCGACGACAACTTCGCGAGCGGCAGCGGCAGCTACACGGATTACGACATTTCCGATGCTTACCTCGATCGCATCGTCAGCGACATCAAGCTGGCGCGTCCGCTGAAGATCGTCGTGGATACCGGCAACGGCGTCGCCGGCGGCCTCGCTCCGAAGCTGTTCAAGAAGCTCGGTTGCGAGCTGGTCGAACTGTTCACGGAGATCGACGGCAACTTCCCGAATCACCACCCGGACCCGGCTCACCCGGAAAACCTCCAGGACGTGATCAAGGCGTTGAAGGAAACCGACGCTGAAATCGGTTTCGCGTTCGACGGCGACGGCGACCGTCTGGGTGTCGTCACCAAGGACGGCCAGATCATCTATCCGGACCGCCAGTTGATGCTGTTCGCCGAAGAAGTGCTGTCGCGCAACAAGGGCGCGCAGATCATCTACGACGTGAAGTGCACGCGCAATCTGGCGAAGTGGGTGAAGGAGAAGGGCGGCGAACCGCTGATGTGGAAGACCGGCCATTCGCTGGTGAAAGCCAAGCTGCGCGAAACCGGTGCGCCGCTGGCTGGCGAAATGAGCGGCCACGTGTTCTTCAAGGACCGCTGGTATGGCTTCGACGACGGCCTGTACACGGGCGCGCGTCTGCTGGAAATCCTGGCGCGCGTCGACGATCCGAGCGCGTTGCTGAACTCGCTGCCGAATTCGCATTCCACGCCGGAGCTGCAACTGAAGCTCGAAGAAGGCGAAAACTTCGAGCTGATTGCGGGACTGCAGAAGAATGCGCAGTTCACCGGCGCGGACGACATCGTGAAGATCGACGGCCTGCGCGTCGAGTACCCGGACGGCTTCGGTCTGGCGCGCTCGTCGAACACTACGCCGGTCGTCGTGATGCGCTTTGAGGCGGATAACGACGCCGCGCTGACGCGCATCCAGGAAGACTTCCGCCGTGTGATTCTGGCCGAGAAGCCGGACGCCAAACTGCCGTTTTAACCGCTTGCTTCTGCAAGAGGCGCATCAGGCGCGCCTCGTTAGACCAAAAAACGCTGGCTCGATGCCGGCGTTTTTTTATAGAGCTCGTGCGCGGGGGCGGGAAATTCTTTCAAAGAACTTTCTGTAATAATTCGAAACGATTTATTCGACCCGCATGAATTCCTTACGATTGAAATGTTTTGAAACATATGAAATGATAGTAATTCTCATTAACAACTAACGCCAGCCCACCGCTTCCGTCCCGTCGACTGGAGAGCGGCCAGCCAGCCGCCGATTCCTTCGTCACACAAACCGTCATCGCATGCGGTTTCTGACAAGGACTTCCACCGACGAGATTCCTATGTTCAATAAAACGCCGCTGGCAACAGCGCTGGCGCTAGCTTTGTCCGTTCCATTTGCGGCGCCTGCGTTGGCGCAGACCACAGCGACGACTCCCGCGCAGGCTGCGCCTTCGGGCGCGTCGTCCAATGCATCGCCTGGCGTGTCTCCAGACGCGTCTTCCAGCGCAGCATCGACTAGCGGCACGCTGCCGACCATCGCCGTGTCGGGCCAGGGTGTTCAGCAGGATTTCCAGGCCGAGCGCTCGACGGTAGGCGCCAAAACGCCCACGGCCCTACGCGACATCCCTCAGACGGTCACGGTCATTAACAAGGCCGTGCTGCAGTCGCAAGGCGCGACCTCGTTTCAGGACGCGTTGCGCAATGCGCCCGGCGTGACGATCGGCGCGGCCGAAGGCGGCCAGATCGGCAATAACGTCAACCTGCGCGGCTTCACGGCGCAGAACGACATCTATCTCGACGGCTTCCGCGACCGCAACCAGTACTACCGCGATACCTTCGACCTCGAAGAGATCGAGGTGCTGTACGGCCCGTCGTCGATGTTGTTTGGACGCGGCTCGACGGGCGGTGTGATCAACCAGGTCAGCAAGAAGGCCAACCTTCAGGAGTCGGGCGACGTGTCGGCAACCGTCGGCACCAACGACCGTTACCGCACCACCGTCGACCTGAATCATCCGCTGACGGATACGTCCGCGATCCGGATCAATGCTTTTGGCCAGAGCCTGGGATCGACACGCGACGCCGAGAAGAACAAGGACTACGGTATCGCGCCTGAAGCGCGTTTCGGCATCGGCACGCCGACCGAGGTCACGCTCTCCGCGCTGATCCAGCACAACTACGACATGCCGGACTATGGTGTCCAGGCGCTGAACGGCCATCCGTCGCCGGTGCCGAAGAACACGTTCTACGGCCTCACGACCGACCGCACCATCCAGGACGTGCAGACATTCAACGCGAGCATCAAGCACAAGTTCTCCGACGATCTCACGCTGCGCAACCAGACGCAAATCTCGCATTCGATGACGGACGCGCGCGAAACCGCGCCGCAATCGGTGCTGACGGGGCCGCTCGCGACGAGCCCGGCGCTGACCAACGGCAACTACACGTCGCTGTCGCCGTCGGACCTGTTCATCAAGCTGCAGAGCCACGACCGCGTGATCCAGAATCACTCGATCTACAACGACACGACGCTCGAGTACAAATTCAACACCGGGTTCATCAAGCATGACCTGATTGCCGGTGTCGAAGTGGGACACGACAGCTACACGAACCAGGCCTACACGCGCAACAACCTGCCGATCGTGTCGATGGTCAACCCGGTCTATCTGTCCAACCCGGCAGGGGTGACGACCACGACGGGGAATTACGCGGACTCCGGGTCCAACGAAATTGCCGGCTACTTCAACGACACGGCTTCGCTTGGCGATCACTGGAAGCTGATTGGCGGTCTGCGTTGGGATCGCTTCCAGGCGCAGATCCACAATACGATCAGCGCGCCGTCGTACGCCAGCCAGACCAACTTTTTCACCAGCGTGCGCGCCGGCGTGATCTACCAGCCGACCGACTGGCAATCGTATTACGTCTCCTACGGCACCTCGTTCGATCCTTCGCTCGAAGCGCTGACGGTGACCAACCTGACGCAGAATCTGGCGCCGGAGTCCACCCGTTCGTATGAAGTGGGCGGCAAGTGGGATCTGCTCGGCGGCAATCTGTCGGTGACGTCCGCGTTCTTCCGCGAGGAAATGACCAACGCGCGAACCCAGGTCTCGCCGACCGAGTACGAGCTTGATGGCGACATTCGCGTCGACGGTTTCCAGGCGGGCGTAACCGGGCACATCACCGACAAGTGGCAGGTTTACGGCGGCTACACGTACATGGACGCCACCATCGTGCAGGCGGCCGACGGCACCCAGGGGAACGTCCCGGCCAACACGCCGCGCAACACGCTGACGTTCTGGACGACGTACTCGCTGACGCCGCACTGGGAGATTGGCGGCGGTCCGAGCTACATGTCGGCGCGCTATGCCTCGAACACGAACTTTGTCGAGGTCGGCGGCTATACCCGTTGGGACATGACGGCGGCCTATCACGCGAAGAAATACGACGTGCGCCTGAACCTGCTGAACCTGACCAACAAGTCGTACTACGATGCGCTGATTCCGTCCGACGGTGGCCGTTCGGTGCCAGGCATTGGCCGCACGCTGCTGGCTACGGTCGATTACCGGTTCTGACGCAGGCTTGCGTGAACTTCCGGGGTCACCGTGTTGACGCAACCTGTTCGTACAATGCGGCGACTCCGCGAAAGGATTGACTGATGCTGTTGCAGATTCCGAATGTGCTCAACGAGGAGCAACTGCGCTTCGTGCGCGAACGGCTCGATGCGGCGGGCGATGCCTGGGTCGATGGCCGGGCTACCGCCGGCTATCAGGGCGCGCCGGTCAAACGCAACCAGCAGATCGAGCAGTTCTCGCCGCTCGCGCGCGAGCTGGGCGATGTGATTCTCGCCGAGCTCGAGCGGCACCCGCTCTTTATCAGCGCAGTGTTGCCCAACCAGGTCTATCCGCCGCTGTTCAACCGTTACGAAGGCGGCATGCAGTTCGGCAGCCACGTGGACGGTGCGGTGCGTCTGTTGCCGAACGGCAGCAAGGTGCGCACGGATGTGTCGATGACGCTTTTTCTCTCCGCCCCGGATGAATACGACGGCGGCGAACTGATCATCGAGGATACCTACGGCGTGCAGCAGGTGAAGCTGGCGGCCGGCGACATGATCGTCTATCCGGCCACCAGCCTGCATCAGGTCGCGCCGGTCACGCGCGGCGTGCGGCTCGCGAGCTTCTTCTGGGCGCAGAGCCTCGTGCGCAGCGATACGCAACGCGCGCTGCTGTTCGATATGGACACGGCGATCCAACGCCTCAACTCAACCCAGGCTGACGACGCGGCACGCCGCAGTCTCGTTGGTTGCTATCACAACCTGTTGCGTCTTTGGAGTGAAACATGAGTACACCGGTTATCGACGATGCCGGCGTTGGTTCGAGCCCCGTGCTCGACAAGCCTGCGCGGGAGACCGGCCCGCAGGGTGCCGAAACCTCCCGGCAACCGAAAAGCGCACGGCGTATCACCTTCATCAAGTGGCTGCGCAAGGTGCACGGCTGGATTGGGCTGTGGGGCGCGGTGCTCGGCCTGCTGTTCGGCACCACCGGCTTTCTGTTGAATCATCGTGGCGGACCGTTGCGCGTCTCCACCGGGGAGCCCGTGGTCTCCACGGTGCAGGTGCCGCTGCCGCAACCCGCGCCCGAAACGCCGCGCGAGCTGGCAAAGTGGCTCAAGCAGGAACTGAAGCTGGCAGGCAAGCCAGGACGCATGCAGAACGAGCCGGCGCATCGGGTGGCATGGGGCGAGCGCAGCATGATGCAGCCGGAACACTGGGAAATCAGTTTCGCCTCGCCGCACGAGAACGCCGCGGCGGACTACTGGGTCGGCAATGACTTCGTGACCGTCAAGCGCACGGAAAACGCCTTTCTCGCCACGCTGACCAACCTGCACAAGGGCGTGGGCATGAGCGTCGGGTGGGTGCTGGTGGTCGATACGCTGGCAGGCAGCCTCATCCTGCTGTCGTTGACCGGCGTGCTTCTGTGGACCGAATTGAACCGTCGCAAGACGGTGGGCGCGGTGCTCGTGGTCGGGTGCATCGTGACCATGCTTTGCGCCGGGCTTCTCTGAGCCGTACCCTCGCGCGGCGTGGTATTCACTTACCCCGCCGGGTTTTTTCATGGTTTTTGCACGCGACGCGCTAAAATTGCCGTCCTTTCAACGCATCTTATCGCCGGATTGCCGGCGATCCCCACTTGAGCGTGCAAAAGATACTGATCGTGCGAGTGTCGTCGCTGGGCGACGTCGTTCACAACATGCCGGTGATCGCGGATATCCATCGCCGCCATCCCGAGGCGCAGATCGACTGGCTCGTCGAAGAGAGCTTCGTGGGGCTGGTGCAGCTCGTGAGCGGCGTGCGCCGGGCGATTCCGGTGTCGCTGCGGCGCTGGCGCAAGCGGCTCTTTTCGCTTGAGAACTGGCGCGAGATCGGCGCGTTCCGGCGCGCGCTCGCCGCCGAGAACTACGACCTGGTGATCGACTGCCAGGGGCTCATCAAGACCGCGTGGGTGTCTAGCATGGCACGCGGCCCGGTGGTGGGCCTCGGCAACCGCACGGACGGCGCCGGCTACGAATGGCCAGTGCGCTTCTTCTACGACAAGCGTGTGCCGATCGAAGCTCGTACCCACGTGGTGGAGCGCACGCGTCAACTGGTCGCCGCCGCGCTGGACGACCCCAAGCCCGAACCCACCGACGAGATCGACTTCGGCCTCGATACCGGCCGCGCCGCGCTGGCCCTGTCCGAGGCGAATCTGAACCTGCCCGTGCCGTACGTGGTGTTCGTGCACGCCACCTCGCGGGCCGACAAGCAATGGCCGGACGCCGCGTGGATCGAACTGGGGCAGGCGCTGGTGCTGCGCGGCGCCTCGATCGTGCTGCCGTGGGGCAGTGACGCGGAGCGCGTGACCAGCGAGCGGCTTGCCAGGGAGTTCGGTGCGGCGGCCATCGTGCCGCCGCGTCTGTCGTTGCCTGCGGTGGTGGGACTGATCGACGGTGCTGCTGCGACCGTCGGAGTTGATACAGGTCTAGTCCACATCGCGGCGGCGCTGAAGCGGCCCACGGTCGAGTTGTACAATTTCGCCACCGCGTGGCGCACCGGCGGCTACTGGTCGCCGAATGTCATCAATCTCGGCACCGCTGGCCAGCCGCCGACGCTGCAGCAAGTGAAGTCCGCGCTGACTGGTTTCGGGTTGTTATAGCGCTCAGCGACCAGCCTGCCGGGCCACGCGCGCAGCAATGCTTGACCAGAGGGCAGGATGCTGCAGGACAGCAACCACGCTGCAAGCCACCAGAATTACGCTCCATCCGCTTTCAAGGGCGACCATGAACGAAACCCAGATCATCGAAGTTGCAAGCGCTGACTGGCACGGACACAACCTGTCTGTGCCGCGCGAGACGCTGCTGGCCGGCGTCGAACGCGGCAAGGTGCTGTATTTTCCCAATCTGCGCTTTGCGATCGAAGGGGGCGAGCAGGCGCTGCTCGATCCCGCGCTGGCCGATCCAAATCGCAAGAACATCAGTCTCGAGCCGAACGGCGGCGCGCTGCATGGCGTGGTGGGCGATGCGGTGACGCAATCGGCCGTGCGCGCTTTGATCGCACGTTATCAGACCAATGCGCGCACGCTGGTTGATGGCCTCTTCCCCGAGTACGACGGCAAGCTGCGCGTCGCGCCGACGAGCCTGCGTCTGCATCAGGTGGAAACGCGTCAGACCTCGTGGCGCAAGGACGATAGCCGCCTGCACGTGGATGCGTTCCCGTCGCGCCCGAACTACGGCGAGCGCATCCTGCGCGTTTTCACCAACATCAATCCGGCCGGCGCGCCGCGCGTGTGGCGCGTGGGTGAGCCGTTCGAGGACATGGCCAGGCGCTTTCTGCCGAGCATCAAGCCGCAGATGCCCGGTTCCGCGTGGCTGATGAACCTGCTGCACGTGACCAAATCGCTGCGCAGCGAATACGATCATCTGATGCTGAATCTGCACGACAGCATGAAGGCCGATCTCGAGTATCAGAAGTCGAGCCCGCAGGAGACCATGCCGTTTCCGCCGGGCTGCGTGTGGGTGTGCTTCTCCGATCAGACTTCGCACGCCGTGATGTCCGGTCAGTTCATGATGGAGCAGACCTTCTTCCTGCCGGTCAAGGCGATGGCGCAACCCGAATGCGCGCCGCTCGGCATTCTCGAACGCCTCAAGGGCAGGGCGCTGGTTTGAGCGCCGCCGGCTTTGCGCGGGGCTGCGCCGATTTCGACTTCATCGACTTCCCTCTGGACGCGAGTGCGGAGTGCGGATGCTGAGGGCAATCTATAACGCCCTCTGGTGGCTCGTCGCGCCGCTCGCGGTGCTGCGCCTGTTGATCCGGTCGCGTAAGGAGCGCGGTTATCGCGAGCATATCGGCGAACGCTTCGGCTACACGCGTGGCCGCGTGCCCGAGGACGATGCGCCGCTGATCTGGGTGCATGCTGTATCGGTGGGCGAGACGCGCGCGGCACAGCCGTTGATCGAGGCGCTGATGAAAGCGCGCCCCGATGCGCGCATTCTGCTTACGCATATGACGCCGAGCGGCCGCGCCACCAGCGAGCAACTCTTCGGTGATCGCGTGATGCGCAGCTACGTGCCGTATGACATGCCGCATGTGGTGCGCCGTTTCTTGCGCGCGTGGCGCCCGACGCTTGGCCTCGTGATGGAGACCGAAGTGTGGCCGACGCTGATCGACCAATGCCGACGTGCCGATGTGCCCCTGGTGCTGACCAATGCGCGGATGTCGGCGCGCTCGTTCAAGCGGGCCGCGCGGTTCGGTAAAGGGACGCGTGAGGTGTTTGGTGGTTTTGCGCGGGTGTTGGCGCAGAGCCCGTCGGATGCTGAGCGTTTGACTGCACTCGGCGCGCGTAACGTGGCGGTGCTCGGCAATCTGAAGTTCGATATGAGCACGCCGCCGGAACTCGCGGCACGTGGGCATGCCTGGCGCACGGCGATCGGTTCGCGGCCGGTGTGGGTGGCTGCGAGCACGCGTGAGAATGAAGAGGAGCTTGTGCTGCAGGCGTTCGCGGCGTTAGGTGTCGAGGATGCGTTGCTGATTCTGGTGCCGCGTCATCCGCAGCGCTTTAACGAAGTGGCGGCGCTGGTCGAGAAGGCCGGGCTGCGCTATGAGCGTCGTTCGACCTGGGCGCCGGGCGCAGCAGGCGCGTCGGTGCAGGGCGTGGGCCGGGCGTTGCCGGCGAGCGTGACCGTGCTACTCGGCGATTCGATGGGTGAGTTGGGTGCTTACTATGCGGCGTCCGATCTGGCGTTTATCGGCGGCAGTCTGTTGCCGCTGGGTGGACAGAATCTGATTGAGGCGTGTGCGGTGGGCGTGCCGGTGCTGATCGGGCCGCATGTGTTCAATTTCACGCAGGCCACGGCCGATGCCGTGGCGGCGGGCGCGGCGGTGCAGGTGCAGGATCCGGCGGATCTGGCGAGAGCGTTGCGTGAACTCTTCAACGACAAGGCGCGGCGCACGGCAATGAGCGGCGCGGCGTCGGCGTTTGCCGCGCGCCATCGCGGCGCGACGGCGCGCACGGTGGATGTGTTGATGGCGTTGTTGCCGGAGGTGGCGGAGTAACCTCCGCCTGTTGCTGACGTATCACACCGTCAGCAACCCCTTCTTCTCGATAAACGCGATCACTTCGTCAAGGCCGTCGAGCTTCTTCAGGTTGCACATCACGAACGGCCGCTCGCCGCGCATTTTCTTCGCATCGGACGCCATTACGTCGAGGTTCGCGCCGACCATCGGTGCGAGGTCCGTCTTGTTGATCACCAGAATGTCCGACTTCGTAATTCCCGGGCCGCCCTTGCGCGGAATTTTCTCGCCACCGGCGACGTCGATCACATAGATCGTCAGGTCCGACAACTCGGGGCTAAACGTCGCCGCCAGATTGTCGCCGCCCGATTCGATGAACACGATGTCCGCATCGGGAAAGCGCGTCAGCATGCGATCGACTGCTTCCAGGTTGATCGAGGCGTCTTCGCGGATCGCGGTGTGCGGGCAGCCGCCCGTTTCCACGCCCATGATCCGTTCGGCCGGCAACGCGCCCGCTACGGTCAGCAGACGCTGGTCTTCCTTCGTATAGATATCGTTGGTGATGGCGACGAGGTCGTAGCGGTCGCGCATCGCCTTGCAGAGCATTTCGAGCAGCGTGGTCTTGCCGGAGCCGACCGGGCCGCCGACGCCTACGCGCAGCGGCGGCAGTTTCTTGGTGCGATGAGCGGTGTGGTGCTGAGGTGCGTTCATGATCGATCTTTTCTATGAGCGGAAGAGCCGCGAGTATTGCGACTCGTGACGCGCCGACAAAATGCCCAGTTGCGGCGCGAAGGTGTTGATGTCGTCGGGCGTTGTGGCGAGTGCGCGCTGGACGGCGGCGTCTATCGGCGCGCGCAGAGCCACGATGATGCGTTGTCCTGCGAGTTGCCCAAGTGGGACGGCCTTCAGTGCGGCTGCGGCCTGGTTCTCGACCCAGCTGAATGCGTACGCGGCGAGCGCGGCGTCTGCGGAGACGTCATGGGCGAAGGCAGCAAATGCGAAGGCTGTCGGTTGTGCCAACGGTGTGAGTGCCGCGAGCGTCGTGCGGCGCTCCGCATCGCCCCATTCGAGCGAGACGCACAACTGCCGCAGCGACCAGCCCATTTGCTCGGTTTCGCGGCGCAGTTCCGCGGATTCGCGGCTTGCGAGGAATTCGCTGTTGGCGAGGGCGAGGCCCGCCGCGTCATGGGCATGCCAGCGTTCAATCTGATGCGCGAGAAACGGTAGCTCGCCGAGCCCCAGGACTTCAGTGAGGCCACTGGCGATCCAGTCGCGGGCGCTATCGGCGTCGGTGATCAATTGTGCTTCGATGGCCGCTTCGAGGCCCTGCGAATAGCTGAACGCACCGATCGGCAACGCCGGCGATGCGAGATGTAGCAAGGCTGTGAGTTCAGCGATGCGCATGTTTGGTGTGGTCGTGATCGTGGTCGCAGGACGCGTCGCAGTCGGTGTGGTCGTGGCTGTGACCGTGCTCGTGATCATGTTCGTGGCTGTGATTCTCGCCATGTGCGTGCGCATGCCCGGTGCCGTGGTCGTGCGCGTGGCCATGGTCATGCCCATGGCTGTGATCGTGCCCGTGATCATGCTCGCCACCATGATCATGCCCATGATGCTCACCATAAACCTGCTGCGCTAGCGCATAGTCCTCGGCAAACGTCTCGTCATGCCCATGCTTATGCCCACCGCCATAAGCGCCGGACTCTGGCTGAAACGGCAACGTCAGCTGCTCGACCATCGCGCCGATCCGCTTGAGCATGTCCGCGAGCACCGGATCGTATTCGAGCTTCAGATAATCGGCCCCAACTTCAACCGGCGTATGCCGATTACCAAGGTGATAAGCCGCGCGCGTAAGCGTCAGCGCATCCCGCGCGGTGACCATCAAAACGGCCTCAGGCGCCGCGACTACCCGCACCAGCGCACCATCCTGCGCGACCAGCACGTCGCCATCGCGCAGCACCGTGCCACGCGGCAACACTAGCGCCACCTCTTCGCCATTATCAAGCGTCGCCGCCAGACGGCTCTTGCGACGCGCATCGAAGTCGAGTGTCAGCGTCGGTGCACGCTTGACCAGCACCGCTGCGAGCTTGATCTTCGGATCGATCAGTTTGTCGATAGTGCGCATGATTAGAACAGGAAGTAACGTTGCGCCATCGGCAGCACGGTGGCCGGTTCGCAGGTCAGCAACTGGCCGTCCGCGATCACCTGATACGTTTCCGGATCGACGCTGATGGCCGGACGCCACGCGTTGTGAATCATGTCGGCCTTGCTGATGTTGCGGCAGTTCTTCACCGGCACGATACGCTTGGTCAAACCATACCGCTCGGCGATACCCGCATCCGCGCCCATCTGCGACACGAAGGTCAGCGAGGTACGCGCCAAAGCGCCTCCGCGTGTGGCGAACATGTCGCGGTAGTGCACCGGCTGCGGCGTCGGGATCGACGCGTTTGGATCACCCATCTGCGCCATCGCGATCATGCCGCCCTTGAGAATCAGCGATGGTTTAATGCCGAAAAACGCCGGTTCCCAGAACACCAGATCAGCCCACTTGCCCGGTTCTATCGAGCCGACTTCGTGCGCAATACCATGCGTGATAGCCGGATTGATCGTGTATTTCGCCACATAGCGTTTGGCGCGGAAGTTGTCGGCGCGAGCGTTGTCTTCCGGCAGCGCACCGCGTTGCACCTTCATCTTGTGCGCGGTCTGCCACGTGCGGATGATCACTTCGCCCACGCGGCCCATCGCTTGCGAATCGGAAGACAGCATCGACAGCGCGCCGAGGTCATGCAGGATGTCCTCGGCAGCAATCGTCTCGCGACGAATCCGCGATTCGGCAAACGCGATGTCCTCTGCAATCGACGGGTCCAGGTGGTGGCACACCATCAGCATGTCGAGGTGCTCGTCGAGCGTATTGACTGTGTACGGGCGGGTCGGATTGGTCGACGACGGCAGCACGTTCGCCTCGCCGCAGACCTTGATGATGTCCGGTGCGTGGCCGCCGCCCGCGCCTTCGGTGTGATACGTGTGGATCGTGCGGCCCTTGAACGCGGCCACGGTCGCTTCGACGAAGCCTGCTTCGTTCAGCGTATCGGTGTGGATCGCGACCTGGGTGTCGGTGTCGTCGGCAACGGACAGGCAGTTGTCGATGGCCGCGGGCGTCGAGCCCCAGTCCTCGTGCAGCTTCAGGCCGATCGCGCCCGCGGCGATCTGCTCGGTGGCTGGCTCTGGCAGGCTCACGTTGCCCTTGCCGAGAAAGCCGAGATTCATCGGATAACCGTCGGCGGCCTGCAGCATGCGTTCGAGGTGCCACGGTCCGGGCGTGCAGGTGGTGGCATTGGTGCCGGTAGCCGGACCCGTGCCGCCGCCGATCATCGTCGTCACACCGCTCGCGAGCGCTTCATCGATCTGCTGCGGGCTGATGAAGTGGATGTGTGTATCGATGCCGCCCGCCGTTACGATCAATCCTTCGCCGGCGATCACTTCGGTGGCCGCACCAATCGGAATCGTCACGCCCGGCTGGATGTCGGGATTGCCCGCTTTGCCGATCGCGGCAATGCGGCCATTCTTGATGCCGATATCGGCCTTCACGATGCCCCAGTGATCGAGGATCACCGCGTTGGTGACGACCGTATCGACGACATCGGCCGCGACGCGCTGCGATTGGCCCATGCCGTCGCGGATCACCTTGCCGCCGCCGAATTTCACTTCTTCGCCGTAGGTGGTGTAGTCGCGTTCGATTTCGATCAGCAATTCGGTGTCGGCGAGTCGCACGCGATCGCCGGTCGTGGGGCCGAACATTTCCGCGTACGCGCGGCGGCCAATACGTAATGTCATGGTGTGAAGTCCGGAAAAGGGCAGGGCGGGTATTCGTGACGTTCGACGACGGGGCTCATGCCACGCGTCAGAGCGGTCCCATCACCTTGCCGTTGAAGCCGTAGACGACGCGGTTGCCCGCCAGCTCGACCAGCTCGACCGTGCGTTCCTGGCCGGGCTCGAAACGCACGGCGGTACCCGCCGCAATGTTCAGACGGAAGCCGCGTGCCGCCTCGCGGTCGAACGACAGCGCTGGATTCACTTCATAAAAATGGTAGTGCGAACCAATTTGCACGGGACGGTCACCGGTGTTCGACACCGTGACCGAGACCGTTGCGCGGCCCGCATTGAGTTCGTGCTCACCGTCGTCGGTGAGAAGTTCGCCGGGAATCATCAGGGGCTCCGGGGCGGGTCAGGGAATCGGATGGTGGACGGTCACGAGCTTCGTGCCGTCGGGGAAAGTGGCTTCGACCTGAATGTCCGGAATCATCTCCGGTACGCCTTCCATCACGTCGTCGCGCGTGAGCAGCGTGGTGCCGTAGTGCATGACTTCGGCGACTGTCTTGCCATCGCGAGCCGCTTCCATCAGCGCTGCCGAGATGAATGCGATCGCCTCCGGGTAATTCAGTTTGAGGCCGCGTGCGCGGCGACGTTCGGCCAGTAGCGCGGCCGTGAAGATCAGCAGCTTGTCCTTCTCGCGGGGTGTCAGCTTCATCGGATGTCTGGTTGGGTTGCGCCTGTCCCAGCCGGGACAGGCGTCGGATGCCATCGGGGTCGCGCGTTGTCGCGAACGCTTGAGGGGTACGCTACAAACCGCGACAAGCTTAACGCCAGATCAGCTTACAAAGATATCAAGGCTAACTAACAAATTTATTACAGCGTCTTCGGCAAGGGCGCGCCGAACCACTTCTTCGACATGGTGTTGAACGTGCCGTCGGCCTTGGCTTGGGCGATAGCGGCGTTGACCTTCTCCTGCAGCCGGCTTTCATTTTTATTCATGCCGACGAAGCATGGTGAATCCTTTATAACGAACTTAGGTTCTGGACGGCGCGGCGGATTCTTCGCATTGATGGCGGCGGCCACGATATTGCCCGCAGCGATCAGTTGCACCTGGCCGGACAGGAAGGCGGCGATGGTGGCGTTGTTGTCTTCGAAGCGTTTGATGGTGGCGTTCGGCGCCATTTGCGTGAGGGCGATTTCTTCGAGCGCGCCGCGCGTCGCGCCGACCGTGATACCGGTGAGATCGGCGGGGCTGCTGACCTTGATGTCGGCGGGGCCGAACACGCCCTGGTAGTAGGGGGCGTAGGCGGTGGAGAAGTCGATTACCTTCTCGCGATCGGGCGTCTTGCCGAGCGACGAGATCACCAGGTCGACCTTGCCGGTCTGAAGGTACGGGATACGGTTTGCGCTGTTAACCGGCACGAGTTGCAGTTTGACGTTCATCGACTTGGCGAGCACGGCTGCGGTGTCGATGTCATAGCCTTGCGGCTGCATGTCGGGGCCGACTGAGCCGAACGGCGGATAGTCCTCGGGGACCGCGACCTTTAGGACACCGGATTTGGTGATGTTGTCGAGGGCGTCGGCGTGGGCTGCTGGCGTTGTCAACGCGAGGATGGGCGAGAGCAGCAGGGCGGCGAGCCACGTGCGGCGTGACTGGCGGGAAGACAGTTCGGTCATGTTGGTCAGCGGTGGTGGGCAAAGCGGGTGGCCTCCGTCGGGTGCGGGGCGTCGTGAGAGGTTTGGCGAGCAAGGTGTGTGCCAATGCGGTGCAGCGGGGACGGGCGGGGAGGTTCTACAGGTGATGCACCTTGGTGGGGCTTTTCGATGCGCTGCGATGGTGCTCAATGCTGTGTGCTTTGGTCTGCTTGCATCGCCCCTGAACGGGTCCGCTCAGGTTGTGCAGGCTCGTACTGTTCCTTTATCTACGCCGCGTTTAATTCGGCGCAGATCCGGCCAGCATTGCACCAGCGCACGTTCGGTTTGTTTCGCTCTCTCAGGTCGTCCAGATCCGCAGCGGTACCGCTTCGACGCCGTGAACGATCGGGCGTAGCTGTAGCCAGCATTGCGTTAGCGCGCGTTGCAGCGATTCCATTGACCGCGCCACGGCACGTACCAGTACCACGCCTGGAGTTACGCACGAGGCGGCAGCGCGTAGCGTGTCGGTGAACGGGAGTTGCCCGGTTAGCTGTTCTGCGAGCGTGTCGTCGCAAGCGGGCCCTACGGCCCACAACGTGCCGTAGGCGGGGAATCCCGCGAGGCCTTGAGGGGCGTCGCGCAGCGGATCGATGGCGGCGAGATTGGCGCGCTCGAGCCATAGCAACTTGCCGTCGGGGCCGACGATGCGCGAGACCGCGCGCAGCGTGCCCGCCGACCAGCGTTCGCCGGCGGCCTGGCGGCCGAGTTGCGTGGCGTCCCAGCCGAGCGCGGTGGCGCCTTCGGCCATCGTCAGCGTGAAGTCGAGGGTCGCGTTGGCGTGGTCGAAGACGATGTTGTTCTGTGGCAGCCAGTCGAGCCTGGCGTTCGCGCCCACGCGCACGTCAATCTGCTGCCGCGCCGCGCGATCGTTGGACTTGTACCACTTGGTGGCGCCGGGAGTCGTGAGCACGGCATGTGTGCCGACCTCGAGCGTTACGTCGATGTGAAGCTGATCGCCACCGGCGACACCGCCCGGAGGATGCACGATCACCGCGTGGCAGATTGCGTGGCCTTCGGGATAGAGGGGGCGTTGGACGCGTAACGGACCATCATGCAGGCGATGGACGAGCGTTGTGCGTTCAGCGTGTCTGGCGAAGCCGAGTTCGAGGCGAGCTTGCCACTGGGTGTGCGCGGCGGAATCCGCCGAGGCGAGCGTGGCATGGTTTTCGTGAAGCGACATGCGGGTCGATGTAGTTGGACTTTGCGTGGCGACTGCCCGGCGGCCGCTCGTCGATGCCAGGCAACGCATGATCTGAGCGATCTACGTGACCCGGTTCGCAGCGACGTGAGCGCGCCGGATGGATGCGGCGAGGATAGCATGGGCCGTTCGCCGCACGGGACGCCTGTGCTTCTGCATGTCTTTGCCCGTCAGTTGGAGACGGGCGCGCGTACGCTGGCAGATGAGGCGTTCCAGTCCCGGTGGCCCGTCAACATTCAGACTGCGATGAGTTCGCGCACACCGTTGGCGTCCATGTCGGCGCCTTCACCGCCGGCGACGATTTCACCGCGGCTCATGACCCAGTATCGATCGGCGATGGCTTTGGCGAAGTCGTAGTACTGCTCGACGAGCAGCACGGTAAGGCCCATTTCCTCGACGAGTTGACGCAGGGTGCGGCCGATGTCCTGGATGATCGACGGTTGGATGCCTTCGGTGGGTTCATCGAGGATGAGCAGTTGCGGCTCGCTCATGAGGGCGCGGCCGATAGCGAGTTGTTGCTGCTGACCACCGGACAGGTCGCCACCGCGGCGGCTACGCATATCTTTGAGGACGGGAAACAGTTCGTAGATGCGATCGGGGATTTTCGACGGTGCCTGTTTGCTGGCGGCGCCTACCATAAGGTTTTCTTCGACGGTCAGGCGCGGGAAGATATCGCGTCCCTGAGGGACGTAGGCGAGGCCATTCGCGACACGGGCGTAGGTCGGAAGTTTGGTGAGTGGCGTGCCGCGCCAGGCAATCGCGCCACTGCGGGTTGGGACGACGCCCATCAGGCAACGCAGGAGCGTTGTTTTGCCCACGCCGTTGCGGCCCAGTAGTACCGTGAGTTTGCCGTCTGGCACCGTTAGCTTTACATCTCGGAGGATGTGGCTGCCGCCGTAGTACTGGTTCAGGTTTTCTACTTCTAGCATTTTGCTCCGTTCCTCTTTCTGTGCTTTCTTGGCTTCGGGGGCTTGCGGCGGACAAACCTCACCTTCCCAGATAAGACTCGATCACTGTCTCATCCTTCTTGACCTCATCAAGCGTGCCATGGGCGAGCACACGCCCTTCGGCCATAACAGTCACTTTCCCCGCCTCACCAGAAAGAGCAGCCACGAATTCCATATCATGCTCAACTACCATCATGGAACAAGTCCCACGAAGACGATTAAGAAGCTCAGCTAACTGCATAGTCTCGTCATCAGTCATCCCAGCCGCAGGCTCATCAAGCAGAAGTAGCGCCGGTTGCTGCATAAGCAACATCCCAATCTCGAGCCGCTGCTTCTGCCCATGCGAAAGCTCTCCAGCAAGCCTGCGAGCTTCACTCTCCAGATGAATAAGCTCCAGCGTTTCCTCGATTCGGGCCTGCGCACTCCGGTCAAGCCGTGCTCGCAACGAAGCCCACCACCCCTTGTCAGCCTTCATCGCCAGTTCAAGGTTCTCCCACACCGGATGCTGCTCAAACACCGTCGGCTTCTGAAACTTGCGTCCAATTCCCGCGCGCGCAATCGAAGGCTCATTCATTCGCGTCAGGTCGATCGTTTGCCCCAAAAACACCTTGCCGGAATCGGGCTCAGTCTTTCCAGTAATCACGTCCATCATCGTCGTCTTGCCGGCGCCGTTCGGTCCGATGATGCAGCGCAATTCGCCGACATCAATCGATAGCGTCAACGCATTCAGCGCCCTGAAGCCGTCGAAGCTGACCGTCACGTCCTCAAGATAGAGGATCGTCCCGTGCGATACATCGATCTCGCCCGGCGTTACCACCCGCCCGAAATCCGCCACGCCGCTCAGCGAGTGCTCGGCCGGCTCCTCCGGCAATGCCAGGTCCGGCACCATCGGGTTTTCGTTCATGAGCGCTTCCTCCGGTGCATCGCCATGTCGATCAGTCCCATGATCCCGTGCGGCAGCAGCAGCGGCACCAGCACGAAAATCAGGCCCAGAAAGAACAGCCAGTATTCAGGGAAGTTCGCCGTAAAAAAGCTCTTCGCTCCATTCACCGCAAATGCACCGATGATCGGTCCGATCAACGTGCCGCGTCCACCCACCGCGACCCAGATCGCCATTTCGATCGAGTTGCCCGGCGACATCTCACCCGGATTGATAATCCCCACCTGCGGTACGTACAACGCCCCTGCAATCCCGCACAGGATCGCCGAGACGGTCCAGATAAACAGCTTGTAGCCAAGCGGGCTGTAGCCAAGGAACATCAGCCGTGTCTCGCCATCGCGCACGCCGGTCACGACGCGTCCGAGTTTCGAGGTCACAATCGCTCGCGCACCCAGAAACGCCAGCACCAGCACGGCAAATGTGATCAGGAAGAGCGCTGTGCGCGTGCCCGGATGGGTGATAGGAAAGTTGCCGATCCGCTTGAAATCCGTGAAGCCGTTGTTGCCGCCAAAGCCGGTCTCGTTGCGGTAAAACAGCAGCATCGCGGCAAATGTCATGGCCTGCGTGATGATCGAGAGATACACGCCCTTCACCCGCGAGCGGAACGTGAAGAAACCAAACACCCACGCAATCACGGCTGGCACCAGTACTACCAGCAGCAGCGCGTACCAGAGATGCTGCGTGCCCTCCCAGTACCACGGCAGCGCGTGCCAGTTAAGGAACACCATGAAGTCGGGCAGATCGCTCTGATAGACGCCCTGATGGCCGATCGAGCGCATCAGGTACATGCCGATCGCGTAGCCGCCCAGCGCAAAGAACAGGGCGTGGCCCAAGCTTAGGATGCCGCAGTATCCCCACACGAGATCGAGCGCCAGTGCGCCGATCGCGTAGCACATGAACTTGCCCATCAGCGTCATCATGTACGCGGACAGGTGGAAAGCGCTCGTTTCGGGCAGTACCAGCGCCGAGAGCGGCACGCCCAGGCCGATCGCGATGATCAGCGCAATCAGCGCGATCCACGCAGGCCGCGTGAGCAGCGCCGGACGCGGCGGCAGGCCGAGCGCAAAGCCGCTTTGCGTGGAGCGCCCGGTGCCCGGCGCTGTGCCGGGGGGCGTGACCGAAGCAGGGGAGGTTGCAGATGTCATCTCATGCCTCCGCGCTGCGGCCCTTGAGGGCGAACATGCCCTGCGGCCGCTTCTGGATGAACAGCACGATCAGGACGAGCACCGCAATTTTGGCGAGCACGGCGCCCCAGAACGGTTCGATCGCCTTGCTGATGAGGCCGAGCCCGAAGCCGCCGATCACCGTGCCGGCGAGCTGCCCGACACCGCCCAGCACCACCGCCATGAATGAATCGATGATGTAGCTCTGGCCCAGATCCGGTCCGACATTGCCGATCTGCGACAGCGCGCAGCCGCCCAGTCCTGCAATGCCCGCACCGAAGGCGAATGCGTATGAGTCGACCCGTGCGGTCTTCACGCCCACGCACGCCGCCATGCGGCGATTCTGTGTGACGGCCCGTACGAAGAGGCCAAGACGCGTCTTCGTCAGCACCGCCCAGGCGATGCCGACCACGATCAGCGAGAACGCCAGGATGGCGAGCCGGTTGTACGGCAGGATCAGGCTCGGCAGCACCGTGACGCCGCCGCTCATCCATGCCGGGTTGCTCACCTGCACGTTCTGCGCGCCGAAGATCATCCGGGTGGCCTGGATCAGGATCAGGCTGACGCCAAACGTAGTCAGCAGTGTTTCGAGCGGGCGGCCATACAGGTGCTTCAGAACAAGCCGCTCGAGCACCATGCCTACCACCGCTGCGGCGACGAACGAGGCGGGCACGGCGAGCAGTGGATACCAGTCGAAAGCGCCCGGCGCGTAGCGCTGGAACAGGTTCTGCACGACGTAAGTTGCATACGCGCCGATCATCAGGAACTCACCGTGCGCCATGTTGATGACGCCGATCAGCCCGTATGTGATAGCAAGCCCGAGCGCCGCAAGCAGCAGCACGCTGCCGAGCGACAGGCCCGCGAACAACGTGCCGGCGATTGCGCTGCGGCGCTGGATCGCATCGAGCTCGTCGATGCCGGCCTGCGCGGCGGCGCGCACGCGGTCGTCGCTCTCTGCAAACGTACCGTCCGGCTTCTTCGCGACGAGCGGCCGCAACAGTTCGTTCATGTCGAGATCGTGACGCGCTGCCACGAGTTGCACCGCTTCGAGGCGCGTGGCCGAATCGCTGTTGTGCAGCGCCGTCATGGCCCACAGTGTGTCGAGTTTCTTCTTCAGATCCGGATCGGTTTCCTTCGCGCGTTGCGCATCGATCAGCGGCTTCATCGAAGGATCGGGGTTTTGCAGCAGCGCGTTGATGGCCGTGCGGCGCGTTTCCAGATCGGGTGAGTCGAGTTGCGAGCCGGACAGCGCGCCTGAGACTTTCGAGCGCAGCAGGTTATTCAGCGTTACCGGTTGTGCGTCGGTTGCCGTGACCGTCTTGCCAGTGATCGCATCTTTGGTCGCGTCGCCGTCCTGGATCAGCACTTCACCGGAGTCGGTCGTGAGCGCGTTGTCTTCGGACAGGGCTTTCAGCAGTGCCTGGGAAGGCGCGTCGTGAGCGGCGATCAGTTTGTCGATGGCCGCGGACTTGGCATCGAAGTCGTCGCCGGCGAGCGGGGCGATATCGGCTGGGGCCAGCGCGAAAGCTGTGAGCGGAGCAATGATGATGAGCGCGATGCCGAGCTTGCCGATACCGCGCCGTGTGAGCCTCAGAATGGAAAACGCCATGATGCCCTTTGATAGTGCAATTGGATCAGGCGGGCGCGAGTTGCATGCGCCCTCCGTTACATCACGCAACCCGCGAGCGGCGCAGGAATGCCGGGATCGAACTGACGACATCCGGCTTGCCCGCGTTGCCGGCGATATACGGACTCCACGGCTGCGCACGAATCGCCGTTTTGGTGCGCCACACCACGTTGAACTGACCGTCGGCACGTACTTCGCCGATCATCACCGGCTTGTGCAGGTGGTGGTTGCCGTCCATCGTGAGCACGAAGCCGGACGGTGCATTGAAGGTCTGGCCGATCATCGCCACGCGCACCTTGTCGACATCGGTGCTCTTGGCTTTTTCGACCGCCTGCTTCCACATATGGATACCGACGAAGGTCGCTTCCATCGGGTCGTTGGTGACGCGTTTGTCGCCGCCCGGCAGGTTGTTGTCCTTGACCCATTTGGCGAACATCGCCTTGAACTTGGTGTTCTCGGGATCGCGCAGCGACATGAAGTAGTTCCATGCAGCGAGGTTGCCCACCAGCGGCTTCGTGTCGATACCGCGCAGTTCTTCTTCGCCCACCGAGAACGCCACCACCGGCACGTCCGTCGCTTTCAGACCCTGGTTGCCCAGTTCCTTGTAGAACGGCACATTCGAGTCACCGTTGACGGTCGAGATCACCGCGGTCTTGCCGCCCTGCGAGAAAGTCTTGATGTTGGCGACGATGGTCTGATAGTCGCTATGGCCGAACGGTGTGTAGACCTCCTGAATATCGGCTTCCTGGACTCCTTTCGATTGCAGGAACGCGCGCAGGATCTTGTTGGTCGTGCGTGGATATACATAGTCGGTACCGAGCAGGAAGAAACGTTTGGCCCCGCCGCCTTCGGCGCTCATCAGGTATTCGGTAGCAGGAATCGCCTGCTGGTTCGGCGCGGCACCCGTGTAGAACACGTTGCGCGACATTTCTTCGCCTTCGTACTGCACGGGGTAGAACAGCAGGCCGTTGAGTTCCTCGAACACCGGCAGCACCGACTTGCGCGACACCGAGGTCCAGCAGCCGAACACCACCGCGCACTTGTCCTGGGTGATGAGCTGGCGTGCCTTCTCGGCGAACAGCGGCCAGTTCGACGCCGGGTCCACCACTACCGGCTCGATCTGCCGGCCCATTACGCCACCGTTTTTGTTGATGTCCGAAATGGTCATCAACGCGGTGTCTTTCAGAGACGTTTCCGAGATCGCCATCGTGCCCGACAAGGAGTGCAAGATGCCGACCTTGATCGGCCCGCTGTCGGACTGCGCGTTAGCAAACGGACTCTGGCCTGCGAGTGCCAATGCGCCAGACATTGACCCGAGCTTTAACAGATTGCGACGTTTCATTTGCTACCCCTTGCCTTTGGTTGAATGAATGTTTTATGGGCGTCGATTCCAGCCATCGAGGCTGTCCGGCATGGCTTGCCAGACAACTACTGCAAGGCACGTGCCAAGCGGTAAGAGTGACCTGTGCGTCGCGCACGGGGCGCTGCGGTGCGGTAGGCACTGTCCCGGTCGATCGGCGGCCGGTATGCCGGATGGGCGCAAATGTGGTGCATGCGCTGATGCCTCGCCTCGTTGCGGTGCGCGTCGCGCTGCAACGAAGCGTGCCTGGCCGCCAGTGGGCGGCCAAGGTGCATCGCCGCCGCGCCTTTGTGCATGAGGGCGGCGCACCGCTCGCAAATAAAAAAGGCTGGCCACCTTGCGGTGCCAGCCTCCTGCCATGAGCGAATGACGCGGCGCGTCTGAACCCTAGAACGCTACGAACGGCCCCGCTTGCGTCCCTACCCTGGCGTTTTCGAGCACGGTATAGACGCTTCGGCCGTAGAAGAATGGCAGGCCCCAGAGGAAGCCCTCTTCGGACAACATGTTGTTGGTGGAGACGTCGTAGACCGGCAGGCTGGCCAGGTACATGCCGAGATTGTCATAGGCAGCGTAGCCGCTTCCCATCATGTTGGTCGCGTTGCCGATCGAGAACTGCACCATGGCAGGGTTGCCGGTCCCGTTAGTGGACGCCATGGTTGCCGACAGCGCCTGGTCGCTCGGTGGCGTGTACCACTCGCCCGTGGTCGGGATCGTGGTGTCCGAGAAGGCGTAGCCGTTGGTGCCGCTGTCAATCGCGCTGTTGATGATCGCGCGGCCTTGATACTGGGTCGTAAAAAGGCCGTTGCCATCCACCTGCAAGATGTTCGCGTTGGCCGGCAGCGCGTTGTTTGCCTGCGTGCCGACGCCGAATATCAACTGTCCCGTCACCCGGACCTGTCCTCCCGCGGGCAACGCGGGCAGGCGGATGACGGTGCCGTTGTTATTGGTAGCCAAACCTGCAACCGGGTTCATGACCTGCCTGGTGAGCGGTACGCGCGTGCCGGTACATGACTCCGTGGTCGGGCAATAGTAGTAGCCCGCCGGAATCACCGACTTTGCCGCGAGCGAACTGTCACGCACGAAATGGCCGATGCCCACGATTCCATTGAAGGCACGGTTGCCGTTGGCGCCGAGGAGCGGGCCGAGGTCTGGGCCGCCACGGGAGGTGCAGTCATCGGGCGCGGTGTATCCGCCGTCGCCGATCACCTGGATGGGGATGTTGCTCGCCTTCTTGTTGCCCAGGATGACATCGGCGCGCTTGATGGGCCCCCATGTGAAGCCGGACGCGAACAGCGCGCATTGAACGATTGGCGCCGAGCCGACCTTGTCGTCGGTGGCGCCGACCTGCGTCAGCAACTGGGCGTTCAACGCAGGGCTCAGCGCGCTGCTGGCAACCCGCACGCCGACCGAGCCGGTATCGACGAGCATATTCGTCACCGTCACGCACTGACTGTTGTTGGGGGCACCGGCCGGGCACAGCGTGACCGTGACGGAGGGCTGGTTGACGGCGTCCATCGAGGTATCCGCGACGATCGGCACCGAGTTGCTGGTGTCGACGGGCGGAGACGGCGGCGTGGGCGTCACCGGCCAGCTTGCCGAGGCCGGCCAGTTGATGCCGCTGTTCGTGCTGCTCTCTCCGGAGCCTCCGCCGCATGCGGAGAGGACGACGCTGGCGCTCAGTAGCGCGACGCCGAGGGTGTGGCTGAAGGTCTTCATTTTGATGGTGTTCCGGGAAGGCGGCGGCGCGTTACTGCAGGTTGTTTGCGCGGAGATCGGCGGGCAGGAGGCGGGGGAGGTAGGCGGTGCCGAAGAAATGTCCTGGGCGTCCCGCCGACTCGATCTGAAGCTCGCCGTTGTGCTGGATCAGCGTGCCTGTGCCTCGCAAGCGTTCTTCGCCCGCGGAGACAAAGTTGGGGAAGTAGTTGCCGAGCAGCGCTTTCATGTCGGGTCGTACCGGGCCTTGCCACGTGAGCGCGAAGACGACGTTGCTCGGCAGCACATACTCGCGCACGGTGATGCCGTCGGCATCGCGCGACTCGTACACGGAATAGGCTGAGGTGGAGTAGGCGGGCGTCGCTACGGAAGCAGATAAAGCGGACGCTGTGGATGCAGCGGACGATGCAGCCTGCCGGGTGGCATGCAGCGACACGGGAGCGGATGACCCCGCTGCGGGGGCGCCCCCGAGCACGGCGTGGGAGGTGAGCGGCAACAGCGTTGCTGCGGCCAGCGCGATCTTCACGAATCTCATCAGACTGCTCCGGAAATTGAGTCGGAGCATGTTGCCTTCAACGAGCAGGTCGAGCCGCTGGAAACTTCCTAATCTGTGACGTGAAGTATCGCTACGGGATAGCGGTGCGCGAAATGGACGAAAAAAAGCCACCGCATGGGTGGCTCATAGATACGCTGGCTTCGTACTCTTCAATTTCAGTAAGTGGGCACGGCCGGATCAACCTGTCTCGACCACGCGTCAATCCCGCCTTGCAGATTGAACACGTTTTTATGCCCGCGCGATTCGAGAAACATCGCGACCTGCGCGCTGCGTGCGCCGTGGTGGCACACGCAGACAATCTGCGCGTCGTCATCGAGTTCTTCGCTGCGTGCCGGAATCTCACGCATCGGGATCGACACGGCGCCGGCGATCGACGCTGTCTGGATTTCCCACGGCTCGCGCACGTCGAGCAGCACGGGCGCGGGACGCGATTGATCGGCAAGCCATTCGGCCAGAGCGGGAGCGGTCAGGTTTTGCATCAGCGGTACACCCTTAGAACTTGAAACGCGGCGGCTGCACGGCGTTGATCAGCGGCTCGACATACGTTTCGAACACGTCGGCAATCCGATATTGCTTTTCGTCGATGCGCGTGATGATCTGCGCCTTCATGACCGGCGCGGTGCCGACGAACGCAGCCAGACGGCCGCCAATCTTCAGATGCTCGAGGATCTCCTGCGGCAGGACCGGCAGGCCGCCCGACACGCAGATCACGTCATACGGTGCCGCTGCGGGCCAGCCGCGCGCGGCGTCGCCGGTCGCGACTTCGGCATTCAGGACACCATTGGCGGCCAGGTTGGCCTTGGCCAGTTCAGCGATTTCCGGTTCGATATCCACGGTCAGCACGTGCTGTGCGCGGTGGGCGAGCAGCGCCGCCATATAACCCGAGCCAGCACCGATTTCCAGCACGCTTTCGTGCTTCTTCACGGCCAGCTCCTGCAGCACGCGCGCTTCGACGCGCGGTGCCAGCATGTGCTGGCCAGCCGGCAGCGGCACTTCGAAGTCGACGAAGGCCAGTTCGCGATAGACCGTGGGGACGAAATTCTCACGCTTGACGATCGAGAGCAGATTCAGCACGTCCTGGTCGAGCACTTCCCAGGGGCGGATCTGCTGTTCGATCATGTTGAAACGCGCTTGTTCGATATTCATGGTGGGTTCGGCGGTTCGGTTTAGGTGCGACCTGTGGGGGTTCGGGACAACTGCGGAATTGTACCAAACCAGGGGCGAAACCCGTTTCCCGGACAGCAGGCCGCACGGCGATCCGATAGCAACCTGGTGCCAACCCGGCCCGTGTTAATCCCTACGAGACAGACCTTGCGATTCCTTGCTCCATCGCCCAAAGATGTAATCGATTACATTTTCGCGACAAAAAACTGTGTCCCGACTGCCGCAATCAGAGACCAACGCGCCCCGAACCGCACCTCCATCGTCCGAGGGCATCTCCATTGCGGGCGTTGCGGAGCAGGCGGGGGTGTCGGTGGCGACGGTTTCGCGGGTATTGAACGGCCATGCCAACGTGCGTCCCGCCACGCGTGACAAGGTGCTGGCAGCAGTGGACGCGAGCGGCTACCGCGTCAACGAGCTCGCCCGCAACCTGCGCACCGCCGAGAGCCGGCTGCTGCTGACCATGGTGCCGGACGTCGGCAATCCGTTTTATGCGGAGATCGTGCGCGGCATCGACAGCGTCGCGCGTCAGCACGGCTATTTCATGCTGCTATGCGACACGGGCGCCGACCCGGGCCGCGAGCGCAGCTACTTCGACCTGCTGCGGCGGCGTCGCGCCGACGGCGCGATCTGCCTGGATCCGGCCACGGTGCAGCAGGCGCTCGCCGAAGAGTCCGGCGCGTTGCCGTGGGTCGCGTGCTGCGAGTTCGATCCGGCGGTTGGCGTGCCGTATGTCGGCATCGACAACTACCGCGCTGCCGGCGACGCCGTGCGGCATCTGCTGGCGCAGGGGCATCGGCGGATCGGCCTGATCAACTCCGACGTCGCTTACCTTTACGCGCGGCAGCGCCAGCAAGGCTACCTCGACGCGTTGCGCGACGCCGGCATCACGCCGGACGAACGTTGGCGCATGAATCTGAACAGCCTCGACTACGAAGCGGGCGCGTCTGCCGCAGCGATGCTGATGGCGCAACGCGACGCGCCAAGCGCGATCTTCGCGGTGTCGGACACGCTCGCGATCGGCGTGATTCACGGCCTGCGCAGCGTCGGCAAGCGTGTGCCGGACGACGTCGCCGTGATCGGTTTCGACGATATCTCGCTCGCCGCGCAGATCGACCCGCCGCTGACCACGATCGCCCAGCCGATGCGCGAGCTCGGCGAAACCGCTGCGCGCCTGTTGCTGCAGCGTCTGGCGAATCCCCTCGCAAGCGTGCCCGGTGTGCTGTTGCCGCACCGGCTCGTGATTCGCGGGAGTGCCTGAGCCATGAGCCTCGCCGTACGTTTCGACGACATCCGCAAAGACTTCGGCCCGGTGCGCGTGCTGCATGGGGTGAGTTTCGAGCTGACGCCTGGCCGCATCTACGGGCTGCTTGGCGAGAACGGTGCGGGCAAATCGACGCTGATGAAAATCCTCGCCGGGTATGAGGCGGCCACCACGGGCACCTTGCTGATCGACGGCGCGGCGCAGCAGTTTGCCAGCTCGCGCGAGGCGGAAGCCGCCGGCATCGTGCTGATTCACCAGGAGTTCAACCTGGCGGAGCATCTGACGATCGCGCAGAACATGTATCTGGGCCACGAAAAGCGCCGCGGCTGGCTGCTTGACGACGCTGCGATGCGCGCAGAGGCAGTGCGACATCTCGCGCAAGTCGGCTTGAAAAAGTCGCCGGACACCAAGGTGCGCGATCTGATCGTCGCCGAAAAGCAGATGGTGGAGATTGCCAAGGCGCTGTCGCGCAAGGCGCGCCTGTTGATCATGGATGAGCCGACCGCCACGCTGACGCCATCCGAAACCGAACGCCTGTTTGCGCTGATGACGAAGCTGAAGGCCGATGGCGTCACCATCATCTACATCTCGCACAAGCTCGACGAAGTCGAGCACATCACCGACGAGGTGATCGTGATGCGCGACGGTCGTTTCGTTGCACGCGGGGAAACCGCAGGACTCGCACGGCAGCAGATGGCCAACCTGATGGTTGGGCGCGATCTTTCCGATATGTTTCCGGACAAAGTGCCGGTATCTGCAGACGCTGCAATCGCCCTGAAAGTCCAAGGCCTCGTTGTGCCCGATTGGGTCGAAGACCTGAGCTTCGAGGTTCGCGCGGGCGAGGTGCTCGGTTTTGCGGGCCTCGTCGGAGCGGGTCGTACGGAGGCCTTCGAGGCGATCCTCGGCCTGCGCCGCCGCCTTGCTGGGCGCATCGAGATTGGCGGCCACGCCGTGCAGATCAAAAAGCCGCTCGATGCGATGCGTAACGGGCTCACCTACCTGAGCGAAGACCGCAAAGGCAAGGCGCTGCACGTCAATCTGAACCTGCAGGACAACCTCATCCTGATGACGCTCGAGCAATACACGCATCCGCTGCTCGATCTGAAAGCGGGGCGCGCAGCCCTCAAGCAGGCGGTGAGCGACTTCGGTATTCGCACTGGCGATCTGTCGAGCCGCGCCCGCATGCTATCGGGCGGCAACCAGCAGAAGCTTGCACTTGCCAAGTACCTGCAGCCGAACCCGAACGTAGTGGTGCTCGACGAGCCGACCCGCGGCGTCGATGTCGGCTCGAAGCGCGACATCTATTTCCTGATTCACCGGCTTGCGTCGCAAGGGCGCGCGGTGATCGTCATTTCATCCGAACTGATCGAGCTGATCGGCCTGTGCCATCGCGTCGCCGTGATGCGCACGGGCCGGCTACAGGCCACGCTCGATCTCGACCACCTGACCGAAGAGGAGTTGATCGCTCATGCGACCGGCACCCACTGAAGCCGCACAATCCGGCCGAGCCATGCGTCTCGCGCATCATCTGTACGGGCTGGGACCGCTCGTCGGTCTCATCGTGCTGTGCGTCACCGGCACCTTGCTCAATCACGACTTCGCCACCGTCGACAACCTGATGAACGTGCTTACGCGTACGTCGTTCATCGGCATCATCGCGGTTGGCGAGACCTTCGTGATCATCTCCGGGGGTATCGACCTCTCGGTCGGCTCGATGGCCGCGTTGATCGCCGGCAGCATGATCTGGCTGATGAATGGCTTGTCGGCGGGCGTCGGTGGACATACGTTCGCGCCGCTCATGATCATCGCGATCGGCATCGTGCTGGCGTTCGTGTTGGGTGGATTGTTCGGCTGGGCGCATGGTCTGTTGATTACCAAAGGGCGTATCGAGCCATTCATCGTCACGCTGGGCACGCTTGGTATTTTTCGTGCAGTGCTCACCTGGCTTGCCGACGGCGGTGCGCTCACGCTCAACAATTCGCTGACCGATCTCTACAGTCCCGTGTATTACGCGAGTCTGCTCGGCGTGCCCGTTCCCATCTGGGTGTTTCTCGTGGTGGCGGCGGGCGGCACGCTGATCCTGAACCGCACGGCATTCGGCCGGCATGTGCAGGCGATCGGCTCGAACGAACAGGTCGCGCGCTATGCCGCGATTCGCGTCGATACCGTCAAGATCATAACCTACGTACTGCTTGGCATCTGCGTGGGCGTTGCGACGGTGCTCTACGTGCCGCGCCTTGGTTCGGCTACGCCGACGACCGGGATCCTGTGGGAACTCGAGGCGATCGCGGCAGTGGTGGTCGGCGGTACCGCGCTTAAAGGCGGCGAGGGACGTGTGATCGGCACGGTGATCGGGGCGATCCTGCTGTCGGTGATCGCAAACATTCTGAATCTCACCAGCATCATCAGCGTGTACCTGAACGCGGCGGTGCAGGGGGCGGTGATTATCGTCGTGGCGTTTTTGCAGCGCGGGCGGCGATAAGCGGCGGTGTGGCAGGCAGTGACGGTGGTTCGGCACGATAGCAGCAGGGGCAGCACGGGCATACGAAGGGCAGCACAGCCGAAGCAGTGCAGGAAACCGAGGCGCACGAAAGTGCCTCATAGATCAACAACCGTGATGAGACCGGAGCAGGCGTTCAGGCGCCGACTCCGGTCGACATAGGAGACACAACATGAAGCAGGTCATTCGAGCGATCAGCGCCGGCGTGCTGGCGTTGGGAATATTGGGGGCCGCGGGCGCAGCGCGTGCCGACGACAAGGTCATTCTGGGCGTGGCGATACCGACGGCCGATCACGGCTTCACTGGCGGCATCGACTGGTGGGCAAACAAGGCGAAGGAGGACATGGAGAAGGCACACCCCGACCTCAAGGTGATCCTCAAAACCTCGGCAAGCGCGCCGGAGCAGGCCAACCAGTTGCAGGACATGGTCACCGTCAACAAGATCAATGCACTGGTGATCTTCCCGCATGAATCGGCTTCGTTGACGCAGCCGGTAGCGCAGGTGAAGAAAAAAGGCATCTACGTGACGGTGGTGGATCGCGGCCTGACCGACACCAGCGCGCAGGACGCGTACGTAGCGGGCGATAACACGGCCTTCGGCAGGCTCGCCGGCGAGTACTTCTGCAAATCGCTGAACGGCAAGGGCGACATCGTCGCGTTGCGCGGCATTCCGACCACGCTCGATAACGAACGCTATAGCGCGTTCACCGAAGCGCTGAAGGCGTGTCCTGGCGTGAAGGTGCTCGACGCGAAATACGCCAACTGGAATCGCGACGATGCGTTCAAGGTCATGCAGGATTATCTGACGCGCTTCAAGCATATCGACGCGGTGTGGTCCGCGGATGACGACATGTCGGTGGGCGTGCTTAAGGCCATCGATCAGGCGAAGCGCACGGACATCAAGGAAGTCCTGGGCGGCGCCGGATCGAAAGAGATGATCAAGCGCGTGCTGGACGGCGACAAGATCATCAATGCGGACGTCACGTACTCGCCGAAGTTCATCTACGACGCGATCAAGTTGACCGCCGAGGCCCGTCTGAAGAGCCAGACGCTGCCGCCGAAGACGATCATCCCGTCGGTGCTTGTCACGAAGGACAACGCGAAGGACTACTACTTCCCGGATTCACCGTTCTAACAGGTTGGGCCGCGCGTCCGGTGGCGCGCGGTCCAACCTTTGACCGAGGAGCAACACGATGAAGACCATCAAGGGGCCGGCGATCTATCTGGCCCAGTTCCTGGGCGACAAGGCGCCCTTCGACAGCCTGGAAAACCTCGCAGGCTGGGCTGCCAGCCTTGGCTACAAGGGGATCCAGGTGCCGGTCGACCCACGCCTGATCGACCTCGAACAGGCTGCAGCGAGCCAGACGTATTGCGACGAGTTATTGGGTGTGGTCGCCGACGCCGGTGTCGAGATCACCGAACTGGCGACGCATCTGCAGGGGCAACTGGTGGCGGTGCATCCGGCCTATGACCTGCTGTTCGACGGCTTTGCGGCTCCGCATGTACGCGGCAATCCGCAGGCGCGCACCGAATGGGCGATCCAGCAGGTGAAGCTGGCGGCGCAGGCGTCGCGACGGCTCGGGCTCGACACGCATGTGTCGTTTTCCGGCGCGCTCGCATGGCCCTATGTGTACCCGTGGCCGCAACGTCCCGCAGGTCTCGTCGAGGAAGCCTTTGATGAACTGGCGCGCCGCTGGACGCCGATTCTCAATGCGTTCGATGAAGTCGGCGTGGACGTCGCGTACGAACTGCATCCGGGTGAAGATCTGCATGACGGTGTGACGTTCGAGCGTTTTCTTGAGCGCCTGAACGGTGCGGGCGCACAGCGCCGCGCGAACATTCTGTTCGATCCAAGTCACTACGTGTTGCAGCAACTCGATTACCTCTCGTTCATCGATATCTATCACGAGCGCATCAAGGTCTTCCACGTGAAGGACGCGGAGTTTCGTCCGACGGGCAAGGCGGGCGTCTACGGCAGCTACAGCGACTGGGTCGAACGTCCGGGCCGGTTCCGCTCGCTCGGCGATGGCCAGATCGATTTCGGCGCGATCTTCTCGAAGATGGCGCAATACGATTACCCCGGCTGGGCAGTCCTCGAATGGGAATGCGCGTTGAAGCATCCGGAAGACGGCGCGCGCGAGGGCGCAGAGTTCATTCGGCGTCACATCATTCGGGTTGCCGAGCATTCGTTTGACGACTTCGCGGGCAGCGGCGTCGACACGGCGCAATTGAAGCGTGTGCTGGGTATCTGAGCGTATCGATCAAAGGAGCATCTTCCATGACACGAAAGTTACGGCTGGGCATGGTCGGCGGCGGGCAGGGCGCGTTCATCGGCGCGGTGCACCGGATCGCCGCACGCCTCGACGACCGTTTCGAACTGGTGGCGGGCGCATTGTCGTCCGATCCGCAACGCGCCAAGGCGAGTGCGGAAGAAGCTGGCATTGCCCGCAGTTACGCAGACTGGGGTGAGATGGCGCGGGCCGAAGCCGCGCGCAAAGACGACGGAATCGACGCAGTAGCGATCGTCACGCCGAACCATCTGCATGCGCCGGTGGCGACCGCGTTTCTCGAAGCCGGAATTCACGTGATCTGCGACAAGCCGCTCGCCGTGTCGCTCGTAGAAGGACAGGCGCTGGCTAAACTCGCGCGCGAGAAGAAGCGGCTGTTCGCGTTGACGCACACGTATTCGGGCTATCCGATGGTCCGTCACGCGCGCGAGCTGGTCGAAGCGGGCGAGCTTGGAGAGGTGCGCGTGGTGCAGGTCGAATACGCGCAGGACTGGCTTGCGGAGCCGATCGAGCAATCCGGTACGAACAAACAGGCCGGCTGGCGCACCGATCCGGCGTTGTCCGGCCCGGCAGGCTGCCTCGGCGATATCGGCACGCATGCGTATCACCTCGCTGCATTCGTCACCGGCATGCAGCCCAAATGGCTCTCCGCCGAACTGCACACGTTCGTGCCGGGGCGCCGCGTCGACGATCACGTGCAAGCCATGCTGCGCTACGAAAACGGCGCGCGCGGCATGCTGTGGGCAAGCCAGGTGGCGAGCGGCGCGGAGAATGCGCTGCGGCTGCGCGTGTACGGCACCAAAGCCGGTCTCACCTTCGATCAGGAGAATCCCAACGAGCTGTGGTTCACACCGCTTGGCGGCGCGGCGCAGCGGCTCACCCGCGGCCGGGTGAAAAGCGCTATCGCCGCGCATGCGACGCGTGTGCCGCCGGGGCATCCGGAGGGCTATCTGGAGGCTTTCGCGCAACTCTATAAAGACGCTGCATTGCAAATCGAGGCATTGGATGCGGGCAAAGCGCCGCCGCAGGAAAGTACGCTTCTGACGACCGTCGACGACGGGGTCGCGGGCCTGCACTTTATCGATGCGGTACTCGCTAGCAGCGCGGCTGATGGGCAGATAAAGGAAGTGCAACGCGGGTAAGGGTCAGGGGACGTCTTGACGCGGTAAGATGCGGCGGTGCCCCTCTTTGACGGACTCACGCATGTCGACCTCCTTCGCGTCCAGCCAGTCCACTGCTCCCCGCAAACAGACGATTCTCCTGCTCGGAGGCACGGGCCTCGTCGGCAGTGCGTGTTTGCGTCTGCTGGCGCGGGACGATCGGGTCAGGGAAATCCGGATGCTGGTGCGGCGGGCGTCGGGATCGGCCGTGACGGGGTCGACGGGTGGCAACCGGGTCGTCGAACATGTGATCGACTACGATTGGCCTGACGCGGATTCGGACATCTTCGACGTCGACTCCGTCATCTGCGCACTGGGCACGACCATCCGCACGGCGGGTTCACAGGCGGCGTTTCGCAAGGTGGACTACGAATACCCGCTGCGGATTGCCGGTATTGCCCGCCGCCATGGCGCTTCGCACTTTGCGATAGTCAGTGCGATTGGCGCCGATCCGCAAGCGCGCACTTTCTACAGCCGCGTGAAAGGGAATGTGGAGCAGAGTTTGAAGAAGCTCGACTATCCGGTGCTGACCATCGTACGGCCTTCATTCCTGATGGGCGAACGTAACGAGAGCAGGCCGCTGGAAAGCATTGCGCGGCGTCTCGGGGTGTATCTGCCGCCGAAGTGGCGCTCGATTTCCGTCGAGCGGGTGGCGCGGGCGCTGGTGACCGAGGTCCTGAGCGGCGATACGCGTGGCGTCAATATCATCGAGAACGACGCGCTGCATGACGCGCCGCCTTTGTGCCGCTGAGCTTTCTTCCAGCTCTCGTGCCGCGGGCGCTTTAGCTCTTGCTTTTCCTGATCTGCTCTTCGAACGCGAGGTCTAGCTTGCTCGCCTTGCGCGGTTTCGGCGGCCCGAAGCCGTCGACGAATTTGACGAAATCGTCGAGCGGCAGCGGATCGGAAACCTTCTTGTCCGTGCCGCCCGATTTGTCGACCAGATAGAACAGGCCGCCGGACAGGCTAATCGCCGCGAACTGCGGATTGCCGCTGCGGGTTTTTAGCCGCTCGACAGCGTTGATGGCTCGGGTGGTGCGCATGGTGGTGCGATTGCGGGAGGAGGGGGCATTTACTGTATCAGCAATGGTGCGCCATCGTCTGCCCAATCGCCATATGCGGTCCCGCTTCCAGGCTGATCTGCCACGCTGACTCAGGAGCCACGCGCTTCGTATCGCACGAAAGCGCGTGGCTTACGCGGCTACGGCCGATGCGTTCGCTACTTCTGGTAGCCCGCCGAGCGTACGGCGCGGTTAGCAGCAGCCTGACCCGCCTGCAGCGCCTGGTCAACGCTGATCTGTCCTGCGAGCGCCCCGGCTATCTGTTGCCCGATCAGGGTTCCGAACGACTGGAATTCCGGAATCCCCACATATTGCACGCCGCTGTACGGGACTTTCTTCAAAGTTGAGTCGTTCGGGTTGGCGGTCTCGATCGCGTTCAGCACGAATTCGCTGAACGGCGCGGCCTGCTTGTACTCAGGACGTGCGTAGGTGGATTGACGCGTACCCGGCGGCAGCGATGCCCAACCGATGTCGTTGCCCACGAGTGAGATGTATTCCTTCGACGTCGCCCATTCGATGAACCGCTTGGCCGCATCTTGCGACTTCGACGACTTCGGAATGGCGAACGACCACGACCAGAGCCAGTGCGAACCCTTCGGGGTCACCTGCGTTGGCGCCGCAGCGAAGCCCACCTTGTCTGCGACGGACGATTCGGACTTGTTGTAGAGGATCCCGGCGGCCGATGTCGCATCGACCCAGATCGCGCACTTGCCGCCCGTCATCAGCGACAGATTTTCGTTGAAGCCATTTGAACTGGCTCCCGGCGCTCCATCTTTCTTCAACAGGTCGACGTAGAAATTGATCGCGCTCTTCCATTCCGGAGAATCGACCTGTGCGTTCCACTTCTCGTCGAAATAACGTCCGCCGTACGTGTTCACCAGTGTCGAAACAAAAGCCATGTTCTCACCCCAGCCGGCCTTGCCACGCAGACAGATACCGTAAACGCCGTTGGCCCTGTCGTTCAGCTTGTCCGCAAGCTCGCTGATCTGGCTGTAGGTGGGATGATCGGGCATCGTCAAACCCTTGGCGGCGAACAGGTCCTTCCGGTAGAACGTCATCGAGCTTTCGGCGTTGAACGGCAAGGCGTATAGCGTTCCGTTGTACGACAAGCCGTCGCGCACCGATTTGAGCACGTCGTCGAGATCGTAGCTGGCAGGCAGGCCGGTGATCGGAACCAGCCATCCGCGTTTGCCCCAGAGCGGTGCTTCATAGGTCCCGATAGCCGATACGTCGAACTGGCCGCCGTTAGTCGTGATATCCGTTGTCAGGCGCTGCCGGAGCACATTTTCTTCGAGCACGATCCACTTCAACTGGATATCGGGGTTGGCCTTTTCGAACACTGGAGAAAGCTTTTTCATCTCGATCAGATCGTTGTTGTTCGGCACCGCGATCGTGACAGTGGTGGCATAGGCCACGCCACCCAGGCCCAGCCCCAGCCCAATTCCCGCAACTGCTGATGCAATAAGACGGCTCCGCAAGGCGCCGCAGCGCAGCGAAGCCATATGAGAAAGGCTAATCATTTCAGTCTCCTAAACATCGTCGTGGGTTATGTAAAGCCCTCTACTGCCTCCATTTGCTCTCAGGTTTTCGTTCGTGTTGGGATCTAGATAATCGTGTAGCCGCCGTCGATCAGCAGGTTCGCGCCGTTGACCATGGCGGCCTCGCGGCTTGCCACGTACATGATTGCGCAGGCGATCTCAGCGGGCCTGGCAAATCGGCGGGTGGGGATCGCGGCTCTGGCGCGTTCGCCTTTTTCTCCGGCCCATCCGGTGAGGCCCAGTTCCGTTTCGACTACGGTCGGAGAGATGGCATTGACCGTTACGCCTCTCGGCCCCCATTCGAGCGCCATGCAATTGGTCATGCCGATGACGCCGGCTTTGCTGGCGCAATAAGCGACATGCCCTTCGATGCCAATCACAGCAGCCTGGGACGCCAGGTTGACGATCCTTCCCTGCCCACGAGCAAGCATGTCCGGTGCGAAGGCCCGCGCAACGAGAAACGCGCCGCGCAGGTTGACGGCCATCGTTTTGTCCCATGTTTCAAGGGGAAAATCTTCGGCTGGTGCTAGCGGACCAATGCCTGCGTTGTTGACCAGGATGTCGACGCGGCCGAACTGCGAAAGAATCCTGTTGGCCGTTGCGGCGACCGATTCCGGGTCGCTGATGTCGGCGATCCAGCCCCTGTGGACTTCACCGAGGTTCGAAGCGATATCCGCGATGGACTCGGAACGGTCGATCAGGGCGAGCGTCGCGCCGGCTGCGGCGAATTGCTCCGCGACCTGCCGGCCTATTCCGGCTGCCGCGCCTGTTATTACTACGACCGCGTCGCTAAAATCATAAGACGCGTTGGGCTTAAAGGACATGACATCCTCCTTGTTAATGTTTGACTCGTTTGTAGCGAGCGCTATCGCGGTGACGTGCCACGTTACTCACGACAAGCGGATGCGTATTGCCCCACGACTTCGCGCACCTTGCTTTGCACGATGCTCATCGGGGAACCGTCGATGGCGCCGCGCCGCAGCGCCCAGTACTGCGCCGGCAAATAGCGGCTCAGGAGATTTTCCGGAATCGTTGTGCCGGTGAGGTTTCGCAATAGCTGTTGCGCGGCTGCGTCAACCTGCGGATCGGCCCAGTAGTAGCGCACCCGGTCGCTATAGCTGTAGGTACGAAGCAGACGTCTTTCGGCTTCGTCGCCGTGGTAATACCTGTCCCAGTTGGCGGGCTTGCGAAGCATCGCGGCTTCCACGGCTACCGGCAGGTCGGCGCGCTGCGCTGCGGGTAGCAGTTCAGCTTCGATGTCCGACAGCGCGTAGAGCGCCTCGCGCAACGCGAACGTGACGCCCGGGCCCACCTTAAGAATCGCAAAGCCGTCCCGCACGAGCGCCCGCAGCGATTCGGGCGTTTGATAGTCTGTCGAGTGCGCTTCGAAGACCATGCCGGGCAGTTGCGTCAGAACCTGGGAAAGACCGGCGGCAAGGGCGGGCTGATAGTCGATCACTTTCGTGTGGTCGAATTCGACGCCGGGTTGCACGACCAGCGCAATCACACGGTCCCACGCTGCGTCGATGTTCCGCGCGCGCCACGCATCACGATGTACGGCGACCGTTTCCATCGCGGCTTCTTTCCGGGTGACTTCGACGGTATCGAGCGTTTCGCTTGCGCCGCCTGGCACCGGCACTTCCGTGCCGATCACGTAAACCGGCTGGTTGTCGAACCCGGCGTGATCCGCCGCGGCCTCGGCAACGGCGCACAATTGCGCCGCGCGTTGCGCCACCACGCTGTCCGACAGTCGCTCCGGATCGCCGCCGCAAGCCATGCTGGTGTCCAGGTGGATCTTCGTGAATCCTGCCCGCACATAGGCGTCGATGAGTGCTTCCGCGCGCTGCATGGCTTCTTCCGCTGGAAGGCTGCGCCACGCGTTCGGTCCGAGATGATCGCCGCCGAGAATCAGATGCTCGCGCGGCAAACCGACCTGCTCCGCGATACCGTGCGCGAAGCGAATGAAGTCCGCCGGCTTCATGCCGGTGTAGCCGCCGTATTGATCCACCTGGTTCGAGGTGGATTCGACGAGCAACGGCGTGCCATCGTCGACGGCCTGTTGCATCGCTGCGGCCAGCACCCAGGGATGCGCCGAGCAGATCGAATAGATTCCCTTCAGGGACTTCGCTGCACCATGCCCGTTGGAAAGGCGCGCGACCACGTTATCCATGATGAGACTCCGGGTTCGCGATGAATGCGTTGAGTTCGGCCAGCGACGCCGTGCCTTCCATCGGGCCGCGAAAGCTGACGGCGCGAGCGCCGCTCGCGCAGCCGTAGCGCAACGCTTCGGCGACGCTCATGCCCTGCGACCGGCAGGCGATGTAGGTCGCACCAAAACAGTCGCCGGCGCCGGTGGGATCCACTTCTCGCACCTGGACCGCCGGCACATGGAGTTCGTCGGTGCCGTCGTAGAAGCTGCAACCGTCTTTGCCGCGCTTGACCACGACCTCGCGGATGCCGCGCTGCAGGAGTTCGTCGATCGCGGCGCGCTCGGAACCGGCGGTGGCCAGCAGCGTCACCTCATGACCGCTCGGCAGGAACACATCGGTGTAGTCGAGAATGAAATCGAGTGCCTCGCGCATTTCGGGAATCCTCAACATTTCCTTGCGGATGTTCGGATCGAAGCTGACGGTGCCACCGTGCCCCTTGACGGTCTCGATGACCTTTTTCATCGCCTCGATGATGCGAAACGAAAACAGCGACGACCCCATTACGTGAAAGTGCCGGCAATCCTTCAACAGGTCTTCGCGGATGTTGGCTACGGAAAGATGCGCCGACGCGCTATTCGTGATGTTGAAGATGAAGTCGCGCTCGCCGTCCTCGCGGTAGGTGACGAAGGCACTCCCGGTTGTCTGCCCCTTGATGACGGCGATACCCGAGACGTCCACGCCATCGGAGCGCAGGCGCTCGACGTTGAGCGTGCCGAAGTCGTCGTCGCCGACGCAGCCGATCATCGCGCAGCGGCTGCCGAGGCGCGCCACCTGATCGATGAAGATCGCCGGCGCGCCGCTCGCATAGGGGCCGATCAGCGTGCCTGGTTTGCGGAACGACTGGCCGCGCTCGGTCGCCATGATTTCGACGAGGATCTCCCCCATCGTCAGGATGTAGCCGGTCTTTCCGGTGCTGTGAGATTTCGGATCAGGCATGGCGTGTCTTCGTTTGAAATCGGTGGTTCATGGCGTCGCTTCCTTGAATTTCCTTGAATGGACCGTCAGCGCGTGGTCCGCCGGAATTCGATAATTCCGTTTTCGCGCCGGTGTAGTTCAAGCTGCTTGCGTGGAAACAGGTCCATCGTGGGCGGATCGATGCCATCGTCGATCACCAGTCCGCCGATCTCGCTGAGGTTGCAAAACACGTGGCCGTCGCGCTCGGACAACTGCGGCTGGTACGCGACGACGATGGTGCGGGCGGCGCTCTGGGTGGCTGCATGAAACACCCGCGCGAGGCTCGGGTCGACGCACAGCAGATTGCCGTCGCGGTCCAGACCTGACGCTTCGAGAATGCAGAGATCGAGCGAGCGCGTGGTAACGGAGCGTTCCGCTTCGGGGCCGGTCAAGGTGGTGCCCTCCTCGATGAGATGGCCACCGGTGAGCTGCAACTCGCCGTGCACGAAGCGCTGGGCCGTCTGAGCCATGGCGATGTCGTTCAGCAGCAGCGACAGGTTCGAGCAATCGGAAAGCAGCGGCAGCACCTTATGGACGATTTCGCCGGCGCCGAGCATCAGCGATTCGTGGTCGTCCACGGACTCGGCCGCGAAACGCGCAATTGCCATTTCCGCGGCCTTGCGCGTGGCACCGTCCGACAACGGCATCAACACACGTTCGCCGGGACGCTGCGCAAGATAGCGAGCCTTGCCGAACGAGCGCACCAGATAGCGCTGCTGTTCGAGGTAAGTCAGGTCGGTACGGATGGTCACGCTCGACACATCGAAAGCCTGACTGAGCTCCTCGACCGATACCTCGCCGCGCTTGCGGACCATCTCGACGATCTGCAGGCGCCGCTTCAGGGAACTCTTGTTAGCCAGCATGTCTCCGCTCTTCGAAAGAAAACGCTTTTGTTTCGAAAGATAGTAGTTTCGAATCGAAAGAGAGTCAAAGGAAAGCGTCGCGGGTGAGGCTGTGGTTTTCCCTGGATGGGGCGTCGATGGAGGACGAGCGCGTGCGTGCGCTTTCCGGAAAGGGAAACAAGGGGACGGCGGGGAGGTGTTGCGGGCTGACGCGCCGCAAGGCGAGATGACGCGCTAACGCTGGGTGACGCGCGTGACGGAAGGCCCAAGGGTGGGTGCGGGTGAATTCCGGGCAGCCCCACCTTGGCAATACGGGCCGGATTCCCGGCCCGCCAGGCTTACTGGCTCAGATAGACGAACTTCCCATCCTTGATAATCCCCATCACGCTGGCCCGCTGATCGAGGCCGACGTGATCTTTCGCGCTGCTGTTGACCACGCCGTTCGGCACGACCAGCTCATGCGCATGTTCCAGCTCATCGCGCAGAGCGACACGGAATGCCGGCGTGCCCGGTTGCGCCGTCTTCAGCGCTCGTGCCACGGCATCCTGCAGCCGCGGATAAACCCCCGCCGCATCGCCCGCGAACTGCGTGACAGAGCCCGGACCGTACTTCGCTTCATACGCATTCACGAACGCTAGCGCGGCCTTCTTCGCCGGATGATCCGCAGGCAGCGTGCGCGCTACCACGACCGGTTGCGTCGGGAACAGCGTGCCTTCGACATCCTTGCCACCGAGCTTGATGAACTCCGGCGTCGCAATCCCGTGCGTCTGGTAAATCGCGCCCTTGAAGCCGCGTTCGATCAGCGTGCGCTGCGGCAACACCGTCGGCGTGCCGGCGCCCGCAATCAGGATCGCATCGGGCCGTGCCGCCATTACTTTCAGCACTTGTCCGGTGACGCTCGCATCGGTGCGGTTAAAGCGTTCGGTCGCAACCAGCTGGATATGCCGAAGCGCCGCAAACTTCGAAAATTCGTTGAGCCAGCTTTCGCCATAGCCATCCGCGAAGCCAATGAACCCAACCGTCTTGACGTTGTGATTCGACATGTAGCGCGTTATCACATCGGCCATCGCGCTATCGGTCTGCGCCATCTTGAAGGCCCACACGCGCTTGCCTTCCTGCGGCTCGACCACGCTGGCCGAGCCAACCAGCGTGATCATCGGCGTCTGGCTTTCCGCGACCGGGTCCAACGCGGCGATCGCTGCCGGCGTGATATTCGGCCCGACGATCACGTCGACGTGGTCTTCGTTGATCAGTTTGTGGATGTTGCGTACCGCGGCGCCCGGATCGGAACCGTCGTCCAGAATGATGTAGTCCGCTTTCTGGCCGGCAATCGTGTCCGGCCACATCAGCATCGCGTTCTTGCTGGTAATGCCGATCACGGCCGCGGGGCCGGTGCTTGACAGATCGATACCGACTTTCAGGTCGGCATGCGCGGCCGTTGCCGCAACGAGTGCCCCGAGCACGGCAATGCCGCGCAGGGTCTTTTTATACGACGTCATCGGAAGTCTCCGAAACGGTAAGCGGGAAGGAAAGCAGGAAGAGGGCAGTGCAAAACGGTGAATTGAATCACAGCTCGTACGATTCGTGTTCGCCCTTGAGCGCCTGTTCGATGAGCTTGCGGTTCATGCTCGGCGACAGCAGCTCGACGAGCGTATACACATAGCTGCGCAGATACGCGCCGTTTTTGAGCGCGAGCCGCGTCACGTTGCTGCCGAACAGGTGGCCGACCGGCATCGCCCGCAGATGGCGGTCGCGCTCGGCGTTAAAGGCGATATCGGCCATGATGCCGACGCCCAGACCCAGTTCGACGTAGGTCTTGATCACGTCGGCGTCGATCGCCTCGAGCACGATATCCGGCGACAACCCGCGCAACCGGAACGCCTCGTTGATCTTGGTGCGGCCGGCGAACGCGTTGTCATACGTAATCAGCGGGAATTGGCTCAGATCGTCGAGCGACAGCAGCTTGCGGTCGAGCAGCGGATGGTCCGGCTGCATCACGGCGATGTGGTGCCACTGGAAGCACGGCAGCGACACCAGCTCCTTATAGTTAGCGATCGCTTCGGTGGCGATCGCCAGATCCGCCTGGTCGTGGATCACCATCTCGGCCACTTGCGTCGGGCTGCCTTGCAGAATCGAAAGGTGAACTTTCGGGAAGCGCTTCTTGAATTCTGCGATAGCGGCCGGAAGTGAGTAGCGTGCTTGCGTGTGCGTGGCCGCGATGACGAGGTTGCCCTGATCCTGCGCCGCGTAATCTTTACCGACGCGTTTCAGGCTCTCGACCTCTTGTAGGATCTTTTCGACGGAAGCGAGGATAATGCGCCCCGGCTCTGTCAGCGAGCGGACGCGTTTGCCGTGCCGGGTGAAGATTTCGACGCCCAGCTCGTCTTCCAGCTCGATGATCGCCTTCGAGACGCCAGGCTGGCTTGTATACAGTGCCTTGGCCGCTTCGGTGAGGTTGAAGTTCTGCCGCACGGCCTCACGCACGAAGCGGAACTGGTGCAGGTTCATATATAACCTCTGTGCATATCAAAAGAATTTTTTAGTCGTTTGAAGTATATGGGGAGTTTATTACTATTTCCCCATCTTTTTCAATATGGATATCTGTTTTTGTCATTAGCAAATGAGCGGGGGTCTGAAAGGTCCGCTCGACCGCACTGGCAAAGGCTGAGATCTTTGCGCGGCGCAACCGGAGCGCGGCGTGTAACGCAAACTGGGGTCCCCGAATGTACCAATACGATCAGTACGACCAGACCATCGTCGATGAACGGGTCGCGCAGTACGCCGACCAGGTTCGCCGCCGCTTGTCGGGCGAATTGAGCGAAGAGGAGTTCCGTCCGCTGCGTCTGCAGAATGGCCTGTACATGCAGCGCCACGCGTATATGCACCGTATCGCGATTCCGTACGGCAACCTGCGCAGCGACCAGATGCGCGTGCTGGCCACCATTGCGCGTGAACACGACCGCGGTTACGGCCACTTTTCGACGCGCTCGAACATCCAGTACAACTGGATCCAACTCGAAGAAACGCCGGAAATCCTGCGCAAGCTCGCTGCTGTACAGATGCACGGCATTCAGACTTCGGGCAACTGTATCCGCAACATCACCGCCGACCAGTTCGCTGGTGTCGCGCCCGACGAAGTGGTCGATCCGCGTCCGTGGGCCGAAATCCTGCGTCAATGGTCGACGTTCCACCCCGAATTCGCCTGGCTGCCGCGCAAGTTCAAGATCGCCGTCTCCGGTTCGAAGGAAGACCGCGCCGCCGTGCAGATCCACGATCTGGGCGTGTATCTGAAGAAGAACGAGCAGGGCGAACTGGTGGTCGATATCCTGGCCGGCGGCGGCATGGGCCGCACGCCGATCGTCGGCGCGATCATCCGCCGCGACCTGCCGTGGCAGCATCTGTTGACCTACGCCGAAGCCGTCCTGCGTGTCTACAATCGCTACGGCCGCCGGGACAATATCTACAAGGCGCGCATCAAGATTCTGGTCAAGGCACTGAGCCCGGAGAAGTTCTCGGCGCAGGTCGAAGAAGAGTGGCAGCACCTGAAGGACGGCCCGTCGACGCTCACGCAAGCCGAAGTCGACCGCGTTTCGCAATATTTCGCGCCGCCGCAATACGAAAAACTGCCGGATACGGACGCTTCGTTCGAAAAGCATCTGCTGGAAAACCGCGGCTTCGCCCGTTGGGTCGAGCGCAATGTGCGTCCCCACAAAGTGGCGGGTTATGCTTCGGTGACGTTGTCGTTGAAGCCGACCACGATCGCCCCTGGCGACGCCACTGACGCGCAGATGGAAGCGGTGGCCGACTGGGCCGATCAGTATTCGCTCGGCGAAATCCGCGTGTCGCACGAACAGAATCTGATTCTGGCTAACGTGCAGAAGCGCGACTTGTTCGACCTGTGGGAAAAGGCCAAGGCACAAGGGTTTGCAACGCCGAATATCGGCCTGCTGACCGACATCATCGCTTGCCCGGGCGGCGATTTCTGCTCGCTGGCGAATGCGAAGTCGATTCCGATTGCTTTGGCAATCCAGGAGCGCTTCAACGATCTGGATTACGTGTATGACCTCGGCGACGTGTCGCTAAACATCTCGGGCTGTATCAATGCCTGCGGCCACCACCACATCGGCAACATCGGCATTCTGGGGGTCGATAAGGATGGCTCGGAGTGGTATCAGGTGACGCTCGGCGGCGAGCAGGGAACGGGCGCAAACGGTGCACAGGTCGGCCGGGTGATCGGGCCGTCGTTCGCAGCAGAAGAGATGCCGGACGTGATGTCGAAGGTGATCGACACGTTCGTGGAGCATCGCATTGAAGGCGAGCGCTTTATCGAAACGTACAACCGGATCGGCATCACGCCGTTCAAGGAACGCGTGTACGCCTCGCGTCAACCGGCTCACGCGTAACCGCGACAAAGGATATTGAACAGATGGCTTCTATCATCAAGAATCGCGCGATCGTCAACGATGACTGGACAGTTGTGCGTGCAGCGGAAGACGGTGCATTGCCCGCAGTGGACGCGTTGCCGGCCGGCAAGATCATTGTGCCGTTGGCGCTGTGGCAGGCTGAGCGCGACGCGCTGACGGCTTCGCGCAGCGCCGCTGAAATTGCAGTGTGGCTCGCCGCGGACAGCGAACCGGCGGATATGGTCGCCGACTTCGACAAGGTCGCGTTGATTGCCGTGGACTTCCCGGTGTTCCGCGACGGCCGCGGTTACAGCATTGGACGTCTCTTGCGTGAGCGTTATGGTTACAAGGGCGAGATTCGCGCGATCGGCGACGTGCTGCGCGATCAACTCACCTTCATGTTCCGCTGCGGCTTCGATGCATACGCCGTGCGTGCCGACAAAGACCTGCACGACGCACTGAAAGCGTTCGACGAATTTACCGTGCAGTATCAGGGCGCGGTGGATAACCCGTCGCCGCTGTTCCGCCGCCGCGAAGCTGCTGCTGCCGCTGCTGCGGAGAAGGCTGCGGTATGAGTACCGTCGCCACCGCAGGTGCCGCCATCGGGCCGGAACTGGCTGCGAAGATTGAGCGCCTCGACACGCTCCTCGATTCGATCGCGGCCCGTCACGACAAGGTGAAGTTCGCGAGCAGCCTCGCGGCGGAAGACATGCTGCTCACGCACGCCATCCTGTCGCGTCAGGTGAAGATCGGTATCTTCTCGCTGAACACGGGCCGTCTGCACGCGGAAACGGTCGGCATGCTCGACCGTGTGCGCGAGCGCTACGGCTACGAGATCGAACAGTTTCATCCGCAAACGGCAGCGGTCGACGAATACGTCGCCTCGCACGGCCTGAACGCGTTTTACGAAAGCGTCGATCTGCGCAAGCGCTGCTGCGAGATCCGCAAGGTCGAGCCGCTGAACCGCGCGCTGTCGAACGTTAGCGCCTGGGTGACGGGTCAGCGCCGCGAGCAATCGGTCACTCGTGCCGAGCTGCACGAGGAAGAGCACGACGCGGCACGCAATATCGCCAAGTTCAATCCGCTCACGGACTGGACCGAGGCCGATGTGTGGGCATACCTGACTGCGTTCGACGTGCCTGTGAACCCGCTGCATGCGCGCGGGTATCCGAGCATCGGCTGCGAGCCGTGTACGCGGGCGATCCGTCCCGGCGAGGATAGCCGGGCAGGGCGCTGGTGGTGGGAGTCGCGCGACACGAAGGAATGCGGCCTGCATATCACCACGATCCCAATCGCGGTCGTCGACGAAAGCGCCTCCGCCTGATCGCCGAAGCCGTTTTTAATTCTCGATAGAATGAATATTTGCGTGACGCGGGCAGCCGCCGGCGACACGAACTCACGAAGGACCCGAACATGAGCACCACGCTCGATTCCACTGTCAACGCACCGCATACGGACACTGCAACCCGGATGGATCACCTGGACTGGCTCGAAGCTGAATCGATTCACATCCTGCGCGAACTGGTCGCCGAATGCAGCAAGCCCGCGCTGCTGTTTTCGGGCGGCAAGGACTCGGTCGTCGTGCTGCACCTGGCGCTGAAGGCATTCGGCCTCGGCGCGAACCGCAAGACCGTGCTGCCGTTCCCGCTCGTGCATATCGACACGGGCCATAACTATCAGGAAGTGATCGACTTCCGCGACCGCCGTGCCGAGCAGATTGGCGCGGAACTGGTGATCGGCCATGTCGAAGATTCGATCAAGCGTGGCACCGTGCGTCTGCGCCGCGAAACGGATTCGCGCAACGCCGCGCAGGCCGTGACGTTGCTCGAAACGATCGCTGAACATGAGTTCACCGCACTGATTGGCGGCGCACGTCGCGACGAAGAAAAGGCCCGCGCGAAAGAGCGGATCTTCTCGTTCCGTGATGAATTCGGCCAATGGGATCCGAAGGCGCAGCGCCCGGAACTGTGGAGCCTGTACAACGCGCGTTTGCACAACGGTGAGCACCTGCGCGTGTTCCCGATCTCGAACTGGACCGAACTGGACGTGTGGCAATACATCGCCCGCGAACAGCTCGAGCTGCCGTCGATCTACTACGCGCATCAACGCGAAATCGTGCGCCGCAATGGACTGCTGGTGCCGGTCACGCCACTCACGCCGATGCGTGAAGGCGAAACCAGCGAAGTGGCGCTGGTGCGTTTCCGCACCGTGGGCGACATTAGCTGCACGTGCCCGGTGGAAAGCGACGCGGACGATCTCGAGAAGATCATCGCTGAGACGGCCGTGACCGAAATCACGGAACGCGGCGCGACGCGGATGGACGATCAGGTGTCCGAAGCCGCGATGGAACAGCGCAAAAAGCAAGGTTATTTCTAGGCACGGGACCGGAGCAAGCGCTTTAGCGCCAACTCCGGTCGACAGAGGTAGGGAAATCATGAGTATTCATCAACCGCAAGACCTTGGCGTGCTGCGCTTCATTACGGCGGGTAGCGTCGACGACGGCAAGAGCACGCTGATCGGGCGTCTGCTTTACGACAGCAAGGCGGTGCTCTCGGACCAGTTGTCCGCACTGTCACGCGCTAAAAACAAGCGCACCGTAGGCGACGAAATCGATCTGTCGCTGCTGACGGACGGCCTTGAAGCCGAACGCGAGCAGGGCATCACGATCGACGTCGCGTATCGGTACTTCGCGACGGCCAAGCGCAAGTTCATCATTGCCGACACCCCGGGCCACGAGCAGTACACGCGCAACATGGTGACGGGCGCATCGACGGCGCATGCCGCGATCATCCTGGTGGATGCCACGCGCGTCACGTTCGTGGACGGCGTGGCGCAACTGCTGCCGCAAACGAAGCGCCATAGCGCGATCGTCAAACTGCTTGGTTTGCAGCACGTGATTGTGGCGATCAACAAGATGGACCTGGTCGACTACAGCGAGACGCGCTTCAACGAAATCCGCGACGCGTATGTGGAACTGGCGCGTCAACTGGGCTTGGCCGATGTGCGCTTCGTGCCGGTATCGGCGCTCAAGGGCGACAACATCGTGACGCTGAGCGAACGCATGCCGTGGTACGGTGGCGAGCCGCTGCTGGACGTGCTCGAAGCGTTGCCGGTAGAGATTCCCACGGGCCAGGCGCTGCGGTTCCCGGTGCAATGGGTGGCACGCCAGGACGGCAGCCAGGCGGACGATTTCCGCGGCTACATGGGCCGTATCGAAGCGGGCGAAGTGAAGGTGGGCGACACGATCGTGGTACTGCCGGCTAACCGCGAAGCGACGGTGGCGGAAATCATCGCCCCGGTGCCAGGCGGCACGGCACAGGTAGAACGCGCATTCGCGGGCCAGACGGTGACGATTCGCCTCGCGGAAGACGTGGATGTATCGCGAGGCGACACGTTCGTGCTGCGCGAAGCGGCACCGGAACCGGCGAAGAAGCTGGAAGCCGACTTGTGCTGGTTCGACGACACGCCTTTGTCGACGCAACGCAAGTATTTGTTGAAGCAGACGACGAACACCGTGTTTGCACGGATCGGTGCGATCAGGCAGGTGCTGGACGTGCATACGCTGTCGCACGCGACGGACCGTCACGATCTGACGATGAACGACATTGGCCGGGTGGCGTTGACGCTGCAGAAGCCTGTGGTGTGCGACGTGTACGACTCGCATCAGGGCACGGGGGCATTCGTGCTGATTGACGAGGCGACGCATCACACGGTGGCGGCCGGAATGATCCGGGCGTTTTCGGCCTAAGGCGTAAGGGTTTGAAGGAGCGCCAGATGGGCGCTCGCCCGCGGCTTGGGGTTTTGCACGGACCGTACGAATGGGGTTGAGGCAAATGGGTAAGGTGTATCTGATCGGTGCAGGGCCAGGGGCCGCGGATCTCATCACGGTTCGGGGCGCGCGACTGTTGGGTCTGGCGGATGTGGTGTTGCACGACGCGCTGGTCGAACCGGCGATGCTCGAGTACGCGCCGCATGCTCGCAAGATTGCGGTGGGCAAGCGGTGCGGCCAGCTGTCGACGGCGCAGCAGTTCATCAACAAGCAGATCGTGGATGCTGCGCAGGAACACGCGCTTGTGGTTCGTCTGAAGGGCGGGGATCCGATGTTGTTTGGGCGCGCCGATGAGGAGATGCGGGCGCTGGAGGCGGCGGGGATCGAATATGAGGTTGTGCCAGGGATTACTGCTGCGCTGGCTAGTGCGGCGGCCTTGAAGCGGTCTTTGACGTTGCGAGGGGTTTCTCGTAGCGTTGCGCTGGCTACTCATAGCCGGGCGGCTGATACTGAGGCGATTCGTGAGCAGGTGAATGCGGATTCGCTGGTGTTTTATATGGGCAGGGATAGTGGGCCGGAGATTGCGCAGGAGCTTATCGACGCGGGGCGCGATGGGGGTACTCCTGTGGCGATTGTTGAGGCTTGCAGCACGGCTCGTGAGCGGATGCTCACACTTACGCTTTCTGATCTTGCTGCGGGTGCCGCGCAGCAGTGGCTTGATGCTTCGCAGCCTAGTCTTCTGATGATCGGGCAGGGGTTTGCTGCGCGGGCCGGGCAAGAGGTTTCTTCTTTGGAAGCGGTGCTTAGTGCGGCTTAAGGTTGATGGGTATTTGCCTGCGGCGCCTTGGTTTGGCGGTTGCTCTTGCGGTGTTGGCCTTTCCTTGCGTTCTTAGTGGTCTATTAGCGATGCCCCTGTGCGGGGCGGCACTTACTTTCTTTGCCGCCGCAAAGAAAGTAAGCAAAGAAAGCGGGCTTCCAACCGCTAGCCTGTAGGTGTCCACCACTTGTGTGAACGCGGAGTGGTCCGCGCACGCGACCCGCCCTCGCACCATCCCCTCTAGTGACAAAGCACTCATCCGTTCCAGCGTTGCGCTGCGCGCCCCGCCGTCGGGCATAACTCTTCGTACGGCATATGTGCTCGTACGGCATGAGTCCTCGCGCGGCATAAGTTCTTCCACTAGATCCGTAGGCTTACTAACTATATGGCGCATATTCTGAGGCTTGCATTCGGCTGGCTAAGGCAGCCTCTTCGTCTTGCGCTTCGGTGGGGCCGTAATGTGCGGAGCGTACGTGTTCCGGCACCCCCCGCCTTCCCTTGCAGACCCATCCGCGACGCGCGCAGTGCGGAGTGGGGTGGATGAGCCCTTTGTCACTAACGGGTGTGGTGCGAGGGCAGGTTGCGTGCGCGGACCACTCCGCGTTCACACAAGTGGTGGACACCTACAGGCTAGCGGTTTGAAGCCCGCTTTCTTTGCTTACTTTCTTTGCGGCGGCAAAGAAAGTAAGTGCCGCCCCGCACAGGGGCATCGCTAATAGACCACTAAGAACGCAAGGAAAGGCCAACACCGCAAGAGCAACCGCCAAACCAAGGCGCCGCAGGCAACCCCCTCGGAGAGAGGACAAAAAAACAGTCACCCGATCACTTGCCGAAGGCAATACTGAGCCACAGCCTCAAGCACAGAATCATCTTCGCCAACGGCATCAGAGCAATGAATAGTGACTCCAGGGTGCGCAGCCCGGCAACTATCCAGCACCGCAGGTAAATCCCTCCTAACATGCCCACCTTGCCCAAAGAACACAGGAATAACAGTAACAGAGGAACACCCAAGAGAAACCTGCGCAGCAACAGCAGAAGAAAGATCCGGCTCCATCAACTCAAGAAACGCCAGCGAGACTGGCCCGGCGGAGCCATAAGCACTCTGCAATTTAGCCGCCAGCCGCCCAAAAGGCTCCCCCCAGCGAGGATCCCGAGCCCCATGTCCAAATAGCACAATCCCATGCAACGCCATGGCCCCACCCCTAATGCCGGTCCACCCACTTCAACCCAACCAGCCCAAGCACCAGATAAACCAACCCAGGCGTCGCCGCAGTCAAAGGCGCTGGCCAGGTATTCAACATCCCCATATGTGAGAACAAGGTGTTGAACAGCTGGAAACTCATCCCCAGCATGATCCCGCCAAACACCTTCATCCCCACCACGCCCGCGCGCGTGTGCAGATACGCAAACGGCAACGAGAGCACCAGCATCACCAGTACCGCAAACGGATACAGCAGCTTGCGCCACAACGCAATCTCATACCGTTGCGTGTCCTGATGATTCTGCTGCAAATGCTGGATGTAGCGGAACAGGTTGAACATCGACATATTGTCCGGCGACACCAGCAGCACCGACAGAATCTGTGGCGTCAACTCCGAGCGCAACGAGTATTCCGGCACCGTCACCTGACTCGCGCGGTACACCGGATTAAGCGCATCCTGGGGCGTGCCCGCGACCGGCGGCACGTCGATCAGTTGCGTATCCGTCACGTCCTTCAGCAACCAGTGGCCCGGCGGCTGAAACTTGCCGCTCTGCGCAATCCGCACGTTGGACAAGCGGAATTTCGAATCGAATTCGTAGATGCGCACGTCGGTGATCGTGGCGTCGGGCTGTAGCTTGCCGACGTTCACGAAACGCGTTACCTGCTCGCCGTCCGCGCGCGCGGTCAACGTGTCCTTCACCCATACGCCCGACTCGAAGTTGGTCGACACCGCCGAACCCAACGCCTCCAGCCGCACCCGCTCCGATAACTGGTCCGTGTAAGGTCCGACAACTTCGCCGATGATGTAAGTCAGGATCACCAACGGAATACCGATCTTCAGCAGCGAACGCAGCGCCTGATTCGTCGCGAGGCCCGACACCCGGAAAATCGTGTACTCGGAGTTCGCCGCCATCTGCGCGAACACGTAGATCGCGCTGATCAGCGCCGCCACCGGGATGATTTCGTAGAAGCGTGACGGCGTCTGCAGCGCCACCCGCAGCACCGCATACTGGAACTTGTAGTTGCCGTGACCGACCGAATTCAGTTCGTTGATCAGGTCGAAGAAGAAGAACAGACCCGAGAACGCAAACAGCACGAAGATAAACGACAGGTAGACCTGACTGGCGAAGTACTTTTCATAGATCCGCATCGGTCAGGCTCCCTGCGACGAGCGTCGGAACGTCGCTCGCGTAAACAAGGGCCGATTGCGCACCCGCAGCCAGAAAATGAACGCCACAATCGCTGCCACGATCACGTGCAGGCCTAGCAGCCCCACGGGGAACGACATCTTGCCTTGCTCGATCCATGACTGCACAACGTTCAACAGGTTTGAATAGGTCAGATAAATCAGCACTGCCATCACCAGGTTGATCGTGCGGCTGCGTCGCGGATTCTGGTGAGCCAAAGGGATCGCCAGCAGCATCAGGTTGATCGCGATCAGCGGCAACCCGGCTCGCCAGGCAAACTCGGCGAGATTGTCCTTGTTCGGGTTGCGTAACAGTTCGAGCGTCGGCGTACCGGTGGTGGTCGGGACGTTGATCACCGGCTGGCTCTGGATCTTCACGCCGTAGCGCTCGAATTCCATGATGCGGAAATCCGGCTTGCCCGGCTCGCCGTCGTAGCGCCGGCCGTTCTCAAGCACCACGAAGCGGTCGCCGTTCTTGTGGGTCTCGGTATGGCCGGTCTTCGATACGACCACGTTGACCTTGCCGTTTTCGGTGCTGGTCACGAACACGTTCTCGACGCGCGACTGGTCCGGCGACATCTTTTCGATGAAGAACACCCGGTGGCTCACCGTCGATTCGCGGAACTGGCCAGGCGCCAGCAGTGAGACCTCGTCGCGCTGCTGGAAGCGCGCGCGGATCAGCTTGCTCTGCTGGTTCGACCACGGCCAGCCGACGAACACGAAGAACATGATGAGGATGATGATGGGCGTCGCAAACACGGCGATGGGCCGGATGAAGCGCGTGAGACTCACGCCCGAGGCCAGCCAGACCACCATTTCCGAGTCTTTGTACCAGCGTGTCAGGACGAACAGGATCGAGACGAACAGGGTCGCGACCAGCATGATGGCCAGATAGCCGATCACGGTCAGGCCGATCAGGACCAGCACGTCGCGCGGATCGATCTCCCCGGAAGCGGCGAAGCCGACAATCCGGATCATCATCGTCGTCAGCACGAGCGTGAGGAGAACCATGAACACGGCACCAGCCGTGTACGCGAGTTCGCGCTGGAGGGAGCGTTCAAAGATCATTGTTGAGGAAGAGAGTGCGTGCCTTGGGGGTGGTCCGGGAGCATCCCGTCAGCCCCGTGCAGCCGCCGCGGGAAAAATAGCGGATAATTGCGGCTTTCATCCTAAGCCCAGATTTTATCCGAGGACAAGCGCGATGGACTTTAGCATAAAAGCCTGTGATTGGAGCAAAGGCTCCTCGAATGGGTTCCTGACTGGAAAGTCCGATTGCATCGTGATCGGCATTTTCGAGTCGCAAACGCTGTCGGGCGCCGCACTGGAGATCGATGCGGCCACCAAGGGTCTCCTGACCCGTATCGTCAAAGCCGGTGACATGGACGGCAAGAGCGGTACCACGCTGTTCCTTCATGAAGTGTCCGGTATCGGTGCTTCGCGTGTCCTGCTGGTTGGCCTCGGCAAGCAGGACGCTTTCACCCAGAAAGCCTACGGCGACGCCGTGCGGGCCGCCTGGCGCGCCATCCTGGCAACCAAGATCGTCCAGGTCACGTTTACGCTGGCCCAGTTGCCTATCCTCGAACGCTCGGCTGACTGGGCCGTGCGCTCGGCCATCCTCGCGCTGCGCGAACTGTCGTACAAGTTCACGCAGATGAAGAGCAAGCCGGATACCACGCCGAAGGCGCTCAAGCGCGTCGTATTCAGCGTCGACACCGGTGACGAGAAAGCCGCCAAGGTCGCTGCCAAGCAAGGCGCTGCGCTCGCCAACGGTATGGATTTGACGCGCGACCTCGGCAACTTGCCGGGCAACGTCTGTACTCCGACGTACCTCGCCAACACGGCGAAAAAGCTCGCCAAAGACTGGAAGCTGAAGGTCGAAGTGCTCGGCCAGAAGCAGCTCGAAGCGCTGCGCATGGGTTCGTTCCTGTCGGTTACGCGCGGCTCGGTCGAACCGCCCCAGTTCATCGTGCTGCAGTACCAGGGCGGCCCCGCCAAGGCTGCTCCGGTGGTGCTGGTCGGTAAGGGCATCACGTTCGACACTGGCGGCATTTCGCTCAAGCCGGGCGACAGCATGGACGAAATGAAGTACGACATGCTCGGCGCGGGTTCGGTTCTCGGCACCATGCGCGCGGTTGCGGAAATGGGCCTGAAGATCAACCTCGTAGTGATCGTCCCGACCTGCGAAAACATGCCGTCGGGTACCGCTACCAAGCCGGGCGACATCGTCACCAGCATGAAGGGCCTGACGATCGAAGTGCTGAACACCGACGCGGAAGGCCGTCTCATCCTGTGCGATGCGCTGACCTATGCGGAGCGCTTCAAGCCGGCAGCCGTGATCGACGTGGCAACCCTTACCGGAGCTTGCGTGATCGCTCTGGGTCACCACAACAGCGGGCTGTTCTCGAAAGACGACGCGCTGGCCGGTGAGCTGCTCGACGCTTCGCGCGAAGCGTCCGATCCGGCATGGCGCATGCCGCTCGACGAGGAATATCAGGACCTGCTGAAGTCGAACTTCGCGGACCTCGCCAACATCGGCGGACGTCCGGGCGGCAGCATCACGGCGGCGTGCTTCCTGTCGCGCTTTACCGAAGCGTACCCGTGGGCCCACCTCGACATCGCCGGCACGGGATGGAAGAGCGGCGCCGCGAAGGGTGCAACGGGCCGTCCGGTGCCGCTTCTGTCGCAGTTCCTGATCGACAGGGCCGCTGACGGTCGCACTGCACAATGATCCATCGCAGTACCGATGCGCGTGTTGAGGCGCTGAGGCGGACCCGCCGATGACGAGAATCGATTTTCACTCGAACGTCGGCGATTCGCTGTTGTACGCGTGCCGCCTCGCGCGCAAGGCGTACCTGGCCGGCCAGCCGACTGTCGTGCTGGCCGAGCCGCCGCGGCTGCGCGCATTCGACGAGCAGCTGTGGACCTTTTCGCCGCTCGACTTCGTGCCGCACTGCTACGCCGACAGCCCGCTCGCCGCGCAAACGCCGATTGTGCTGACAGCCAGTGCCGACCGGGTGCCGCACTATCAGGTTCTGCTGAATCTGGGCGCTGAAGTGCCGGCGCAGTTCGCCCGCTTCGAAAGATTGCTGGAAGTGGTCGGTAACGCACAAGACGAGTTGTCCGCGGGCCGCGAACGCTATCGCTTTTATCGCGATCGCGGCTATGCTCTAAACAACTACAAGCAGGGCGGCTAGCGTCGCCGTGCCACTGGGTCTGGACGCCGCCGCACACCGGTAGGGTCCGCGCCGGGTGGCCACGCGGCTTCGCTATATCGCCCGATTCATCGACGGAGTCTATTCGTGCCCGATTCGTCCGATACTCATTTCGACACCTCGATACCGGTCCTCGACGAGGTCCTCGTGCCGGGCAATCCCGATTACCGGCGGCCCTTCAGAGGCGCGGAGGCCGACGCTGCGCCCGTGGAGAACAGGGCTGCTGGCGAGTGGGCTGCCGCCGGCACGGCGGCTCCTGAGCATGTGCCGGACGTGGAGCCGGCTGACGGCGTAACCGTCCACAGCGTGACCCATGCCCACGTGGAGGCCTTCGAGTTGCCCGAGCCGCCGGCGCCGTTCGAACTGGCCGGCGCGCCGGAGCCTGCTCCCTTTGAGGCCACTTCGGCCTTTCACTTTGCTCGCGCGACTGCTCCCGAGCCTGTCGTGCCGGTTCGCAGCCTCGATGCCGACGTGCTGGCCGAACGTCTGCGTGGACGGTTTGCCAGTTATCTCACCGGAGAAGGGCGGTCGGTGATCGAAGCGCGCTGCCGTGATGCGCTGCAAGATCACACCACGTGGCTGGTCAACCAGATCACGCGGGAAGTCGCATTGGCGCTCGAAACGGAGATGACCGGCTGGGTGCGCGAAGCGGTCGAAGAAGAAATTGGGCGGCGTTCGCCTGAGCATTGAGCGTGTGACGGTGGCCGGGCGCCTGGCGATGGCCGCCCGCCACCCGCACCGTTAGTTAATTCGAAGGCCTTATTTCAGCGTCAGGATCCAGCTGGCGAGGATTGCGGCCTGATCGGGCGTGAGCTGGGTGTTGGCGGGCATCGGCACTTGTCCCCAGATGCCTGTGCTGCCGTCGATGATCTTATGGGCTAGGTAGGTTTCCGCGTCGGCGCGTGAAGCGTATTTGTCCGCGACGTCATGCAGAGCCGGTCCCATGAACGGACGGTTCACCGAGTGACAACTCATGCAGTTCTGCTGCTGCGCCAGCGCGAGGCCGGGTGCGGGCTCCGCCTGCGCCGGGGCGCTGGTTGCGAGAACTCCTGCAAGCGCCAGTGCTGCATACGACGTTGATTTCATTCTGGTCTCCGTCGGTGCAGGTGCCCGACTTGTGGTGGAGGCATTATAAAAGGAAAGGGGCGCACGGTTTTTTCGTGCGCCCCTTTGTGTTTCTTAAGCGTGCTCGCGGCGTTAGCCAGTCACTGCGCCCTTGTTGGCCGGCAGCGCCAACGCAGAGTACTTGGCGAGCACGCCACGCGTGTAACGCGGCTTCGGCTGTTGCCACGCCGCGCGGCGGCGTGCGAGTTCGGCGTCGTCGATGTTCAGTTGCAGCAGCAGCTTGTGTGCGTCGATGGTGATCGAATCGCCTTCCTGCACGAAGGCGATGGTGCCGCCCACGAACGCTTCCGGCGCGACGTGGCCCACTACCATGCCCCACGTGCCGCCGGAAAAGCGGCCATCGGTGATCAGGCCCACGGTCTCACCGAGCCCCTTGCCGATGATCGCTGAAGTCGGGGCGAGCATCTCCGGCATGCCGGGGCCGCCCTTCGGGCCAAGATAGCGCAGCACCACGACGTCGCCGGCCGTGATCTTGTCCGCGAGAATCGCTTCCAGCGCGCTTTGCTCGTCGTCGAACACGCGGGCAGGGCCGGTGATCACCGGATTCTTCAGACCTGTGATCTTGGCGACCGCACCGTCCGTGGCCAGGTTGCCCTTCAGGATTGCCAGGTGCCCTTCCTTGTACAAAGCCTTGTCGATCGGGAAGATCACCTGTTGGTCCGCACGCGGTTTGGCCGGCACGTCCTTCAGTTCTTCGGCGAGCGTCTTGCCTGTGATCGTGATGCAGTCGCCGTGCAGCATGCCTGCGTCGAGCAGGAGCTTCATGACTTGCGGGATACCGCCTGCCTTGTGCAGATCGGTGGCCACATACTGGCCCGACGGCTTCAGGTTGCAGATCACCGGCACCTTCTTGCGCATGCGCTCGAAGTCTTCAATGCTCCATTCCACTTCGGCCGCGTGAGCGATGGCGAGATAGTGCAGCACGGCGTTGGTCGAGCCGCCAGTGGCCATGATCACGGCTACGGCGTTTTCGATCGACTTCTTTGTGATGATGTCGCGCGGCTTCAGATCCTTCTTGACCGCTTCGACCAGCACGCGTGCCGATTCAGCCGCCGAATCCACCTTTTCCTGATCCGGATTGGCCATTGTCGACGAGTACAGCAGCGACATGCCCAAGGCTTCGAACGAAGAGCTCATCGTGTTGGCGGTGTACATGCCGCCGCACGAACCTGTGGAGGGGCATGAGTTCTGTTCGATCCCATCAAAATCTTCCTGCGACATCCTTCCCGCGGTGAATTCACCCACCGCTTCGAATGACGACACGATGGTCAGATCGACGCCTTTCCAGTTCCCCGGACGGATCGTGCCGCCATACACGTAGATGCCCGGCACATTCATGCGCGCAAGGCCGATCATGCCGCCCGGCATGTTCTTGTCGCAACCGCCGATCACGACCACGCCATCCATCCACTGACCCTGCACGCAGGTCTCGATACAGTCCGCAATGACCTCGCGCGACACCAGCGAGTACTTCATGCCCTCGGTGCCCATCGACATGCCGTCGGAGATCGTCGGCGTGCCGAAGATCTGCGGATTCGCATCAGCGCCCTTGACGGCGACGACCGCGGCGTCAGCGAGACGCTGCAGGCCCGCGTTGCACGGCGTGATGGTCGAATGGCCGTTGGCGATGCCGATCATCGGCTTGTCGAAGTCTTCCTTCTGATAGCCGAGGGCGTAAAACATCGAGCGATTCGGCGAGCGCGAGACGCCTTGTGTGATGTTCTTCGAGCGACGGTTGTACGGCATGGGGATCTCCAGGTTGTTCTTAGTCCAGTTTAGCCGGTGGTGCGTCGCGCAAGCGTGCGGTTTCTCGATGTGCGCGTCCAATATATTATTTGCAGGCCATTAGGTCGTAAAATGTATCGATCATGCTGCCCATTACGCCCGATCTGCGCCAGTTGCGCTATTTCATCGCCGTGGCCGAAGAAAAGCACTTCGGCCACGCGGCCGCCCGCCTGTCCATGACACAGCCGCCGCTGTCCCAGGCGATCCGTGCGCTGGAGGAGACGCTTGGCGTCGCGCTGTTTGCACGCACCAAGCGGTCGGTCGAATTGACCCAGGTGGGAGCCGACCTGCTGCCTGAAGTGCGGCGTCTGCTCGCCAGCGCAGAGGCGCTGCGGCCGCTCGCGCAAAGCCTCGCACGCGGCGAGGCAGGGCTGCTGTCGCTGGCGTTTGTTTCTACTGCGGATTACGGTCTGTTGCCCTCGTTGCTGCGCGACTTCGGGGCGCGTCATCCGCGTGTGCGTCTGCAGTTGACCGAGGCGACCAGCGACGTGCAGATCGAGGAACTGGTGGCCGGCCGCATCGACGCGGGGCTGGTCATTGCGCCGCTGCCGCCACGCCATGCGGCGCAATTGTCGTGGCTCCCGATCGCGCGCGAGCCGCTGGTGATCGCCATGTCGTCCGAGATGGCGGCGCGTGTTGAAGGGCGGGGCGCATCGGCCGGCGCGGAGTGGCGCGACGCGCCAATCAGCCTGCGCGATGTCGCCGATGCTCCGCTCGTGATCTTCCCGCGGCGTCTCGCGCCTGGCTTTTATGACATCATTATGGATTGCTACGGCGTCGCGGGCCTAACGCCGCGTATCGCGCAGGAGGCGATCCAGATGCAGACGATCGTGAGCCTGGTGTCGGCCGGCATGGGTGTCGCACTGGTGCCGCAATCGCTGCGTAATCTGCGCCGCACCGGCGTGGTGTACCGGCCGCTGCGCGAATCGGTGCCGGCCATCGAGACAGGACTGGTCTGGCGCACGGCGCAGGTAAGTCCGGTGTTGGCCGGCTTTATCGGTATCGTGCAGGCGCATGCGGCCACCGTCGAGTCTTGTTGAGCCTTATTGAATCCGCTTTTGAACCTGAACTGCCCATAACAACACGATGCACATTCATCCCAATTTCGACCCGATCGCCATCCATCTAGGGCCGCTCGCCGTGCGCTGGTACGGCCTGATGTACCTGGTGGCATTTATTCTGGCGATTGTCGTCGGCCGGCTGCGCCTGCGTCTGCCGTACGTCGCAGCGCAAGGCTGGACCGCCAAAGATATCGACGACATGCTGTTCTACGGCGTACTCGGCACGATCTTCGGCGGCCGTCTTGGCTACGTGCTGTTCTACAAGGCTGACTATTACTTCGCGCATCCGCTCGACATCTTCAAGGTGTGGGAAGGCGGCATGTCGTTTCACGGTGGTTTTCTCGGCGTCACGCTGGCGATGGTGCTATTCGCCTACCAGCGCGGTCGTTCGTGGCTGCAGGTCACGGACTTTGTGGCGCCGATGGTACCCACAGGGCTTGCCGCAGGGCGCCTGGGCAACTTCATCAACGGTGAACTGTGGGGCCGCGTCACCGATCCGAATGCGCCATGGGCGATGATGTTTCCGGGCGCATCGAACGACGACGCCGTCTGGCTCTCACGGCATCCGGAACTGGCCGCAAAGTGGCATCTGAACGAGATCTTCGCGCAATATCACATGCTGCCGCGGCATCCGTCGGAGCTGTATGAAATCGCGCTCGAGGGCGTCACGCTGTTCTTCGTATTGTGGTTCTTCTCGCGCAAGCCGCGTCCGCTGGGCGCCATATCTGCGGTGTTTCTGATCGGCTATGGCCTTGCCCGTTTCACGGTGGAATTCGCCCGTGAGCCGGATGACTTCCTCGGCCTGCTGGCGATGGGACTGTCGATGGGGCAATGGCTGTCGCTGCCGATGATCATCGTTGGCGTGCTCATCCTGGTGTGGGCGTATCGACGCAAGGACCGCGAAGCGGCCAAGCCGGTCGGCGCGAACTGAGCGTCCATCCAGGCGTCCAGACGGGGCTGCACCTCTGCCTGAATGACGAAACGCCACGGCATGCCGTGGCGTTTTCGTTGTATTGCGCCGAGAAGCGCGTTACTTCATCTGCACCGAACCCGACACATTCACGCTCACGGTCGACGTACCCGCTTCGAGCGGCAGCGGCGCAGCTGCTTTGGCATCAGCGCCCATGACGCGCGCGCTCATCATCATCATGGGACGCGGCATCACGCCGTTATGTCCGACGGTGACCTCGCGGATCGAATAGCTGCTATAGCCAAATGCCTGAGCACCGGCACTGGCCTGCTGCCGAAACGAGGCGATCGCTTCGCCGGTGAGCTTCTGTTCGGCGGCGCGCTGCGCTTCCGGCGAGAGCGAGAACTGCACGTTACCCACCTGCATGTTAGATGCCATCTGTCCGGCGAGCTTGGAGGCCGCGGCAAAATCATGCGACTCCAGCACGACTTCAGTGCGGCCACGCCATGCGGAGATGCGTCCGTCGCGATCGGTTGACGGAGAAATCGCAAACGATCCGGTGCGCGCGGTGACACCGCTCACGCCCTTGGCCTGACGCAGTGCTGCGTCGGCACGCTGGTTCAGCGTGCTGGTGAGCGCGGACGGGTCGCTTGCTTCCTGTTCGTAAAAGAGCGTGATGTCCACGACATCCTGCGGGACTTCGGCACTGGCTTGCGCATTCAGTGACAGCACGCCCGACGGCTCCGCCTGCGTGACGGTTTGTGCGTGGACCGCGGCGGATGCGAACGCGAGGGGAGTGGCGAGAGCCATGGCAAGTGCGATGGCTCGTGCGTTTTTTTGCGTCATTTGTATTGGACTCCTTGCTTGAGCGGTTATGCGCGATGACTCGTGCTTGAGTTCGTGCGATGACCTGCAAGAGGCCACGCACGACTGGCGCTGCGTGCCAGTAGCGGGATTGATCGTTCTACCCGATGGCATGACGCTTGCGAGCCAGTTAGGCGCACACACGGCTGTCTTGGTTCCCCAACTTGACAATTGCCTTGCTGCGACGCTCGGTCACACGAGCAACTGCGATCGCATTTGCGTCTTCAGACATGCCGCGCAAGTGCTGCGCAAACTCGCTGCACAACAAGCATGAACAGCTGCAGCCACTTCAAACAAGCCGCTTTGTGATGAAGCGCCACTCGGCCTCGGTGACCGGCGTGATCGACAGACGGTTGCCTCTGGCGAGCACACGCATGTCGGCGAGTTCAGCATGCTCGCGCAACGCAGCCAGCGGAATCAGCGGCACTTTCTTTTTGAATACGACGTCGACGAGCACCCAGCGGGGTGTCTCAGGCGTCGATTTGGGATCGTAGTACGGGCTCTTCGCATCGAACTGCGTGGGATCGGGATAGGGCGTCGACGACACCTCTGCAATCCCGGCGATGCCCGGCTCCGGACAACTCGAGTGATAGAACAGCACACCGTCGCCGATCTTCATCACGTCGCGCATGAAGTTACGCGCCTGATAGTTGCGCACGCCGGTCCACGGCAACGTGTGATGCGGTGCGTGGGCGAGGTGGTCGATGCTTGCTTCGTCCGGTTCGGACTTCATTAGCCAGTAGCGCATGAATCGAATGGAAGGTTGAATTGAGCGTTAAATTGGGCACCAAAAAGAAAAACGGCACCGGACCCATGTCCGATGCCGTTTGATAAGGTCCCCGCCTTAGCCGCTAGGCCGGCATCCTGAACCGGGAGTTCAGAATTGGTCGCAGTTAGCAGCACTTCGGGTACATCAGACAGAGTGACGCGCACACCCGTGCTGCAAATTTCCACAACCGTGCACATGGCATTGGTTCAAGGAATATATGACCTTGGCGAACCAGGCAGGGAAGCTAAACAGATTGAACTCAGACGTTTGCTGATCCTTGATCACGCACTTCGTCTGGATTCTGAATTTGACCGTACGACTACTTTAGACCTTTTTACTGCACGCTGTACTGCTGAATCACAGTACCTAGCTGTTCGTTCATCTGATGCATTGTACGCCGGATTTCCTCTGCGGGAAATGCTTCTCCATGGCGCACGCTCGATTGCAGCTTAAGCAGTTCCGATGCCAGCGAGAGCGCAGCCATGACCGCGATGCGATCGATGCCGCGCACGTTGCTGTGCGAGCGGATCTTCGACATTTCGGCGTCGACGCGTGCCACGGCTTCCAGCAGCGCAGCTTCGGTTTCCGGCGAGCAGGCGAGACGATACGGCTGGCCGAGAATCGATACTTCGATCTGCTTGGTGGTCATGCGTTTTCTCCGTGGCGGGTGACGGCGCTACCGGCTTCTTCTTCGTGATGCGCATTGAGTTCGAGCTCGGGCGCGAGAAGATCGAGCTGATTGTCCGGCTCGTTTTGAGCGCGTGCACGCGGCAATTTTTCGAGGATCGCGTTCAGGCGCACCTGGGCGTCGTCGATCTTCGCTGACAGCGCATCGCGCTCCGCTTGCAGTGCGTCGCGTTCTTCGCGCATCTGCGCAAGTTCTGCACGTGTTGCATCGGCTTCGGCGCGCACCCGGGCGAGCTGGGTTTCGAGCGCCTGACGCGCTTCGTTGTGGCGCTGACTGATCGCAATCAGTCTGCCGATATTCTGTGAAAGTGTTTCGAGTTCGGTGAGCATGTGCTGCGTCCTCTAAAGACATCGCATTTTAGCGCGGAATGTCGCAGGTTCCGACAATTGTCTCGTTTCGAGACGTAACAGCATCGCTTTGTGCAGACTTCGCTGGCGGAATCGGCCTGAACGTCCCTCCGAACCAAAAATTCATCCGTCTGTCATCGCACCAAAAGCAGCCTGCTTGACCTTTCTTGACGCGTTCTGCGGGCGCTCCTAAACTTGCGGCACTTCAGTGCCTGCGGGCAATGCGCAGGCAATTTTGTCCGGTGCATGCTGATCAATCGGAAACGGGGACGACGCCCGCCACCCAGGATTATGAGCCGGCCTACATCTGCAACATCCCGCGTCGCAACCTATGTCCCGCGCCCGGCTCGCAACAGCTATGACGTTGTGTCCGCGGCCGTGGGGCTGCGCGGATGAACCGAATCTTCGCACGCACGATGCCGGTCATGCACGCGAGACGTGCTGCAGCCATCTGGTGTGTGCTCGCCATTCTGGCGCTCGCTGTGCTGTTGGCGTCGCTTGCGCTCGGCAGCGTCCCGCTCACGCCCGCCCGGGTGTTTGCTGCGTTGATGCCGCTCCCTTCTCACTCCGGCGCACCTGCCGATCTCGCAGCAGAAATCGTGCGCTCGCTGCGTTTGCCGCGAGCGTTAGCCGGTTTCGCGTGCGGCGCGTTGCTTGCCGTCGCCGGTGCCTTGCTGCAAGTGTTATTGCGCAATCCGCTCGCTGAGCCGTATGTCCTCGGCGTATCCGGTGGTGCCGCGAGCTTCGCGCTGTTCGCGATGATGGCCGGCTGCGCGTGGTGGCTCGTCGATGCGAGCGCGTTTGCCGGGGCGTTCGTCTCGATCCTGCTGGTGCTCGGTCTTGCGCGCCGCGAATTGTGGCGTGGCGAACCGCAGGATACGTCGCCGCGTCTGCTATTGACGGGTGCCGTGATCGCAGCGGGATGGGGCGCGCTGATCACGTTACTGCTGACCCTCGCACCGGATAACCGCCTGCGCGGAATGCTGTTCTGGCTCACCGGCGATCTGAACGGTGGTGGCTTGCCCTGGATCGCACTCGCGGCGCTGGCGGTTGTGCTGGCGGCCATTCTTCCTGCTGCGCCGCAACTCAACGTGCTATTGCGCGGCGATGCGGCTGCGCAGGCATTGGGCGTCCCTGTGATGCGCCTGCGTCTGCGTGTCTACCTGGTGGCGTCGCTCGCAGCCGCTGCTTCTGTGACGACTGGCGGGACGATCGGCTTCGTAGGCCTGGTTGTGCCGCATACGTTGCGACTCGCGTTCGGCAACGATCAACGCATGCTGTTGCCCGCTGCCGCGCTTGGCGGCGGTGTGGCCGTGATGGGCGCGGATCTCGTTGCGCGTACGGTGATTGCACCCGCTCAATTGCCGGTGGGGGTGATCACGGCGCTGATCGGTGTGCCGGTGTTTCTCTGGATGCTCTTGCGCAGGCCGCGATGAGAATACATACACCACCGCCAGCGCCTTCCACTGGATCGACCCTGAGCGCGCAACAGGTGACGTTGCGCGCCGGCGAGCGCACGCTGCTCGATCGCTTCACGCATACCTTCTATCCGGGCGAAGTCTGGTGCATCGCTGGACCGAACGGTGCCGGCAAGACCACCTTGATCTCGACGCTGGCCGGTCTATCGCAGCCGGCAGCAGGCCACGTCGAACTGGACGGTTTGCGCGTCGCAGCGTGGCCGCCTGTGTCGCTCGCGCGGCGTCGTGCGTTGATGCCGCAAAGTGCGCACGACGCGTTCAGCGCCAGCGTGCTCGAGATCGTGATGCTCAACCGCTTTCCGCACCTCGCAGGCTGGGGATGGGAGCGTCCGGGCGATCGCGCGGCGGCGCATGCCGCGCTCGACCTGCTGGGACTCGCGGACTTCGCATCGCGCGACGTGCTGTCGCTCTCCGGCGGCGAACGCCAGCGCGTGGCGCTGGCCGCCGTGCTGTGCCAGGATGCACCGCTGTTGCTGCTTGATGAACCGTTGTCGCATCTCGACCTGCATCACCAGATCGACTGCCTCGAGGCGTTGACCGCCTGGGCAACGGAGCGCAAGCGCACGGTAGTGTTTTCATGTCACGACCTGAACCTTGCGCGGCGCTTCGCGACACACGGGTTACTGTTGGATGGCGTGGGCGGAGCATTCGCCGGCCCGGTGCGCGACGTGTTGACACCGGCGCTGGCGAGCCGCGCGTTCGGCTATCCCCTGATCCTGTTGCAGGACGGCGGCCATGAGGCGCTGATTCCTGCGCCGCGCGCGCACGACGCGCAGCGCGGCACCGCTGGTCCGGCGGGGTGAAGGACGAGCCCCGGTCTTCTCCGTCCCCCAGCGTCTGGCAATGCTGCGTTGCGTAGCCCGCGCTTCATGTAGTAGTACTGCGAGTCTGCTCACTGCGCACCCGCTGCCGGTCTGCGCAAGCGCGCTACCTCCAGAAAGCGGCCAGTTCGCCTGAGACTATTAACTCCTGTGCGGAAATAATCTAAGTCTGAATGGCAGTTTTTCTCACTCCATGGTTCGAATACAGTCCGGTCTATCGATGGCGCGCGTGCGTCGTCCCACTCAACTGACAAGGACTCTTGATGAACTCGAACCGTTCAGCCGATTTCGCTGCCACGCTCCTGCGTGTTGCTCTCGGCGTCTTGTATCTCGCGCACAGCCTGCAGAAGATTTTCGTTTTCACGTTGCCGGGCACCGCGCATTTTTTCGAATCACTGGGTTTGCCGGGCTGGCTCGGCTATGTCACGACGTTCGTCGAACTGGCAGGCGGCATCGCCTTGCTGCTTGGCGTGCAGGTTCGCTGGGTTGCGCTGGTGCTGCTGCCGTTCATGCTCGGCGCGATGTCCGCTCACCTGCATAACGGCTGGGGTTTCGCGTCGCCGAACGGCGGCTGGGAATATCCGGCTTTCTGGGCAGTGACGCTGGTAGTGCAGTCGCTGCTTGGCGGCGGCGTGGGCGCACTGGCCGGAGCGAAGGTGCCGCGGGCGGTGACGGCTTGAGGGTAAGTCGGCGTAGTTGATATAGAAAACCCCTCCGGACGCGGGCCGGAGGGGTTTTTCAATTGAACCTCACACCAGCACCATCTGCGTACACCGGAACAGCGCAATCGTCTTGCCGTTCGGATCGGACACAGTGGCATCCCATACCTGCGTTGTCCGTCCCAGATGCACGCCCCTGGCGACCGCCCGGATCGTCCCGTCGATGCAGGTGCCGAGGAAATTGCTCTTCAACTCGATCGTGGTGAAACTGCGCGCCGTCTCCGGCAGATGGGCAATACACGCATAGCCACAGGCCGTGTCAGCCAGGCCGATCACGCTTGCCGCATGCAGAAAGCCGTTCGGCGCCAGCAACTCGCGCCGCACGGTCAATTCGGCCGTGAGCGAACCTTCCTCGAGCGCGATCACCTGCACTCCCAGCATATCGGGCAAGCTGCCCCGCTGACGCTCCATCAGGCTCTCGATCGTGCAACCTGCGCGCAATTTGCTCATCGTATTCGCTCCTTTTTTGTAAGAATGGCAGCCCAAATGCCCCTTCGGGGTTTCGGTCCAACTCGATTTATCGATATTATCAACGGCTGGATCGACGGGGTCGACGCAAGATCAGACTAGAAGCGGCAATCCGGCTGGCGGCGCCAGCCATCTTCCCGGGAGTATTCATGACGGTAATCGTGGTGGCCAATCCGAAGGGCGGCGTGGGTAAGAGCACGCTCTCGACCAATCTGGCGGGCTATTTCGCCGCGGCAGGCGAGTGGGTCGCGCTGGCGGACCTGGACAAGCAGCACTCGGCCCACGCGTGGCTCGAACTGCGGCCCGCCACGCTGCCGCCCATCGAAGTCTGGGAAATCGACCAGGAGACGCCGGTCAAGCCGCCCAAAGGACTGGAGCACGCCGTGATCGATACGCCGGCGGGTTTGCACGGCAGCCGGCTCGGCATTGCGCTCGATCTGGCCGATAAGGTCATCGTGCCGCTGCAGCCGTCGCTGTTCGATATTCTCGCCACCCAGGAATTTCTCGAGCGGCTCGCCAAGGAAAAGGCCGTGAGGAAGGGGGGGATTGAAATCGGCGTGGTGGGCATGCGGGTCGACGCCCGCACGCGCTCGGCCGAGCAGCTGCATCGCTTTGTCGAGGGACTTGAGTTGCCCGTGCTGGGCTATCTGCGCGACACCCAGAACTACGTGCAACTTGCGGCGCACGGTCTGACGCTGTGGGATGTGGCAAAGAGCCGGGTCGAAAAGGATCTGGAGCAGTGGCAGCCGATCGTCGAATGGCTCGAACGCAAGGCTCCCAAGGCCTGATTGAAAGCGGGCCGGCTTAGGTCCAGTTCTGGGTGGGCACGTGGTCGCGGCTGCCCTTGATCTTGTTCTTGTCGTCGACGAACACCAGATCGGGCTTCCAGCCTGCCTTCAGTTCCGCTTCTTCCACCATCGCAAACGTGGCGATAATCACCAGGTCGCCCAGTTGCGCGCGCCGCGCCGCCGAACCGTTCAGCGAGATCATCCCGCTGCCGCGCTCACCCTTGATTGCGTAGGTCGAGAAACGCTCGCCGTTGTTGATGTTCCAGATATCGATGCGTTCGTTCTCGACGATATTCGCGGCTTCGAGGAGATTTTCATCAATCGCGCACGAGCCTTCGTAATGCAGCTCGCAGTGAGTCACCGCGGCGCGGTGGATCTTCGACTTCAGCATGTGACGTTGCATGACCGTTCTCTTGGGCCTTTTTCCTGGTGTTCTGTTGGTCAGATTTCGAGGTTGTCGATCAGGCGAGTGGCGCCCAGCTTGGCCGCGGCGAGCACGACGAGCGGCGCATCGATGTCCTGCGCGGTGGGCGGCAGCAGGTTCGAGCGCTTACGCACGGCGATATAGTCGGGCTGCCAGCCGCGTGCGGCCAGCGCGTCCATCGCCGCGCGCTCGATAGCCGCGAAATCCCGGTTGCCGGCCAGTACGGCATCGCGCACCCGGTTCAGTTCGGCCGCGAGCTTCGGCGCCTCGGCGCGCTCGGCGGCCTGCAGGTAGCGGTTGCGCGAGCTGAGGGCGAGGCCGTCGCTGTCGCGCACGGTTTCAGCGGCGATGATTTCCGTGGGCAGCGCGAACTGCTGGCACATCTGGCGCACGATCATCAGTTGCTGGTAATCCTTCTTGCCGAACACGGCGACGCGCGGCTGCACGCACGACATCAGCTTCATCACGACTGTGCACACGCCCTGGAAGAAGCCCGGGCGGAATTCGCCCTCGAGGATGTCGCCCAGATCGTGCGGCGGATGCACACGGTATTCCTGCGGCTCCGGATACAGATCGCGCTCGGTCGGCGCAAACAGCACGTAGACGTTCTCGCTTTGCAGCTTCTCGATATCGGCTTCGAGCGTGCGCGGATATTTGTCGAAATCCTCGTTCGGCCCGAATTGCAGCCGGTTGACGAAAATGCTCGCTACCACCGGGTCGCCATGCTGGCGCGCCAGACGCATCAGCGACAGATGCCCTTCATGCAGGTTGCCCATCGTTGGGACAAACGCAGTGCGGTTCTGGCCGCGCAACTGGTCGCGCAATTCGTGGATCGAGCTGATGACTTTCATGGTCGGACGTGTTTTCCTCGCGCGGCGCAGGACCTGGTTTGCACGATAATGGTGCATTGGGCATCATTTCGGCGGCCAGGATCCCGTTCCGGTGATGACGGGTTCGGAGCGCGGGATTGTAGTGGATTTGCGCGCGCTGTGCCTACGGATCGGCGCACCGAAGTGAGGCGCGACTCTAATGCGAGGCGCCGCCTATGCCGGCAGGTATGCGAGCCGCACGTAGATAGGCGCGAATGGCTCGGCCTGGGTGATTTCGATCAGCGATTCACGCGACAGCTCCAGCATGGCGATGAAGTTCACCACCACCACCGGCACGCCGCGCGTCGTGTCGAACAGCTCCGAGAACTCCATGAAGCGTGCGTTCTGCAGCCGGCGCAGGATCACGCTCATGTGCTCGCGCACTGACAGCTCTTCACGCGAAATCCGGTGATGCTGCACGAGCTTCGCGCGTTTGATCACGTCGGCCCAGGCGGCGCGCAGATCTTCGCTATTCACGTCCGGGAAACGCGGCGTGATGCTCTGCTCGATATAGACGTCGGCGCGCAGGAAGTCGCGGCCGAGTTGCGGCAGGTGATCGATACGCTGCGCCGCGAGCTTCATCTGCTCGTACTCGAGCAGGCGCCGCACGAGTTCGGCCCGCGGATCCTCGGCTTCCTCGCCGGTATCCGCCTTCTTGACCGGCAGCAGCATGCGCGACTTGATCTCGATCAGCATCGCGGCCATCAGCAGATACTCGGACGCGAGTTCGAGATTGGTCTGCCGCAGCTGCTCGACGTAGCCCAGATACTGCGTGGTGACATCCGCCATCGGGATGTCGAGCACGTTGAAGTTCTGCTTGCGGATCAGGTACAGCAACAGATCCAGCGGACCTTCAAACGTTTCGAGAAAGACTTCGAGGGCGTCCGGCGGGATGTACAGATCGGTCGGCAGCTTGAAAAGCGGCTCGCCGTACAGGCGTGCGAACGCAATGCCGTCGACGGTATCGGGCGTCGAATCGGTCGCGGGCGCGGCGAGCGCAGCGTCGGGCTGCGCCGCTTTGGCGGCGCGGGCCTCGTCGGCGGAACTCACGCTCAGAAGTTCTGGTAGTACTGGTAGGCGGTCTGTTGCACGCGCGAGGCTTGCTGCTCGGCGCGCTCTTCGAGGTCGATCGGCTGTTTGTCCCACAGCAGCGAGCGGCCGCGGCGTTGTTCCGCCTCGAGGGTGGGCTTTTGTTCCTTCAACTGATTCAGGAACTGCGTGATGTCCGATTGATACATGGCTCAACGTCCGTATGGGGAGGTGGCGGCGGTTATTGAGACCGTCGCTCGGGTCGACGCAATTTTACAGCAAGCGTCGCCTGTGGGCGAAAACTCGCGGAACATCGGCCCGGTTGCCACGTCCAAGGCGGGCGAGCCGCAACTGCAGAGCCCATGCCCGAACAGTCGGGGAGGGCGTGGATAGGCCGCCTCCGCCAATTTCGAGATGCCCGCGAGGCGCCGCCGATGTGGTCAAATAGCGAGCTTCGGGCCGCCGCAGCGGCCGGCAAGCGGAATCTTTCATCAACAACGGCCGCGGAGGTCCTGTTTGGCGGGTTGTGCGATCGAACCGTCGCGTGTGCAACATGGCAAACCGGCTGCGCGGCGTGGTCGGCTCGCGCGCCACGCTCAGGGCGCGGCGTGGCTGGTGCGCGCATGGCTGACGCTGGGTCTGGTCTGGCTTGCGTTCGCGGCTGTCGAGGCACGCGCAGCTTACAAGGTCGATATCCAGGCCTCGCCGCGCGCGGTGCGCAAGCTGCTCGAGGAGCATCTGGATATCGCCCGCTTCGCCAAACGGGACGATGTCAGCGACGACCAGTTCGACTTTCTGGTCACCGCGACTCCGCAGCAGGTGCGCGATCTGACCGCCACCGCGGGCTATTTTTCGCCGGTGGTGCGCACCGACGTTCGTACGGTCGACGGCAAGAAGCGCGTCACGGTGAGCGTCGATCCCGGTCCGCAGACCACAATTTCTTCCGTTACGCTGTCATTCAACGGGCCGGTGCTGACCGAAGACCCGGCGCAGGAAAACGCTACCCGCTTTGCCTTTTCGCTGCATGAAGGCGACCCGTTCTCGCAGGGCGGCTGGGACGATGCCAAAAGCGCGGCCCTCCGTGCGTTGCAAGCGCGCCGCTATGTGGCGGCGAAGATTACGCAGTCGCAGGCACGTATCGATCCGCGCACGCACGAGGCGAAGCTGTCCGTCACCTTCGACAGCGGTCCGACCTTCACGATGGGCAAGCTCGAAGTGGTAGGCACCGAGCGCTATCCCGCGAAGATCGTCGACAACGTGAATCCGATTTCCGTCGGCGCCATTTACGACGTGCAGCGAGTGGCTGAACTGCAGCGCCAGTTGCAGAACACGCCGTACTACGCGAGCGTCGCGATCGACGTCGGCAACGACCCGGCCAAGCCGCTCGAGACACCGGTGCGGGTGAAGGTCAGCGAATATCCCTACAACAGCATTCGCGGCGGCGTGGGTTACGCCACGGATACCGGTCCACAGGTGCAGGGCAACTACTCGTATCTGAATACCTTCGGCGCAGCGTACCCGTTCACGGTGGGCGGCCGGATCGACCAGATCGAACAGTTCGGCCAGATCCAGTTGTCGATGCCGCCGGGCGAGCGCGCGTGGACCAATAGCGTGCTGGCCTCGTATGGCACCACCAATGTGTCCGATACCCGCATCTACAGTATTCGCGCCGGCGTGCAAACCACCCGCACATCGCAGTACCTCGACTACGGCTACTCGCTCTTCTATTACGACGACAGGCTCGACCAGAACGCGGTCGGACCGATTACCGCCCACGCACTCGTGCCCGCATGGACCTGGACGCGCCGTAATACCGACGACCCGCTGTTTCCGCGCTCCGGCAACCTGATTCACGTCGAAGCGGGTTTCGCGGTCAAGGGCGCCCTGGCCGATCAGACTTTCGGGCGCCTCTATGCGCGTGCCCAGCAGTACTTCCCGGTCGGCAAATCCGATCTTGTCTTGATACGTGCTGAATTCGGCGGTGTGTTCACGTCGGGCAGTTCGAGCGGCATTCCGGCCTCGTTGCTGTTCCGGGCAGGCGGCTCGAATTCGGTGCGTGGCTATAGCTACGAAGGCATCGGCAATAACGTCGACGGCTCGGTGCTGCCGACCAAATACCTGATTACAGCTTCGAGCGAATACCAGCACTGGTTCACCCATGACTGGGGCGGCGCGGTGTTCTTCGACATCGGCACGGCCACCGACACATGGGGCGAAAAAGTGTTCTACCCCGGCGTGGGTTTTGGCGCGCGCTGGCGCAGTCCTGTGGGGCCAGTGAACGTCGACCTCGCGTACGGGATTCGTAACAAGGATATCCGGCCGTATCTGACGCTCGGCATCGCCTTTTGATCTTTTACTTCCAACTGCAGTGACTTTCGCTTCAGGCATTGTGATTCGCATGGCTCGAGTATGACGACGGATTCTTCCGCCAACCCTCCTCCGCAGACACCCGGTGGCACCACGCCGGATGGTTCTGAGACGCCGCCTCCCGTGCGCCGCAAGCGCCGGTTGTGGACGCTGCTCGCGTGGTTTATGGGGGTGCCGGTGGTGCTCGTGGCATTGTTGGCGGGAGCGTTATACGGCGCGGTGGCGACTGAACGCGGCACTGCCTATGCGTGGCACGCTGCGGTGAGGCTGCTGGGCGGCCGCCTCACCGGCACGCTGGACGGCGGCGCGCTGATCACGGGCTTGCGTTTGCACGGGGTGGAGTGGCGCAGTCTCGACGGCAGCGGCACCGACATCAAGGTGGACAAGGTCGATGGCCGCTGGGCGGTGAGCGGGCGGCCGTGGCGTTTTGCGGTCGACTATCTGCATGTGGGCACCATCGACGCGCGGATCGGCTCGTCCTCATCCAGCAGCAGTTCGCCGATGAGCCTGCCGAAGGACCTGCGTTTACCGATGCAGATCGAAATACGTGACGTGCGGGTCGATACGCTGCTGTTGCATCAAGGCGGGTCGACGGCGGAGTATTCGCATTTCATTTTCCATGGGCGCAGCGATGGGCAGCATCACGAAGCCGCGATCGATCGGCTCGATACGCCGTTTGGTTCGGTGACGGCGGCGGCGAAGCTGGATGGCGTGCGGCCGTTTCCGTTGAGCGGCAATATCGGTTACTCGGGCAAGGTCAATGAGGAGCCGGTGCAGGTCAGCGGGCGCTTGAGCGGCACGCTCGAGACGCTGGTGGCGGAACTGGATGCGAGCGGCATGAAACTCGCGGGCCATGCGCACGTCGAGGCGACGCCGTTTGCCGAGGTGCCGCTGCAGCGCGCGACGTTGACGTTCGATCACATTAACCCGCAGGCTTTCGCGCCTGGTGCGCCGTTGGCGGATCTGGCGGTGCGGGCGGATCTGCAGCCGGTTGTGGGTGAGGGCGGCGGTGGCGCAGCGGCCGCGAGCGGGGCGAGCGGGGCGAGTGCGGCGAGTGCGGAGAGCGCGAGTGGGAGTGGGAGTGGCGTGGGTGCGAGCGGGAGCGTTGCCAGTCCGGTTGCAGCGAGCGCCTCGACCACCGCTGCCCCCGCGGCGAAATCTGCCGCTGGCTTTGTCGTCGCTGGTCAGGTGTCGATCGTCAACGCGAAACCGGGCGCGATCGACGAACATCTGCTGCCGCTGATCGAAGCCCATACCGACGTGCGGCTCGATGCGCACGCCCAAAGCATCTCGAATCTGAACGTGCGACTCGTCAAGAACGCGACGCTCACAGGCGCGGGCGCGCTGACTGGCAAGCGTGGCCAACTCGATCTGCATGTGGCCGGTCTCGACCTGAACGCGCTCGAAGCGAGCGTGCGCTCAACCCAGCTTGCCGGGCCGATCGGCATTCGCCTGAATGACGACGTGCAGAGCATCACGCTCGATCTCGCTGATCCCAAGGCCGCGCTGCGCGCCCAGGGCAAAATCACGTTTGACCCGGCGCGCATGAGTTTTAGCGATGTGCGGATCACCTCGGGCCGCGGACGGATTGACCTCTCGGGCGCCATCAAACACGACGCCAGTTCCACATACAACCTGAAAGCACAACTGACCGATTTCGATCCGCTCGGGTTGACCTCGCAGATGCCTTCGCGCGCGCCGGCCGGCGCTGCAGCGAACGACGGCAAGGGCCGCAGCAATCCTGCCAGGGCGACACCGGCAAAAGCCCCGGCGCGTCCAGCACAGGCCCCGGTACCTCCAGCAAAGCGCTCGGCGCCTGCCGCAAAACCGTCGTCGTCTCCGTCGCCGAAGATCCAGGCGCGCGTCAACGGCACCATCACGGCAGCCGGCGTGCTCGGTCCTACCTTCACGACCAAAGCTGAGATCAAACTTGGCCAGAGCGTCTACGACGACTTGCCGATGACCGGCGGCGGCACGATCCAGCTCGCAGGTTCGCGGATCCTGCCCAGCAAGCTCACGCTGTCAGTAGCAGGCAACCAGGTCGATCTGCAGGGCAGCTTCGGCGCGCCGGGCGACCGGTTGCGGTTTCGCGCGGATGCCCCGCAAATCGAGCGCCTCGGTTTCGGTCTGGCCGGGCAGGTTACCGCCAACGGCGATGTGACCGGCTCGTTTGCGCATCCGAATGTCACGCTGGACTACAAGGCCGATAGCGTCGTATTCGGCGCGAACAAGCTCGGCCACGCGGAGGGCCACGCCGAGTTGCGCGACGGTGCAAACGGCGCGATGGTCTTTACGACCGACGCGCGTGACTTGAGCACAAACGGCGTCGAACTGTCGACGCTCAGCGCGCGCCTGAACGGCACGCGCGCGCACCATACGCTGCAAGCCCAGGCGGTCGGCACGCTGTATCAGCGGCCGCTCGACCTGACGCTGGCCGCCAATGGCCGCCTCTCCGATACATCGCAAGGCACGGCCTGGGATGGCACCGTCACGCAGTTGCAGAATCGCGGCACGCCTTCGATCAATCTCGAGTCGCCGCTAACCATCAGCGCGGCGCCTAACCACGTGACGCTCGGCGCAACCCGGTTGACGCTGGAAGGCGCGGTGCTCGATCTGAAATCGTTCGCGCTGGATCACGGACGCATCCAGTCGGCCGGCTCGCTGACGGGCGTTTCGGTGGCGCGCCTGATGTCGATCCAGCAGGAGTTCACCGGCGAGCCGCCGCCGATGAAAACCGATCTGGTGTTCGACGGCGACTGGGACTTCGCGCTCGGCAACACGGCGAGCGGCCACATCCAGTTGAAGCGCCGCGGCGGCGATGTGACGGTGGAAATCGGCAACGGTCTTGCATCGATGGGTATCACCGATCTCTCGGCGCGCGTCGACTTCAGCGCCGGCAATCGCCTGAACGCGACGGTGCATGCGCAGGCGAGCCGGATCGGCGTGATCGACGCCGACGCTCACACGACGCTTGCGATGAACAACGGTGCATTGAGTATCAACGACGAGGCGCCGCTCACGGGCAATATCGACGCCAATGTGCCGTCGCTGAAGACCACCGGCGGTCTGCTCGGCCCGACTTATATGCTCGACGGCCATCTCGCGCTGAAGCTCGCGCTTGGCGGCACGGTGGCGAAGCCAAGCGTGTCGGGGTCGCTGCTGGGTGACGGCATCTCGGCCACTGCGGTCGATCAGGGCATCCAGTTGAAGGATGGAGTGATCCGCATTGCGTTGTCGCAGAATCTGGTGGACTTCCAGCAGGTTGAATTCCACGGCGCAACCGGCACGTTGCGCGCTACCGGCAAGGTGCGCCTCGACGGTTCGGAGCCCGATCTGACCGCGAGCATTGTTGCCGATAAGCTGGAACTGTTCGCGGCGCCGGACCGCAATCTGTCGCTTTCGGGCAGCGCGACCGTGGCCAACGGCGGACACCTCGGGGCCATGAATATCAATGGGAAATTCACCGTCGATCACGCGCTTTTCGACATGCCGGAGCAGGCGGCGCCCAAGCTCGGTGATGACGTGGTGGTCGTGCGGCCTGACGGCACGGTGCCCGGCGAGGCGAAGCCGGGTGTGCTCCCCGGCAACAAGCCGGCAAGCCGCTTTGCGCCGACCGCTACCGTCGAGATCAATCTGGGCAACAAGTTCCGCTTCCGCGGTCAGGGCGCGGACCTCGGGCTGACCGGCAAGATCACTGCGCTGAGCGCGCCTGACGCGCCGCTGCGCGCAGTGGGCGACGTGCGCGTGACACAAGGCTCGACCTATACCGCTTTCGGGCGCAAGCTGAACATCGAGAACGGCTTCTTCACGTTCAACGGTCCGGTGGCCAATCCGGGCATCAACATTCTGGCGATGCGGCGCAACCAGCAGGTCGAAGCGGGCGTACAGGTGACCGGTACCGTCGACGCGCCGGTCGCCAAGCTGATCTCGGAGCCGTCCGTGCCCGACAACGAAAAGCTGTCATGGCTGTTGTTTGGCCACGGCACCGATCAGGGCAACAACCTCGGTCAGCAAAGTGCGATGACGACCGCCCTGGCGCTGCTCGGCAATACGCAAGGCAAGCGGATCGCGCAGACGTTCGGGCTCGACGAGTTTTCGATCGGCACGAGCGATGTGGGGCTGACGGATCCGCAGGTCGTGATGGTGTCGAAGGCCATCAACCAGTGGCTGGTACTGGGATATGAGCAGGGTCTGCAGTCGGCGAGCAATGCGATCAAGGCGACGGTCAATCTGACGCGCTACTGGTCGGTGGTGGCGTACGGCGGGACGTTCCAGGGGATGAACCTGTTGTACACGCGGCGCTTCGATCGCTGGCCGTGGTTTGGCAAGTCGAAGCAGTAGGGCGATGCATGCGGGTTGCCCCCGCATGCTCGCAAAGCAAAAAAGCACGTCGGTTGACGTGCTTTTTGCTTTTCCAGTGACGGCGGTAGCGCGACCCGCGCCGCGGTCCTACTTGACCCGCATGCCCGGCTTCGCGCCGCTATGCGGTTCGAGGATGTAGAGGCCCGGTTCGGCCTTCTCGTCGGTCGCCGATGCCGCTAGCACCATCCCTTCGGACAACCCGAACTTCATCTTGCGCGGCGCGAGATTTGCCACCATTACCGTCAGCTTGCCGATCAGTTGCTCCGGCTGATAGGCCGACTTGATACCCGAAAACACGTTGCGGGTTTTCTCTTCGCCGACGTCGAGCGTCAGTTGCAACAGCTTGTCCGAACCCTCCACCGCGCGACAGTCGACGATCTTCGCGATACGCAGATCGATCTTTGCAAAGTCGTCGATCGAGATGACGCCGGAGCCGTCGTCTTCGGTGCTTGCCTTGTCGCCGGCTGCAGCAGCTTTTGCCTTGGCCTTGGTTTTGGCGTTGTCGGCGGCGACAGGCGCCGCGGCGTCCGTTGCCTGCAGCGACTCACGATTGGCCGCCAGCAGTGCTTCGATCTGCTTCGGATCGACGCGCGTCATCAGATGCTTATACGCGTTGATCGGCCGCTCTGAGCTGAGCGGCGTGGCGGCATCGGACCACTTCAGCGGCTCGATGCCGAGGAACCCTTCGACGGCTTCCGCGAGCTTCGGCAGCACCGGCTTCAGCGCGAGCGACAGCAACCGGAACGCCTCGACGCTGACGCTGCAGGTTTCGTGCAGCGCGACCGCGTTGGCCGGATCTTTCGCCTGATCCCAAGGCTTGGCTGTATCCACGTAAGCGTTGACGGCGTCGGCCAGATCCATCGTCTGACGCAGTGCGCGGTTGTACTCGCGCGCTTCGTAGTTGGCAGCGATCTGCGGGATCGCCGCGCGCAGCGTGCCGAGCAGCGGATGCTGCATCGCGCTGTCCTGCACGCGCCCGTCGAAACGCTTGATCAGGAAGCCCGCCGCGCGGCTCGCGATGTTCACGTACTTGCCGACCAGATCACTGTTCACGCGTGCCTGGAAGTCGTCCAGATTCAGGTCGAGGTCTTCCATCGTGCTGTTCAGCTTGGCGGCGAAGTAGTAGCGCAGCCATTCCGGATTCAGGCCGGTGTCGATCACGCTCTGCGCCGTGATAAACGTGCCGCGCGATTTCGACATCTTCGCGCCGTCCACCGTCAGGAAACCGTGCGCGAACACGTTGGTCGGCGTGCGATGGCCCGAAAATTCGAGCATGGCCGGCCAGAACAGCGTGTGGAAGTACAGGATGTCTTTGCCGATGAAGTGGTACTGCTCGGCGCTCGAGCCCTTGCGCACCCACGCGTCGAAATCGATACCGCGCTTTTCCGCGAGGTTCTTGAAGCTCGCGTAATAGCCGACCGGCGCATCCAGCCACACGTAGAAGTACTTGCCCGGCGCGCCGGGGATCTCGAAGCCGAAGTACGGCGCGTCACGGGAAATATCCCAGTCAGCCAGCTTGGCCTCGCCGGAATCGCCGAGCCATTCGCGCATCTTGTTGGTGGCTTCAGGCTGCGCCAGCCCACCCACCCAGCCGCGCAGGAAATTCTCGCAGCGTGGGTCGGAGAGGCGGAAGAAATAGTGCGTCGACGTCTTGCGGATCGGCGTGGCGCCCGAGACCACCGAGTAAGGGTTGATCAGCTCGGTGGGCTGGTAGGTCGAGCCACACACTTCGCAGTTGTCGCCGTACTGGTCTTTGGCGCCGCACTTCGGACACTCGCCCTTGATGAAGCGGTCCGGCAGGAACATTTCCTTGACGGGGTCATACGCCTGTTCGATATCGCGTGCGTCGATCAGCCCTGCGTCTTTGAGCGCCGTATAGACGGATTCGCTAAGAACCCGGTTCTCTTCCGAGTCGGTCGAATAATAATTGTCGAAGGAAATACCGAAGCTGTCGAAATCGCGCTTGTGTTCCTGCCAGACGCGGTCGATCAGCTGCTTCGGCGTGATGCCTTCCTTTTCCGCCCGCAACATGATCGGCGTGCCGTGCGTATCGTCGGCGCCGACGTAATACACCTCGTGGCCGTGCATGCGCAGCGTCCGGACCCAGATGTCCGTCTGGATATATTCGACCAGATGGCCAATATGGATTTGCCCGTTCGCATAGGGAAGGGCTGACGTGACGAGAATCTGTCGACGGCCGGACGGCGCGCCTGCGGGGAGACCGGTTGCGGGTGCTGACATAGGGAGTATGAGGGCTTGCGGGAGACGAAACTACGATTCTAGCAGGGCGGCCGCGGCGAGCAGACCCGCGGTGTTTTGGTGCGCCAGACCTTGAACTGAACGGCGCGCGGAACCGGCACCAAAAAAAACCGGGGCTATGGGCCCCGGAGCAACAACGACAAGAGGAGAATGGTGCCGTGGCGGCAAAGCCAGCCACGTACCGTAAAGAGAGACAGCGGATTTTCGGGAGAGTTCGAAATTTTTTTCGATTCACCTACCGGTGTTTCCGTCCCCATCACATGGTGGGATTCGCGGCGCGGCGACTGACTGCACGCAGCGTGCTGGCCCCACACCCATTCCCCGCTGTACTAGCCGTTAGCCTGCGTGTTGCGCGGTCGCGCGCAGGTAGATTTCCACGCGGCGGTTCGCAGCACGGCCAGCGTCCGTGTTGTTGTCGGCGATCGGATTGTTCTGCCCCATGCCCTGTGCGGACAGGCGTTGCGGATTGATGCCGCGCTGGAGCAGGGTGTCGGCGACGCTTTGTGCACGGTTGACCGACAGGGTCTGGTTGTACTGGGGCGAACCGGTGCTGTCCGTATAACCGACCACTTGCGCGATCAGCTCAGGATTCTGCTGGAGCGTCTGCGCCAACTGGTCGATGATCGGCGTGAACGACGGCTTGAGCGCATAGCTGTTCGTATCGAACGTAACCGAGCTAGGGATGTTCAGCTTGAGCGAACCGTCCGGCTGTTCCGTGATCTGCGTGCCGGTACCCTTGGTGGCGCCCGACAGTTTGTTGTGAATGGCCTGCCAGTTGTAGCCGGTGATGCCGCCAACCGCTGCGCCGACGCCCGCACCGATTGCCGCGCCCTTGCCACCACCGAAGATCGCGCCGAGTGCCGCACCCGTACCGGCGCCCACGCCCGTACCGACCGCGGTGTTGGTGCCCTGTTGCGTGGCGCAGCCTGCCAGCAGCGAACCGGCGACTGCGAAGACTGCCAGGCGAGTCATGATTTTTGCGTTCATTTTGATTCCTCTTGATTATTAAAGCGGGTCGTCCGTCCACGATGGGCATGTTGGTCGACGCCGCGCAAACACGGTGAAGAAGGGTCTTCCGGCAACCTCCCGCGCCAGCCACTACAATGACGACTGAAGTATCTGGCGATGCGACCCTGCGGCCTGCTGCTGGCGAAGGGTGCCCGGCAAGGCTGATTTGCGCAATCCCACATAACAATTTCTTTCAATTTCCAGTCGGTGGCCGAAACTTCGATTCGGTCGCGCCGCAAGTGTTCCCATGGAGTCTCAATGAGCATTGATCGGGCATTGGTCGACGCCGCCCTCGCGACTGTCGCTGACCCCAACACCGGCCGCCCTTTCGCGGCGGCGAAAAGCCTCAAGAACACCGCTATTGATGGTGCCACGGTTAGCGTCGAAGTGATACTCGGCTATCCGGCCAAACGGCAGTTTGAAGCGATTCGCACACTGATCGGCGACGCGTTGCGCGCCGTGCCGGGTGTGGCCGAGGCACGTGTGCAGGTTTCCCAGCAGATCGCGGCGCACACTGTGCAGCGCGGCGTGAAACTGTTGCCGAACGTGAAGAACATTATCGCGGTGGCGTCGGGCAAGGGCGGCGTCGGCAAAAGCACGACCGCCGTGAACCTGGCGCTGGCGCTCGAGAGCGAAGGCGCGTCTGTCGGCATTCTGGATGCGGACATCTATGGCCCGTCGTTGCCGATGATGCTCGGCATCGAAGGCCGTCCGGAATCGGTGGACGGCCAGACAATGAGCCCGATGCGCGGCCACGGCATGCAGGCCAACTCGATCGGCTTTCTGATCGAGCAGGACAACCCGATGGTCTGGCGCGGCCCGATGGCCACCTCCGCGCTCGAACAGCTGCTGCGGCAGACGAACTGGGAAGATCTGGACTACCTGATCGTCGACATGCCGCCGGGCACCGGCGACATCCAGCTCACGCTGTCGCAGCGCGTGCCGGTGACGGGCGCGGTGATCGTGACCACGCCGCAGGACATCGCGCTGCTCGACGCCAAGAAGGGCCTCAAGATGTTCGAGAAGGTCGGCATTCCGATCCTCGGGATCGTCGAGAATATGGGCATCCATATCTGCTCGAATTGCGGCCACGAAGAGCATATTTTCGGCGCCGGCGGCGGCGATCGCATGGCGAAGGAATATGGTGTCGAAGTGCTCGGCAGCCTGCCGCTCGATATAGGCATCCGCGAGCAGGCCGACTCCGGTCGCCCGACCGTGGTGGCCGATCCGGATGGCCGGATCGCCGAGATTTATCGCTCGATTGCCCGCAAGGTGGCGATCCATATCGCCGAGCGTGCCCGCGACATGACTTCGAAGTTTCCGACGATCGTGGTGCAGAACACCTGAAACTCCTTTCGGAACACGGGCGCAGGCGTTGGAGACGCCTCCGCTCGCGGTATCATGTCGACTTCATCAGGTTCGGCTCGGCGACCGCAGGGGCGGCCGGCGGTCGACAAGAGGATCGCATGGGAAAACGAATCGACGGGCAGGCGGTGCATGCGTTCATCGTCCTGGCTGCCAGCAGCCTGCTGCTATGCGGCTGCACTACATTCCTGAGACCACAGGAAAAGCGCGCCGAGGCACAACTGGTGCCGGCCGTAGGAAGCCAGACGCGCGGTCTGGTGACCTTCATTGAGCGCTCCGACGGCGTGCAGGTTACCTACAATCTTTCCGGCTTGCCTCCTGATAGCGATCATGCGCTGCAGGTGCATGAGCGCGGCGATTGCAATTCGGTGGACGGTTCGAGCGTCGGCGCGGTTTTCGCGCCGGCGGCCGAGCGGCTGAAGATGGGTGCACGGGTTGAAGGCGATCTCGGCAATATCCACGCGGATTCGAACGGTGTGGCGAGCGGCTTTATCGTGGCGCCGGACGTTTCGCTCGACGGCATCCGCTCGGTGCTGCAGCGGGCGGTGGTGGTGCATCGCGACGCTTCCGATCCTTACGCCTGGCCGCAACATGGTGCCGGCCCGCTGCTCGCTTGCGGCATCATCCGGCAGTAGCGGCGGCCAGTGGTGGCTGGCGCGCGGTCATCATCAAGTCTCGCGCCGCATTTTTGACGCGTCTTCAACATTCTGCAGAACCGGTCCGTTCTCACTCCGCTGCGCTGCAACAATCTTATTTGCCGCAGTTGCAGCAGCAGCGCGCTGATCGCGTAAAATAAGCGCCTTTCGTCCGGCAACACGCGGCCCGGCGGGCCTTTGCCGGCTTCATCCTTATTCATCCATGCTTCATCCGTTACGCAGCGTTCAACTATGACCATCAAATCCGACAAGTGGATCCGGCGCATGGCCGCGTCGCACAACATGATCGAGCCGTTCGCGCCCGATCAGGTGCGCGTTTCCGAGGACGGCCGGAAGATCGTCAGCTATGGCACGTCGAGCTACGGCTACGACATTCGCTGCGCGGACGAATTCAAGATCTTCACGAACATCAACTCGACCATCGTCGACCCCAAGAACTTTGACGAGAAGTCGTTTGTCGATTTCAAGGGCGACGTCTGCATCATCCCGCCGAATTCGTTCGCTCTGGCGCGCACGGTGGAGTATTTCCGTATTCCGCGCAGCGTCCTGACGGTGTGTCTGGGCAAGTCGACCTATGCGCGTTGCGGGATCATCGTCAACGTGACGCCTTTTGAACCCGAGTGGGAAGGGCACGTTACGCTGGAATTCTCAAATACGACACCTTTGCCTGCGAAAATCTACGCGAACGAAGGCGTCGCCCAGGTGCTGTTTTTCGAAAGCGACGAAATTTGTGAAACGTCGTACGCGGATCGCGGCGGCAAATATCAAGGTCAGCACGGCGTGACGTTGCCCAAAACGTGACGCTCGCAGCGCACTGACCCACCCGGAAATACAGGTGACCGCTGCTCTTTATCCAGGAAAGCAGCGGTCGTTCCTTTTGGAGAATCGCCCATGAAGTTTCGTTTTCCCGTCGTCATCATTGACGAAGATTTCCGCTCCGAGAACATCTCGGGTTCCGGCATCCGGGCTCTCGCGGAAGCAATCGAGAAAGAAGGCGCGGAAGTGCTCGGGCTGACGAGCTATGGCGATCTGACCTCGTTCGCGCAACAGTCGAGCCGTGCGTCGTGTTTCATTTTGTCGATCGACGACGATGAGCTGCTGCCGTATTCCGACAACGTGGTGGTCGAAGGCGACGCGCCCGAACTGGCCGCCGCAATCGTCGCACTGCGCGCGTTCGTGACGGAAGTGCGCCGCCGCAACGCCGACATCCCGATCTTCCTGTACGGCGAAACGCGCACCTCGCGCCATCTGCCCAACGACATCCTGCGTGAGCTGCACGGCTTCATTCACATGTTCGAGGACACGCCGGAGTTCGTCGCGCGCCATATCATCCGCGAGACCAAGGTTTACCTCGATTCGCTCGCGCCGCCGTTCTTCAAGGAGCTGGTGCAGTACGCGGACGAAGGCTCGTACTCGTGGCACTGTCCTGGGCACTCGGGCGGCGTGGCGTTCCTGAAGAGCCCGCTTGGCCAGATGTTCCACCAGTTCTTCGGCGAGAACATGCTGCGCGCGGACGTGTGTAATGCCGTCGACGAACTCGGCCAGCTGCTCGATCACACCGGCCCGGTAGCCGCCTCCGAGCGCAATGCCGCGCGCATTTTCAGCGCCGACCACGTGTTCTTCGTGACCAATGGCACGTCGACCTCGAACAAGATCGTCTGGCACGGTACGGTGGCGCCGGGCGACATCGTGCTGGTGGACCGCAACTGCCACAAGTCGATCCTGCACGCGATCACGATGACCGGCTCGATTCCGGTGTTCCTCACGCCGACACGCAACAACTTCGGCATCATCGGCCCGATTCCGCGCAGCGAATTCGAGCCGGAGAACATCAAGAAGAAGATCCTGGCGAACCCGTTCGCGCGCGAAGCGCTGGCGAAGAATCCGGACCTCAAGCCACGCATCCTGACCATCACGCAGAGCACCTATGACGGCGTGATCTACAACGTCGAGATGATCAAGGAAATGCTCGGCGACTGGCTCGATACGCTGCATTTCGACGAAGCGTGGTTGCCGCACGCCGAGTTCCACGAGTTCTACCAGGACATGCACGCCATCGGCGCGGGTCGTCCGCGCATCGGCGCGCTGGTGTTCGCGACGCACTCGACGCACAAGCTGCTGGCCGGCATTTCGCAGGCATCGCAGATCGTCGTGCAGGATTCGAAGAACAGCCGCTTTGACAAGCACCGCTTCAATGAAGCGTATTTGATGCATACGTCCACGAGCCCGCAGTACGCGATCATCGCCTCCTGCGACGTGGCCGCGGCGATGATGGAAGCGCCGGGCGGCACCGCGCTGGTGGAAGAGTCGATCGCCGAGGCGCTCGATTTCCGCCGCGCGATGCGCAAGGTCGACGACGAATACGTCGACGACTGGTTCTTCAAGGTGTGGGGTCCGGAGGAGTTCGCGGAAGAGGGCATCGGCTCGCGCGAAGACTGGATGCTGCGCCCGAACGACGCGTGGCACGGCTTCGGTCCGCTCGCCGAAGGCTTCAACATGCTCGACCCGATCAAGGCGACCATCGTCACGCCGGGTCTGGACATGGACGGCGGCTTCGGCGAGTCCGGCATTCCGGCGGCAATCGTCACGAAATACCTGGCCGAGCACGGCATTATTGTCGAGAAGACCGGCCTGTATTCGTTCTTCATCATGTTCACGATCGGCATTACGAAGGGCCGCTGGAACTCGATGGTGACCGAGTTGCAGCAGTTCAAGGACGACTACGACAACAACCAGCCGCTGTGGCGCGTGCTGCCGGAGTTCGTCCAGCATCATCCGATGTACGAGCGCGTCGGCCTGCGTGATCTGTGTGAACAGATCCACAGCGTCTACCGTGCCAACGACATCGCGCGTCTGACCACCGAGATGTACCTGTCGAGCATGGAGCCGGCCATGAAGCCGTCCGACGCGTTCGCGAAGCTCGCGCACCGCGAGATCGACCGGGTACCGATCGACGAACTCGAAGGCCGCGTCACGTCGATTCTGCTCACGCCGTATCCGCCGGGCATTCCGCTGCTGATTCCAGGCGAGCGTTTCAACAGGACGATCGTCAACTACCTGCGTTTTGCGCGCGAGTTCAACGAACGCTTCCCTGGCTTCCACACGGACATCCACGGTCTGGTGGGCGAGACGATCAACGGCCGCATCGAGTACTTCGTCGATTGCGTGCGCGGCTGAAAATGAGACGGTTGCAACGGATCGGCGGCGCCTGGTTGTTGGCCGCTGCCGCGCTGCTGACGATGGCGTCGACGCTGGCGATCAGCGCGCGCGCCGAAGTGGCCGCGGCCGATCCGATCGACGCGGCGATGCGTACGTGTCTGGCCCGCAGTGACATGTCGTCGACGACGGGCCAGTTGCAGTGCATGGAGACGGCGCGCTTTGGCTGGCAGGCCGCGATGAATACGGCATGGCAGCAGCTTGCGGCAAAGCTGCCGCCTGGACGGCGCAAGCTCTGGGAAGAGAGCCAGACCCGCTGGCAGGCTTCGCGCGATGCGCAGGCGCCGTTGCTGGACGCAGTCTTCGCGACAAAGCAAGGTGCCATGTATCAGACCGCCGAGGCGGACATGCAACTGCAGCCGGTGCGCGACCGCGCGCTGGCGCTGCGCAGCGCGGCTGCCGACGCGGGCAGTGGCGGGACTCTGCCGGTTCGCCCACGACCGTGTTCCGCGGACGCGATGTGCGAACACGCGACTTTCGACATGAACCGCTACTACCGCCGCTTGCAGACCAAGCTGCCGGCGCGTGCCCGGACGATCCTGATGCGGGCGCAGCGTGCGTGGAGCGCGTATCTGGAGGCGGCGACCGCGGTGACCGACGAGCGCGGCCGGGTCGACATCATTGGCGCGCGGGTGGCGACGCTCAAGCGGCTGTCGGATACGGTGGGCAGCGACGGCGATTGACCGCGATTAGCGGCGGTGAGCCGCCATTGAGCGTCAGGTCACGAGGAACTGCTCTGCTTCGGGGCCGGGGATGACGAGGGCGGGCTCGGCGAGCAGATCGCGGACGGCGTCTTCGATATAGACGGACATCATGGTGAGGGCGAGGTCGTTTTCGTCGGTGCCGAAGGGGTCTTCGAGCTGGGAGGCGATGGCCTCGTGGGCCATGAAGGCGTAGGCAACGAAGACCGAGAAGACGGGCGTAAAGATGCCGATGTTTTCGACGAGTCCGAACGGCAGTGCTGCGCAGAAGAAGTAGACGGTACGGTGAATCATCACCGAGTAGGCAAACGGCAGCGGCGTAGAACCGATACGCTCGCATCCGCCGATGACATCCGACAGCGAATTCAGATTGCGATCGAAGGCGAGCACGGCCATCGGGTCCAGCGCGCTTGTGCGCGACTGGCGATGGACCCATTCGCCGAGCACGAGCATGAGGGTGGTGGGACGATAACGTGAGGCCATGACGCGGTCGAGCAGCGGTGCGGGCAGGCGCGCGGCGAGGTCATCGCGCGGATCGGTTTTGCGGAGCTGATGACGCAGTGCATGGGGCAGCGCGCTTAGGGCCTGGACGAAGTCTTTGACGTCTGACTGGGCGAGGGACTCGCGGGGCAGGGTGAGGACCTGGCGGGTCATGGAGCGGGCATCGTTGAGGAGTTGGCCCCAGAGTTTGCGGGCTTCCCACCAGCGGTCGTAGCTGGCGTTATTGCGGAAGCCGAGGAAGACGGCGAGCGCGATACCGATGAGGGAGAAGGGGGTGGTGCTGAGGTTGACGGTGATCCTGAGGAGGTGGTCGTGGACGGCCACGGCCGCGATGGAGATGCAGAAGATCAGGAAGAGGCGCGGCAGAAGCTGCGGGAGGACTGAGCCTCGCCAGGCCAGGAGCATGCGGAACCAGTGGAGGTGGGGGCGGATGATCATTTGGCTTTGTAGGGCTTTTTTTTGACCTTCGGTCGGTGGGGGTATTATCGCTCGTGGGGTGCTTGGTTTGGTTGCCTGTGGCGGTTTGTCGTTGTTCTTGCGGTGTTGGCCTTTCCTTGCTTTCTTATTGGTTTGCTTGCGTTGCCCCTGTGCGGGGCGGCACCTACTTTTCTTTGCCGCCGCAAAGAAAAGTAGGCAAAAGAAAGCGGGCTTGCAACCGCTAGCCTGTAGGTGTCCTCCACTGGCGCGAACACTGAGTGGTCCGCGCACGAGACCTGCCCTCGCACCATCCCCGTTAGTGACAAGGCAGTCATCCGTTCCAGCGTTGCGCTGCGCGCCCCGCCGTCGGGCATAACTTCACCTAGCCGCGCGAAGAAAATTGTCCGATAGCCGAGCGCCGAGCGCCAGAAGCTTCCTCGGGCTTCATAGGAATGCTAACTATATTTGGGGGCTTCCTTCAACGGGGTTGGGCGTTTCATCGGTTGGGCTCGGGGTTCGGCGATGCATGCAGCTTCAAGTCTTCCGTTGCCCCGCTTCCCCTTGCAGACCCATCCGCCACGCACATAGTGCGTGGGCGGGATGAATGAGTCCTTTGTCACTAATGCGTGTGGTGCGATGGCGCCTTTCGTGCGCGGACCACTCCGGCTTCATGCCAGTGGAGGACACCTACAGGCTAGCGGTGTGAGCCCGCTTTCTTTTGCCTACTTTTCTTTGCGGCGGCAAAGAAAAGTAGGTGCCGCCCCGCACAGGGGCAACGCAAGCAAACCAATAAGAAAGCAAGGAAAGGCCAACACCCCAAGAACAACAACCCAAACCAAGGCGCCGCAGGCAAAAACACCCCAAGCGCTTACTTGAGCGCTTCCCGAGCAACAACAACAGCCAGCCGAACCTGCTGAGGCGCAGTCCCCCCTGCATGATTCCGGCTAGCCACAGACCCTTCAAGCGTCAAATACTCAAACACATCCTCACCGATCAGGTGAGCCACATTAGGCAGCTCCTGACGCATCTCATCAAGCGAAAGATCCGCCAAATCGCAATTGCGATCCACACAAACGCGCACAGCATGTGCCACCGCCTCATGCGCATCCCGGAACGGCAACCCACGCTTGACGAGATAATCAGCCAGGTCCGTAGCAGTAGAAAAACCTTGCAACGCCGCAGCCCGCATAGCCTGCGGCTTCACCGTAATCCCTGCCACCATCTCGGCAAAAATCCGCAACGTATCTGCCACCGTGTCCACGGTATCGAACAGCGGTTCCTTGTCTTCCTGGTTGTCCTTGTTATAGGCCAGCGGCTGACCCTTCATCAATGTCAGCAATGCCATCAAATGCCCGTTCACGCGACCCGTCTTGCCGCGTGCCAGTTCCGGCACGTCCGGGTTCTTCTTCTGCGGCATGATCGATGAGCCCGTGCAAAAACGGTCCGCCAGATCGATAAAGCCCACTCGCGGGCTCATCCACAACACCAGTTCTTCGGAGAGACGCGACACGTGTGTCATCACCAGCGCCGATGCCGCCGTGAATTCGATCGCGAAGTCGCGATCCGATACGGCGTCCAGCGAGTTCGCGCAAATACCGTCGAAACCCAGTGTCTTTGCCACCGCGTGACGGTCGATCGGGTAGCTCGTGCCGGCCAGTGCCGCCGCGCCCAGCGGCAGGCGGTTCACGCGCGTACGGCAGTCGCGCATGCGCTCGGCGTCGCGCGTGAACATCTCGACATACGCCAGCAAGTGATGACCGAACGTCACCGGCTGCGCCACCTGCAAGTGGGTAAAGCCCGGCATGATCGTTTCAGCATTCTGCTCGGCCAGGTCGATCAGCGCCGCGCGCAGATCCTTCAGCAGGCCGCCAATCCGGTCGATTTCGCCGCGCAGCCACAAGCGGATGTCCGTCGCCACCTGGTCGTTGCGCGAGCGGCCCGTGTGCAGGCGCTTGCCAGCGTCGCCGATCAGCGCCGTCAGGCGCGCTTCGATGTTCAGATGCACGTCTTCCAGGTCGAGTTGCCACTCGAACTCGCCGCGTTCGATTTCGCCCTTGATCTGCGCCATGCCGCGCTGGATAGCCGCCAGGTCGTCCGCGCCGATGATCTTCTGCGCAGCCAGCATCGCGGCGTGCGCGAGCGAGCCTTCGATATCGACCAGCGCCAGTCGCTTGTCGAAGAAAACCGACGACGTGTAGCGTTTGACGAGATCCGACATCGGCTCGGAGAAGCGAGCCGACCAGGCTTCGCCTTTTTTATGCAGTTGGGACGTCATGGTGTTGGGCAATGAAGAACGTGCGGTGGAAAAGCTCTCGGCAGTAGAGGCGCCGCCGAAACGAACAAGACCTCGATTTTAACATCCGGCAGCGCCGCTACTCGCGCACCAGCACCACCAGCTTCAGATCTTCCCGGTGCGCCGGCTTGAACGTGATCTGGTCGTACACCACCCGTCCATCGCGCGGATGATTGAATTCGCGTCGGCCACCTTCGCGCTCGCCTACGTCCTGCGACGCCCAGAAGCGTGCGAAGGCGTCGCTCGTGCTCGTCAGCGTGTCGATCAGGCTGTGGGTGGGTGCGTCCGCCAGGTGGCGGATCGAGTCGGCGCGAAACTCGGCGGCAAGGCGCCGTGCGCGCGTCTCCCAGTCGACGATCAGCTCGCGCGCCACCGGTTCCATGAACGTGAAGCGCAACAGGTTGCGGTCGTGTGCACCATCGAGCCAGCCCACGAACAGGTCGGCCGCGCGCTCGTTCCACGCCAATGCATTCCATTGCCGGTCCAGCACGTAGGCCGGGGCGTTCACCAGTTGGACCGTTTCGATCAGCGTCGCGGGGGCATCGGCGGCGGCTGGGTCGGGCTCGGCCGGATCGCGTTGCGCCGCCAGTTCGAACAGATAGGCCCGCTCGGCGCGCGACAGTTGCAGCGCGACGGCGATTCGCGCGAGCGCCTCGGCGGACGCTGAAACCGGCCGTCCCTGCTCGATCCACGTGTACCAGGTGGGACTGACCCCGCACAGTTGCGCGACTTCCTCACGGCGCAGGCCCGGCGTGCGTCGGCGCGGACCGGGCGGCAGGCCGACCGCCTGCGGCGAGAGCCGCTCGCGGTGGGCGCGGATGAAATTACCCAAGGCGTGCGCGGGCGTCGCATCGAGCGGTGGCGGGGACGGGTGGGCGGGGGACGGCGGGCTCATCGTATCGGCAAAGGGGTGTTGTTGATACCAGAATAATCGCCTGACTTGTACTGGTACAGGCGGTCTCTATTGTAGCGGCAGGTGGCAATAGGTAGGCGGACCGTAGACACGCGTGCGTTTGCACGCAGGGCATGAGGCTGCCCGATCCGCCGTTGTGGATGTGCGCACAAAGCAAAGCGCCCCGTATTGCTGTGCAGTACGGGGCGCTTTGAGTATCCAGCTCGGTCATCCAAGGAAGCCAGCGAGAGGTTCTTCCACCAGCGGCCTGCGCCACCGGCGTCTCATCGACCCACAAGCCACTCCCTCAACCCGTATTGCGCAGCCCCGCCGCAATCCCGTTGATCGTCAGATGAATCCCGCGCCGCAGCCGCGCATTCGAATCGCCCGCACGGTGGCGCTTGAGCAGTTCCACCTGCAAGTGATTGAGCGGGTCGAGGTACGGGAAGCGGTTCTTGATTGAGCGCGCCAGCAGCGGGTTATCCGCGAGCCGTTCGTTCTTGCCGGTGATTTCGGAGAGCACCTTCGAGGTACGCTCCCACTCCGCGACGATGCGCTCGAACACGTGCTTGCGCAGCTTCTTGTCGCTCACCAGCGCGGCGTAGCGCGAGGCAACCGCGAGGTCGGTCTTTGCCAGCACCATATCCATGTTCGACAGCAGGTTCGCGAAGAATGGCCACGTCTTGTGCATCTTCTTCAGCAGTCCAAGGCGGCGAGCCCGTTCGGCTTCGGATGGTGCGCTGTCCAGATGCGCGGCTACCGCACTGCCGAAACCATACCAGCCCGTCAGCAACAGACGGCATTGCCCCCACGAGAAGCCCCATGGAATCGCCCGCAGATCTTCGATCTTGCGCTGCTTCGGATCCTGCAGTTTGCGCGACGCGGGACGGCTGCCAATGTTCAGCTCGGCGATCTCCGCAATCGGCGTCGATTCGAAGAAATATTCCTTGAAACCGGGCGTTTCGTAGACCAGCGCGCGGTATGACGCCATCGCGGCATCGGACAGTTGCTGCATGGTCTCCTCGAAGGCCGGCAGTTGCGCGGGCGTATTGCCGTGCGGCAGCAGCGATGCTTCGAGCGTCGCGGCGACCACGGTTTCGAGGTTGCGCCGGCCGATTTCCGGGTTGCCGAACTTGCTGGCAATCACTTCGCCCTGTTCGGTCAGGCGGATCTGGCCGTCTACCGTGCCCGGCGGTTGCGACAGGATAGCCTGATAGGTCGGGCCACCGCCGCGTCCGACTGTGCCTCCGCGGCCATGGAACAGGCGCAGCGTCACGCCACGTTCGTTGAAGAGCGACACCAGCGCGAGCTCAGCGCGGTATAGCTCCCAGTTTGACGTGAGGAAGCCGCCGTCCTTATTGCTGTCCGAGTAGCCGAGCATGACTTCCTGCTCGCCGCCCTGATGTTCGATCAGCGTGTCGACGCCCGGCAGCGCGATCAGATCGCGCATGATGTGTGGCGCGTTTTGCAGATCGGGAATCGTCTCGAACAGCGGGATCACCATCAGCGCGCCCTTGGCCGGCTCGTGCGCATTGCCGAGCAGCCCTTGTAGCAGGCCGGTTTCCTTTTGCAGCAGCATCACCTCCACCAGATCGCTGACCGTTTCCGTGTGCGAAATGATGTAGTTGCGCACGGCGCGCGCGCCGAACTTCTCGCGCGTCACGCGGGCAGCTTCGAGCACGCCCAGTTCGCTCTTGACCAGATCCGAGTACTCGAGATACGGCGAGCGCAGCAAACGCGGCTGCGCCAGCTCGGCCAGCAGCACGCGCAGCTTGTCGGCTTCGGACAAGCTGGCGTAGTCGGCTTCGACACCGGCGTGTTTGAGCAATTCGGCGATCACCGCTTCGTGGATGTCCGAGCTTTGCCGCAAGTCGATGCTGGCAAGGTGGAAGCCGAACACTTCGGCGGCACGCGCGAGCGGCGACAGACGCGGGCTCGCGAGCGACGCGCCGTGGTGCTCCGCGAGCGAATCGATCAGCACGTGCAGGTCGCGCACGAAGGCGTCGGAGTCTGCGTACGGTTGCGCGCGCACCGGTGCCGCACCGCGGCCGGCGCTGCGCAACGGCACGGCGCCTTCGCCGAGCCGCACACGAGCGCTCGCCGCAAGGCGCGTGTAGATGCCGATCAGCGCGCGGCGATACGGCTCGTCGACGCGATGCGGCGACTGGTCCGGCGACGCCTTCGCCAGTTCCTTGAGCGGCTCGCTTGCGCCCGTCAGCAGGTTCGAGATCGACAGCTCGGCGCCGAGCTTGTGCACCTGTTCCAGGTAATGTTCGAAGATCACCGCTGCCTGGCGCGTGATGGCTTCTTCGAGCGTCGTTGCGGTCACGTTCGGATTGCCGTCGCGATCGCCGCCGATCCAGCTACCCATCTGGAAAAACGGCGGCAGACGGGCGTCGAGGCCATGCTCGGCGAGCGCGGCTTCGATGTCGGCGTACATGGCCGGGATCTCTTCGAGGAAAGTCGCGCGGTAGTACGACAGTGCGTTCTCGATTTCATCGGCCACGGTAAGGCGGGCGTCGCGCAACATCCGTGTTTGCCACAGCGAGGTGACGCGGGCGCGCAACATGGCCTCGTTGTGGGCGCGCTCGCGCTCGGTCAACGGCTGATCGCGCTCGGCAAGCAGGCGGGCGATGTCGTGCTGCGCGTCCAGAATGCTCTTGCGCTGCACTTCAGTGGGGTGTGCGGTCAGTACCGGCACGATGAGTGCGTCGTTGAAGAACTGCTGCAACACCGGCGTAGCGGCGGCGTTGGCCTCCATCAGACGTTCGAGCGCATAAGCGATCGTGCCGCCCTGCGAAGCCGAGCCGGCCAGCGCGTGAATCCGATGACGCCGATTGCGGTGCCGGTCTTCCGCGATGTTCGCCAGATGCGAAAAATAGCTGAATGCCCGCACGACGCTCACGGTCTGCTCGGGACTCAGCGAACGCAGCTTCTTGTCGAGCGTCTGCGCGGCGCTGCTGTCGTCTTCGCGGCGAAAGCGCACCGCCGTCTGACGGATCGTCTCGACCACGTCGAACACCTCGTCGCCTTCCTGCTCGCGCACGACATCGCCGAGCAGGCGTCCCAGATAACGGATGTCCTGGAAGAGCGGCTGGTCCTTGTCCTCGCGCGTGCGGCTGCTGGTTTTAGGTGCGGGCGGCACGGCTGTCTCTTTCGACACGTCGTGCAGCGGCGCGGCTGCAGCTGTGCCGTTGCCGGCCTTGGACTTCGAGGCTTTGCCGGCTTTCGCGCTGCCAGTGGCCTTATCGCCTTTCCCTGCTTTCGCGGCCTTACCCGTTTTCACGGCTTGCGTGCTTTTGGCAGAGCTTGCCGTATCGCGTTTGGATAAGGCGCTGGACGTGGCCGGTGCGGTAGGAACAACTGCGGGCGCACCCGCAGAACCGTTGAGCGATGCAGTGTTGCGGCGGGCAGGGCGCGCCGGTCCGGAAGACGTCACGATGGGTTTCCTCAGGGAAGCCAGGGTCTATTGAGAGATGAGCTGCTGTTACTGCAACTGCGCTTCAACTACGCTTGAACTGCAGAATCTTCAGTACTGCGAGAGCAATGGCAAACACGGCCATCGGCAAATGGGAGAAGGCGGCCCCTCAGTGCTGTTGCGCGGCGCACCGCATTGCATCATCCCGCATGATGCCGTTTGACGCGCGAACGACCGTGCGTGAACGGCGACACTGCGCTATGGCTGAAATTTGCGGCGTGCCCGTGCGGGCCTGTCTCCTCCAGCGGTGGCGCGCCAGCATAGCCATCTGGCCTATAAAGCATGGCTGGAGCGCGTGCTAACATTGTTTGTTATAACCTCCCGTCATCCACCGAACTTGTAATGAATTCCGAGACGCTTTCGGCGCCACCGCCCTCCACCCTGATCATCGCTTCGCGGGAAAGCCGCCTTGCGATGTGGCAGGCAGAGCACGTACGGTGTGCGCTGCACAAATTATATCCATCTTGTGACGTAAAAATCCTCGGGATGACGACACGCGGCGATCAAATTCTCGATCGCACCTTATCGAAGGTGGGGGGGAAGGGCTTGTTCGTGAAGGAACTGGAGAACGCGCTGGCCGATGGACGCGCCGATCTGGCGGTTCATTCGCTCAAAGACGTGCCCATGGAGCTGCCGGCGGGCTTTGAGCTGTCCACCATCATGGAGCGCGAAGATCCGCGCGACGCCTTCGTGTCGAATGCCTATGATTCGCTTGCCGCGTTGCCTGCAGGCAGCGTGGTCGGCACCTCCAGCCTGCGCCGCGAGTCGATGCTGCGCGCGCGTTATCCGCAGCTTGTCGTGCAGCCGTTGCGCGGCAACCTCGATACGCGCCTCGCGAAACTCGACCGTGGCGACTATGCGGCGATCATCCTGGCTGCGGCGGGGCTAAAGCGCCTCGGTCTGGGCGAGCGGATTCGCGCGTTGCTCGATCCCGCGGATAGTTTGCCGGCTGCCGGGCAGGGTGCGCTTGGTATTGAGATCCGCGCCGGACGGCCCGAACTCGCGGCATGGCTTGCGCCGCTGCATCACGAGCACACCGCTGCGGCAGTCGAGGCCGAGCGGATGGTGTCGCGTGCGCTCGGCGGCAGTTGCGAAGTGCCGCTCGCGGCGTACGCCACCTGGCGCGACGGCGCGCTGCATCTACGCGGCATCGTCGCGACGCCTGACGGCCAGCAGGTGCTGAGCGCCCATGCATCGGCGCCGGCGCCCACTGTCGAACGCGCGCTGCAGTTGGGCCGCGAGGTGGCGAACGCGCTCGAAGAACAAGGCGCGCTTGAAATCGTCCGCGCGCTCAGCACGGCGAGCGGTCCGGCGACCAGCACGTGATGACGGCGCAAACAGGCGGCAACTCGTCCCCCAACTCGTCTGGCAAGACGCGGTATACGGTTGTGATCACGCGTCCCGCGGGGCAGTCGACCGCGCTCGCGGCGCAACTGGACGCGGCCGGCATCGCCACGCTCGAATTCCCGCTGATCGAGATCGTGCCCGTCGAAGACGTGGCGCCGTTGCAGGCAGCGTTGGTCGCGCTCGAACGTTACGCGCTGGTGGTGTTCGTCTCGCCCAACGCCGTCGACTACGCGTTTGCGGAGTTCGACTCGATCTGGCCGCACGCGCTGCCGGTCGGTGTCGTGGGGCCGGGCAGCGTCGCGGCGCTGGCGCGTCACGGCGTCGAGGCACCGGCGTACCGCGTGATTACTCCATCGGCTGGGGCGGATGACGACGTGGCGCGTTTCGATTCGGAGGCGCTCTTCGCGGCCATCGACGCCTCGTTCGGTGCGACCTCGCTGGAAGGCAAGCGCGTGCTGATCGTGCGCGGCGACGGCGGTCGCGAATGGCTGGCCGATCGTCTGCGTGAGGGCGGCGTCGAAGTGGAAACCGTCGCAGCTTACCGGCGGCTCGTGCCGGAGCCGTCCATCGGCGCCTGGAGCCGGGTGCATGAGCTGCTGGCGGGCGAACCGCATGCGTGGCTCATCACCAGTTCCGAAGGCGTGCGCAATCTCGACGAACTCGCGCATGAGCATCTGAACGCCGGCGAAATTGCTCAATTGAAGCGCGCCACGCTCGTCGCGCCGCACCCACGCATCGCGCAGACCGCGCGGGGACTGGGTTTTGATAGCATTACGGTGTCCGGTGCGGGCGATGAACGCATTGCCCATACCTTGCTTTTAGCCGTACCTCCCGTTGTTCAACCGGTACCGACCAACCCGGCTCACTCACGCATGACTGAATCGAACGCTCCCACGAACACCTCCCCCCAGCCGGCTGCGACCGCTGCGTTGCCGCCCAATCCCCCCTTCACGCCCTACGAAGCGCAGCAGCCGCGCCGCAGCGCGGGCGGACCGCTGCTGTGGTTGGTCATCGTGATCATTGTCTGTGCGGCGGTTGCGGGCGGCATCACGCTCAACCGGAAGCTCATCAGGCTCGATCAGCAATTGACGCAACGGCAGCAGGCCAACGACGCGCAAACTGCTGCACTGAGCGTGAAGACGGACCAGGCGGTGTCGACCGTTCACGAGATCGATTCGCAGATGTCGCAACTCGAGGGCAAGCTGACCGACGCGCAGCAGGCCGAGCAGGCGCTGCAACAACAGTACGCGGACCTCGCGCGCAATCGCGACGACTGGACGCTCGCCGAAGTGGGGCAGATGCTGTCGGCCGCGAGCCAGCAGTTGCAACTGACGGGGAACACGCAGCTGGCGCTGTTCGCACTGCAAAGCGCCGATACGCGACTCGCGGCCTCTGACGGCGCGCAGGTCATGGCCGTACGCAAGGCGATCGCGGAGGATATCGACAAACTGAAGTCCGCGCCGTCGACTGATCTCACGGGTCTTGCCATCAAGCTCGACAACGCGATCGACCAGGTTGACACGTTGCCGCTCGACGGTGAAGCGCTGACCGCTCACACCGTGCCGCAGGCCACTGCGCCCGCCGATACCGCGAAGGTCGCAGCGGCCACCGGCGAGCCGCGCTGGAAGGTATGGTGGCAGGTGTTCTCGGCGGGTATCGCCCAGCAGTTGACGAGCCTCGTGCAAGTGCGTCGCATCGACAATGCGGACGCGATGCTGGTCACGCCGGATCAAGGCTACTTCCTGCGCGAGAATCTGAAACTGCGCCTGCTTTCGGCGCGCCTCGCGTTGCTTTCTCGTAACCAGACCACGCTGAAGTCGGACCTGCACGCTGCCGACGCAGCGCTCGCGCGCTACTTCGACAACGCCTCCAAACGCACGCAAACCGTGCGTGAGTTGGTGAAGGAAGTGGACGACGGCTCGGCGGCGGTGGAAGTGCCGAACCTGAACACGAGCCTGCAGGCCGTCAACCAATACCGGAGCCGGAGTTAATCATGGCGATCCGGGGACTTATCTGGCTGGCGTTGTTATTTGTCATCGCGGTGGCGTTGGCGACGGTGGGACGTTTTGATACGGGGCAGGTGCTGCTCGTCTATCCGCCGTATCGTGTTGACGTGTCGCTGAACCTGTTCGTGGTCGCGCTCGTGGTGCTGTTTATCCTCGTGTATGCGTTGCTGCGTATCGTGCGCAACATCTGGCGCATGCCGCAGCGCGTGGCTGCTTACCGGGCCCGCTCGCGAGTGGCGAAGGCGCACGCGGCGCTGCGCGATGCCATCGGCAATCTGTACGCGGGACGTTTCTCGCGTGCTGAAAAAGCGGCGCGCGACGCGCTTGCCAACGGCGACAACAAGGGTGCGGCGGGCCTTGTTGCGGCCACGGCGGCGCACCGTATGCGCGAATACGCGCGGCGCGACGAATGGCTTTCGCAGATCGATGAGGCCGACTGGCAGGACGCACGTCTGATGGCGACCGCGGACATGCGTGCGGACGGCCGCGACGCAGACGGTGCGCTGACCGCGCTCACGGAGATGCAGTCGCAAGGCGCGCGGCGGATTCATGCGCAGCAGATCATGTTGCGCGCGCAGCAGCAGTTGAAGAACTGGAGCGAAGTGCTCAAGCTCGTCAAGACGCTGGAGAAGCGCGAGGCGATTCACCCGGCTGTGGCGGTGCGTTTGCGCCAGCTCGCGGCGGAGAATCTGTTGCGCGACCGGCGTCACAATGCCGATGCGCTGCTGGAGTTGTGGCATTCGCTCTCGCCAACCGAGCGGCATTCGCCGCGCCTGGCCGATCTCGCCGCTGAACTGCTGGTGACGCTCAACCGTCCGCAGGACGCACGCAAGATCGTCGAGGAAGCGCTGGCGCAGAACTGGGACGCGCGTCTGCTGCGCCGCTATCCGGACACGGCAGGTGGCGATGCGCTGCCGCTGATCCAGAAGGCCGAAGCGTGGCAGAAGGAGCGTCCGGAAGATGCCGATCTGATGTTCACGCTGGGACGCCTGTGTCTGCATCAGCAGCTGTGGGGTAAGGCGCAGTCGTTCCTCGAGACGGCGCTCAAGCTGGCCGACAACGAAACCTTGAAGATCCGTTCGCATCGTGCGCTGGCACGTTTGCACGAGCAGCTTGGCGACGCTGACAAGGCGAGCCAGCACTATCGGGAAAGCGCGCTCGCAATGAACGTGGTTTAAAAATCCGCGGTGGGCGCTGGCCTGTTCAGGTCGCGCCCCGCTCATCTACACACAACGCCCGCCGTCCACCTCCAGGCATGTGCCGGTAATGAACTCCGCTTCATCCGATGCCAGATAGAGACAGGCATTGGCGATGTCTTGCGGTGTCGACAGGCGTCCAAGCGGAATTCCGGCCAGGAAGCGCTTGCGATTCTCGGGCGTGTCTTCGACGCCCATGAACTCGGATAGCAGGCCGGTTTCGCCCATTACCGGGTTGACGCAGTTCACGCGGATACGGTCCGGTCCCAGTTCGACGGCGAGCGACTTGCTGGCGATGATCACCGCGCCCTTGCTGCCGTTGTACCAGACGAGGCCAGCGCGGGGCCGCACGCCCGCCGTCGAGGCGATGTTGATGAACACGCCCCCGCCTTGTTCGCGGAAGTACGGCACGAACGCCTGCACACTCCAATAGATGCTCTTCACGTTGACCGCATAGACGCGGTCGAACTCGGCCTCGCTCACATCGAGGATGGGCTTGTTGCGATGGGTCGTACCCGCATTGTTGACGACCACCTGGACGCTGCCGAAGTCCTCCAGCGCGGCTTCGCGCAGACGGGTCCAGTCGTCGCTGCGGGTGACGTCGCCGGCTACCGCGATGGCCTTGCCACCCGCCAGTGCGATTTCGCTCGCGACGCGCTCGGCTGTCGCGCCGTTCAGATCGTTCACTACCACGTTCGCGCCTTCGCGCGCGTAGGTCTTCGCAATGCCTTCGCCGAAACCCGAGCCGCCACCCGTGACGATGGCCGTTTTACCTCTCAAGCGCATGATGTCTCCGTTGTCGTTGCTGATGCGTTCCGTGCTGCATTCGTGCATTCGTGCATTCGTGCCTGCGGTGCGTTCATTACGTTGACGCGTTAGCGCGGTCAAGCCTGCAGGCCGGCTAGCCGTGCCGGATCGCGACCGTCTTCAGCACTGTAAAACCGTACAGCGCTTCAAACCCTTTTTCGCGGCCATGCCCCGAATGCTTGACGCCGCCAAACGGCAATTCGACGCCGCCTCCCGCGCCATAGTTGTTGATAAACACCTGGCCCGAGCGCACACGCCTCGCGAGCCGTAACTGGCGCGCGCCATCGCGCGTCCAGATACCGGCGACGAGTCCGTACAGCGTGCCGTTCGCGAGTGCCACGGCTTCGTCTTCGTCAGTGAAGGCCATCGCGGCCAGCACGGGTCCGAACACTTCTTCGCGTGCCAGACGATGGGCCGGAGGCACATCGCGCAGCAGGGTCGGTGCCTGATAGAAACCAGTTTCCGGCGCCTCATGGATCACCTCGCCGTGCGCCGCCATCGGAATACCGTCGTGCTGCGCATCGTCGAGAAAATCCCATACGCGCCGCTGTTGCTTCGCGCTGATGAGCGGCCCGCAGTCGAGGTCCGCATGCGAGGGCCCGACACGGAGCGCATTGAACGCCGTGGCGAGCTTATCGAGCAACGGCTCGTAAATGGCCCGCTCGATCAGCACGCGGCTGCCCGCCGAACAGGTCTGCCCGGCGTTCTGCACGATAGCGGACACCAGCACAGGGACTGCGGTGTCGAGATCGGCATCGGCGAACACGATTTGCGGTGACTTGCCACCGAGTTCCAAGGTGACGGGCACGTGGTTTTCCGCGGCCATCTGCGTGACGGCCTTGCCTGTCTGCGGCGAGCCGGTGAACGAGATGTGGTCGATCCCGGCGTGGCGCGCGAGCGCGGCGCCCGCCTCGTGGCCGTAGCCCGTGACGATATTTAGCGCGCCGGCCGGCAAGCCGGCTTCGGCAGCGAGCTCGGCAACACGCAGCACCGACAGGCAAGCGTCCTCAGCCGGCTTGACGACGCATGCGTTGCCTGTCGCGAGCGCCGCGCCGACGCTGCGGCCGAAGATCTGCATCGGGTAATTCCACGGCACGATGTGGCCGGTCACACCGTGCGGTTCGCGCATCGTAAAGACGGTGTAGCCGTTCTGATAGGGAAGTGTCTCGCCGTGCAGCTTGTCGGCGGCGCCCGCGTAAAACTCGAAGTAGCGCGCCAGCGCCGTCGCGTCTGCACGCGCCTGCCGCAATGGTTTGCCGGTGTCGCGCGCTTCGAGTTGCGCGAGCTCTTCGTGATTCGCGGCCACCAGCGTGGATAGCCGGTACAGCACCCGTCCACGGTCGGCTGCGCTGGTGGCGCCCCATGCGCCGTCGAAGGCTTTGCGCGCGGCCTGCACGGCGGCATCGATATCCGCGGCGCTGCCACGGGCTAACTGCGTGAACGGCTGTCCGTCCGAGGGATCGAGCACGGGAATCGTTTCGCCGCCGGCTGGGGCGACCCATTCGCTGCCGATGAAGTGTCTGGCTTCTTCCATGCATGCTCCTGGCTGAAAAGTCTTGGAACGGCTTCTGACGCGCCCGTGGCGCGGTTGCGGTCACGGCTGCAATCATTGCTGCAAGTGCGACTTCGTCTGCGTCCGAAAGCACGGTTCCAAAGATTATCGCGCCGATCGTCACGGAGGTGCCATCGGCCGATTGGCTATAATGGTGTATTCCGCACTTCCGGTCCGCTGTGCCGCGCCTGACCTGAGTCAGACGCCGTATCGCGCGCCGTGTTCCGAATTTCATCCTGTTCAGAGAGCGCTCATGAGCTTCAATCACGTACCCGCAGGCAAAGACCTTCCGCAAGATTTCAACGTCATCATCGAAATCCCGGCGCAAAGCGATCCGGTGAAGTACGAGGCAGACAAGGATCTGGGCCTGCTCGTCGTCGACCGTTTCATCAGCACGGGTATGCGCTATCCGGCTAACTACGGCTTCATTCCGCAAACGCTGTCGGGCGACGGCGACCCGGTCGACGTGCTGGTGATCACGCCGTTCCCGCTGCTGGCCGGCTCGGTCGTGCGCGCGCGCGCGCTCGGCATGCTGCAGATGACGGACGAATCGGGCGTCGACGCCAAGCTGATCGCCGTGCCGCACGACAAGGTCTGCCCGATGACGGCAACCCTGAAGTCGATCGACGACGTGCCGTCGTATCTGAAAGACCAGATCAAGCACTTCTTCGAGCAATACAAGGCGCTCGAAAAGGGCAAGTGGGTGAAGGTCGAAGGCTGGGCGGATGTCGAAGCCGCCCACAAGGAAATCACGGAAGGCGTGGCGAACTACAAGAAGTAAGCTGGTTCGAGCATCCCGGTGTTAAAAAACCGCGTTGACCCGAGAGGGCGGCGCGGTTTTTTCATGGGAGTATGTTTTAGCGCAATCATCTGCACACTGATCTGAAGCCGCTGGCGATTTCAGCCAAGATATACTTTACCGATGGCGAAGCGCAGAAAAACCAACTCTCCGAGCGATCAATACCCGATGCACAATCGGGCCTCAATGCTCGGGAAACGAGCGCCAGTTGGACCGCCTCGGCGGACGTTTGGCTTTCCCGCGACGGTGACGCATCCGCTTTTTGTCTGGACTGACGACAAAGTACTGAAGCAGCATCCGTCTTATCAGAGTGCAAAAGCCGGTGATGCGGACGCGGCAATTGCTCTTGTTTCCGATATCGCAGGCCCGCTATTGCGGGATGTCATATCCCTTATGGATGCTGGAACGCTGCCAGTCGACGTGATCTTTGTGGCTCCGCATGCGCGAGAAGCTAGGGGCGACAACGCGATACCACAGGTTCTCGCTACGATGCTAGCCATCGCCGGCGGCGTAGTGGATGAGGACATTGTGCAGACAACGAAGGTCTATCACACCGGGGCGGATCCGATGGAGCGCCTGAACGCACGCGCCTCGTTTCACGGCGTCGTGTTTCGGGGAAGTGACTACGTTCTGGTCGACGACGTCATGACGCTTGGCGGAACGCTTTGCGATCTTGCAGACCATATACGGCGTGGTGGCGGGAACGTCGTCGCGGCGGCCGTCCTGGGCAACGCTAGCCGGTCTGGTAGACTGTATCCAGTCCAAAAGACGGTGCAACGCTTAGAGAAGGAGTTTGGCCATGACATCCGTGAAACCTTTGGGATCGAGCCGGTTGCGCTCACGGCCGACGAAGCACAGTACCTCCTCGGGTTCCGTAGTGCTGAGGAAATCAGAGGTCGCAGTGCTAAAGCGCGGGAAAAAACAGATCTCCGACTCCGCGCAAAAGGCGTTTTCATCCCTCAAGCAGAAGGTGGACGCCGACAGAGGGCGCCGCTAAGGCGGCACAAGGTACCCTTCCCTGGTGCCAGCGCAGTATCAAACATCAGCTCCTGGGTTGGCAAGCGTAAAAGGTAGGGTCCCGTTACGCGTCGCTTCTTGATTTATCGGACTGTTCCTCAGCGATGCTTGCTGGCACCACCGATTCCAGCGTACGAACCCCCGCCGCCAACGCACGTTTCTCCACCGCCGTCAGCCGTTTGACGAAGTACTCCGCGCGCGACGCGCTGGACCGATCCGCCAGTTCAAACGAAGCGAGTACATGCAGCGGCTTGCGCGAGCGCGTATAGCGCGCCCCTGTGCCGCTCACATGTTTGTCGAAGCGCGCCTGCACATCGATGGCGATGCCGGTATAGACGCTACCATCCGCGCATTCGATCAGATAAAGAAACCACGGCATGGTGATACGCTAGCTCTTGAACGGGTTGTGATCACGCAACTCATCGACGTATGCGTGAATGCTGTTCGTCTCGTTGTCGAGAAAGCGCGCCACGGCATCGGAGAAGGCGGGATGGGCGAGCCAGTGCGTCGAGCGGGTGACGGTAGGCAGGAAACCGCGCGCCATCTTGTGCTCCCCTTGCGCGCCACCCTCGAACACCGCGAGTTTCTCTTCGATGCAAAACTCGAGCGGCTGATAGTAAGCGGTCTCGAAGTGCAGGCACGGCACATGTTCGAGCGCGCCCCAATAGCGCCCATACAGCGTTCCACCGGTCTTTTCATCGCGCTGATACACCACGAGAGAACTGGCGATCGGCTTGCCATCGTATTCCGCGATCACCAGCAGCAGGTTCTCGGGCATCGTCGCGCCAATCGTGCGGAAAAACTCAAGATTCAGATACGGACTCGAAAAGTGCTCGCGGTAAGTCTGCCGATAGCACTTGGAGAAAAAGCGCCAGTCGGCATCCGTAGCATCTTCGCCGCGCACCCGACGCATCGTGATGCCCGCCTCACGCACCTTGCGGCGCTCGGCGCGAATGTTCTTGCGCTTCTTCTGCTCGAGCGTCGCGAGGAATTCCTCGAAGTCGCGGTAGCCGTTGTTGAGCCAGTGAAACTGCACACCTTCGCGCTGCATCATGCCGAGGCCGGTCAGCGCTTCGGCTTCGGTTGCGGTAGGAAACAGCACGTGCAGCGACGACACATCCGCCTGTTCGGCAAATGCCATCAGCGTGGCCGCCAGGTGGCGCAACGCGTGCGCATCCACGGACAGCAGCCGGTTGCCCTGCACAGGCGTGAACGGCACAGCGCACAGGAGCTTCGGATAGTACTCGAGACCGTTGCGCTTGTAGGCGTCGGCCCATGCCCAATCGAACACGTACTCGCCGTACGAGTGCCCCTTCAGATACACAGGCGCGGCGGCCGCGAGCTTTCCCGTGCGCGGGTCGGTCAGCGTGACGAACTGCGTACCCCACCCGGTCTCGTCCACGGCAGAGCGGCTCGTATGCAGCGCGCTCAGGAACTCATGCCGCAGAAACGGCGTGGGTTGTGCCTGCTGGGCGAGGAGGGCGTTCCACTCGGCGGGGTCCACCTCGGAGGGCGAGGCCAGAATGCCCGTGCGATAATCAAAACGTTGCTGGTTCAATCTGTTTGACTGTTCCTGATCTGAGCGATCCTCCGCGTCTGGCGGAGCATCGCTCGTTTGTCCGTGTTGGTACGTTTTTGCGACTTTGTCTGTTTCGTCGAGCCACCTGGCCGATGCAACCGGCAAGCTACGCGGCTTGCCCCTGATCCTGCCATGAAGACCCGAATCGCTCTTGCTCAAATCAATGTCACCGTCGGCGACTTCGCCGGCAACGTCGCGAAAGTCGTCGATGCAGCACGCGCTGCGCACAACGATGGTGCGAAGCTGCTCGTCGCTCCCGAACTTGCGCTTTCCGGCTACCCACCCGAAGACCTGCTGCTGCGCCCGGCCTTCTATGCCGCCAGTGCCGCCGCGCTTACCGATCTCGCCGAACAACTGAAGCCGTTCGCCGGCCTGCACGTGGTGGTCGGTCATCCGCACCGCGACGCCGCGCACGGCCATGGTAAAGCAAACGCGCCAATCGAGCGCGGCGTGCCGCCAGTCGATACCTTCAACGCGGCCTCGCTGATCGTCGACGGCAAGGTGGTCGGCACTTATCTGAAGCAGGAACTGCCCAACAGCGAAGTGTTCGACGAGAAGCGTTACTTCGCCGCGGACCCTCGGCCGCTCGTGTTCGAACTCGACGGCGTCAAATACGGCGTGGTGATCTGCGAAGACGTCTGGCATGCGCCGGCGGCCCAGCAGGCCAAAGCGGCTGGCGCCCAGGTGCTGCTGATTCCGAACGGCTCGCCGTATCACCTCAACAAGGAAGCGGTTCGGGTCGACATCCTGCGGGCGCGCATCCGCGAGACCGGTTTGCCGATGGTCTACGTGAACATGGTCGGCGCGCAGGACGAACTGGTGTTCGACGGCGGCTCGTTCGTGCTCGACGGCAACGGCGAGCTGGTCGCGAAGATGGCGCAGTTCGAGGAAGGCAACGCGATCGTCGAATTCGATGGCGCGCGCCCTGTGCCCACTACCGTTGCGCCCGAGCTGTCGCTGGAAGCACAGGTGTATGCGGCGCTCGTGATGGGTGTGCGCGACTACATCAACAAGAACGGCTTTCCAGGGGCGCTCATCGGTCTGTCGGGCGGCGTGGATTCGGCGCTGGTGCTGGCCGTCGCCTGCGATGCGCTCGGCGCCGAGCGGGTGCGCGCCGTGATGATGCCGTCGCGCTACACGGCAGATATCTCCACGACGGATGCCGCCGAGATGGCGCGCCGGGTCGGGGTACGCTACGACGAGATCGCGATTGCGCCGATGTTCGATGCGTTCCGCACATCGCTCGCGGACGAGTTCGCCGGCCGCGCGGAAGACGCCACCGAGGAGAACATCCAGGCACGGATTCGCGGCACGCTGCTGATGGCGCTGTCGAACAAGTTCGGCTCGATCGTGCTGACCACCGGCAACAAGAGCGAGATGGCGGTGGGCTATTGCACGTTGTACGGCGACATGGCCGGCGGCTTCGCGGTGATCAAGGACATTGCCAAGACGCTGGTCTACCGTCTGTGCCATTACCGCAACGCTGCTACCACGTTCCCCAGGCAGGACGTCATCCCGGAGCGGATCCTGACGCGCGCACCCTCCGCTGAACTGCGCGAGAACCAGACCGATCAGGACAGCCTGCCGCCATATGAAGTGCTCGACGCCATCATGCGCATGTATATGGAGGAGGATCACTCGCTGGCCGAGATCATCGCGGCCGGCTATGCGGTGGATGACGTGAAGCGGGTCACGCGCCTCATCAAGATCAACGAATACAAGCGCCGCCAGGCGCCGATCGGCATTCGCGTGACGCATCGCGCGTTCGGCCGCGACTGGCGCTATCCGATCACGTCGCGCTATACCGAACCGGTGGAATAAACGAAGCCCGGCGCCGCGGCCTGAATCGCGGCGCGGACGCGGCACGCGTTGGAATGGCCGCAAGCCATCCGGCGCGGCGTAGAATCGGAGCTATCGATTTCCTTTCACCCTAACGAACTATTCGCTCAAGAGACGAGGTACACCATGAAGCGCATCACTGCAGTCATCAAACCGTTCAAGCTCGACGAAGTCCGCGAAGCACTTGCCGAAGTCGGCCTCACTGGCCTGACGGTGACCGAAGTCAAAGGCTTCGGGCGCCAGAAGGGTCACACGGAACTGTATCGCGGCGCGGAATACGTGGTCGACTTCCTGCCCAAAGTGAAGATCGAAGTGGTGGTGGCCAACGACCAGTGCGATCAGGTGATCGACGCGATCATCGGTGCGGCGCGCACCGGCAAGATCGGCGACGGCAAGATCTTCGTGGCCGAGGTGGAGCGGGTCATCCGCATTCGCACCGGTGAGGAAAACGAAGCAGCGGTCTGAGGGATTTGAGGTCTTCTAACGATCTCAGGCAAGAACAAGGCAATGCAAACACGTGCGGCGGTCGCAGAACCGCTCGCACCAATAAAAAACGGTGCGATACCCTTTCGGACATCGCACCGATACGCGCCTCTCGCAGCAGCGTGAAAAAGTTTCTAAATCTAGATCTCGGAGCTACACCGTTCGATTAGAACGAGTGTTGAATACCTGCATACACGCCGGTCTGGCTGTGGCCTTTGAGCGGGTTTTCGTCGTAGCTGCCACCTGCGCTGGGGTTAGAGTTGCCGGTACCGCCATCGCCTGCGGCATTAGCATCGAGGCCGAAGTTAGCCGTCTTGCTGTTACGCACGGTAGCGATCTGGATGTCGAGCAACGTACGCTTGGACAGGTTGTACGAACCACCAATCGTGTAGATGTTTGCGTTGCCTCCACCGTTGTTCGCATTGACGTGATACACGGCTGCGATCAGCGCTGCGGCCGGCGTCGCTTGCCACGTCACGCCACCCCATTCCTGATCGGTCGTCGTCGGCGTGCCGATAGGTACACCCGTTTCACCCGACGTACGCGAGCCCTGGTACACAGCCTGAATCTTGAACTGACCGAGGAACACGTTCACACCAGCGAAGTACTCGCGGCCGTAGTTGAATGGACCGTTCGGGGAAGCTGCGAGCGGATCGCCGAGGCTACCGTTGATGTTGTTACGGATTTCGTCGTACAGGCCGCGAACCTGGAACAGCGAGTTCGTGTAGGTCAACTGCAAGCCGTCTTCACGACCTGCTGCCGGTGCCGTAGGGTTGCCGCCACCGCCGTTGAAGGACGTTGAATTCGAGAACGCGTACTGGCCGTACACGTCAAAGCCGTAGAGCTTCGGCGACTGATACGAAATGTTGTTACTCGACTGCGGCCAGTTGCGGCCGCGGACCAGCGACGCCGACGACCAGTTCGATTGACCGAACGGGTCGAAGTCCCACACGCCATTGGAGATGAACAGTTCACGACCGAGGAGGAACGTACCGAACTGGTCGTTCGCCACACCGACTGTCGCCCAGCGATTCCAGATCGAGCCAGAGGAGCCGAGTGCGCCGGTCGCCGTGCTGAACGAGCCTTCCAACTGGAAGAGAACCTTATTGCCGCCACCGATGTCTTCGACGCCCTTCATACCCCACAGGCTCGTGCCCCAGTCGCCGCTCTCAAGACGGACGCGCGAGGTGGAACCGGTGTAGCTGTTGTTGGGAAGGCCGCTGATGTATTCGACACCCGCGTCCAGACGACCGTACAGCGTGACGCTGCTTTGTGCGTGAGCAACTACACCGGCCGACATCAACGCCGCGGCGAGTAATGCTTTCTTCATCTTCTCCTCCATACCCTGTCAAAAGAAAAACCCAGTACTGCGAATGGTGTCCGGACGCCATAGGCGCCGAACAGAAATCCGTACCAGGGAGACGGTTCGGGTCGAGCGGGTGAACTGTGATGACGATGTAGCCTGAGGCTTTCTTTGCGTCATACCGATCCCTCGTCGACCGGATCTCCTCTGCGTTTTGAAGTGAAACTACTTTTAATCAACTTTGTTTTGGTACTTTGGTTACTAATTTATCAAAAATACCCCTCGATGGGAGAAGAAATTGGTCCCAGGGCGCTTTGGTGTCTCCAAATTGCAATAGTGGTGTGATCGGGCACTCGCCAAGGCGTCCCAAAAACAGCAGCAAACCCTTGTCTGACAAGGGAATCACGGTTCGTCTGAGGCAACGTTAAGGATTGCCACTATTGACGCTGTAAAACAGTGGGAGTAGGGCAAAAAACGGGATGTTGGTACGATATTTGGGACGTTTGACGTCGCAAAAGGGGATGTGGAGATGAAAAAAGGCGCCCTTCGTAGGCGCCTTGTAATACTACACAAACTACAAAAGTTGTCTTAAGCGTTATTTGAGGCTGCCGGAGAGGAATTGCTTGAGCCGTTCGCTCTTCGTGTTCCTGAATACTTCGTCCGGATGGCCTTCTTCCTCGACGCGGCCTTGATGCAAGAACATCACATGGTTCGACACGTTGCGGGCGAACGCCATCTCATGGGTGACGACGATCATCGTGCGGCCTTCTTCAGCGAGCGTCTGCATGACCTTCAGCACTTCGCCGACCAGTTCCGGATCGAGTGCGGAGGTCGGTTCGTCGAACAGCATCACGTCGGGATGCATGGCCAGCGCTCGCGCGATCGCAACACGCTGCTGCTGGCCGCCGGAGAGATGCGACGGATACTGCTTTTCCAGCCGCGGCGCCAGACCTACCTTTTCCAGATATTGGCGGGCGCGGTCCTCGGCCTCGCGGCGCGGCAGCCCTAGCACGCGGATGGGCGCCTCGACGATGTTCTCCAGCACGCTCATGTGCGCCCACAGGTTGAAGTGCTGGAACACCATGGAGAGCCGCGTGCGCACGCGCTGCAACTGCTTGGGATCCGAGACTTTCAGCGCGCCGTGCTTGTCCTTCTGGGTGCGGACCTCTTCGCCGTCGACGAAGATGCGCCCGGCATTGGGCTGTTCGAGAAAATTAATGCAGCGCAGCATCGTGCTCTTGCCCGAACCGGACGAGCCGATCACGCTGATCACGTCGCCGGCATTGGCGCGCAGCGTAACGCCTTTGAGAACTTCGTTGTCGCCGTACTGTTTGTGCAGTTCGTCGACGAAGAGCTTTTGCTTCTTTGTATTCATCGGGATCCTTGACGGCTTACTTGCCTTGGGGCCGCAAATAAGCGAGCCAGCGGCGCTCGGCGCGGCGGAACAGCCACACGAGCGTGAAAGAGATAGCCAGATAGAGCAGGGCGGCGAGGCCGAACGCGTTGAACGACTGATAGGTCGCCGAGTTCACGTCGCGCGCGATCTTGAGGATGTCCGGCACGGTGGCGGTGAAGGCGACCGTGGTGGCGTGCAGCATCAGGATCACTTCGTTGCTGTAGTACGGCAGCGCGCGGCGCAGCGCCGACGGCAGGATCACGCGCCGGTACAGCGTGAACGGCGACATGCCGTAGGCGCGCGCGGCTTCGATCTCGCCGTACGGAGTGGCCTTGATGGCGCCGGCGAAGATTTCGGTGGTGTACGCGCAGGTGTTGAGCGTGAAGGCGAGCAGCGTGCAATGCATGCCGTCGCGGAAGAACGCGTTGGTCAGCTCGTGGTTGCGGACTACTTCAAGGCTATAGAGGCCGGTGTAGCAGAGCAGCAGCTGCACGTAGAGCGGCGTGCCGCGAAAGATATACGTATACAGCCACACCAGACTGGCAAGCCATTTCTTCTTCGACACCCGCGCGACCGCCAGCGGAATTGACAGGCAGAAGCCGAGGCCGATCGACACCACCAGCAGCCACAGGGTAATGACGAGCCCGGTGAAGCGGTAGCCGTCGCTGTAAAGGTAGTTGCGCCAGTATTCCTGAATGATCTCGATCATAGGTCCGCCTTCCGTACGCCGGTCGAGTAGCGTTTTTCGAGGTACATCAGCACGAAGTTGGAGACCGTGGTGATAACGAGATAGATAGCCCCGGCAAGCAGGGTAAAGAAGAAGAACCGCAACGTGCCTTTGCCCGCATCCTGCGAAGCCTTCACGACGTCGGCGAGTCCGATGATCGAAACCAGCGCGGTGGCTTTCACCATCACCTGCCAGTTGTTGCCGATGCCAGGCAGCGCAAAGCGCATCATCTGCGGGAACATGATGCGGGAAAACACTTGCCAGCCGCTCATGCCGTAGGCGACACCCGCTTCGAGCTGGCCGCGAGGCACGGCGAGAAAGGCGCCGCGGAAGGTTTCGGTGAAGTACGCGCCGTAGATGAAGCCGAGCACGGCGACGCCGGCCACGAAGGGGTCGATGTCGATCTGGTCCCAGCCGAGCACGTCGGTCAGGTCGTTCAGCCAGATCTGCAGGCTATAGAACAGCAGCAGCATCAGCACGAGGTCGGGCACGCCGCGCACGAGGGTGGTGTAAAGCGTGCCCACACTATATGAGACACGGTTTTTCGACAGTTTGGCCGCCGCGCCGAGCAGGCCCAGCACGAAGGCGAATGCCAGCGACAGCACCGCCAGCTTGACAGTCTGCCAGGTGCCGTTGAGAAGCAACGGGCCATAGCCTTGAAGGGACATATAAGGTCCTTGACGATGCGTATGAGGCACACCGCGAAAGACGCGGTTTGTCTGCGCCGCGTGAGGTCTGGGTTTCGACTGTAGTACGAAGTGTGAGGCGTTCCCGTCGGATGGTGCTCCATTGAGCGGTATTCCCGTCCGGGGGCGCGCCCGTCGCGCGGCAAGCCCATGCGGGTACTGGCCGTCGCTATTCTAGGCGGTCAAAATTCTCGTGCCGGATCCGTTTTGGCGGCCCGCACGGCGATGTCCGCCCGAAAAGCGCGGTATTTTACCCGAACGGATGCGTCGCGCGAGTTCGACACCCTCATGCCTCACGGCGCGCGCAGATTGTCTGTATTTATGAAACGATCCGGTGCACGCTTGCGGGTTGTGCCGGATGCCGTGCGCCCATACATTCTGTGCATCGCAACGCATTGACCAGGGAAACCCATGATCACGATTCGCCGCTCCGAAGCACGAGGCCACGCCAACCACGGTTGGCTCGACTCTTACCATAGCTTCTCGTTTGCCGACTACTACGATCCGGATCACATGCACTTCGGACCGCTACGCGTGATCAACGAAGACCGTATTGCGGGCGGCCAGGGTTTTGGCACCCATGGACATCGCGACATGGAGATCGTCACCTATGTGCTCGAGGGCGCGCTGGCCCATCGCGACAGCATGGGCAACGGCTCGACGATCCGTCACGGCGACGTGCAGCGCATGAGCGCCGGCACAGGCGTGAAGCATAGCGAGTTCAACGCGTCGCAGGACGAAGAGGCGCATCTGCTGCAGATCTGGATCTTGCCGCAACGCGCCGGGGATCAACCGGGCTACGAAGAAAAGCGCTTCGACGACGCCGACAAGCGTGGCCGTCTGCGGATCGTCGCCTCGCCGGATGGACGCGACGGCTCGGTGACGATTCACTCGGATGCGTCGATCTACGCGGCGCTGATCGATGGGGCGGAGCAGGCTACCTTCCCGCTGCCGGCTGGGCGGCGTGCCTATGTGCATGTGGCGCGCGGCGCGCTGACCGTGAATGGCGAAGCGCTCGCTGCGGGCGATGCCGCCATGATCGTCGACGTTGAGACGATCACGCTCGAACAGGGCCGGGACGCGGAGGTACTGCTGTTCGATCTCGGCTCGTTGAACGCTTAAGTGAGGGGGTGTGCTCAGGCGGCTAAAGACGTTTGACGATGCCAACGCGAGCTGGGGGTAAGCCCAGGAGTCCCTCAGTTCTCCTGAACCCGGCGCAGAAAAACAGAAACGCCACGGAACGAACTTCCGTGGCGTTTCTGTTTGCAAAGACGCAGGGACAGCGCCGCCATCTCTGCCAGCAGTTACGTCTTGTTAGTTAGCAGCCGGTGCCGATGCTGCACCCTTGTCATGGTGCCAATGCTGGTGCATCTTGTCATGACGGGCTTCCATCTTGGCCCAGTGCGCCTTGATGTCCGTGCTGACGATGGTCTTCTGCTTGTCGTTCAGGCCGTTGTAGAAGGTCAGCCAGGCTGCCGAGGTCTGCTCGTGTGCCTGGTGGCGCTGCTCTTCGGCCTTTTCGCGCAGGTCATGCAGGGCGTTCAGATCGAGAATGGGCTGCGACTTCAACGCTTCCATCTGATCGTGCATCTGCTTGTGGGCGGTACGCCCTGCTTCGCGGTTCTGCTTCATCGTGTCGAGAGCGGCCTGCCATTGCTTTTCCTGATCCGGGTTCAGGTTAAGCTGGCCGTGCAGCTTGTTCAGTTCCTGCATGAACTGGCCATGGTGATGGTGCCAGCCTCCCGGACCGCCGGGTGCGCCCTGACCATCAGTTTGAGCGGCGTAGACTGAACCGAGACCGACTGAGCCAAGACCGATAGCAAGCGATGCTGCGGCGACGGCGACGAAGCGTGACATTTTTGTGGACATGAGTGGCTCCTTGTAATGGAATAGCCGACGATGCAAACACGGCAACACAGGACGGGATGCATTCGGTAAGACACAGCGTAGAGATCCGCAGAGTTCGCTGTGTTACCTGAGCGCGTGTCGCTATTACGCGACATTACGTGCGCCTTTCGTCGTAACACCCGGTAACCCTTTGGGGGACCTCCGGCCCGGTAACCCCAACTGCTGCGCGTTAAACTTCATCCCATGGCTACTCAAATACTTGTTGTTGACGACGACCTCGAACTCCGCGATCTGCTGCGCGACTATCTGGCTCGTCAGGGCATCGAAGTTTCGGTGCTCCACGATGCCGGCTCGCTCGAGCGGCGGCTCGAACGCGAGCGTCCGGATCTGATCGTGCTCGACCTGATGATGCCGGGTGTGGACGGCCTGACGGCGCTGCGCAAACTGCGCGCTGCTGGTGACGACATCCCGGTGATCATGCTGACTGCGCGCGCTGACGACGTAGACCGGATCGTCGGTCTCGAACTGGGCGCGGACGACTACCTCGGCAAACCGTTCAATCCGCGCGAGCTGCTGGCGCGCGTGCAGGCTGTGCTGCGGCGCCGCCGCACGTTGCCTTCGGCGGCCGCACCTGAGCAGCGCGAGCCTTTCACCTTTGGCCGCTTCACGCTGGATTTCCAGTCGCGCACGCTGAATCTGGAAGACAAACCGCTCACGTTGTCGGGCAGCGAGTTCGCCCTCCTAAAGATTTTTGTTAATCATCCTATGCGTACGCTCACCCGCGAACGCCTGCTCGAGTTGCTCCATGGTCCCGAATACGACGGCACCGACCGCGGCATCGACGTCCAGGTCTGGCGTCTGCGACGCATCCTTGAAACCGATCCGTCCACGCCGCGCTTCATTCAGACCGTTCGCGGCCGCGGTTACGTGTTCGTGCCTGATGGCGAACAACATGCGCCGGCCCATTGATTCACTGTTTGGACGGCTGGCGTTGCTGGTCGTCGTGGTACTGCTGCTATCGCATTTCGCGGGCTATGCGCTGTTTCGCCTCGAGCGCAGCCAGTTTCAGAATCGCTACGCTGTAGAAGAGGCGACCTTCCTCGTCGACGCTGTGCGTCAGCACGTCGCCCATACGCCGGATCAGCCGCTGCCTTCGCGCGTGCGCCTCGTCGACCCGGCCTCCAGCGCCGTGCCGGCGGTGCAGCAGGACGACGGCTCGCCGCTTAACCACTTCCTCGACGACGTGCGTGACCGCATGCCGCCGGGCACCCAGGTACGCCTCGGCGAGCCGGGCAAGCCGCCCACGCTGTGGGTGCGCCAGGCGAGTGACCGTGACTGGATCGTCGTCCCGGTGCAGCCGTTGCGGCCGCCGCGTTCGGTCGACCGGATGGTGTTGTGGCTCACCATCATCTTCACGTTTGCGGTAATGGCGGCGCTCTTCGCCGCGTGGCAGTTGCAGCAGCCGTTGCGCTCTCTCGCCAGTGCAGTGGCACGTTTTGGCCGCGGCCAGCCGGTGCCGCCGGTGCCCGAGCGCGGGCCGCGCGAGTTGCGCCAGTTGACCCATGGCTTTAACCAGATGGTCCAGGAAGTAGCGCGCACGGAGAACGATCGGGCGGTGATGCTTGCCGGTGTCGCACACGATCTGAAGACGCCGCTAGCGCGGCTGCGCCTGCGAGCCGAAATGATGGACGAGGCGAAGGTGCGCGACGGCGTGGTGCGCGACGTCGATTCGATGACGCACATCGTCGAGCAATTTCTGGTGTTCGCACACGACGGCGCGGATCGCAGCGAGGCGGTCGAAGTGGACGCGCAATGCGAACGCGTGGTGCGCAGCTATCGGGCGGTTGCCAACAGCGCGGCCTCGGTGCTGACCGACCTGAAGGCGGGTCCGGGCTTCCTGCTGCCAGCCGCTACGCTCGACCGCATTCTGTCGAACCTGCTCGACAACGCACATGCGTACGGCCAGCCACCGGTTATCGTGTCTACCGCGCGAACGTCGTCGGGTTACACGCTGGCTGTGCAGGACAACGGCCAAGGCATCGCCGCGCAGGATCTGATGAACGCGAGCCGTCCGTTCGTGCGGCTCGACCCGGCGCGTGGCGGCAACGGCCATAGCGGGCTAGGGCTTGCGATCGTCGAACGGTTGGTCCGTCGCGCGGGCGGAGAATGGGAAATCGGCAACCATGGCGGGCGCGGCCTGCGGGTCCTGATGACGTTCCCGTTCGAGGCCGTGCCGCGCATGGCTACTGCCTCGGAGAGCGCCTGGTAGGGCCGGCCTGGCAGCGTTGGCCTAGTCGCTGCTGCTTCCAGGCCTGCGGGCCTTCTGTCTTTCAGTCCGGTCCTGACGCCTTCTCTTCCTCCGAAGTCTTACTCCGAAAACAGCGTATTCAGCGCAGCGGCCGCGTCGCTGTCCACCGTATTCCACGTAACGGTTTCTGCTTCGAAGATGTAGTGAGTCGTGTACTTGCCGAGGCGCGTGAGAATTTCTTCCTGGATCAGCTCCGGGGCGACATCGAGCTTCAGATACCACGCCGTTGACGATAGGCGCGTCTGAAAGGCGCCGTACTCGGACAACAGATGATCGAACGCGTCAGCATCGTGATCGCGGCAAACGATGACCAGATTTCCCTTCATGCATCTCTCCTGGTAGAGCGGTGACGACAAGCTTCGTATGAAGGTCGATCATACCTGCTTACCTGCGGAGTGTCGGCACTCGCAACGTTGCGCCGTATCGATTCACCAGGCTGTCGCTGCGGTGCGCGCCGGCGGCGCGGTGTCGTCTGGCGGCAGCGCTTCAGTGCGGTCGCGGCCGCCGGTTTTGGCGGCGTAAAGGGCGAGGTCGGCCCGGCTCATGATCCGCTCGGGCAGATCTTCGCGCGACAACTCGGTGATGCCGATGCTGACGCTCAGACCGGCTGAGGAGGGCAGCTTGGTCGACGGCACGGCCTTGAGCCGGGTGCGCAGCCGCTCGACGACCTCGCGGCCGCCCTCGAGGGCGGTGGCCGGCAACAGGATGCCGAATTCCTCGCCGCCTAGCCGGCCGATCGCGTCGTTGGCACGCAGTTCGGCGCGACAAGTATCGACGAAGTGTTCGAGCGCGCGGTCGCCGGCAGCGTGGCCGAAGCGGTCGTTGATCTGCTTGAAGTGGTCGAGGTCGGCGATCGCCATGCACAGCGCGTCGCCGCTCGCCTGCGCGCGTTCGATTTCACGGCGCAACAGGTCGAGGAAATAGCGGCGCGACAAGGCGCCCGTGAGCGCATCGTGACGCGCCTCGGCAGACAGCAGCGTATTGGCCGATTGCAACTGTTCGGCGAGGTCGCGCGTCGCCCGGTGGTGGCGGCGCTCGCGCACGTAGGACACGGTAATCACCCACGCCAGCGCCGCGGTGCCCGCGAGCGTGAGGAAGACCAGCAGCCGGTCGCGCTTATGGTTGCGCAGCAGTTCGGGCCAGGCCGTGAGCGGATCGACCAGATGCGCGGAGAGTCCCGAATTGAGGCCGCTGCGCGATTCGTACAGCGCCGGCATAGGCCGGTCGGTGATGGCGAACAGTTGTGTGGCGATCGCGGAGGGCACCCACGGCGCCTCCTCGCGTACCTGCCGCATGTCCGCCTCGATCTGGACGTTCGGGAATTCGACGCGGCGATAAACGTTTTCGCGATCGGCGACGCTCATCTGCTTGACGCGTCCATCCGGCAGCACATGGCCTTCCAGCGCGCTGTTGTGGGCCATGATGATCACGCCGTTTTCGTCGGCCACGAACGTGCCCGCGTGGGCGACCCAGTGACGCAAGCGCCCGATCCCGACCTTGGCGATTACCGCACCTACCAGCACGCCATCGTCGTAGGCGGGTGCCGCGATGAAGATGCCCGGCTCGCCGCTCGACCGGCCGACGCCATAGGCTTCGCCGAAGGCGCCGAGTAGCGCGTTGGACAGATAGTTGCGGGTGCGCATGTCGATGCCGACAAAGCCGCGCGACTGCTCATTGCTCGACGCAACGCACACACCGTTGGCGTTGACGAGCCAGATCGAGTCGAGTCCCGAGAAACCTTGAGCGTCGTGCAGGAAGCTGCTGACCGTCGTCAATTCCGGCACTTTGAGCAAGGCATTGCGCAGGGCGGATTCCGGCGCGGTGCTCGTCACCGAATAAGCTTGCGAGTGGGCGAGCGCCTGCTGGACCACATTCAGTTCCGCCATCGTGGCTGGAATGGCGCGAGCCATGGAGAGGTCGCTGGCGATGACCTCCGCCATGTTGTCGACGACCGACGAGGACATTTGCCGTTGCGCGCGCAGGGCGGCGTCGAGTTCCTGCTGAACCATGCGGTCCGCGATCACACCCGACACGAGCCAGCACACCAGCACGACCAGCGCGAAGCTGACCGGCCCGACTGCATGGCGCAAGGATTTCCTGTTCATCGACTCTCGGATCCGTCTGACTTTTATATGCAACAAGGTCAATCGTTGCAGCGCGCCGGCGCTGAGTCGTTGCTGGGGCGGCGGTATGTCCGCCGCGGCGATCTGGGACAGTTCGGTTGAAGCCCTCGGTATCCGACCGTCACAGTCGCTTTGTCTCGATTTTAACCGCCAGACGGCGCAGCGCCATCCGATATTGCGATTCGGCGTGTGTCATCAGGTAGTTAACGGCTGTAAGGGGGGCTTTCTGAACAGGGCCGCGGGTTTTCCAGATGTGCCCGGAGCATGTCCGAGGGTGTCCGGTCACCGGTTTTGCCGGTCGGGCAGGGCCGCCAGAGGCCCTGCGCGCAACTGATTTGCCCCGAAAGGTTGTGCCTGAAACACAGGTTGTAGTAGTGTCGTGCCGTCCAAAACAAGGAAAGCTCGCCAGCCCCAAGGCGGCGCCTGTCGTGACAGGCAGCCGGAGCGGCCCTCCAGGGTGGTTTGACGGGGGGAAGATGCCCCCGGCCGCCGCCGGTCATTCTCTCTCCGACGCTAACGATTACCTCGCATATGCTTGTTGTCATGCCTGATTTCTGCTTTCCGGACCGACCTTCCGGCCTTCGCGCCGGGTTTGCCGCGCGAGCGGCAAACCTCGCCTGTTCCGTCGTCCCGGCGCCGCTCGATGCGGTCTGTCTCCACGTAGCGTATGTAAACAGGAAGGGTGCTGCCTGATGGACTTCAGTTTCGATCTGAAACGCACCGCCAATGCTTCCGCCTGGCGCTTGCTGCCCAACGGCTGGGACTTCGTCGCCTTTCCGCTGATCATCTGTGTGATTGCCTCCGTGGCAATCGGCTTTCACCAGACGCTCGCGCCCATGTCGACGCTCAAGACCCAGGTGATCTCTCTGGCTCCGTCGAGCTTGCCCGAATACGCGCTGCGCACCACGCTGCGCATGCTGGCGGCGATGGTGGCCTCGCTCGCCTTCACGCTGATCTATGGCACGCTCGCCGCCAAGAGCCGCCGTGCCGGTCTCGTGCTGGTGCCGATTCTCGACATCCTGCAGTCGGTGCCGGTGCTGGGCTACATTTCGTTTACGGTTACCTTCTTTCTTGCGCTATTCCCGGGCCGGGTGCTGGGCGCGGAGCTCGCCGCGATCTTCGCAATCTTCACGAGCCAGGCCTGGAACATGACCTTCAGCTTCTACCAGTCGCTGCGCACCGTGCCGCGCGATCTGGACGAGGTCTCGCGCGGTTTTCACCTGACCGGTTGGCAGCGTTTCTGGAAGCTCGAAGTGCCGTTCTCGATGCCGGGCCTCATCTGGAACATGATGATGTCGATGTCGGGCGGCTGGTTCTTCGTGGTGGCCTCCGAAGCGATCACGGTGGGCAACAACACGATCACGCTGCCGGGGATCGGCGCCTACCTGGCGCAGGCGATCTCCGACAAGAACATGCACGCGATCGGCTGGGTCATCCTGACGATGACGATCGTGATTCTCGCCTACGACCAGTTTCTGTTCCGCCCGCTCGTCGCGTGGGCCGACAAGTTCCGCATGGAGAACACCAGCTCCGGTAACGCGCCGGAATCCTGGCTGCTCGACCTCGTGCGGCGCACTCGTCTGATTCACCGCCTGCTGGTGCCAATGGGCTGGATCTTCGCCAATGCGGCGCGCGTACCGATGCGTCTGCCGTCGTTCGCCGGCGTCAGTTTCCCGGTACCGCAGCGTCAGAAGTCGTCGCGCGTGGGCGACATCATCTGGGGCGTCCTCGTGATTCTCCTGACGGTGTACGTCGTCTTTCGCGTCGTGACCTATGTACGCACCGGCGTCACGCTCGATGAGGTGGGCCACGTACTCGTGCTCGGGTTGATCACCCTGTTGCGGGTGGTGTTGCTGATCGCCATTTCTTCCGTGATCTGGGTACCGATCGGCGTGCTGATCGGGCTGCGTCCGGCGCTGGCCGAGAAGATCCAGCCGCTCGCGCAGTTCCTAGCTGCGTTCCCGGCCAACCTGCTGTTCCCGGTGTTCGTGATCGTCATCGTGCGCTTTCATCTGAACCCGGATATCTGGCTGTCGCCGCTGATCGTGCTCGGCACGCAGTGGTATATCCTGTTCAACGTGATCGCAGGCGCCAGTTCGTATCCGAACGACTATAAGGAGGCGGCCGCCAACTTCGGTATCCGCGGCTGGCAGTGGTGGCGCAAGGCGATGCTGCCGGGCATTTTCCCGTACTACATCACAGGCGCGATTACGGCCTCGGGCGGCGCGTGGAATGCGAGCATCGTGGCCGAGTACGTGCAGTGGGGCGACACCAAGGTGGTGGCCCACGGGTTGGGTTCCTATATCGCGCAGACCACGGCGGCGGGCGACTTCCCGAAAATCATTCTCGGCATTGCCGTGATGTCCCTGTTTGTGACTTTGTTTAACCGCCTGCTGTGGCGTCCGATGTACGCCTACGCCGAATCCAAGCTTCGGCTCGATTGACAGGAAATTAAAGGCAAACCGCGATGCAAAATCCTAAAGCTGCCGTTACCGCTGCGCCGGTCCAGACGCCACCCTCGCCGCCGCGTCTGGGTGCGGAGATTCTGGCCGTCAAGGACGTGTCCAGAGGCTTCAACAAGAATCAAGGCGAGCTGCTGGTGCTCGACGACGTGAACCTGTCGCTGCGTGAAGGCGAGATCGTCGGCATGCTGGGCCGCTCGGGCTCGGGCAAGTCGACGCTGCTGCGTATCATCGCCGGCCTGATCGAGCCGACCGGCGGCAAGGTCGACTACCTGGGCAAGCCGCTCGACGGTCCCGCCAAGGGCGTGGCGATGGTGTTCCAGACCTTCGCGCTGTTCCCCTGGCTGACGGTTCTGCAGAACGTGGAAGCGGGTCTCGAAGCGCAGGGCGTCGGTGCTCGCGAACGCCGCGAACGTGCGCTGGCGGCGATCGACCTGATCGGTCTGGACGGCTTCGAAAACGCTTATCCGCGCGAGCTGTCAGGCGGTATGCGTCAACGTGTGGGCTTCGCCCGCGCGCTGGTGGTCGATCCGACGTTGCTGCTGATGGACGAGCCCTTCTCGGCGCTCGACGTGCTGACCGCCGAAACGCTGCGTACCGACCTGCTGGATCTGTGGACGCAGGGCCGTATGCCGATCAAGTCGGTGCTGATCGTCACGCACAACATCGAAGAAGCGGTGTTCATGTGCGACCGGATTCTGGTGCTCTCGTCGAACCCAGGCCGCGTGATCGCCGAGATCAAGGTGCCGTTCAATCACCCGCGTAACCGTCTCGACCCGGCGTTCCGCAAGCTGGTGGACGAGATCTACGCGAAGATGACGGCGCGTCAGACCGACGAGTCGACGAAGAAGGGCCTGGAACTCGGAAGCTGGCTGCCGCATGTGTCGACCAACCTGATGGCCGGTCTGATCGAAATGCTGGCTGCGGCACCGTACCATGGCCGCGCCGACATGCCGGAAATTGCCCGTTCGTTGCATCTCGAGGTCGACGATCTGTTCCCGGTCGCCGAAGTGCTGCAGCACCTGGGCTTCGCCGATGTGCGCGAAGGGGACATTTTCCTGACGCCGCCGGCACGCGTGTTTTCCGAGTTCGGTACGCAGGAGCGGAAGATGATGTTCGCCGAGCATCTGCTGCGCCACGTCCCGCTCGCCGCACGAATCAAGAAGGTACTCAACGAACGCCCGGGGCATCGTGCGCCGCGTGTGCGCTTCGAGCAGGAACTGGAAGATTTTCTGTCGGACAGCGCGGCCGAAGAGACGCTCGACGCGGTCATCAACTGGGGCCGTTATGGCGAGATCTTTTCGTACAACGACCAGACGGAAATTTTCAGTCTCGAGGACGTGGAGTCCTGATACGTCGGGTTCGAAGTGAATAGCAAAGGGGCGGCAAGGTTAGACCTGCCGCCCCTTTTGCATTATTGGAGATTGCCCCAGCGGTCCACGGCCGGTTCGGCCGAAGCCCACTTCCAGCCCTGGTCCTGCAAACAGGCGCTGGCGGTGTACCAGCTTTCGTGCGCGTTGGGCTTGTTGCTATCCGCGACCGAGAAGACAAAGTCCTTGCAGATGGCGAGTGCCGACGTGAACGCACGCGTCACGCGTACCTCGCCGTGCCCGTTCTCGATCGGCATCTTGTGCTTGACGCTCCACGGTTTGGTCTCGCCCACCGCCATGCCGCCCGCGAGCTGAGCCATCTCGTTCTGCTGGTCGCTGTGCATGTTGCGCATGTAGCGGGCCACGGCTTCGTCCGTGGCCGCTTGCACCGCAATGCCAACGCCAATGCCGACAGCGGGATTGGCAGTCACGAGACCCGACGCGACCCCGGCGGCCGCACCGCTTGCCGCACCCACCGACGAGCAGCCGCTCGTCAGCACGCTCGCGCCGACGCACAGCGCAGCGGCCAGCACGACCCGCACGCGCATGGGCATTGTCAGACGCGATTTCATTGCAGCGCGCCCCAGCGTTCGGTGGCGGGTTCTGCGGAAGCCCACTTCCACGCCGTGCCGTCGCGGCAGATCGAGGCGACGTAGAACGCGCTGCTGGCGGGCTTATCCTTGGTCGCGTCCACATCGACCGAGAAGACGATTTCCTTGCAGTCGAGCGCGCCTGCGCTGATGGTGCGGCTCACGGTGACGCGGCCATGCGTGTCGTCTTCGATCGGCACGCTATGCGTGACGCTCCACGGTGCGACGGCACCGACATCGAGCGGTCCGGCGACCTTGGCGATACCGTCTTGCGTATTGCGGTGGACGACACGTTCCGTGTATTGCACGCCGGCCTGCGCAGCGGCGACGGCACCGAGGCCGATACCGGTAGCAACAGCAGCGTTATGGGTGACCTGGCCGGCGATTGCGGCACCGCCGATACCGGCGCCGGCGGTGGCCGTCTCCGAGTAGAGCGAACTGCAGCCGCTCAGATTGGCTGAGATGAGCACCGCGACGGCCAATGCCGTGAGCGATGCGAGACTCGCGCGCGAAGTCCGGTGAGTCCTGCGCGCACTACTGTTTGATGTTTGCATTTCCCTGCCTGTGCTCCTGCCTCTGCCATGCGCGCCGCCTTGTAACGACGCGTCGAGCTGACCTGGCGCCGCGTGCGACGCTGCAGCATTTTGCAGGATGCCATTTGCAAATGGGATAGGAAAAATGCAAGCAATTGCAAAAGATGATGCGCCGCGCGGCCTTTTCTGGCTTGGCTTTTCACGCGCAGCGCAGACAGGCGACTGTCAGGACTCGCTTTCTTTTTCTTCGGTCGCGTCGTCGGTGCCGTACGTGCTAAGCCGGTTGTAGAGCGTCTTCAGGCTCACGCCGAGTGCCTTCGCCGCGCGACGTTTGTCGCCGCCGCAGTACTTCAGTGTGCCGAGGATGATCTGCTTCTGCGCATCAGCAAGCGGCGTGCCGATCCAGACACTCATCGCATCGCCCTGGGTGACCGCTTTCTTCACGCGTGACGCGAGGTGCGGATGAGGCAGTTCGACGGATTTCTCGGCGAGGATGAAGGCGCGGTAAATGGCGTTTTTCAGTTCGCGCACATTGCCCGGCCACGACCAGGTTCGCAGCGTTTCAATCGAACGTTTGCTGAAGCTCTTGCTGGTGCTTTCCTGTGCGTTCAACGCGGCGAGGAAATGCTGCGCCAACAATTCACGATCGCCTTCGCGCTCGCGCAGCGGCGGCGCGCGCAGCGGAAACACGGCGAGCCGATACATCAGGTCTTCGCGCAAACCGTTTTCTTTCACGGCGATCGCAGGGTCACGGTTGGTGGCCGCGATCACTCGCACGTCGCTCTGAATCAGTTCGTTGCCGCCGACCCGATAAAACGTGCCGGTCTCCAGCGCGCGCAGCAGCTTCACTTGACGCACCGGCGCCATCTCGGTGATTTCGTCGAGAAACAGCGTGCCGCCGTTGGCGTGTTCGAAGTAGCCGACGCGGCCCTGCACGGCGCCTGTGAAGCTGCCTTTTTCGTGGCCGAACAGTTCGGCTTCGATCAGTTCATCAGGGATCGCGCCGCAGTTGACGGCGATGAAGGGCGCGTCCTTGCGCCCGCTGTGATCGTGAATCGTGCGGGCGATCAGTTCCTTGCCGGTGCCGGATTCGCCGATGATCAGCGCGGTTGCGTCGGTGGAGGCCACGCGTTCGATTTGTTCGTATAAATCCAGCATGACGGGCGAAGAGCCGTACAGCAGACCGTACGACTTCAGGCCCGCGACGCCCTCCGTCACGCGAGACTTCCCCCCTGCCGCTGCGTCGCCGCCGGAGGCAAGTGTGGGGGAGTCCAGATCGATTGACGCCATAACCAGGTTGTCCTGTGCAAATGTGTTCGATAGTGCCGCGCAGGCCTGTGAAGAGGGTGAGCCTGTGCATTCATGCAATGGATCACTATCTCATAAAAATTGATTTAACCATCGGTGGCTTGTCACGGCAACGTGCATGTCGACGACGAATGCGGATCGAAGCAAGCCACTAAAAAATTGTGCCGCGTGTTGCCGTCCAAAGCGCATGCTCGGCGCGTGAAGTGTCTGTTTTGCGACGGCGCGCTTACGACGGTGCATTGGTGGCGGTCTGTCTGAATGCCGATCGGTGCGCACAGTCAGCCGGCAATATTGACCGCCGACCGGATATCGAATCGGCACGATTGTCGCGATTGCCGATGCGGAACTCGGTACGCTGCTATCGATCGACTAGATTATCGGGTATGCCGTTTGCAACCCTATCACTTTTGGGACGTGCGGCGCGTTTCCGGCTGGTTTGCGACGCCAAACGCGCGCCGACATAGAGATAGGAGCGACTCATGACTCACACGACACAACAGCTTGAACTCGGGCGGCAGAAGATCGTTGACGACTTGCGGGTGCTGCTGACCGACTCGGAGGAAATACTGCGACTCGCCGCCAACGTGCCGGGTGAAGGTGTCGAGGCATTGCGCGAGCGCCTCGGGGCGCACGTCGAGACCCTGCAAGCGGCGATCGGCGATGCGCAAGGCGCGGCGCAGCGGCGCTACCGGGTCGCCACGGTGAACGCCGAGCGTTATGTGCGGCACAACCCTTGGCGCGCCCTCGGAATTTCTGCCAGTGTGGGATTTCTGCTCGGCGTGCTGGCAACACGCTAGACGGCGCAGCGGACGGTCTGCCTGCCCGCTGTCTGTCAGGACAACCTTAAAGGGCTTGGTCGGACGAGGCAACGGCACTGAATGATTCCATTGATTACCGGCTTACGTATGGAGGTTGAACATGGCACGGCCCAGGATCGGCATTTTCGGCGCATTGGTGGCTGTAGGCGGTTTGCTGGCGTGGCGCTGGGCGCAAAAGCACCGCGCCTCGCAGGCGCATCTGAACCGGGACCTGAGTCGCTGGGAGGACGAGGGCGGAGCGGTTGTCAACGTTGCTCAAACTGCTCCGGCGACCGCGAGTCCGGCGGGTGCGGCCCCCGCCACCGGTACAAACGGCGCGAGCCATCCAAACGGACTCGGTGAAGCATGGCCGTTTCCGCACAGCTGAGCCGCATACGCCTCGCGCGAGTTGTCTCGGTTGTTGTCAAAAGGGCCGCAGTTGGGTGTAAGGCAAACCTGACAATTCGCCGCAATAAAGTTTTATAATGGGGATTCATACAACAATAGGACCACTCGGCGCCGCGTAACACGTATATTGTTGCGAATTTGTGCCAGGTGCGGTTTTTTGCTGGAGCTCGAGGAGGCGCCCCGAAAGTTAGTGGGTCCTCACGTCGCCGCCTTCTGTTTGCGGGGACGTACCAGCGCCCAGCCGTTTTTCCATGCCTTCACGCATGCCATCCACAACCAGACCCCTTCGGGCTTTCGAGACGCGATGCCACACGTATTGATTGTTGATGACGATGCCGGTACCCGCGAGGCGCTCGCTGCCATCATTGGCGAAGACGGCCTCACCACTGCCACTGCAGGCGATCTGCGCGAAGCGCGTATCCAGCTGGTCCGGCAGATGCCGGATGTCGTGTTTACCGACCTGAAGCTGCCGGACGGCAGCGGGGTTGACCTGTTCGAAGACCTCGACCCGCGCTCCGGCGTCGAAGTTATTGTGATTACCGGCCATGCCACGGTCGAATCGGCCGTCAACGCCCTCAAGATGGGCGCGACCGATTATCTGGTGAAGCCGATCAACATGCAGCGCGTGAAGGCAATTCTGTCGCGCCTGCCGCGCCCCGGCGATCTCAAGGCGGAAATCGGTACGTTGCGCGGCGAGTTGCGCCGTATGGGCCGCTTTGGGTTGATGCTCGGCAATTCGCCGGCCATGCAGGAGGTCTACGACCAGATTGGCCGCGTCGCGCCTACTGCAGCATCGGTGATGCTGGTAGGCGAGTCCGGCACCGGCAAGGAAGTGGCCGCGCAGACCTTGCACCAGTTGAGCTTGCGCCGTAAGCACGCGTTTCTCGCGGTGAACTGCGGCGCCATTTCGCCGAACCTGATCGAATCGGAAATGTTCGGCCATGAACGGGGTTCGTTCACGGGCGCAGACCGGCAGCACAAAGGCTATTTCGAAAGGGCCAACGGCGGCACGCTTTTCCTCGACGAAATCACCGAAATGCCTATCGAACTGCAGGTGAAGCTGCTGCGGGTGCTCGAAACCGGCATGTTCATGCGGGTCGGCACCACGAAGGAAATCGAAACCGACGTGCGGCTGATTGCGGCGACCAATCGTGATCCGGAGCAGGCAGTGCTCGAAGGCAAGCTGCGTCTGGATCTGTATCACCGCCTGAACGTGTTTCCGATCAGCCTGCCGCCGCTGCGCGAACGCGGCAAGGACGTCGATTTGCTGGCGCAGGCGTTCCTCGACGATCTCAACGAGCGTCACGGCACGCGAAAGCATTTCCCGCCGGCGGTAAAGGAAATGCTGATGTCCTATCCATGGCCTGGCAATGTGCGCGAACTGAAGAACTATGTGCAGCGCGCGCACATCATGTCGGGCACGGATTCCGATAACACGGCGACGGTGCCGTTGCAGATCACGCTGTCCAAACCGGCCGCCGGCACGGCGATCACGATTCCATTCGGTACCTCGCTTGCCGAAGCGGACCGTCAGCTGATTCTTGCTACCCTTGAGCAGTGCGGTGGCGTGAAAACCCGCGCAGCGGAAATTCTCGGCATCAGTCTGAAGACGCTGTACAACCGGCTGGTCGAGTACGGCAATGATGCCAGCCGCGAGGACGGGGACGCTTCAGACGAATCGCGCGCCCTGGGCGGTGCCGACGCCTGAGGTTGTTGCACCGGGGCGCTTGCGCCCCGGCATAGGCCTTGCTGCGATTGTCCCAAACGCACACAAGGGACTTCTATGCCGTCGCCTACCCACGCTACTGTGCTCGAGGCGCATCGCCCCGAGCCGACTGACCCGCCCAACCCTCACGAGCCCGATACGGTGCCGGACCCGACCCGCGAACCGGTCGAACCCACTGCACCGCCTATCGGCGATCCGCCTCCGCAGCCGAATGAGACGCCGCATATTTCGCGCGGTGCGCTCTTGTAGTTGGCGCTCTGACGCGACTTTCGAGGCGCCGGCCACTTCGCTCCTTATCATTTTGTGGCCGCCATCAGCGTTTCGTTCGTTGATGTACTTGTTACAAAGCCGGCGACGGTTTTACCGGCAAATTACTGTCGTGAGCCCTAGACTATGTTGATGCCGTCAACGAGGGCGGCGGGCTTCCCCAGGAGGCATCGATCATGAGACACCCGGCATTGCGGCGCTCCGCGCGCCATTCGAAGCGCGATTCGCGCCCCGGCGGCGGAGCAGGGACTTCGCCATCGGGCGGCCCGTCTGCAGGAGCGGACTCGCCAGGACACGATCCAGCAGGGCAGAACCGCATTGCGCCCGACGCGCCACCGGACGGCGAACACAACCAGGGTGGGGTACGCCCGGAAGGCATCGAATATCAGCGTGACCTCGGTTCCGAGCAGGACGCCTGACTGATTTCGTCGTTTCCTCATACGAAGCAAAAAATTTTCGCGCGATGCCTGCGGACGGCAGGTTTCTGCTTGCCTGTCACATTTGCACACATTTTTATTCCGCGAATTTAGAGATACGGCACGCGACTTGCATGCACCACGACGGCACATCCCCGCATGCAACGAACAACTGAATGAGGTGGAGCACCAATGAGCAGATTGATTGTGGTTTCGAATCGTGTCGCGCCGACGCAGGAAGGCCGCCCCGCAGCAGGTGGTCTTGCAATCGGTGTACTGGACGCCCTCAAGGAAACAGGCGGCGTATGGTTCGGCTGGAGCGGCGAAACGGTGGCAGAGCCATCGGCGCCGGTAATCGAAAAGCAGGGCAACGTGACTTACGCGACGGTGGGTCTCACCAAGCGCGACTACGATCAGTACTACCGCGGCTTTTCGAATGCGACGTTATGGCCGACTTTCCACTACCGCAACGACTTGTCGCGCTTCGATCGTCAGGAGTACGCCGGTTACCTGCGCGTGAACCAGACGCTCGCGAAGCAGTTGAAGGAGATGGTCAAGCCCGATGACATCATCTGGGTCCATGACTACCACTTGCTGCCGTTTGCGAAGTGCTTGCGCGAACTCGGCGTGAAAAACCCGATTGGCTTCTTCCTGCATATTCCGTTTCCGGTGCCGGAAGTGTTGCGTAGCGTGCCGCCGCACGAGGAACTCGTGAAGGCCATGTGCAGCTACGACGTGGTCGGCTTCCAGACTGAAGCGGACCGGCAGTCGTTTGTCGACTATATCGAGCGCGGGCAGCACGGCACGTCGAGCGACGACGGCATGGTGCACGCCTATAACCGTTTCCTCAAAGTCGCGGCCTATCCGATCGGGATCTATCCCGATGCAATCGCCAAAGCCGCGGAGCAGTTCACCGACCGCAAACCGGTGCGCAGCCTGCGCGATGGCATGCGCGGCCGCAAGCTGATCATGAGCGTGGACCGCCTCGATTATTCGAAGGGGCTGGTCGAGCGCTTCCAGGCCTTCGAGCGGTTGCTTCTCACGGCGCCCGGTTGGCACGGCCGCGTCTCGTTGGTGCAGATTGCACCGCCGACGCGCTCGGACGTGCAAACATATCAGCGCATTCGTCAGACGCTTGAGGGTGAAGCGGGGCGTATCAATGGCCGCTTTGCGCAGCTCGACTGGACGCCGATTCAATATCTGAACCGCAAGTACGAACGCAATCTGCTGATGGCCTTGTTCAGGCAGTCGCAAGTGGGTTATGTGACGCCGCTGCGCGACGGGATGAATCTGGTTGCGAAGGAGTACGTGGCATCTCAGGATCCCGCGGATCCGGGCGTGCTGGTGCTGTCGCAGTTTGCCGGCGCAGCCGAGCAGTTGCCGGGTGCACTGGTGGTGAATCCGTTCGACCTGTCGCAGATGGCCGAAGCACTCGAACGTGCGCTGTCCATGCCGCTCGCGGAACGACAGGCCCGTCATGCGGACATGATGGCGCCGCTGCGCGAGAACAATCTGTCGGTGTGGCGCGATACGTTCCTCGCGGACCTGCGCAACGTGGCGACGGCGTCTTCGGTGACGGCCAAAGCGGTAAAGCTCGCGGACGTGGCAGCAACCTGAAGCGTTGAAGTGACTAAGCGCTCAATGTGGCGCTCAGTCGTGATGATGCGCTCAGGTGTCGGCGGGTCTCAGTTGCTCGCTGTCACGTCGAATCGATCAGGCGGTGAGTTGAGGTTCGGTGCCGCTGTCTGCGGTCCACTCAATGCTACGAAAGCATGCGAACGGCGGCCACCAGGCCGCCGTTTTTGCTTGTGCGTGGTGGACGTGCTGAAGGGTAATGCGAGCCTTTGAGGTTCGCGTTATGCGTGTTTCGGATTCGTGAAGCTGTTGTGCGGCACTGGCTACTCATATCCAAATCCACGTCCTCGTCTGCGAAAACGCGAGCCTATGCAGCGGCCGGAGTTGTCCGCTGCATCACGCGCAACGTGCTCACCACTGACGCTACCGCCGCAAAACCCGCTGCCACATACAGCGCGACGGTCGGCCCGTGCTGCGGCACGGTGCCGAAGATCACCGCCACCAGCGCGGCACCGAGCGTCTGTCCGGTCAGTCGCGCAGTGCCCAGCATGCCGCTCGCGCCACCACTACGCGCGCGCGGCGCCGACGCCAGCATGGTGCGATTGTTCGGCGACTGGAAGATGCCGAAGCCCGCGCCGCATACCGCCATGCGCCAGGCGATCTGCAGACTATCCGGATGTGTGCCGAGCGTGGCGAGCAGCAGCAGACCCACCGTCATGGCAACGAGTCCGATTCCACCGAGCAAGCCCGCCGACATACGATCCGACAGCACGCCCGAAAGCGGCGCGGCGACGATGATGACGAGTGGCCAGGGCGTCATCAGCAAGCCAGTCTGAACCTGCGACAAGCCGAGGTTGTCCTGCATCATGAACGGCAACGAAAGGAACGCCAGCATTTGCGCCGCGAACGAGCAAACCGAGGTGCCGACCGATAGCGCAAACACCGGAATGCGCAGCAGATCCACGGGCAGTAGCGGCGCGGGCTGCGTCAACTGCCGGTGTACGAGGAAATAGCCGATCACCACGGCGCCGATCGCTTCGAGCGCGATATAGCCCCAGGCTTCGCCGTGTCCGAGTCCGTCGACCGCGAAGATCAGCAGGCCGAATGCGAACGCGTTCATCACGGCACTCAGATAATCGTATGGCGCCTTGTGGCCGGGGTTGACCGGCAGCGCCTTGAAGCCGGTGGCGATGGCCGCGAGACCGATCGGCACATTGATGGCAAAGAGCCATGGCCACGGCGCGATGGCGAGTACCCCAGAGGCCACCGTCGGACCGACCGCGGACGAGACCGCCACCACCATCGCGTTGATGGCGACGCCGCGCCCGAGCTGGGCTGGCGGATAGATGGTACGTACGAGGGCCGTGTTGACGCTCATGATGCCCGCTGCGCCGAACCCCTGAATCACTCGCGCGGCGGCGAGCGTCACCAGCGAAGTGGACAGCGAGCAGCCGAGCGAGGCGACGGTGAACAGGATCAGTCCGCCCAGATAAACACGCCGATAGCCGATACGGTCACCTAACGACGCCAGCGGTAGTAGCGAGATCGTGATCGCAAGCTGATACGCGTTGACGACCCAGATCGACGCGGCGGCGCTCGCATGCAGATCGCGCGCGATGGTGGGTAGCGCCACGTTGGCGATAGCGCTGTCGAGCACGGCGAGGGTAATGCCGAGCGCCACGACCACAATCGCCCAGTAGCGCTGCGGCAGGGGCAGACCGAGTTCGGGGTCGGGCGGGAGGGAGTGGGCGCCGGCGGGAGCGCCTGCGGGACTGGAACCGTCTTTACCGGAAGCGTGTGCGTGCATCGTCTCAGGAGTTATGTGCGAGTTCGGGTGGGAGCACACGGCGCGCATCCTGCGCCGCGCCGCTCTGCCTCGTTGCCCGGTTCTCGCTGCGTTTTCTTGGCGTTTTCTTGGCGCTTTCGTGGCGGCGCCGCAGTGGCCCTGGAGCGCACCGCAGCGCCACTGTGCGCGTGATTATTTCAGCTCGTACAGACCGGTATGCGTCGTCGAATCGAGTTCGTTCAGGTGAGTCATGAAACGGGCGACCGCATTGGTCGTCTCCGCATTGATCGGCAGGTGCGCAACCTTCAGCGCATGCAAGCGGAAAATGTAGCGGTGGGCCTTGTCGCCGCGCGGCGGCGCTGCGCCGCCGAAGCCGACTGTGCCGTAGTCGTTGCGAACCTGTAGCGCGCCTTGCGGCAGCAGGCTGCCGTCGACCTTGCCGGCGTTGCGCGGCAGCGAGCGGACATCAGCCGGAATATTGACTACGACCCAGTGCCAGAAACCGCTGCCGGTTGGCGCATCGGGATCGTGGACGGTGAGGGCGAAGCTTTGCGTGTCTTCCGGCGGTGCTTCCCACTGCAACGACGGAGAGATGTTCTCGCCATCTACGCCGAACGCCTTGTCGTGGTATTCCTGCGCTTTCGGCATGAAGCCGTTGGTGGGAAAGTCGTCGGACCAGAGACGGAAATCAGCCATCATATGCCTCCTTCAGGTGGTTCCCAGATGGGGCGAGCTGCCGGAAAAACGCGTACTGCGCATTGTGCTGGCAGACTCGCGGACAGACCCGGGTGAGCCAATCGAGTGTATCACCGGCGGCTCGTCTGCCTGGTCGAGGCGGGCTGGGTCACGCCCGCCTCTCGCCCGCTTGCGGACAGGCGTTCACTGGGAATGATGTGCGGTTATCGGGCGGCTCATTTACAGCGGGTTTGCAATGAGCCGGCAAACTGAGCCGGGGCCTCAGCCGCGCTCGTCGAGTTCGGAGACGTCGCTGTGCAGCCAGTCGACCAGTCGTTGTAGAACGCCGTCGAGGTCCCGATTGGCTCCACGCAATGCGCATTCCCACACTACGCCGACGCGCCAGCCGGCCGCGAGCAGAGCTGCGCGCGACCTCTCGTCGTTGGCGCGGTTGCGGCCGATCTTTTCGCGCCAGAAGTCCGGGCGCGTCTGTGGCCATTTGAAGAGCGGGCAATCGTGGCCATGCCAGAAGCAGCCGTGCACGAAGATAACCGCGCGGTAGCGAGGCAGAACGATGTCGGGGCGGCCCGGCAGATCGCGCGCGTCCAGCCGAAAACGGAAGCCCCGCCGGTGCAGCAGGCTGCGGATCAGCAACTCCGGCTTGGTATTGCGTCCGCGAATGCCGGACATCATCCGGCTGCGGGTGGCGGCGTCGACGATGTCGACCATCAGTTCGCGCGCAGGCGCGCCTGCACGTGCGGCAGCATGATGCGCGCGACTTCCTGCATCACCGGCATCACAACGCTATTGCCGAACTGGCGGTAGGCCTGGGTGTCGCTGACGGGAATCCGGAAGGTGTCGGGAAATCCCATGAGTCGGGCACATTCGCGTGGCGTGAGGCGGCGCGGACGCAGCCGCTTTCCCTGGGAGACGAGGATTTCGGAGCCGTCCTTGTGGTAACGGGCCGATAGGGTGCGCGTCACGCTATCGGGGTAGGCCATGCCGAAACCGAAGCCGTTGCCTGCCGCGCGATGCTTTTCCGCGTAGTTCTGCAGATAGGTCCACAGATTCGGCGTGAGCGTGTACTTCGGCTGCACGCGTTGTTTCGCGTGATCGAAGAAGCGGTCGTGGTCCCACGGCAGCACCGGTTCGCTGCCGTCGGTACGGTGCAGGATCGAGCCGAGCCGCGGGCCGACGCTCGGCAGACGCAGGTCGTCCCATGAGAACGCGGTCTTGCCGCGAAAGCCGACGATGATGATGCGCTCGCGGTGTTGCGGCGTGAAATGCTGGCCATCGACGACCTTGTAGTGCACTTCATAGCCCAGTTCGTCGCGCAAGGTCTGGAGGATGACTTCGAAGGTGCGGCCCTTGTCGTGGGAGAGCAGATTCTTCACGTTCTCCAGCAGAAACGCTGCAGGCTGCTTGGCCGCGATGATGCGGGCGACGTCGAAGAACAGCGTCCCCTGAGTGGAGCACTCGAAGCCGTGCGGCCGGCCCATCGCGTTCTTCTTGCTGACGCCCGCGATCGAGAACGGCTGGCAGGGAAAGCCGCCGAGCAGGACGTCGTGCGCCGGCACCTCGCTGGCGGGAAACGACACGATATCGCCGATAAACGAGTGATCCGCGCCGTAGTTTTCCAGGTAGGTCTTCTTCGAGAAATCGTTCCACTCGCTTGTGAAGACGCACGCGCCGCCCTGCGCCTCGAAGCCCATGCGGATGCCGCCGATGCCGGCGAACAGATCGATGAAGCGGAAATTGGCTGTCCCGTTAGCCGCACCGTGCTTGACCGCCGCGCCGCCCTGCAGCAGATCGCGCAGCGCGGGTTCGAGCATCGACGGACAGGGCGTTTCACCTTTTTCCCAGCGGCGCACGGTCTTGATGTCCTTGCCAACGTGAGCGGCGATTTCTCGTTGGGTGAAGCGTGTGCGCGCCTGTTGTAGCAGCTCGAGCGGTGGGGCCTGGGTCACTAGCGGTCCTTGCTGGGGATTTTTGCGGACATTATGACCTGGAGTTGTCCCTTTTTCCTGTTTTTCCCCGCGTTGGGTGAGCAAAAGTGGCTGAAACGGCGCGTTGTGGCTCGGCACCGAGGCAAAAATATCGCCGCGGCGAGCATTGATCGCCGTATTGGCACGGCGGGAGGTACGGTTACGTGCTTGGGGGACCGCTTAAAGCAGCCAGCTTGCAGACATGTCAGACAAGAAAGCTGTCCGTATAGGTGCCGCGTTAGGTAGTGTTATTGCGGGCGTGATTTAGGGTTGTTAGGCTTATCCCTAGTGACGCTGATCTCCGCGTTACCGTGTGTTCAGCCGCGGCCCCGAGTCCGCGGCTTTTTTTTACCTGCTGGTTTGCCGGTAAAAGCGGGAAACGAGGGAAGGCGCGACCTGTCCAGAGGGCGGGGCGGTCAGCGAACGCGCCGTGCCTGCGCCGGGCGTTTTTCGTGCGCGCCGAGCGGCAGCGTTTTCCAGGCGGGGAGGCTGTCGGCGGGATCGAACTGGGTGAGTACCAACAGAAGGCTGTCGACTGCGCACAGTTGCGCGTGGCTCAGATGCCCGGTATCGAGCAACTTGTTCAGACGCCCGCGCCAGTAGGCAGGCGGCAGGATCGGGCCGGCCAGATCGCCGAGTAGTGAGGGCTCCATCACGCGACGGATGTGCGCAATGTCCTGATCGATAAACGTCGCCAGCAAGGCGTTGTTCGGCGCGGTCGGAATAGGGTCCATGCCTCGTTATCGGCAGGGTAAATGGCGACTTTAGGGCTGCGCGTAAAAATTTTTTCGGGTGGCATGGCAGGGGGATGAGAGTCGGGCACGGCCGTTGCGGGGATGAAAGTACTGGCGCAATGTCGCGTCGGCACTGCAATCGCATGGAGTCGAACATGAACAAAGACCAAGTGAAGGGTGTGGGCGAGCAAGTCAAGGGCAAGGTCAACGAAGCCGTCGGCAAGGCCACGGGCAACAAGACCCAGGAACTGAAGGGCGATCTCCAGCAAGGCGCGGGCGAAATCCGCAAGGCCTACGGCGATGGCAAGGAACAAGCCAAGGACAACGCCAAGCGGAATGCGCCGTAAGTCAGGTGATCCGGTTTGACGGAAAAGGCGCTTCGGCGCCTTTTCTTTTCCCTGACGCGCTGCAACGGTCTTCGCGCACGTGCTGAGCTGGTTAATTAGCATAACTTCTTAAGTTGCGCCGGACAGCCTTCTTGCAGCCGATAGGCGATTGGCTGGACTCCCTCGTCTTCGCGGGTCCGTGAGTTGCCATGGGCGTTGGATAACCCCGCGTTGCGCGAACCCGGAAAAGTTTTGCCGGAGCGTTTATATTGGACGCCTCGTTCTCTGGGCGGGTTTGTCCCGCACAGAGAACATCGTCACCGCTCCAGTCCATCCAGACCGACAAGGTTTCTATGACCGATCTTTCCGCTTTTCCCATCACCGCCAAGTGGCCGGCCCAGCATCCCGAGCGCTTGCAGCTCTATTCGCTGCCTACGCCCAATGGCGTCAAGGTGTCGATCATGCTCGAGGAGACCGGCCTTGCCTATGAACCGCATCTGGTGCGCTTCGACACGAACGATCAGATGTCGCCGGAATTCCTCTCGCTCAATCCGAACAACAAGATTCCGGCCATCATCGATCCGAACGGTCCCGACGGCAAGCCGCTGCCGTTGTTCGAGTCCGGCGCGATCCTGATTTACCTGGCCGAAAAGACCGGCCAGTTCATGCCGCAGGATGCCGCTGGCCGTTACGAGACGATTCAATGGGTGATGTTCCAGATGGGCGGCATCGGTCCGATGTTCGGTCAACTGGGTTTCTTCCATAAATTCGCCGGCAAGGAGTACGAGGACAAGCGGCCGCGCGACCGCTATGTGGCGGAAGCGAAGCGCCTGCTCGCCGTGCTGGCGAAGCGGCTAAGCGGCCGTGCGTGGCTGATGGGCGACGCGTACACGATCGCCGATATCGCGACTTTCCCGTGGGTGCGTAACCTGATCGGCTTTTACGAGGCCGCGGAGCTGGTGGGGATTGAGGATTTTCCCGGCGTCAAGCGGGCGCTTGACGCGTTTGTCGCTCGACCGGCAGTGGCGCGTGGGCTGGATATTCCGAAGCGGAATTGAGGTGCGACTAGTGCGACGGCGCGCCGGTCTCGGCGCGTGTCGCAAGAGCCGCGCGCGCCGACTGGATCGCGCTTTCCCAATCGCCCAGCGCCGGCTGGCGAAATAGCTGGGCGCTCGGATACCACGGACTGTCCCGGCGCTCGAGCATCCAGCGCCAGCAGGTGTCGAAGCGATTCAGGATCCAGACGGGTTTGCCGAGTGCGCCGGCAAGGTGGGCCACTGCCGTATCGACCGAGATGACCAGGTCCAGGTTGGCAAGGAGGGCGGCGGTATCGGCGAAGTCGGTGAGTTCGTCCGTGTAATCGGTGATCCGTTCACCGAGTTCCGGCAGTTGCGTGAGCTGCTGCGCGGCAGGGCCTTTTTGCAAGCTGTAGAAGCGGACATGCGGGACATCGAGGATCGGCCGCAGCGCTTCGAGCGTGATCGAGCGCCGTGCGTCGTTCTTTCTGAGTTCCGCTACGTGGGGACGGTGCCCGCCTGCCCAGACGAGGCCCACTTTTAGCTCGCGGTTGGCGTGCGCATCGTGCCCGAGTCGCTCGGCCCAACGTTGCGATGCCTGCGCCTCGGCGAACAGATAGGGCACCTGCTGCGGCATATTCGCCAGGTCCGTCCTGAACGCGAGCGGCAGACTCAGCAACGGACAGTGACAATCGAAAGGCGGCAGCGGTTGGCCTTGCTCGATCAACTGCGTCACGCCATCCAGATTCGCGAGCAGGCGGATCAGTTCAGTGGGCACTTCGAGCACGACCTTGGCGCCCAACGCGGATACCAGCGCCGCATAGCGACAGAATTGCAGCGTATCGCCTAGCCCCTGTTCCGCATGCAGGAGGATGGTTTTGCCATCGATCGGGAAGTCGCCCAGCCAGAGCGGTTGCTCAAAGGCGCGTTGGCTTGCCTTGATCCGGTTGCGCTTCCAGCGCCATTCGTATTGTTGCCAACCTTCTTCGAACCGTCCCATTTGCAACAGGCACAGCGATTTGTTCCAGTGCGCTTCGGCAAACTCGGGGTTCAGGCTCAGCGCGCGCTCGTAACTCTGCAGCGCCTGCTCATGCTGATTCAGGTCGACGAGCGTGAGGCCAAGATTGTTCCAGGCATCGGCAAACGCGGGCGTGAATTCGAGCGCCCGCTGGTAACTCAGTTGCGCATCCTGCGGGCGATTCAGATCGCTCAATGCATTCGCGCGGTTGCTCCACGCGTCGGCGTAATCGGGCTGCAGTGCGATGGCCTGATCGCAACTCGCCAACGCGTCCGCCGGACGGTCGAGATCGCGCAGAACGCAGGCCCGGTTGCTCCATGCCTGCGCGAATTCCGGCCGCAATTTCAGCGCACGCTCGAAGCTCGTCAACGCTTCGGCGGGCGCATCGAGCCCCGCCAACGCGTTGCCGCGATTGTTCAGCGCATCGACGAAATTGCCTTGCAGTGCAAGTGCCCGATTTGCGCTAGCAAGACCTTCTTTGAATCGGCGCAGCGCGTTATAAGCAAAGGCGAGATTGGAGTGGATTGGCGCCTGCATGCCGTTGATCGCAACCGCTTTCTTGAGCAGCTCGATCCCTTCTTCGATGCGGCCTGACTGGAGTGTCAATGCGCCGAGCAACTGGATGGCATCGAAGTGTTTGGGCCTCAGCGCGAGAATTTCGCGGTAGAGCTCTTCCGCTTCGGCGTAGGCCGCGTTTTGCTGCAGGGCCACGGCCTGCTGGAGCAGTGCGTCGATCTGGCGTTGCGGGTTCGCTGGCTTGCTCATAGGTGCTGACGGGCGGGGATGGCCGCGATTATCGCCGAAAAAAAGCAGGCCGGTATGTGGCGCGGAAGGTCGGCCAGGTTCTCTGGGTCCGTCTCAATGCCCGGCGTATCATGAGCGCGGTCGATTCAATCGGAGAGGGGACGATGAAAGCATGCAGCTCACTTCTGTTAGTTAGCGCGTTGGCGGCGGCGTTGTCGCTGGTGGGATGCGCCCAAAGCGGTCCGGTTGAGTTTTCGGCTACCGGTGCCGATTCCCCAGGCTTGTCGAACGCCGACGATATGGATTTCGGTCCGATGGACCATTCCATCGCCGCCTGCAAGGCCGTGTCCCAAAGTACTGCGGGCGGCCGCTGTGTGAAAGTGCGGGCGTACGAAGCGTGTATGAAAACACGCGGCTATATTACCGTGCTGGGGCCGGAGAATCCTTCCGGATGCGGCCAGCCTGCATGGGAGCAGGATGTGCGCAAGTGGCTGCAGTGACGAAGCCTTGGTTAGCCTTGCAGCCCTATGACGCAAGTTCGACTTGCGCTTGTCGGGACGCAGGGACTTTGGTGCACAGATCGAACTCGTCGAGTTCGAGCAGCAGGCCGTCGACGGTGCGAAGCTGCGCATTCGACAGGTGCGTAGTGTCCAGGATCTGATAGAGCCGCTGACGCCAGTAGGCGGACGGCAAATATGTGCCGCCGAGTTCTCCGTACAACGCCGGCCTCATCACGCGAGCGATGTGGGCGATGCCTTCGTCGATAAACGGGTTCATATTTTCCTCGTAGATTCTGTGGTCGAGCCGTGTGTGCCGGGTATCTGCTACGCGATCCGTCTGATGAATCCCAGGAATCGCAATGCGCGTACTTTTCGTCTGCCTGCGTAAATTAGCTAGGAATCCGATCGATCATGGGAATCCATGGATTGAAGATTACCGCCGCGGCAAGCCGGTCAATCGGACGAACAGCGTGGATTTATCGCATCAATTCATGCGCTATGACTCGAGCGCGGCTTCCTCCGATTGTGCTATTCGTCACAACAGTGAATTCGAGATTTAGGTATTTACCCTAGGTGTTGACCCTTCTAGACTGTCGTTACCGGCTGCAAACAACATTGTTTGTAGCGCCGCACAAAACAATCTTCGGAGGTATCACCATGAAATCGCTCATCAAAGCTATCGCTATTGCTGCTGTCCTCGCTGCCCCGGTTGTGTCGTTTGCCCAGACGAACCAGCCGCTTACGCGCGCAGAAGTTCGTGCGCAACTGGTCCAGCTGGAAAAGGCGGGTTATAACCCGTCGACTGCAGACGAAAACGACTATCCGCAAGACATCCAGGCTGCTGAAGCACGTGTCGCCGCACAAAACGGCAACACGACCGGTTATGGTTCGAATGTCAGCGGCTCGACGCAGGCAGGAACCCGTGCCGACACGACCGTTAGCCCGTATTCGCCGCCGGTCTCTAACGCTCGCTAATCGAGCGTTGCCTGCGCCGTTGCAGGCAGGGCGAGCGTCTGGTTAGACGCCAGCTGTTAAGAATCAGGCCCGCATCTCCTACGAGATGCGGGCCTGATTGTTTTGGTCGAGGCGTTTTGCGGGTGTTGCGTGGTTCGTGGCAGCCAGGCGGAATTTGCAGTATTTTTCCGAGACTCCAACGAGGCCTGCGTGGCCCAACATCCCAGGAATCCTTTATGAACGAGCGCAAGCCGTTTGATGCAGCAGTACGTCGCGTGCTGGACGAGCAGGCCGCGGCCGCGGTCGCGCCACCGGTCGGTGCGACGAATGAAGAGCGGGTGCGTATGGCGCGCACCCTCATGATGCGTGCGCTGGAAAGCCGGGCGTCGATTGCCGGCTTGCCTAACGGCGTCGAGACCCGTGACGTGGAGATTGCCAGCGGTTTAAATGCGCGCATCTATTTGCCGTCAGGAGAGGCACCGCCGCGACCTGTGATGGTGTACTTGCATGGCGGCGGCTGGGTCATCGGCGCAGTGGCGACGGTCGATCCGTTTTGCCGGTTGTTGAGCGAGGCTGCGGGCGTGATCATCGTCTCGGTGGAGTATCGACTGGCTCCGGAGCATCCCTATCCGGCGGCGCTGGAGGACACCCTTGCGGCGTTTGATTGGGTGGTCGCGCATGCGCACGAGTGGGGCGGGGATGCGTCGCGGCTGGCTTTGGGTGGCGATAGCGCCGGGGCGAATCTGGCGGCGGTGACTGCCAACCGGCTTTGCGGCGAGTCGAGGGCCGATGCGCTGCGTGCCCAGCTATTGCTTTATCCAGCCACGGATCATCCGAGTGCGAATCATCCGTCCTACCCGGAGAATGCGACTGGCTACGGGCTCGAGGCGAACACGATGCGCTGGTTCTGGGAACTGTATGCGCCCGCTGTGTCAGCGGATGATACGAGCGTGGCACCGCTGCAATTGCGCGATGTCCCGGCGCTGCCGCCGACGCTGGTGACGACAGCGCAATACGATGTGCTGCGGGATGAGGGTATCGCGTATGCGGAAAAGCTGAAGGCAGCGGGCGTGGCGGTGACCCATCTGCATGCGCCCGATATGGGACATAACTTTCCGGTGACGCCGAGCCAGGTTGTCCGGTTTCCGCAGAGTGTGCAGACCCTGGGTGAAATCGCGGAGTGGCTTAGGGCGAACCTGGTTGGCCTCTAGTCTGTGACGAAAATCGCAACGCGTTTTGGCCGGGTCAACTCGAAGGCGCGGACCCGGCCTGCGCGGACGTCGAGTATCAGACGCTCGATCTGTTCGATCTCTCTCGATTCCATTTCGATGTTGCCGCGGGACGTGTCCGCGATCGCGGCGAACCATGCGCGACGACGCGCCAGTAAATACGTGACGGCGCTGCCCCGTCTCATGAAAAACTGCTCCATCTCCTTTCTGCCTGTCTGTTCCAACGCGACCTGGTTGGGGTCGGGGCGGAACATAGCACGGGGAAGGGCACGGGTTGGGGTGGGCGAAGGGGGTGAAAGATTGGGGGGCCGTGACGGCGAAAGCACGCCGCGTCGAGGTCATTTTTGGGATCTAAAGAGGGGCATAATTTAAACCCTACTGAAGTCGACCAACCAACCTACGGCGACGCAACCGTTCGAATATCTGGAAAGGGTGTCGCACTAGGCCCCGCCCCGAGCGGGGCTGTTCATTTTCGTTGCAGCATCAAATGCCGAGGCCGCTTTCGGTCCACGCGCCGCGACAGGGTCTCGAACGGCTTTAGGTGGGAGTGGGTGAGAGTAGGGATGGTCCCCCCGACAGGAATCGAACCTGTATCTAGCGCTTAGGAGGCACTTGTTCTATCCATTGAACTACGGGGAGAGGCACCGCGAGCGCATCTGTTCCGCCAAACCGCTACGTTCCTAAGTTGACCCGCCGTAGCGCGGAACGCGTTCAATTCTAACGTCGGCATAGCGGGCGTTGTCAGGCATCAATGACCCGCCGGCACGCGTCTGGATGAATTGCGCCGCAGGGGCCAGAGTATAGCAAAGCCATCTGCGCCTGCGAATGGCGCCGGCATTCATCCCAAACCATCGCCCCACGAAACAAAACAGCCCGGCGGGCGCCAACCCGGCCGGGCCGTCCATATCGCCGGGCGCATCAGCGGTCAAGCCGCGCACCTACAGCAATATGGCCACCTCAAAACTCCACAACCGCAAACTCCGCCTTACCCACATCGCACAGCGGGCAGCGCCAATCCTCGGGGATATCGGCGAAGCGCGTGCCGGCGGCGATACCGTCCTCCGGCAGACCTTCTTCCTCGTTATAGATCCAGCCGCAAATCAGGCAGACCCAGCTTTTGTACTCAACAATAACTTCGCTCACGACACACTCTTTCTTCAGTTCAATGCAACGATCCACGCACTCTGCCCCTTTTTGGGGCGCGCGGCGACGCGCAATATTACCGGAATTTGACAAAGCGCTGATTTGAACCGCCGACGCGGTGCTGTAAGAACGCCTATGTCTTCCGGCATCCGGGCATCCGCCTGCGCGACCGGTACAATGAGCGGTTCCTGCTCATTGCTGTCTTCTGCCAAATCTCCATGTCGCTTTACACCATTACCGGGGCGCAGCTGGCGTTCGGTCACGTCGCGTTGCTCGATCACGCGGATTTCTCTCTTGAAGCGGGCGAACGCGTCGGGCTGATCGGTCGCAACGGGGCGGGCAAGTCGTCGTTGCTGAAGATCGTCGCAGATCTGAGCAAGCCGGATGACGGCCTCGTCACGCGCCAGCAGGGCCTGACTTCGGTCTACGTGCCGCAGGAGCCGGAGTTCGATACGGACGACACGGTGTTCGACGCGGTCGCCGCCGGTCTTACTCATGCCCGCACGCTGCTGGATGAATACGACGCGGTCGCCAACCAGCTCGCCGACGAGCCCGAAGGCCAGGAGCACGACTCGCTCATGTCGCGCATGAACACGCTGCAGTCGGCGCTGGACCATGCCGACGCCTGGAACTGGAGCACGCGCGTGTCCACCACGCTGCAGCAGATCGGTTTGAACGGAGAGGCGCGGGTCGGCTCGCTGTCGGGCGGCATGCAAAAGCGCGTGGCGCTGGCTCGGGCGCTGGTTGTGCAGCCGGACGTGCTGCTGCTGGACGAACCGACCAACCACCTCGACTTCGAAGGCATTCGCTGGCTCGAAGAACTGCTGGTTTCGCTGCGGGCCGGCCTGCTGTTCATTACCCACGATCGCGCGTTTCTCGACCGGGTCGCTACGCGTATCGTCGAACTGGATCGCGGCCGTCTGCTGTCGTATCCGGGCAATTTCACCGCTTACCAGACGCGCAAGGCGCAGCAGCTTGAAATCGAGCAGGTGGAAGCGGCCAAGTTCGACAAGCTGCTCGCGCAGGAAGAAGTGTGGATCCGTAAGGGCGTCGAAGCGCGCCGCACGCGTAGCGTGGGCCGGATTGCCCGGCTCGAGCAGATGCGCAAGGATCGCGCGGAGCGCCGTAACGTGCAGGGCAACGTCAAGCTGGACGTGGGTCAGGGCGAGAGGTCCGGCAAGATCGTCGCCGAACTGACCGATGTGACCAAGCGCTATGGTTCGCGCACGGTAGTGGACAATTTCACGGCCACAGTCATGCGCGGCGACAAGATCGGCTTCGTCGGCCCGAATGGCGCGGGTAAAACCACGCTGCTGAAGCTTATCCTCGGCGAGTTGCCGGCGGACGAAGGCACGGTGCGTGTGGGCACCAATCTGCAAGTCGCCTATTTCGACCAGATGCGCGCGCAACTCGATCTGGACAAGAGTCTTTCGGACACCATCAGCCCGGGTAGCGAGTGGGTTGAAGTCAACGGCCAGAAAAAGCACGTGATGAGCTATCTCGGCGACTTCCTGTTCGCGCCGGAACGGGCGCGTTCGCCGGTCAAATCGCTGTCGGGCGGCGAGCGTAACCGTCTGCTGCTGGCTCGTCTGTTCGCGCGGCCGGCCAACGTGCTGGTGCTCGACGAACCGACCAACGACCTCGATATTCCCACCCTCGAACTGCTCGAAGAACTGCTCACGGAATACGACGGCACCGTGCTGCTGGTCAGCCACGATCGCGCGTTCCTGGATAACGTCGCGACCTCGGTGATCGCCTCGGAAGGGGCGGGCAAGTGGCGCGAGTATGTCGGCGGCTTTACCGACTGGCAGATCCAGCGCGACCGCTCGCAGCAGATGGCGCAGGAAGCGCAAAAGGAAACCGCCAGGGAAGCGACCTCGAAGGACGGCGGGGCGCCCGCGAGCCGCAACACGCAGCAGCGTGCCGCCAAGCTGTCGTTCAAGGAGCAGCGCGAGCTCGAGGCGTTGCCGGCGCAGATCGCCGCGCTTGAGGCTGAGCAGAAGACGATTGGTGGGCAGCTCGAAGACGGTTCGATCTTCGCGAAGGATGCGGCAGAGGGCACGCGGCTGACGGCGCGCTATGCGGCGATCGACGATGAGCTGCTGGCGGCGATGGAGCGGTGGGAGGAGCTGGAGAGCCGGCGGAAGTGAGTGGGGCGCGGGGTCTGCATGGCCGCGCGACCGACCTAGGCGTGTTTCAGACGGAAAAGTAGTTGCTGGAGATCGGGTAGTTCGCGTTGCAGCGTCTGCCACACGATTCCCAGGTCGACGGAAAAGTACCCGTGCGCGACGCGATTGCGCATCAGGTACATTTCCTCCCAGGGAACGTCCGGGTGGGCTGCGGCGAATTCGGGGTGATCGCGTTCAATATTACGCGCTGCCTCGCCAACGATTTCCAGATTACGAATCACCGCATCCTGCACCAATTCGTCGGCGAGGAAGGTTGAGTCGGTCATACCTTGGGTGTACCGCCCAATACGCTCGATGGCGTTGAGCATATGGTCAACGTAGTCGCCGACCCGCAAAGCGCTTTTTTTCACACAGGCACCGCTTCGGCAACGACGCGGGCCCTGAACGACTCAGGAAGTGCTCTGGGCGTCAGGACGTCAACGGAGACGCCGAGAAGTTTTTGCAAGCGGCTTTGAATGCGAGCGATATCCAGCAACGTCGTTTCGGGCGTCGGATCCACCAGCAGGTCGAGATCGCTGTCGTCATGGTCTTCGCCGCGAATGGCCGAGCCGAACACACGCGCATTGATGGCATGATTGTCGGCAACGATCTTCCTGACCTCGGCGCGATGGGCGCTGAGCGCTTCAGACGGTCTCATTTCGGTACTCCGGCAACGGCTTAGAGGAGAGTTCAGATTATATATGCGAGCCGTTCAACATCGTTGCAACCTACTGGATCCGGGTGTCCGTCCCCCACCCAAACGGCCAATCAACCATCCGGCAAATTGCTCCCCGTATCGAAATCAGTAAAATACCCCGCGAACAGGCTTCCTCCGGGCGCTCGCGCCGGCCGCGCCGCGTTAGTGCGGCGCAGGAGAGAGTCAGGCGATAAAACAGTTTGCCCGCCGTGCGGGCACCCCACCCACCCCGTTGTTTCGTTTCGCTTTTTTTGAAAACTCAACGCATTGTCCACGGACCTGTCCACAGGACCTGTGGACAACGATGAACCGACGGACCCGAGTCAACCATGTCTACGAAAAAGCCAAACGCCGCGTATAGCGAAGCGTCGATCAAGGTGTTGAAGGGCCTGGAGCCGGTCAAGCAACGACCCGGCATGTACACCCGCACCGAAAATCCGCTGCACATCATTCAGGAAGTCATCGACAACGCATCGGACGAAGCCCTCGGCGGCTACGGCCGCCAGATCACGGTCACGCTGCACGCGGACCAGTCGGTGTCCGTCGACGACGACGGCCGCGGCATCCCCTTCGGCATGCACCCGGAAGAAGGCGTGCCGGTCGTCGAAATCGTCTTCACGCGCCTGCACGCAGGCGGCAAGTTCGACAAGGCCGCGGGCGGCGCCTACACGTTCTCGGGCGGTCTGCACGGGGTGGGCGTCTCGGTCACCAACGCGTTGTCCACGCGCCTCGACGTTACCGTCTGGCGTGAAGGCAAGGTCGCCGAACTGGGCTTTGCCAACGGCGATGTGGCCAGGCAACTAACTGTTCGCCCGGCCGCCAAAGGCGAGAAGAAATCCGGCACACGCGTCACTGCATGGGCCAATCCGAAGTACTTCGACTCGCCGAACCTGCCGCTCAGCGAACTGCAGCGTCTGCTGCGCTCGAAAGCGGTGTTGTTGCCGGGCGTCGAAGTCACGCTCGTCAACGAGAAAACCGGCGAGCGCCAAACCTGGAAGTATGAAGACGGTCTGCGCGGCTATCTGCTCGAAGGCATGAACGGTAGCGACCTGCTGATTCCGCTCTTCGAAGGCGAACGTTACGCCGAGAGTTCGCGCTCGAACGAAGAAACCTTTGCGGAAGGCGAGGGCGCGGCCTGGGTGGTGGCCTGGAGCGAAGAGGGGCCGCTCACGCGCGAGTCCTACGTCAACCTGATTCCGACACCCGCGGGCGGCACGCACGAATCGGGGCTGCGTGATGGTCTGTTCCAGGCGGTCAAGAGCTTCGTCGAGCTGCACAATCTGCAGCCGAAGGGCGTGAAGCTTCTCGCGGAAGACGTGTTCGCGCGCGTGTCGTTTGTGCTGTCCGCGAAGGTGCTCGATCCGCAGTTCCAAGGGCAGATCAAAGAGCGTTTGAACAGCCGCGACGCGGTGAAACTGGTGTCGTCGTTCTCGCGTCCTGCGCTTGAACTGTGGCTGAATCAGCATGTCGAGCATGGCAAAAAACTCGCGGATCTCGTCATCAAGCAGGCGCAAGCCCGCACGCGTGCCGGCCAGAAGGTCGAGAAACGCAAAAGCTCGGGCGTGGCTGTGCTGCCGGGCAAGCTGACCGATTGCGAATCCACGGATATCTCGCGCAACGAACTGTTCCTCGTCGAAGGCGATTCGGCCGGTGGTTCGGCCAAGATGGGGCGCGACAAGGAATATCAGGCCATCCTGCCGCTGCGCGGCAAAGTGCTGAACACGTGGGAAACCGAGCGCGATCGCCTTTTTGCCAATAACGAGGTGCACGACATTTCGGTGGCGATCGGCGTCGATCCGCACAGCCCCGACGACCACATCGATCTGTCCAATCTGCGCTACGGCAAGATCTGCATTCTGTCGGACGCGGACGTGGACGGTTCGCACATCCAGGTATTGCTGCTGACGTTGTTCTTCAAGCACTTCCCGCAACTGATCGAACGCGGTCACGTGTGTGTGGCGCGTCCGCCGCTGTTCCGTGTCGATGCACCTGCACGCGGCAAGAAGCCCGCGCAGAAGCTGTACGCGCTTGACGAAGGCGAGCTCGAAGCGATCCTCGACAAGCTGCGCAAGGACGGCGTGCGCGAAACGCAGTGGTCCATCAGCCGCTTTAAAGGCCTCGGTGAAATGAGCGCGGAGCAGTTGTGGGACACCACGATGAACCCGGACACGCGGCGTCTGTCACCGGTCGCGTTAGGTGAGCTCGACTACGACAGCACGGTCGCCCGCATGACGATGCTGATGGGCAAGGGCGAAGCGGCGTCGCGGCGCAGCTGGCTTGAGGAAAAGGGTAACGAAGTCGAAGCGGATATCTGAGCTGAGCGCCTGACGCAGGCTTGCTCGCGCAGCGAAACTTCACGCTACATACGGATACGGAATCTAGATGGACGACAACACGCCTGATCTTTTTACGGTGGCGCCGGCGCCTGGCGACTCCCTTACGCTCGGCAACTACGCTGAGCGCGCGTACCTCGACTACGCTGTGAGCGTCGTCAAGGGCCGTGCGCTGCCCGACGTTTGCGACGGCCAGAAGCCCGTGCAGCGGCGCATCCTGTTCTCGATGAACGAGATGGGCCTCTCCGATAACGCGAAGCCGGTCAAATCGGCGCGCGTGGTCGGCGACGTGCTCGGCAAGTATCACCCGCACGGCGACCAGTCGGCGTACGACGCACTGGTGCGTCTCGCGCAAGACTTCTCGATGCGCTATCCGCTGATCGACGGCCAAGGCAATTTCGGCTCGCGCGATGGCGACGGCGCGGCGGCAATGCGATACACAGAAGCGCGCTTGACCCCGATCGCCAAGCTGCTGCTCGATGAAATCGACCAGGGCACCGTCGATTTCATGAAGAACTACGACGGCGAATTCGACGAGCCGCGCCTCTTGCCCGGACGTCTGCCTTTCGTGCTGCTCAATGGCGCCTCGGGTATCGCGGTGGGTCTGGCCACAGAGATCCCGTCGCATAACCTGCGTGAAGTGGCCGCTGCAGCAGTCGCGATGATCCGCAATCCGAAGCTCTCGCACGCGGAATTGATGCAGCACATCCCCGGGCCGGACTTCCCCGGCGGTGGTCAGCTTATTTCCAGCGAAGCCGAAATCTCGGCGGCGTATGAGGCGGGGCGCGGCAGTCTAAAGGTGCGTGCGCGCTGGAAGATCGAAGAGCTCGCACGCGGTCAGTGGCAACTCGTGATCACCGAACTGCCGCCGAATACGGCTACGCAGAAAGTGCTCGAAGAAATCGAGGAGCAGACCAATCCGAAGATCAAGCTCGGCAAGAAGACGCTCACGCCCGAGCAGTTGCAGACCAAGCAGACCATGCTCGCGCTGCTCGACGCCGTGCGCGACGAATCGGGCAAGGACGCGCCCGTGCGTCTCGTGTTCGAGCCGAAGTCGAGCCGCATCGATCAGACCGAGTTCGTCAATTCTTTGCTCGCCCATACGAGCCTGGAATCGAACGCTTCGCTGAATCTGGTGATGGTCGGCTCGGATGGCCGGCCGCGTCAGAAGGGCATTTCCGAAATCCTGCAGGAGTGGATCGGCTTCCGCTTTGCCACCGTTACGCGCCGCACGCGCCATCGTTTGAGCAAGGTCGACGACCGGATTCACATCCTCGAAGGCCGGATGATCGTCTTTTTGAATATCGACGAAGTCATCCGCATCATTCGCGAGTCGGACGAACCGAAGCCGGCGCTGATCAAGGCATTCGGGCTGTCCGACCGGCAAGCCGAAGACATCCTTGAAATCCGTCTGCGCCAGTTGGCGCGGCTGGAAAAGATCAAGATCGAGAAGGAACTGTCCGAGTTGCGCGACGAGAAGGCCAAGCTTGAAGAACTGCTCGGCAGCGAATCGGCGATGAAGCGGCTGCTCATCAAGGAAATCGAGGGTGACGCGAAGCAATACGGCGACGAGCGCCGCACGCTGATCCAGCAGGAAAAGCGCGCGACCTTCGAAGCCCGCGTTGTGGATGAACCTGTGACGGTGGTGATGTCGCAGCGAGGCTGGGTGAGGGCGCTAAAGGGTCACGGGCTGGATCCGGCCGGCTTCACCTTCAAGGCCGGCGACGCGCTCTATGCGGCGTTCCAGTGCCGCACGCCCGATACGTTGATCGCATGGGGCAGCAACGGGCGCGTCTATTCGGTCGCGGTGGCGCTGCTGCCGGGCGGCCGCGGCGATGGCGTGCCGGTCACCTCGTTGATCGAACTCGAGTCGGGCAGTCATCTGATGCATTACTACGCGGCACCCGCGGATCAGGCGTTGCTGCTGGCATCGAGCAATGGCTTCGGCTTCATTGCCAAGGTCGGCGACATGGTGAGCCGCGTGAAGGCCGGCAAGTCCTTCATGACTATCGACGAGGGCGCGGCGCCGCTCGTGCCGATGCCTATGCTCCCGGATGCAACGCACGTCGCGTGTCTGTCGGGCGGTGGCCGTTTGCTGGTGTTCGGCCTCGACGAGATGAAGACGCTGTCGGGCGGTGGCCGCGGCGTCACGCTGATGGCGCTCGACGAGAAGGAGGCGCTCACGCAGGCGCTTGCCATCGGCAAGGCCGGCGTCGTGCTGCTCGGCACGGGCCGCGGTGGTAAAGCGTATGAAGAAACGCTGAGCGGCGCGGCGCTCACACCGCATATCGGCAAACGCGCTCGCAAGGGCCGCGCGCCGGACAGCAAGCTGAAGCTGTTGGGCATGCGGCCTGCGCTGAAGGCTTAAAGAAGCCGTAGTGTCGCCGCAACCGCGTGCGTAGTCTTCAATCACGGGCCACGCACGCGGCAGGCAGTGAGCAAAAATCGGGGATCGGCGCGCTACGCGGCGCGTCGGCACAACAAATAAAACAAAGGCGAAAAGCGATGACTGCGGAACTGCGCGCACAGCGTGAGGTCGAATGCGGTCATTAGCCGCGTCGGACAAGGCTGTGGACAGCGTCGTAAGGCTCCAGCCTGTCCGCCCACAAGCGGTACGCCCATCATCGAGAGAGAGGAAAACAACATGACCAAAGCCGTCGAGCTCGCGCTCTTTTTGCATTTGCTGGGTGTGGCCGTGTGGGTCGGCGGTATGGTCTTCGCACACTTTTGTCTGCGCCCGGCTCTCGCCGATCTCTCGCCGCAACTGCGTTTGCCGCTGTGGGAATCGGTGTTCGGGCGCTTCTTCAACTGGGTCGCCGCTTCGGTAATCATCATCTTGCTGTCGGGCGGCTTCATGCTGACGCAGTTCGGCGGCGCTCATGCGTCGTGGCAACTGCATGCCATGGCGGGTCTCGGCATCGTGATGATGCTGATCTTCGGGCATATCCGCTTTGCCGTGTTTCCGCGTATCCGTCGCGCGGTGCAGGCGCAAAATTGGCCAGATGGTGCGCGGGCAGTCGGAACGGTGCGGCGTCTGGTGGTCGTCAATCTGGTGCTGGGCGTCGTGACGATCGGTGTTTCAGTGTTGTCCGGTGCTGTGTAGGCGAAGCGTCGCACCGCATCACGTTTAGACGAAAGGCCGCTGCCAGGCGGCCTTTTTCAATTCCAATTCATATCCGCGCCGCGGTCTGACTCGCCGGCCCCACGAGCCGTTCCGCCAGCGAATAGCGCTGCATACACCGCTCCATGCTGTCGAGAAACGCATGATCCGCTGCGTTCATCTTACGGTCGCGATGCCAAAGCAGATGGACGTCGACATCGGCGAGTCCCTCGTCCGGTGGCAAGCGCCAGAGCCGCTGCTGCGCAAGATCGTCCCGCACGATGTGCTCCGGCAGGCAGCCGACGCCATAGCCTGCGAAAATCAGCCGCCGGACTTCGTCGAGACTCGGTGACGACGCCACGATGCGTCCTGTGAAGCCCTTCTGATCGCGAAACACCGTGAGCGGCGAGAGGCTGTCGCCGATCTGGTCGCTGGTGAACGAGACAAAGTTCTCCGCCAGCAGGTCGTCCATCGTCAGTTGCGACTTGCCGAACAGGCGGTGGTGCCGTCCGCAGAAAATCGCATAGCGTTGCCGTAGAAAACAGCGCATTTCCAGTTTTTCGACCGGCGTGCGGCACAGGCTGAGCCCTGCGGTCGCCGTCTTTTGCAGTAGCGACGAGATGATGTCCGACGAACGCATCACTTCGATCTGTAGATCGATGCGCGGATAGGTGCGATGAAATTCGGCGAGAAATTCGTCGTAGACCGGCGAGTCGATCCGGCTCACGCTCAACAGGCGGATCGCGCCGGTAATGTCTGCGGTGCGATCGTCGAGTTCGGTTTCCAGCCGGGAAATGTTGCCGTAGATATCGCTCGCGATCCGGTAGACCTCTTCGCCCGCCTGGGTGGGCACGAAGTGTGGGCCGCGTCGTTCGATCAGCTTGCGTTCCAGCGTGTCTTCGAGGCGCTTGAGCGCCTGGCTGACAGCCGGTTGCGTGACATGCAACCGCGCCGCCGCACGGCTCAAGCTGCGCTCCTGCATGATCACGAGGTAGGTGCGCAGCAGGTTCCAGTCGAGCCGGTCATTGAGAAAAGAGGCAATTTCGGCGCGCATGATGGCCCTGCTAAGCAGTTGAAGTATTAGCCAGATTTATATCAAGAATAATAACTCGAAATTTGACTAATGTTTTATGGCTGTTGATAAACGATCTGTACACCTTTAAAAGTGTGCGCGGCGCGCGCGACCCGGCGGCGCCACAATCGCCACAATCGACAGGCATGTCGGTCGTACGCTCCCGCAGAGGGGCGGCGAACCAGCCAAGGAGCGCTCATGAACCAGCCTGCAATCCCCGCCCGCCAACCGGCACGTGCGGCGACCGCCGCGTTTATCGGCACCATGATCGAGTGGTACGACTTCTACATCTACGCTACCGCCGCTGCGCTGGTGTTTGGCGCGCTGTATTTTCCATCGCAGGATCCGTTTGTCAGCACCATGGCGTCGTTCGCTACGTTCGCGGTGGGCTTCTTCGCGCGCCCGATCGGCGGCCTGATCTTCGGCCACGTGGGCGATCGTTTCGGCCGCAAGAAAGCCCTGATGACCACGCTGATGATGATGGGTATCGCCACGGTCTGCGTCGGCCTGCTGCCTGACTTCTCGAAGGTGGGCGTGCTGGCTCCGGTGCTACTGGTGTTGCTGCGGGTGGTGCAGGGCCTCGCCGTAGGCGGCGAGTGGGGCGGAGCGGTGCTGATGGCGGGCGAACACGCCCCGCAAGGGCGTCGCACGTTCTTCGCGTCGTTCGCGCAGCTAGGCAGCCCGGCAGGGTTGATCCTGTCGCTGGTGGCGTTTCGTGCGGTGACGTCGCTCGATAAGGCCGACTTCATGTCGTGGGGCTGGCGTTTGCCGTTTCTGGCGAGCTCGGTGCTGCTGGGGGTCGGCATCCTGATCCGCCTTGGCGTCAACGAGTCGCCGGAGTTCGCTCAGGTGAAGGAGGCGAACAAGACCGTCAAGCTGCCCGTCGCCGAGGTGTTCAGTTCGGCGTGGCGGCTCGTGCTACTGTGTATCGGCGCAAACACGATCGGCATTGCAGGCGTGTATTTCACCAACACGTTCATGATCGCTTATACGACGCAGTATGTCGGAGTGACACGCTCCCTGATTCTCGATTGCCTGTTTGCCGTCGCGATTATCCAGTTGTGCGCGCAACCGGTCGCGGCGTGGCTTGCCGAGCGTATCGGCAGCGCGCGTTTCCTCAAGTTCGCTGCGCTCGCTGCGATGCTCTCGCCTTATCCGATGTTCGTGCTCGTGCAAAGCGGCAGCGTCGTACCGATGGTGATCGGCATTGCGATTGCAGTAGTTTGCATGTCGAGCTTCTATTCGGTGATCGCAGGCTTTGTCAGCGGGGTGTTTCCAACGCGCGTGCGTTATTCCGCCATCTCCCTCTCGTATCAGGTGTGCGGCGCCGTGGCGGGCGGTCTGACACCGCTGATCGGCACTTATCTGGCCCACCGCTTCATCGGCCAATGGTGGCCGCTTGCTGTGTTCTACACTTGTCTCGCAGCTATCTCGCTGTTGTGCATCGCTGCACTGGATGCGCGTCGTTCGCAGCGCGCCGATGCGACCGAAGCGCTGCGCGTCAGCTGATCTTCTTTCGGCAAACATCATGCAAACTTTCTTCCATCCTGAACAGCTGAAACATCATCCACGCAGCTACTTTTCGCGCGGGCAGATGCGGCCGGCGCAGGAAGTGCCGGAGCGTGCCGCGCACCTCGTTGCGGCCGTGAAGTCGTTGGGCTTTGAGATCCATGAGCCGGTCGACGGCGGCCTCGATGCCATCGCCGCGGTGCATGACATCCACTACCTGCGTTTCCTCGAAGAGGCGCACACCGAATGGATGCAAATGTCCGACGACTGGGGCGACGAGGTCATGTCGAACATCTATGTGCGCGAGCCGAATCCACTGCGCGGCATTCTCGCCCGGGCTGGGCGCTATCAGGCCGACGGCAGTTGCCCGATCGGCGAACACACGTGGCGCGCCGCTTACTGGTCGGCACAAAGCGCGCTCGCCGCGGCTACGGCGGTCAACAGCGGCGTGCGTGAGACGTACGCGCTGTGCCGCCCGCCTGGTCATCATGCGCGGCGGGACGCGGCCGGCGGCTTCTGCTATCTGAACAACGCGGCCATCGCGGCGCAGGCATTGCGCAAGCAGTACGGGCGCGTCGCGATTCTCGACACCGACATGCACCACGGCCAGGGCGTGCAGGAAATCTTTTACGGCCGCGACGACGTGCTCTACGTATCGATTCACGGGGACCCCACCAACTTCTATCCGGTTGTGACCGGCTACGAGGACGAGCGTGGCACGGGCGCAGGAGACGGCTTTAACGTCAATTTCCCGATGCCGCACGGTTCATCCGAGGATGTGTTTTTTGAACGCGTCGACGACGCGCTACGTGTGCTCAAGCGTTTCGAGCCGGATGCGTTGGTGCTGGCGCTGGGCTTCGATATCTACAAGGACGATCCGCAATCGCATGTGGATGTGACGACCGAAGGTTTCGGTCGTCTTGGCGCGGCCATCGGCGCGCTGGCGTTGCCTTCGGTGATCGTTCAGGAAGGGGGATATCACCTCGAGAGTCTCGAGTCGAATGCGCGGGCGTTCTTTGGCGGCTTTGCCGCGGCGCGTTCGCGCTGAGCGCAAGGGTGCGGCGTCGAGAGACGCCGGTCTACGCGATCGCCGCATAAGCGAGCCACAGCCCGCACGCACCGGCCACCGTACCGTACACGATATAGACCGGCACCTTGAGTTTGGCAAAGCACATGCACGAAAACAACGCGGTCACCACGTACTGCGGCTGCAACGGCACGCGCTGTGCAATCCGCAATACGGCGACCGCGAGAAAGGCCGTGGTCACCGCGCGCAGAATCCGCATGCCGTGCTCGAAGCGCGGATTGGCCTTCAATTGATGCAGGTTGCGTTGCGCCAGCACGACGAGGCAGCCTGACGGCACGAACAGTGCGAGCGTGGCGATCAACGCGCCAGGCCAGCCATCGACAAGGTAGCCGAAGAACGGCACCACGTTCAGCAACGGTCCGGGCGACATCGGCGAGAGCGAGAAGGCCAGCGTGAAATCGTTATCCGATACGCCTATGCCTGGCGTGACAAAGAGCGCCTTCAACACCGGCAGCGCAGAGAAGCCACCGCCGAATAGCGTCATGCCCGCGCCTGCAAGCCGCGGCCACAGCAGCGCGAGTTCGTAGCGATGCGGGAGTGGAACGGCAAACAGAGCCAGCAGTACGCACAGGGCAGCCATCAGTTGCAGGTCGCTGCGCGCAATCGAGATATTGAGCCTCGCCTCGCGCTCGGGACTGTTGAACCAGCCCACCGCGAATGCCACGCCGAGCATCGCAACGTAAGCGGCCGGGCTGCGTGCATAGAAGAGTATGACCCAGCCGAGCAGCGCCGCAATCCACGCCACCTTGCCGCGCACGAGCGCGCGCGTCTGCTTGTACCAGGTCACCGCGATCAGCGTGCCCAGTACGACGCTAAAGTGATTGAGAAGGGTCTGCGATGCGACGGCCCGTACGAACGGCGTACGGTAGAAAATCGCGAAGAGCGTCATCAGCATGAAGAAGGGCAGCACGCTGGCGATGCCTGCGACCCATGCGCCCGCTCGTCCGCGTAACGCGTGACCTACCTGCACGGCGACGTTGCAGCCCACTGGTCCCGGCACCATCCATGCCAGCGCGATCAGATCGGAGAACGCCACCCGCGACAGACGGCCTTCGCGCTCGACATAGTGGTTCTCGAGTTGCGCCATCAGCGCGAGCCCACCCCAAGAGAGCGCCGACAGGCCGCACACGACCCGGAACAGCGTCCACAACGGTTCCCGCTCTGCGCGTCCGATGGCGTCCTGGCTCGTGATCATGTACATGGCGGTCCGCACGCCGGACATTCCGGACATGCTGTCTGAGTAAGGCTGAACAGGTTGCGCGCCAAGCCTCGGCGGGAAGGCGCGTGGAATGCTTCAGTACTCTTGAATATATCTGCAAATGCGAATGTGTGCACCGCAAGGCTGCCGCGCGCGTCGGGCCGCGCCGCAGCTTAAGCCGATAGTCCGCTGGTGCTCGACGTTGTGCTGGCGTTGTCGGCAGTCGGCTCGCGGGCAATGCGCCGCTCCGGCATGCCGCAGACGCCGAAGCGCTCGAGCAGTGCCGGAATGGCGTCGACGGGAACCGGCCGTGAAAACAGGAAGCCCTGCGCTTCGATATGACCGAGCGCCGCAAGCCAGGCGATCTGTTCTTCCGTCTCAGTGCCTTCCACTACCACCGTAAGCCCGAGCGAACGCGCGAGATTGACGATGGCCGTCACCATCACGCAGACGCTGCGGTCGCCTGGAATGGCCTGCACGAACGAGCGATCGACCTTCAGCGTATCGACGGAGAAGCGGTTCAGATACGACAGCGACGAATAGCCGGTGCCGAAATCGTCCAGCGCGATCCGCACGCCGAGGCGCTTGAGCGCGAAGATTTTCTCCGAGACCAGTTCGGGATACTCCATCATCGCGGTCTCGGTGATCTCGAGTTCGAGGCGGCGGGCGGAGATGCCGGTTTCCTCGATCGCATGTGAGATGGTCTGATAGAGGTCGCCGCGCCAGAACTGCACCGCCGAGATGTTCACCGCCAGCGACAGCGTGTCGTACCCCTGCTGTTGCCACAGCGCCAGTTGACGGCAGGCGGTCTCGATCACGAAGTCGCCGATCGGCACGATCAGGCCGGTCGACTCCGCCACGGGAATGAATTCATTGGCCGGAATCAGGCCATGCTGCGGATGGTTCCAGCGCACCAGCGCTTCGAAGCCCGTGATGCAGCGCCGCGTCAGGTCGATCTTCGGCTGGTATGCGAGGAACAGCTGACCTTCGGCGAGCGCCACACGCAGTTGCTGTTCCCACTTCATCAGGTGATCGGCACGATGCGACAGTTGCGGCGAATAAAACTGGTAGCAATTTTTCCCGGCGTCTTTCGCGCTGTACATCGCGAGGTCGGCTTTTTTCAGCAGGTCGATTTCGCTTTCGTTCGGCACCGAATAGAGCGCAATGCCGATGCTCGCATGCAGCACGAAGGCGCTGCCGCGCACTTCGAACGGCTTGGCGAAGACTTCGGCCGCGGCCTCCGCGAGATCGACGGCGCGCTTTTCGACGTCATCGCCTTTGATCACAACCACGAACTCGTCGCCGCCGATGCGGCTCAACGCACCGCCGTCGCCGACTGCTTCGGACAGACGCGACGCGGTCATCTGCAGCACGATGTCGCCGGCGTTGTGACCGAGCGTATCGTTGACGGTCTTGAAGTTGTCGAGGTCGATAAAGAGAATCGCGAGCCGGCCCAGGTTCGTCGGGTTGGCGACGTCGTGTCGCAAGCTCTGCAGTGTCGCATAACGGTTGCGCAGGCCGGTCAGCAGATCGTATTCGACCAGATGCGTCATCTCGCGCTCGCGGCCGAGCAGCTTGCCGATCAAACCGGTGGCCACCGCAAAGAAGCTGAGCATGGCGAGCGAAATGAAACTCGCCATCAGCAGATAGACGTCGCGGGTGTGGTTGTAGTCGGCGAACTCTTCGGCTTGCGAGAGGCCCACCAGCACGCCGAGCGGATAACCGTCGATGTGCCGGTACGAGAAGATGCGCGTGACGTTGTCGATCGAATCGACATAGGTGCCCGACACATGCTCGGAAGTCGGATACGAACCGCTGGCGGAGAACTTGCCATTGGCGGCTTCGGCGTTGCCGGTGCGGCGCGCGAGCACCGTGCCGTTGTCGGAGACCACAGCGATCACACCGTCGTGGCCGATCGCCGCATTGTTGTAGAAATCGCTCGTAAAGTAGCTCGGATCTTCGGAGACCACTACGACGCCGGCAAAAGAACCGTCGGGATGATTGAGCCGGCGTGTCATCTGCAGCGTCCACTGTCCCGACACGCGGCCGAGCACCGGCTTGCTGATGTAGAGGTTGTCGTCGTTCTCGTGCTCGTGCACCTTGAAGTGATCGCGGTCCGACAGGTCGATCTGCTTGGGATTCTGTTCGGTCGTGTTTGAAACCAGAATGCCGTGCTCGTCGATGATCGAAACCTGCACCAGGGTGTCGCTCTGCACGACGCCTTTCTCAACCGTGCTGGCGAGATCGAAACGATCCGGGGTCTTCTCGAACTCGTATTTGACGAAGCGCGTGATCTGGTCGACCTGATGGATGGCCTTGACCGTATGCTGTTCGAGCGCTGCCGAGAGGATCGCGGCAGAGGCCATCGCCTCACGCGAGGTGGCGTCTTTTTCGACCGACAGGCGCGCGAAGATAACAGTCCATAACAGCACCAGCACCAGCACGCCGAGCGCAGGAATGGCGAGCAGCGCGCGCCGGCGCGGCACGACCGCATCGGGGCGGTGTCTCGCGTCGCGCACAGCTGAGAAGCGGGGCTGACTCATCGGGAGGACCGCGCCCGTGTGCCGTTCCGCAGCGGCTTCGCATACATCGACTGCGCTGGTTTCGAGATTGGCTGCATGGTGAGCGAGGTGCCGGGACTACTGCGCAGGAGGAAAGAGCGTGGCGTGTTGCCAGATCGTCCGTAGGGCGTTGAATACGTTTCGATATTACTGAATGCCAATGGATTAAGGAAGGGGCCATGCTGCGGGTATACGCGGCCCTCGACAGGCATACGAACACAACCTCTGACGGGCGTGCAGCGGCCGTAGCAGGCGCCGCGCCGGGTAAGCGTTTTCGAAGGGTTCGTCGAGGCGAGACTGACCTCTACCCCAAAGTGCTCGCCATCCTTACAGCCGTACGACATGGAGTTGTCCTGACGAGGCGTTTTGTGGACAAGCTTGGCTCAAATGGGCGATCGCCGCTCAAGTGTTTTTTGCATGCAATATGCGCGAGGCTTTCGCGTTCCTTCGGCGCGCCGCTACGAGTCAGGGCAACCTGAACGTGCCGTCGACTACCGTGACCGCTGGTCCACCGATCCACGTCTTGCCGGCAGCGTCGTCATAGCGCACGGATACCTGGCCCGCGCGACCCAGCACGGTGCCCTGGCGGACTGTGTAGGAAGCCCCCGGCCGTCGTTGCTGCGCGCTCAATAGTCCGGCGATTGCTGCGTTCGCACTGCCGGTTACCGGGTCTTCACCCGTGCCGAGACCGCCGCCCACCATCAGGCAGCGCACTTCGAAAGTGGCGGGGCCGTCAGGATCATGTGGACCGTAGACCGCAACGCCATGGGTGCCGACCGCTTCGACGACGCGCTCGAGTGCTGCGGCATCCGGCTTGATGGCGAGACAGGCAGCGGCCGAATTCACCCGCACGACGAGCCATGGTGCACCGTTGTCGATACCACAAGGTGCCGCGCTGAAATCGATCGCGTCGGTACGCAGCGCATCCGTCAAGGTTGTGTACAAGTCTGTCGGCAACGGCGTGACACGCGCGGGTGGCGCAACGAAAGCCCATGCACCGCCTGCTTGGGCGTTCAGTTCCACGAGGCCGGCACCGCATTGCTGAAACAGTTTGCCTGGCGTCCTGGGCTGATAGCCGCTTTCGAGCAAGGCATGAGCAGTGCCGATAGTCGGATGGCCCGCGAACGGCAACTCGCCTTCGACGGTGAAGATGCGTACGTGATAGTCCGCATCCGGGTGGGTCGGCTTGACGAGGAACGTGGTCTCGGACAGGTTGGTCCAGCGGGCGATGGCCTGCATCTGGGCGCCGTCGAGGTCGTCGGCCTCGAACACGACTGCAAGCGGATTGCCTTTGAACGGCACCGGAGTGAAAACATCAACCTGCTTGAAGCGGACAGTGCGAGCGGACATTTGGCCTGGCGTTTGATTTATTGAGCAATTGGCTGACGCAGCGATCGATTCTACTGTGGGATCAGCCTTCGAGCCACCGGCTTCGCGTGAATTTTTGTGCAGTTTTTTGCGTGTTTTTATTGGCTCAATTGACTAGCGGCGGAACAGGCATATTGAACGGCGTCAATTGGCGAAAATGGATGGTAGCGATACGCGCGGCGCAATCTACAAAAGAAAACGCGCCGTAAGTGCGCGAGCACTTCACGGCGCGTGACAGAGCGTGGTGGGACGCTCCGGTAGCCGGACCGCTTTACTCCACTTCGGCGATCATCTCGATCTCGACGCAGGCGCCCAACGGAATCTGCGCCACGCCGAAGGCCGAGCGTGCATGCTTGCCGCGCTCGCCGAACACATCCGCGATCAGCTCGGACGCACCGTTGGTGACGAGATGCTGTTCGGTGAAATCGAGCGTCGAGTTCACGAGGCTCATCAGCTTGACGATCCGCTTGACGCGATTCAGGTCGCCCACGTGCGCATGCAGTGTGGCCAGCAGGTCGACTGCGATCGATCGCGCGGCTACCTTGCCTTCTTCCGTGGTCAGGCTGTCACCGAGCTTGCCGGCCCACACCTTGCCATCCTTCTTGGCAATGTGGCCCGACAGGTACACCGTGTTGCCGCTCTGCGCGCTCATCACGTAGGCAGCTGCGGGGGCGCCGGCGGTGGGCAGTTCGATACCCAGTTCCTTCAGCTTGTCGTACACATTTGCTTGAGTCATTGCAGGTCCTTGCTAATGAGTAAATGGGTGAATGGTGAGTGGTAAGCGGGTGACAGCCGTGGCGCTTGCCCGGCTCACGCCCGCTTGAACCCGTTCAAACGCGCGCGCGGATCAGCGCTGCGAGACGGCCTACGCCTTCGTCGATCCTGGCGGGCGGCACGGTGACGAACGACAGACGCAGCGTGTTGTGCTGCGCCTCGTCGGCATAGAACGGACCGCCCGGCACGAACGCGACATTCTGTGCAACGGCTTCTTCGAGCAGCTTCATGCTGTCGACCTGCGTGGGCAATTTCACCCACACGAACATGCCGCCTTCGGGCCGGTTCCAGCTTACGCCTTCTGGCATGTAGCGTTCGAGTGCCGCCAGCATCGCCGCGCACTGATCGCGATACAGCGCGCGGATGGTCGGCACGTGGGTGTCGAGAAAGCCGTCCTTCACCACTTCATGCACGATGCGTTGCGTGAAGCTCGGCGTGTGCAGGTCGGTGGCCTGTTTGGCCTGGACGAGCTTGAAGTGCAGTTCCTCGGGAGCAATGATGTAGCCCACGCGCAGGCCCGGGGCGAGCACCTTGGAGAACGAACCGAGATGGACGATATGGTTCGGCGCCATCGACAGCATGGTGGGCAGCGGTTCGCCGGCGTAATCGAGTGCGCCGTACGGATCGTCCTCGATGATCGGAAACGGCGCGCGCGGGGCCAGTTCGGCGAGGGCGCGACGGCGCTCGAGCGGTAGACGGCGGCCAGTCGGATTCTGGAAATTCGGCTGCGTGTACAGGAGGCGTGCACCGGCCGTCAGTTCGGGCGTGAGCGCCGAGGGGAGCAAACCGTTGTCGTCAGTCGCGACCTGGACGTAGCGCGGCTCGTACATTGAAAACGATTGCAACGCGCCGAGATACGTCGGTGTTTCGACCAGCACCGGACTGTCTGGGCAAACCAGCACCTTGCCGAGCAGATCGAGCGCTTGCTGCGAACCGGTGGTGACGAGCACCTGCGAGGCGCGGATTTGCGCGCCGTTGACCGAGTGGCGTGCGGCGATCCATTCGCGCAGCGGCAGGTAGCCTTCGGTTGCACTGTATTGCAGCGCCGCGGCGGGCGAATCGCGCAGGATCCGGTCCGATGCCTCACGCATTCTTTCTGCAGGGAAGGTGGCCGGGGACGGCAGGCCGCCCGCGAACGAGATGACTTCGGGCCGTTCGGTGACCTTCAGGATTTCGCGAATCGCCGAGCTGGTGAGCTTGCGTGCGCGTTCGGAAAGTTGCCACGTGGGGGCTTGAAGGTCGCTATGGTCCATGTTGTCCTCGACAGGTGTTGCTGGATCGGATTCGTCAAAAGCTTCGATTATCGCGCGAGTGGCACTGCCACGGGCGCGTCGCAAGGCGCACTGCGCCTTGGTTTGCTGCGGCGAGCGGCGCGCTCGCGTCAATGCTCGTGCAACTATTTCAGGGTGCGCAGGCCGTTCGGGGTTTCGATTTCGGCCACTAGCGTTGCGGTCTCGACCGTACCTTCGCCGTCACCTTTGCCCTCGGCAATGTCCGGCGCCGACAGGGCGATCAGGTGTGCCGCGCCGAGCCAGCGCAGGTGGGCCGCCACGGTCTCCGCCTGCGGGTGAATCCCCTTGAGCGACTTCAGCGCCAGTCCGGTTTCCGGCAACACGTCCGAAGGGTGCTGCGGCGTGTCCCACTGAATCAGCGTCGGCACGATGCCGTCGCCGGCGCCTTGCCAGCCTGGGAACGCACCGTCGTCCGGCACTGACAGCCCCCAGGTGAACACACCGCGACTCATTGGCACGACCGGCGGGATCCGCTGCGGATACTGCGCCTGCCAGCGCGGCAGGTCCTTCGGCCGCTCGACACGCACGACCCAATGCGACAGATAGGGGCCACTGGCGAGGCGCGCGTGGGTCGCCGCGGCATCGAGCGCGAACAGGCGCGGGCGGGCGTCGGCGCCGCTGGCGGGTGCCTCGGCGTCCGGATCGACTGCGATCACCTCGAGATACACGCCGTCCCACAGATTCAGCAGCCGGTTGTGGGTACGCATCAGCGGATGTGCGCCGCCGCCAGCCGGCTCCACGCCAAGCGTGTCGGCGACATACTGGGTGCCCTCGTCGAGCGTGCGGGCGGAAATCACGAGGTGGTCGATTCGAAGCGAGTGTGCGGTCATGGCGATGTACAAAACGGATTCTGCGCTGAGGCCGGCAGAGCTGCGGGAAGGCAGGCGGTGTGCCGGGGCCGTAAGCATAACCGTTTGCTGGCGCGGGTTGGCCCTTCAGCCCAAATGTAGCGTTGCCCACCTGCACAGTAACGGTACAATCGTCCCGATAGTGTTCGGTACAGTTGGAGCCTCCTATGTCTGCCGCGCTCGACCAGATTCCCGCCCCGCACGACGCGTCTTCGTTGACGCTCGTCGATCAGCTCGTCCAGTGGGCACGCCGTCGCATCGAGGAACGCGTGTTCCGCGCCGGCATGCGCATGCCGTCCATCCGCAAGCTCGCGCTGGACAAGGGCGTGTCGCGCTTTACGGTGGTGGAGGCCTACGAGCGGCTCGTCGCCCAAGGCTACCTCGATTCGCGGCGCGGCTCCGGTTTCTACGTGCGCGAACGTCTGGCCGCTCCCATGCCCGGCGAGCGCCGTCAGAACCCCGAAGCCGCGCCTGCTACGAAGACGATCGACGTCGTCTGGCTCCTGCGCAACATGCTCCAGACTTCGACCAGGCCGGAACGCGGCCCCGGTCTCGGCTTCCTGCCGAGCCGCTGGCTCGACGGCGAACTGATCACTGGCGCGCTGCGCACGCTGGGCCGGCAAAGCGGCGCCCAGATGCTCAGTTTCGGCACGCCGCAAGGCTTCCTGCCGCTGCGTCAGCAGTTGCAGACGCGGCTCGAGGAGCTGGAAATCGGCGCGTCGCCGGATCAGATCGTGCTCGCCTCGGGCATCACCCAGGCGATCGACCTGATCTCACGCATTTTTGTGCAGCCCGGCGACGCGGTGATTGTCGGCGACCCGGCCTGGTTCCAGATGTTCGGCCGCTTTGTCTCGCAAGGCGCGCACCTCGTCGGCATGCCGTACACCCCGGACGGGCCGGATCTGGATGCGTTTGAAACGCTGGTGCAGATGTGGCGCCCGAAAATGCTGGTGATCAACTCGGTGCTGCAGAATCCGACCGGCACCTCGCTCACCGCTGCGCAGGCCTTCCGCATCCTGCGGCTCGCGGAAGAATACGATTTCATCGTCGTCGAGGACGATGTCTACGGCGATCTTTGCCCACCCGGTTATCCGGCTACGCGTCTTGCGAGCCTCGACCAGTTAAAGCGCGTGATCTACCTCGGCAGCTTTTCGAAGACGTTGGCGGCCAATCTGCGGGTCGGTTTCATCGCTTGTTCGCCGGAGGTCGCGAAGGCCGTCACGGACCAGAAAATGCTGGTCGGCATGACGAGCCCCGAGCTCAACGAGCGCGTGCTGTACAAGATCCTCACCGAAGGCCACTACCGGCGTCACGTGGAACGGCTGCGGGCGCGCCTCGACGGCGTGCGCGACAAGTCCGCGCGGATGCTCGAGAAGACAGGGATGAAGCTGTTCCAGACACCCGGCGCGGGCATCTTCCTGTGGGCCGATACTGGCGTCGACTCGGACGTGCTTGCCGCCGCCGCGCATGAGGCCGGCTTTCTGCTGACGCCGGGCAGCCTGTTTTCGCCGCAGCAGTCGCCGTCGAGCTGGACCCGCTTTAACGTCGCCAATTGCGGCGATCCGGCGCTGCCGGCCTTCCTGTGCCGCTATCTGGATGGCGTCGCGCGGCGCGCCTCTTGAAATCGTGGCGATAGTACCCAATTAGCCCCCGATCCGAATCAACCGCAACAGAGAAAGGAAGTCCGACCATGGCACAAGAAACCATGAGCTTTCAGGCAGAAGTGAAACAGCTTCTGCAACTGATGATTCATTCGCTGTACAGCAACAAGGAAATTTTTCTGCGTGAGCTGATTTCGAACGCCTCGGATGCTGCCGACAAGCTGCGTTTCGAAGCGATCGAAAACAACGCGCTCTACGAAAACGACCCGAATCTGCGGATTCGTATTTCGTACGACAAGGCCGCCCGCACCGTCACGATCGACGACAACGGCATCGGCATGAGCCGCGACGAAGCGGTCTCGCATCTGGGCACGATCGCGCGCTCGGGCACTAAGGAATTCTTCGGTAAGCTCTCCGGCGATCAGCAAAAAGACGCGGCGCTGATTGGCCAGTTCGGCGTGGGTTTCTATTCGGGCTTTATCGTCGCCGACAAGATCACCGTCGAAACGCGCCGTGCCGGTTTGTCGGCGGCCGAGGGCGTGCGCTGGGAAAGCGCCGGTGAAGGCGATTTCGCAGTGGAGACGATCGAGCGCGCGCAGCGCGGCACGACCATCACGCTGCATCTGCGCCCCGAGGAAGACGAACTGCTGTCGTCGCACCGTCTGAAGTCGATCATCCAGAAGTATTCGGACCACGTCGCGCTGCCCATCCTGATGCAGAAGGAAGAATGGGATTCGGAAAAGAGCGAGATGGTCACGAAGGACGAGGACGAGACCGTCAACCAGGCGAGCGCGCTGTGGACCCGTTCCAAGAACGACATCACCGACGAGCAGTACAAGCAGTTCTACCAGCATCTGTCGCACGACCATCAGGAGCCGCTGACGTGGACGCATAACCGCGTCGAAGGCCGCAGCGAATATACGCAACTGCTGTACGTGCCGAGCGCGGCGCCGTTCGACATGTGGAACCGCGATCATCGCGGCGGGCTGAAGCTGTATGTGAAGCGCGTCTTCATCATGGACGATGCCGAGCAACTGCTGCCCACGTATCTGCGCTTCATCAAGGGCGTGGTCGACTCGAGCGATCTGCCGCTGAACGTGTCGCGTGAAATCCTCCAGGAAAGCCGCGATGTGAAGGCGATCCGCGAAGGCGTGACCAAGCGTTCGCTGTCGATGCTCGAAGATCTGGCAAACGCCGATAACGATGCCGACAAGCAAAAGTATGCGACGTTCTGGAAGGAGTTCGGTCAGGCGCTGAAGGAAGGCGTGGGTGAGGACTTCGCCAACAAGGACCGGATCGCCAAGCTGATCCGCTTCGCCTCGACGCATAACGAGTCGCCGGAACAGACGGTCTCGCTGGCGGATTATGTCGCGCGCATGAAGCCCGAGCAGACCAAGATTTACTACGTGACCGCCGACACGTTCCAGGCCGCCACCCACAGCCCGCACCTCGAAGTGTTCCGCAAGAAGGGCGTGGAAGTGCTGCTGCTGACCGATCGCGTCGACGAATGGATGCTGTCGTTCCTGAACGAGTTCGACGGCAAGCCGCTGCAAAGCGTCGCGCGTGGCGATCTCGATCTGGGTGCGTTGAACGACGAGGAAAAGCAGGCGCAGGAAAAGGTCAGCGAAGAACTGAAGCCGCTCGTCGAGAAGATGAAGGAAGCGTTGAAGGACAAGGCTAAAGACGTGCGTTTGACGTTCCGCCTGACCGACTCGCCGTCGTGCCTCGTGGCTGACGACGGTGAAATGAGCGGTTACCTGCAGCGCATGCTGAAGGCCGCCGGTCAGCAAGCGCCTTCGTTCCATCCGATTCTGGAAGTGAATCCGGAGCACGCGCTGGTGAAGACCCTCCATACGGATAGCGCGAACTTCGACGACTGGTGTCATCTGCTGTTCGACCAGGCCATGCTTGCAGAAGGCGGCGCGCTGGAAGATCCGGCGAGCTTCGTCAAGCGGACTAACGCGCTGCTGTTGGCACGCGCGGGTTGAACGCGATCGAGACGCCGGTTTTTTAGGCGTTAGTCGTAGGTTTAAAAATAGGCTCAGGAAAATGCGCTGCTTCACGGCAGCGCATTTTTTTTGCCGATAACGCTACTTAACGTGCAGGTGCCTGCTCGTGCCGACGAACCTGTGCGAGCACCGACCCGGCCAGTTCCCGCGCTTCCATACAGGCGTTGCGGTCGGCCAGCACTCTGGCTGCCAGGCTGCCAATAGCCGCGCTAGTCTGCTTCGCCGTGTGATGTTGCGCAAGCGCAGAACCCGCCAGTTCTTTTTCCAGATGCGATGAACTAGGCCGAGCGAGCACAACGGCGGCCAGATGCGCAATGCGATCAGATGTTTCTTTTAGGCTCTGATTCAATTTGATTTCCTTTGCGATTATTCTTAATGTGGATTAAAGAGGTGAGTCGCGTTCGGCCGAACGAAAATAAGTATGGTTTACTAACTAAAATTTATCAACGCGATTAATTTGAGATTTGAATATGAGATGCGCTAGCGCAAATTCGTCATATGCTGTGGCGCTCCGGCCCCGGACGCACGATCGATCTTGAAGGGATCTCTGTGTGTGACGGCCCGAGGTCTCATCGTCACCTTCTTCAGTTTCTTCCATGTCCGAAACAAACGCAGTCACGCGGGATGATCCCGTTTATCTCGTGTGGTCCGCCCTTTGCGAGCTGGGTTTCGACGCTGCTCAGCATCGCGCAGTCGCGCTGGCGCAAGACGGCGTGACACCGCAGATTCACGCGGACCTGTGCGCGAGCGCCGGGCAATTCGAGCAGGCATATCACAGCGCCTCGCTGTCCGGCGGCGAAACCCTCAGCGGCGGCCGCTATGCGCGGCTCGCGCTGTTTGCCGATGCGCTCGGCAAGCAGGATGTCGCAAAGCGCTACAGCGAACTGGCGGTGGGGGCGCAATCCGTTGAGGCGTCGATCCAATGGATTGTGTGGCTGATCGACTCGTGCCGGGCGCATTCGGCGGCAGCGCATATGCTGCGTGCTTACGGCCGGCATGCGCCTCAAGATGGGCGTGCGCCCTGGTGGCTCGCGATTGCGCTCTCGTCGATGCCAGGTCCTGTGGCGAGTGCGGAGCGACGCGAGGCGCTCTCGCGAGCCTATGCGCTCGATCCGGCGATTCATCCCGCACTGCCGTTGCAACTGGCGCTGGCGTATCGCGAGATTCGCGATTGGGACACGGTCGAACGTGTGTGTCGTGAGGTACTCGCGAAGCACCCGGCCGACGCCGAAATCTCCTGGCAACTGAGTCACGCGCAATGGCAGCGCAACGACGCCGCCGGCGCCGAGGCGACGATGCGCGCAGTCGATGCGGCTGCGCCCCGCAATGCGGCCGTTCTCGCCGCCATAGGTCAGTACCTCGCCGAGCAGGCGCGCTACGATGAAAGCGAAGCAATGCTACATGCCTCGCTTGCGCTGGACCCGGATGCCGCCTTGCCTGCCGTCGATCTGGCCGACCTGGAGTTGCGCCGAGGCGACTGGTTGGCAGCGTGGCCGCGTTTCGAAGCGCGCTTGAAACGCGACGATCGTGAGGCGAACAACATCGTTGCCTTGATGGCGAACCTGTGTCCGCGCTGGCGTGGCGAACCGCTCGCGGGCAAGACGCTCGTCGTGCATAGCGAGCAGGGCAATGGCGACGATATCCAGATGGTGCGGTTTCTCCCGGAGCTGGCAGCGCGTGTACACGACGAAGGCGGCCGGTTGGTGCTGGCAGTGCGGCGGGCGCTTGCGCCGTTGTTCCGGCGTTTTTATGCCGATTGCGTGTCGATCGAAGAGGGTCCGCTCGGCAAGCCCGACTTCGGTTTGCCGATGATGAGCTTGCCGCTCACGCTCGGTTTGCAGCTGGAGCAGGTGCGCGGTGGGGCTTACTTGCAGGCGGATCCGCAGCGACTGGCGCATTGGCAGAGGAAGGTGAGGGTGGACGATGCGCCTTCGCCCCTGCTGCACGTTGGGCTCGTGTGGTCCGGCAGTCCGACGCACCGCCGCGACGCTAAGCGTTCGATTCCTCTTGCATCACTGGCGCCGGTTCTCGCGCTGCCGGGCGTCGTGTTCTATCCGCTCACGCCGGGGCTGAGTGCAGATGTGGCAGCCATGACAGCGCAGGGCTATCGCGTGCGTGATCTCACCGGGCGCTACGAGGCTGGCTTCGATGACGTTGCCGCGCTTGTCGCGGCACTCGATGCCGTGGTGACTGTCGACAGTGCGCCGTTGCATCTGGGCGGCTCGTTAGGCCGTCCGGTACTGGCAATGCTCGATCATGTCTCGCACTGGTGCTGGGGCAACGCGGAAACGCAGCCCTGGTACGACTCGGTTCAGCTCTACAGGCAGCCCGAACCTGGCGCGTGGGCGACGGTGGCCGAGCGGGTGGCGGCACGATTGCGAACGATGGTGGAGCACGGAAGAACTCGACACGCTGATCGCTCGCGCTGACATCTAGCTGGCGGCATATCAGACAAACCAGTCGATACAGCCATACCAGCACGCCGATGCGCTCGAGCGGTTGGCCCAAGCATTGAACAGCGTCCACTGCTTCAGGGACGCCATCAACGTAGCGCGCGAGGGACTCGCTGCCTAGCGTCCCATCAACGTATCCATTGTCTCGCCATGCACGAGGATCTCGGTGCGCCGGTTCAGCGCGCGTCCCTCAGGCGTATCGTTGCTGGCTACGGGATTGTTGTAGGCGTTGCCCTTGGTGCGGATGCGCTCCGTGGCCACGCCGCGTGCCACCAGCGCATAACCCACCGCTGTGGCGCGTGCTTCCGACAGTTGCTGGTTGTACTCGAGCGTGCCGACGTTGTCGGTGTACCCTTCGACGAGGATCGGCTTCTTGCTGCGATTGAGCAAGACCGCCGAACGGTTGATGACTGCAGCCGCGTCGGGACGTATCTCCGACTTGCCGAAGTCGAACAGCGCAGTCTCAGGGAGCTTGACGGAGACGCCGCCGGCAACCGGTTTCACCTCGATGCCCACGGCCTGATTCAACGATGTCTCTTTGGCCCGATCCAGCGGCGCGGCGCAACCGGCCAAAACCAGCACGGCCATGGCGCACGCGCTTGCACTCAGGAATCTTCTCATCTCTAGTCTTCTCCTTTGGTATCTGATCACATGGCGCGTCCGCGACACATGGAAGAGCGGACCGCCGACTTCGTAACGCAGCGATCTTTTATCGTGCGGGGCGGTGAACGGAGAATCGGAACAGTCCGAAAGCCGGAGATGGGTTGACGCAGGTCAGCCTGGAAGCGAGGTAGTGGGGAACCTTGTAAGCTGCGCGCTGAAAGGCGTATCCCTACACGGCGCCGTTATAATCCGACACCATGGCTATCCGTTTCAATGCCGCTGACGCCCATTGGCGCGTCGCGCCCTTACCCGGTTTCAGCCGGGACCAGAAAGACTGGCTCACCCGCGGTGGCTCGCTCACCGCGCATCTGCGCACGCTCGGCGCCGTTGCGGTGCGGGTCACACGCGAAGCGGTGGCGTTACCATGGGCCGATGAGTGCGACGCACTTGGCGTCGAGTGCCGCGCACCGGTGTGGGTCCGGGAGGTGGTGTTGTCAGTGGACGGTACGCCGTTCGTCGCGGCACACAGCATTGCGCCTCTGGCCGCGAGCGTCGGTGTCTGGCAGGCCATGCGCAAGTTGCGCACGCGGCCGCTGGCCGAACTGCTCTACAGCGATAGCAGCGTCGCGCGTTCGGCGCTAGTGAGCCGCCGGCTCACAGCGCGTCATCCGCTGTATCGGCTGGCTGCGCGCGAGATCGGTGAGGCGCATCGGCATCCGCAGGCGCTGGTTGCGCGCCGCTCGGTGTTCGAGCGCCATGGCGCGCCGCTGATGGTCACCGAGTGCATGTTGCCCGCCTTGTGGACACATCTGGTGTCTTCCACGGCCGAATTGTCTGGGCATGAACCGCAGCGCACCCACGTGCGCGAACACGGCCGGCCGCTTGAGCACACAGCGTCGCGTGCCCATCCGGTGCAGCGCGAAACCCGCAAGGGGTAGCTTGCATGACGACGCAAAAGCGCTGCTTTCCTCCCGTCGTGGATGCCAATACGAGAGTCCTGGTTTTAGGTAGTCTGCCGGGCGAAGTCTCGCTTGCGCAATCGCAGTACTACGCGCACAAGCAGAATCGCTTCTGGCATCTGATCGGCGATGTGATTGGCGAGGAGGTGCACAGCCTCGATTACCTCGCGCGTCTGCAGGCGCTGCTGCGTCATCGCGTCGGTCTTTGGGACGTCGTCGCGGAGGCGCAGCGCGAGGGAAGCCTTGATAGCCGGATCCGCAACCATGCCAGCAACGACCTGATGGCGCTGGTTGAATCGCTGCCTCATCTCGTCGCGGTCGCGTTCAACGGCGGCACGGCTGCGCGACTCGGCATGCGAGCACTACTCGGCGCAGCCGGCAAGGTGGAGTTCATCAGCCTTCCTTCGAGCAGCCCCGCCTACACCATGCCTTATACGGACAAGCTCAAGGCATGGGAAGCGTTGCGCGGCTGGCTGGTCGAGCCGTCCTCGCCCAAGGTCGTGCAGAGCGGTCGTACCTAGCCGGCCGCACGTGACCTACACCCCGAGTTTCGCCAACTCGCCATATACGCGCTGCAGCCATATCTTCACGCGTTGCCGCTCCAGCAGACCAAGCCCTGTAGCGGCGCGGTCCGGATGATTGACCGCGGCCCAAAAGCTCGTGCTCTGCTGATCGATCTTCTGCATGGTTGTATCGGGCAGATGACGCAGGGTGATCACGCTGGCGCCCAATGCCTCGGCCCGCGCGCGTTCGCCGGATGCCTCCAGAATCTCGAAGCGATCGCCACGCACTTCGTTCAGAACGATCACCAGCTTGAGACGCCCGCCGAACTGGTCGAGCCATTGCCGCAGCAGATCGACCGAATCGCGGCCGCTATCCATCACATGCCACCACGTCAACGTGAGGCCGCTTTCTTCGGCCACGGTTAGCACGTCTGAATCGTCGAGCCATCTGGCGAGCGGCTGTTGCGTCTGGGCGGCGAGGTCCACCAGAATGCGCCGCTGCGGATCTTCGAGTGCGGCTTCCATCACGGGATCGAGGCTGTCATGCCGGTCCAGCACCGCGGGCGCGGCGTAGTCGCCATAGAAGCGCAGCAACGCGCCATGCGAGCGGTCGGTGTCGAAGCCCAGAAACGGCACGTTGGTGTCGATGAAGTACTGCGCCAGCACGCGCGCGACGAGCGATTTGCCCACGCCGCCTTTTTCTCCGCCAATGAAGTGGATGTTGCTCATACTCGAGGATCCTTTGTGGTGGTGTGAGTCTGTCCTGACGACCGTATCAGGCTTCGATGACGGCGCGGCGAAATAAAGTTTCAAGTAATGTAAAGGCCGGATAGCCCGCGGGAAAGCAGATTGCGAACTGGCCGCACACGCTCTGCAAACAGGGTACATGGAAAAGAAATTCGGGTGCTACGAATGCTATGCTCTCGTTCGACCAAAATATTGCGTCTCTGGCGCGACATCCTCACATGACGAAACTGATCAAGCGCGCTTCGGCCGAGGCCCGTGCATTCCGCAACCGGGAAGCCGAATCGGTCGCCACCCGGCAGAAAACTTTGCGGACAGGCAAGCGCGCGCAACGCGACGAAGACCTTGATGACGCGCCGCAAATCGAAGCGCCACGCAAGCCGCGTTTTGCCCCGGTGACGTTCTCGGAGGAAAGCGGCGTGCGCTATCTGCACTTCGGCACGGAGTGGGTGCAGGGCGCGATGCGTCTGCGCAAGCCCGATCACATCGAGCTCGAATACGCGCAGCAGATGATGGCCTGGCTGCTGTTCCTCGAAGCGCCGAAGCGTATCGTACAACTCGGGCTGGGCGCGGCGGCGCTGACCAAGTTTGCGTATCGCTTCCTGAAGAGCTCGAACGTCGAAGCGGTCGAACTGAATCCGGCCGTGGTAATCGCCGCGCGCACGATGTTCCAGTTGCCGTCCGACGATGCCCGTCTTACCGTGCATGAAACCGACGCGTGGGACTTCGTCAACGATCGCACGAACCACGGCACTATCGGCGCGCTGCAGATCGACGTCTACGATGCGACAGCGCGCGGTCCGGTGCTCGACAGCGTGGCGTTCTACCGCGCGGTGCGTGCGTGTCTGACCGACGCGGGCCTCGTGACGGTGAACCTGTTCGGCGATCATCCGAGCTTCGTGCGCAACATGAAGCGTATGAACGAGGCCTTCGACGGCCGTGTGGTCGCGCTGCCCGAAGTGCATGACGGCAACCGCGTGGCGATTGCGTTTTCGGGCCCGGCACTTGATGTGCCGTTCACGACGCTCGAAGCGCGCGCCAGGCTGATCGAAGCCGAACTCGGCTTGCCGGCGCGTCAGTGGATCAAGGGTCTGCGGGAATCGACCGGGCAACACGGCGGGTCGTTCTCAATTTAGGCGGATGAGGCAAGCAGGCGTTGCGTCGGGGTCGCCCCGGCTTGACCGTACCTTTGCGACTCCTATACTCTTTCATTGCTTTCGGGTCGCCCGTGGCTTCTCCGGTATGGGGTTCATCGCCCGTCAACCACGGGACGCAAGTCAATAAAAGGAAAGAGGAGACGTCATGGCTCACGACGCCGACGCCAACAGAGCCAGCAAGCGCTGGCTCTGGTTGCTGTTGCTTCCCTGGATCGCGATGATCTGGGTGCCGTCATATAACAAGGTTGAACCGCAGTTGTTCGATTTCCCGTTCTTCTACTGGTATCAACTGCTGTGGGTGCTGATCAGCGCGGTCATCACGGCGCTCGTCTACTTCAAGACCAAGCGGCGCGCACCGGATAGCTCGCAAGGGGGCGTTCAATGAATCCCGTCGCCACCTTTGTCTTTGTCCTGTTCTTCATCGGCGTCACGATTCTCGGCTTTATCGCGGCTCACTGGCGGCGCGGCGATCTCGCGCATCTCGAAGAGTGGGGCCTCGGCGGCCGGCGCTTCGGTACCATCGTGACGTGGTTCCTGCTGGGCGGCGACCTGTACACCGCCTACACCTTCGTCGCGGTGCCGGCGCTGGTGTTCGGCGCGGGCGCGACCGGCTTCTTCGCACTGCCTTACACGATCCTGATCTATCCGTTTGCTTTCGTCGTGTTCCCGAAGCTGTGGAGCATTGCGAAACGTCACGGCTACGTGACGTCCGCGGACTTCGTCAACGCGCGCTATGGCAGCCGAATGCTTGCACTGGCAGTCGCCTTGACCGGTATCGTCGCCACCATGCCGTATATCGCGTTGCAGCTGGTCGGTATCGAGGTGGTGATCGGCGCGCTCGGTTTCGACACCAGCGGTTTTGTCGGCGATCTGCCGCTCATCATCGCCTTCGCGATTCTGGCGGCCTACACGTACACGTCGGGACTGCGTGCGCCGGCCATGATCGCGGTGGTCAAAGACGTGTTGATCTACGTCACGATCGCAGCTGCGGTAATCGTGATTCCGCCGCAACTAGGCGGCTTCGGGCACATCTTCGCCGCGGTGCCGCCGGCCAAGCTGCTGTTGAAGGCGCCTGACGTATCGAACCTGAACGGCTACAGCGCTTATGCCACGCTGGCGGTCGGCTCGGCGCTGGCGCTGTTCCTCTACCCGCACTCGATTACGGCGGTGCTGTCCTCGAAATCGGGCAACACGATCCGCCGCAATATGGCGATGCTGCCGGCCTATTCGCTGGTGCTCGGCCTGCTGGCGCTGCTCGGCTTCATGGCACTGGCGGCGGGCGTGAAGGACATGCCGGAATTCGCCCCGTACTTCAAGGCCTTCGGCCCGAACTTCGCGGTGCCGGCGCTGTTCCTGCATTTCTTCCCGGCGTGGTTCGTCGGGGTGGCGTTCGCGGCGATCGGTATCGGCGCTCTGGTGCCGGCGGCGATCATGTCGATTGCAGCGGCCAATCTGTACACACGCAATATCCACAAGGAGTTCATCAACCGGCACATGACGGGTGAGCAGGAAACCAACATTGCCAAGCTGGTTTCGCTGCTCGTCAAGGTGGGCGCGGTGGCGTTCATTCTCGGCTTGCCGCTCACGTATGCGATCCAGTTGCAGTTGCTGGGCGGCATCTGGATCATCCAGACGCTGCCGTCGATCGTGCTGGGTCTCTACACGCGCATGCTCGACTATCGCGGCCTGCTGCTCGGCTGGGCCGTCGGTATTGCAACCGGGACGTGGATGGCGATCTCGCTGAAGCTCGCCGGTTCGATCTTCACGATCCACCTGTTCGGCCTTGCGATTCCCGGCTACGCGGCGGTGTGGTCGTTGATCGTGAACCTGGTGGTGTCGGTGGTGGTGAGCCTGCTGGTGCGCGCCGTCGGCATGAAGCACGCCGAAGATCGCACCAACCCGGAAGACTATCTGGACGTCGTCGAAAGCTGATCCTCCGAAGCCATCGTCCGAAAGCGCCCGCAACGAAAAATTGCGGGCGTTTTGCATTTTGGTGCAGGATAGCTACATCGCAGCTTCCGATTTCGCGCGACCATGTCCTCTGCCGATTCTGATTCCGATCGCGATCCCGTGATGCCGCGCCGCTCGAGCGCGAGCCGCATCCTCAGGGTTATCACCTCGCCGTATTACCGTTACCGGCACGCCAAGCTGCTACATAGCGTGCGAGTGGGCCTTGCGATGATGGTGTCGATTCTCGCCTCCACCGGCATCAATATTCCGCATGGGATCTGGTCGTCGGTGACGCTGCTGGTGGTGATCGGCGGCTTGCAGCATCACGGCAACATTCGTAAAAAGGCCACCGAGCGGGCGGCCGGCACGATGCTTGGCGCGACCATTGGGCTCGTGCTGATCCTGCAGCAGAATCTGCTCGGCTCGCTGTGGCTGACCTACGTGCTGATGTCCGTCGTGGCGGGGATCTGTGCATGGTACGCCATTGGCAAGGGAGGGTATGTCGGACTGCTGACGGCGATTACGATGTGCATCGTCGCGGGCCATGGCGACAATCAGATCGACACGGGCCTATGGCGCACGCTGAACGTGCTGATCGGTATTGCGATTGCACTGGCGTTCTCGTTTGCGCTGCCATTGCATGCGACTTACTCATGGCGCTACCGGCTCGCGGAAAATCTGCGTGGCTGCGCCCGGACGTACACCCACCTTGTGAACGGTGCGCCGTTTGACGCAGACGAAGAGATCAAGACGTTTCTGGAGTTGAACGCGCGGCTGGTGCAGCTTCGTCCGTTGATGCCTTGGGTAGCCAAGGAAACCGGCGTGCCGCAGGCGAAACTGGAAGAGATCCAGCGTGTTCACCGCTCGATGCTGAGTGCGCTGGAAATGATGGCGACCGGCGCGCTGGCGCACGCGGACATCGCCGCGCGTGCGGCGTTCTCCCGGCAATGCAGTGCCGAAGCGCGCACGGTGCGCGCCATGCTGCTGGCGATGGCGCGCGGCCTGCGTTTTGGCGGTGCGGCGCGTTTTCTGGCGCCTCAGGTGGTGCTGGCCCGTGTGCCGGGCGGTACGCTGCCTGAGCACCTCGCCCCGGAACTGCAGGGGCCTTACTGGCTCGGCGAGCGGATGATCGAGCAGGTCGACCGCTTGCGGGCCTTGCTGCTCGAAACGGAGCCTAACTGGAATATCGAGCGGCACGGCACGACCGCCCGTGTCGCCGCGGCGAAGCCAGGCTGAGCCGTGTGAGGCGTCGCTTCGCCTTGCTGCCTCGTCACCTGAGCGGGCAGCGGCAGGCGCGTACTTTCAGTGGGTGCTCAGTTGGGTTGTTCGGGGGCCATCACCATCCAGCCGATCCCAAACTTGTCGGTCAGCATGCCGAAGCCCTTGGTCCAGAAAGTGGCCTGCCACGGCATGTCGACCTTGCCGCCTTCGGCCAGGGCGTTGTACAGCTTCTCGGCGTGGGCGAGGTCGTTGCCAGTCAGAGTCAGCCTGAAACCGGCATGAGTGACGCTTTCGCTCATACAGTCGTCGGACATCATGAGGATGGTCGAGCCGAACTTGACCGAGGCATGCATGACCATGTCGGCGAACTTCGGATTGGGCGTCTGGTCGGGATTGGGCGGCGCGTCCTTGTAGTGCATCTTGAACTGCAACTCGGCGCCTAGCTTGTCGGTGTAGAAGCTCAGCGCTTCTTCACAGCGGCCTTCAAAAAATACGTAAGGCTGGATTTCCATGGTCGTCTCCCTGTCCCATGCAACTGATTGCGAAAGTGGTCACGCGCGCGACGCAGCCGCTGCCGAGGCAGACAAAACAACGCCACGACAAACGATTGTAGTCGTCTGTCGTGGCGTTGTTTGTGAAACCAGGTGAAATCCGCCGAAGCCGTGTTGACCGTCCCTGGAGAAGGGCCGGATGGCTCAGGCGTACTTAACGCAGTTAGCGAAGTTCTTCGATCAGCTTTTCCAGCTTGACCGCATCGGCGGCGAACGCGCGGATGCCTTCGGCGAGCTTTTCGGTAGCCATGGCTTCGTCGTTGACGAGGAAACGGAACGACGATTCGTCGACCGGCACGCGTTCGATGTTCCCGCTCTGGCCCAGTTCTGGCGACAGTTTGCGCTCCACCTTGTCCGTGCTGTCCTGCAGCTTCTGCAGCAGATCCGGGCTGATGGTCAGCAGATCGCAGCCGGCCAGTTCGAGGACCTGACCCGGTGTGCGGAAGCTCGCGCCCATCACCTCGGTCTTGTAGCCGAACTTCTTGTAGTACGCATAGATGCGCCGCACCGATTGCACGCCCGGATCGTTCGCGCCGCCGTCTTTCGCTTCATCCCACGCGCTGCCTGCATTCTTCTTGTACCAGTCGTAGATCCGGCCGACGAACGGCGAGATCAGTTGCGCGCCCGCTTCGGCGCAGGCAGCGGCTTGGGCGAGCGAGAACAGCAGCGTCATGTTGCAGTGGATGCCTTCCTTTTGCAGTTGCTCCGCGGCGCGGACGCCTTCCCACGTGGACGCGAGCTTGATCAGGATCCGCTCGCGGCCGATGCCGGCGGCTTCGTACAGCTTGATCAGTTCATGACCCTTCTCGATCGACGCCTTGACGTCGAACGACAGACGCGCATCGACCTCGGTCGAAACGCGGCCCGGGATGATCTTGAGGATTTCGGTGCCGAAGGCGATCAGCAGATTGTCGATGATCGCGCCCACCGGTTTCGACGCGTGATCGCGCACGGTTTTTTCCAGCAGCGGACGGTAGTCGGCCTTCTGCACGGCCTTGAGGATCAGCGACGGGTTGGTGGTCGCGTCCTGCGGCTTGTATTGGGCGAGTTGCTGGAAGTCACCGGTGTCGGCGACGACGGTCGTGAATTGCTTGAGTTGATCGAGTGCGGTAGTCATGTCGAGCCTTTAGGCGCACAGGCGCAATAGTCCAAAAGGTGGAGGTCGCCGCAAAGGCCACTGGAGCGGATGCTCCGGTGCCCCTGACTGCAGCATTTCACGCTGCGGCATTCCTCATGATATTGCCGGGGAATGCCGCCCGATACTTCTATTCTATGGCGGATCGGTCGCTGCGGCTTTTACATGTGCATTTGCCGATCCTTTCAGCCTTCGCCACGCCTGGCCTCAGCTTTCGCTCAGGCCCGCCTCGCATTCAGCACGAGTTGCGTGAGCACGCCTGCCACCAGGCCCCAAAATGCCGAGCCGATCGACAGCAGGGTCAGGCCGGAGGCGGTCACCATAAAAGTGACGAGCGCGGCCTCACGCTGTTTGAGATCCTGCATGGCGTTGGCGAGTCCGCTCATGATCGAGCCGAACAGGGCCAGCGCCGCTACCGAAACCACCAGCGCCTTGGGCAGCGAAGCGAACAGTGCAGCAATTGTCGCGCCAAAGATGCCGGCGATCAGATAAAAGACGCCCGCCCAGACGGCGGCGGTGTAACGCTTGTTACGATCCTCGTGAGACTCCGGGCCGGTACAGATGGCTGCCGTAATGGCCGCAAGATTGATGCCGTGCGAGCCGAACGGCGCGAGCAGCAACGAAGCGATGCCGGTGGTGGCGATCAACGGCGCTGACGGCGTCGTATAGCCGTCGGCGCGCAAGACGGCAATCCCCGGCACGTTCTGCGAGGCCATGGCGACGACGAACAGCGGAATGCCGATGCTGATGATCGCCGCAACCGAAAACGCCGGCATGGTCAGCACGGGCTGCGCGAGCGCCACATGAAAGTGGCTGAAGTCGAGCAGGCCGAGGCCGCCGGCCACGGCGGTGCCTACCACCAGCGTCGTCACGATCGCATAGCGCGGCGCGAGGCGCTTGAGGACGAGGTAGGTGAAGAACATCGCCAGCACGAGCGTGGTCTGGAATTGCGCGGCTCGAAAAATTTCGATGCCGATCTCGAACAGGATGCCGGCCAGCAGCGCCGAGGCGATTCCGGCCGGAATCTTTTTCATCAGCGTGTCGAACCAGCCGGTCAAACCCACCACCGTGAGCAACAGCGCGCAGACGATAAACGCGCCGATCGCCTGCGGATATGCCACGTGCGGCAGCGACGACACCAGTAGCGCGGCCCCTGGCGTCGACCATGCAATCACGATCGGCGCGCGAAAGCGCAGCGACAGGCCGATCGTGCAGAGCGCCATGCCGATCGAAAGCGCCCAGATCCACGAGGAAATCTGCGCATCGGAGAGATGCGCGGCCTGACCTGCCTGGAACATCAGTACGAGCGAGCTGGTATAGCCCGTCATCATCGCGACAAAGCCGGCCACGAGCGTCGATAGCGATGTGTCCGCGAACGGCCGCAGGCGCGTGGGCCGTGAGGTCGGAGGGGACAGCTCGGGGGAGGAGGGCGAACTCATGCAGGAGGTCTCAGTTTTCTTATGGGTGAAGGTCTGGCGGGTGCAGCTTATTGGCGCGGCTGGTTTGCGCCAGTCATTTGCTTAAGGTGCGCATCGCGGTCTCCAGACCGGCGAGGGTGAGAGGATACATCCGATGGCCCAGTACTTCGCGGATCGCCGACACCGATTGCCGGTATTCCCACAGCCCTTCCGGCTCGGGATTCAGCCACGCGTGATGCGGGAAATGGTCGGCGAGGCGCCGCAGCCACACCGCACCGGCCTCGGGATTGTTGTATTCCACCGAGCCGCCTGGCTGCAGTACTTCGTAGGGGCTCATCGTGGCGTCGCCGACGAAGATCAGCTTGTAGTCCGGCGTGAACTTGTGCAGCACGTCCCAGGTGGGCATGCGCTCTGCATGACGGCGGCGGTTGTTTTTCCACAGGAAGTCGTACACGCAATTGTGGAAGTAATAGAACTCGAGGTGCTTGAACTCCGCCTTCGCCGCGGAGAAGAGTTCCTCGGTGCGCTTGATGTGGTCGTCCATCGATCCACCCACATCGAGCAGCATCAGCACTTTCACCTTGTTGTGCCGCTCCGGCACCATCTTCAGATCGAGCCAGCCGGCGTTCGCCGCGGTGCTGCGGATGGTGTCGGGCAGGTCGAGTTCTTCGGCCGCGCCTTCGCGCGCAAAGCGCCGCAGCCGCCGCAGCGCGACCTTGATGTTGCGCGTGCCGATTTCCACCTGATCGTCGTAGTCGCGATAGGCGCGCGCTTCCCACACCTTGGCGCCGGTGCGATTGCCCGCCGCGTCGCCACCAATGCGGATGCCCTCAGGGTTATACCCGCCGTTGCCGAACGGCGACGTGCCACCGGTGCCGATCCACTTGTTGCCGCCTTCGTGGCGCTCCTTCTGCTCCTCGAACAGTTCCTTGAGGCGCTCCATCAGCTTGTCGAGGCCGCCCATCGCTTCCATCTGCGCTTTTTCTTCCGGTGACAGATCGCGCTGCAGCTTCTTTTTCAGCCAGTCGAGCGGCACGTCGAGCGCCAGTTCGGATTTGGCCGCCACGCCGTTGAAATAGGCGCCAAAGGCCTGGTCGAACTTGTCGAAATACTGCTCGTCTTTTACGAGCGTCAGACGGGCGAGGTAGTAGAACTCGTCGAGCGACGGCGCGATCACGTTGCCCTTGAGCGCCTCAAGCAGCGTCAGGTATTCCTTGACGGAGACCGGCAGCCTGGCCGCGCGCAATGAGTAAAAGAAGTCGATCAGCATGCGGTTTCCTCCGCTTCAGCGCACCCGGATGCCGGTGCGCCTTCGCAAGGCGTGCGCGTGTGATTCAGGCGCACGCACTCCGTTCAACGGTTGTTGCGGTTCATGAAAATGAGCCGTTCGAACAGGCTCACATCCTGCTCGTTCTTCAGCAGCGCGCCATGCAGTGGCGGAATGATCTGCTTATGGTCCGACGAGCGCAGCGCTTCCGGCGGAATGTCTTCGGCGAGTAGCAGCTTCAGCCAGTCGAGCAGTTCTGAGGTAGACGGCTTCTTCTTCAGACCCGACACGTTGCGCAGTTCGAAAAAGCTCGCCATCGCCGCGCTCAGCAGGTCTTTCTTGATGTTGGGGAAGTGCACTTCGACGATCTGCTGCATCGTCACCGGATCCGGGAACTTGATGTAGTGGAAGAAGCAGCGGCGCAGGAATGCGTCCGGCAGTTCCTTCTCGTTGTTCGACGTAATGATGACGAGCGGGCGGTGCTTCGCGCGCACCAGTTCTTGCGTCTCGTAGACGTAGAACTCCATGCGGTCGAGCTCGCGCAGCAGGTCGTTGGGGAATTCGATGTCGGCCTTGTCGATCTCGTCGATCAGCAGCACGGTCTGCTGGTCCGCTTCGAACGCCTGCCACAACACGCCTTTGACGATGTAGTTGCGAATGTCCTTGACGCGCTCGTCGCCCAGTTGCGAATCGCGCAGGCGCGACACCGCATCGTATTCGTAGAGGCCTTGCTGCGCCTTGGTGGTGGACTTGATGTGCCACTGCATCAACGGCATGCCGAGTGCGGCCGCTACTTCCTCGGCAAGCATGGTTTTGCCCGTGCCGGGTTCGCCTTTGATGAGCAACGGACGTTGCAGCGTCATCGCGGCGTTGACCGCGAGCTTGAGGTCGTCGGTGGCGACGTATTGCGATGAGCCTTCGAAACGCATGACGAGACGCTCTTTCGGGGAAAAATTCCAGTATAAGTCAGAAGCCCTGTTGGCCTGATTCGGGCTGTCGTATGGTGTCACCCGCACCGGTTACCGGTGCGCGGCCCGGTGGGCGGGCCGCGTGCGGCGGTTTGTCTTGTGCGGGTTTGCCCTTAGTGCGCTTGCCTCGCGGGGCGCTTTGCCCCGCCGGCTGGCGCTTCCCCGCTCTGTGGACGCCCCGCGCAGCGGCGCGGTACAATTAGCCCGATTTTTTTGGCCTGCGTGGCAACCTTAGAAGAATAATGGTGCAGGCCGTTGCCTTTTCGGGCGCCCGTTTCCCCTCAAGCCAGGTTACATGCTATGAATAAATTCGTCGTCAAACACGTCGTGATCACAGCGCTGTCGGTGCTAGCGGGCTACGCGGCCACCGTGCAGGCAGCGGATATCGTCGGCAACGCCAAGGCGGGCCAAGGTAAGGTCTCGATGTGTATTGGCTGCCACGGCATTCCTGACTACCGCACGGCGTACCCAGAGGTCTATCGGGTGCCTATCCTCGGTGGCCAGAATCAGACGTACATCGAGAACGCGCTGCACGAGTACAAGAAAGGCGACCGCCGCTTCGAAACGATGCACGCCATCGCCACGTCGCTGTCGGATCAGGACATCGCCGACATTGCTGCGTACTACGCGGCGCAGACCTCCGCTTCGAAAAACAATCCCGACAAGTGATCGGCTGCGGTCATCCATCCAGTCACTCGGCTATTTACTTTCGCGGGATAGGAGAATTCATGAAGAAGCCTCAACTGGCACTCCATACGATGTTCAAGGCTGCCTGTGCAGCAACGGCATTGCTCGGTCTGGCCGCAGCCAACGTGGCGTATGCCGCCGACGCCGGCAACGGCAAGGTGCTGGCCGACGCGCACAACTGCGCGGCTTGCCACGGCGTGAACCTGAACAAGCCGGTCAGCCCGGAGTACCCGAAGCTTGCCGGTCAGCATGCCGACTACGTGTACTGGGCGCTGCGCCAGTATCAGATGGGCAACGGCAACCCGCACTTCGGCCGCAACAACCCGATCATGCAGGCGCAGGTGCAGAGTCTGTCGCAAAGCGACATGAAGGACATCGCGGCGTATGTCGAGTCGCTGAGTGGCGACCTGGTCGAGAAGAAGTAAGCACGTCGCGCCTCGCGGCGTGCTTTGCTGATGTGAAAACGGAAACACCCCGCCTTGGCGGGGTGTTTCGCTTTGGGGCGGTTGAACGAGGGGCTTGAATGACGTGTCTGGGGCCGGTCGACGTGCCAACGCGAGACGCGCGTTTGTCGACGCCCGACAGTCGACCCGCGTCAGTCGCGCGACGCGCGGCGCTCGATGCGCTGCAGGTAGGCGTCCGTGTCGGGCGGTGTGCCGGTGCGTTGCGCCTCCCACAGCGTCTCGCCGAGGCACTCCATAATGGCGTGCTGTGCATCGTGGGTTGAGCCCAGGCGGCCCACGAGCCGCTCATGTGCGGCGCGGATGCCAGGCGGCTGATCGATCGACAGTTGCTCGCTGATCGCCAGATGCATCGACAGATGCAGAAACGGGTTGCTCTGGCCGCGTTCAGGCGAGTAGTCCTGAGCGGATGCGGCTTCGCCATCCGTGAGTTCGGTGTGGTATTCGGGGTGCTCGACGATCCAGTCGGCGGCAATTGCCTCGAGCGGCGTCAGGATCGTGCCTTCGCGCTGCTTGCGCCAGGTCTCGGTGAAAAAGCTTCGGACTTCGTCGCGGCTGGGATTGAACATCGTGGACTGAAAACGGTGGTGAGGGGTGCGAGATACGACTATCTCACAGATCCGGCGGCGGAGTCTTCGGCCTGAATTCGCACAGCGGCTCGATCACGCAGTGCCAGCATTCAGGCCGACGCGCCTTGCAGACATAGCGCCCGTGCAGGATCAGCCAGTGATGCGCGTCCTGCCTGAATTCGGCTGGCGTGAACTTCTCCAGCGCCGCTTCTACTGCCCGCACATCCTTGCCCGGTGCCAGCCCGGTTCGATTCGCAACCCGAAAGATGTGCGTATCGACGGCGATCGTTGCATGGCCGAAGGCCGTGTTCAGCACCACATTGGCCGTCTTGCGACCCACCCCGGGCAGGCTTTCGAGCGCTTCGCGGTCGTCCGGTACCTCGCCGCCGTACTGGTCGAGCAGAATCCGGCAGGTCGCGACGACGTTCTTCGCTTTGGTCCGGTAGAGCCCGATGGTCTTGATGTAGTCGGCCACACCGTCCTCGCCCAGATCGAAGATCTTCTGCGGCGTGTTCGCAACCGGGAACATCTTGCGCATCGCCTTGTTGACCGACACATCGGTAGCTTGCGCCGACAGCATCACCGCAATCAGCAGTTCGAACGGTGTGGTGTACTCAAGTTCGGTTGTCGGATGCGGGTTGAGGCTCTGAAGCGTCTCGTAGATGGCGCGGCGTTTGTTCGCGTTCATACCGGGGCGGATAGGTCAGGGTTTAGGCGTACGGGCGATCGGGTCGGCTTTGGCCGCTTGCGTCGGTTCATTGGCTTCGTTACCGGATGCAACGTTATCTTCGATACCGAGGCGCCGGCGGCGCGCTTCGGCAGCGTCGATCTGCGCCTGCACCTCGGCACTCACGCGCTCCACGTTTTGCGGACCGGCGCCTTTTGCGGCGAGCTCTTCCTTTTTCTTGCGCGCGCGTTCGAGCGCGGCCTGGATGATCGCGCGTTTTTTGGCTTCGGGGTCGTCGGCGGCAGCCGGCGCGGAGGCATCGGTCAACGCAGCAGTGCCGTCAGCGGACGCCTGAGCGGCAGCGCTGACCGAGGTACCACCCGCGGCACGGCGGGCCGCTGCGCGTGCTTCGGCGGCATCGCGTTCGCGCGCGAGGCGCGCTTCGCGGCGGTCGTGACGTTCGCGAGCGGCGTTGGCCTCGCCCGATGTCCAGGCATCCCATCCGGTCGCCTCACCGGTGACGGGCAGCATGGCGATGCAGTCGACCGGGCAGGGCGCGACGCACAGGTCGCAGCCCGTGCACAGCGCCTCGATGACCGTATGCATTTGCTTCGGTGCACCAAGAATCGCGTCCACCGGACACGCCTGCATGCATAGCGTGCAACCGATGCACAGGCTCTCGTCGATGACGGCAACCGGCCGCGGCCGTTCGATGCCGTTAGTGGGATTGAGGGGGATGACCGGCTTGCCGAGCAGGGCGGCCAGCCGCGCGACACCTTCGTGGCCGCCTGGCGGGCACTGGTTGTAGTTCGCTGTGCCAACGGCTACAGCTTCGGCGTACGGCCGGCATGCTGCGTAGCCGCACTTCGTACATTGTGTCTGGGGAAGCAGATCTTCGATGCGATCTGCGAGTGTTATGGAATCGGTCACAGTGAAGACGGTAAGACTGGCCGGCGGGCCGCCACAGGCGCTTGCCGACAGTCGGGAGCCGCGCGAATTGGCTGACTCAATCAAGCTTAGGGAAATTGCTTCATTATCGCCGATTTCCCCGATTGCCATTACCAAACCATGTGCCATAATCAAAGCGCTTTTCCGAAAGACCGCAGAAGGGTGTCCCCCAACCAGCCCGTTTAGTGCTGTCGGTGCAAGGCCCGAGGAGAGGCCGGCGGCACGATCCGGATAACGCGGCTCACGATAATGCCACCATGAATCAGCCCAAAATCAAAAGAGATCCTGAAGGCACCCGGCGCCGTATCCTGCTCGCGGCCGCCGAGGAGTTTGCGAATGGTGGGTTGTTCGGCGCACGCGTCGACCAGATCGCCCGCCGAGCTGAAACGAATGAACGCATGCTCTATTACTACTTCGGTAGCAAGGAGCAGCTATTTACGGCTGTGCTCGAACATGCCTTCGGCGCGTTAAACGAGGCGGAACGCACGCTGGAATTGAACGGCATTGCGCCGGTCGAGGCCATTACGCGGCTTGCGCATTTCGTGTGGGACTACTACCGGGATCATCCGGAGCTGCTGCGTCTTGTGAATAATGAGAATCTGCATGAAGCGCGCTATATGCAGAAGTCCACGCGCATCCGGGAAATGATCTCGCCGATTGTTGCAACACTCGGTGGCATTCTCGAGCGTGGTCAGCGAGCAGGCCTGTTTCGAACCAATGTCGACCCGTTGCGCTTCTACGTCACCCTTTCGGGCATGGGCTACTACATCGTGTCGAACCGCTACACGCTGGAAGCGACGCTCGCCCGTGATTTCAGCGCACCCGCGGAGCGCAGCGAAGTCGTGCAGATGAACACCGAGCTGCTGCTCGCGTATCTGCTTAGGCGCTAAACGCCAGAGTTCGCTTCCAAACGACAACGGCCCCCGCAGGGGCCGTTGCTTCACATTTGATGCGCACACAACTTTCGACGTGGCGGCCCGGTTTCAGCAAGGCCGCCATGCTGCGTTGTGTTCAGGCTTCGACTTTTTCCTTCGCGGTCTTCGGCGCCTTGTTGTGCGCGAGGATGAAGTCGCGCAGCTGCGGATAAATGATGGTGCGCCAGCGGCGGCCCGAGAAAATGCCGTAGTGGCCGCACTTTTCCGCCGTGAAATGCTGCTTGTGCGCCGGCGGGATGCCGCTGCACAGATCCTGCGCGGCGCGCGTCTGGCCGTCGCCGGAGATGTCGTCGAGCTCGCCTTCGATCGTGAAGAGGGCAGTCTTCTTGATGTCCTGCGGCCTCACGCGCTCGCCGGCCACATCCCAGGTACCTTCGGCGAGGCGGAATTCCTGGAAGACCACGCGGATCGTGTCGAGGTAGTACTCGGCGTCCATATCGAGCACGGCGTTGTACTCGTCGTAGAAGCGGCGGTGTGCTTCGGCGTCTTCTTCGTCGCCGCGCATCAGGCTCTGGTAGTAATCCCAGTGCGAGGCCGCGTGGCGCTCCGGATTCATGGCTACAAAACCCGTGTGCTGCAGGAAGCCCGGGTAAACCTTGCGTCCTACGCCCGGATAATTCGGCGGCACCGTGTAGATCACGTTGTTGTCGAACCATTCGAACGAGTGCTGCGTGGCAAGCGAATTCACCGAGGTCGGGCTCTTACGCGCGTCGATCGGGCCGCCCATCATCGTCATGGTGCGCGGCGTGTCTTCGCCGCGGCTCGCCATCAGCGAGATGGCAGCCAGCACCGGTACGGTCGGCTGACACACGGAGATGACGTGCAGATCTTTCGCGCCGATGTGGCGGATGAATTCCTGAATGTAAGCAACGTAATCGTCGAGCTGGAATCTGCCCTCTTCGAGCGGCACCATGCGCGCATCGATCCAGTCGGTGATGTACACCTTATGGTCTTGCAGCAGGGTGCGCACCGTATCGCGCAGCAGCGTGGCGTGGTGGCCGGACAACGGCGCGCATACCAGGACCACCGGCTCGTCTTTCAGTTGACTGACAGCGGCGCTGTCGTCAGCGAAACGCTTGAAGCGCAGCAGACGGCAGAACGGCTTTTCAATGATGGTCTGCTCGATGATTGGGATGTTATGACCATCCTTAACAATCTGATGCAGGTTGAATTCGGGTTTTTCGTAGTCTTTGCCGAGCCGGTAGAGCAGTTCGTAACCAGCGGAAAGACGGGTGGCGCCCGGGACATAGGCGAGAGGGCTGGCCGGATTCGCGAAGGATTTCGACGCGGCCTGGGCCCAGGCGGTCAGCGGGCTGAGCAGAGCCCGCTGGAATTCATGCAGTTGATAGAGCATGGGTGCTCCGGCGTTGGGGCGATTCGCATGGGGCTTCGCAAACACGCGTTTCGCGTTGCAGCGGGCCGTTGTGGTTGTAGGCGCTTGATTATCGGCCAAGAGTCTCGCTTGATGATATCGGACAAAGTATTTTTGTGCAACGCAGCAATGCGACGCCTCCTGGTAGCTAAAACGTCATTAACTCATGGTACGGGCGATGTTGCTGCGCCGCTATCAGGGGTTGCCGCAGGGTCAAGTTTGTCGATCTCGCTGCCGTTATGCGCCGCCGCAATTTGAGACGGCGCATTTGGCGACGGCGCATTCTGCGACTCCCCATCATGCGACGGCTGTCCGGTCGCCTTCGCCATCTCCTGTTCGTGTTTCATGAGGTTCAGGCCAGTGTGCACCAGGGCCACGTGTGAAAACGCCTGCGGGAAGTTGCCAACGAGGCGCTTCTCGGCCGGGTCGTATTCCTCGGCCAGCAGGCCGACATCATTAGCCAGCCCGAGCAGCCGCTCGTACATCTCTTCAGCTTCGGCCACGCGGCCCTGCATGGCGAGGTTATCCACCATCCAGAAGCTGCAGGCGAGGAAAGTGCCTTCGCCGGGCGGCAAGCCGTCGTCGAATTCCGTGGTGCGGTAGCGCATCACAAAGCCGTCGCGCATCAGATACTTTTCCGTCGCGGCGACCGTGCCCGCCACACGCGGGTCCGACGGCGGCAGGAAACCGACCTGCGCGATCAGCAGGACGCTCGCGTCGAGCTCGTCGCCTCCGTAGACCTGGGTGAACGCGTTGAGCGTCGGGTTCCAGCTTTTCTCGCAGACCTGGGCGTGGATCTGGTCGCGAATCGCGCGCCAGTGGTCAACCGGACCGTCCAGATCGAACATTTCCGCGGACTTGATGGCGCGGTCGAACGCTACCCACGCCATCACCTTTGAAAAGGTGAAATGTTGGCGGCCACCGCGCGTTTCCCAAATGCCTTCGTCGGGCTCTTGCCAGATGGTTTCCAGATGTTCGAGCATCTCGCACTGCACGTTCCATGCGGTGTCGTCGGCCTGCAGGCCGCCCACCCGCGCCAGATGCAGGGCGTTCATGACTTCGCCGTAGACGTCGAGTTGCAACTGGCCGGCCGCGTTATTGCCGACGCGCACCGGCTTCGCGCCCTGGTAGCCAGGCAGCCAGTCGATTTCGAATTCCGGCAGGCGCCGCTCGCCGGCAATCCCGTACATGATCTGCAACTGCTCGGGCGCTCCCGCCATCACGCGGGCGAGCCAGCTGCGCCATGCGCGCGCTTCGTCGAAGTAGCCGCCGCGCATCATGGCCAGCAGCGTGATGGTGGCATCGCGCAGCCAGCAATAGCGGTAATCCCAGTTGCGCGTGCCCCCCAGGTGTTCTGGTAGCGACGTGGTAGGAGCGGCCACGATGCCGCCAGTCGGTTCGTAGGCGAGCGCCTTCAGCGTGATCAGCGAGCGGCGGATCGGCTCGGCGTACTTGCCTTCGATCGTGTTGCGCGCCGACCACTCGCGCCAGTGGTTCTCGGTTCGCGCGAGCGCGGTGTGCGGATCGTGGGCGGGAGGCAAACGCAGATGCGACGGCGAATACGCGAGTGAGAACGGCACCCGTTCGCCCGGCGACACGGTGAACTCGGCGACGGTGTGCATATTCTCGCCGTGCAGTTCGACGGGCGTGCGCAGCACGGCGGTGTCCGGCCCGACGATTGCCTTGATGCCACTGTCGTGCTTCAGACGGCTGACCCACGGAATCGAAAAGCCGTAATCGAAGCGCAGCACCAGTTCCATCTTCATGCGCACCTTGCCACGGCGGCCCACCACGATCCGGACCAGTTCCGACGAACCGTTGCCGGGTGGCATGAAGTCGATCACCGTGACCGCGCCGTCGGCGGTTTCGATATCGGTTTCGAGGATCAGCGTCTCGCCGCGATAGCGACGGGTGATCTTCGCAGGCGTCTCCGGTTTGCCGGATCTGGACGAGCTGGAGGATTTGCCGGAGCCTTCAGAACCTTCGGCCCCTTTGGTCCCTTTGGCCTCCTCGGACTCCTCGGCTCCGTCAGTCTCTGGAGAGGCCGGTGCGATCAGCCAGCGGCCGTTCTTTTCGGTACCAAGGAGTGCGGCAAAGCAGGCGCCCGAGTCGAAACGTGGCCAGCAGAGCCAGTCGACGGAGCCGTCACGGGAGATCAGGGCGGCGGTGTGACCGTCGCCGACGAGAGCATAGTCTTCGATAAGAGCGGGCATAGATGACTGGGTAAGCGGTTTGAGCGGCGTAAGCAAGGCGTAAAGCGTGCGCCTCGCGCGCGCCGGGACGATGTTATTACCGGACCTGCGTCATGCACTTTGGTTCAGCAAGCCCTGCGGACAATCCGTCTTGGCATTCTGGGATAACGATGCTTACAATTGGATTTTCGGTAAATGAGCAAGGATCTTGCCGCAGGTCCGGGTACGTCGGTCCATTGCATACGCAAACGCTGTTTTCGAGGACGAAAGCCATGCTGAACCCGTCGAAATCCGATTGCATCACCATTCTCTCGGCCGCCAGCGAACTCGCTGACGATTCCATGCTTGCCCTCGATGCCAGCCGTCTGGGCCTCTCACGCAACGGGATGCAGGCTGCCGTTTGCTTCCTGATCGAGCGCGCCTGCTTCAGGCACTACCAGAAGGGTGAGGGCCATTATGCCGTTGGTGGCCTGTCGCTGCAGGGAAGGCTGCGCCTCGAGCAACTTGCCCACGGTTGAAGCTGGGGATACACCCCGTTGATTGCCACGGTAAGCCCCACAGGTAACCCGAGGCAGGGGGTAGCTTTGCCCGGTCACCCGCAGATCAGATCGCTTACGCAGACACAGCGCCGGAATCAAAACCCGGATGCATCAGAAGTGTGACGCCCCTACGCCGAAGATCCCGATAATGCCGATGATGATCAGATAGAGCGCGACGATGTAGTTCAGGAGGCGCGGCATCACAAGAATCAGAATGCCGGCAATTAGCGAAACAAGCGGGCCGAGACTAAAGGTCACGTTCATGGAGACTCCGGGTGGTTGAGAGAGCTGTAAGAGGGAATTCTCATCGGGCGGCAGGATGCGCCACCCGCCATCACCGGAGCGAGCCTGCGGGCTGCGCGATCCGGCTCGACGCTTTGCTTCTATCTTCTATACTTGCCCCCACAATAAAAACACCTGGAACGAGGCGTTCCCGAACCGGGCGTTTCTAAACCGGGTGTTCCAGACCGCGTGGCAGACCAGTGACACGATCAAAACCTGATAACCCGATGTCCAGGAGGTCGACATGCATCGTAGTGCCCAAGCCGCTGCAAGCGTCACGCATCAGCCGTCGTTTCAGTCCGCCAGGAAGGCCGCATTCGCGCCATCGTCGCGGTCTGCCCATTCGATAATAAAAGGTTTCGTGCTTATGGTTTCGATTGTTGCTTCACAGGCGTTCGCGCAGGATGCCGGACCCGCACCGGCCGACGGTGTCTACGACATGATCGTCGGCACCTACACGGGCGGCAAGAGCGAAGGCATTTACGTCTACCGGTTCGATACGAAGACCGGCGACGCGACTCCGGTGTCGGTTGCGAAGACGGTCAATCCATCGTATCTGGTCGTGAGCAGCGACCGCCGTCATGTGTATTCGGTCAACGAACTGCCGGGCGACAACGGTCCGGCCTCGCAACGCGGCGGCATCAGCGCGTTCGGTTTCGATCCGGCGAGCGGGCAACTGACGTTTCTCAACAAGGTGTCGGCAGAGGGCAACGACCCGTGCTATCTGAAGATCTCGCCGGACGGCAAGTATCTGCTGACGGCGAACTACTCGGTGGCGGCCGACCCCGGCGGCAGCTTTGCGGTGTTCCCGCTGCAGGGCGATGGCCAGGTGGGGCAGGCGGTGTTGACCGTGCACCATGAGGGCGGCGGTCCGGTGAAAGGGCGCCAGGACAACTCGCATGTGCATTCCACGGTGTTCTCGCCCGATGGCCAGTATCTGTTCGCCCAGGACCTCGGCGCGGACAAGCTGTATTCGTACCGCTATACGCCCGACGGCAGCCGCGGTCTCTTCGGACCCACCGAGTGGCGTTATACGGATGTGAAGGCCGGCAGCGGTCCACGTCATCTGGTGTTTGGGCCGGACGGCAAATACGCGTATCTGACGAGCGAACTGGCAGCGACCGTCACCACGTTCCGCTACGACAACGGCAGGCTGACGCAGTTGCAGGTGTCGCCGCTCACCGAGCACGGCTTCAAGGGGCAGGTGGGGGCGGCGGCGATCCATCTATCGCCGGATGGACGTTTTCTCTATGCGACGAACCGTGGCGACGCGAACGAGATCGTGATCTTCTCGGTAGATCCAGCCAACGGGCATCTGAAACTGATCGGACGCCAGTCGAGTCTCGGTAAATCGCCGCGCGAGTTTGCCATTGATCCGACCGGCAACTGGTTGATCGTCGGTAACCAGAACAGCGATACCGCGTATGTGTTCAGGCGCGATCAGCAGACTGGTTTGCTCGAGGCGAATCCCAAGCGCATCGACATCGGCTCGCCGGTTGACTTCAAGCTGGTGTCGCCGTCGTAAGTCTGCTTACTCGGCGGGCCCTGGCGCGAGTACTTCGCGGCTGCCGTTGATGCCCATCGACGACACGAGGCCCGCTGCCTCCATCTGTTCCACCAGCCGCGCTGCGCGGTTATAGCCGATGCGCAACTGGCGTTGCACCGACGAGATCGATGCGCGCCGCGTGCGCACCACAAAGGCGACCGCTTCGTCGTAGAGGGGGTCGGCTTCGGCATCGGGCACATCGCCGAACAGGTCCTGGGTGGCGCCGTCGGAGGTGGGGCCGTCGAGAATCCCTTCCTCGTATTGCGGCTCGCCGAACTGCTTCAGGTACTCGACGATCCGGTGCACTTCCTCATCGGCGACGAATGCGCCGTGTACGCGTTGCGGATAGCCGGTGCCAGGCGGCAGGAACAGCATGTCGCCCTGACCGAGCAGCGACTCGGCGCCCATCTGGTCGAGAATCGTCCGTGAGTCGATCTTCGACGACACCTGGAAGGCGACCCGGGTCGGGATATTGGCTTTGATCAAGCCGGTGATCACATCGACCGAGGGACGCTGCGTCGCGAGGATCAGATGGATGCCGGCTGCGCGCGCCTTCTGCGCGAGACGGGCGATCAGTTCTTCGATCTTCTTGCCGGCCACCATCATCAGGTCAGCCAGCTCGTCGATCACAACCACGATCAATGGCAGCGCTGCGAGCGGTTCGGGCGCTTCGGGCGTCAGCGAGAACGGGTTGCCGAGCTTTTTGCCGTTGGCTTCGGCATCGCGGATTTTCTGATTGAAGCCCGCGAGGTTGCGCACGCCGACGGCCGACATCAGCCGGTAGCGCTTCTCCATTTCACCGACGCACCAGTTGAGCGCGTTGGCGGCGAGTTTCATGTCCGTGACGACCGGTGCGAGCAGATGCGGAATGCCCTCGTAGACCGACAGCTCGAGCATCTTCGGGTCGATCATGATGAGCCGCACGTCTTCGGGCGTGGCCTTGTAGAGCAACGAGACGATCATCGCGTTGATCGCCACCGACTTGCCCGAACCGGTCGTGCCGGCCACCAGCATATGCGGTGCTTTCGCCAGATCGGCGACCACGGGATGTCCGGTGATGTCTTTGCCCATGGCGAGCGTGAGCATCGAATGCGAGTGCTGGTAGACGTTGGCTTCGAGGATTTCGGACAGCCGGATGGTCTGGCGCTTCGCGTTTGGCAGCTCGAGACCCATGCAGGTTTTGCCGGGGATCGTTTCGACTACGCGGATCGAGGTGAGGCCGAGGCCGCGCGACAGGTCCTTCATCAGTCCGACGATCTGGCTGCCGCGCACACCGAGCGCGGGTTCGACTTCGAAGCGGGTGATCACCGGGCCGGCCGAAGCGCCGACCACGGTTACCGGCACCTTGAATTCCTGCAGGCGCTGTTCGATCAGCAAGCCGGTTTCTGCGAGCTTTTCTTCGGAGACGGGTTCGACGTCCGTGTCGGCGCGGGCGAGCAGATCGAGGGTCGGCAGTTCGACGCGGGATGCGGCCGGGGCGTGGAACTCGAATACGGTTGGCGCGTGGCCGCTTACCGGTGGCCGAGGTGCTACGGGTTCGTTGGCCGGTTCGCTGCGTGGGAGGGTGAACGGGGCAGCGGCCGTGGCCGCGGCTGCCGCAACGGCGGGGGCGATTGGGTTGTCGGGTTGGTCGTCGTCTTCGCCTTCATCTTCGTTGAGATGTGAGGCGATGCGTGGGGCGGCGTGGTGATCGAAGGGCGTGTCTTCGAAGTCGTCGGCGGTCGTGTCGAATGGTGCCTGGCTACCATGCGATGCGGCGCTCGCGCTGCTCCCGACGCTCGCTGCGGCAAAGCCGGGGAAGCGGACGACGTTCGATGCAACAGGAGCAGGCGCCGGTTCGGCCACGACGTGTTCAGACGCACTCGACGTATCGGAGCGAGGGTCGGCGTCGGTGTCAACTTCCGTTTCCCATGGCGCTAGCGATTTGTCGACGATGAGGTCGGCGGCCGGCGCGAGTGCCGCACTTGCCGCGCTCGCGTGGTCGATGTTTGCTGGCGGCGTCTTTGCGATGCTTTGCTGGTCGGGCAGAGCGGCTTCGATCAATGCCGAGGTCGACGCGCGCGGTTGCACTTCGAGCGGAGCGGACATCGGCGCAGCCTTCGGCACTTCCACGGGTGCGACAGGCTCTGGGGAAGTGGCGGCCGGTGCGCCAACATCAGCTCGACTGTCAGCAGCTTCCCTATCGGGTCGCGCAGAGGATGTGCCGATGGGGATTGCCCCCGACGCTGGCGTCGGACTAACCGCAGGTTCGTCGACGGGCATGTCAGCATCGGTGCTGATCCTGACGTTTTCCGGGCTGCGTCGGGCGAGACTCACGCCTGCGATCGTCGTCCAGCGTGCCGCATTCTCTTCGATGCTGCGTAGGGTCTCCTGCACGCTGGCGGGCGGCGTGACGTGCTCCGCCGCTGCCGCGGGCCGGGAAAAACCGGGTGTGCTCGGCAAGCGTGCACCCGAAGCGGCCGCATGTTGCGGGGTGGGTGCCGCACCGGCCATGGGCCGCGGGGTTGGGATGGAAACGGTCGGCGTCGCGTTGCGCGGCACCGCCGGCGGCATGCTGGTGGGCACGGGCGTCGTGAAGGGCTGTATTGACGGCGAGCGGTTCGGGGTCGGCCTTGACCCGGTTGCTGCATCAGGCATAGCCCGGCTGGAGTCGAATGCCCGTGGGACGCCCGTTGCAGCACCAGCACCAGCACCAGCACCAGCACCAGCACCAGCACCAGCACCAGCACCAGCCGCCGGTGTCGCCGGCAGCCCACTCCGAACCGGTGCCGTACCGCGCACCGCATTGCCTGGCTCGCGCAGCCATCCGGCTGGCGCGACAGGTTCGGCCGCCGCGCTCCGGACGCCAGCTTGCCGACCCGGCGTGCCTACGCGCATCGCGCCAGCGCTATCAGCCGGCGCTGCCTGTCCACGCCGTCCCGTGCTTCTCGCTTGCCAGGCCGCGCTACCAGACGCTGCGTTTCCGCGCGCATCCGCGGCCACCGCATCCTTCGCGCCCACGGCACCCACGCCACCCGCTGCCGCACCGGACCCCGCTGCCGCACCGCGTGCCGCAGAAGGCCGCCATACCGTCGGCCGCGCGTAGCGCCCCTTGGTCTTCGGGGCCATCGGATTGGCCGGTGTCGACGCATAAGCAGGCAACGTATCGTCGGCGCTACTACGCCGGCGCGCGTCCTCGTCGCGTTTGGCGAGTCCGCGGTTCAAGCCGAGGCCAAGACCAAATGCACCGTCCGCCCAGCGCGCGACGCGGCTCCAACGAAAACCGATCAACCACGGCAGGCTCACGACCAGCACCCCGAGCATCACGAGCGGCGTGCCGATATGCCCGAGCAGGTGGCCGAAACCCGCCGCCAGCGCATGCCCGAAGCCGTCCGTGCCCGCCGAAGCGGGCAGCAACGCTTCCAGCGTTGAGCTCGCCACGAGCACGCCGATAAAGCCGAGCCAAAGCCGGATCGTGCCGGGCCCGCGCAGCCCGGCACCGCCTGGCAGCACAGACTTTGCGAGACGCAACAGAAGAGAGATAAACCAGACGGCCGACACGCCGAACCAGCCGAAAACTACCGTGTGCATGCTAGACATCAACGAATGAGGGATCCGCGAAGACGCAACCCACCGAGTTTAACCGGGGAAGCGTAACGCTTCGAAGACAGCCTCATTTGCCGTCGTGCCGCGCGAACGTCAACTTGTCGCCGTCTTCGAGGATCAGTTGCATTTCCTGCGGCGCGCGCATCTGCACGCCGGTACGGGCGACGTGCGCCAGCGCGTCGAGGTAATCGCCTTCAATCTGGCCGCCGGGCGTCGAACACGCCATCCGCGTTCCGGCGAGCGGCCCGAAGCTCAGCTTGCCGTCCTTCAGTCCGTAGGTACCCATATAACGGTTGCAACCGGAGAAACCGCTGGCGCGCCGCTGGCCGGTGGCCGTCGAGAGCATGAGGGTGATCGGCGCCCCGCTGTCGGCACCCGGGACGGCGCGCATCGTGCCGTCGGCCTGCTTCCAGCTGCTGAGATCCCATGAGGTGTCGTCGAGCAACTGCGTTGCCGCCGGGTTGAACGGGTCGGGCGGCGGCGCCTTGGAATCCGGATGCGTGGGCATCGAGCAGGCGGCCAGCAGGGTGGCAACGCCCAGCGCGGTGAAAAGCGGTGCGGGCAGCGCGGCAACGAGACGCGCAACACGTCGCGCTGAAGACGTTTTGATCATGGCGTCGGTCCTCTTCAAACTGGCAAAGGCGTAAGGGTAACGCACTCAGGATGCCGCGCGCGAGCGCTCGTCGCTGCGCGCCCGGTGCAGAGGTTGCGCATGTTAACATTGCTGATCTACCCATTCCATCTCATCCGACATTTTTCTGGAGACCCCATGCAGATCGGCCAACGGATCGGCACCCCGCTTTCTAACTCGGCGACGCGCGTGATGCTGCTCGGCGCGGGCGAGCTGGGCAAGGAAGTGATCATTGCATTACAGCGCCTTGGCGTTGAAGTGATCGCGGTCGATCGTTATCCGAACGCACCGGGTCATCAGGTCGCGCATCGCGCCCATGTGATCGATATGACCGACCGCGCCGCACTGCGCGCGCTGGTCGAACAGGAGCGGCCGCATCTGATCGTGCCGGAAATCGAAGCCATCGCCACCGACGCGCTCGCCGCCATCGAGTCCGACGGTCTCGCCGAAGTGATTCCCACCGCGCGCGCCACGCAACTGACGATGAACCGTGAAGGCATCCGGCGTCTGGCGGCCGAAGAACTCGGCTTGCCGACTTCGCCGTACGCGTTTGCGGACTCGCTCGAGGAACTCAAGGCGGGCATCGCGAAGGTCGGTTATCCGTGCGTCGTGAAACCGGTGATGTCGTCGTCGGGCAAAGGCCAGTCTGTGCTCAGGAGCGACGCCGACGTCGAACCGGCATGGCAATACGCGATGGCCGGCGGCCGCGTCAATCATGGGCGGGTGATCGTCGAAGGCTTTATCGACTTCGAGTACGAAATCACCCAGTTGACGGTGCGCGCGATCGATCCGGCAACGGGCAAAACGAGCACGTATTTCTGCGATCCGATCGGCCACGTGCAGGTTGCGGGCGACTACGTCGAATCCTGGCAACCGCAGCCGATGAGCCCGGTCGCGCTCGAGCGTTCGCGTGAGATCGCCCACAAAGTCACGGAGGCGCTCGGCGGCCGCGGCCTGTTCGGCGTGGAACTTTTCGTGCGCGGCGATGACGTATGGTTTTCGGAAGTGAGTCCGCGTCCGCATGACACGGGACTCGTGACGCTGTGCTCGCAACGTCTGTCGGAATTCGAGCTGCATGCGCGGGCGATCCTCGGATTGCCGGTCGACACATCCCTGCGTGCGCCGGGGGCGTCAGCCGTGATCTACGGCGGCCTGGATGAAGCCGGTATCGCGTTCGAAGGTGTAGCTGCGGCGCTGGCCGTGCCCGATGCGGATCTGCGGCTGTTCGGCAAGCCCGAGAGCTTCGTCAAGCGGCGTATGGGCGTGGCGCTCGCCACCGGCGCGAATACCGACGAAGCCCGGGCACGTGCGAAGCAGGCTGCTGCCGCGGTGCATCCGGTGTCGGCGAAATAAGCTGGAACGCGCGCTCGTCTGTCACAGTGAGCGCGGTAACTCGCACGCCACGCATCCCGCAGGCGCGCACGTAGTTGCAGTATTGAAGGCAGGAGCAGTACCCATGAAGTCAGACACCCGCAAGATTGAGCGGCTTCGCCGGGTGGGCCGCCTCGGAGCGCTGGGCGTGCTGGCAGCGCTGTGCGCGGGCCTGGCGGGTTGCGGTCTTGCCGCCGCGCCGTGCCGCGTCGCTTCTGCCGGATTGAAAATCGTGCCGGTGGTCGGCCACGTCGCGGCGGCGCCGACCGACGCGTGCGCCGATGTCATCGATCCCTGAACGGCAACCCTTCCAGACGGCTGACAGCCAGGCGAGGAATCCAATGAGGAAACGGCTCGTTGCGGTAACGGGTTTGCTGGCTGGGCTGCTGGAGATGGCGGGGGCGATCGCTCCGGTTTCGGCGGCGCCGTTGAGTCTCGCCCAGATCCAGCCGAAAAACCCGCAGACCCACAAGTACACCTGCGCTACCGGCAAAATCCTGCAGGTCACCTACTGGAACGCAGTGAATGGGCAGAGCTTCGCGCTCGTGCCCGTCAAAGGCCAGTCGATGCTGTTTGTCAACACGCTCTCGGGCTCCGGGGCGAAATACCAGGCTGGCAGCTATACCTGGTGGACCAAAGGTCCGCGCGCCGATCTGTACGACGCGACGGCGGGCGAGAATGCGCCGCCGATTCTGTCGGACTGCGTGACGATCGTGCGCTAGAGCCTGACCGCTTGATAGTCGGCCACCCTGGCCGCGAGGCCGCATCACCCCAAGCCATTGCCGATCTGCGCGCAGATTTTTCTCTCAGGTAGTAAGCTGTTCGGCGCGCCCACCGGTTTCCGCGTGGCCGCGCCTGTCATCGTCTTCGATCACCCGTTCCCGGATCCCACTGCGTGGGCGTGCCGTCCGCGCTCGTTCGTCAAGCGAGACTCTCAATGAAAGCATCGGATCTGTTCGTCAAGTCGCTGGAAGCCGAAGGCGTCGAATATATCTTCGGCATCCCAGGCGAAGAAAACCTCGATCTCCTCGAGTCGCTGCGCCGCTCCAAAATCAAGCTGATCCTTACACGTCACGAGCAGGCGGCCGGTTTCATGGCTGCGACCTACGGGCGTCTGACAGGGCGCACTGGGGTGTGTCTGTCGACGCTCGGGCCGGGCGCCACCAACTTCGTCACCGCGGCGGCTTATGCGCAGCTAGGCGCCATGCCGATGCTGATGGTCACGGGCCAGAAGCCGATCAAGACCAGCAAGCAGGGGCATTTCCAGATTGTCGACGTGGTACGGATGATGGAGCCGCTCACCAAGTATACACGGCAGATCGTCTCGATCGGCAATATCCCGGCGCTGGTGCGCGAAGCGTTCCGTCAGGCCGAGGAAGAACGCCCCGGCGCGACGCATCTGGAGTTGCCTGAGGACGTCGCCGACGAAGAGGGCGATGGCAAGCCCATTCCCAAGAGCTTCAGCCGCCGTCCGGTCGCGGAAGAGAAGGCGGTTGCGCGGGCGGTCGAGGCGATCACGAGCGCCAGGCATCCGCTTCTGATGATCGGCGCGGGCGGCAATCGCAAGACCACCACCAAGATGCTGCGCGAGTTCGTCGACCAGACGGGTATCCCGTTCTTCACGACGCAGATGGGTAAGGGCGTGATCGACGAATCGCATCCCATGTGGCTCGGCAACGCCACGCTTTCGGACGGCGATTTCGTGCACCGCGCCATCGACCATGCGGACTGCATCATCAACGTGGGCCACGATGTGATCGAGAAGCCGCCGTTCTTCATGCGCGGCACCGATTCGCACGAAAAGACCGTGATTCACGTGAACTTCCTCGGCGCTGAGGTCGATCCGGTGTATTTTCCGCAGATCGAAGTGGTGGGCGATATTGCCAATGCGGTGTGGCAGTTGAAAGAGAGTCTGAAGGAAGGTCAGGAGCATTGGGATTTTTCGCGCTTCAAGGAGATCAAGCAGCACTTCGAGGAGCATCTGGCCAAAGGTCAGAACGACAGCCGTTTCCCGATGTACCCGGTGCGGATCGTCCACGATGTCTACGAGACGACGCCGGTCGACGGCATCGTCTGTCTGGACAACGGCATGTACAAGATCTGGTTCGCACGTTATTACCGCGCGCACGAGCCGAATTCGCTGCTGCTAGACAACGCGCTCGCCTCGATGGGCGCAGGGCTGCCGTCGGCGATTGCAACCAAGATCGTGCACCCGGATCGCAAGGTGATGGCCGTGTGCGGCGACGGCGGCTTCATGATGAACTCGCAGGAGCTCGAGACGGCGGTGCGTCTGAAGCTCGATCTGGTGGTGCTGATCCTGCGCGACGACGCGTTCGGGATGATCCGCTGGAAGCAGGAGAACATGAATTTTCCCGACTACGGGATGACGCTGCGGAACCCCGATTTCGTGGCCTATGCCGAGAGCTACGGTGCCAAGGGGCACCGCATTTCGTCGGCGGACGAGTTTGCGCCTTTGTTGCGCGAATGCTTCGTGACGCCGGGCGTGCATGTGATCGACCTGCCAATCGACTACTCCGACAACGAGCGGGTGCTGAACCGTGAGATCAAGCGGCTGAGTGCGCAACTCTGAGCGCGAGCGGGGCATGCGGTTTGCTGCGTTGACCGCGTTTGCTACATGCCCCGCTTGAACAGGAGTGGAACTGGTCGCATCAAGGAGAACGTGTCATGTTGAAAAAGACTTACCCGTACTACCTGGCCAATGTTGCGGTTGCAGCCAATACCGATCTCGAAGTCACGGACAAATTCAGCGGCGAGGTCGCCACCCGCGTTGCCATGGCTGACGCCGCGGCGATCGACAAGGCCATCGGTCTCGCCGTGGAGGCGCTGCCGGCGCTGCGCGAGTTTCCGCCGTTCAAGCGTCAGGCCGTGCTCGAACACTGCGTGAGCCGTTTCCGCGAGCGCTACGACGAACTGGCAATGGCGCTGTGCATCGAAGCCGGCAAGCCGATCAACGATTCGCGCGGCGAAGTCACGCGGCTGATCGATACGTTCAAGGTTGCCGCGGAAGAAGCGGTGCGTATCGACGGCGAGATCATCAATCTGGAGATTTCGCCGCGCGCGAAGGGCTATCACGGCTATGTGAAGCGCGTGCCGATCGGGCCGTGCTCGTTTATTTCGCCGTTCAATTTTCCGCTCAACCTGACCGCGCACAAGGTGGCGCCAGCGCTCGCCGCGGGCGTGCCGTTCGTGCTGAAACCGGCCAGCCGCACGCCGGTGGGCGCGCTGATCATGGGCGAGATCCTCGCGGAAACGGATTTGCCCAAGGGCGCGTTTTCGATCCTGCCGGCGCATCGCGATGGCGCGGATCTGTTCACCACCGACGAGCGCTTCAAGCTGCTGTCCTTCACCGGTTCGCCGGCTGTGGGCTGGGAACTGAAGCGGAAAGCCGGCAAAAAGAAGGTGATTCTGGAGCTGGGCGGCAACGCAGCGGCGATCGTCGACGGCGATCAGGGCGGCAAGCTCGATTACGTGGTCGACCGGCTCGCGTTCGGTGCGTTCTATCAGTCGGGACAAAGCTGTATCGGCGTGCAGCGGATTCTGGTGCACACGAGCATCTACGATGCGCTGCGCGAGAAGCTGATCGCGAAAACGCGCTCGCTGATCATGGGCGATCCGAAGAACGAGAAGACGTTCGTCGGGCCGATGATTTCCGAATCGGAGTCGAAGCGCCTCGCCGGCTGGATGGAGAGCGCGGTGCTGGACGGCGCCAAGATCGTGGCCGGCGGCAAGGTGGAAGGCGCGATGTTCGAGGCGACGCTACTCGAGGATGTGAAGCGCGATTCGGACCTCTATCGCAAGGAGGCGTTCGGTCCGGTGGCGATTCTGGAGCGCTTCGACGATTTCGATGCGGCGCTCACGACCGTCAACGACAGCGACTTCGGTCTGCAGGCCGGGATATTCACCGATTCGCTCGCCCATGCGCACCAGGCGTGGGACCGGCTGGACGTGGGCGGCGTGGTCATCAACGATGTGCCGTCGTTCCGGGTGGACAACATGCCCTATGGCGGTGTCAAGGATTCCGGGCTCGGGCGTGAGGGCGTCCGTTACGCGATCGAGGATATGACCGAGCTGCGGTTGATGGTGATGCGCGAGACGTGGTGATCTGGGAGTGAGAGTGGCCGAAGGGCGGCGGGGCGACCGCTCCGGCTTACGTTTGTCATACGTTTGCAGTGCTTCGGCCACAGCCCGCTCCCGCTTGATGCGCTGTCACAGGACTGTCGCCTGCATGCCCTAGTCTGTGCGGGCTTGTAGCCGTTCCCGGCGCTCTTGCGCCCCGTTTTCCGGGGTGTGAGCAGAAAGCGGGCGCATGCGCCATGAGTGTTTTTGCTGAAGTGCTACAATACCGGCCTTTCCGGCGGGTGTTTCCGTCGGCCGGAGCCGGCTGCATCCTTCCCTGACTAGATCGGGTCCCGTGCGGCACGCCGTGGCTCCGCTTCATCCTGATGCCCTACGCGGCGGCCCCGGCCGCTGCCGCGCCCCCCGCGCAGGCGCATTTTTAGCGAAAGCCACCATGTCCGACATAGCCGTCACCCCCGCTACCGCGAACTTCGATCAGTTTGGCCTCGCGCCCGACATCCTGAAAGCCATTGTGGAGCAGGGCTACACGACGCCTACACCGATCCAGGAGCAGGCGATCCCCGTCGTCCTGTCGGGTCGCGATGTGATGGGCGCCGCGCAAACCGGCACCGGCAAGACCGCGAGTTTTTCGCTGCCGATCATCCAGCGTCTGCTGCCGCATGCGAGCACCAGCGCTTCGCCGGCTCGCCACCCGGTGCGTGCCCTGATTCTGACGCCGACTCGCGAACTCGCCGACCAGGTTGCCGCCAACGTGCATGCGTACGCTAAACATACGGCGCTGCGTAGCGCTGTGGTGTTCGGTGGCGTCGATATGAATCCGCAGTCGGATCAGCTGCGACGCGGCGTCGAGATTCTGATCGCGACGCCCGGGCGTCTGCTCGATCATGTGCAGCAGAAGACGGCCAACCTGGGTCAGGTGCAGATGCTGGTGCTGGACGAAGCCGACCGGATGCTCGATATGGGCTTCTTGCCGGATCTGCAGCGCATTCTGAATCTGCTGCCGAAGGAACGTCAGACGCTGCTGTTTTCCGCGACGTTCTCAGGTGAAATCAAGAAGCTGGCGGCGACGTATCTGCGCAATCCGCAGACTATCGAAGTGGCGCGCAGCAATTCGACCGCGACGAATGTTACCCAGACGGTTTATGAAGTGGCCGAAGGGGATAAGACCGGCGCTGTAGTGCAACTGATTCGCGAGCGCGGTTTGAAGCAGGTGATCGTGTTTTGCAACAGCAAGATTGGGGCTAGCCGCCTGGCGCGCAATCTCGAGCGCGACGGGGTAGTGGCTACGGCGATTCACGGCGATCGTACGCAGAACGAGCGGATGCAGGCTCTCGATGCGTTCAAGCGCGGTGAGATCGAAGCGCTGGTTGCTACTGATGTCGCGGCGCGCGGGCTTGATATTGTCGAGCTTCCGGCAGTGATTAACTTCGATCTGCCGTTCAATGCCGAAGATTATGTGCATCGGATTGGGCGCACTGGACGTGCTGGGGCGTCGGGAGATGCGCTTTCCTTGTGCAGCCCGAATGAACGCAAGCAGCTTGCTGATATCGAGAAGCTGATCAAGCGGCCGCTCGATGTGCAGCGGCTTACTGTTGAGGTGCCTGTTCGGCATCATCATGAAGAGCGCGCGCCGCGGCGTGAGAGGGATGAGCGCGGTGGTGGGCGTCGTCGTGCTGGGGCTGCGGGTTCCGGTGCGGGGGCTTCGTCGTTTGAGCGGCCGCATCATCATCGGCAACAGCCTGTTGACGACTTCTTTTCCAAGCCGTATGAGCCTTCGCCTTCCGCTAGTCGGAAGATTGATGAGGCGGATGACGTTGCTGCCGCGCAGAAGCCGGTTTCGAAGCAGCCGTTGGCTGCGTTGTTGGGTGGGTTTGGGATGCCGAGGCGGACTACTTCTTCTTAAGGAGTCTCGCCCAGGCCGTTGTCGCGGCGTCATAGAACGCTTCCAGCGATTCGTGGCGCTCGTTGCCCATATCCAGCCCTAAATGCGCCGCTGCCGCGCGCAGCGCGTCCAACGGACGGCTTGTGTCCAACGCCGTCGCCCCATTTTGCTTGCTTAATTTCTCGCCTTCGCGATTCGTTACCACAGGGACGTGCAGGTAGGACGGTGTCGGCACACCCAGGCAACGTTGCAGGTAGATCTGACGTGCCGTCGAGTCTAACAAGTCTGCGCCTCGCACGATGTGCGTAATGCCCGCGTCCGCGTCATCCACTACCACCGCCAGTTGATATGCCCACTGGTCATCCGCGCGTCGCAACACGAAGTCGCCTACCTCAGTCGCCAGATTCTGCGTCTGACAATCCTGCCAGCGGTCGTCGAATATGATCGTCGCGGAGCCTCTTTCAGTACGTCTTGCGGGGTTCCCCGCCGCGTCCTCTCCCGCATGCGTCTCATCATCCCCATCCGGCACGCGCAACCGCCACGCACGCGCGGGTTTGCCGTGCAGGCCGTTGCGGCATGTGCCAGGGTAGGCAAGTGTGGTGTTGCGGGCGTGGGCGTTCAGCAGCGAATCGCTGATCTCTTTGCGTGTGCAGCCGCATGGATACACAAGGCCGGCGGCCCGCAGTTGGTCCAGCGCCTGCTGGTAGCGTTCCGTGCGCTCGCTTTGCCAGATGGGCGGTTCGTCCGCATGCAGGCCGAACTGGTCGAGAGTCTTCAGGATGTCCTCGGCTGCGCCGGGTACCGTGCGCGGTCCGTCGATGTCCTCGATTCTCACCAGCCATACGCCATTGTGCGCGCGTGCATCCAGCCAGCTCGCAAGAGCGCTTACGAGCGAGCCAAAATGCAGTGGTCCAGTGGGGGAGGGGGCAAAACGGCCGCGGTAACTCATGTTCGGGTTCTCGGTCCGGTGCCGTTTTCGTGCCTGTCAGGCTGCGCGCACAGCGTTCCGATCCGGATGGCATTCGGGACACGTCTTGCCCGGGACGTACAGCGGCGATTGTTGAGCCTCTGGACTCACCACTGCGCGGCAGCCAAAGCATTGCGCCGTCGCTGTCGGCTTCAGCTCGGGATCGAGAGCGGTGCGGTAGTCGAACACGAAACACTCGCCGTGGTAATGCGCACCGCCCACTTCCTCGAAATACTTGAGGATGCCGCCCTCGAGTTGGTACACGTTTTCGATGCCCACTTCCTTCATGTGGATCGCCGCCTTCTCGCAACGAATCCCGCCGGTGCAGAAGGACACTACCGTCTTGCCTTCCAGGTCGGCGCGGTTCTGTTCGATCACCGCCGGAAACTCGCTGAATTTGTGGATGCGGTAGTCGAGCGCGTCATCGAATGTGCCGACATCCACTTCGAACGCGTTGCGAGTGTCCAGCATTACTACTGGCCGGCCTTCGTCGTCATGGCCACGGTCGAGCCAGGCCTTCAGCGTGGGTGCGTCCACGGACGGCGCGCGGCCCAGTTCCGGCCGGATTGCTGGTTTCTTCATGGTGATGATCTCGCGCTTCAGTTTCACCAGCATGCGGCGGAACGGCTGCTTCTCGGACAGGCTCTCCTTGAACTGCAGCTTCGCGAACTTGCCCTCGAATAGCGGATCGTGGCGGATGTAGTCGATAAACCCCTGCGCGGCTTCCGGTGTGCCTGCGACGAACAGGTTGATGCCCTCGGGTGCGAGCAGGATGGTGCCGCGCAGGCCCAGTGCGTTGCACCGCTCAGTGACGAGCGGGCGCCACTCGGCAGTCGCTTCGAGGGTCTCAAACTGGTAGGCGGCGAGATTGACGATGCTCATGATGGTCCAGCGGTAAAAAAGTGGCCCGGCGGCGCTGCAAACGCACGTGCGGCCGTGGAAGGCTGCGTGCGTGGCGCGGCCACGGCAAATTGGGCGAAACCCGTATTATCCCTCAAGCGGCCGGGTTGCCCGAGTCGGCCGAATGGCTATCCGGTTGCGGCAGCGCAAGGCACGGTTGAATTGTGCCGGGTAGATCGCGTTTTACGCCTTGCAAATGGCGTCGCGCCGGTGGCTCGCGGAGCCGGTCAACGGCTGGCGCTACCGTGATCGCGGGTCGCGCAGTGGTCTCCCCTGGCCGGATGGCTAACGCGTCTGTTTGCTCTCAAATCTTCGGGAGGGTGGAGTTACAATAACGCCCATGTCAGATCCTCGCTTCGTTCATCTCCGCGTTCACTCCGAATTCTCGATTGCCGACGGCATCGTGCGCCTTGACGACATCGTCGCGGCCGCGGCCAAAGACGGTCAGGGGGCGCTCGCGCTCACCGACCTCGGCAACGCCTTTGGCCTCGTCCGTTTCTACAAGGAAGCGCGCGGCAAAGGGGTCAAACCCATTGCCGGCTGTGATGTCTGGATAACCAATCCGGATGATCGCGACAAGCCCTCGCGCCTGCTGCTTCTGGTTAAAGACAAGCGCGGCTATCTGAACCTGTGCGAGTTGCTCACCAAGGCGTGGCTCACCAATCAGTATCGCGGTCGCGCCGAGGTCGAGGCCGGCTGGCTCGAAACCGGGCTCGGTGAAGGGCTGCTGGCGCTGTCCGGCGCGCAGCAGGGCGATATCGGTATGGCGCTCGCGGCCGGTAACGAAGATGCGGCGCGGCGCAACGCGCAACACTGGGCCAAGGTTTTTCCGAACGGTTTCTATATCGAGTTGCAACGCTGCGGTCAGCCTGGCGGCGACGCCTACGTGCAGCAGGCAGTGACGCTAGCGGCGTCGCTCAAGCTGCCGGTAGTCGCCACTCACCCGCTGCAGTTCATGACGCCCGACGACTTCACCGCGCACGAAGCGCGCGTGTGTATTTCGGAAGGCGACATGCTTGCGAATCCGCGTCGCCAGAAGCGCTTCACGACCGAGCAGTATTTCCGCACGCAAGAGGAAATGGCAGCGTTGTTCGCGGATATTCCGTCGGCGCTTGCCAACACCGTTGAGATTGCGCGCCGCTGCAACCTGACGCTCGAACTCGGCAAGCCGAAGCTGCCGCTGTTCCCGACGCCGGACGGCATGTCGCTCGACGACTACCTTGTGCACCTCTCGAAGGAAGGGCTGGAAAAGCGCCTCGAGCAGTTGTATCCGAACGAGGCGGATCGCGAGGCACAGCGCGAGACGTACTACAACCGCCTCGAATTCGAGTGCGGCACGATCATCAAGATGGGCTTCCCAGGCTACTTCCTGATCGTGGCGGACTTCATTAACTGGGCCAAGAACAATGGCGTGCCGGTTGGGCCGGGCCGGGGTTCGGGCGCGGGCTCGCTGGTCGCCTATGCGCTCGGCGTGACCGACCTCGATCCGCTGCGCTACAACCTGCTGTTCGAACGTTTCCTGAATCCGGAACGGGTGTCGATGCCTGACTTCGACATTGACTTCTGTCAGCACGGGCGCGATCGCGTCATCCAGTACGTGAAGGAAAAGTACGGCGCGGACGCGGTGTCGCAGATCGCCACCTTCGGCACGATGGCGGCGAAGGCAGCCGTGCGCGACATCGGCCGGGTGCTCGATCTCGGCTACATGTTCACCGACGGTATCGCCAAGCTGATTCCGTTCAAACCCGGCAAGCACGTCACGATTGCCGACGCGATGAAGGAAGAGCCGCTGCTGCAGGAGCGCTTCGACAACGAAGACGAAGTGCATCAGCTGATCGAACTCGCGCAGCGCGTGGAAGGCTTGACGCGTAACGTCGGCATGCACGCGGGCGGGGTGCTGATCGCGCCCGGCAAGCTCACTGACTTCTGCCCGCTCTACACGCAGGGCGACGAGAGCGGTGTCGTGAGCCAGTACGACAAGGACGACGTGGAAGCGGTCGGCCTCGTCAAGTTCGACTTTTTGGGTCTCACCACGCTGACGATCCTCGACTGGGCCGAGCGCTATATCCGCAGGCTCGATCCGTCGAAGCAGGACTGGTCGCTCGCGCAGGTGCCGCTCGACGATCCGGCGTCGTTCTCGATCCTCAAGAAGGCCAACACGGTCGCCGTGTTCCAGCTGGAAAGCCGCGGCATGCAAGGCATGCTGAAAGACGCGCAACCTGACCGCTTCGAGGACATCATCGCGCTGGTGGCGCTCTACCGTCCGGGCCCGATGGACCTGATCCCTAGCTTTTGCGCGCGCAAGCACGGCCGTGAAGTGGTGGAGTATCCGGACCCGCGCGTCGAACCTGTTCTGAAAGAGACCTACGGCATCATGGTCTATCAGGAGCAGGTGATGCAGATGGCGCAGATCATCGGCGGCTATTCGCTCGGTGGCGCTGACTTGCTGCGTCGCGCGATGGGTAAGAAGAAGGCCGAGGAAATGGCCGAGCACCGCGCGTTGTTCCGCGAAGGTGCAGCGAAGAACGGCCTGACGGGCGAGAAAGCCGACGAAATCTTCGACTTGATGGAGAAGTTCGCCGGCTACGGCTTCAACAAGTCGCACGCGGCGGCCTATGCACTGCTCGCGTATCACACCGCGTGGCTCAAGGCGCACCATCCGGCCGAATTCATGGCAGCGAATATGTCGCTCGCCATGGACGATACCGACAAGGTCAAGATACTGTTCGAAGACTGCATCACGAACAAGATGGCCGTTTTGCCGCCGGACATCAATCTGTCGGCGTATCGCTTCGAGCCGGTTGCGGAAGCAGACGGCAAGCGTTCGAAGACGATCCGTTATGGTCTGGGCGCTATCAAGGGCAGCGGTCAGAACGCGATTGAAGAAATTCTGCGGGCGCGCGAAGAAGGGCCGTTCATCGACCTGTTCGATTTTTGCAACCGCATCGACCGTCGTATCGTCAACCGTCGGACGGTGGAAGCGCTGATCCGCGCCGGGGCGTTCGACGCGCTGCATGCGAATCGCGCGCAGTTGATCGCATCGGTGTCGCTGGCCATGGAAGCCGCCGATCAAGCCAGCGCTAATGCGATGCAGGCAGGCCTGTTCGACATGGGCGACGCGCCGTCGCAAGGTCATGAGCTTGTCGACGAGCCCGAATGGGCGGAAAAGAAGAAACTGCAGGAAGAGAAGGGTGCGCTCGGTTTCTATCTGTCGGGCCACCTTTTCGACGCCTACAAGGACGAAGTGCGCCGCTTCGCGCGCCAGAAAATCGGCGAGCTGAAGGAAGGGCGCGACAAGCTGATCGCCGGCGTGATTGCGTCGCTGCGCACGCAGATGACCCAGCGCGGCAAGATGCTGATTGCACTGCTCGATGACGGCACCGGTCAATGCGAAGTGACGGTCTTCAACGAGACCTTCGAAGCGCACAAGCAGCTGTTCAAGGAAGACGAATTGCTGGTGGTGCAAGGCCAGGCGCGCAACGACGCATTCACCGGCGGCATCCGCTTCACCGTTGAAACCGTGATGGACCTCGGCCGTGCGCGTTGCCGCTATGCAGAGGCGGTCAAGGTGCAGATGAACGGCAACGCCGATGCGCTCGCGCTGCGTCGCGTGCTGGAAGCACACAGCGCGGGGGCTGATGAGCCGCAGACCGCGCAGGCACCCGCGACGCCATCGCGCGGCGGCGGTTTCGGTGGTGGTGGCGGCCGCAACGGTGGCGGCTACGGCGGTGATGGCGGCCGCCAACGTCAGCCGGTACACATCCCGAACGGATTAGCGGTGCAGATCGTCTATCGCAGCGAGAATGCCGAGGGCGAAGTACGCCTCGGCGACGCGTGGCGCGTCAAGCCCACGGACGAACTGCTCGCGGCGCTGCGTGGCGAGTTCGCTGGAAGTTCGATCGAGATCGTCTACTGACCGACGCGGCTCGCGCTTCCGCGCGGGCTCGCTAGCGGCACCTGGCGCGCGCCGGGCGCATCAAAACCCGCGAGAAACACCGGTAGCGCCAGGCACTCGCGTGAAAGCCATGACGTACGCCTACCGCTCCCGCGCGCCCAGGCGTGCGAGCTTCAGAAACCGGTAGTACACCGTTTCCGCGTTGAACATCGCGATCATGAAGCCGGCACGTCCGTCCAGAAAGCCGCGCCGCAGCACGTAGGTGCGCACGAATGCCCACGCACCGCGCGCAAGCGCCTTGCCAAAGCTGCCGCCTTTGCCTGCGGCGTGGCGTTGTTGCGCGCCCGCTGTCGAATAGGTATCGAGCTTGCGCAGCACGGTTTCGAAGTCTTCGTACGAGTAGTGCATCAACTTGCCGGTCAGGCGTTGTGCCGGCGTATCGAACACTAGCCGTTCATGCACGAGGTCGTCGGAGAAGCGCGCGGCGCCGCGTCTGAAGAGGCGCGGGATCCAGTCCGGATACCAGCCGCTATGCCTGATCCAGTGTCCGCAGAAGCTCGAGAGGCGGTCCACCGCGTAAACCTGCGCGGACGGCGCGTCGATTGCGGCGCGGATCGCCGCAGCGAGCTCGGGCGTGACGATTTCGTCGGCGTCGATGGAGAGGATCCAGCCGGTGTCGAGCGCATCCAGCGCGCGGTTCTTCTGCGGCCCGAAGCCCGGCCAGTCGGGTTCCTGCAGTACGCGGGCGCCGTGTGCGCGGGCAATCTCGACGGTGCCGTCGGTGCTGCCGCCGTCGATCACGACGATCGCGTCGGCGAACGCCACGGCGGCGAGGCACTCGGCCAGGCGCGCCGCCGCGTTTTTGGTGATGATGGCGACGCCGAGGGTGGTTTCTTTCATGCCTGATTAGCAGAGAGGGGGCGGATGGGCAAAATGCGTCGGGGAAGTATACACAGCGCACCGACGTCTCACGCCCTTGGCACTCACCTTGAGCCCGCACGGAACAAACCGTAAGAACCACTACCGGTCTGGTGTCACCGGGGCACAACGGCCCCAGGTATCCAGTTCGCCCAACCGTTTACAATGCGGTATTCAGGATTCGCCCACCGGGCGGATGCCTTGTTCGCCTTTTCAGAGGATTCCTTGAGCGCGAAGCCCACGTTAAGCAAAGTCATCGGTGGATCAGGAGATGTCACATCGCCTGCCGCCTTACTGAGCCGGCTTTGGCCGTATATCAAGCCGGTCCTTTGGACCCTGATTGGTGCGATTGTCGCCATGGCTGTCAGCGCCGGCACTGACGCGCTGATTCCCATGATGCTCAAGCCGCTGCTGGACAAGGGCTTCGGCCCGAATGCCGTGCATGGCCTGGTATGGATGGTGCCGCTTGGTATTCTCGTGCTCGCGGTGGTGCGGGGCGTTTCCCAATACGCGTCGGGGTACCTGATCGCGTACATCTCGAATACGGTCCTGCTACGCTTGCGCCTGGAAATGTTCGAGCGGCTGGTTCACACGAGCGTCGGGTTCTTTCAACGCGAGACGGCAAGTACCGTCATCAACGCAATCGTGTTTGAGGTCAACCAGATTCTCAACGTGCTGTTGGGCGTGCTGATTACGCTGGTGCGCGATTCGCTGACGGTCCTGTACCTGCTCGGCTATCTGTTCTGGCTCGACTGGAAACTGACGTTGATTGTCGCGGTGATGCTGCCGGTAATCGGCTGGGTGATCGGCAAGATCAACCGGAAGCTGCGCCGGCTCAATCGCGAAAACCAGATGTTCACCAATGAGTTGTCGTACATCGTCGAGGAGACGGTGGGCGGCTACAAGGTGGTCAAGGTGCACAATGGCGAGCAGTACGAGATGGATCGCTTTGCCCAAATGAGTCGTCGCCTGCGAGGTTACTCGCTGCGCATGATTGCGTCGGGTGGACTCGCCCAGCCGCTTACCCAGTTTTTGGTGTCGATTGCGCTGGCGGTGGTAGTCACGATTGCGGTCGTGCAATCGGCGCATGGCGGAACCACGGTGGGTGGCTTCGTTGGTTTTATTACGGCGATGCTCCTGATTGTCTCGCCGCTCAAGCATCTGATGGACGTCAATCAGCCGCTGCAACGCGGCATGACCGCTGCCGAACTGATCTTCGGTCTGATCGACGAACCGTCCGAGCCGCAGGGCGGCGGCAAGCCGCTTGATCACGCATCGGGCGAAGTCGAGTTCCGCGACGTCTCGTTCAACTATGGCGCCACCAGTACGCACGAACGACAGACCCTCGACCGTGTGTCGTTCAAGGTCGCGCCGGGCGAGATGGTGGCATTGGCGGGCCCCTCGGGCAGCGGCAAGACCACGCTCGTCAACCTGCTGCCGCGTTTCTTCGATCCGACGGACGGCGAGATTCTGGTCGACGGTGTCGCTTTGCCGGAGTACGGCATTCACGCGCTGCGCAGCCAGATTGCCATGGTTAGCCAGGATGTCGTGCTGTTCAACGACACGATCGCGCACAACGTCGCTTACGGCCAGACGGCAGATCCCGAGAAGGTGAAAGCGGCGCTGCAGGCGGCGAACCTGTGGGATACCGTCCAATCCATGCCGAAGGGCACCGAGACGCTGGTCGGCGACAACGGCCTGATGCTCTCGGGCGGTCAGCGTCAGCGTCTGGCGATCGCACGCGCCATCTACAAGGACGCTCCGATCCTGATCCTCGACGAAGCCACCTCGGCGCTCGATTCGGAATCGGAACGCCATGTGCAGGCCGCGCTGGAAACGCTAATGAAGGGGCGCACCACGCTCGTCATCGCACACCGTCTGTCCACCATCGAGCGTGCCGACCGGATTCTGGTGCTGGAAGCCGGACGCATCGTCGAGCGCGGCAGTCATCGCGAACTGCTCGAGCAAGACGGGCTGTACGCGCATCTGCACCGCATCCAGTTTCAGCAGAACGCGGCCTGATGCGCTGAATGATGAAAATCGGACTTTCCAGCAATGCGCTGAAACACAGCGGCGGGCTCGAGCGTTATGCGATGGATCTGGTGCGCGGCTTTGCCGCGCGAGGCATGACGCCGGCGTTTTTTGCTCGGCGCTTCGATATGTCGGTGCCGGAAAGCCGCATGGTCGAGACGCATCGCATCAAGGTGTCCTTGCTCCCCGGCAAGCTGCGCGATTACTGGTTTTCATGGCGTTTGCGCCGGGCGCGGCGCGCGGCCAAAGTCGACGTGCTGATCGGCTGCAACCGGGTCGACTCTTCGGAAATTGCGATCTGCGGCGGCACTCATCTCGGGTTTTTGCGTGCGACTGGTCGCGTGCAAAAACGCTCCGATACCTGGCAGATCGCACTCGAGCGCAAGCAGTACGAACAGGCGAGCTTCGTTGTCGCTCACTCGAATCTGATGCGCGACGAACTGCGCGAGCTGTATGGCGTCGCGGAGGCGAAGGTTCGCGTGCTTTACCCGCCGGTCGACGGCGCTCGCTTCAAGCCGGTAGATAGTGAGCAGCGCGGCGCGCTACGGCGCAAGTTCGGCTTCGCGGATCACGAGATCGTGTTGCTATTCCCGTCGAGCAGTCACGAGCGCAAGGGCTTGCCGCTTATCGAAGCGGCGCTGGAAGGGACGACGCTGCCGGTGGTTCTTGCCGTCGCAGGCCGGCCGCCCGCGCGCACCTCGGAGCGGGTGCGCTACATCGGCTATGTGAAGGAAATCGAGGACGGTTATCGGGCCGCCGACTTTACAATCCTCGCGTCGAAGTACGAGCCGTTCGGACTGGTGGGAGTCGAATCGGCGATGTGCGGCACGCCGGTGATCTTTCCGTCGAGTATCGGCTGCTGCGATGCGATCGCGTCGCATGCGAAATTCGTCTTCGCGCCGGATGATCTCGCCGATCTGCGCGCCACCCTCGAACGTGCTATTGGGCCTCGGCTCTCCAGCGGCGCAACGTCGCCCACGGCGGCCGCAGCTCCGGCGGATGTCGCACGTGAAGCGGTGCTCTACGACGCAAGCGTTGCGAGTCACGTCGACGCGCTGCTGGGGCTAGCCACACAGATAGTCGAGCGTCGCTGAGCGAGAGAACGCGGACACAGGCGGCAAGCCTGCCGCCTTAGCGTGCTCGCCTGAGCCGCTTGATCCAGAGCGTCGGCGCGTAGACACCCGGAAAGGTACTGTAGAGCAGCATCCGGATCCGCAGCCCCAGTTTGACGTTGTGGCTGGCGGCGATCAGCGTGAGGCGCTCGCCGATCCCGCGAGCGCTGAACATCGAATGAATGAACTGTTCGCGCGCGAGTTTCGGCGCTAGAACGGCGCGCATTCTGTCGCCGAGTCCGGCAATTTCAGCGTCGTGCTGCAGCTGCTTCACTTCAACTAGTGCGAAGCCGTTGCCCTGGCGCAATCGTCCCACCAGTTCTGCCACCGTCCGATACCGCCGCTTGCCCGACAGGCCGCCGCGCCGGTACCACACCAGCGGTTCACGCAGGCTTAGCGCTCCACCGGAGACGATGGCACGAAAGGTCATCACCTGATCTTCGGCAGCCGTGCCGGGCATCATCGGTCCGAAACGCTCGAACAGCCGGCGCGTCCATGTATGCGCTGCACCCACCAGCCAGGGCCGTTCGGCAGCCCAGTCGTCGAAGCTCCGATACGTGCCGAGATCGGTCGGCTCCATCCGCTCGTGGACGGCGCCGGTTTCGTCCATGTCGGCGAGATCGGTGGCGATCAGGTCCGGGCGGCGATCCTGTGCAAGCCAGTACTCGACCACCCGTTCGCAGCGGTTCGGGGCGGACATATCATCACCTGCGGCAACGAACAGCAATTCACCATGGGCCATCCCGGCGAGCCGCGACAGGTGCGCACTGATGCCTTCGTTGCTCGTGTTACGGCGCGTGATGACCTTGTGCGGTCCGTTATAGCCGCGTACGGCAGCCTCGATCGCGGCGAAGGTGCCGTCGCTCGAAGCGTCGTCGGAGATGATGAGTTCCAGCGGTTCGTAAGTCTGCGCAAGCACGCTGCGCACTGCGTCGCCAACCAGTGTTTCCTGGTTGTAAGCGATCAGTAGCACTGAAGCTAGCGGTTTGGCCGCTACGGCAGACGGGGAGGGCTGGACGCTGTTGTTCATGGCGCGGGCTGAGTTGGCTCGGCTAGATTCTAATCGTTGTTGGACTCTGGCCAGGCATTCTGATTGCCGCTGCCCCAGTTCGCCATTCTGGCGTGCACAGCACTATAAACGAGATGCTTTATCTTGAAAAAGCATCTCGTTTTAACTACTCACCTACCTACCGGACTGCAGGATGCGACAGCTCGCGTTTGCGCGCGTCGATGACGGCCAGAAACGCAGCACTTAGCAGCGCGAGCAGCGACGTGACCATGACGGGCACCAGCACGTCGATCGTCAGGCCGAACACGATCGTACTGAACGACACCGCTAGTCCGGAATAGGCAGCAGCCCGAATCGTAGAATCCTGGTTGCGCCGCTCGCGCCAGAAATGGACGGTCAGGCCGAAATAGAAAATCAGCAGGCAGACCGCGCCGATAGCGCCTGTTTCGGCGATGGTCGAGAAGAAATCGCTGTGGGCGCGCTCGTTGACGATCTCGGTTCTGGCCTGACCGTGCGCGGCGAGGTCGCCGAGCGCCCGCTCCAGTTTGCCCTTGCCGACGCCGTACACAGGATGCTCTGTGAACAGTCGGAACGAGGCCTGCCACAACTGCAGGCGCAAGCCGACGGAGGTGTTTTCGTCGCCATGATGCAGCGCGGAGAAATCGGTGGTGGCATCTTCGAGCCGCCGCTCGACGCGTTCAGTCGAAAGCAGCGCAGCGGTGCATACCACGATGGCGAGCGCCGCAACCCACAGGCGCTTCTTGTGCACGAACCAGTGGAACTGGCAGCCGAGCAGGATCGCAAAAATGGGAATCGTAATCCAGCCGCCGCGCGAGCCGGACAGGTAAGAGGCATAGCCGCCGCCGACCAGCGCAAGGAGCTTGACCGCGAGCATCCGCCAGTCGCGCGGGCCGTCCCAACCCAGCGTAAAGACGGACAGGAAAGCGAGCAGCAAGGCGGTGTCGCCGAACGGGATCGCGTTCGTGTAGGCATTGCTGGCGCGGCTCGCATCGGTCCAGCCGCCCTGCGGCTGCGCGATCAGAGCCCAGGCGCCCACGGCGATGGCGCCCGCTGCGCAACCCCAGCCGATGGCCCGCAGGTTGCGCGACGGAAACTGGCGCAGCAGCAAAAATAGCGGTAGTGCGAACGTGAAGCGCGACAGTGCGTCGAACTGGCGTGGCAACCAGTAGTGCATCACCAGTTGCTGGAACATGATCGCGACCAGAAACGCGAGCATGCCCAAGGTGTACCAGTTATAGGTGCGTAATCCCTTGAAATAATCCGGAGTGCGTTTGTTGGCGACGGCGGCTCCCAGCGACAGCGCGACGAGTCCGAAGAAACCGTAGCCGGTGCCGCCGCGCCATACGAGGTTCACGGCGGGGGCAAAAAATAGCAAGGCTGTGCTGAGCCAGATCAGACTGGGAGCAAAAATCATAGGCTGTGAATTCTTATGAACGCTACCGTTCCAGTTCGCCGAATGCATGGCCGGAGGCTCGGAGCACTCCTTTTCAAGACGGCAGGGCGATGGCGATTATAACCGCGCGGGGAACTCGACTGCGCCTTGTGGCCGGGGGCGTACGGCCTCGCGGCGGAATAGGCATGGAGGCGTTCGCAGGGTGCGAAATGGTCCCGATCGGGCCGGAAACACTTCGAATGGCCGGGCCCAACCGGCGCAGAGCCAAGGCTGGCGCGAGTTCCCGGCCATCACAGCAGATCGGCTGCGCATGCCGGGGCTTTCTGAGCATGGCGGCCTGGTCGCGCATGAGGTGGTGGTTGGTGGGTTCCCGAGGGCCTGATCGCTATTCATTTCGATTTCTTACGGCGCGGGGAATCTTTGCCGTGCTTGTGGCCCCGCCGCGCTAGACGCCGCCCGTCACCAACGACAGTACCGACAGGTCCGGATGCGTCCCGTCGACGATGCTGCGTCCCGTATGCACGGCCTCGTAGCGCGCTTCTTCCATGCTGGCGAACCACTCTTCGCCGTCCGCATGGAACGGCACTACATGACCGGGGATGGCCGGATCCGCGCCAGGATGGCAAACGTAGCCCATGTAGGTAAAACGGCTCTCGCCGGACTGTTTGGGGCGCGGTGACAGGTGGATTTCGAAGCCCTCGTATTCGAGCATTTGCCAGCCGTGGATTTCTTCAGACATGGTTGCCTCCGTTCTGGCCGCGCGCGCAGGGAGCATGTCGGCGCGTGCGGTTGCGATTGGCGGCTTGAAAGCCGCCACGCCGGCCGCTGCTGGGGCGCGGCCGCTGCCGCGTCGTTTGGGATGGCGGCGACCGGGGTCAGTGCCGGTGCCGCATCCGGTCCCAGAGCCGCTGGCCGTCGAGCCGCGTCGGCGGACGCGTTTTGTGCAACTCGCGCCGGTGATGCGAACTCAGGATCACGATCCCCGTGATGATGACAACCAGTCCCACTACGATGCTGACCATCGATTCCGCCATGGCAGCCTCCATCCAGTTCCACTGCATCTTAAAAGTCTAGGTTATTTGGGCGAAAACCGAAGGGACCGTGGCCCGGCGTTGCAGGACTTTTTACTGTTCGACAGCGCCCAGGTGTCTGATCTGTCGTCTGAACTGCGCCAGGAGGTAGCGCTTCAGACATTAGTTTTCGACGACGCAGCCGTCCTTGACGAGGTGGAGATGGAATTCCAGCAAATCTATCGCCTGACCAGAGCCTCGATGTTCTGCAACCGGAAAGTACATAGTTATCCGAATCAATGTGAATCTGAAATCTTTACCCCGGCATCCCATGCATCGTTTGCACACGCATTGTGGTCCCTCACTGGAGCAGTGTCGTATAGAATGGTGCGCTTTGCCTGTACGCCCATGTGGTTCAAAAACCTTCAGCTTCATCGCCTTCCCGTTCCGTGGTCCGTCAATCCCGAGCAGATGGAAAAGTGGCTCGCGCCGCATGCGTTCCAGCCGGGCAGTAGCGTCGAAATGCAAACGCAGGGATGGGCCTCGCCGCGCGATAACGACTCGCTCGTCTACTCGATCAATCGGCAAATGCTGCTGGTGTTTCGCACCGAAAAGAAATTGCTTCCCGCGTCGGTGGTCAACCAGGTGACCAAGGCTCGCGCGCTTGAAGTCGAAGAGCAGCAGGGCTTCAAGCTCGGCCGCAAGCAGATGCGCGAACTGAAGGAGCAGGTCACGGATGAACTCCTGCCGCGGGCGTTCAGCATCCGACGCGATACGCGCGTCTGGATCGACACGGTGCACGGCTGGCTCGTGATCGACGCCGCTTCGCAAGCTGTCGCCGACGATGTGCTCGGCCTGCTGGTCAAGTCAATCGATCAGCTGCCGCTCTCGAGCGTGCGTGTTGCACAGTCGCCGGTGGCGGCGATGACGGAATGGCTGTTGTCCGGCGATGCGCCGGCCGGTTTCACGCTCGATCAGGACACGGAGTTGCGGTCCGCCGCGCAAGGCAATGCAACCGTGCGCTACGTTGGGCATGCGCTGGATGTCGAGGACATGCGTCGTCATATCGAAGCGGGCAAGCAATGCATGCGTCTTGCCATGACATGGGACGACCGCGTTTCATTTGTCCTCACACCGTCGCTGACCATCAAGCGCATCACGCCGCTCGACGTGATCAAGGACGCAAGCGACCCCACCGCGCAGAATGACGACGAGCAATTCGACTCGGATATGACGCTGATGACAGGCGAACTCGCGCGCATGTTTGCCGACATCGTCGAAGTGTTGGGCGGCGAGCAGGGTGATGCCATCTTGCAGGCCGCAGCGGCTTGAAACCGGCGTGTGCTGCAAGATGAAAGTACAGCGCAAGCCGGTCGAAAGTCTCGTGAATTTCGCCGATTTTATTTTGTAACCAGGTGTCACTCGCGCGGCGGCGGAGCGGGAAATACAGAATTTCTTCCGCGCCGCCAATTCGCTCTGTCTGCCTCACACACTTCGATAGACAGGCTGTTCTAGCCTGTCTCCAGGCCCTCCCGAAATCTGACGATGCATCGCGCCCGTGTCGCGCGATGCATCGCCACGTCCGCATGCAGACTGCATGAAATATCCCGACGCAATCTCCAGGGGAACTGCCCAGACACCCTCATGTCGCACTGGGACGATGCGGCTTTTGACGGCCTTTTGACGCTAACGGCATCCGCAGCGTAACGCGCAGAAAAATCGCTGTGGGAAGCCGTAATTGAATTACGGGAGTGCGTGGCATAGCGTTGAGTCGTACCAGACGGTATCCGCAGTAACGGCCAGTCTCTCACCCATTCGCGCCGGCAAGTCTTGCAGATTGCGGCCGAACCGAAAACGGAGTTGTCGTTGATGAATTCGCCCGTCCGGCGATCGCTCGAAATCGACTTCCTGCGCGGAGTCGTTTTGATCGTCATCGCTCTCGATCATATTCAGGGCAGCGTTCTCTCACGTTTCATGCTGCACAACTATGCGTACTGCGATGCGGCCGAAGTCTTCGTGTTTCTTGGCGGCTATGCGTCAGCGGCCGCTTATACGAACGTCGCCACGTACCGTAGCGAACACGCTGCGCAGCGGCGCTTTGTCGTGCGGGCGTGGGAGATTTATCGCGCTTATCTATTCACGGCGGCGCTGATGCTGCTGGCGGGCGCCGCGCTCATGTTGTGGCGCATCGATTCGCCAGTGGTGCAGGAGACGGGATGGAGCGATGTGCTGCATCACCCGGTCGGCACGTTGCTCGGTGTCGTCACCTTACGTCACCAGCCGTTCCTGTCTTCGGTCTTGCCGATGTACACGCTGTTTGCACTGTGTGTGCCACTCTCGGTGCCGTTGGCGAATCGTCGGCCCGCTGCGGCGCTGGGCATGAGTCTCGCAGTGTGGCTCGCGTCCACATGGCTGGCGCGCGCTTTGCCAAGCAGCGATCCGGGGGGATGGGCGTTCAATCCGTTTGCATGGCAACTGATGTTCATGCTCGGAATACTGTGCCGTCTGCATCCGGTGTCGAATGAATTTCAGGTTTCGAAGGCGGGGCGCTGGCTGACCTATGCGGCACTTGCCGTCGCGCTGACCTTTGCGTTCGTCAAGGTGTGCCTCGAGACTCAGGCCACGCCCGGTTACATGAAGCAGAATCTCGCCGCGGTGCGCGTGGTGAGCTTTGTCGTCATTGCATGGCTGATGGCGCAGGCGGTCCGCATGCAGGTGATACGCCGGATCGCCGAGCGGCTGCCGGCGGTCGTCACGGTGGGCAAGCAGGGGCTCGTGTGTTTTGTCGGCGGCACGGTGGTCTCGATCGTCGTGGATACGGCCGTGCGGATGGCGCGTGGCCCCGCCTGGCTGAACGGACTCGCAGGCGATGTGGTCGCGATCGGTGTGCTGCTAGTGCTTGCGGCCGCGGCGAAAAAATGGAAGGCGCTGCGCGCGCGTCCCGCGCCGATCCGCGGCAGGGCAGTGCCGGTCCAGGCAGGCCGGCGCGACGGCTAACCTGGCCTCTCACAAGCGGGCAGGCCACCCGCAACTTCTTCGTACTCCGGCGCAATCCCATTGCGGCATGCCGCAAGCGTGATATATAACGCTGAAAGGCACGTTGCCGCGCAGCTTCCCGCGTGACAACGCTCGATCACGGCGCTGGCACGCGGAGACTGACGATGGTTCGGCTGGTGATGATCCTGCTAGGGGTCGATTATCTGCGCACCCGCTGGCGCGCTCTGACGACGGCAGGCTGGATCAGCGTCGCAATCGGCATCGCGGTCTTCGTCGATGCGCTCGACAGTGCGCTCTACTTCCCGATCACGCCGTTCGCCTGCCTGTTCCTGCTCGAGGGTCTCGCCACGCTCGCGGTCGCATGGACCGGCATGGGCGGCCAGCGCACGCTGCGTTACGTGAAGGGCCTTACGTTTTGCGTGGCCGCGCTTCTGATTCTCGCCGGCCATCACCACGGTAATTTCATCCTGTCGATGATCTTCGGCACGCTGTTTCTGACCGATGGCCTGTTGCAGATCATCTCCGCACGCGTCGTGCGTTATCGAACCTGGCGGCTGGCAGTGGCAGGTGGGGCGATCGAAATCGCGCTCGCCGTTTTCTTCTATCAGCCGTTCCCGACGCACTACGTGGGCACCGTGCCGTACTGCCTCGGCCTTGGGCTGATGTTCGGCGGCTGGAACATGATCCTGCTGGCCTCGCGCGTGCGGCGGCTGTCGACGAATCCTGCCGTCGCAGCCGATGACGCTGCGCAAGCCGCCAGCGCGACCGCCGCGTCGCAGCAGGCGGCCCCGGCGGCGGTGGAATGGGACGGCCCCCCGGCTGCAGATGAACCCGCGCTGACCGTGCATGTGTGGACGCCGGTGGGGTCATCGAAGGGCGAGGCGCGTCGCCAGCCAATCATCGACCGCTACATCGCCGCGGTGGACCGCAACGGCGTCATCTCGACCGGCCACGCGGCGCTCGAGTCGCCCGAAGGGATCTATATCAGCCTCTATCCTGGCGTAGAGATCGACCGCTCGCCGGACGAGTTCTCGCGGCTCTTGCGCGCCACCCGCGAGAACGACGTACCGGGTCTGTTCCAGCCGGACTACGGGACTGAATCGAAGGCATGGTGCGAATCGACCACCCAGGTGCGCATCCGCAACTACGATCCTGAGCGGCTGCGGCGCTTCTGGGAAACCTACCGGCAGGATACGACCTACAACCTCACGTACCGCAATTGCTCCAGCACGGTTTCGCGTGCTCTGGAAGCGGCGATCGAAGGCGCGTCCGCGCGTGTCTGGGGACGTCACGACGGATGGAAGCCGTTTCTGAGGGTGATCAGCACGCCCGAATTGTGGGTCGCTGCGCAGGTGCGCAAACGGGCCGCGACGATGGCATGGACCCCCGGTCTCACGCTCGACTACGCGCGCGCCCTCAGTATGCTGGCAGACCCGCGGCCATCCGGCTGGGTCAAGATGGCGCGTCTCGCGCTGGGCAAGATGTACCGCTCGCGGCGGCAATGGGCGCAGGAGCAGAAAGCGGCGTCGAGCATGCACGAGGGCGAGCGTACAGACACCGCAGGACGGGGTGTGTAGGCGTCCAGCGGGGCGCAAACACGCCCTGACAGCGCAGGTATTCTGACCGGATTCAGTGTTACCCGGTAAAGTCGAAACACATCAAAGACTTACCGATTTCCCTGGCGAGTTATCAACAGATTTATAAACGTTTTCTGTTGATAACTCCTGGGTCTTCCACACGGGACGCGCCGCCCCATAACGATGCGAGCCGCATTGGCGGCGCGATTCACCGACGGTGTCAGGTCTGCCAGGTAGACGCTCCGCGCCTGTGCACAAGCTGATTCGGCCAATCGCATCCAAATGAATGCTTTCAACTAATCTGGCAGGTGTATGCTGGGCCGGAGCATGTTTTCTGCGCAATCAGTGCACCACCCTGAACGTTAGACGCGGCTACATAACGGCGGTGGCAAATGCTGCCGATCCTGCAGCAGCAGGTTTTCAAGGGCGGTCATGTGACTACCGAGTTGATAAAGGAGGTCGGCAAGACGACCGAGCCGCAACGTCTGAGCGTGCGGCACGTGAGCGTCTACCGTTACTCCGAACCGGTGCGCTTCGGCGAACACCGGATGATGTTCCGGCCACGCTCGGGTCACGATGTGCGCGTCGTCGCCACCCAGCTTGTCATCACCCCGACGCCCTCGCGACTGCACTGGCTTCACGATGTATTCGACAATTCTGTGGCGATCGCCAATTTTTCCGGCGAGGCGTCCGAGCTGCAATTCGATAGCCAGGTCACGCTCGAACACTACGAGTCGCCGCTTCCCGATTACGCGCTTGAACCGTACGCTGCTACGTGGCCCTTTGCGTACACGAATGAGGAAGCGTCGGATCTCGTGAATGCGCGCAGCCGGCAATATCCGGACGACGAAGTGAATGTCTGGGCGCGCCGCTTTCTGGCCAAACGTGGACCCACCTCCACGATGACGATGCTGCGGGCCATGACGCAGGAGATCAAGAGCGGTTTTCGCTACGTACGGCGTGCGGAAAAGGGCGTGTACCGTCCCGCCGATACGTTGCGCCACCGCAGCGGCAGTTGCCGCGACTTTGCGGTGCTGATGATGGACGCGGTGCGCTCGCTGGGGCTCGCCGCGCGCTTTGTGAGCGGCTACATCTTCGTACCCGAATTCGACACAACGCTGGGCGGCGGCGCGACGCATGCGTGGCTGCAGATTTACCTGCCGGGTGCGGGCTGGGTCGATTTCGATCCGACCAACAGCATCATCGGCAATCGCCATCTGATTCGCGTGGCGGTAGCCTGGAACTACTATCAGGCGCTCCCGTTGTGGGGCACCTGGCACGGCGCAGCGCATTCATTCCGTGGCCTGCAGGTCGACGTGTGCGTGACTGAAGATGTCTGACGGTTTTATTTGAGGCGAGGATGGGGCGATGAAATTGCGCGTTGGTTACGAACTGGTCTACGAGTGTGAGCAAGCCACTCCGATGCTGCTGATGTTGAACACCCACTACTCGCGTGTGCAGGATGTCTTGAGCGCCGATGTGCTGAAGGTCGATCCACCGGTTCCGATTACGCAGTATCGCGACGGCTTCGGCAATCTGTGCAGCCGCATCGTCGCGCCGGCGGGACAGATTGCACTGTCGACCACGGCCGTGCTCGAGATTTCCGCCGAGCCGGAAACGATCGAGCCGAATGGCTATCAGCATCCGGTCGAAGAGCTGCCCAGTGAGACGCTCGTGTATCTGCTTGGCAGCCGCTATTGCGAGACCGATCTGCTAAGCGATCTCGCGTGGCGTCTGTTCGGCAAGACGCCACTCGGACGTCCGCGTGTGCAGGCGATCTGCGATTACGTGCATCGTCATATCGTGTTTGGCTACCATCACGCGCGGCCGACGAAAACCGCCTGGCAGGCATGGAATGAGCGGACCGGCGTGTGCCGCGACTTCGCGCATCTGGGTGTCGCGCTGTGTCGCGCGATGAATATTCCGGCGCGTTATTGCACGGGCTATATCAGCGACATCGGGGTGCCGCCGCCGTATTCCGCAATGGACTTCGCTGCATGGTTCGAGGCTTATCTGGGCGGTACCTGGCAGACCTTCGATCCGCGCAATAACGTGCAGCGCACGGGCAGGGTGTTGATGGCGCACGGGCGCGATGCAGCGGACGTGGCATTGAGCAATACGTTTGGGCCGACCAAGCTGGTCAGCTTCAATGTGCATTGCGCGCCGGAATCGGAGACGGCGGTTGCGCCCTCGGCTTGAGGCGCGCGCGAGGATGTTGTTTTATCTCGTCAGATCGAATTTCGAGACATTCGATCGACCCGGAAGTTTGATATGTTCTCCTTTGCAATTTGGCCGCTCCACCCGTTGAAGTCGGGTGGTCGATTGTCGTGGTGTGGCTAATGCGTTTCGCGCAATGAGTATGCACAGCAGTGCTCGATGTAAGGTGCGAGATGCAAAAGCGAACGGAGGGCTCTGTCGGGGTTGCGAGTGAATGTAATCACCAAGACTAACTTGAGTCTGGCAAGACGTGTACCGTCCGACCACGCCGGCAGGTGAGGTCTATCTGAAACTCACCGTGGTCGACGACGTCCTCATCATCTCATTCAAGGAATTGTGAACATGAAATGCCCATTTTGCGCGGCGGCGAAACTGGTGCGTGACACGCGGGATCTGCCGTACATGTACAAAGGAGAGTCGACGGTCATCCCTGCAGTGACCGGCGACTTTTGCCCAGCCTGTGGCGAAGCCGTGCTGGATGTGGCCGAGTCGGCGCGTACCAGCGCGGCCATGCTTGAGTTCAACAAGCAGGTCAATGCGTCGATCGTCGACCCCGTGTTCATTGCCAGCGTTCGCAAGAAACTCGCGCTGGACCAGCGAGAAGCAGCGGAGATTTTCGGTGGCGGCATCAATGCCTTTTCGCGCTATGAAAACGGGAAAACCAAGCCACCGTTGGCGCTAGTGAAACTGCTCAAGGTGCTGGATCGTCATCCAGAACTATTGGCCGAAGTAAAGGCGGCATAAACGGGTCCGTTGGCAACCCCTATCCAGATATGGCATCCTTACGCCATGCAGCCAATGAACCTTTCCCTGCTTCACGCCTGGTGGCGCTCCTGAAGGAGCGGCATCGTCACGTCTTTACTACGACCATGGCCGCCGCAGTCTGGCTGACATGGTGCTGTATCCCCGGTTGGCCTGTCCTGCGGCGGCGTTTCAAGAGAGCCCGTTTATGCAAGACAGCACCACCTCCCCGCGCCGTACCGTCCTCACTGGCGACCGTCCCACCGGTGCGCTCCATCTTGGCCACTATGTCGGCTCGCTGAAAACCCGTCTTGCGTTGCAGGAGACGCATCAGCAGTTCGTGCTGCTCGCGGACACGCAAGCCATGACCGATAACGCGCACGATCCCGACAAGGTGCGCCGCAACGTGCTGGAAGTCGCGCTCGACTATCTGGCGGTCGGCATCGATCCTCGCAAGACCACGATCGCCGTCCAGTCGGCTCTCCCCGCGCTCGCCGAGTTGACCCTGCTGTATCTGAACTTCGTGACCGTCGCGCGCCTCGAGCGCAACCCGACCATCAAGGAGGAGATTCAGGCGCGCGGTTTCGGCCGCGATATTCCGGCGGGCTTTCTTTGCTATCCGGTCGCTCAGGCTGCCGACATCACCGGTTTCAGGGCGCATGTCGTGCCAGTTGGCGAAGACCAGGCGCCGCTGATCGAACAGACCAACGAGATCGTGCGCCGTATCAACCGTCAGGTCGGCAGGGACGTGCTGCCCGAAGCAGAGGCGTTGATTCCGGCCATGGGCCGCCTGCCCGGCGTCGACGGCAAGGCGAAGATGAGCAAGTCGCAGGGCAACTCGATTCCGCTCTCGTCCTCAGCCGACGCGATCCGCGATTCGGTCAAAAGCATGTACACCGATCCGAACCATCTGCGCGCCTCGGATCCCGGCACCGTGGAGGGCAACGTGGTCTTCACGTATCTCGACGCCTTCGATGAGGATCGCGCTACTGTCGAGCGCCTGAAGGCCGAGTACCGCGCGGGCGGCCTCGGCGACATGGTGGTCAAGCGCCGTCTCGAGGAGCAGCTGCAGGCTTTGATCGCGCCGATTCGGGAGCGGCGTGAACAGCTCGCGCGCGATCCGGGCCACGTTTTCGATATGCTGCGCGAAGGCACGCAGCGAGCGAAAGACGTGACCCAGGCCACGCTGGATGAAGTGCGCGCGGCGCTCGGCACGTTTTCGTTCGATGCGGTGGTGCGTTAAAAAAGCGCGCCAAACAGCACTTTAAATCGCGCTTTAAACAGCGCGCTGAAAGCTACTGCATCGCGCGGACGGCTTCCTGCATTTCTTCCATCGACACATCGCGCGTGTGCGTCGCCACCGACCAGCGGTGCCCGAACGGATCTTCGAGCTGGGCGAAGCGGTCGCCCCAGAACATATCGGTGGGCGGCATCGTGACACGGGCGCCGGCCGCGGCCGCTTGCTCGACGGTGGCGTCGACGTTCGTGACGTACAGGTGAATCGCGACCGGCGAGCCTTTCAGCGACTTCGGTCCGAGCATCGAGCAGCCGGCCATTTCGTCGACCAGCATGAGCATCGAGTCGCCGATCTTCACGCATGCGTGCATCAATTTGCCTTCCGGACCAGGCAAGCGGAACTGCTCGACAGCGCCGAAGGCCTCCGTGTAAAACCTGATCGCGTCGGCGGCGCCGGCGCAAATCAGATGCGGGGTGAGCGAATGCATTCCTTCCGGAATCGGTTTCACAGCGGCTGCAGACATGGTGGTCGCTCCTCGAATGGGCGGGTTGACGAGTCAGAAGGCCCAGCCGTTTTCAGCAGGGCTTCATCAACACGACGAGCGAACAGACGGACAATCGACACGGCCGCCGGGAAATTTTGCGCGCCGGTGTGCGTTGTGTTGTGTCGTGTTGTGTTGTAACGGCGTAAATGCGGATGGCTAAACAGAAGCCGTTATGATGAGATTTGTGCAGAGCATCATGCTGCGAATCTCGAGGTTGAATTTCGAGCGACGCCACGTGCCGCGAGCCGTGATAAATGAATGCTCGCGGCCACCGGTCGGCTAGAGGCTGAACTGAGCCTGCCTTCCGGTCGCAGGTGTCATGATTCAAATAAATATTGAGAGAGAGGGCGGAAGAGCTATGAACGGGCGCTTACATCCGAGTTTTGTCCCAGGTGCGCACGCCTGGCCTGGTTCGGACAGGCCTACGTGCTGAAGGGGCGGCTATGCACCACGATCGCAAAGCCGCGGCGCCTGTGCAGAGCAGCGCACTCGACGCCGCACCCTACGGCGCGTTCATCTACACCGCGGACGGCACCTTCCGCTATGTCAACGCCGCCTTCGAGCAACTGACCGGGTATCGGGCGGAGGAGCTGATCGGCCGCCGCAGCTTCGATTCGTTGCACGACCCGGCGGAACTCGCGCGGCGCCGCAGCGAATTGCCCGGCGTTGGGAATTGGGGCGTGGGCACGCCGGGTTCCGTGTCTCCCGGCTCGTTGATGGCCCCGACCCGCTACGAAAGCGAATGGACCTACATCCGCCGCAACAACACGCGGATGTCGGTCATGCTGGCCGTGTCGCCCTTGCCGGCCGGCGAAACGGTGCCACAACGGCTCCAATCCGCGGACGAACCGCTTGCCTTCGATAGCCGCGCGAAGGACGATTGCGCAAGCTACGTAGGCATGGCCGTCGAGATGACGCGCTACGCCCAGTCCGAAGCCCGCCTCTGGTACGTCTCGCACCACGACGGCGTGACGCGCCTGCCGAACCAGACCCTCTTCACCGAGCGGCTCGATCTGACGCTGGCGCGTTGCCGCCGCGACGGCACGGGCTTCACCGTGCTGCTCGTCGAACTGAACTCCCTGCGCAAGCTGCGCGATGCGCTTGGCTCCTACGCGGCTGAGCTCGTCCTGCAAATTGTCGGCGAGCGCCTGCGCGGCCTGATCGCCAACGAGGGCACGATTGCCTCGGTCAGCGGCACGCAATTCGCGCTACTGGTCAACGAGACGGGCGCGGCGGTCGACGCCCTGGCCGCTGCAGCGCTGGCACGCGTTGCCGAGCCGATCGACTGCTCGGGCACGACGATCACGGTGACGGCAAGCATCGGCTGCGCGGCGTATCCGGAACACAGCGCGGAACACGGCGACGATGTGCCGACGCTGATGCGGCGCGCCAACGTCGCGTTGTCCGCGGCGAGCGGCGCGGGCGGCAACGTGATGCGGCGTTTTTCAGCGGCGCTAGAAGGACAGGCCGCGCGCCGCTTCGAACTCGAAACCATGCTGCGCGATGCGCTTGACCGGCAGCAACTGCATCTGGTCTACCAGCCGCAGATCACGCTCGCGACCGGGCGCATCGCCCAGGTCGAGACCCTGTTGCGCTGGAATCATCCGCAACGCGGCCCGATCAGCCCGGTCGAGTTCATCCCGGTCGCGGAGGAGGCGGGTCTGATCGAACGGATCGGCGAATGGGTGATTCGGACCGCCTGCCGCGACGCTGGCAAGCTGTTGCGGCTCACCGGCAGCCTGCCCCGGGTGGCAGTGAATGTGTCGCCCCAGCAGTTCCAGCGGCAGAATCTGCTGGCGACCATCGAAAGCGCGCTGCACGACGCGGCGCTCGATCCGTCCTACCTCGAAGTGGAAATCACCGAAGGCGTCCTGCTCGGCGACACCGAGGAAGCGTTGCGCACGCTGCATGCGCTGCGCAAGCTCGGCGTCGAAGTGGCGGTGGACGATTTCGGTACGGGCTATTCGAGTCTGGCCTATCTGACGCGCTTTCCCCTGAACCGGCTCAAGGTGGACCGCTCGTTCGTCATCCGGATGATGTGCGACCCGCAATGCGCGGCGCTCGTCGGCGCCATCATCGCGATGGCCCACGCGTTAAAGCTCCGCGTCACGGCGGAAGGCGTGGAGACCGAGGAGCAGGCCGAGCGCCTGCGCGAACTGGGTTGTGACGAGGTGCAGGGGTACTGGTTCGCGCGTCCTCTCAGTCTGTCGGCACTGCGCAACCTGCTTGCGCCGCTGGGGGCGTGAGTTTTGGGACGCGGTTTCGTCTTTTTCTCGCAACCATCGGACGGCCGGTTCGAGAAATTTTTCGAATCAATCGACAGCCTTGTGCCAAAATGGCGCGCAAATTGGTTTACGATCGGGGCTGCCTGAATATTACGTTTTGCCTTCTGCCGGGGGTGTTCTCCGGCGGCGTCTTCTGGCAAAATTTGCGGTCCGAAACATTCGCTCATGTTGGGTAATCCTCTCCTTCAGGGCGAATTCTTGCGTTAAGAACCGTTCGGTCGGGGGCTACCACCTGGCAGATGTTGCGTCGCATATTTTTCGTGTTATGGTATGCAACTTCTCGAAAATTGGCGGCAGAGCGTAAGTATGACCGCAGGGAATGTATGAATCTGTAATAAGTTGGAAGTAGTCCGCATGTAATCGAAGTAAGTCCCGCAGCCACAAAACCGTTCTATACTCCTGACCTGCTCGGCACGAGAAACAGAGCGTGAAGTGTGCGATGCCGTGCGAAGGTGATACCTCCGGCATCAGACTGCGGTAGACCCAAGAGACATCACCCATCCGCGCCGTGGGCCAGAGATTGGAAAAACAAGCGGCGGCGGTTCCCATGTTGCATTGAAATCTTGTCGCTTATCCTGCATGAAGGTTCAAACACTATCGGCCCGCAGCGCCAGGGCGCTGACATTTATCGGCCTGAGCGTCACAGCAGCCTCGGCCTTTGCCACCGACTCTTTTGTGGTTCGCGACATCCGGCTCGAAGGCTTGCAACGCGTCGAACCGAATACCGTCTTCGCGTACCTGCCCATCAAGCAGGGCGACACTTTCACTGACGACAAGGCCTCGCAGGCCATCCGTGCGCTGTACGCGACGGGCTTCTTCAACGACGTCAAGATTTCGACCGAAGGTAACGTCGTCGTCGTGCAGGTGCAGGAACGTCCGGCAATCGGCACCATCGATTTCTCGGGCCTGCACGAATTCGACAAGGACAACCTGAACAAGGCGCTGAACTCGGTCGGTTTGTCGCTGGGCCGCTATTACGACAAGTCGCTCGTCGACCGCGCCCAGCAGGAACTGAAACGCCAGTACCTGACGCACGGCTACTACGCAGCCGAAGTCACGACCACGGTCACGCCGATCGACCGCGACCGCGTCGGTCTGCTGTTCTCGGTGATCGAAGGTCCGAGCGCGAAGATCCGCCAGGTCAACTTCATCGGTAACAAGGTGTTTAGCGACGGCACGCTGCGCGATGAAATGCAGCAGTCCACGCCTAACTGGTTCTCGTGGTACACGAAGAACGACCTGTACTCGAAAGACAAGCTGACCACCGACCTCGAGAACATCCGCTCGTACTATCTGGATCGCGGCTACCTCGAGTTCAACATTGACTCGACTCAGGTCTCGCTGTCGCCGGACAAGAAGGACATGTACCTCACGCTCACCCTGCATGAGGGCGAGCCGTACACGATTTCGGGCATCCATCTGGCCGGCAATCTGCTGGACCGCGAGGCGGAGCTTTCGAAGCTGGTCAAGATCAAGGCGGGCGACCGTTTCTCGGCTGCCAAGCTGAAGGCTGCCACCAAGGCCGTGGTCGACAAGCTCGGTGAGTACGGTTACGCGTTCGCCACGGTGAATGCGCAACCGCAGATCGACCAGCTGCACCATACCGTCGACCTGACGCTGCAGGTGGATCCGAGCCGCCGCGTCTACGTGCGCCGCATCAACATTATCGGCAACACCCGCACGCGCGACGAAGTCGTGCGCCGCGAAATGCGCCAGCTCGAAAGCTCGTGGTTCGATTCGAGCCGTCTGGCGCTGTCGAAAGACCGGATCAACCGTCTTGGCTACTTCACCGATGTCGATGTGACGACGATACCGGTCGAAGGCACGGCGGACCAGGTGGACGTCGACGTGAAGGTCACGGAAAAGCCGACTGGCTCCGTTACTCTCGGTCTTGGCTATGGTTCCGGCGAAGGCCCGATCATTTCGGCAGGCGTGTCGCAGGACAACGTGTTCGGTTCGGGCACCAGTCTCGCGGTGAACGTGAATACCGCAACGACGTTCCGTACGCTGACGGTCACGCAGGTCGACCCGTACTTCACGGTGGACGGCATCAAGCGTATTACCGACGTCTACTACCGTACCAGCGAGCCGCTGTACTACTCGAACACGACCGACACGAGCTTCCGGATCATCACCGCAGGCGCGGATATGAAGTTCGGCATTCCGTTCTCCGAATCGGACATGGTGTACTTCGGTCTCGGCTTCGAACAGAACCGTCTCGACGTCGACGCCACTACGCCGCAAAGCTATATCGACTACGTGAACGACTTCGGCCGCGTGTCGAACAACGTGCCGCTGACGATCGGCTGGTCGCGCGACAATCGTGACAGCGCACTGGTGCCGAGCCGCGGTTACTTCACGCAGGCGAACGCCGAATGGGGCTCGCCGATCGGCAGTACGCCTTACTATAAGGCCGACCTGCAGGCACAGTATTACTACTCGTTCGCGCGCGGCTTCGTGCTGGGCCTGAACTTCCAGGGTGGTTACGGTAACGGTCTCGATGGCAAGCCGTTCCCGATTTTCAAGAACTACTACGCCGGCGGTATCGGTTCGGTGCGCGGCTACGAGCCGAGCTCGCTGGGTCCGCGCGATGCGACCACGGGCGATCCGATCGGTGGTTCGAAGATGCTGGTGGGTAACATCGAACTGACGTTCCCGCTGCCGGGCACAGGCTACGACCGCACGCTGCGCGTCTTCACGTTCTTCGACGGCGGTAACGTCTGGGGCGACGAAGGCAGCAGTATCGGCGCGAATGGCCTGCGCTATGCGTATGGTGCGGGTCTCGCGTGGATCTCGCCGATCGGGCCGCTCAAGCTCAGCCTTGGCTTCCCGCTCGTCAAGCACTCCGGCGACCAGTACCAGAAATTCCAGTTCCAGATCGGGACAGCGTTCTAAGTCTCGCATCAAGTCGCAAAACGAGGGCAGCCGGTGGCTGCCCTCAGTCGTTTACTGTCCCTCGCTGCACCTCTCTGCGCACCTTGCGGGCCTTCTGCCTGCACGACACGCCGCCGCCGCGAGCGCCGCGGCGCGTGCTGCCGTCCTCAGAGCAGCAAATATGAAAATCAGGTAGGGTTCTTGCCGCGATTACAGCGCACAGTCGTGCGCGTATGCTGCATTTGCCGGCCCTCGGCGTTCTTCGTTCGAGGCTCGGTTCTTGAGAGATGCCGCTCCGGCGAGACGTGGCGAGAGGAAGAGACATCATGGATAACAACGGAACTGGACCAACCCACCCACACTCCCATCCCAGCGAACGCCGGCGCGGTATCGTAGCCGGGCTCGTCTACGTGTTCGAGCAGGTTATGCCGGACCCGTTCGTCCTATCAATCGGTCTGACCGTGGTCGTCATTCTGCTGGCGTTCGCCTTTGCGCCGCACGCCACTGTCCCCGTGATCCTGACGTCCTGGTATGGCGGTACCTTCAACATCCTGGGCTTCGCGCTGCAGATGATCCTGATTCTGGCGACGGGTTACGCCATCGCCGAGGCGCCGCTCGTACAACGCGGTCTGCGGGCGATTGCAGCCGGCGTGAGCACACCAGCACGCGCCGCGCTGCTGGTCTTTCCGATCGTCGCGGTGGCCGCATGGTTGAACTGGGGGCTTGGTCTGATCGTCGGCGCGTTGCTGTCGCGCGAAATCGCGAAGCGCGTGAAAGTGGACTTTGCGTGGCTCGTTGCGGGCAGCTATTCGGCCTGGTCGGTCTGTAACAGCGGGCTGTCGAGTTCGATCGCGTTGTCGCAGGCTTCGCATGGCAATGCTTTGAACCTGGTGGAGAAAGCCACCGGACAGGTGATTCCGCTGAGCCAGACGGTGTTCGCCCCATTCGTCTTCATTCCGACTGTGCTGGTGGTGGTGGTCATGACGGCGATCTTCATCCGGATGCACCCGAAGCCTGAACACGTGGTCGCTTTTAGCGAAACCGCGCCGGAAGCGGGCGCCGCGACGAATGGCAGCGCGCAAGCCCAGGCGGACGCCGATCCGCACGCGCGTGGCGCGTCGCCGACTTCGTTCGCCGCTCGCGCCGAGCGCTCGATGCTCGGCACGCTGATCCTGCTCGTGCTGGGCATCGGTTATCTGGCGATGACCTGGTCTGCGAAGGGCTTCGAGCTCGACATCAACACGACGATCCTGATCTTCCTGCTGGTGGGGCTCGCGCTGCAGCGCACTCCCATCGCCTACGCCGATGCGATCCGCCGCGCCGCGCGGCAGACCGGTTCGATGCTGCTGCAGTATCCGGTGTACGGCGGCATCATGGGCATCATGACGGGGACGGGCCTCGCATCGACGATTGCCAAGACCTTCGTGGCGATTGCCACGCCGGTGACGCTGCCGGTGCTGAGCTATCTGAGTTCGCTGATCATTACGCTGCTGATTCCGAGCGCGGGCGGCCACTGGGCCGTGCAGGGGCCGTTCGTGCTGCCGGCGGCGCTGAGCCTGCATGCATCCGTACCGCGTACCGCGATGGGCGTGGCGATGGCCGAGAACGTCTCCAATATGCTGCAGCCGTTCTGGGCAGTCCCCGTCGTCGCGATTGCGGGGATTCGCATTCAGCGCGTGATGGGCTACACGGCTGTCACCTTTGCGGTGTCGCTCGTGATTTACGGTGTTGCGCTCTGGCTGATTCCGTAAGCGTCGCAATGACGGACGGACTCACCGACGCCACGCGCATGCACGACAACGGTGCGCGTGGCTCGCGGTGAAATTCCGGTGAGATCCAGCGAAACTCAAATGGACGGCGCCACCATCAGAATGGCGATGACTTCGCCGGCCGTGGCGATCGCTACAGCCGATTCGACCGGGTTGGTGTTGAGGAACGTCCACAGGTCGATATCGTCGCGGAACTGACTCCAGGTGCCGAAAAAACCCAGCGAGAGAATCAGTCCGAACAGCAGGCTAAAGCCCAGTGTGATGCCTAGCCACTTGTCCTGACTCAGCAGATTGGCGGCGAAGGAAAAGGCAGCGAGACAGACGACCTGGGCGGCTAGAACAATGAGCATGCCGGGATGGTACTGGATGCCTTTATACGTAAACGAGCGCGACAGGCGTGAGCGCTCATAGCGGTTGCCCATGGTCTTTCCTTGCGAGTCCCGGCTCGCCAAACGTGCGGTGGTAATGTTAACGGTACGCCCAAATTCAATGAAGTCAAGGCACACCGGCTAAGGATAAGCGAGTAAGGATACCTACGGAATCCTGTCGCCGGTCCGCTCACGGTTCGGCGCAGGCAAAGCTGCTTGCGCGATTGATATTGCCTTTGCCGACATAGCGCGGAAAGGTCGGATACCGGCAGATCGGACGTGTGCGCCCGTTAGTGGCCAAGGCGATATCCGTCGCTGTCAGCGTCTCCGGCGCCACACCATGCGTGACCCAATTGTCGAGTGCGCCGAGCAGGTCGACCGACGGAATGAACACACCATTGCCGTGCTGATAACCCGGCACCATGTAGAGGCGCATGAACGCATCGACCTTGTCGTTGCCAAAACGCCTATTGAGCGCTTCGTAGTACGCAATGGTCTGGTTCGGGCTGATGACTTCGTCCGCGAGGCCCTGCAGCGTGATCAGTTTGCCGCCGTGCGCGATGTAGCGCGACAGGTCGGTGTCCATCGCGCCGATCGTTTCCGAAAGCGCGAACAACTGCTGCCGGTAGCGCCCCGGATGCAGCGGATCGAAGTTCAGCGAATTGAACTTCGCATCCTGAGTGACGAAGTAGCGCACGTAACTGTCGCCTTGGGTGAACATATAGCCGTTGGCAACAAACGTGGGCAGCGGCAGGCGCACGGGGTCATGTCCAAGACCGAGTGCGCTGGTGAAACGCGTGCCCTCGAACACGTTGTAGCCTGCATAGCGATTCGCGTTCCATGCGAGCGGGTAGGGCAGGGACAGGCCATCGGTGAGCACGCGCAGCGTCGCGATCTGCGCTTCCGTCAGACACGCGTCGTTGTTGCCCGATGACGCGACGGGCATGGACGGCGTGGATGGCGGGCAGCGCAACGAATCGATGATCTCCGGCTCGTGCTGGCGGCATCCCTCCACGTCGCTGACGATGCCGTCGGCGGCGCCGTCGAGTTTGTCGCAGATCTCCAGCGAGCGTTGATAGATGCGCTCGAGCATCGCAGGTGGCAGATAGCCACCCGGCGTGCCGTACTCGGCGTGCCCGAGCACCACACCGAGCAGGCGCACGCCGGAAAAATTCAGCGCGGGCGAATTGGCGATCACGCCGTCGTAGTCGTCGGCAAAACGCTGCATGACCGTGTAGCCTTCGCGGCCGCCGGTCGAGCCGCCCGCAAAGTACATCTTCTCGGGCGGCCGGCCGTACGCACGCTTGATGAGTTCAAGCACGGCATCGTGGGTTTTCTTCAGATGCGCGTAACCGAAATTGATCACGGCTTCGTTGACGAGGCCGAAGTTGGCGAGCGCGGAATTGCCGGTGTGACCGGAGTCGTCGCCGAAGGTCGCATAGCCTTCCGCGAGCGGCGCATGATCCGGCGAGAACGGCATCACGCCGGTGCCGCTCACCACCACGCCGTCATATCCGCCGCCGCCGATCTGCAGTGCGCGGCCGTTCCAGTTGACCGGCAGGTTCAGGTCGAAATGGATATCGGGCGTGTTTGCGTCGAGGGCCAGGATGCTGCCGGTGATCCGGCAGAATTCGCCGCTCTGGTTGCCCGAGGCGGTGGCGGGAATCATGACGGCGCTGTCGATCCGCGCGCCGCGGGTGGGTAAGGCGATCACCTGGGCAGGCAGCGTGCTGCTGGCGAGCGCTGTGCATTGTGCGGCGAGTGCGCCTCTGGACGACAAGGCGGCGGCGTCGAGAGGCTTGAAGAGAAGAAGCATCGCACAGAGCAGCACGGCCATCGCGGACGCCGCCTTGACGATTGCGGCGCGGATGATTCTGGCGACGCATACGGTCCTTGCCACCGCCGCGCTCATCTGCACCCTGCGCCGGTCACGGCGGGGCGCGACGAATCACCTTTCCAGCCGCTCCAGCCGCGTGCGATGACGAGCATCGCGGTGATCGCAACGAGGTCGCCGCTGAGCGCTACGAGCTCGCCGGTGAGGCCGCGAAAGGCATGCGGCGTAGCCGTATCGACGATCAGGGACACCAGCGTGCCGGTCACGAAACAGACGAGACCGGTGCGCCCGACACGTACTACGGCCGGCAAGCGTTCCGCAATCCACGCGATGCTGCCGAGGCGCACCAGGCGGGTAGTTAGCCACAGAATGGCGAGAAAGTTGATCACGCGATCCACCGAGAGATTCTGTTTATACGTGCCGGGCAGCGGCTGCGTCAGCACGAAAAGTTTGACCACGGCGAAGGCAAGCACCGCGGCGAGGCCGGCACGTACCAGCCAGCGCGCCGTGTTCGACGCATGGAAGGCTTTGCTCAACGGATGCAGGCGGCACACGATGCCGAGTACGAACATCAGTTGCCATGCAAACGGATTGAAAGCCCAATCGCTCACGTCGTCAATACTGAAGAACGCCGCCAGCGGCCGCGCCGCGGCCCACACGGCCACGCTCAGCAGCAATGCCGTGACAGCCGAACGCCGCGCGAGCGGCACGATGAGCGGCACGCACAACGCGAACATCACGTACATCGGCAAGACACTCGATAGGTACGGCTGGCGTCGCAACACGAGGATATCGAACGCTTCGCGCAGAGGATGACTGGCGAACGGCGGCCAACCGGTCAGCGCGACCATCGGCGGGTTCAGGTGAGACACCGCCAGCAGCGCGCCGGACAGCAGCGTCAACACAGCGGTCAGCAGATATGCGCGGTAAATCTCCCAGCAGCGTTTGACAAAGCGCATCTGCGCGGCCCCTGGACCACGACGTGTCAGCACCGCCGTATAGGCTGCGGCCGACGCATAGCCGCCGAGAAACACGAACACCTCGGCCGAGTCGCAAAACGCGTAGGCGTGCAGCATCAGATGCGACAGCGCGCTGCCGGGAATGTGATCCAGCACGATGACGATCAGCACGATCCCGCGGAAAAAGTCCACTTCGATCGAGCGTCCGCTTCCTGATTCCATGGAGTTCCCTGGGGAGAGAGGCCGGCTGGAACAGCCGGGTTCTCGCTTGTAAGAAACACCTTAGGAAGGATCGTTCCCGGTCACAGGCAGCGCCGTGCCTAATGGATTCACAACACTGAATTTGCCTTTGCGGAGCGGGGGTTACAGGGCTGGCCGGCGCGGTTGGCCCGCAATTTGCTCGGTTTGTCGCGCCGGCCGGCGGAACGAGCGCCTTTGCTGAGGCTCGCCCGGGCGGCACATGTTCAATAATCACGTCAGATCATGACGTCACAACCATGACGCAGAATAAGGCTAACGAGCGCGCTGCGCGATTATCTTCAGGGATCGAAGGGATCGACGACATCCTTGGCGGTGGCTTGACGCCGCATAGGATGTACCTCGTGGAGGGCGCGCCGGGGACGGGCAAAACCACCCTGGCGTTGCAATTTTTACTGAAAGGCACCGCTGAGGGGCAGAGAGGTCTCTACATCACGCTGTCCGAGACGAAGTCCGAACTGATCTCGGTCGCGGCCAGCCACGGCTGGGATGTCAGCCAGTTCAAGATCGTCGAACTGCTCTCCGACGAGGGGCTCGATCCGCGCTACGAACAGACCGTCTTGCAGCCCGCTGAAGTCGAGCTGGGCGAGACCGTGCGCGACGTCATCCAGCAGGTGGATGAACTCAAGCCCGTGCGTATCGTGCTGGACAGTTTGTCGGAATTGCGGCTGCTGTCGCAGAACCCGCTGCGCTACCGGCGTCAGATTCTGGCGTTGAAGCGCTATCTGGCCACCCGCGAATGCACGGTGCTGCTGCTCGACGACAACACGGCGGAGCCTGGCGATCTGCAATTGCATAGCATCGCGCATGGCGTGATCAGTCTGGACAGCATGGCGCACGACTACGGCGGCAACCGGCGCCGTCTGCGGATCGCCAAGATGCGCGGCATCAAGTTTCGCGAGGGCTATCACGACTTCTCGCTCGATACCGGCGGCATCAAGGTCTATCCGCGTCTGGTCGCGGCCGAGCACCATGCGAAGTTCGATTCGCATGCGCTCAGCACCGGCAGCGAGCGCTTGAACACGCTGCTCGGCGGTGGCCTGATTCCGGGCACCAGCGCGCTCATGATCGGGCCGTCGGGAGTCGGCAAGACCACGACGGTGGTGTCGTGCCTGATCGCGGCGCTCAAGCGAGGCGAGCGCTGTGTCTACTACCTGTTCGACGAGACGCTCAGCACGCTGTTGCTACGCTGCTCGAATCTCGGCATGGACCTGCAACCGCATATCGATGCAGGACTGTTGCACGTGCGCCAGATCGATCCGGCGGAACTCTCTCCAGGCGAATTTGCCGCGGACGTGCGCGACGCTGTCGAGAACCGCAATATGAAGTACGTCGCGATCGACAGTCTCAATGCCTATCTGCAAGCCATGCCGGGCGAGCGCTATCTGCTGCTGCAGATGCACGAGCTGCTCGGTTATCTAAACCAGAAGGGCGCCATCACACTGCTGGTGCTGGGTCAGCACGGCATCATCGGCGAGGTGCAGAACGATATCGACATCAGTTACCTCAGCGATGTCGTGGTGTTGTTCCGCTACTTCGAGCACGGTGGCGAGGTATTGACCGCGATCGCCGCGGTCAAGAGCCGTGCGAACGCGCACGAACGCTCGATCCGCCAGTTCCGCCTCGGCGCCGACGGCGTCGAGATAGGCGAGGCACTGCGCGACTTCGACGGCGTACTGACCGGCTTGCCTTCCTACAAGGGCGGCACTGCCTTGTTGTCCACTACGGAAAATGTTATCGCTCGTGCCGGCTAATCCATCCATGGAGCGTCGCGTCCTGATTCTGGCCCCGTTCGGCCGCGATGCCGACGTGATTTCCGAGTTGCTTACCCGGGACGGCCGCTCTTGCGTCCAGTGTGCCGACGCGCAGGCGCTGACGGCCGAGTTGGGCAATGGGGCGGCCACGGCGCTGATCACCGAAGAGGCGCTCGGCGGTGAGCAGGCCGCCGCGCTGTTCGACTGGCTGGAAAGCCAGCCCGCATGGTCCGACTTCCCCATCATCCTGCTCGCGAGCAACCGTGTGTCGCGGCGTTCGGCGCAAAGCCTCGAGGTGCTCGAGCGGCTTGGCAACGTGGTCGTGCTGGAGCGGCCCCTGAACTCCGAAACGCTGCGCCGGGCCGTGACTTCGTCGTTGCGTGCGCGTATCCGGCAGTACGATTCGCGCCGGCATCTCGACGAGTCGCGCCAGCATCTTGCACAACGCATCGAAGCCCAGGAAGCCCTGGTTCAGCTCAACGACTCGCTGGAAAGCAGGATTGCGGCACGCACGCACGAGCTTGCGTCTGCGAACAACCGTCTGATGAAGGAGATTCACGAGCGTGCCAAGGTGCAGGCGGTGCTGGTCCAGTCGCAGAAGATGGAAGCGTTAGGTCAACTGACCGGTGGCATCGCGCACGACTTCAATAACCTGCTCAACGTCATCATGGTGAACGCGGAATTGATCGCGCGCGTGAGCGCCGATGAGCGCGTACGCACCATGGCCGCGACCGCGAAACGCGCCACCGAGCGCGGCGCGAAACTGACGGGCCAGTTGCTGACGTTCTCGCGCACGAGTAACTTCGATCTGAAAGCGGTGGATGTGGTGGCCTTGCTGCATGGCATGCGCGACATCATCACGGTCTCGCTAGGCTCGACGATCCAGTTCACCACTCACTTCGACGCCGAGGAGTTCTGGACCGAAGCGGATGCCAATCAGCTCGAACTGGCCATTCTCAACCTCGCCATCAATGCGCGCGATGCGATGCCGGGCGGTGGCAAACTCGATGTGCAGGTCGGTCTGCGCACGGCGCCGGATCCCACGCTTGCGGACGGGCACTATGTCGTCGCCGAGTTCCGCGATACCGGCATGGGCATTCCGGTAGACGTCATTTCACGCGTGTTCGATCCGTTCTTCACCACCAAGCCGATCGGCAAAGGTACCGGGCTCGGTTTGAGCCAGGTGTATGGGATTGCTCGCCAGGCCGGCGGCACGGCGCGTATCGAGAGCGAACCAGGACGGGGCACGACGGTGCAGCTATGGCTGCCATTGCGCGAGCGTGTCGTGTCGGAGTCCGAAGCAGTCTCTGCGGTCGAGCAGAAAGTGGAGGGCATCAAGCGGATTCTGGTCGTCGAGGACGACAACGAGGTCCGAGGCATGCTCGTCGACTCGCTCAAGATGCTCGGCTATGTGGTCACCGAGGCGCCGGACGGCAGGGCGGGTCTCGGGCGGCTCGCGAGCGACAAGCCCGATCTGCTGATGGTCGACTTTGCGATGCCTGGGATGAATGGCATCGATGTGATTTCCGCAGCGCGCAAGGTGCGAGATGACCTTCCTGTCATTCTCGCGACAGGATATGCCGACGTCGATATTTCGCGTCTGGCGGTAAGGCGCTGCAGTATTTTGCGCAAACCGTTCCAACTCGACGAACTGGCGCGAACGGTGCGGCTCAGTCTGATCGGATAACGCGGCGCCGGCGGCAACCGTTACGGCCTTTGTGGTCAGCGCATTAGGGTTTCCTCTGCCTGCTTAATTGTGTGCCGGTGTGCGATTGTGCTGGGTGGCGCCGATCGATGCGGTCGACGCCGGTTGCATCGGGACGTGCGTTCGGCAAAACAGAATTCCCTTTGCCGGTGCCGATCGGGCGACTACCCTTTGGCTACCTGGGCGGATTGCCGCTCAAGCGTCGGTGATCCGCATCGAGTTTCGTGAAGGGGAGCATTCATGGAGATTGAGACCCGTACTCTGGCGCGCGTGACGGCGCGGCTAGTACCGTTTCTGGTCGTCTGTTATTTCGTCGCTTATCTGGATCGCGTCAACGTCGGTTTTGCCGCGCTTCAAATGAACAAGGATCTGGGCCTGTCCTCAAGCGCATTTGGCTTCGGCGCCGGGATCTTTTTCATTGCCTACTTTTTCTTCGAAGTGCCGTCGAACCTGTTGCTGGAGAAATTCGGTGCGCGGCGCTGGATTGCGCGGATCATGTTCACGTGGGGCATCCTTGCCGGCGCGATGGCGTTCATACCGGACCTTTCCAGATACACCGGCATGTCTCCCGCTCACGTGTTCTACACGCTGCGCGTTCTGCTTGGCATCGCCGAGGCCGGGTTTTTCCCAGGCATCATCTTTTTGCTGACGCTGTGGTTTCCCGCCATGTATCGCGCCCGCGTGGTCGGCTATTTCATGGCGGCAATTCCGCTGTCCACGGTGATTGGATCGCCGATTTCCGGCGCGTTGCTCGGTCTCAATGGCATGGGCGGCATGGCAGGGTGGCAGTGGGTGTATCTGCTCGAGGCGGCGCCTGCTTTGGTGCTGTCGATCGTGGTGTTCTTCTATCTGACCGACCAGCCCGCCAAGGCTACCTGGCTCAAAGACGAGGAGCGCGACTGGCTCGTCACGCGGCTTGCTCAGGAGCGCTCCAAGCGCGAGGCCGTGCGCAGTTTCAGCGTACGCGAAGCGTTATTCAACCCGCGCGTGCTGGCAATCGCGCTGATCTATTTTGGTGCAAACGCAACCAATTACGGTCTGAGCTTTTTCTTGCCGCAGATCGTCAAGGCGTTTGGCCTCACGAACCTGCAGACGGGCTTTGTGACCTCGCTGCCCTATGTGGTCGGCGTGATCAGCATGATCTTCTGGGGGCGGCGTTCGGATCGCAAACTCGAACGCAAGTGGCACGTGGCGATTGCGCTGCTGGTGGCCGCGGGTGGGATCGGCGCGGCAGCGGGGCTGGATAACCCGGTGTTGAAGATGGCCGCGCTGTCGATTGCTGGCTTCGGCATTTTTGGTTGCCTGCCGATCATCTGGACGCTGCCGGCGGCGTTTCTGTCCGGCGCAGCGGCTGCAGCTGGCATTGCTACGGTGAACTCGCTGGGCAATCTGGCGGGTTTCTTCGGACCGTATGCGATGGGCTGGATCAAGGATAGTACGGGTGGCTTTGGCGCTGGCCTGCTGTGTCTGTCCGGTGCCGGGCTGGTGGGCGTAGCAGCGGTGCTGCTGCTGCATCACGACACGGCGCTGGAGCACGAGCCGGGAACGCTAGCCACACCTTCGGCTGCGGGGAATGAGGCTGGGCATCACGTCTAGCAGGGTTTGGCAAGCAGCTGCGCAGGCACCTCGCTCGGCTCAGGTGCCTGACGCAGGCACCTGAACTGGCGGGTCGATGCTTCGATCCAGTGCCTTGATCAGGTGCTTTGATCCGCGTTACGGCGCGTGCGCTGATAGGTCAGGAACGTATACGCCGGTTCGGCGCTGACTTCCACCCGCTCGATGCATTCGAAGTCGGCCGGCAACTCTGGAAACACCGCGTCGCCGACCGGCTCTACTGCGACTTCCGTCAGGTAGAACGTGTCCGCATAGGGCAAGAACAGCTTGTAGATCTGTTCGCCACCCGCGATGAAAATTTCCGTGCGTGCATCGTCCGCGATGATCCTGGCTGCTTCATCGAGCGAGTGGCACGTCGACACGCGCTCTGCCTCGATCACCTGCGAGCCGATCACAAGCACATCGCGCTTCGGAAGCGGCCGGCCAATCGACTCATAGGTGCGCCGGCCCATCACCACCAGATGTCCTTCGGTCAGTTCGCGAAAGCGCCGCTGTTCTCCGGGCGCCTTCCATGGAATATCGTTGGCCGCGCCGATTACCCGATTCATTGCCATTGCCGCCACCATCGAAATTCGCTTTCCGTTGAGCATGGTTATTTTCCGTCATCTGGACAGGGCTTCATTCTAGCGGCCGCGTCGTGCTAAGTTGTGAGCACTATTCATACGGGAGTGCCGATGGAATACCGCGTTGAGCTATTGACCGAGCGTCTGCATCTGCGCCGCGCCAGAAAGGGCGATGCGGCCGTGCTGTTTCGCAACTACACCGGCAGTCAGGCTTGTTCGCGCTTCCTGCAACGCCGCGCCGACCCCGATGCTGCTCGCACCCAGTCCATGCTGAGTAACTGGTGCGATGCGGCCTGGAAGCGGGACGATGAGGCGTCGTTCGCATGGGTCATCAGCACACGCGCAGAGGAAGAGGCGGTTGGCCTCTTTGTCGTCATTCCGCATGGACACAAGACCGAGATCCATTACGGAATCGGCGAGCGTTTCTGGGGGCAGGGACTGGTGGCCGAGGCGGGGCGTGCTGCGTTGTCCGCGCTCTGGCGCAACCCGGCCACCCAGCGCATCTGGACGGTTTGCGATCCTGAGAACACGGGGTCGAGGCGCGTGCTCGAAAAACTTGGTTTGCAGTGCGAAGGCACTTTGAAGAAATGGCTGCTGCTCCCCGCGTTCGGCGAAGAAGCGAGGGATTGCCTTGTCTTCTCCACGACTTCGCGCCCCGCAGGCGCGCCGGCGTAAGACCACGCATCCGGGCCGGCAGCCAGAAGTCGTCTGAAGCCTGATCTGCGGCGTAAATGCGGTCTGCCTGCGTGTTATGCTTGGATGCGCCCCGCACACGCTACCGGCAATCCCGCGCGATGCGCCATGGCTACGGGGCAGGAGTCGTCTCACGCGCTGCATCGGCCGCGCCACGATCAAAACAAGCACGGCCCACTTTCTCTTCATATGGATTATCGTCATCTGCAACAACGCAAGAGCCTGCATGGCCGCATCGTGCAGGAGCTCGGCATCTTTATCGTCAGCGGCAAGGTTCAGCCGGGACAGCGCCTGCCTGCCGAAGCCGAGTTGTGCGAACGCTATGGCGTGAGCCGCCCGGTGCTGCGCGAGGCAACGCGCGTGCTGGTGGCCAAGGGACTGGTGGTGTCGAAGCCGCGCGTGGGCAGCGTCGTGAGGCCACGTGAAGAATGGCACATGCTCGACCCCGATGTGCTGTACTGGACACTGAGCAGCGTGCCCGAAGGCGAGTTCTTCCGCTCACTGCTGACCGTGCGCCGCGTCATCGAGCCGGCCGCGGCCGCACTCGCTGCGACTGCAGCAACCAGCGAAGATCTGGCCCGTATCGCTTCCGCTTACGACAGCATGGAGCACGCGCCAACCGCCAACGCGTTGCTCGAACCGGACCTCGAGTTTCATCGCGCCATCATGGCGGCCACGCACAACGACTTGCTTGCGCATATCGGCAATATGCTGTCGCTCGCGCTCTCGGAGTCGATCAAGCTGACAAGCCGTCATCCGGACACGCATGCGCTGTCATTGCCGCGGCATAAGGCGATTCTCACGGCGATCCAGAGCCGTGATCCGCTCGGCGCGCGGCAGGCGAGCCTCGTTCAACTCGAGAATGCGAGTGCAGATGCCGAGAGCATCCTCGAAGTGGGACGTGGGCACGCAGCCTGAATCTGCAGACGGCTTTCCCGCTAACACACTTTAGGCTTGCGACGCGGCCGCTCCTGGCACCGCGCGCATCAGCGCACCTTCGCGTCCACCCGCGTGCATGCTCAATGCGAATGCCGCGGCACCTCCGCACCCCGGCATCCCACCAGGAAGTCGAAGTCGCATCCCTGGTCCGCCTGCAATACGTGTTCGACGTACAGGTTCCGGTAGCCACTTGCATCGGCGGAGACCGGTTGTTTGGCCCGCTTCCATTCGTCGAGGCGCGTCGCCAGTTCTGCGTCGCTCACATCCAGGTGTAGACGGCCGCCGTGACAGTCCATTTCGATCCAGTCGCCGTCTCGCACCACGGCGAGTGGACCGCCGGCGCGCGCCTCGGGCGCCACGTGCAACACCACCGTGCCGTAGGCCGTCCCGCTCATGCGGGCATCGGACAGGCGCACCATGTCCGTGACGCCTTGCGCGAGCAGCTTTGGCGGCAAGCCCATGTTGCCCACTTCAGCCATGCCCGGATAACCCTTCGGCCCGCAATTCTTCATCACGAGCACGGAGTCTGCGGTCACGTCGAGGTCGGGGTCGCCGATGCGTGCCTTGTAGTCTTCGAAATTTTCGAACACAACGGCGCGGCCGCGGTGCTTGAGCAGGGCCGGCGTAGCGGCGGACGGCTTCAGCACCGCGCCGTTCGGCGCGAGATTGCCGCGTAGCACGCAGAGTCCGCCGTCGGCGACGAGAGGTCTGTCCAGAGGACGGATCACTTCGTCGTTATAGAGCGGCGCGTCCTTGCAGTTGTCCCACAAGGTCTTGCCGTTGGCGGTCAGCGCGGTGGGATGCGGCAACAGGTTCGCCTCGCCGAGGCGCCGTATGACCGCGGGCAGACCGCCTGCGTAATAGAACTCCTCCATCAGGAAGCGACCCGATGGCTGCAGATCGACGAGCGTCGGCGTGCCGCGGCCCATGCGGGTCCAGTCGTCGAGTTCGAGGTTCACACCGATACGCCCGGCAATCGCCTTCAGATGGATCGCCGCATTGGTCGAGCCGCCGATCGCCGCGTTCACTCGAATCGCGTTCTCAAACGCTTCACGCGTTAGCAGTTTCGACAGACGCAGGTCTTCAAGGGCCATCTCCACGATACGCATGCCCGACATATGAGCGAGCACGTAGCGGCGTGCATCCACCGCAGGAATCGCAGCGTTGTGCGGTAACGTCACACCAAGCGCTTCGGCCATGCACGCCATCGTCGATGCCGTGCCCATCGTATTGCAGGTGCCCGCCGAGCGTGACATGCCGGCTTCCGCAGACATGAATTCATGCAGAGAGATCTTGCCCGCCTTGACCTGCTCGCTCAGTTGCCACACAACGGTGCCGGAGCCGATATCGCGCCCGTGGTGTTTACCGTTGAGCATCGGCCCACCGGTTACCGCAATGGCGGGCACATCGCAACTCGAGGCGCCCATCAGAAGCGCGGGGGTGGTCTTGTCGCAGCCGACCAGCAAAACCACCGCATCGATCGGATTGCCGCGAATCGACTCTTCCACGTCCATGCTCGCGAGGTTGCGCGTAAACATGGCAGTGGGCCGCAGGTTCGACTCGCCGTTCGAGAAGACCGGAAACTCGACGGGGAAGCCGCCCGCTTCGAACACCCCACGCTTCACATGTTCTGCAAGCTTGCGGAAGTGTGCGTTGCACGGCGTCAGTTCGGACCACGTATTGCAGATGCCGATGATCGGTTTGCCTTGAAACTCGTGATCGGGAATCCCCTGGTTTTTCATCCAGCTGCGGTACATGAAGCCGTTCTTGTCGGCTGTGCCGAACCATTGGGCTGAACGTAGCGTGCGTTTGGCTTCCGTCATGGGGCTGTCTCCGTAGTCTTTGATGATAGTAATACTATTCCCGCCGCATGGAGTATCGGTGTCTACCTGGCGTTCAGGATGCGCAAACTTTGGGTTTAAGGCGAGCACGAAGTGCCGGCCATTGTTTAGTACAGCGCATGCCGGGGAATAGTCCGACTAGTTAAGGGTATACATCGATTATGGGGTGCAGGCACGTGATATAGCATTTTCCGTGGACCTTGATGCGGAACCTTGTGCGCTTGAGCAAGCGGGTTTCGTTGTACGTGGTAGTGCCCGGCAAAGGCGCTTTCCCGGCCGGCGTCGTCATGAACAGTGCGTGTTGAACAACTGAGAGACGGGAGACTGATATGGCCGAGGAGCGGGAAGACCAGAAGGGTGAAGCACGGGACGAAGTAATACAGACCACGCGACGTGGTTTGCTGCAAGGCGCGGGGCTGGCCGCAGCGATGGCAATGCTTGGCGGTGTATCGACGCCGGCATTCGCAGCTGAAGGGTCGCCGTTCCCTTCGCACAAGAAGTGGAAGATTGTCTTCGTTAATCACGTCACAACCAATCCGTTCTTCGTGCCGACCCAGTACGGTATTGAGGACGCCTGTGGATTGTTGGGAATGGATTACCAGTGGACAGGTTCCGCCAACGCCGACGTCGGCGAGATGGTCAATGCGATGAACGCAGCGATTGCCGCCAAGGCCGATGCTATCGCGGTGCCGATCGTCGATCCGAAGGCGTTCGATGGTCCGATCCAGAAAGCGCTGGATGCCGGCATTCCGGTGTTCGCCTACAACGCGGATGCGCCACGCGGCAGCACCAATCCACGCCTCGCGTACATTGGCCAGGACCTGTACCTGTCGGGTTATCAGATGGGCGAGCGCATCGCCAGCCTGGTCGACAGCGGCACTGTCGCACTCTTTATCGCCACACCAGGGCAGCTGAACATCCAGCCCCGGCTGGACGGTGCGTCGGACGCGATCAAGAAGTCCGGCAAGAAGATCGATGTGCAGACGATTGCAACGGGCGCTACGGTCAACGAAGAACTCTCGAAGATCAAGTCGTTCTATCTTGGACACCAGGATGTGAAGGGCATGTTCGCGGTCGACGCGGGCAGCACGCAAGGTGTGGCCGAGGTGATGAAGGAATCGAACCTGCCGGCCAAGGGTGTGCATGGCGGTGGCTTCGATCTTTTGCCGCGCACGGTGCAGCTGATTCACGACGGCTTCCTCGACTTCACGATTGATCAGCAGCCCTACGTGCAAGGCTTTTATACCGTGGTGGAAGCGTTTACGTTCCTCGCCTCGGGTGGCCTCGTCGGACCGGCCAATGTCAACTCCGGCCTGAAGTTCGTCACCAAGGGCACGGTCGATCCGTACCTGAACACCGAAACGCGTTACGAAGGCAAGAGCACCAAGCCGCAAATCGTGCCGCATAGCGGTGGGATCAAGTCGTAATGTCATCTGTGACAGACGCGACGAAATCCAGTGGTCGCGCCAGGCGCTGGCCTGGCGCGATCGGACGTTCCAGCGAGATTCGCATTCTGGCGGTCGCGCTGATTCTGGCCGCCTACTTCGAGATCGCGAATCACGACTTTCTGCTGACCAGCGCGAGCCTCGAGAACCTGTCGCAGTTCATCGCGCCGGTGGCGATTATCGCGTGCGGCGAAATCATGTTGATGATTGGCGGCGAGATCGATCTCTCTGCCGGCATGGTGTTCGCCTTTGCGCCGTTCATCATGCACTTTGTGCACGAGGCCGGGGCGCCGACGTGGATCGCGTTGATCGTGGGCGTGGCGGCCGCCGGGGTGGTAGGGCTTATCAACGGGGCCGTCACGGTCTATCTGCGCATTCCCTCGTTCGTGACGACGCTTGGCACGCTGTTCTTCATCAACGGTCTCACGCTGACCATCTCGCGCGGCACGCCGGTGTCTACACCTGAAGGCGAAAGTTTCGCCTCCTTCATGGGCGCCTGGGGGTACAGCGAGATCATCTGGACTGTTGGGATCGCGATGATCATGCATGTACTTTTGCGCAACACGCGCTGGGGCTTGCATACGATTGCGTCCGGAGCGAATCCATTAGGTTCGAGCGAAGCGGGTATCAACGTGAAGCGGCTGAAACTCGGCAACTTCATTATCGCGGCGGTGCTGGCCGGCTTTACCGGGATTCTCGAAGGCTTTCGCATCACCTCGATCGATCCGCAGGCCGGCGGCAACCAGATCATGTTCCTCGCGGTGGCTGCAGCGGTGATCGGCGGAACGCCGCTCGCGGGTGGGTCGGGTACGATCATCGGCGGCCTGATCGGCGCAGCGGTGCTGGGCATTCTGAACGACGGCTTCACGCTGATCGGCATCAACGCCTTCACCTTCAACATGATTCTCGGCGCTGCGATTCTCGGCGCGATGATCTTCAACATCCACGTCGTGCGTCTCGCGCGTAAGTAAGGGAGAGTCGTGATGTCCGAAGTGGCGTATGCGCTGCGCGGCGAAGAGATCGTCAAACGCTTCGGTGCGGTTACCGCGCTCGATGGTGTGTCGCTGACGCTCAAGCAGGGAGAAATTCTCGGCGTGCTCGGCGACAACGGCGCGGGCAAATCGACGCTAATCAAGATACTCACCGGCTTTCATCAGCAGACCACCGGCAAGCTGTTTATTGGCGGCGAGGAAACGTTGCTGCGCTCGGTGGATCATGCGCGCGCGCTCGGCATCGAATGCGTCTATCAGGATCTGGCGCTGGCGAATTCGCTGAGCATCTACCACAACATGTTCCTGAACCGCGAGATCATCTATCCCGGTCCATTCCGCCTGTTGAACAACCGCGCGATGCGTAATCGCGCGGCGGAATGTCTCGAGGAGATCGGCGTGCGGATCCCTTCCGTCGACTTGCCGGTCGAGCAGCTTTCCGGCGGACAGCGGCAGGCGATTGCCGTGGCGCGCGCTGTGAACTCCAATGCGAAGATCCTCCTGCTCGACGAGCCGCTCGCCGCAATGGGCGCGCGCGAGGCCGGCCTGATCATCGATCTCGTGTTGCGCCTGAAGGAGAAGGGCGGCCTCTCGATCGTGATGATCATGCACAACTACGCGCAGACGCTCGATATCGCAGACCGCGTCATGCTGATGCAGCGTGGCCGCGTCACGTACGAGAAGGAAGCGGCCAGCACCTCGGTCGCAGAGTTGATGGATATCGTGCGGCGGGAGTACCGGGCCATGCGTGCGGCCGAGCAGTGATCCGCGTGGCCGCTTTGCGCTTTTGCAAAAACTTTGTTACCTTAGCTGCGGTCGGCCTGTTTTTCGCACGTGAATCTGGCGCAGGCAAGCCGACATTCGATCCGCCACGTTGACTATTTTTCTCCAGACCATGTGCCGTTTTAGCCGTCTCAGCCTGAATAATAATTTGTCGCCTTTGAGTGACAGGAGATTATTTGTCTGTTGAAAAATAAGCACCGTCAAGCCAAAGGCACTCACGAAACTGAGTGCCTTTTTTTATTTCCGCGCGCTTTTCATCAAGGCAGAAGACCATGAGGACCTTAGTTGAAGACCTGAAGCACCATGTGGGTGAAGTCGTCACGCTGTATCTCACGCTGGATGTGCTGAGGGACCAGAAAACCCTGCAGTTCCTGCTTGCTCATGATGTGACCGGGAAGATTCAGCTTGTCGTCGACAAGTCGTCTGTCGCGGAGCATCCGCAAGTGGGGCAGTTGTTGGTGGGTTCGACTTTCGCCACGACGGGACGGATCGTGGCTGCCGCGCAGAGCAAGACTTACGGCGTGGAAATTCAGGTGCAGTCCGTGGAGATTTTTTCCAAGGCGCAGCCTTATCCGGTTACCGAGGCGAGCAGTGTCGATCTGCGCTTCAACTATCGTGTGGTGGACCTGAAGGCGCCGAAGTGGCAACTGATGCTGCGCTTGCGCAGCGCGTTCGAATTCGCGTGCCGCGAGTTCGCCCTGAGCCGCGGCTTTACCGAGCTGCACACGCCGAAGCTGATGGGCAACGCCAGCGAGAGCGGTGCCCAGGTGTTTCGTGTTGGCTACTTCGAGACGCAGGCGTTTCTCGCTCAATCGCCGCAGTTCTATAAGCAGATGGGGATTGCGTCGGGTCTCGAAGGCGTCTTCGAGATCGGCCCCGTGTTCCGCGCGGAGGAGAGCCGCAGCAGCCGCCATATGACCGAGTTCACCGGCCTCGATGTCGAATTCGCGTGGGCTTTCGAAACAGCTCAGGTCATGGCGTTCGAGGAGCAGATGCTGAGTTATGCGTTTGCGAAACTCGAACCGTTTGCTGAAGACGTCAAAGCGCTGTTCGGCGTCGACTTGCCGCTTGCGCCGAGCGTCAGGTATCTCACGCTGAGCGAAGCCAAGGAGATCCTCTCGGCCCACGGTATGAGTCTCGGTCCCGCGCAAGACCTGCCGGATGAAGGCGAGAGCATGCTGCACAAGCTGCTGGGTAGCGACCTCATCTTCGTGAGCGACTATCCGATCGCCAGGCGCCCTTTCTATCATGCGTGGGACCGCGAGCAAAACACCACGAAGAGCTTTGATCTGATTTTCAAAGGGATTGAGATTACGACCGGAGCGGTGCGCGAGCATCGGTACGAGGTCTTATGTGAGCAGGCTACTGAGAAGGGTGTCGAACTGGCTTCCATCACGCATTATCTCGACAACTTTCGCTACGGTTGTCCGCCGCACGGTGGCTTTGGCCTGGGCGTCGACCGGGTGATCGCCAGATTGCTGGGGTTGTCGAACGTGAAGGAAGCGGCGTTTGTGCCGCGAGATCCGGAACGGCTCGTGCCGTAACAGCAGTGCGGAGCATAGGTTCCCCGTTCGGATATATGCTTCGTTATGCGAATGGATTGATGATGTTGCGCGGCCGCGCATAAAACGGATCGCAGAGGCTGTACGAACGGCGCGGACGACGCCTTGGCGGAGTCGTTCCACGTCATTGCGCGTTGGCGGGCAAGGCATCCTTGAAAAACGCAAGCGCCCGTTCGACTGTCTGTGCATGGACGGCGTCACGGTCTACCCCCGGCCCGTCGTTGCAGATTGCAGCGGCCTGATCAGCCAGCGCCGGTATGCAGGTATCCAGGAAGGTGTTATGCAAGGCACCCGGCACCATGCTGACTTTCGCATTTGGCATGAGGCTGGCGATACGCTGAATGTTGGTCGCAATCGGGGCGATTGGATCATTGGTGCCCGCCGTCAGCGAGATGGGGATGTCGACGCCTGCGAAGGCGTCCGTGCCGAAAGCCTCGCCCAGGGCGGGAGCGATCGCAAACACCGCCTTGATGCGAGCGTCGCGATAGGAGTCGCCGGAGCGTGCCATGGACGCAGTTGTCGCGGGCGAGAAGCTCGCCGGTTTCACCGGGCCGTCAGGAAGACGCTTCATTTCGGGCGGATGGCAGATGGCGTCGGCAGCGGGCGACGCGCAGAAGTCCTGGAATCGTTTGAGGTCCGTTCGTGCGCCGGCCAGTTCGAGCACGGTATAGCCGCCGAGCGAAAAGCCCACCGCGCCGATGCGGGTCGTGTCGATACGGGCACCCAGTACCGGATCGTCGAGCATGCCGTCGAGCACTTCGCTCAGGTCGGTGGCTCGCTCCCACCACAGCAGAAAGCCATCCAGGGTCACCGGTTCAAGTGCGTTATTGCCCGGATGATTGACGCCAGCCACGATATAGCCGTTTGCGGCAAGCGCGGAGGCGAGCCAGTCGAGCGTTTCGGCGGTCCCGCCAGTGCCGTGCGACAACACCAGAAGCGGGTATCGGGCGTGAGCCGGCGACAGCGGCGCGCCGCTCGCAAAAGGGTGCGCCTGGAAGGGTGAATCACCCATCGCATGAGGCGTTTCAGGGATGGCAGGGTCGACCGGATACCAGATTCTTGTCACGAGCGCTTCGGTGTGCGCACCACGCCAGTTGCGCGCGACGTCAGGGTGAAAGACACGCACGGCGGCGCCGACGTGATAGGGCACAGCGTTGCCGCTATCCGCGGCGAGAGCGGCGGCGCTTTCGCATGCAGCGACGAGTACAACGAACTTAAGGGCGCAGAGAAGCAGGCGAAGCATGGTCACTCCTTGCGGATGGGGATCATGAGGTCGGTGACGTATTCGTGCTGCCTGTCGGGCGAGGGCCGGCTGCGATAGAACTCGAGAGCGGGCCGGTCGTCGGGTTCGTAGCCGCTGCGTGGCAGCCAGCCGCCGAACAGTGCCCGAAAGGTCGGTGCGATCAGCGCATAAGGACCCACGAGCCGGTGGGCCGCATACAGACCGCCTTCGATCCGCACGGCTTCGACCCGGCTGCTCGCCTCCATTGCCGCAGCCGGAACGACGCCGGCGAGGTAGCGGAAATCGCCATCCTCCTCGGGGTCACCGGTACTCATGCCGATCGTGCCTTGAGCCAACGCCCAGTCGGCGCTGCAGCCCAGCATTTGCCATAGCGTCCTGAAGGTCTGGCTGATGGTGGTGGCGGGACCCTCGTGCCGCAGACAAAGCAGATCGAGCGGCGCGAGTTCTACGAGTTCGACGAGCTCGTAGAACGTTACGTCGGCATGCGTCGCAGACGCATCGTCGTCTGCCGGCGATACAGTCAGGCGTCGCTGGCGCGTCTGGAATGCGCTGGGGCTGACACCTGTGAAGCCGCGGAAAGCTCTCGCGAACGCTTGCGGGCTGTCGTAGCCCACGGCCCCAGCGACGGTGGTCACCGAATCGTCTGCCACGGTCAGGCGGTGGGCCGCCCGCGCGAGCCGCACCCGCTGAACGGTCTCGACGATGCTTTCGCCGGTCAGGGCACGGTAGATCCGGTGGAAGTGGTACGGCGACAGATGCGCGAGTGCGGCGAGGCTCTCCACGTTGTGGGGCGCGCCTGGGTCTGCCAGGATCGCCTCGATGACGCGGGCGATCCGCCGGTGGTAATCGCGTTCGGTGCTGGGCTTCATGATGGCCGTAGCATAGTCCGTCCGCTGCCTGATGGCGGTGCAGAGCTTGCTGAATTTTGTCCACACAAACCGTTCATAAGGCTGTGGACAATTCGCGGGCAAGCGGCGCAAGTGGCTGAAACGATAGGCTTTGTGCGGCGCGCAACCGGAGTGTGCAGTTGAGCGTCCGGTTGCTTCAGCCAGGACAGACGATGTCCGGCTCGCGCGCGACCCCTTCGTCCACCATGCCGGTGGGCGCCTCGGGCAGCGCGGACGGAGCGTCGGACAATGCGTACCGGGGCAACTCCATGAACAGCGTCACGCGCCGCACGATCTGCCAGAAGACCTTTTCGAACGACCGGGCGCGCTCCGTCGGCGTCATCCCTTCCGCCAGAGGATCCGCAAACTCCCAGCTGACAAATAGGGGTTTGCCCGGAAACACCGGCGCATGGTATTCGGCGACCCGCTCGTCCAGCGCGACGATCAGATCCATGTGCGGCGCCCATTCGCCGGTGAATTCGAGCCAGCTCTTGGGATTGAGCAGGCCGAGCTCGGAGATACCCGGGCGCAGTTGCGCAATCGCCAGCGCATGAACCCGTGCAGCGGGATCGGATCCCGCGCTGAATACCTCGAACCGATGGCCCGCCAGCTCGCGCAGCAGAGCCTCTGCAATGATGCTGCGTGCTGAGTTCTCACGACAGAGAAACAGCACCTTATATTTTCTGGTCACCCTCTTTGCCCCGTTGCCTGTATTTTCATTGTGACCGGGATTCTGCCAATCGAGTCTTGCACTTATGTGACACTACAATGACTGCTAAGGCAGGCTCGCTCCGACTGGCGCTGCATCGCAACTGTCATCCCGGATTTGCTGTTTTTGCTATTTTTTCTGCTGTTCCGCTCTCGTGGTTCATTCGAGCCGCTTCTCCGGGCGCGGGCAGCAGCCCGCTAACGCTCGGAAAGCACTTAAAACGTGTTCGGTGAACCATCCCATGCCTGACATCCCGGCAAAACCGGCTCGCCCGCCGGAGGCGATCGAAAACGATTTCACGGACCTCATGGCCTCGAGGTTACCCATTACCGTAGCACGAGAAAAATTCGAACGGCTATGGGATGAAGCGAATTCCATTGCCGCGCGACTCGTTTGCACGGAGCAGGGCAAACCGTATCTCGTGCTGCTCAGGCGCATGCACGAGGCTTTCGAAAATCACTATCGCGGCGTGCCGCAGCGCAATCCGTCGGGCGGGCGGCTTCATTGAGCGGCTGGCGGGTCTGGCTGGCTTCTGGGTGTTGTCTGGCGGAGAAGAGCAAAACGGGCGAGGTCGTACTGCGTCGATCCTAAGGGTTACTAAGGTTTAGCATCCGGAGGACTACGGCTACCTACGACTACGGCTACGACGCTCTTGACCCTACGCGTATTCCCGTTGCGGCACATGTTGCTCACCGTCGGGAACGAACACGTAGCCGCGACCACGGACAGTTTGAATCAGGCGTGGCGAGGACGGATTGGTTTCGAGAATCTGCCGCAGACGCCAGACCTGCACGTCGACGCCGCGATCGGTATGTTCGTCTTCGGGACCGTACAGCAGGTCGATCAGGCGCTCCCGGGTGAGCGTGCGCATTGCATGATTGATGAAAACCTTGAGCATGGCGAATTCGGTGGCCGACAGGATCTGCGAGCGGTCTGCGGCTTTCAGGGTGCGGGACTCGAAATCGAGCGTGAAGCGCCCAAAGCGGAATGGTTCGCGGTGTTCCAGCGCAGTGGGTGACAACGCCACGCGACGCCGCCGCAAGATGGCCTCTACGCGTGCGATCAGTTCACGCGGGTTAAACGGCTTGCCGATGTAGTCGTCCGCGCCCATTTCAAGTCCGACGATCCGGTCGATGTCATCGGAGCGTCCGGTCAGCAGGATCACGGGGATATCGTCGCCTGAGGCGCGCAGGCGCCCCAGCGCGGTTAGCCCATCCACGCCCGGCATCAGCACGTCGAGGACGATCACGTCCGGCCGGTCTCTTTCGAGCCAGTGTTGCAGCGCACCCGCGTCGTGCAGCGTCGAGATTTCGATGCCCTGGCGTCCCAGGTAGTCGCATAGCAGGGTGCGCAGTTCTGGATCGTCATCAACGAGAAGAATTCGAATGGTCATGGCGTTTGAGCTCGTACGGAGTGGGCTGGCGCGTCGACTTGCAGGAGTGCCTTTGATGCTTAAACGGCTGGGAGCGTGGAATCCGTCGCTGCGAGGAGATTTTTTTTGCGCAGCGCACGGGCGGGGATTATCGCGAAGGAGGCGGCACTTTCTGACAAGAAGCTTTCTTCCCGGTCGGAGCGCCTGAGATCGTGCCTCGGTGCCTTGCTGGGCATTGTCGAGGAGCGACTCACCGGGATGATTACGGAGGCGGATCCGATTGCCGGCCTAAGTATCACAAAGTGATATAATTTGGTTTTTGCATTTTCCTTCGGGACTCCGATGAAAACACTCGCGCGCGGTTTGACCAAGACGAACTTCGAGCAACTGTCCGAGTTCCGCTACCAGATGCGCCGCTTCGAGCGATTTTCCGAGCAGGCCGCGCAGGGCGAAGGCATTACCCCTTTGCAGTACCTGTTGCTGCTGCATATCAAGGGCTATCCGGAGCGCGACTGGGCGACCATCGGCGAACTCGCGGAGCGGCTCCAGTCGCAGCACCACGGCGTGGTCGCCCTCGTGTCCCGTTGCGAGGCGCTTGATCTCGTCCGGCGCAAGATCAGCGACACCGATCGCCGCCAGGTCGAGGTTCATCTGCTGAAAGCGGGCGAGCAGGTGCTTTCCCGTCTGGCGGAAATGCATCGTGCCGAATTGAAATCCCTCAAGGGTGCCTTCAAGGTTCCCCAGATCGACGTTGAGTAACCATGAACCACGATACGCATAAGCGCGACTTCTCGTCCAACGCGCGGCTTCCTGGAATTTCCTTGCTAGCGGCAGCGATTGGCGCGCTCAGTACGCTCGCGGCGTTTGTGCTGCTGAGCCTGATTCACCTGTTCACGAATCTGTTTTTCTTCGGTGCGTTCTCTTTCGCGGATCGATCGCCGGCACTGAACACGCTCGGTGGCTGGGTGATCGTGATACCGGTGGTGGGTGGCCTGATTGTGGGTCTCATGGCGCGCTACGGTTCAGAGAAAATCCGCGGCCACGGTATTCCGGAAGCAATCGAAGCCATCCTGTTCGGCAAGAGCCGCATGTCACCGAAAGTCGCGATTCTCAAGCCGCTGTCGTCCGGCATCGTGATCGGCAGCGGCGGCCCGTTTGGTGCCGAAGGCCCGATCATCATGACAGGTGGTGCACTCGGTTCGCTGATCGCGCAGTGCGTGAAGGTGACGTCGGCGGAACGCAAAACGCTGCTGGTGGCCGGTGCGGCAGCCGGTATGACCGCAGTCTTCGGGACGCCCGTGGCCGCCGTGCTGCTGGCGGTTGAACTGCTGTTGTTCGAATGGCGGCCGCGCAGCTTCTTGCCGGTTGCACTGGCGTGCGCAGTCGCGGGCTTTGCGCGTGCGGCATTCTTCGGCACAGGCCCGCTGTTTCCCCTCGAAACGGCGCCTCCTGGCGCGCTCTCGCTCGTGTCGTGCGTGATTGCCGGCCTGTTGAGCGGGGCGCTAGCCTCCGGCCTGTCCGCGGCTTTGTACAAGACCGAAGACCTGTTCGGCAAGCTGCCTGTTCACTGGATGTGGTGGCCCGCGCTCGGCGGCCTTGTGGTGGGGATCGGCGGATTTCTCGAACCTCGCGCGCTTGGCGTGGGCTACGACGTGATCGGAGACCTGCTGCATCAGCATGTCGTGCTGCAGGTCGCTATCGCCATTCTGGTTGTGAAGGCCATTATCTGGGTGGTTGCGCTGGGCTCCGGCACGTCGGGCGGGGTGCTCGCTCCGCTGCTCATGTTGGGTGCAGGACTTGGCACCGTGCTTGGCCACGTGCTGCCAGGCGGCGAACCAGCGCTGTGGCCGCTCGTTTGCATGGCAGCGACGCTCGGTGCAACGCTTGGTGCGCCGCTCACGGCAATCGTGTTTGCGTTTGGCCTGACGCACGATAGCAACGCGTTGTTGCCGCTCCTGGCCGCTACGCTCGTGGCACACGGCTTTGCGACCGTGGTCATGCGGCGCTCCATCATGACGGAGAAGATCGCTCGCCGCGGATACCACATCTACCGGGAGTATGGTGTCGATCCGCTCGAGCGCCACTACGTCGACGAGGTGATGTCCCGGTCCGTCGAGACGATCGACGCCAACCTGTCGGTGAGCGAGGCGCTGATGACATTCTTCGGCACCACGCAAACGCATCGAGCCTATCCGGCGCTCAAGGACGGTGTAGTGACCGGCATGGTAGATCGCGCGGCGCTAGAGCGGTTTCGTGACAAGGGGACCGCAGGGGCCGCCCAGGCGTCCGATGCGCGCCTTGCCGATCTGTTGAGCGCAAACGCGCCGATTGTTGCGTTGCCCGATGAAACCTGCAGGCTGGTCGCGACGCGGCTCGCAGTCCATGGTCTCGAACGTTTGCCCGTAGTTGCCGACAGGCAGACGCTCCGTCTGGTCGGGATCGTCTCGCGAAGCGATCTGATCAAGCCGTCTCTCGCGCATTTCGAAGACGAACACAAGAGAGAGCGGTTCCGCCGCGTGATGTTTAACCGCAGTGCGAAGCGTTTTCCGCCAGTGCGGCGGACGGGATGAATTGAAACTTCTGGAATATGACCTGCTTTGAACTACATCAGCACAATGTCGTACTGCTCCTGGCTTAAATTCGACTCCACCTGCAACGACACCGGCTTGCCGATGAAATCGATCAGCATCGCCAAATGTTGCGACTCCTCCTCGAGGAATAGATCAATCACCTGCTGCGAAGCCACCACGCGAAACTCACGCGGATTGAACTGCCGCGACTCACGCAGAATCTCGCGCAGCACGTCGTAGCAAACAGTCCGTGCGGTCTTGACCTGCCCCTTACCTTGACACACCGGACACGGTTCGCAAAGCACATGCGCCAGCGACTCGCGAGTCCGCTTACGCGTCATCTCCACGAGCCCAAGCTGCGAAAACCCGTTGACCGTCACCCGCGTGCGGTCGCGCGACAGCGCCTTCTTCAGTTCACCCAACACCTGGTCGCGATGCTCGACGTTCTCCATGTCGATGAAGTCGATGATGATCACGCCGCCCAGATTGCGCAGGCGCAATTGCCGCGCAATCGTATGCGCAGCTTCGAGGTTGGTTTTGAAAATCGTATCGTCGAAGTTACGCGCGCCGACGTAGCCACCGGTGTTCACGTCGATGGTCGTCATTGCTTCAGTCTGATCGATGACGAGATACCCGCCCGACTTCAGATCCACGCGCCGCGACAATGCCCGCTGAATTTCGGTCTCGATGTTGTAGAGATCGTAGAGCGGCCGTTCGCCCGCGTAATGATGCAGCTTCGATGACACCGCGGGCGTAAATTCCGCCGCGAAATCGGACAGCATCTGGAACGTCTCGCGCGAATCGACCTGAATACGCGAGGTCTCGTCGTTTACAAAATCGCGCAGCACGCGTTGAGCCAGATTCAGATCCTGATACAGCAGGCTCGTCGGCGGCATGCGCTGCCCCTGCGAGAGAATCGTCGTCCACGTCTTGCGCAGATATGCCACGTCGCTGGCCAGTTCCTCGCTGGTGGAGTCCTCGGCGATCGTGCGCACGATGTAGCCGCCTTTCTCGTCAGCGGGCAACACGGCAGTCAGCCGGGCGCGAATCGCTTCGCGTTCTGCTTCGCTTTCGATCTTCTGCGAAATCCCGATATGCGGTTCCTGCGGCAGATAAACGAGTGTGCGCCCCGCGATACTGACCTGCGTGGACAGCCGCGCGCCCTTGGTGCCAATCGGATCTTTGACGACCTGGACCATCAAGGTCTGACCTTCGAAGACGATCTTTTCGATCGGCTGATGCGGCGCCTGATGCTGAGGTTCGCCCGCGAGGCGCGGATGCCAGATGTCCGCCACGTGCAGGAACGCTGCGCGCTCGAGGCCTATATCGATAAAAGCGGATTGCATGCCCGGCAACACGCGAACGACCTTGCCGAGATAGACGTTGCCGACGCGTCCGCGCGACAGTGTGCGTTCGACGTGAAGTTCCTGGACGGCGCCTTGCTGGACCAGCGCGACGCGCGTTTCCTGCGGCGTGACATTGATCAGGATTTCTTCATTCATGGTGTTGTTCTAGAAGTCGATGCGCGCCGCACGCAGGAGTGCAGCGGTTTCAAAAAGAGGCAAACCCATGATACCTGAATAGGACCCTTCGATACGTTCGATAAACTCCGCGGCGCGCCCCTGTACGCCGTACGCTCCTGCCTTGCCGAACGGCTCGCCGCTGTCCACATAGTGTTGCAGGGCGCCCGCCTGCACTGCAGCAAAACGCACGCGCGATACCGACAACGCAGCCGGCAGCAGCGCCCCGTTCGCATCGACGACGGCCAGCGCCGTCAGCACCTCGTGTTCGCGTCCGGCGAGGCGCGTGAGCATGGCGAGCGCGTCGTCGGCATTGGTGGGCTTGCCGAGAATCGCGTCATCGATCGTGACGGTTGTGTCCGCAACGAGGATCGGCGCAGACACATGAGCACCCGCGACCAGGCGCGCACGTGCCGCCTGCGCTTTCGCCTGGCACACGCGCACTACGTAGTCGTGTGCAAGCTCGCCGGGCAACTCGGCTTCGAGCGCTTCGGCGTCTTCGTCGGGGCGGGGCAGCAGCAGCTCGTAGCGCACGCCTAGCTGTTGCAGCAGCTCCTGGCGGCGCGGACTTTGGGAGGCAAGATAGACAAACGGATGGAGTGCAGCAGCGGGCGTTGCCATAAAGGGTCTCAGTTGGGCATGGGTTGGTTTTGAGGTCGCGCGTGAACAGCGTACGGCATACGCGAACGGCGCGCATTCACCGGGCACATCAAAGGCACATTCGGAAAAGCGCGTATGACCGCGGCGCGCAGGTGGTATATACGCAAGACGCAAGCGACTAACCAAAAGGTGCGCCGGAATGTCCGGACAGCCGTAGGCGCTTACCTCAGCCGCTCACACGCGGTGATAGGGGTGATTTTGCGTGATGGTCCACGCGCGGTAAAGCTGTTCGGCAAGCAGCACACGCACCATGGCGTGCGGCAGCGTCAGGCTGGAGACGCGCAACAGCATGTCGGCGCGCGCCTTGAGATCGGGGTCGAGTCCATCGGCACCGCCGATCAGGAACGCCACGTCGCGTCCATCCTGCTGCCAGCCGGGCAGCGCGGCGGCGAGCTGCATGGTGGTCCAGTCCTTGCCGCGTTCGTCGAGCGCGACAATGCGCGCGTTCTTCGGCAACGCGGCTTCGATCTTCAACCGCTCCGCCGCCATCACGCTCTCGGCGGGACGCCCCGACGATCGCTGTTCGGGCTTGATCTCGCGCAACTCGATACGCAGCTCGGGCGGCATGCGCTTCGCGTACTCGTCGAAGCCGGTGGCGATCCAGTCCGGCATCTTGTGGCCGACGGCGAGGATGTGTAGTTTCATTACGGATGTGATTGCGGACGCACTCGCGGATGTAATCGCTGACGGACGGTCAACGTTACGTACAGCAAACCGCTCGCGTGCTCACCCACGTACTTATCGACGGCGCGCCGGCGTCTTGCGAGCCGGCTTGGCGGCCGGTTCGTCCTCTTCGTCTTCATCGAGCGGCTCGCTGGCGCTGGCGCCGCCGAACGGGCTCGCGCTCGTCAGCTTGATGCGCACGGGCTTGTCGCCCCAGATTTCTTCGAGGTTGTAGTACTGGCGCAGCGCCGGTTGCAGGATGTGCACGACCGCGTCGCCGCAATCGACCAGCACCCATTCGCCCACGTCTTCACCTTCCGTGCTGATGATTTCACCGCCGTTTTCCTTGACCTTTTCACGCACGCTGGAGGCGAGCGCCTTGGTCTGACGGTTCGAGGTGCCGGAGGCGACGATCACGCGGTCGAACAGTCCGGTCAGATGGCTGGTGTTGAACACCTTGATGTCTTGCGCTTTCACGTCTTCAAGGGCGTCGACGATCGTGCGTTGTAGTTTGCGAATATCCATGGGGTTACCGGTGGTACAGATGGTGTTGAAGAATATAGTCCCACACCGCGGTGGGGACATGGCTCGCGGCCTCGTTCTGTTGCTGGCCGCCGGCATGCTGAGCTAGACGTTCGCGCAGATGCGCGCGGATATCGGTGGCCGAAACGTCGAAGGCCAGCGTGGTATCGATCAGCAGATGACCACTGGGTGTTGCTTGCAGCACGCTGGCGTCAGCCTGGCGTGCGGCGATTTCGGCGGTGACCGGCGGCGGGATCGAGGCGAGCTCGAAGCCGGGGCGGGTCGACGCGCAGATATGCGCGAACTCGAACAAACGGTGCCACTCGCGCCAGGTATCGAGCCGCACGAGCTGGTCGGCGCCGATCAGCAGCGACAGCGATGCCTGCGAACCTTCCTTCTCGCGCCAGCGTTGCAGCGTCTCCACCGTGTAGGTGGGGCCGTCGTGTTCGATCTCGTCGGTGGCGACGCTCACCTTTACGCCCGGCAGCTCCAGCGAGCCGGCTGCGGCTCGGGTCATCGCCAGGCGGTCGGCGGCCGGCGAGACGTCCGGCTTCTGCCAGGGCTGGCCGGCTGGCAGCAACACCAGCTCGGTGAGCTGCAGCACCTCGGCGAAGCGGCGCGCAAGCGCCAGATGGCCGTCGTGAATCGGGTCGAAGGTGCCGCCCAGCAGGCCGATCCGGCGGGGCAGGGCAACAGGGTGAGCGTTCGCGTTCAGGTGAGAATCCTTTGTCGTGACGGCGCCAGCGGGCGGCGAGGCCGGCGGGTAGCCCAGGCCTTCAGTGGCCCTTGGTGCGCATCGATGCGTTCAGCGCTCTTCAGACCCACTCGCGCGGCACGAGGAAATCGCTGTAAAGGCGTGCTTCGGGCGTGCCGGGCTCCGGCTGCCAGTTGTAGCGCCAGTTCACCACAGGCGGCATCGACATCAGGATCGACTCGGTGCGTCCGCCGCTCTGTAGCCCAAACAGTGTGCCACGGTCGAAGACCAGGTTGAACTCAACATAGCGGCCACGCCGGTATGCCTGGAATTCGCGCTCGGCCTCGCCGTACGGAATGTTGCGGCGCTTTTCGATGATCGGCAGGTACGCTTTGAGGAACCCGTCACCCACGCTTTTCAGCATCGCGAACGATTGCTCGAAGCCCGGCTCCGAGAAATCGTCGAAGAAAATCCCACCGATGCCACGCGCTTCGTTACGGTGCTTGAGGAAGAAATACTCGTCGCACCAGCGCTTGAAGCGCGGATACAGCTCGGCGCCATAAGGCTGCAGCGCGTCGCGGCAGACGCCATGGAAATGCCGTGCGTCTTCCTCGAAGCCATAGTACGGCGTCAGATCCATGCCGCCGCCGAACCAGAACACCGGTGCTTCGCCTGCCTTGGTGGCGATCAGCAGGCGCACGTTCATATGCACGGTCGGGCAGTAGGGATTGTGCGGGTGCAGCACGAGCGACACGCCCATTGCTTCGAAACCGCGTCCGGCGAGCTGTGGACGGGCGGCGCTCGCCGAGCCCGGCAGTGCGTCGCCGGCGACGTCCGAGAAGCCGATTCCGGCGCGCTCGAAGAACTGGCCGCCTTCCAGAATCCGCGTGATGCCGCCCCCGCGCAGCTTCTCGCCGGGGGCGCGCTGCCAGGCATCGGTGGCGAACGGGGTGCCGTCGAACGCGCCGAGCGTCTCGGCGATGTGCGTCTGCAGGCCTTGCAGCCAGCTACGTACAGCCTGTACGTCGTAGTTCGAATCCGTCATGAATGCAGGTGCTGGGGCGGCGCGCAGGGCGCCGCGGGTTCGTCGGGTTGCGGTGTGGTCAGCTATGTTTGCGGTTCAGCGCACGATAGCCGATGTCGTGACGATATTGCATGCCGTCGAACGAAATCTGGTTGATCGTCTCGTAGGCCACAGATTGCGCGCTGCGCACCGAATCCGCCAGCCCCACCACGCACAGCACCCGGCCGCCCGAGGTGGTCAGCTTGCCGTCGGCCAGCGTGGTGCCGGCGTGGAACGTTACCGAATCGTCGGTCTCGGCCGGAATATCGCTGATCCGGTCGCCCTTGCGCGGGCTGTCCGGATAGTTGTGCGCAGCCAACACCACGCCGAGCGCGGTGCGGCGATCCCATTCCAGCTCGACCGTGTCGAGCGTGCCGGCAATCGCCTGCTCCACCACCTTCGAGTAGTCGCCCTTCAGACGCGCCATGATCGGCTGCGTTTCGGGGTCGCCCATGCGGCAGTTGAATTCGAGCGTCTTCGGGTTGCCGTGGGCGTCGATCATCAGGCCCGCATACAGGAAACCGGTGAAGCGGATGCCTTCCTTCTCCATGCCCTGTACGGTCGGCAGAATGATTTCGCGCATCACGCGGGCATGCAGTTGCGGCGTGACGATCGGCGCGGGCGAATAGGCGCCCATGCCGCCCGTATTCGGGCCCTGATCGCCGTCGAGCAGCCGCTTGTGGTCCTGGCTCGAGGCAAGCGGCAACACATGCTTGCCGTCCACCATCACGATGAAACTCGCCTCTTCGCCAGCGAGGAATTCTTCGATCACGACGCGTGCGCCGGCATCGCCAAGCTTGTTGTCCGACAGCATCATGTCGACCGCGGCGTGCGCTTCATCGAGCGTCAGCGCGACCACCACGCCCTTGCCGGCGGCGAGGCCGTCGGCCTTGATGACGATCGGCGCACCCTTGGTGTCGAGGTAGGCGTGGGCGGCAGCGACATCTGCGAAGGTTTCGTATTCGGCCGTCGGGATCGCATGACGCTTCATGAACGCCTTGGCGAAGTCTTTCGAGCTTTCGAGCTGCGCAGCTTCCTTCGTGGGCCCGAAAATCTTCAGGCCGCGCGAGCGGAACAGATTGACGATGCCCGCTGCGAGCGGCCCTTCCGGCCCCACCAGCGTGAAGGCGATCTGTTCCTTCTCGACAAAATCGGCGAGCGCAGCCGGCTCGGTGATGTCGACGTTGCGCAGACGCTCGTCCTGGGCGGTGCCGCCGTTGCCAGGTGCCACGTAGACGAGCTGGACTCGCGGCGATTGCGCGAGCTTCCATGCGAGCGCATGTTCGCGACCGCCGGACCCGACGACGAGTAACTTCATGTGATTCCCCGAAGACTTAAAAACCATGAACGACCGGCGCATTGGCGGCGCCGGCCGTGAATATCCACAAGGTTCGCACAAGGCGAACGGCTAACCTGTGACGCCGGCACAAAAAGACGCCTGACGTGCAGCTGGTTTGCAAAAAACGTCGGCAAAGCAAAGACGGCAGACAGCGGGACACAGCGACCGACAGCACCGGCAAAGGACTTCATGCAAGACGCGTGCTACGCACCGCGACAGCCTGCGGGCGCCACGCATGGCGCGCCCGCGCGGCGCTTATTAGTCGGCGATGGCCGCGTTTGTATAGACTTCCTGCACGTCGTCCAGATTTTCGAGTGCGTCGAGCAGCTTTTGCATCTTCACCGCGTCGTCGCCGGTGAACTCCACTTCCGTCTGAGGTTTCATCGTCACCTCAGCCAGTTCCGCCTTGAAGCCGGCGGCTTCGAGCGCAGTCTTCACCTTCGGGAAATCGTTCGGCGGGCACAGCACTTCGATACTGCCGTCCTCGTTCGTCACCACGTCGTCGGCGCCGGCTTCGAGGGCTGCTTCCATCAGCTTGTCTTCGGGCGTGCCCGGCGCGAACAGGAACTGGCCGACGTGATCGAACATGAACGCCACCGAGCCGTCCGTGCCCATGTTGCCGCCGTTCTTGGAGAACGCGTGACGCACTTCCGCGACGGTGCGGATGCGGTTGTCCGTCATGGTGTCGACGATCACTGCCGCGCCGCCGATGCCGTAGCCTTCGTAGCGGATTTCTTCGTAGCTTGCGCCGTCGACGCCGCCAACGCCACGCTGGATGGCGCGATTGACGTTGTCTTTCGGCATGTTGGCGTCATACGCCTTTTCGACGGCGAGCCGCAGACGCGGGTTCGTGTCGATTTCGCCTCCGCCCATGCGGGCAGCGACTTGAATTTCCTTGATGAGCCGCGTCCAGATCTTGCCGCGCTTGGCATCGGTCGCTGCTTTTTTATGCTTGATGTTGGCCCATTTCGAATGACCCGCCATACCTTTCTCCGTCGCGCGCGCCTGCGGGGCGCACGCATAGTGCAATTGTCGTTGCGATGTCGGGCGCTTGGGAAGGCGCGCCTCGATGTCAAACCGCGCTGCCGGACCGCGATGTCCGACCCATTTCATCTTGAACCTGAAGCGCCCGGCAATCGGACCGGACCGGTCTGAACTGGGTCCCGCGGACCCCGCAAAGGCGCGATGCGCCGGGCGATTGTGCAAGTTGAGCCGCTTGATGAGCGGATGCGAATTTTATCATGCCGCGGGGGCGCGGCAGAGGGGTGGACGTGGCTTTCGCTTGCAAATATAAACATTTATGTTTATATTTGCAGGGTGTTCACGGACACGGGGGTACGGTGAAGCAAAGCGAGTTCAAACGTTGGCTCGCTGACCAGGGAGCGACTTTCGAGCAAGGCAGTAAGCATTTGAAGGTGTATCTGAACGGTCGGCAGACCACGCTGCCGAGGCATCCGTCTCACGAGATATCGGAGCCGCTTCGAAGAGCAATTCTCAGACAGTTGAACTGCAAATGAAGGCAAGCCCCGCCCGGGGCTTCCTCACCACCCGAGCTTTTCCCGCAAAGGGACCACGGAGAGTTATCTATGTTTCGCTATCCCGCCCGCATCGAAGCAGACGAGGCCGGATTTACCGTGTCGTTTCGCGATATTCCCGAGGCGTTGACGTCTGGCGCGACGCTCGAAGAAGCGCGTGAAATGGCGGCTGATGCCCTGGCCACGGCGATGGATTTTTACTTTGAAGACAAACGGGCGGTCCCGCTGCCGTCTAGGGCACGGCGCGGCGAGGAGTTGATCGAGTTGCCCGCCAGCCTCGCGGCCAAGGTGTTGCTGCTGAACGAAATGGTCGAGCAAAAGGTGTCGCCCGCGGAGCTTGCACGGCGCCTGCATACGCGTCCGCAGGACGTCCAGCGCGTAATCGACCTCGGTCACGTAACCAAGATCGACACCATCGCGTCGGCCCTGGCTGCACTCGGCAAACGGCTTGAACTGTCGATCGTGCCCGCTTGACGTGGTGCTATCGGTCGGCGCGTCACGCCGGGAGCGCTTGCGCTGGCGGCGCGACATCGTCGTCAGTTCACGACACGTCGCACCGCTGGCATGCCTTCTTCAGTTCTTCGTCCCAAACAGCCGGTCACCCGCATCGCCCAGCCCCGGCACGATATACGCGTGTTCGTTCAGATGCGAATCGAGCGACGCGACGTAAAGTTTCACGTCCGCGTGCGCGTCCTGGAACACCTGCACGCCTTCCGGCGCGGCCACCAACGCGAGGAACATGATGTTTTCGCCCGGCACGCCACGGCGCTTGAGCACATCCACGGCATGCACCGCCGAGTAGCCGGTCGCCACCATCGGATCGCACAGGATGAAAATCCGGTCTTCCAGATCCGGCAGCCGCACCAGATACTCGACCGGCCGGTGGTCGTCCGCCCGGTACACGCCGATATGGCCGACGCGGGCCGACGGAATCAGCTCAAGCAGCCCGTCGGACATGCCGACGCCGGCCCGCAGCACCGGCACGATCGCCAGTTTCTTGCCGGCGATCACCGGTGCATCGATCTCGAGCAGCGGGGTGGTAACGCGGCGCGTGGTCATGGGCAGGTTGCGGGTGATCTCATAGCCCATCAGCAGCGTGATCTCGCGCAGCAACTCGCGGAAGGTGCGCGTCGAGGTGTCCCGGTCGCGCATATGCGACAGCTTGTGCTGGATCAGCGGGTGATCGAGGATAAAAAGATTGGGGAAACGGCTGTCCTGTGTCATGGCGGGAGCGCTAGCGGCGGCAAGAGGAATCGGTCGGCGGCCCGTTTGACCGGCAGAACCGGCAGGCGGGCTCGCCACGCGCTGCAAGTTTACCGAAACTGCTGCCCGAAGATACCGGAGATTGCGGGGGCCACCGGCAGTCAGGCACCGTTTCTTCTATCAGGCACCGTTTCTTCTAGAATCGGGGGAAACCGTCCGCTCGGGCGCAAGCGGCAGTCGTGGCGTTGCCCTTTCTGAGGCTCCGCCGCGCCGTCATAGGATCAGGAAGAGATAGAGGAGGATGGACAGATGGACATGGGAATCGCAGGACGCACCGCGCTGGTTTGCGCGGCAAGCAAGGGGCTCGGCCGCGGCTGCGCGGAAGCGCTGGCCGCCGAGGGCGTGAATCTGGTGATCGTCGCCCGCACGGCGGAGACGCTCGAGGCCACCGCCGCCGAAATCCGCGCCAAAACCGGCGTCAAGGTCAAGACCGTGGCGTGCGACATCACCACGCCGGAAGGGCACGCGGCTGCGCTCGCCGCCTGTCCGGAGCCGGACATCCTCGTGAACAACGCAGGTGGGCCGCCGCCCGGCGACTTCCGTAACTTTACGCACGACGACTGGATCCGCGCGCTTGAATCGAACATGCTGACGCCGATCGAACTGATCCGCGCCACCATCGATCCGATGATCGCGCGCGGCTTCGGCCGGATCGTCAACATCACGAGTTCGGCGGTGAAGGCGCCGATCGACGTGCTGGGTCTCTCGAACGGCGCCCGCTCAGGTCTGACCGGTTTCGTCGCCGGCCTCGCGCGCAAGGTGGCGCGCGACGGCGTGACGGTCAACAACCTCCTGCCGGGACTGTTCGACACCGACCGCATTGCCACGACCATCAACGCTCAGGCGAAGGCACAACACCTGTCCGTGGAAGAAACACGCAAGCAGCGCATGGCGTCGATTCCGGCGGGCCGTTTCGGCAATCGCGATGAATTCGGCCGCGCCTGCGCGTTTCTGTGCAGCGTGCATGCCGGCTACATCACCGGGCAGAACTGGCTGCTGGATGGCGGCGCCTATCCGGGCACCTTCTGAGCGGTCGCTGTTTCAGCGCCACACCCCGAAATCACAACCACAACAACACATCTGGATCTGGAGATTGAGTCCCTCATGACGACCCGCATCGCGCTGATTGCGCACGACCACAAAAAGGACGCCATCGTCCAGCTTGCCGGCGAATACGTCGACACGCTACGACGTTGCGACATTGTTGCAACGGGCACGACCGGCTCGCGAATCGCGGACACGCATGGGCTGAACGTCGAGCGAATGCTATCCGGCCCGCACGGCGGCGATCTGCAGATCGGTGCGCAACTCGCCGAAGGTCGCGTCGATATGGTGATCTTCCTGCGCGATCCGATGACGCCGCAGCCTCACGAACCGGATATCAACGCGCTAGTGCGCGCCTGTGACGTCCACAACGTGCCGTGCGCGACCAACATTTCGACGGCGCGGATGATTCTTGACGTCCTGACCTTGCGGCTCGCGGAGAAGGTCTGAGATTCGCACCTCGAATTCACTCATCGCAGATAACTTGTACGTCGACAGGAAACATCATGGTCAAGGCAATTCGTTTCGATAAGACAGGCGGCCCCGAGGTGATGAAGTGGGTCGATGTCGAGGTAGGGGAACCGGGTAATGGCGAGATCCGCATCAGGCAGCATGCGGTCGGCCTGAACTATATCGACGTCTATTTCCGTACCGGTTTGTACCCCTTGCCGCTGCCGGGCGGTCTCGGCATGGAAGCGGCCGGCGAGATCACGGCGGTGGGCGCCGGCGTGATGGGTCTGAAGACCGGCGACCGGGTCGCGTATGTGGCGCGCCCGCCGGGCGCCTATGCCCAGGAGCGCGTGTTGCCCGCGGTTCAGGTCGTCAAGCTGCCGGATGCGCTGAGCTACGAGCAGGCCGCCTCGGTGATGCTGCAGGGCTTGACCGCGCAGTATCTGTTGCGGCGGACCTATCCGGTTAAGGCAGGCGACACGATCCTGATCCAGGCGGCTGCTGGCGGCGTCGGCCTGCTGGCGTGCCAATGGGCAAAGGCGCTGGGCGCGACGGTGATCGGCACGGTCGGCTCGGACGAAAAGGCGGAGATCGCTAAAGCGCATGGCTGCGACCACCCCATCGTCTACACGCGCGAGAATTTCACCAAGCGCGTGCGCGAGATCACCAACGGCGCGGGCGTGCCGGTTGTCTACGACTCGATCGGCAAGGACACGTTTACCGCCTCGCTCGACTGCCTCGCACCACTCGGCCTGTTCGTGAGCTTCGGCAATGCGTCGGGTCCGCTGCCGCCGATCGATTCCTCCGAGTTCGCCGGACGCGGGTCGCTCTTCTTCACCCGGCCGACCCTGTTTACGTACATCGGTAAGCGGAGCGATTACGAGGCGATGTCGGCGGAGCTGTTCGACGTATTGGTGTCGGGCAAGGTCAAGACCAGCATCAACCAGCGCTATCCACTGTCCGAAGTCGGGAAGGCGCACACCGAACTGGAAAGCCGCCGCACCACCGGTTCGACGGTGCTGCTGCCGTAGCCGCAGTCCGCATCAAGGTGTAATAGCGGCGCCATAAAAATTCCGCGCCGCACCACGCTCCGCACGAGCATGGTCTCTCCCCCGTAAAAGCCAGCCCCCACGCGCGCCAGGCCGTTCCAGCCACACCGGAACGGCCTTTTTCGTTTACACATTTTTTACATCGCCCCTGCCATCTTTGACCAGGACTTTACGCCGATCGGCATAACGTTCTACCCATCCAAAGTCCGCTACTGGAGAACACAAATGGATGTGCTGTATGTCGGGGGGATGGTGCTATTTGCGGCGCTGACCTTTGCTTTGATTGCCGGCTGCGAGAAGTTGATGCAGTTCCGGCGTGGCCAGGGAGCACGCTCATGACCTGGATTCTGTGGTTATCGGGCGCTGCCACTGCGCTGCTTTTCATATACCTGGTCTATGCGCTGCTGCGCGCGGAGGACATTGAATGAACTCGAACAATGTCCTTCAAACGGTCATTTATCTGGTCGTGCTGCTTGCACTCGCCGTACCGGTCTCGCGCTATATCACGCGCGTGATGGATGGCACCTCCCGCGTGGTCCGCTTCGGCGGTCCGCTCGAGCGCGTGCTGTATCGCATCGCCGGCGTCGATTCGTCGGCCGAGATGAGCTGGAAGCATTATGCGATCGCCACCATCGCGTTGAATGCGCTCGGCACGCTATTCCTGTACCTGATATTGCGCGTGCAGGGCTGGCTCCCAGGTAACCCGCAGCAGTTCGGTCCGATGTCGGTCGACAGCGCCTTCAATACGGCTGTCAGCTTCGTCACCAACACCAACTGGCAGGATTACACGCCTGAGCAGACCACCGGCTATCTGACGCAGATGCTTGGCTTCACGGTGCAGAACTTCCTGTCCGCAGCCACAGCCATCGCCGTGGTGATCGCGCTGATTCGTGGCTTTGCCCGGCACACGGCGCAGACCATCGGTAACTTCTGGGTCGACATCACACGGGCAACGCTGTACGTGCTTATGCCGATGGCGGCCATCATCGCCGCGTTGCTGATGAGCCAGGGCGTGATCCAGAACTTCAAGGCATATCAGGACGTGCCGACCCTGCAAACCACTACCTATGCCGCGCCGAAGCTCGACGCACAAGGCAACCCGGTGAAGGATGCGAAGGGTAATGCGGTGACGGTCGACACCAAGCTGACGACGCAGACTATCGCGATGGGCCCGGTGGCATCGCAGGAAGCGATCAAGATGCTCGGCACCAACGGTGGCGGCTTCTTCAACGCGAACTCGGCGCATCCGTACGAAAATCCGACGCCGTTCAGCAACTTCCTGCAGATCGTCGCGATCCTTATCATTCCCGCGGCGCTGGCTCTGGTGTTCGGACGGATGATCGCGGACCGCAGGCAGGGTATCGCCGTACTTGCCGTGATGACGATTGCCTTCACCGCCTGTGTGGTGGGTGAAATCAGCGCCGAGCAGGCAGGCAACCCGGCCTTTACCGCACTGCATGTCGACCAGTCCGCCAATGCGCTGCAGTCGGGCGGCAACATGGAAGGCAAGGAAACGCGCTTCGGCATAGCGCAGTCGGGCATCTTTACGGTCGCCACGACGGCGGCGTCGTGCGGTGCAGTCGACAACACGCATGACTCGCTGACCCCGCTCGGCGGCCTCTACCCGATGTTGCTGATCCAGTTGGGCGAAGTGATCTTCGGCGGTGTGGGCTCCGGTATGTACGGGATGCTCGTGTTCGCGCTGCTCGCCGTGTTCGTCGCAGGCCTGATGATCGGTCGTACGCCTGAATATGTCGGCAAGAAGATTGAAGCGTATGAGATGAAGATGGTGTCGATCGTCGTGCTGCTCACGCCGCTGCTGGTGCTCGTGGGGACCTCGATCGCAGTGCTGAGCGATGCGGGCAAGGCAGGTATCGCCAACCCCGGGCCGCACGGCTTCTCGGAAATTCTCTACGCGTTCAGCTCGGCTGCAAACAACAACGGTAGCGCGTTCGCGGGACTGTCGGTGAATACGCCGTTCTACAACTGGCTGACGGCGATCGCGATGTGGTTTGGCCGCTTCGGCACGATCGTGCCGGTGCTGGCGATTGCCGGCTCGCTGGCAGCCAAGAAACGCCTGGCTGTCACCGGCGGCACGCTGCCTACGCATGGTCCGCTGTTTGTGGTGCTGCTGCTTGGCACCGTGCTGCTCGTCGGCGCACTGACGTACGTGCCTGCGCTCGCTCTTGGCCCAGGCGTCGAACATCTGTTGATGATCGCCGGCCATTGATCCGGGCAACCAGGAAAAAACGAGGCTTCAATGACTGAACATAATGCAACGCGGTCCATGTTCGATCCGGCGCTAGTGCGTCCGGCGATCGTGGACTCATTCAAGAAACTCACGCCACGCACCCAGTTTCGCAACCCGGTGATGTTTTGCGTGTATGTCGGCAGCATTCTGACGACGATCCTCTGGATCGCCGCGCTGGGCGGCCAGGCCGAAGCGCCCGCGGGGTTCATCCTCGCGGTGTCGCTGTGGCTGTGGTTCACGGTGCTCTTTGCCAACTTCGCGGAAGCGCTCGCTGAAGGCCGTTCCAAGGCCCAGGCTGCGTCGCTGCGCAGTGCGAAGAAAGACGTGATGGCCAAAAAGCTCAACGAGCCGCATCCGAAGTCGCCGATCCGCATCATGACGGCTTCCGATCTGCGCAAGGGCGACGTCGTGCTGGTGGAAACCAACGACGTGATCCCGGCTGACGGCGAAGTGATCGAAGGTGTGGCATCGGTGGACGAGTCGGCAATTACCGGCGAATCCGCACCGGTGATCCGCGAATCGGGCGGCGACTTTTCGTCGGTAACGGGCGGCACGCGCGTGCTGTCCGACTGGATCGTCGTGCGCGTCACGGCGAATCCGGGCGAAGCCTTCCTCGACCGCATGATTGCGATGGTCGAAGGCGCGAAGCGTCAAAAGACGCCGAACGAAATCGCACTGACGATTCTGCTGGTCGCGCTGACGATCGTGATGCTGCTCGCTACCGCGACGCTGCTGCCGTTCTCGATCTTCTCCGTCGAAGCCGCCAAGGCTGGCCAGGTGGTGAGCGTCACCGCGCTCGTGGCACTGCTGGTGTGTCTGATTCCGACCACGATCGGTGGCCTGCTGTCCGCCATCGGTGTGGCCGGTATGAGCCGCATGATGCAGGCCAACGTGATCGCGACGTCGGGCCGTGCGGTGGAAGCGGCCGGTGACGTCGACGTGCTGCTGCTCGACAAGACCGGCACGATCACGCTCGGTAACCGTCAGGCTTCGACCTTCGTGCCGGCGCCGGGCGTAACCGAAGAAGCGCTTGCCGATGCTGCGCAACTCTCGTCGTTGTCTGACGAAACGCCGGAAGGCCGCAGTATCGTCGTGCTCGCCAAGCAGCGCTTCAACATCCGCGCCCGCGACATGGCTTCGTTGCAGGCAACTTTCCTCGCCTTCACCGCGCAAACGCGGATGAGCGGTGTGGATCTGCCTGGCCGCGAGATTCGCAAGGGCGCGGCCGACGCCGTCAAGACCTACGTCGAAGCAAACGGTGGCCGCTATCCGGCTGAAGTGAACAACGCGGTAGCCGAAGTGGCACGGCGCGGCAGCACGCCGCTGGTGGTGGCCGAGAAGGGTGAGCACGGTGCACGCGTCCTTGGCGTGATCGAGCTGAAGGACATCGTCAAGGGTGGCATCAAGGAACGTTTCGCCGAGCTGCGCAAGATGGGGATCAAGACCGTCATGGTGACGGGCGACAACCGTCTGACGGCAGCCGCGATTGCAGCCGAAGCAGGCGTGGATGACTTCCTGGCGGAAGCCACCCCGGAAGCCAAGCTGACGACGATCCGCGCGCACCAGGCCGAAGGCAAGCTGGTGGCGATGACCGGTGACGGTACCAACGACGCCCCGGCGCTGGCGCAAGCCGACGTCGCGGTGGCGATGAATACCGGCACGCAGGCGGCGAAGGAAGCCGGCAACATGGTCGACCTCGATTCGAACCCGACCAAGCTGATCGAGATCGTCGAAATCGGCAAGCAGATGCTGATGACGCGCGGCTCGCTGACGACGTTCTCAATTGCCAACGACGTCGCCAAATACTTCGCCATCATTCCAGCGGCGTTCGCTACGACGTATCCGGCGCTGAACGCGCTGAACGTGATGCATCTGGCGACGCCGGCCTCGGCGATCATGTCGGCGGTGATTTTTAACGCGCTGATCATCGTGCTGCTGATTCCGCTGGCACTGAAGGGCGTGAAGTACCGGCCGCTCGGTGCTTCGATCCTGCTGCGCCGCAATCTGCTGATATATGGCCTCGGCGGGATCATCGTGCCGTTTATCGGCATCAAGCTGATCGACATGGTACTGGCCGCGTTCGGCTGGGTTTAACAGGCAGCGGCCGGCGGCGTGGGCTTCCGGCTGCGTCTAAAAGGATTGCCAATCATGAAACTTTTTCGTCCGCTTATCGTGATCTTTGTCGTGCTGGCGGCGATCACGGGACTCGCTTACCCCGCTGTAATGACGGCCGTGGGCCAGGCTGCGTTCCACGACCAGGCCAACGGCAGCATGATCGAGCAGAACGGCAAGGTGGTCGGCTCGAAGCTGATCGGCCAGCAGTTCGATGCGCCGCAGTACTTCTGGGGCCGTCTGTCGGCCATTAGTCCGAAACCGTATGACCCGACGAGTTCGGGTGGCTCCAACATCGGACCGACCAACCCGGCGTTGTCGGATGAAGTCAAAGGCCGTCTCGACGCGTTGAAGGCGGCGGGTACCGATATGTCGAAGCCGGTTCCGGTCGACCTCGTGACCTCGTCGGGTAGCGGCCTTGATCCGGAAATCAGCCCGGCTGCGGCGGCTTACCAGATCGACCGTGTCGCGAAGGCGCGCAAGATGTCGCCGAACGACGTGCAGGCGCTGGTCGACCGCTACACCAGCGGCCGTCAGTTCGGCGTGCTCGGTGAAGCACGCGTCAACGTGCTGGAGCTCAATCTCGCACTCGACGCTGCGCATCAAGGCTAAGTCTGTAGTCGTGACAAGGACGGCGGCTGGTTTGGCGCCGTCTTTGGCTTTTGTAGAGCGCGCTGTATGATCGAACAGAACAGAACCATAACTAACCACACCGCATGAACCGACCCGATCCAGACGAGTTGCTCGACAAGCTGCAACGCGACGAAGAAAAACGCCAGCGCGGCAAGCTGAAGATATTCTTCGGTGCGTCGGCGGGTGTGGGCAAAACGTACGCGATGTTGCAGGCCGCAAAGCGGCGCAGCGACGAAGGCGTGGATGTGCTGGTCGGCATCGCCGAAACGCATGGCCGTGGCGAGACCGCGGCGCTGCTTGAAGGGCTTGAGGTTTTGCCGCTCGCGCATATCGAATACCGCGGCCGCAAGCTCGGAGAATTCGATCTCGATGCCGCGCTCGCCCGCAAGCCGCAACTGATTCTCGTCGACGAACTCGCGCACTCGAACGTGCAGGGCGCACGCCATCTGAAGCGCTGGCAGGACGTCTACGAACTGCTCGATGCGGGCATCGACGTCTACACGACGGTTAACGTTCAACACCTCGAAAGCCTCAATGACGTGGTCGGACAGATCACCGGCATCCGCGTATGGGAGACGGTGCCCGACCGCGTGTTCGACCGTGCCGACGAAGTCACGCTGGTCGACTTGCCGGCCGAGGAACTGCTCGACCGGATGCGCGACGGCAAGGTTTATCTGGCGCAGCAGGCCGAGCGCGCGGTGCGCAATTTCTTTCGCAAGGGCAATCTGATTGCGCTGCGTGAGCTGGCGCTGCGCCGCACGGCGGACCGGGTCGATGCCCAGATGCGTGAGTACCGCGCCGATCGTTCGATTCAACGTATCTGGCAGGCGCGCGACCGGCTGCTGGTGTGCGTGGGCCCAGGTCCCGAAGCGCCGATTCTGGTGCGCGCAGCGGCCCGTCTCGCCTCCAGTCTGAAAGCCGACTGGCTGGCCGTGTATGTCGAAACACCGAAGCTGCAACGGCTGCCGGAAGCGCGTCGTGAGCGCACGCTCAACGCGTTGCGGCTTGCCGCCGAACTCGGCGCGGAAACCGCCACGCTCGCGGGCGCCGATGCGGTCTCCGCATTGATCAGTTATGCGCGCGTGCGCAACGTCTCGAAGCTGGTAGCAGGAGCGTCCGCGCGTATCGGTGTAGCGCGCTTGCTGCGCCGCCCGCTTGGCGATCGCATCGCGGAGAAGGCCGGCGATCTCGACTTGACCTTGATTCGCGCGTCGTCGGAACGCGACGGCCTCGAGCGTCGTACGATCGCCGACGAAGGCGTGAACGCGTGGCGCGAGGCGCTCTCCGCGGCTCGCGAACGGCGTTCGCCGCCAGGTGCGTATGGTTGGGCACTTGCGATCTGCGCGGGCATCACCGCGGTGGCGAGCCAGTTGTTCGCCCATATCGACCTGACCAATCTCGTGATGCTGTACCTGCTCGGGGTGATCTTCACCGCGGTCAAACTGGGACGCGGGCCGGGCGTGGTGCAGTCGTTCGTCAGCGTGGCGGCGTTCGATTACTTTTTCGTGCCGCCGCGCATGTCGTTCTCGGTGTCCGACACCCAGTATCTGCTGACCTTCTTCGGCATGCTGCTGACCTCGCTGGTGATCAGCCACCTGACGTCGAGCCTGCGCCGCGAGGCGAGCGTCGCGCGGCGGCGCGAACAGCGCACTGGCGCGATGTACGCGATGGCGCGCGAGCTGGCCGCGGCGCTGACGATGGAGCAGATCGTCGGCATCGGCAGCCGCCACGTGAGCGAAGTGTTCGGCGCGCGCGTCGCGATCCTGTTGCCGGATAGCGCGGATCAGGTGAAGCAGAAGATCGAAGATCCGGATGCAGCGATCACGCTCGAAGGCGAATCGCTCGATATCGACGTCGGACAGTGGGTGTATGACCAGCAGAAGCCGGCCGGTCATGGCACCGATACGCTGCCGGCCGCCACTGCACTGTATTTGCCGCTGAAGGCGCCGATGCGTACGCGCGGCGTGCTGGCGGTGGTGATGCGCGACGAGCGTGAGCTTGCCGTACCGGAGCAGCAGCGCATGCTCGACGCGTTTGCCGCGCAGATTGCGCTCGCCGTGGAGCGGGTGCACTACGTCGACATCGCGCGCGACGCGCTCGTCAACATGGAGTCGGAGCGCTTGCGCAATTCGTTGCTGTCGGCCATTTCGCACGATCTGCGTACGCCGCTGACGACGATTGTCGGCTTCTCGTCGATGCTCGCGCAGACCCGCGAGGGCCAGCCGGTCAAGCAGCCTGGCGACGAACTCGTGGAAGCGATCCACGAGGAAGCGCTGCGCATGACCGGCATCGTCACCAATCTGCTCGACATGGCGCGTCTGCAGGCGGGCGGTCTGCAACTGAACCGCCAGTGGTCGCTGCTCGAAGAAACCGTGGGCGCTGCGCTGCGCGCATGCCGGCGCGTGCTCGCGAAACATCCGGTGCAGGTGAAACTGGCGCCGGACCTGCCGCTGCTGCAACTCGACGCAGTGCTGATGGAGCGGCTCTTCTCGAACCTGTTCGAGAACGCAGCGAAGTACACGCCGGCCGATACTCCGCTCACGATCGGCGCGGATATCATCGACGAGGACGGCAAGCCGTTCGTCCGCGTGACCGTCGACGATACCGGCCCGGGGCTGCCCGTCGGCATGGAAGCGCGCGTGTTCGAGAAATTTACCCGCGGCGAGAAAGAGTCGGCCAAGCCCGGCATCGGTTTGGGCCTGGCGATTTGCCGGGCCATTGTCGAAGCCCATGGCGGTACTATCGGCGCAATGAACCGGGTGGCGCGCGACGGCCATGTCGAAGGCGCGCGCTTCTGGTTCAATCTGCCGGTGGAGACGCCCCCGCCTGCGCCCGACGTGCAGGAAGATAACGACGAGGGGATGTCCCCCGAGCCGTACCCCAAGCAGACTTCAAAGCCTACCCATGAGTGACCCGAGCATCACCGTCGTCCTGATCGAAGACGAAAAACAGATTCGCCGTTTCGTGCGTGCCTCGCTGGAAGGCGAGGGTATCGTTGTCCATGACGCCGAGACCGGCAAGCAAGGGCTCGTGGAAGCCGCGACGCGCAAGCCCGACCTCGTGATCGTCGATCTCGGCTTGCCCGATACCGACGGGCTCGACGTGATCCGCGAACTGCGCGGCTGGAGCGACCTGCCGGTGATCGTGCTGTCGGCGCGAACCCAGGAGACCGAAAAGGTGGCCGCGCTCGACGCCGGTGCCGACGACTATCTGACCAAACCGTTTGGCGTGTCGGAGTTGCTGGCGCGGATTCGCGCCCATATGCGCCGGCGCAACCAGGGCGGCGCCAATGAATCACCGCAGGTGCATTTCGGGGCGGTGACGGTCGACCTGGCGTTGCGGCAGGTGAGCCGCGACGGCGCCGCGATCCATCTGACGCCGATCGAATACCGGCTTCTTGCCACATTGGTGCGGCATGCCGGCCGGGTGCTCACGCACCGGCAGTTGCTGCGCGATGTGTGGGGGCCGTCGCATGTGGAGAGCCATCACTACCTGCGCATCTATATGGCCCATTTGCGGCAGAAGCTCGAGCGCGACCCGGCGCAGCCGGAACATATCGTTACCGAGACGGGGGTCGGATACCGGCTGGTTGGAGCCGCATAGGAGTGCCCAATCTTGATATAATTACAGATCGTAAGGACGACCTTGCGCATCTGCATCGAACGGGGACGGCCCCATCTGAATCATGGAGTCGTTTCATGTCCTGGTTTCTTCTGCTGATTGCCGGTTTGCTCGAAGTCGCTTGGGCGGCCGGTCTCAAGACCTCCGAAGGCTTTACCAAGCTGTGGCCGTCTGTGTTCACGGTCGTGACTTCCCTCGGCAGCTTTGCGCTGCTCGCCATCGCCATGCGCCAGTTGCCGCTCGGCACCGCCTACGCGGTGTGGACCGGAATCGGCGCGGTGGGCGCGTTTATTTTTGGCATCGTCATAATGGGCGAAGCGTTGACGGTGGCGCGGGTGGCCAGCGCGTCCCTGATTGTGATCGGCCTGATCGGACTCAAACTCTCCTCCGGCCATTAAAACGGCCCCCTGACTGCTCGTTTTGCAGTCTATAGCCGGTTTTCGCGGATACTAGAGCCTGAAATTGCAGTCTGCTCTGCGGTCTGCGAATTAACGTGGCTATAATGAAGTCGATCTCAATTTAATCTGTCCCGCGTCCGGCTTGGCGCGGGTCTGACAGCTTCGCTGCAGCGGGTGTCCGCAGTGGCAGAAGCGCCCGGCACGCGCAACGTGCCTGGAGGCTGCCATGCTTGAACCTCTCTCGCTAGCGGCGGGCCTGTCCTGGGGCAGTGGCCTCCGTCTCTATCTGACCGTCCTGTTAGCCGGCGTGTTTGCGCGCCTCGGTCTCGTCCATCTTCCCGATACCTTGTCCGTGCTGGCCTCGCCATGGGTGATCGGGGTGGCGGCTGTGCTGACGGTCACCGAGTTTCTGGCCGACAAAATTCCTGCTTTCGATTCCCTCTGGGACGCGATTCACACCTTTATCCGGATTCCGGCCGGTGCCGTGCTGGCTGCCGGTGCGCTCGGCCATGCCGATCCGGCGCTGCTGACCGTGGCGGCGCTCGCCGGCGGCACGTTGGCCGGTACCGCGCATCTCGCGAAGGCTGGTACGCGCGCGCTGATCAACCTCTCGCCTGAGCCGGTTTCGAACATCGTGACCTCGACCGCCGAGGATGGGCTCGTGTTCGGCGGTTTGTTGCTGGCGCTCTTCGTCCCGGTGCTGTTCCTGTTGCTGATGGTCGGCTTTCTGATGCTGGCGGCCTGGGTGTTGCCGCGTCTGTGGCGCGGCGTGCAGGGCGGCTTTCGCGGCATGGCGACCCATATGGTGTCGCGCTTCGCCAGGAGTCGGCACGATTGAGCGATTCGGCACGAGTATCGCCGGCGCCGCCAGCGGCCGTCGTCCGCGCCGCGCCGGGGCGTCGTTTTAGCGGGGGCGATCTGGTGCGTCAGGCCGTGCGGATGACCGCCCGCGACTGGCGCGCAGGCGAGTTGACGATGCTGCTGCTAGCGCTGGTGCTGGCCGTGGCGGCCCTCTCGAGCGTCGGCTTTCTCGCCGACCGATTACATCTGGGGCTTGAGCGCGATGCGCGGCGAATGATCGGCGCCGACTTCATCGTGCGCTCCGATCATCCCGTCGATCCGCAATTCAGCACCGAGGCCAAATCGCTTGGCCTGCAGATGGCGAACACCGCCATTTTCCCCAGCATGATCAGTACGATGGGCGCCCAGCCGGTCTCGCGGCTGGCGGCGCTCAAAGCCGTTACATCGGCGTATCCGCTGCGTGGCGCGCTGCGCATTACGACTGCGCCGAACGCGCCCGATCACGAGGCGCGAGGGATTCCCGCGCCCGGCACGGTGTGGGTCGATCAGGCGCTGCTCGACGCGTTGAAGGTGCATGTCGGCGATACGGTGAGGGTCGGCAACCGCACGTTCACGATCGCCGCGATCATCACGCGTGAACTGGACCGCGGCTTCGGCTTTGTCAATTTTTCGCCACGGTTGATGCTGCGTGACGATGAGCTCAAGTCCACCGGTTTGATCGTGTTCGGCAGCCGCGTGACGTACCGGTTGCTGGTGGCGGGCGCGCGCCCGGCGGTCGAGAAGTTTGCCGCTTTTTCGCATGCTCGCGTCGACGACGGCAAGATGCGCGGCGTCGCGCTCGAATCGCTGAAGGACGGTCAGCCGCAGGTGCGCGAAACGCTCGATCGTGCGGGACATTTTCTGACCCTGGTGTCGCTGCTCACCGCGATGCTGGCGGCGGTCGCGATTGCGATGGCTTCGCACCGCTACATGCGGCGCCATCTCGATGGCTGCGCGGCGATGCGCTGTCTCGGTGTCAGTCAGCGCACGCTGCGTTCGCTGTTTCTGCTGGAGTTTCTCGGACTCGGCCTGCTTGGCGGAGCAATCGGCGTGCTGCTTGGCTATGCGGGACATCTGGCGTTGCTGAGCTGGCTGGGCACGTTGATCGACGTAGTGCTGCCGTATCCGGGCGCGTGGCCCGCGGTCGAAGGGGTTGCGGCGGGTCTCGTGCTGCTGCTCGGCTTCGCGTTGCCGCCGTTATTGCCGTTGACGCGTGTGCCGCCGGTGCGCGTGCTGCGCCGCGAATGGGGCGAGGAGGCGCGCACGGCGTGGGCCGCGTATGCCCTGGGAATCGTGCTGTTCGCTGCACTGCTGATCGTGGCGGCCGGCGAAGTGAAGCTTGGAGGGATCGTCGCTGGCGGCTTTGCCGGCGGCCTGCTGGTTTTTGCCTTGATCGCCCGTCTCGCGTTGTGGGGCGCCGCGCGCATCGTGCGTAGCGAACGCGTCAATGCCGGCATTGGCTGGCGCTATGCGCTGGCCTCGCTCGAGCGGCGCAGCAGCGCCAGCGCGTTGCAGATCACGGCACTCGGTATCGGCCTCATGTGTCTGCTGTTGATTGCAATGACACGCAACGATCTGGTGGACGGCTGGCGCAAATCGACGCCGCCCGACGCACCCAACCAGTTCATCATCGACATCCAGCCCGACCAGCGTGCAGGGGTGACGCAGTACCTCAAGAGCCACGACGTGCCCGATGCGGCGCTTTCGCCGATGGTGCGCGGGCGGCTGATTGCGATCAACGGCAAGCCCATTAATCCGGACCAGTACAAGAGCGACGATGCCAAGCGCCTCGTCGACCGCGAATTCAACCTGTCGTACACGACGAGTCTGCCCGACGACAATCGGATCGTCGCGGGTAAGTGGTACGGCGACACGAAGGCGCCGCAGATTTCGATCGAGGAAGGACTCGCGAAAACGATCCACGTGAAGACCGGCGACACGCTGCGCTTCGACGTGACCGGTTTGCAGATCGATGCGCCGGTGACGAGCGTCCGCAAGCTCGACTGGGGTTCGTTCAAGGTCAACTTTTTCGTGTTGATGCCGCCTGCTGCGTTGCAGGATTTCCCGGCCAGCTTCATCACGAGTTTCCACTTGCCGCCTGAGAAGAGCGCGACGATCGATGGTCTGATCGGTGCGTATCCGAATCTCACGGCCATCGATGTGGGCCCGATTCTCGCGCAGATGCAACGCATGCTGGAGCAGGTGATCGGCGCGGTGCAGTTCCTGTTTGCCTTCACGCTCGCCGCGGGTGTGCTGGTGCTGTACGCGGCGCTCGCGGGCACGCGCGACGAGCGTATGCGAGAATCCGCGCTGCTGCGCGCGCTCGGTGCGTCGCATCGGCAGGTGCGCGCCGTGCAGGTGGCGGAGTTCGTCGCGGTAGGGGCGCTGGCTGGGCTGATGGCGGCGGCAGGCGCTGAAGTGGTGGGTTGGCAACTCGCGACGCGGGTGTTTTTCTTCTACCTGAACTTCGACCCGTGGCTGCTGCCTGCCGGTATCGCAGCAGGCATCGCTTGCGCGGGTGTCGGCGGCTGGTTGAGCCTGCGTCATGTGCTGGCCCGTCCCGCGTTGCAATCGCTGCGTGATGCGTGATACCTGAGCGGCAGCAACCGGGTAGTTCTTTCTTCGATTCCTTTTGCAGATAGCAGTTGACCGTATGACCGATCCGATCGACGAAGCGCCGGCGCAACCGACGGCCTTCGAACTGGTGGGCGGCGAGACGCGCGTGCGCGAACTCATCGACCGTTTCTACGACCTGATGGACCTCGAGCCCGAATTCGCGGGGATCCGCGCGCTGCATCCGCCGACCCTCGACGGCTCGCGCGACAAGTTTTTCTGGTTCCTGTGCGGCTGGCTCGGTGGCCCTGACCACTACATCAGCCGCTTCGGCCATCCGCGTCTGCGCGCCCGGCATCTGCCGTTTGCGATTGCTTCGAGTGAGCGCGATCAGTGGCTGCGGTGTATGGCGTGGGCGATGCAGGACGTGGGACTGGACGAGCCGCTGCGTGAGCGCCTGCTGCACTCGTTCTTTGATACGGCCGACTGGATGCGGAATCGGCCGGATTGATGGGGAAGGGGAGACACGTCAGATGAGCGGGCTGTCTGGTTCCGTTGCCTATGACGCCGCAGCCGATTACGCCGCGCTCGACGAGCGGGCGCGGGTGGTGCTCGATTGCTGGTTCGGTGCGCCGGATTCCGTTACGTATGGGCAGGACAGAAAGCTGTGGTTCAAGCGCGATGCCGCGTTCGACGCCATGCTGCACGAGCGCTTCGGTGAACTGCTCGAGCTCGCTGCGCAGGGAGCCCTGGACGCGTGGGCCGTTACACCGCTTGGGGGTCTTGCGCTTGTTATCGTGCTCGATCAGTTTTCACGCAATCTATATCGCGGGACTGCGCGAGCATTCGCTGGCGATGCGCATGCGCTGAGGATTGCCAGGCAAATGATCGCAAACGGTGCAGACCAGCTTCTGCCGACCCTGCTTCATCGTGCCTTCGCATATCTGCCGTTCGAGCACGACGAGTCGCTTGCCAGCCAGCGCGAATCGCTGCGGCTGTTCAAACCGTTCGAAGCGCAGCCGAAGAGAATCGCAAGTTACTACCAGGCCGCAGTCAGACACGCGGCGGTCATCGAACGGTTTGGGCGGTTTCCACATCGCAACGCGGCGTTGGGGCGTATGTCTACCGAAGAAGAGCAGGATTTCCTGCGCAAACCGGGATCGTCGTTCTGAGGAGCGCGTGCTGTGCCCAGGTAATCGAGCGCGGCAGGCGAACGAAAAATCAGCGTCCGCCGGCTATATCAAGCACTGCGCCGGTCACATACGAAGCCGCATCGCTCAGCAGCCAGACGATGCCTTCCGCGACTTCATCTGCGCTGCCGGGACGACCGAGCGGCGTCTGCGAGCCAAGCACCGCGGCGCGGTCCGGACGCCCACCGCTGGCATGGATCTCGGTATCGATCAGACCGGGCCGCACCGCGTTCACGCGTATCCCTTGCGGGCCGAGTTCCTTGGAGAGGCCAATCGTCATCGTGTCGATGGCGCCTTTCGAGCCCGCGTAATCGACGTATTCGTTCGGCGCCCCGAGACGCGCGGCGGCCGAAGAGAGATTGACGATCACACCACCTTGGCCGCCGCGGTCCTTCGACATCCGGCGGGCAGCTTCCCGGGCGCATAGATAAGCACCGAGAACGTTGACGTCGAACATGCGCTGCAGGCGTGCCACATCCATATCGGCCAGCGGCATGCCGGGCGCGACGATGCCCGCGTTGTTCACCAGTGCATCGATCCGGCCAAATGCCTCAACGACCGCATCGAACATTCCAATCACGTCTGCTTCGCTCGCCACGTCGCCTTTGATCACGCGGGCATGGCCGCCAGCCCGCACGACCTCCGCCGCGGTTTCCTGCGCGGCGTTTTCGTTGCTAGCGTAGTTCACACCGACCGACCAGCCGCGTGCGCCCAGCAAACGCGCTGTCGCGCGGCCGATGCCGCGGCTTGCGCCCGTGATCAGAACGACCTTCGTCATGGATGACTGCCCCTGTAAGCGGTAAGCGGCGAGCGGCGCTCAAACTGCGTCGCGGTTTTCGGCCCATTTGTCTTTCGGCGGCGACTGATAACCGCGCAGCCTGGCGATCAACGCCACCGGGTCTGAATCGACCTGCAGGATGTCGTGATAGGTCTGGCGCATGAAGCCTTCCTGCACCGTATGCTCGAGCATCGCGATCAGCGGATCGTAGTAGCCGTCTATGTTGAGCAGTGCCACCGGCTTCTGGTGATAGCCGAGTTGCGCCCACGTATAGGCTTCGAACAGTTCTTCGAGCGTCCCCACGCCGCCGGGCATCGCAACGAACGCATCCGACAGGTCCGCCATCATCTTCTTGCGCTGGTGCATGTCGGGCACGACGTGCAATTCGGTCAGCCCGTTGTGGCCGACTTCCTTGTTGACGAGCAGCTCTGGAATCACGCCGATGGCGCGGCCGCCGGCCTCCATCACCGCGTCGGCAATCGTGCCCATCAGGCCGACCTTGCCACCGCCATAGACGAGCGCCAGGTCCGCAGCGACCAGAGCCCGGCCGAAGCTGCGTGCGGCCTCGGCGTAGAGGGGTTTGGCTCCGTTAGAAGAGCCGCAGTACACACATACCGCCTTCATGTTCAAACGTCCTTCGGTTCGTTGCGCGGCGTGGCGCCTTCTTTTTGCGGCAGGTAGTCGTAGAACTCGCGCTTGGGCAGTTTGCCCGAAATCAGGTCGTCGAACAGTTGCCGCGAGCGGCCACGCAGATACGGCGCCATCAGCGAAACGATCTGCACGCTGACCTGATGCAATTCAGCGCGAATCGCTTCCTGCTCGTTGTATTTGCGCGGGTTCATCACGAACTGGTACGACAGCCAATAAGTGCCGATTACGCCGACGTTGGTGGCGATCACGTTCAGTTCATCCGGCGTCGCCACCATTTCGCCGTCTGCGACGAGTTGATCGCAGAACTGGCTGGCAAAGCGCACCTTATGGCTGATGATCTGCTTGAAGTGCGTCTCGAGCGTGCGGTTGCGCGCCAGCAGATCGTTCAGGTCGCGATACAGGAAGCGATAGCGCCATGTGAAATCGACCATGTACTGCAGATAGGACCACATCTCGTCGATCGTCGCGCGATGATCGTCCGGAAAGCGCAGACGCTTTTCGATCTCCTGCTCGAACTGGCTGAAGATGCTGTTGATGATGTCGTCTTTGTTGCGGAAGTGGTAGTACAGATTGCCCGGACTGATTTCCATTTCCTCGGCGATCGTCGTCGTGGTGACGTTCGGCTCGCCGATTTCGTTGAATAGCTTCAACGACAGTTCGAGAATCCGTTCGCGGGTGCGGCGGGGAGGTTTTGCTTCCATGTCGTCCGGCCCTGGTAGCGCCGGGCCGGCCGCGCAGCGCTGTGCCGCTGCTGCCTGCTAACCCTGACGCGGTTGGTATATTTCGAGACTATCGAACGATTATAAACCGACCGTTCTGATACCCAAGCCAAAGTCAGGGTTTTCACGCCGTGGTCGCATGCGCAGCGCGAGGCTAGAGCCACGCGCCGATCCAATGCACCAATAATGGGCCGACAATCAGCACCCACGTCATCAGACACATACCGAGCGCCACCATCACGGCCGCGCTGCCGAGATCCTTGGCGCGCCGCGACAACTCGTGCCGTTCGAGCGAGATACGGTCAATAGCGGCCTCGACGCTCGAATTCAGCAGTTCGACGATCAGCACCAGCAGCACCGAGCCGAGCAGCAACACGCGGCTCACCGGATCGACGGGGACGATCACGCCGCAGGGCACGAGGATGGCTGCCAGCGTCAGTTCCTGGCGGAACGCGCTTTCTTCGCGGATTGCGACCTGAAAGCCTGCCAGCGAGTTTTTCATCGCGTGCCATGCGCGCGTCACGCCGCGATTGCCTTTGTACGGGTTGAACGGCAATGGCGCGAGGGGATCGTCCGGACCGAGCGGCTCATGGGCTTCAGCGTGCGCGTCGTGAGCAGCGCCTGTCGCGGCAGCGGACTGTCGTGCATGGCCCCGGGTCTGCGCATAGTTCGCAGAATGTGAATTCTGTTGCAGCGAAGGGCCAGGCCCGCGGCGCAGCGATGCGCCGTCCGTCGCTTGCGGCGCGCTCGCTTCGTGGACGTCGTCGAACGGATCGATGCCGGTCCGATCCGTTTCGACGGAGTGCAGCGTGTCGTGCGGGGCACGACGGACGCTGGAGGGTCTTGCTCGCATGGGCGGCTTGGCGGAGCGCGTCACGCGGCCGCGCTCTCCTCGCTGAACGTAGGCCGCGGCAGCGGCTTCAGATGCGCGGCGAACTGCTCGGAAGCGGCGGTCCACGAAAAGCGCTCGGCCCATGCGCGAGCATGATTGCGGTCGATTTTCAGCGCTTCGAGGCAGGCCTCGCGCAGATCTTCGTTCATCGCGCCGGCGCCGCCGTCGCCAAGCACGTCGATCGGGCCGGTGACCGGGTAAGCGGCGACCGGCGTGCCGCAGGCGAGCGCTTCGAGCAGCACGAGGCCGAACGTATCGGTGCGGCTCGGGAACACGAACACGTCAGCCGCGGCGTACACCTTGGCGAGTTCCGCCTGGGTCAGCACGCCCAGATAGTTCACCGTCGGATAGCGCGACTTCAGTTCGGCGAGCGCCGGGCCTTCGCCGGCCACCCACTTCGAACCCGGCAGATCGAGCTTGAGAAACGCTTCGACGTTCTTCTCGACGGCTACGCGGCCGACGTACAGAAAGATCGGCCGTGCCGTATTGAGCACCTTCGAATCCATCTGATGAAAGATGTCCAGGTCGACGCCGCGCGTCCACAGCACCACGTTCGTGAAGCCGAATTTTTCGAGGTCGGTCTTGACGACCGGCGTCGGCGCCATCACGGCCAGCGACGCCTTGTGGAACCAGTGCAGGAACTTGTAGGTTGCGGCGAGCGGAATGCCGAAGCGGGCCTGCACGTATTCGGGAAAGCGCGTGTGATACGCCGTCGTGAAGGGCAGCTTATGCTTGATCGCGTAAGCTCGCGCGGCCATGCCGAGCGGGCCTTCGGTGGCGATGTGCAGTGCGTCCGGGGCGAAACCGTCGATGCGTTCGTGGAGCTTGCGCTTCGGGAACAGCGAGAGGCGGATTTCAGGGTACGTCGGACACGGGATCGTCTTGAATTCGAGCGGCGTCAACAGGTCGACACGGTGGCCAAGCGCGGTGAGTTCGCGGGTCGTGTTCTTCAGCGTGCGTACCACGCCGTTGACCTGCGGCTCCCATGCATCGGTGACGATCATGATCTTCATCGGTTTTGGCCCAGTAGAAGTTAAAAGTGATGACGCGGGGGACTGCTAATTGGCCACTAGGCGGTCGCGCGGGCCTTTTGCGGACGCACTTCCGGCGCACGCATCACGGTCCAGTAGATCACCTTGAGTTCACCTTCGAAGGTCTCGACGAGCGCCGACAGGCTTTCGACCCAGTCGCCGTCGTTGCAATACAGCACGCCGTCGATATCGCGAATCTCCGCCTTGTGGATGTGTCCGCAGACCACGCCGTCGCAACCGCGGCGACGCGCTTCATCGGTCATCACACGTTCGAACGAGGAGATGAAATTCACCGCGTTCTTCACCTGATGCTTGAGGTACTGCGACAGCGACCAGTACTGGAAGCCGAGACGGCTGCGGATCCGGTTGAACCAGCGGTTCAGCACGAGGATCACCGTGTAGAGCGTGTCGCCGAGATAGGCGAGCCACTTCGCATGCTGGATCACGCCGTCGAACAGGTCGCCATGCACGATCCACAGGCGCTTGCCGGCGAGCGTGGTGTGAAACGCTTCGCCGCGCACATGGATGTCGCCGAACGCGAGGTCGCAGAACTGGCGCGCGGCTTCGTCGTGATTGCCGGGGATGTAGACGACCTGGGTGCCTTTACGGGCTTTACGCAGGATTTTCTGCACGACGTCGTTGTGCGCCTGCGGCCAGTACCAGCCTTTTTTCAACTGCCAGCCGTCGATGATGTCGCCGACCAGGTACAGGTACTCCGAGTCGTTGTGACGCAGAAAGTCGAGCAGATACGACGCCTGGCAACCACTCGAACCCAGATGGATATCGGACAGCCAGATCGTGCGGTAGCGGTGCGGCTCCTCATGGTCATCGTCCTGATGGCCAGGTTGCGGTTCCGAGGAGAGCGGTGGCAGTGGGATCGGCAGGCCGGCACCGAAGGAGGCAGAGTCCGGCCGGAAAGCGACGGGGTCGACGCTCGGGCCAGTCTGGCGGAACAAGGAAGTCGCGGACGTTTTGGGGTCCATGGCTCACGCGTCGAGTTGCAGTGCCCGTATTGCGCCATCCGCGTGTGACTGTGCCGTGACAGTCACGAGAACTTCTTATTACGCGGAAGGCATGGCGGCAACGACGATGCGTGTACCTGCGAGCCGGTCGTGCAGAAACTGGCGGCTCGCGCCGAGACGCCCGGTGGCGGCCCACAGGACGAACCAGACCGTGGCAATCATCAGCGTGTGCGGCAGCGAGAGGCCGAGCAGGGGATGCAGCGCAAGCGGGGGCAGAAACCACAGCCAGGCCAGCAGATAGCGCAGGACGGCCCGTGGCGCGGACAGCGGCGAGCCGTCGGCGGCGACTACGCGCAGCCGCCAGGTTTTCATGGGTAGGGTTTGTCCGCTGTGGGTCCAAAACCACACAAAGTACAGACCGACCACGAAACCGATCCATGCGGCCATGATGTTGTGATGGGTCAGGCCGTTGCGTTGCTGCGTCAATGTGCTGAAAAGATATCCGGCGATGAACACCACACCGAACAGGATGACGCCCTCATAGAGCATCGTTGCGAGCCGGCGGCGCACCGACGGCGTGGCCGGTAACGGAGCCGCGGGCGGTAGGGGCGTGGCAAGCGGATCGGACACGTTGGGCGCGGTGGGCACGTTCATATGTGGGAGACAGGAGCCGAGGCCGGATCGGGCGCGCCGTGTTCAGGAGCCGCCGTTGTAAATCGACGGTGTTTCGCGTGGCATGATCGGCGCCGGAGTCGGCGCGGGCGCCGGCGGGACAAGGCTGCCGGAGGGCGGCAGCGCAGGCGCGACCGGCAGTGCGCCGCCGGTAGCCGACGCGCTGGCCGTGGCCACGACACCGCTCGCGGCCCGTTCGCGGCCGTTGACTAGGCGTTCGATGTCTTTTAGCTCACTTTTACCGGTGGGCGGAGCGCTCACGACCGTTGGCCGCCGCTTGCGCTCGCTCGCCGCGAGCCGCTCTTTCTGCTCTTCAGGTAACTGCTGATACGCCTTCCAGGCCTTCTGGCGGGCCTCCCGCGGCAGTTCCTTCGAAACCTGGTAGTTTTCCCGCGCGACGCGGCGCTGGTCCGGCGTCAGGCGGACCCATTCGGTCATGCGGTCGTGCAGGCCTTTTTGTTGTTCAGGCGTCAACTTCGAGTAACGTGAGGCGATCTTGATCCATTTTCGCTTACGTTCGACGCTGAAGGTATCCCACACGTCGGCAAATGGCGCCAGGGCGACGTGCTCGGCATCGGAGAGACGCGACCATGACAGCGGGCTGCTGTTGCTGGCCAGTCCCGGAATTTCAACGCCCAATGCCGGGGTAGCAGGCTTGGCGGGCGAACCGCCAGCAGCCGTCGGCGCCGCAACAGTCGAGGCGCTCGGGTAGAAGCGCGGATAAGTGGCGGCAAATGACACGAGGGCCGCAATGGCACACCCGAAAACAACGGCGAGGCCGCGCTTGTAACTCACCCGAAAAGTCTCCCGCTTAGTGCGCGCGCGACAGATACGCGTTGAAGCCGTGATCGAGGTATGCGTTGAGCGGCAGATCGTCACTCAGCATTGCGGCGTCAATATCGGCGAGTTCAGCGGTGCGTTGCTGGTCTTCCCAGTAGGCGATCGCCACGAGGCTGACCACGAGCGCCGCCAGCGGCCAGGCAAGCGCGAAGCGGCGCAGCGGCGAACGGCGGCGGTGCGGGGCTTCGGCCTGCGGCATGCCGGACAGCGCACCGGCAGCGCCGGCGAAGGCGGGCACGAACACGGGCGCGCTCACTGGCTCGGGCTTCTTGCGGGCGAGCGCAGCGCGGCGCGCCACGGCGAGCCGGTCAACGGCGGCGGGGGAAATACTGGCGGCGTTTTCGTCGAGCGCGCGGCGTACTTGCCGCGCGAATTCGAGTTCTTTTGTATCGAGAGAGGAGCTCATAGCGTGATTCCTTTGGCCTTGAGCGCTTGTGCCAGCGTATGCGTGGCTCGCGAACAGTGTGTTTTTACACTGCCCTCGGAGCAGCCCATCGCAGCAGCAGTCTCGGCGACATCCATATCTTCCCAATAACGCATGAGAAACGCCTCCCGTTGACGTGCCGGTAATTTTTGGATCTCGTCGTCAATCAACTGTAAGACTTGTTCGCGCTCAAGCTTCTGTTCATTGCTCTCGGCGCCGACGGAGCCCTCTTGTGCTTCGAATGTCTCCAGCGGGTCGAATTCGTCATCCTCGGAGTTCCCGAGCGACGAGAACAGACTGACCCAAGTATTGCGCACTTTCTGCCGACGAAAAAAGTCGTGCATCGCATTCTGCAGAATACGCTGAAACAGCAGCGGAAGTTCAGCTGCTGGTCGGTCGCCGTATTTTTCGGCGAGCTTGATCATCGCGTCTTGCACGATGTCGAGCGAGGCGTCGTCGTCCCGCACGGCGTAGACCGTCTGCTTGAACGCGCGCCTTTCGACGCCCGCCAGAAAATCGGCGAGTTCCTTGTCTGATGCCATCCGTTGGGGGTCGGCGCAGCGAGCGTGCGCGTAATCGATCGAAATTGTCGTAAAACTGGCGGATGCTAACAAACTTTCGCCCCGCTGGGGAAAAACACGAAGCCCTATCGATGCCTGCGACAGCGTTTTGTCCTGTTTTGACCATCCTGGGACGGATGGCGCGGAAATATTTTCTTGACCATCTCGCCGTCAGCAGATATCTTCGACGGTTCGCAACATAAGTGACTTGTCTCATTTGAGGTGTGGCCCAAGAAGCTCACCTGTCAAAGTGGACGCGCCGCTTGAACCCGAGCCACAAGCCCGGCAGAGAGCACCCGATCAATTTTTTGCCGAAAATTCGAAAGGTGATTGTGATGAATATGCCCAGCGCGGAATTCTCCACGTCGGATACGACTCCCCATCGCGAAACTGACTCCTCGATTGGCGCCACCGTGCTTATGCGCGCATTGGCCGACGAAGACGTCGAGTTTGTCTGGGGCTATCCTGGCGGCTCGGTACTCTACATCTACGACGAGCTGTACAAGCAGGACAAATTCCAGCACATCCTCGTGCGCCACGAACAAGCCGCTGTCCATGCCGCAGACGCGTATTCGCGTTCCACGGGCAAGGTCGGCGTGTGTCTCGTGACCTCCGGCCCCGGCGTCACCAATGCGGTGACCGGCATCGCGACCGCCTACATGGATTCGATTCCTCTGGTGGTGATCAGCGGCCAGGTGCCTACAGCCGCCATCGGCCAGGATGCGTTCCAGGAGTGCGATACGGTCGGCATCACGCGTCCGTGCGTGAAGCACAACTTCCTCGTGAAGGACGTGCGCGATCTCGCCGCCGTCGTCAAGAAAGCGTTCTACATTGCCCGTACCGGCCGGCCCGGCCCGGTGCTGATCGACATTCCTAAAGACGTATCGAAAGCGCCTTGCCAGTACGAACCGCTGAAGAGCGTGTCGCTGCGCTCGTATAACCCGGTGACGAAAGGCCACTCGGGCCAGATCCGCAAGGCCGTGTCCTTGCTGCTCGGCGCGAAGCGTCCGTATATCTACACCGGTGGCGGCATTATCCTGGCGGATGCGTCGCGTGAGCTGAACCAGTTTGCCGATCTGCTCGGCTACCCTGTCACCAACACGTTGATGGGACTGGGCGGCTATCGCGCGAGCGACAGGAAATTCCTCGGCATGCTCGGCATGCACGGCACCTACGAAGCCAACATGGCCATGCAGAACTGCGACGTTCTGATCGCCATCGGTGCGCGCTTCGACGACCGTGTGATCGGCGACCCGGCGCATTTTTCGTCGGTGCCGCGCAAGATCATCCATATCGACATCGATCCTTCCTCCATCTCCAAGCGCGTCAAGGTCGACATTCCGATCGTGGGCGACGTCAAGGAAGTGCTGAAGGAGCTGATCGAGCAGTTGCAGACGGCCGAACATGGCCCGGACACCGCGGCGCTCGCCTCCTGGTGGAAGGACATCGAAGCCTGGCGCGCCAAAGACTGTCTGAAGTTCGACCGCAAGAGCGACATCATCAAGCCGCAGTACGTGGTGGAAAAGGCGTATGAGCTCACCGACGGCAATGCCTTCGTGTGTTCGGACGTCGGCCAGCACCAGATGTGGGCGGCACAGTTCTATCGCTTCAACAAGCCGCGCCGCTGGATCAATTCCGGCGGTCTCGGCACGATGGGCTTCGGCCTGCCGGCGGCGATGGGCGTGAAGATGGCGCACCCGGACGACGACGTGCTCTGTATCACGGGCGAAGGCTCGATCCAGATGTGCATCCAGGAACTCTCGACCTGCAAGCAGTACGAAACGCCGATCAAGATCATTTCGCTGAACAACCGCTATCTGGGCATGGTGCGCCAGTGGCAGCAGATCGAATACAGCAAGCGCTATTCGCATTCGTACATGGATGCGCTGCCGGATTTCGTGAAGCTCGCCGAAGCATACGGCCATGTCGGCATGCGGATTGAGAGGACAGCGGACGTCGAGCCGGCGCTGAAGGAAGCGCTGCGCCTGAAGGATCGCACCGTGTTTCTCGACTTCCAGACCGATCCGACCGAAAACGTCTGGCCGATGGTTCAGGCCGGCAAGGGCATCACTGAGATGCTGCTCGGGGCGGAAGATCTATAACGACGGTTCTGTAGCGCCGGCTTCTTTCTGCGCGCCTCCACAAAAGGCGAGGGCGAACGAAGCGGCGCGAACCGGCTCGCATACGTCGACAAAACATCTGGAAGAAGCGAAATCATGAGACATATTATTTCCGTCCTGCTGGAAAACGAACCGGGCGCGCTCTCGCGCGTGGTCGGCCTCTTTTCCGCACGCGGGTACAACATTGAAACCTTGACGGTGGCCCCGACCGAAGACCATTCGCTGTCGCGCATGACCATCGTTTCCATTGGCTCGGATGACGTGATCGAACAGATCACGAAGCATTTGAACCGCCTGATCGAGGTGGTGAAAGTGGTCGACCTGACCGAGGGCGCCCATATCGAGCGCGAGCTGATGTTGATCAAGGTAAGGGCGGTCGGCAAGGAACGTGAAGAGATGAAACGGATGTCGGACATTTTCCGCGGCCGCATCATCGACGTCACCGAGAAGACCTATACGATTGAACTGACAGGCGCGAGCAACAAGCTCGATGCCTTCATTGAAGGGCTCGACGCCACCGCGATTCTCGAAACGGTCCGCACGGGCAGCTCGGGGATCGGTCGCGGCGAACGCATTCTGAAGGTTTGACGCCGGCTTGTATCGATCGAGGCCGGGCAGTGCCTGCACCCACCCGGCCATGCAATACATTCGCACTATTTGAATTTCACCGATTTCACTGAATTTAGCCAAGGAACAGACATGAAAGTTTTCTACGACAAAGACGCTGACCTTTCCCTCATCAAGGGCAAGCAAGTCACCATCATCGGCTACGGCTCGCAAGGCCATGCTCACGCGCTGAACCTGAAGGAAAGCGGCGTGAAGATCACGGTCGGTCTGCGCAAGGGCGGCGCATCGTGGAGCAAGGCGGAGAACGCCGGCCTGCAGGTCAAGGAAGTGGCGGAAGCCGTGAAGGGCGCAGACGTCGTCATGATGCTGCTGCCGGACGAGCAGATCGCCGAAGTCTATGCCAAGGAAGTGCACGCCAACATCAAGGAAGGCGCAGCGCTGGCCTTCGCACACGGCTTTAACGTGCATTACGGCCAGGTGATCCCGCGTGCGGATCTGGACGTCATCATGATCGCGCCGAAGGCTCCGGGCCACACGGTGCGCAGCACCTACTCGCAAGGTGGCGGCGTGCCCCACCTGATCGCGGTTGCGCAGAACAAGTCGGGCGCAGCACGTGACATCGCGCTGTCGTACGCAGCAGCGAACGGCGGCGGCCGTGCCGGCGTCATCGAAACGAACTTCCGCGAAGAAACCGAAACCGACCTGTTCGGCGAACAGGCGGTTCTGTGCGGCGGTACGGTCGACCTGATCAAGGCTGGCTTCGAAACCCTGGTGGAAGCGGGCTACGCGCCGGAAATGGCGTACTTCGAGTGCCTGCACGAACTGAAGCTGATCGTCGACCTGATCTATGAAGGCGGTATCGCCAACATGAACTACTCGATCTCGAACAACGCCGAATACGGCGAGTACGTGACGGGTCCGAAGATCGTGACGGCTGAAACGAAGAAGGCCATGAAGCAGGTGCTGACCGACATTCAGACGGGCGAGTACGCCAAGAGCTTCATCATCGAAAACAAGGCTGGCGCGCCGACGCTGCAATCGCGTCGCCGTCTGACGGCTGAACACCAGATCGAAACGGTCGGTGCAAAGCTGCGTTCGATGATGCCGTGGATCGCCGCGAACAAGCTGGTCGACCAGTCGAAGAACTAAGCTAGCTGTCGTTCCTGACCGGCGCGGCGCTTTTACGAAAGGCGCCGGTCATGCAAAAAGCCGCCCAAGGGTGCTGAACCCTGGGCGGCTTTTGCTATCCTACGGTTTTACAAAAATACAGAAGCCAATCCATGAATTACCCTCATCCGATCATCGCGCGCGAAGGCTGGCCATTTATTGCCATCGCGGCCGTCGTTGCGTTGTTGATCCAAGCCTTCGCGGGATTCGGCTTTGCCTGGCTGTTCTGGCTGCTGCTCATCTTCGTCGTGCAGTTCTTCCGCGATCCGGCTCGTCCCATTCCCACGCAACCCAATGCCGTGCTGTGCCCGGCTGACGGACGCATCGTGGCGGTCGAAACGACGCACGATCCGTATGCGAACCGTGAAGCGCTGAAAATCAGCGTGTTCATGAACGTGTTCAATGTGCACTCGCAACGCTCCCCGGTGGACGGTGCCATTTCGAAAGTCGAATATTTCCCGGGCGCGTACCTGAACGCCGCGGTGGACAAGGCTTCGACCGAAAACGAACGCAACGCGCTGGTGATCGAAACGGCCAGCGGCCATACCGTGACCTCGGTGCAGATCGCCGGTCTCATCGCTCGCCGTATTCTTTGCTATGTGCGCTCCGGCGAGCCGCTCACGCGCGGTCAACGTTACGGGTTTATCCGCTTCGGCTCGCGTGTCGACGTGTATCTGCCGGTGGGCAGCCGTCCGCGTGTGTCGATTGGCGAGAAGGTTTCGGCATCGTCGACCATTCTTGCCGAACTCGAACTATAAAGCGGCACAAGGGAGGTTTTTCCGATGGCCGCATTCAAGCGTCGTCCCCGTAACACGGCTGCACCGCAGCCGCGGCCGTTCCGTCGCAACAAGCCGATGGTGCAGGACGCAGTGCCGATCGACAGCCGCCGCGCAGCGCGCCAGCAGTTTCTGAGAAAGCGCGGCATTTACCTGCTGCCTAATGCGTTCACTACAGCGGCGCTGTTCTGCGGCTTCTTCGCAGTCGTGCAGGCCATGAACGTGCGCTTCGAAGTGGCCGCGATTGCGATTTTCGTCGCCATGGTGCTCGACGGCATGGACGGCCGCGTCGCACGGATGACGCATACGCAAAGCGCCTTCGGCGAACAGTTCGATAGCCTCTCGGACATGGTGTCGTTCGGCGTCGCGCCGGCGCTCGTCATGTACGAATGGGTGCTGAAGGACCTGGGGCGCTGGGGCTGGCTCGCGGCGTTCGTCTACTGTTCGGGCGCAGCGCTGCGTCTGGCGCGGTTCAACACCAACATCGGTGTGGTCGACAAACGCTTCTTTCAGGGCATGCCGAGCCCGGCAGCGGCGGCGCTGATCGCGGGTTTCGTGTGGCTCGCCACCGATAACCGCGTGCCCGTCAAGCTGGTCTGGCTGCCGTGGGTCGCCTTCGTGCTAACCATCTATGCCGGCGTGACGATGGTGTCGAACGCTCCGTTCTACAGCGGCAAGGCGCTCGACGTGCGGCACCGTGTGCCGTTCGGCGTGATCCTGCTGGTGGTGATGGCCTTCGTGCTGGTGTCGTCCGACCCGCCGTTGATGCTGTTTGGCCTGTTTGTGCTGTATGGCCTGTCGGGTTATGTGTTCTGGGGCTACCAGGCGTTGCGGGGCAGGGCCAATCCGGCTCGTTCGGTGCAGCGCGAGCGCTGACAGAACTCCGACACGTGCGCTGACGTGCCGAGTGCGCGCGGCTTGGTTGCAAGCCTGCGCGCCCGGTTCAGCGCGGTGCTTTCTGCGTCTTGTTACGATCGAAACGGCGGTCTTCCGGCTGCCGTTTTTCTTTGGCGGACACGCTATGCGGCAGACGCCCCGCCAGGCGCGGACGCCGCCGCAGCATCAGGTTCCGAGCCAATTGCACGATTTTCCGAATGCCGCTATAGTCTACGGATGGTTACCTCACAGTTCCCCTTCCAGTCTCTTCAAGCCGGTGCGCTTCTATGCGTGCTAGCGCTAGCGCGTCTACCGCGCTGATCGTTTTCGCCCTCCGTCTGCCTCGTTCGTTGTTTGGCGTCGCCTGCGGTGGCGCAAACACCCGAATTTCGTTTTCCGACTCCCTATTTGACCGAATCCTCCCAGGAGACCCGAGATGGCAGACAAACTGATCATTTTCGACACGACGTTGCGCGATGGCGAGCAATCGCCCGGTGCGTCGATGACGAAGGAAGAAAAAATCCGCATCGCCAAGCAGTTGGAGCGCATGAAGGTGGACGTCATCGAAGCCGGCTTTGCGGCGAGCTCGAACGGCGACTTCGATGCGATCCAGACGATCGCTTCGATGATCAAGGACAGCACGGTCTGCTCGCTCGCCCGCGCCAACGACAAGGATATTCAGCGCGCTGCCGATGCGCTGAAACCCGCCGATCACTTCCGCATCCACACGTTCATTGCAACGTCGCCGCTGCATATGGAAAAGAAGCTGCGCATGACGCCTGACCAGGTGTTCGAGCAGGCAAAGCTGGCGGTGCGTTTTGCGCGCAAGTTCACCAATGACGTGGAATTCTCGCCGGAAGACGGCAGCCGCTCGGACATGGATTTCCTGTGCCGGGTGCTGGAAGCAGTGATTGCAGAAGGCGCCACCACGATCAATATCGCGGATACGGTTGGTTACGGCGTGCCGGAACTGTACGGCCAGCTCGTCAAGACGCTGCGCGAACGGATTCCGAATTCGGACAAAGCGGTGTTCTCCGTGCATTGTCATAACGACCTCGGCATGGCCGTGGCGAATTCGCTGGCGGGTGTGCAGATTGGCGGCGCGCGTCAGGTGGAATGCACGATCAACGGTCTCGGCGAGCGCGCGGGCAACACCTCGCTCGAAGAAATCGTGATGGCCGTGAAGACCCGCAAGGATTATTTCGGCCTCGAACTCGGCATCGATACAACACAGATCGTGCCGGCCTCGAAGCTGGTGTCGCAGATTACCGGTTTCGTGGTGCAGCCGAACAAGGCTGTGGTTGGTGCGAATGCATTTGCGCACGCGTCGGGCATCCACCAGGACGGCGTGCTGAAGGCGCGCGACACCTACGAAATCATGCGTGCCGAAGATGTCGGCTGGAGCGCGAACAAGATCGTGCTCGGCAAGCTGTCGGGCCGCAATGCGTTCAAGCAGCGTCTGCAGGAACTGGGCGTTTCGCTGGAGAGCGAAGGCGAGTTGAATACGGCATTCGCGCGTTTCAAGGAACTCGCCGATCGCAAGTCGGAGATTTTCGACGAAGACATCATCTCGATCGTCACCGAAGAATCGGCCGAGGCGCAGCAGAAAGAGCACTACCAGTTCCTGTCGCTGTCGCAGCACTCGGAGACGGGTGAGCAGCCGCATGCGCGCATCGTGTTCACCGTCGAAGGCAAGGAAGTGACCGGCGAAGCGCGCGGCAACGGCCCCGTGGATGCCACGCTCAATGCGATCGAAACGGAAGTCGGCAGCGGCTCCGAGCTATTGCTGTATTCGGTGAACGCGATTACGACCGGTACCCAGGCGCAAGGCGAAGTGACCGTGCGACTGTCGAAGAGCGGACGTATCGTGAACGGCGTCGGCACTGATCCGGATATCGTCGCGGCATCTGCGAAAGCCTATATCTCGGCGCTCAACAAACTGTATTCGAACGTCGACAAGCTCAATCCGCAGCGTTCGGAAGGCGTGTAAGGCCGGCGGCGCGACCCGCGCCACGGCTCACAAAAAAGGCCCTCGCCGCACAATGGCGAGGGCCTTGTTGCATCTGGCTTGTGGTTCAGGCTTTAGGCTTCTGTGCGTGAGCCACGTGCTCAGAAGAAACTGCGGCGATCCGGATCGTGCAGCGGATCAGGCGATTTCTGCGTGGTCCTCAAGATGCCCTGATCGTCGAAATAGAAGCTGTACATCATGTACCAGACGTTGTCTTCCAGGTAGCGATAGGTCCAGACCTCGCGTTTCATCAACGGGTAGTACGACGTTTCTTCCGGACGACCGAAATTCACCAGCACGTCGCTCTTGGTCCACTTGCCGATGTCGGCCTTGTAGAACTCGTTGGGCTGCAGGACCTGGCGCACGCTGACGATCTTGCCGGAGCCGTCGATATCCGCGGCGGTGGTGGTCTCACCCATCGGCTGGGTGGGCCACATCAGACGTTTGCCGCCGTTGGGCAGATCGTAGACTTCGCGCGGTGGGCCGAGCTTGGCGACGATGGTGGATTCGTCCGCTCCCTGCTGGAATTGCTGCCACGGCTGCACGCAGCCCGCGAGCAGCAGCGCGCCGAGGCTGGCGAGCGCCGCGCGCCGCAGATGCCCGTGCCGCTGCCGTGCCGACCCGATGGTCGAGGCGAACGCGGATGTGAGGCGGGTAAGCATGAATTCCTCCGATAGCATTGGATGGCGGTTTTTATTCTCGATACGCAATATTTTGACACGCCCGCAGTTCCTCGACGTATCAAGGCGGTGAAGCCGCACTGCAGTTATCCCTGCAGTTATCCCGTTAACGAGCGGCCACACTTGCTTATTCCACGCCGTGCGCCCTATGATCCGCGCTTCGGACGATTCAGAGGAGCGCTGCGCATGGCGGCGAAGTGGGGGCGCGTCGCAGCGGCGGCGCTGGCGGCGGTAGTGATGACAGCGGCGCAGGCGGCCGCGCAGGTTGCCAATGCGCCGGGGGCACAGTCGAGCCCGGCGCCGGGCGGCACGCCGATCCAGCTCGCGCTGATCGAAGGGATGTCCGGTCCGTTCGCGAACGCCGGGGCCGCGGTCGAGCACAATCTGCGCTTCGGCGTCGAAACGGTGAATGCGCATGGCGGCGTCAAACTGGCCGACGGCGCGCATCAGCTCGAACTCGTCGTGCTGGACAGCAAGGGCAGTCCCGAGGAGGCGCTGCTGCAGCTTCGCGCGGCCGCGGACCGCCATATCGGCTATATCCTGCAGGGCAACAGTTCGGCGGTGGCGGCGGCGCTGATCGGCGCGATCGACAAGCAGAACAGCCGCGAGCCCGACAACCGTGAGCTGTTTCTCAACTACTCCGCCGACGATCCCGCGCTAACCAACGCGGCTTGCAGTTTCTGGCACTTCCGTTTCGACGCGCACGCGGGTATGCGCATGGATGCGCTCGCCGATGTGATTCAGCGCGACCCGTCGGTCAAGAAGGTCTACCTGCTGAACCAGGACTACAGTTTTGGCCACGATGTCAGCGCGCTCGCCCGTTCATCGCTGGCGGCGAGACGCCCGGATATTGCGATTGTCGGCGACGAATTTCACCCGATTGGCCGCGTGAAGGATTTCGCGCCGTATATCTCCAAGATCCGCGCCAGCGGGGCCGATGCGGTTGTGACGGGGAACTGGGGCAACGATCTGACGCTGCTCGTCAAAGCGGCCCGCGAGCAGGGTCTCGATACCAAGTTCTATACCTTCTACGGCAACAGCCTCGGTGCGCCGGCCGCGCTCGGCGACGCTGGCGTCAAGCGCGTGATCGCGGTGGCCGACTGGCACCCGAACGCGGGCGGTGACGCCTCAGATGCCTGGTACAAGGCCTTCCGCGCCCGCTACCCGGCCGCGCAGGACGACTACCCGGTGTTACGCATGGAACTGCTGGTCGAAATCCTCGCCGCGGCCATGAATAAAGCCGGCAGCGCACAGCCTGAGAAGGTCGCGAAGGCTCTGGAGGGGATAAAGTTCGATAACGGCTTCCACCCGTCGTGGATGCGCGCCGACGATCATCAAATGATCCAGCCCCTTTACGTGATGGAAATGGACAAGGCCGGCACGCCCGGTGTGCGCTTTGACAACGAGGGTTCGGGTTATGGCTTTCGCACGGTGCTGGCGCTGCCGCCCGAGCGCACCGTCCCACCGACCACCTGCCGGATGACGCGGCCATAGGTAGACCGCTGAGCGCGTGCCTGAACTGGCACCCGCACAACCGGTCCGCCACTGGCCTGGATCAGGCCCGGATCCGGCAAGCTCGCGGCCAGAATTTCGCCCATAAGACCGGGCTGGCGGCCTGTACAGGCTGTGCTACAATACGCCCCTCGTTGTAAGCCACGGCACGGCCTTTCTTCCGTGACCGCCTGTTTAGTTCTCAAGGAAAATTTGATATGACCGCAGTTGAAACAAGCAAGAAGTCCGAAGTCGTTGCGCAATTTGCACGCGCTGCTAACGACACCGGCTCCCCCGAAGTTCAGGTCGCTCTGCTGACCACCCGTATCAACGAACTGACCGTTCACTTCAAGGCTCACACGAAAGATCACCACAGCCGCCGCGGTCTGCTGCGCATGGTGAGCCGTCGTCGTAAGCTGCTCGACTACCTGAAGGGTAAGGACGCGGACCGTTACCGCGCACTGATCGAGAAGCTGGGTCTGCGTAAGTAATTGGGCGCGCGGTAAGGCGCTCTCAGCAAGATGCCTGTGTCAGTTTCACTGATACAGGCATTTTGTTTTTGAACGGTGCGCTTCATGTGAGGTGCACCGGTGGTTGTCCGCGGTAGCGTGACGGTTCATGCGGCGGGCAACACTCAACACAGCCGGGCTTCAGGGTAGAGCTTTGTGTCATTCCAGCGGTTCGCGCACGTACTCCGCGTAGGGCGTGGTTCTCTGGAATGGCATAAATAACACTCCTCTTCCCATGTAGCGCCGGTCCTTGCGTTGCCGCGCCGCTTCTGGTCCGCGCGGCATAACGATGGAGTGAAAAAATGACTATGTTCAATAAAATCGTCAAAGAATTTAAGTGGGGGCAACATAATGTTCGCCTCGAAACGGGCGAAATCGCTCGTCAGGCTAGCGGTGCTGTGATTGTCGATGTCGAAGATACCGTTGTGCTCGCAACCGTAGTCGGCGCCAAGACCGCCAAGCCGGGTCAGGACTTCTTCCCCCTGACCGTCGATTACCTCGAAAAGACCTACGCCGCCGGCAAGATCCCGGGTGGCTTTTTCCGTCGTGAAGGCCGTCCTTCGGAAGGCGAAACGCTGATTTCGCGCCTGATCGACCGTCCGCTGCGCCCGCTGTTCCCGGAAGGCTTCTACAACGAAGTTCAGGTCGTGATCCACGTCCTGTCGCTGAACCCGGAAATCCCCGCTGACATCCCCGCGCTGATCGGCGCGTCGGCGGCGCTCGCTGTGTCTGGCCTGCCGTTCAACGGCCCGGTCGGCGCTGCACGCGTGGCCTACATCAACAACGAATACGTGTTGAACCCGACGCGTCCGCAAATGAAGGAATCGGCGCTTGATCTGGTGGTCGCCGGTACGGAACGCGCGGTGCTGATGGTGGAATCGGAAGCGCAGCAACTGAGCGAAGAAGTGATGCTCGGCGCTGTCGTGTTCGGCCATGAGCAAATGCAGATCGCGATCGACGCGATCCATGAACTGGTCCGCGAAGGCGGCAAGCCGGAGTGGGATTGGCAACCGGCCGCGAAGAACGAGCCGCTGATTGCTCGCGTGGCGGAACTGGCGCAAGCCGATCTGCTCGCCGCGTATCAGATCCGCGACAAGCAGGCGCGTTCGACCAAGCTGAAGGAAGTTTACGCAGCGACGTCGGCCAGGCTGGAAGAAGACGCTGCAGCAAGCGGCACGGTTGCAGCCGACAAGGCTACGGTCGGCAACGTGCTGTTCGACATCGAAGCGAAGATCGTCCGCTCGCAGATCCTGAACGGCGAGCCGCGTATTGACGGCCGCGACACGCGTACCGTGCGTCCGATCGAGATCCGCACCGGCGTGCTGCCGCGTACGCACGGCTCGGCGCTGTTCACGCGTGGTGAAACTCAGGCACTCGTGGTGGCAACGCTCGGCACGAAGGGCGACGAGCAGAACATCGACGCGCTCGAAGGCGAATACCGCGAACGCTTCATGCTCCACTACAACATGCCTCCGTTCGCGACCGGCGAAACGGGCCGCGTCGGTTCGCCGAAGCGCCGTGAAATCGGTCACGGCCGTCTGGCCAAGCGTGCGCTGGCTGCATGCCTGCCGAGCGCCGACGAATTCGGCTACTCGATTCGCGTGGTATCGGAAATCACCGAATCGAACGGTTCGTCGTCGATGGCTTCGGTGTGCGGCGGCTGCCTCGCACTGATGGACGCCGGCGTGCCGATGAAGGCGCACGTTGCCGGCATCGCTATGGGCCTGATCCTCGAAGACAACAAGTTTGCTGTCCTCTCCGACATCCTCGGCGACGAAGATCACCTCGGCGACATGGACTTCAAGGTGGCGGGTACCGAAAACGGCGTAACCGCGCTGCAGATGGACATCAAGATTCAGGGCATCACCAAGGAAATCATGCAGGTCGCCCTCGCGCAAGCGAAGGAAGGCCGTCTGCATATCCTCGGCAAGATGACTTCGGCTGTGTCGGGCGCCAACACGCAACTGTCGGAATTCGCACCGCGCATGATCACCATCAAGATCAATCCGGAAAAGATCCGCGACGTGATCGGCAAGGGTGGTTCGGTGATCCGCGCGCTGACCGAAGAAACCGGCACGACGATCGATATTTCGGACGACGGCATCGTCACCATCGCCAGCACCAGCAGCGAAGGGATGGCCGAAGCGAAGAAGCGTATCGAGAACATCACGCTGGAAGTCGAAGTGGGCCAGGTCTACGAAGGCACCGTGCTCAAGCTGCTCGATTTCGGCGCGATCGTGAACATCCTGCCGGGCAAGGATGGTCTGCTGCACATCTCCGAGATCGCCAACGAGCGCATCAAGGACATCAACGACTATCTGAAGGACGGCCAGCAGGTGAAGGTCAAGGTCATCCAGACGGACGAGAAGGGCCGCGTGCGTCTTTCGGCCAAGGCGTTGCTGAACGACGCCGGGTCGGGTGCACCGCAAGGCGAACCGACTCCGCAGTAATGCAGTAAGGTAGTGGACGGCCGGCAGCGTGAATGCGCGCCGGCCGTTTTTCATGCAGGGTGGATCGCATTGCAAACTGGGCTAAGGTCGGGTTTGCAGTCCAATCCAAACCTTGGAGGTGACGCAGATGAAAGCGATCGAAATTACCGAATTCGGCGCGCCGGACGTCTTGAAGCTCGCCGAGCGGCCCACGCCGCAACCGAAAGCGGGTGAGGTGCTGATCAAGGTCGCGGCCTCGGGCGTAAATCGTCCAGACGTGTTCCAGCGCAAGGGCGGTTATGCGCCGCCGCCGGGGGCGTCGGACCTGCCGGGGTTGGAAGTGGCGGGCGAAATTGTCGGCGGGACGCTCGACGAAAAGTACAACCCGTTCGGTCTGAAGATTGGCGATCGCGTGTGTGCGTTGCTGGCCGGCGGTGGTTACGCCGAATATGCCGCCGCGCCGCTCGCTCAATGTCTGCCGGCGCCCAAGGGGCTCTCGGATATCGAAGCGGCGTCGCTGCCGGAAACCTTCTTTACCGTTTGGAGCAATGTGTTCGAACGCGGGCATCTGGGCGCGGGCGAGGGCGGAGCGAATGAAACGTTGCTGGTGCAGGGCGGTTCGAGCGGCATTGGCGTGACGGCCATCCAGATCGCGCATGCGTTGGGTTTTCGCGTGTTCGCCACCGCGGGGTCCGATGACAAGTGCCGCGCCTGCGAGCAGCTCGGTGCCGAGCGTGGCATCAACTATAAAACTGAGGATTTCGTCGAAGTCCTCAAGTCGCTGACGAACGACCGCGGCGTGGATGTGATCCTCGACATGGTTGCCGGCAGTTACGTGCCGCGCGAACTGACGGCGTTGGCCGACGGCGGGCGGATCGTGTTGATCGCGACGCTGGGTGGCGCGAAAGCGGAGCTGAATTTGCCCGAGATCATGCGCCGCCGCCTGACGGTGACCGGTTCGACGCTGCGTCCGCGTCCGGTGGAGTTCAAGGCGAAGATCGCAGCCCAGCTGAAGGAAAAGGTGTGGCCCCACATCGAGGATGGCCACATCAAGCCGGTGATCTACAAGGTGTTTCCGGCCGCGCAGGCCGCCGAGGCACACGCGTTGATGGAAAGCAGCACGCATGTCGGCAAGATCATGCTGGATTGGACTGCCTGAGCGGTGGCCGAGGCCGTTGGCTGAGCGTGAGAAGGGCGGTTTGCGGGCGCGCAGTTTGACCCGATCCGCCTGCTCACAGTAAAATTGCGTGTTTTGCGTGCGCCGCGTGATTCCGACGGGCGGCCAACGAGGTGCAAACCGGGTCCGCCGCCGCAGCAAGACGAAACGACTAGACGAGACAATGTCGAAACAACGAGCGAAGCTGGTAGTCGGTAACTGGAAGATGCACGGGCGGCTCGCCGAGAACGCGGTTCTGCTCGAAGCTGTCGCGCGAGGCGCCGGAGAACTGCCGGAGAGCGTGCGGGTTGGCGTGTGTGTGCCGGGCCTGTATCTCGCCCAGGCGCAGGCGCTGCTGGACGGTAGTCGTGTCGTGTGGGGCGTGCAGGACGTTTCTGCCTTCACGCAGGGTGCCTACACTGGTGAAGTGGCTGCGCCGATGGCCGTGGATTTCGCTGCGTCGCTCGCGATCGTCGGGCATTCGGAGCGTCGGGCCTATCATCGCGAAAGTTCGGAGCTGGTGGCTGTCAAAGCACAGCGTGTGCTCGAAGCCGGTTTGACCCCTATCGTCTGTGTTGGCGAAACGCTCGAAGAGCGCAATGCGGGCAAGACCGAGCAGGTGGTCGGCACGCAACTGGATGCGGTGCTGGCGAAGTTGTCGCCGCAAGAGGCGGCGCGTATCGTCGTCGCGTACGAGCCTGTCTGGGCGATCGGTAGCGGCAAGAGCGCCACAGCGCAGCAGGCACAGGACGTTCACGCATTTCTGCGTGCGCGTCTCGTAGCGAAAAGTGCCGCAGCTGCTGACGTACCACTGTTGTATGGCGGTAGCGTGAAGCCAGGCAATGCGGAAGAGTTGTTCCGTCAGCCGGATATCGACGGTGGCCTGATTGGCGGCGCGTCGTTGAAGGACCAGGATTTCCTGGCAATCTGCAAGGCGGCCGGCGCGGTGAGCGTCACGCAATAAGCAGGTTGCCCGGGTGCAGTAGACCCATTGAGTGCGGCGCACCTTGTGCCGCGCGATTAAATAAAGACTCAGGTGAGTGTGATGCTGGTTTTGAAAACATTGATTATCGTCGTTCAGTTGATGTCGGCGCTTGGGGTCATTGGCCTCGTGTTGCTGCAGCACGGTAAGGGCGCCGATATGGGTGCCGCTTTCGGCAGCGGCGCGTCGGGCAGTCTGTTCGGCGCGACGGGTTCGGCGAACTTTCTGTCGCGTACCACGGCAGTGCTCGCAGCGATCTTTTTTGTCAGCACTTTGGCGCTGACGTATCTCGGCTCGTATCACGCCAAGCCTTCTGCAGGCTTGCTCGGCGCGGTAGCGACCGCTCCGGTTGCAGCGTCGTCAGCAGCTGCTCCGGCTGGTTCGCCGGCTGCTCTTCCGGCCGCTCCGTCGTCGGCTCCGGGCCAGGATGTGCCGAAATAAATTTTCGGCAAAAGTGCTTGTGGTGCGTTGAACAAACTGTTTAAACCAGTTACAATTCAAGTCTTGAAGCGATTCGCGGGTTTTATTGGTTTATTTCCCGGATTGCATACAGTGCCGACGTGGTGAAATTGGTAGACACGCTATCTTGAGGGGGTAGTGGCGAAAGCTGTGCGAGTTCGAGTCTCGCCGTCGGCACCAATGTTATCTTAATGCCAGCCGCTTGCTTCGCTTCGGCTGGCATTGTCGCTTCTGGCTTGGTGTTTGCGTTAAGCTTGCAACGTCAAGCACGCCGAAGTGATTTCGTGCTGGGTGTTTGTCTCCCCCAGCTGCACTCAGAACCAACCGATTGAGGACAGTCTTGAACCTCGCAGCCTATTACCCCGTCTTGTTGTTCCTCCTGGTGGGCACTGGTTTAGGCGTAGCACTGGTCAGTATTGGCAAGATCCTCGGTCCCAACAGGCCCGATACCGAGAAGAACGCACCATACGAGTGCGGCTTCGAAGCATTCGAAGATGCGCGCATGAAATTTGATGTGCGCTACTATCTCGTCGCCATTCTCTTCATCATTTTCGACCTTGAAACCGCGTTCCTGTTTCCGTGGGGTGTAGCCCTGCGCGACATCGGCTGGCCCGGCTTCATGGCAATGATGATTTTCCTGCTCGAGTTCCTGCTGGGCTTCGCCTACATCTGGAAGAAGGGCGGTCTTGACTGGGAATGATGGATTAATCGCCGGTTTGCGTGGGCGGCCAAGGCTAGCCGCCCCGTCTGGAGTGGAAAGCACATGAGTATCGAAGGGGTCTTGAAGGAAGGGTTTGTCACCACCACGGCTGACAAGCTGATCAACTGGACGCGCACCGGCTCGTTGTGGCCGATGACGTTCGGTCTTGCGTGTTGCGCGGTCGAGATGATGCATGCGGGTGCTGCCCGTTATGACCTCGACCGTTTCGGCGTCGTGTTTCGTCCGAGTCCGCGTCAGTCGGACGTGATGATCGTCGCCGGCACGCTGTGCAACAAGATGGCGCCCGCTCTGCGCAAGGTCTACGATCAGATGGCCGAGCCGCGCTGGGTGATCTCCATGGGCTCGTGCGCGAACGGCGGCGGCTACTACCACTATTCGTATTCGGTGGTGCGTGGCTGTGACCGGATCGTGCCGGTCGACGTCTATGTGCCGGGTTGTCCGCCGACCGCGGAAGCGTTGGTCTACGGCGTGATCCAGCTACAAGCGAAGATCCGCCGTACCAACACCATCGCACGTCAATAAGGCCAGAGCTCCCCACAATATGGCAAGCAAACTCGAGACCCTGAAAGCGAACCTCGAGGCGGCCTTTAGCGGCCGCCTGCTGAGCGTCACCGAAGCGATCGGCGAGCTCACGATTGTCGTGAGTGCCAAAGAATATCAAGATATAGCGACGCGTCTCCGCGACGATTCGTCGCTGCGCTTCGAGCAACTGGTCGACCTGTGTGGCGTCGACTACCAGACCTACGGCGACGGTGCGTACGACGGTCCGCGTTTCGCGGCGGTGCTGCATTTGTTGTCGGTGACGAACAACTGGCGTCTGCGCGTGCGCGTGTTCGCGCAGGACGACGATGTGCCGCTGATCCCGTCCGTGGTCGATATCTGGAGTTCGGCCAACTGGTACGAGCGTGAAGCGTTCGACCTGTACGGTATCGTCTTCGAAGGTCACCCGGACCTGCGCCGTATCCTGACCGACTATGGTTTCATCGGTCACCCGTTCCGCAAGGATTTCCCGATTTCCGGCTACGTCGAAATGCGTTACGACCCGGAAGAGAAGCGCGTCGTCTATCAGCCTGTGACGATCGAGCCGCGGGAAATCACGCCGCGCGTGATCCGCGAGGATCGCTATGGCGGTCTGAAACACTAAGAGAACGCCATGGCAGAGATCAAAAACTACACGCTCAACTTCGGCCCGCAGCACCCGGCCGCGCACGGTGTGCTGCGCCTCGTGCTCGAACTCGACGGCGAAGTGATCCAGCGCGCCGACCCGCACATCGGCCTTCTGCACCGCGCCACTGAAAAGCTCGCGGAAACCAAGACGTTCATCCAGTCCGTGCCGTACATGGACCGTCTCGACTACGTGTCGATGATGGTCAACGAGCACGGCTACGTGATGGCGATCGAAAAACTGCTGGGCATCGACGTGCCCGTGCGTGCAAAGTACATCCGCGTGCTGTTCGACGAAATCACACGCGTGCTGAACCACCTGATGTGGATCGGCTCGCACGCGCTCGACGTTGGCGCGATGGCCGTGTTTCTGTACGCGTTCCGCGAACGCGAAGACCTGATGGACGTGTACGAAGCGGTGTCCGGCGCCCGGATGCACGCGGCGTACTACCGTCCGGGTGGCGTGTACCGTGATCTGCCGGAAGCCATGCCGCAGTACAAGGCATCGAAGATTCGCAATGCGAAGGCTTTGTCGAGGATGAACGAGACCCGCCAGGGTTCGTTGCTCGACTTCATCGACGACTTCTTTACCCGTTTCCCGCATTGTGTCGACGAATACGAAACGCTGCTCACCGACAACCGGATCTGGAAGCAACGTCTGGTCGGTATTGGCGTGGTCAGCCCGGAACGTGCTCTGCAACTGGGCATGACGGGTGCCATGCTGCGCGGTTCGGGTATCGAGTGGGATTTGCGTAAGAAGCAACCGTATGAAGTCTATGACAAGCTGGACTTCGATATCCCGGTTGGCGTGAACGGCGATTGTTACGACCGCTACCTGGTACGCGTCGAAGAAATGCGTCAATCAACTCGAATCGCGAAACAGTGCATTGAATGGTTGCGGAAGAATCCGGGCCCCGTAATGATCGACAATCACAAGATTGCGCCGCCGTCGCGCGTCGGCATGAAGTCGAACATGGAAGAGCTGATTCACCATTTCAAGCTCTTCACGGAAGGCTTCCATGTGCCCGAAGGCGAAGCGTATGCCGCTGTCGAACATCCGAAGGGCGAGTTCGGCATCTATCTGATCTCGGATGGCGCGAACAAGCCGTATCGCCTGAAGATTCGCGCGCCGGGTTATGCGCATCTGTCCGCGCTCGACGAAATGGCGCGCGGTCACATGATCGCCGACGCCGTGACGATCATCGGCACGCAAGACATCGTGTTTGGCGAAATCGATCGTTAAGAGCGATTTTCATCGTGGCGTGTGCGTCGAAGTTGCAGCAGGCGCACGTCAAGCAAAGGAACGCCGGGTCTGTCGCAACAGGTAGCACGCGACAGGTTTTCGTTCGGTAGGAATTGAAAGAGTCGTGTCTGAAAATGATCTCAGCTGAAGGCCTGAAAGAAATCGATCGCGCGTTGACGAAGTATCCCGCCGATCAGAAACAGTCCGCCGTGATGTCAGCGTTGGCCGTCGCTCAGGAAGAGCATGGCTGGCTGTCGCCCGAACTCATGCAGTTCGTCGCGGACTATCTTGGCATGCCGGCGGTCGCCGTGCAGGAGGTTGCGACCTTCTACACGATGTACGAGACGTCGCCGGTCGGCAAGCACAAGATCACGCTCTGCACGAACCTGCCGTGCCAGCTCGGTCCGGATGGCGGCTCGGAAAGTGCCGCCGAATATCTGAAGCAGAAACTCGGCATCGACTTCGGCGAAACCACGGCAGACGGCAAGTTCACCTTGAAAGAAGGCGAGTGCATGGGCTCGTGCGGCGATGCACCGGTGATGCTGGTGAACAACCATCGCATGTGCAGCTTCATGAGCCGCGCGAAGATCGATCAGCTGCTCGAGGAGCTCTCGAAATGACGTCTCTCCACGATCGTCACATCAAACCGCTGATTCTCGCTGGCCTGAACGGCGACAACTGGCATCTCGAAGACTATGTGGCGCGCGGCGGTTACGTCCAGTTGCGCCGTATTCTGGAAGAGAAGATTCCGCCCGAGCAGGTGATTGCCGAAGTCAAGGCGTCGGGTCTGCGCGGTCGCGGCGGTGCTGGGTTTCCGACTGGCCTGAAGTGGAGCTTCATGCCGCGTCAGTTTCCGGGGCAGAAGTACCTCGTCTGCAATTCGGACGAAGGCGAACCGGGCACGTTCAAGGATCGTGACATCCTGCGCTGGAACCCGCATGCGCTGATCGAAGGCATGGCCATCGGTGCGTACGCCATGGGCATCACGGTGGGCTACAACTATATCCACGGTGAAATCTTCGCTGAGTATCGACGTTTCGAAGAAGCGCTGGAAGAAGCGCGCCGCGCCGGTTACCTCGGCGACAACATCATGGGCTCGGGCTTCTCGTTCCAGTTGCACGCGCACCACGGTTACGGCGCGTATATCTGCGGCGAAGAAACTGCGCTGCTCGAGTCGCTGGAAGGCAAGAAAGGTCAGCCGCGCTTCAAGCCGCCATTCCCGGCGAGCTTCGGCGTGTACGGCAAGCCGACCACGATCAACAACACCGAAACGTTCGCAGCCGTGCCGTTCCTGCTGACGGTCGGTCCGCAGACTTACCTGGAACTCGGCAAGCCGAATAACGGCGGCACCAAGATTTTCTCGGTGTCGGGCGACGTCGAACTGCCGGGCAATTACGAAGTGCCGCTCGGCACGCCGTTCGCGAAGCTGCTGGAACTCGCGGGCGGCATGCGTGGCGGCAAGAAGATCAAGGCCGTGATTCCGGGCGGCTCATCCGCACCGGTTATCCCGGGCGAGATGATGATGAATACCGACATGGACTATGACTCGATCGCCAAGGCGGGATCGATGCTCGGTTCAGGCGCGGTCATCGTGATGGACGAGACCCGCTGCATGGTCCGTTCGCTGCTGCGTCTGTCGTACTTCTACTACGAAGAGTCCTGCGGTCAGTGCACGCCGTGCCGCGAAGGTACGGGCTGGCTGTATCGCGTCGTGCATCGTATCGAGCACGGCCTTGGCCGCCAGGAAGATCTGGATCTGCTGAACTCAGTGGCTGAAAACATCATGGGCCGCACGATTTGCGCGCTCGGCGATGCAGCGGCCATGCCGGTGCGCGGCATGCTCAAGCACTACTGGGACGAATTCGAATATCACGTCGCCCACAAGCATTGCCTCGTGGACGGACATGCCGGCGCAGCAACGGCTTCGGAAACGGTGGCCGCCTAAGGCGGGTCACTGGAAGCGTCAACCGCGGGGGTCATCGCCAAGTGGCGGTGAACGGGCGAACGATTGAGCGGTAACAGGTTAAGGAAGATTGACCATCATGGTTGAACTTGAAATAGACGGCAAGAAGGTAGAGGTGCCCGAAGGCAGCATGGTCATCCAGGCTGCGCATAAGGTCGACACGTACATTCCTCACTTCTGCTATCACAAGAAGCTGTCGATTGCGGCCAACTGCCGGATGTGTCTGGTCGATGTCGAGAAGATGCCGAAGGCCGTGCCTGCATGCGCCACGCCGGTGTCGGCGGGCATGATCGTGCGCACGAAGTCCGACAAGGCCGTGAAGGGTCAGCAAGCTGTGATGGAATTCCTGCTGATCAACCACCCGCTCGATTGCCCGATCTGCGACCAGGGCGGCGAATGCCAGTTGCAGGATCTGGCGGTGGGCTACGGCAAGTCCGCCTCGCGCTACAGCGAAGAAAAGCGCGTGGTGTTTCACAAGAACGTCGGCCCGCTGATCTCGATGGAAGAAATGACGCGCTGCATTCACTGCACGCGTTGTGTCCGCTTCGGCCAGGAAGTGGCCGGCGTGATGGAACTGGGCATGCTGGGCCGCGGTGAGCACTCGGAAATCACCTCGTTCGTCGGCAAGACGGTCGACTCCGAACTGTCGGGCAACATGATCGATCTGTGCCCGGTTGGCGCACTCACCAGCAAGCCGTTCCGCTACAGCGCCCGTACGTGGGAACTGTCGCGCCGCAAGTCGGTGAGCCCGCACGATTCCGTCGGCGCGAACCTCGTGGTGCAGGTCAAGAACAACCGCGTGATGCGCGTGCTGCCGTTCGAGAACGAAGCCATCAACGAATGCTGGATCTCGGACAAGGACCGTTTCTCGTACGAAGGCCTGAACAGCCCGGAACGCCTCACGCAGCCGATGCTCAAGCAAGGCGGCAAGTGGGTCGAGACCGACTGGCAGACCGCGCTCGAGTACGTCGTCAAGGGCCTGAAGGGCATCAAGGACGACCACGGCGCAGAAGCGCTCGCTGCACTGGCCAGCCCGCATAGCACCGTCGAAGAACTGTTCCTCGTCAAGCAACTCGCGCAAGCGGTCGGCACGCCTAACGTCGACTTCCGGCTGCGTCAGTCGGATTTCTCGGCGCCTGTGAATGGCACGCCGTGGCTCGGCACGAAGATCGCCGATCTGTCGAACGTCGACGCGGCGATCGTCATCGGCTCGGATCTGCGTCGCGATCACCCGCTGTTTGCTGCGCGTCTGCGCCAGGCCGCCAAGAACGGTGCGGCGCTGACGCTCGTGCAAGCCACGAACGACGATGCGCTGATTCCGCAAGCCCAACGCGTGGTGGCTGCACCGTCCGCATGGCTGAATGAAATCGCCGGCATCGCTGCCGCGGTTTCGGAAGCACGCGGCGTCGCGCTGCCGGAAGCGTTCTCGGGCACGCAAGCGAACGATGCGCACAAGCAGGTTGCAACGTCGCTCGCAGCGGGCGAGTTGCGTCTCGTGCTGCTCGGCAACGGCGCGGTCCGTCATCCGGACTTCGCCCGTATCCACGCCGCGGCTCAATGGATTGCAGACACCACCGGCGCCAAGCTCGGTTTCCTCACGGAAGCGGCCAACACGGTTGGCGCTCACCTCGTCGGCGCGCTGCCGGGCGCGGGTGGCCTGAACGCTCGCGAAGTGTTCGAACAGCCGCGCAAGGGTTACGTGCTGCTCAACGTCGAACCGGAGTTCGACACGGTCAATCCGGCGCAGGCACTGGCCGCGCTGAACCAGGCTGAAATGGTCGTCGTGCTTTCGCCGTTCCAGACCGGCGCCGAATACGCCGACGTGCTGTTGCCGATCTCCCCGTTCACGGAAACGGCCGGTACGTTCGTCAGCGCTGAAGGCACGGTACAAAGCTTCAACGGCGTAGTGCGCCCGCTTGGCGACACGCGTCCGGCATGGAAGGTGTTGCGCGTGCTGGGCAGCCTGCTCGGCGTGCCGGGTTTCGAATTTGACACATCGGAAGAAGTACGCGCAGCGGCACTCGGCGACGCCGATCTGAGCGCGCGCCTGTCGAACAAGACGGGTGTTGCGATCGCACGCGGTGCAGCGCCGAAGGCGGCTGAAGGCGCCTTTGAACGCATCGCCGATGTGCCGATCTATCACGCCGATCCGCTGGTGCGTCGTGCGGAATCGCTGCATCTGACGGCAGCCGCACGCGCGGCGAACTCGGTCGGTTTGCCGGCTGCGCTGTTCGACAAGCTGGGTTTGAAAGACGGCGACGCAGTGCGCGTACGCCAGGGTGAGCACTCGGTGCAATTGCCGGCCGTGCGCGATGCAAATCTTGCGGAGACAGTCGTCCGCGTATCGGCGGCCACGCCTGCCGGTGCAGCGCTGGGCAGCCTGTTCGGTGAACTGCTGGTGGAGAAGGCGTAAATGTTCGAATCGATCAACTCGGGCGGCACTCAACTTCTCGGTGCGGCATGGCCCACGGTGTGGGCACTGGTGCGCATCCTGGTGGTAGCCGTCGTGATCCTGCTGTGCGTGGCTTACCTGATCCTCTGGGAACGTAAGCTGATCGGCTGGATGCACGTGCGTCTCGGTCCGAACCGCGTGGGCCCGGCAGGTTTGCTGCAGCCGATCGCCGACGTGCTGAAACTGCTGCTCAAAGAAGTGATTCAGCCGGCCCAGGCGAGCCGCTGGACTTACCTGATCGCGCCAATCATGGTGGTGGTGCCGGCCTTCGCGGTCTGGGCGGTGATCCCATTCCAGGCGGGTGCGGTGCTCGGCGACATCAACGCAGGTCTGCTGTATGCGATGGCGATTTCGTCGATCGGCGTGTACGGCGTGATTCTCGCCGGCTGGGCCTCGAACTCGAAGTACGCATTCCTCGGTGCGATGCGCGCCGCGGCGCAGATGGTCTCGTACGAAATCTCGATGGGCTTCGCGCTCGTCGTCGTGCTGATGACTTCGGGCAGCCTGAACCTGTCGGACATCGTCGGGTCGCAGGAACGCGGTATGTTCGCGAGCTACGGCCTGAACTTCCTGTCTTGGAACTGGTTGCCGCTGCTGCCGATGTTCGTCGTCTACTTCATCTCGGGCATCGCCGAAACGAACCGCCACCCGTTCGACGTGGTGGAAGGCGAGTCGGAAATCGTCGCAGGTCACATGATCGATTACTCGGGGATGGCGTTCGCGTTGTTCTTCCTCGCCGAGTACATCAACATGATCGTGATCTCGGCGCTCGCATCGACCCTGTTCCTGGGCGGCTGGAGTGCCCCGTTCGGCTTCCTGTCGTTTATTCCGGGCATTTTCTGGCTGGTCCTGAAAGTGTTCTTGCTGTTGTCGGTATTCATCTGGGCACGCGCCACGTTCCCGCGCTACCGTTATGACCAGATCATGCGTCTGGGCTGGAAAGTGTTCATTCCGGTCTGCGTGGTGTGGCTGATCGTAGTCGGCTTCTGGATCATGTCGCCGTTGAATATCTGGAAATAAAGGGCGGATGAACCTATGACCGCAATTCAAAACTTCTTCAAGACCTTCTTCCTCACGGAATTGCTCAAAGGTCTCGCGCTGACCGGACGTTATACGTTCCAGCGCAAGATCACGGTGCAGTTCCCGGAAGAGAAGACCCCGATTTCGCCGCGTTTTCGCGGTCTGCACGCACTGCGCCGTTATGAGAACGGCGAAGAGCGCTGCATCGCCTGCAAGCTCTGTGAAGCGGTGTGCCCGGCGCTCGCCATCACGATCGAATCGGAAACGCGCGCGGACAACACCCGTCGTACGACGCGTTACGACATCGACCTGACCAAGTGCATCTTCTGCGGTTTCTGTGAAGAAAGCTGCCCGGTCGATTCGATCGTCGAAACGCACATTCTCGAGTATCACGGCGAGAAGCGCGGTGACCTGTATTTCACGAAGGACATGTTGCTGGCCGTGGGCGACCGCTACGAAGCGGAGATCGCGGCAAACAAGGCAGCAGATGCGCCGTATCGTTGATTGACTGAAACGCTTTTGTTTGACGTATCACGTTGTACCGGCCTGCAGTCAGGCCGTAGGCTGCTGCTTGACCGCTGTAGCGTGGCGCGCTTGTGCCAAAGAACAACGCCTGACGATGGCCTAACGATGAACCGGTAATCATGGAATTCACGACCGTACTGTTCTACATCTTCGCTCTGCTCCTGGTGGTGTCCGGGCTGAAGGTGATCACCTCGCGCAACCCGGTGGCGTCCGCGCTGTTCCTGGTGCTCGCGTTCTTCAACGCGGCGGCCATCTGGATGCTTCTGCAGGCAGAGTTTCTCGCGATCCTGTTGGTGCTCGTGTATGTCGGCGCGGTGATGGTGCTGTTCCTGTTCGTGGTGATGATGCTGGACATCAACCTCGACGTGCTGCGCCGCGACTTCAAACGCTTCGTGCCGGTGGCGACTGTCGTGGGGGCGATCATCGTGATCGAAACCGCGCTGATCCTGTGGCACGGCTTTGGCGCCACGGTCACGCCGCTGCGCGATACGACGGTGGCGGCTGGCAGCGCAATGGCTGACTGGTCGAATACGCGCCTGATCGGTAAAGTCATCTACACCGACTACATCTTCGCGTTCGAAGTCGCCGGTCTGGTACTGCTGGTGGCGATCATCGCCGCCATCGCACTGACCACGCGTCACGCGAAGGACAGCAAGCGCCAGCGCGTGAGCGATCAGGTCAAGGTGCGGGCGCAAGACCGCGTGCGGGTGGTGAAGATGCCGTCGGAAAAGACCGCAGCCACTATCGCAGCAGAAGACGCGGCAGCCGCTGCGGCCGCAGCCGCGGCTGCTGCAACGGCCACGGCCGCAGCCAAGAATAGCTGAGAGGAGACAGGAGAAAAATTATGCTGACCCTTGCTCATTACCTGGTGCTCGGCGCGATCCTGTTTGCGATCAGCGTCGTAGGCATCTTCCTGAACCGCCGCAACGTCATCATTATCCTGATGGCGATCGAGCTGATGCTGCTGGCGGTGAACACCAATTTCGTCGCGTTTTCGCATTACCTCGGCGACGTCCATGGCCAGATCTTCGTCTTCTTCGTGCTGACGGTTGCAGCGGCTGAAGCGGCGATCGGGCTGGCGATTCTGGTGACCCTGTTCCGTAGTCTCGACACGATCAATGTCGAGGATCTCGATCAGCTCAAAGGTTAATCTCGAGGCAAGACTGTTATGTCAACCACACTCAACGAAAACCTGTTGCTGGCGGTACCGCTTGCACCGCTGGCCGGCTCTCTGATTGCCGGGCTGTTCGGCAAGGCGGTGGGGCGCGCAGGGGCCCACACGGTCACGATCCTCGGCGTTGCGATCGCCTTCGTGCTTTCGGCCATCGTCTTCTTCGACGTAATGAACGGCGCGAGCTTCAACGCGACGATCTACGAGTGGATGTCGGTCGGCAAGCTGAAGTTCGAAGTCGGTTTCCTCGTCGATTCGCTCACGGCGATGATGATGTGTGTCGTGACCTTCGTGTCGCTGATGGTGCACATCTACACGATCGGCTACATGGCCGACGACGACGGCTACCAGCGTTTCTTCTCGTACATCGCGCTGTTCACGTTCTCGATGCTGATGCTCGTGATGAGCAACAACCTGCTGCAGCTGTTCTTCGGCTGGGAAGCGGTGGGTCTGGTGTCGTACCTGCTGATCGGCTTCTACTTCACGCGTGAAAGCGCGATCTACGCGAACATGAAAGCGTTTATCGTGAACCGCGTGGGCGACTTCGGTTTTCTGTTGGGCATTGGCCTGCTGCTGGCGTTTGGCGGCTCGCTGAACTACGGCGACATCTTCGCGAAGAGCCATGAGCTCGCGTCGCTGACGTTCCCGGGCACCAGCTGGGGCCTGTTGACGGTTGCCTGTATTTGCCTCTTCATCGGCGCAATGGGTAAGTCGGCGCAGTTCCCGCTGCACGTCTGGCTGCCGGATTCCATGGAAGGCCCGACGCCGATCTCCGCACTGATTCACGCGGCAACCATGGTGACGGCCGGTATCTTCATGGTCACGCGCATGTCGCCGCTGTTCGAACTGTCGGATACGGCGTTGTCGTTCGTGACCGTCATCGGCGCGATCACTGCGCTGTTCATGGGCTTCCTCGGGATTGTCCAGAACGACATCAAGCGTGTGGTGGCTTACTCCACGCTGTCGCAGCTCGGTTACATGACGGTGGCACTGGGCGTCTCGGCTTATCCGGTCGCCATGTTCCACCTGATGACGCACGCGTTCTTCAAGGCGCTGCTGTTCCTCGGCGCGGGTTCGGTGATCATCGGCATGCACCACGATCAGGACATGCGCAACATGGGCGGCCTGCGCAAGTACATGCCGATCACGTGGATCACGTCGCTGATCGGTTCGCTGGCGTTGATCGGCACGCCGTTCTTCTCGGGCTTCTACTCGAAAGACTCGATCATCGACGCAGTGAAGCTGTCGCATCTGCCGGGTTCGGGTTTCGCGTACTTCGCGGTGGTGGCGAGCGTGTTCGTCACGGCGCTGTACTCGTTCCGTATGTACTTCCTGGTGTTCCACGGTGAAGAGCGCTTCCGCAAGCCGAAGCATCCGGATTCGCCGATGGGTATCGAAGCCGCCGCTCACGCTGCGCACGGTCATGACGACCATGGCCACGGCCACGATGCGCACGGGCACGGCCACGACGATCACGGCCACGCGCACGAGCCGCATGAAAGCCCGTGGGTGGTATGGGTGCCGCTGGTGCTGCTGGCCATTCCGTCGGTCATCATCGGTGCGATCGCGGTCGGCCCGCTCCTGTTCGGCGATTTCTTCGCGCACGGCGTGGTGTTCGACAAGGTCATCTACATCGGCGCGAACCATCCCGCGGTGTCCGAGATGGCGGAAGAGTTCCAGGGCTGGGTGCTGATGGGCCTGCACTCGGTGTCGGGGCTGCCGGTCTGGCTGGCGCTCGCCGGTGTGGTCGTGTCGTGGTTCCTGTACCTGAAGCGTCCGGATCTGCCGCCGGTTATCCGCCGCGCGTTTGGCCCGATCTATACGCTGCTCGATAACAAGTACTATCTCGACAAGATTAACGAAGTCGTGTTTGCACGCGGCGCCGTGGCGATCGGCCGGGGCCTTTGGAAAGAAGGCGACGTGGTGGTCATCGACGGTATCGTCAATGGCAGCGCGCGCTTTATCGGCTGGTTTGCCGGAGTGATCCGCTTCCTCCAGTCGGGCTACATCTACCATTACGCGTTTGCCATGATCATCGGCATGCTGGGGCTCCTGACCCTGTTTGTAACGCTTGGCGGCAAATAAGAGAAGGCGAGGGGACACCACACAATGCACACGTATCCGATTTTAAGTATCGCGATCTGGTTGCCGATCCTGTTCGGCCTCCTGGTCCTTGCTATCGGCTCTGACAAGAATCCTGGTCCGGCGCGCTGGCTCGCGCTGGTTGGTTCGGTTCTCAGCTTCATCGTCACGATTCCGCTGTTCACCAGCTTCGATTCGAGCACGGCGGATCTGCAGTTCGTTGAAAATGTGCATTGGATCGAGCGCTTCAACATTGCCTATCATCTCGGGGTAGACGGCATCTCGATGTGGTTCGTGGTGCTGACCGCCTTGATCACCGTGATCGTCGTGATTGCCGGGTGGCAGGTCATTACGAAGAACGTGGGCCAGTATTTCGCCTCGTTCCTGATCTTGTCCGGCATCATGGTCGGCGTGTTCAGCGCAGCGGACGGGATGCTGTTTTACGTGTTCTTCGAAGCAACGCTGATCCCGATGTACATCATCATCGGCGTGTGGGGTGGACCGAACCGCGTGTATGCGGCGTTCAAGTTCTTCCTGTACACGCTGATGGGTTCGCTGCTGATGCTGGTCGCGCTGCTCTATCTGTACACGCAGACGGGCACCTTCGATCTGGCGACGTGGCAGACCACGAAGATCGCCATGACGCCGCAGATATTGCTGTTCATAGCGTTCTTCCTTGCCTTCGCTGTGAAGGTGCCGATGTGGCCGGTCCACACGTGGTTGCCTGACGCCCACGTGGAAGCGCCGACGGGCGGCTCGGTCGTGCTGGCGGCGATCATGCTGAAGCTGGGCGCGTACGGTTTCCTGCGCTTCTCGCTGCCGGTCACGCCGGACGCCAGCCACTTCCTGGCGCCAGTCGTCATCACGCTATCGCTGATTGCGGTTATCTACATTGGTCTGGTTGCGATGGTGCAGGCGGACATGAAGAAGCTGGTTGCGTATTCGTCGATTGCGCACATGGGCTTCGTCACGCTCGGCTTCTTCATCTTCAATCAGCTCGGTGCGGAAGGCGCGATCGTGCAGATGATCTCGCACGGTTTCGTCTCGGGCGCGATGTTCCTGTGTATCGGCGTGCTGTATGACCGCCTGCACTCGCGCCAGATTGCCGATTACGGCGGTGTCGTCAACGTGATGCCGAAGTTCGCGGCGCTGGTGATGCTGTTTTCGATGGCCAATTGCGGCCTGCCGGGCACTTCCGGGTTCGTCGGCGAGTTTATGGTGATTCTGGCTGCGGTCCAGTACAACTTCTGGATTGCAGGCGGCGCCGCAGTCACGCTGATTCTCGGCGCGGCCTACACGCTTTGGATGTACAAGCGCGTGTATTTTGGCGCGGTGGCGAACGACCACGTGAAGAAGCTGCTCGATATCAACAATCGCGAGTTCTTCATGCTGATCGTGCTGGCCGTATTGACGCTGTTCATGGGCCTGTATCCGAAGCCCTTTACCGATGTGATGCACGTATCCGTGGAAAACCTCCTCTCCCACGTTGCGCAGTCGAAACTGCCGTTGCCACAGTAACGCAGAGCGGAGGAATTTAAACACCATGCAAAACGCACCTATGACTGCCCTGTTGCCCGACGGCCTGTTGATGCTCGCCGTAGTTCTCGCGTGGCTCAACGACACGTTCTTCGGCCAGGCGGCGCGACGGACCACGTACTTCATCGCCCTGTTCTCGACGCTGATAGCGGGCATCTGGTTCGGCGTGAACGCTTTCGACCCGCACGTGTATTACTTCTTCGGGCACATGTACGTGGTCGACGCCTTCGGCAGCGTGATGAAGGCGGTGGTGTCGCTCGGTTACACGGTGTCGATCATCTACTCGCGCAGGTATCTTGAAGACCGCGAACTGTACCGCGGCGACTTCTTCCTGCTGGGCATGTTCTCGCTGCTCGGCCAGCTGGTAATGATCTCGGGCAACAACTTCCTGACGTTGTACCTCGGTCTGGAACTGATGTCGCTGTCGCTGTATGCGGTGATCGCGCTGCGCCGCGATGCTGCGCAGTCGAACGAAGCGGCGATGAAGTACTACGTGCTGGGTGCACTGGCATCCGGTTTCCTGCTGTATGGCATCTCGATGCTGTACGGCGCAACCGGTTCGCTGGATATCAACGAAGTGTTCAAGGCCGTGGCTTCCGGCCGTATCAACGACGTGGTGCTGCTGTTCGGCGTGATCTTCGTGGTGGCCGGCGTGGCCTTCAAGATGGGCGCGGTGCCGTTCCACATGTGGGTGCCTGACGTGTATCAGGGCGCACCGACCGCCATGACGCTGCTGACGGGCGGTGGCCCGAAGGTGGCCGCCTTCGCGTGGGGCCTGCGCTTCCTCGTGATGGGTCTGCTGCCGCTGGCGGTCGACTGGCAGGAAATGCTGGTGATCCTCGCGGCGCTGTCGCTGATCGTGGGGAATATCACCGGTATCGTCCAGCGCAACATCAAGCGGATGCTCGCCTACTCGGCCATCTCGAACATGGGCTTCGTGCTGCTCGGCCTGCTGGCTGGTGTGGTGGACGGCAAGACGAGCGGGGCGGCAAGCGCATACGGCTCGGCGATGTTCTATAGCATTGTCTACCTGGTGACGACGCTCGGTACGTTCGGCATCGTCATGCTGCTGGCGCGCCGCGACTTCGAAGCCGAGACGCTCGACGACTTCAAGGGTCTCAATCAGCGCAGTCCGGTGTTCGCGTTCGTGATGATGATCATGATGTTCTCGCTCGCGGGCGTTCCGCCGGCAGTCGGCTTCTACGCAAAGCTTGCCGTGCTGCAAGCGACGATGAACGCCGGTCTGACATGGCTCGCCGTGCTGGCCGTGATCACCTCGCTGTTCGGCGCGTTCTACTACCTGCGTATCGTCAAGCTGATGTACTTCGACGATCCGCTCGACACCACGCCGATCCAGGCCGATACCTGCAACCGCGCCTTGCTGGCGCTTAACGGTTTGGCCGTGCTCGTGCTCGGCATCGTGCCGGATCCGCTGCTGAAGGTTTGCCTGCAAGCGATCACCCACACCCTGACATTCTGATGTCGGCTGCTGGCTGGTTTATTGTGTTGTTGGCGCTCGCGGGCGCCAACCTGCCGTTCGTGAATCAACGCCTCTTCGCCTTCGTGCCGCTCAAGGCGGCAAGGAAGAGCGCCTGGCTGCGGATCGGCGAGCTGATCGTGCTTTATTTTGTCGTGGGCGCGTTCGGCTTTATGCTCGAAGCGCGGGCGGGTAACCGCTTCGAGCAGGGCTGGCAGTTCTACGCGGTCACCTTCAGTCTGTTTCTGGTGTTTGCGTTCCCCGGCTTCACCTTCCAGTATCTCGTCAAACGGCGCTGACGGCATGAGCCGTCGCGCACCACGCTGTCCTGAGGTCGCACATGGCTGAACTTCCCGATCACGACGCTACGCTTACCGAGACCTGTCTTGAGAGCAAGACTCTCCATCAAGGTCCATTCCTGACTCTGAAGTGCGACACCGTCCGTTTGCCGGACGGCAAGAGCGCGACTCGCGAGTACGTCAAACATCCGGGCGCCGTGATGGTGATCCCGCTGTTCGACGATGGCCGCGTGCTGATGGAATGCCAGTATCGCTATCCGATCGGCAAGGTGATGCACGAGTATCCGGCTGGCAAACTGGATCCGAGCGAAGGCTCGCTTGCTTGCGCGAAGCGTGAGCTGCAGGAGGAGACCGGCTACACGGCGCGCGAATACGTCTACCTGGCGCGCATCCATCCGATCATTTCGTACTCGACCGAATTTATCGATATCTTCCTCGCACGCGGCCTGACTGTCGGCGATCGCAAACTCGACGAGGGGGAGTTTCTCGAACTCTTTACTGCGACGGTGCCTGAGGTGTTGGAGTGGGTGCGGACCGGCAAGATCACCGACGTCAAGACGATTATCGGCACGTTCTGGCTGGAGAAGGTGTTGTCGGGCACGTGGGTTTCGCCGGAGCCTGAACCTGAATGACCGGCGATTACATGGGTTGACCGCGTGCGGCCGCTTCGAGCGGCGCGGCGCGAGGCGAGCACCCACGAGTCACGAGATCAAATAAACGGCAGCCCACAAGGCTGCCGTTGTTGTTGGTAGCCCCGTTAGCAGACCCGCTGGCAGCCCCGTTTTATGGCGTGTCGGCGGGCATTGGCGCAAAGCGTTAGAATCGCGCACGCACACTCGATTACTCCCGGGCACGGAAATGTGTCAAAGCCGAGTGCCGAAGTCGCCCAAGCAAAATTTACGAACGACCGTTCACAAATTTCTATTTTGCGCTAAACTCATACGCAAGCCCTGATTCCACATGAAGGTCCTCGATCTACAGTGCCCGCATGGCCATCGGTTTGAAGGCTGGTTTGCCTCCGCCGAAGACTTTGAGTCGCAGTTGTCCCGCAAGCTTGTCGAATGTCCTATTTGCGGCGCGACCGAAGTGAGCCGTTTGCCGTCGGCGCCCCGGCTGAATCTGTCGGGTGCGAGCGCGGCGGCGCAAGCCCCTGCGGGCACGGAAGAGCAGCCGGCGCGTGTCATGCGCGCGCTGCGCGAGGTACTGGAAAAGACTGAGAACGTGGGTGACCGCTTCGCCGAGGAAGCACGGCGCATTCACTACAACGAAGCGCCTGCACGCAGCATTCGCGGTGTTACGACACCGGAAGATGCAAAAGCCCTGGTTGAAGAAGGCATTGAAGTGATGTCGCTGCCGATCCCGGCCGCTCTGAAGGAACCGTTGCAATAGCGCAGCGGCTCCCTGGCGGCGGGACAGCCGCGGCCAGGAGACACTGCGCATGAATCTGGATTATTCCCCCGCTGACGACGCGTTCCGCGCCGACATCCGCGCCTGGCTCGAAGCGAATTTGCCTCACGAGCTAAGCGACAAAGTACTCAATCACAAGCGTCTGAATCGCGAAGACTTCGCGAACTGGCACAAGCTGCTCGGCACGCGCGGCTGGTCGGTGATCGCCTGGCCGACCGAATACGGCGGCCCGGGGTGGGATGCTACACAACGGCACATCTGGGACGAAGAGTGCGCCCGTATCGGCGCGCCCTCGGTGTTGCCGTTCGGCGTGTCGATGGTCGCGCCCGTTTTGATGAAATACGGCAGCGAGGCGCAAAAGCGTCACTACTTGCCACGGATTCTGGACGGCTCGGACTGGTGGTGCCAAGGCTACTCGGAACCCGGTTCGGGCTCGGACCTCGCTTCGCTGCGCACGCGCGCCGAGCGGGTTGGCGATCACTACGTCGTGAACGGTCAGAAGACGTGGACCACGCTCGGCCAGCACGCCGACATGATGTTTTGCCTCGTGCGTACCGACAGCGGCGCAAAAAAGCAGGAGGGCATCTCGTTCCTGCTGATCGATATGAAGACGCCGGGCATCACGGTGCGCCCGATCATCACGCTCGACGAAGATCATGAAGTCAACGAAGTGTTCTTCGAAGACGTGAAGGTGCCGGTCGAGAATCTGGTCGGCGACGAAAATCGCGGCTGGACCTACGCTAAATATCTGCTGGGCCATGAGCGTACGGGGATTGCGCGCGTCGGTCAGTCGAAGCGCGAACTTGTATTCCTGAAGCGCCTCGCGCTCGACCAGAAGAAGAACGGCAAGCCGCTTCTGCTCGACCCGGTGTTCGCCGCAAAAGTCGCGAGCCTGGAAATCGAATTGATGGCGCTTGAAGTCACGGTGCAACGCGTCGTTGCCAATGAAGCAGGCGGGCGCGGGCCGGGACCGGAAGCGTCGATGCTGAAGATCAAGGGCACTGAGGTCCAGCAGGGCCTCACCGAACTGATGTTTGAAGCCATCGGCCCACTGGCCGCGCCGTTCGACGTGTCGTTCCTCGAAGGCGAACGCGCCCACAGCATTGCCGGCGACGATGACGCCGCGCCGCTGGCCGCGTACTACTTCAACTTCCGCAAGACGTCGATCTACGGCGGCTCGAACGAAATTCAAAAGAACATCATCGCGCAGATGATTCTCGGACTCTGAGGAGCGGCGCATGGACTTCAATTTTACCGACGAACAACAGCAATTCGCCGATGCACTGCGCCGTTACCTCGACAAGAACTACGGCTTCGAAGCGCGTCAGGCTATTGTTTATTCGGACGCGGGCGCATCGGATACGCATTGGGCGGCGTTCACGGAACTTGGCTTGACGGCATTGCCGGTGCCGGAAGAACAGGGCGGCTTCAATGGCAGTCCTGTCGATATGCTGGTCGTGATGCAGGAGCTGGGCCGCGCCCTGGTGGTCGAGCCGTATTGGGCGACGGCCGTGGGCATCGAGGCATTGCGCGTTGCAGGTTCGGCGCAGGGCGAAGATGCCTCGCTGCTCGAACGCGCGGCGCAAGGTGAGATCAAGCTCGCGGTCGCCTTTCACGAGCCGCATGCCCGCTACGATCTGTTCGCCGTCGATACCACGGCGACGCAGCAAGGCGAGCATTACGCGCTGAGTGGCAAGAAATCGGTCGTGCTGCATGGCGCTCAGGCGGATCACTGGATCGTGCCTGCACGCCTGAACGGCGAGATCGCTCTGTTCGTGGTCGCACGCGAGGCAGCCGGTACGCAGATCACGGATTACCGCACCATCGACGGGCAACGCGCTGCTTCGTTGTCGTTCGAAAGCACGGCCGCGCGTCGCCTCAGTGGTCAGCATGCCGGAGCGGCGGCGCTCGAGCAGATCGCCGACTACGGCACCGTGCTGTTGTGCGCGGAAGCGGTGGGCGCGCTCGATGCGCTAAACCGCGCCACGGTTGAATACACGAAAACGCGTCAGCAGTTCGGCCAGCCAATCGCACGTTTTCAGGCCTTGCAGCACCGCATGGTAGAGATGCTGATTCACGCGGAGCAGGCGCGCTCGGTGACCTATCTGGCGGCGGGGCGTTACGGCAGCACCGATACCGATGAACGGCGCCGCGCCGTCTCGGCAGCGAAGGTTCGGGTGGGGCAGGCGGCGCGTTTCGTCGGCCAGCAGGCGGTACAGTTGCACGGCGGCATGGGGGTGACGAACGAAGTGGCGGCGGCCCATCTGTTCAAGCGCCTCGCGATTATCGAAACCACGCTGGGCGACGTCGATCATCATCTTGCGCGGTTCGCCGCGCTACCTGGTTTTGCCGCCGCCGAAGTTTGAGGGGGGTGGCCGGTCCTAACGAGTGAGGTGTCACCATGGGATTGAGTTTCGAAGATATGGAAGTCGGTAAGGTCATCGAATGCGGCGAACACACGTTCACGCGTGAGGAGATCGTAGAGTTTGCCGAAAAGTTCGATCCGCAGCCGTTTCACATCGACGACGACGCGGCTGCCGCGTCGCCCTTCGGCGGATTGATCGCGAGCGGCTGGCATACCTGCTCGGTGATGATGGGACTGCTGGTGCGCAACGCGTTTGCCGGGTCCACGTCGATGGGCTCGCCCGGCATCGATGAAATCCGTTGGCTCAAGCCGGTGCGCGTCGGCGACACGATCCGCATGACGAATCTGGTTCTGGACAAACGTGTTTCGTCGAGCAAGCCGGACCGCGGCCTCGTCTCCACCGAATGGCAGGGTATCAACCAGCACGGCGAGACGGTGATCACCGTGCGCTCAAAGGGGCTGTTCGGTTTGCGTCATCCGGGAGCGGCCGCATGAAGCGAGATTCGGTAGGACTCGATGCGCAGGCGCTGCGTTCGCTAGTGGGTGGCGAGCCGCTCGTCAGCGAATGGCTGACAGTCGATCAGGCAAGCGTGAACGGCTTTGCCACAGCCACCGGCGATCACCAATGGATTCACGTCGATCCTGAGCGGGCGCGGCGCGAATCTCCGTTCGGCGGGCCGATTGCGCATGGCTTTCTGACCTTGTCGCTGATCCCTGCTTTGCTTCAAAAGACCGTCGTGCTCAAGCAGCGCATGGGCGTCAACTATGGTCTGAACCGCGTGCGTTTCACTGCGCCGGTGCCTGTCGACTCACAGGTGCGCGGGCGTTTTTCCGTAGCAAGTGTGGACGACGTGGATGACGCCGGAGTGCAGGTCGTGTGGAACGTGACACTGGAGCGCCAGGGCAATGAACGGCCAGTATGCGTGGCGGAATTCATCACACGGCATTACTTCTAGCGCTGGCTGGACGAGTGACGGCTTTTAGCGGCACGCAACGAGCCGTCGATGTGTGATGTGTGCGTATGACGGCGTCGTAGCGCCGCCTGCGCGTTACAGAAGACGAAAGGGCGTGAGCGGCTCTATGCCGCTCACGCCCTCTCCAAATCTCCGCATCAAATCACGAACGCGTGATCGGCATCTCCACGCGCGACGCAGCGTCGACATCCATATGACGTGCCAGTTCGAGCTTCGCGATGGCGTTGCGATGCACTTCATCCGGACCGTCGGCAAAGCGCAGCGTACGCGCTGAAGTATAGGCATAGGCGAGCGGGAAGTCGTCGCTGAGTCCGCCCGCGCCATGCGCCTGAATGGCCCAGTCGATCACCTGGCACGCCATATTCGGCGCCACGACCTTGATCATCGCGATCTCACCACGCGCGCCCTTGTTGCCGACCGTGTCCATCATGTATGCGGTCTTGAGCGTCAGCAGCCGCGCCTGTTCGATCATGCAGCGAGCCTCGGCGATGCGCTCCTGCGTGACGCCTTGCGCCGCGACCGGCTTGCCGAACGCGACGCGCTGCAGCGAGCGCTTCGCCATCAACTCGAGCGCGCGTTCCGCAAGGCCAATGAGCCGCATACAGTGGTGGATGCGTCCCGGTCCTAGCCGGCCTTGCGCGATCTCGAAGCCGCGTCCTTCGCCGAGCAGCATGTTCGACGCCGGAACGCGCACGTTCTCGAGCGTGATCTCCATGTGGCCATGCGGCGCATCGTCATAGCCGAACACCGTCAACGGACGATGCACCGTGACGCCGGTTGCGTCGGCAGGAACGAGGATCATCGATTGCTGCTGATGGCGTGGCGCTTCCGGATCCGTCTTGCCCATCACGATATACACCTTGCAGCGCGGATCTCCCGCGCCCGACGACCACCATTTGTGACCGTTGATCACATAATCGTCGCCATCGCGCGTGATGCTCGTCTGGATATTGGTGGCATCGGACGATGCCACTTCTGGTTCCGTCATCAGGAACGCTGAGCGGATCTGACCTTGCAACAGCGGTTCGAGCCACTGGCGCTTGTTGTCCGGGCTGCCGTAGCGCTCGATGGTTTCCATGTTGCCAGTGTCGGGCGCGTTGCAATTGAACACCTCCGGCGCCCAGGGCACGCGACCCATAATCTCGCATAGCGGCGCGTATTCGAGGTTGGTCAGACCCGCGCCGCGTTCCGAGTTGGGCAGGAACAGATTCCACAAACCGGCGTCGCGTGCTTTTTGCTTCAGTTGTTCGATCAGTTCGGTCGGCAACCAGGCGTTGCCGTTGGCGCGGTTGCGTCCAATTTCCTCAGCAAAGGCCCGTTCGTTCGGGTAAATGTGTTCGTCGAAGAAGGCGAGCAGTTTCTCGCGCAGTGCCTGAACCTTCGGGGTGTAATCGAAATTCATGTAAGACCTCGCGGATGACGGGGGTTTCGGTTAGCGCACTTTCTGTGCGTAGCGCCAGGCGAGCTCCGCCATGGGCTTTGCGCGCCGGCCTGCGTCGAGCGCTTGCGCGCTCGCCGCGGTGCCGTCGACGACGCGTTTCATAATGCCTTGCAGGATCGCGGCAATCCGGAACATGTTGTAGGCCAGATAGAAACTCCAGTCGCCGTGAATCTCGAAGCCGGTACGCTCGCAATAGCGTTGCACGTACTGCGCTTCGTCGGGGATGCCAAGCGCGGCCCAGTCGAGCCCCGCGATGCCGCGGAACTGCGCTGGGTCGACGTGCCATGCCATGCAGTGATAGGCGAAATCGGCGAGCGGGTCGCCGAGCGTCGACAGTTCCCAGTCGAGCACGGCGAGCACACGCGGCTCGTGCGGATGGAAGATCAGATTGTCGAGCCGGTAGTCGCCATGCACGATCGAGACGCGCGCACCGGTCTCCTCCGGCATATGCTGCGGCAGCCATTCGATCAGGCGTGTCATGGCTTCGATCGGCTCGGTTTCGGAGGCGATGTATTGCTTGCTCCAGCGGCCGATCTGTCGTGCGAAGTAGTTGCCGGGCTTGCCGTAATCGGCGAGCCCGATTGCGGCGACATCGACGCTATGCAATGCCGAGATCACGCGGTTCATCTCGTCGTAGATGGCGCTGCGCTCAGCGGGCGTCATGCCTGGTAGCGACTGATCCCACAGCACGCGACCTTCGACGAACTCCATCACATAGAACGCTCGGCCGATCACGCTTTCGTCCTCGCACAGCGCGAGCATCTGCGCGACCGGCACGTCGGTGCCGGCGAGCGCATGCATGACGCGGTACTCGCGTTCCACCGCGTGCGCGGACGGCAGCAGTTTCGCCGAGGGCCCGGGTTTCGCGCGCATGACGTAGGTGCGCGACGGCGTGATCAGCTTGAAGGTGGGATTCGACTGGCCGCCGGCGAACTGTTCGACCGTCAACGGCGCGGCGAAGCCGTCGACATGCTGCGCGAGCCATGCAGCGAGCGCGTCGTTGTCGAAGCGTTGCCGCTCGTTGACTGGACGCGTTCCCTCGAATGCTGAGTAATCGGACTTGTGTTCAGGTTCGCCCGTCTTCGTGGCTTCGCCCATTGTCTCCTCCAGTAGAGTGTTCGCTACGCTTCGCGCCTGTATTGGATGAACTGGGCGTAGAGCATTTCCATGGTCGTATTCCGCACGTCGCGATGCAGCGGCGACGGCGGCGAGTAGTTGAGCATGCGCACCACCCAGTCGCGCGGCGTGGCGCCGACGTCCAGTGCATTGATGCAGCCGGTGGCTTGCGACAGATGGCCGAAGAACGTGCGCCCCCCCGCGGTGATGGCGTGCGACAGGATGGCGCGATTGACGCCGCCGTGCAGGACCAGCAGCACGGTGTCCCACGAGGTGTCGTCGCGCAGTGCCGCAACTGCCGGCAGCACGCGGTCGAACAGTTCACCGATCGTCTCGCCACCCAGAAAACGCGTGCCCTCGGGGACAACGCCGTCGAACACGCCGAGGAATGCGGCTTCGATATCGGCCGCCGGAATGTTGCTCAGCCTGTCGCCGCGAATTTCCTGCAGTGCGGGCTCGATTTCGAGTTCGATGTGTTGATGAGTTTCGGCGAGCACGCGTTGAGCGGTTTCGATGGTGCGCGGCAAGCCGCTGACGATCACCCGGTCGAAGCGAATCTGTTGCGCGGCGAAGGCATGGCCAGCCGCGCTGGCCTGGTCGCGACCGCTCGCATTCAACGGCACCGTTTCAGGATCGATCGCGCGGCCGGTGGCGTCGAAGTACGTCACGTCGCCGTGACGCATCAGGTAAATGCGGCGCCGCTTCGGCAGTTGATAGTCAGGCATGACGGGCTCGCTGGTTCACTGGCTTCTCCGCGGGGTCAGGGGGCTCATTTGTACTTCGGGGCGCGCTTTTCGAGGAACGCGGTGATGCCTTCGAGCGCGTCGCCGTGGTGCAGCGAAGCGACGAAGTTGTCGCGTTCGGCTATCAGATGTTCGGCGAGGGGTTGCGCACCCGCAGCGGCGATCAGCGTCTTGATGCGCGCCGTGGCGTTGGGCGAAACCTTGCCGAGATCCTCGGCCCAGGCGATGGCGGCATCGCGCACCGCGCCGGGCTTGGCGATCCGGTTGACCACGCCGAGTTCGTGCAGGCGTGTCGCGCCAATCGGCTTTCCTTCAAGCAGGACTTCGGTCGCGAGCTGGCGGGGCAGGGCCTGCGCGAGGAACCATGAACCGCCGCCATCCGGTGTAAGACCGACTCGCGCGTAGGACATCACGAATTTGGCATCGTCGGCGGCGACGAGCAGATCGCAGGCGAGCGCGAGCGAGAAGCCGGCGCCGGCTGCTGCACCCTCGACCGCTGCGACCACCGGCTTCGACGAAGCGCGCAGTGCGCCAATCCATTCGCCCAGCATGTCGATGCTTTGCGCCTGCACAGAAGGGTCTTTCGCGCGATTTTCGAGCAGCCGGTTCAGATTGCCGCCGGCGCAAAAGAACTGATCGGCACCGGTCAGGACCACGGCGCGCACGGATGGGTCACGCTCGGCGCTATCGAGCGCTTCGATGCCCGCGGCGTACATGTCGGGATGCAACGCGTTACGTGCTCCGGGGTTGGAGAGCGTCAGGACGAGCGTCGATTCGCTTTCGGCCGGTCGCGAGGTCAGCAGTTCGGCGCTCATGACTGGTTCTCCGCTTTGACAGGGTTGGCAGCATCAGTTGCATCAGCTGCGTCGGCTGCATCGCCTTGCGTCAGCGAGAGGCCGAGTTGCGCACGCCGCGCGAGCCATGGCGACGGACGGTAGCGCGGATCGCTCAGCACGCTGAACATATTGCGCAGAATCGTGAGGATGGTTTTCGCGCCGAGTGCGTCGCCAAGCGCGAGCGGGCCACGCGGATAGCCCAGTCCGAGCGTCACGGCGAGGTCGATGTCTTCGGGCGTGGCGATCTGCTTTTGCGCAATCTCGCAGCCGATATTGACGATCGTCGCCACCACGCGTTGCGCGACGAAACCGGTCGAATCGCGAATCACGGTGACGGGGACACCGTCTGCAGCGAGCAATGCATGCGCCGTATCGCGCGCGGCGCGCGTCGTTGCCGGCGTGGTCATCAACGTGCGGCGTTGTGCGGCGACGAGCGGGAATAGCGCGTCTACGGCAACGACGCGGCTTGCGTCCAGACCTTCTTCGACTGCGGCCGTGGTCGCGTCGTAACCAAACGGCGTGACGACGATAAGCGAGTCTGCAGCAGGCGCGTCGCCTTCATCGAGCGTCACGCCGGCCTTCGCTACGAGTTCCAGCACCGCCTCACGTGCTTCGGGGTGACGCTTGCTGACCCACACGCATTTAGGCAATTGCGTCGGCGCGGGCGTTTCGGCGGGCACCTGCTGCTTGCCGTCGTCGTAGCGATAAAAACCTTCGCCGGTCTTGCGGCCGATCAGGCCACCCGCGAGTCGAGTGCCGGTGATCGGAGATGGCGTGAAACGCGGCTCTTCATAGAACTGGTGATAGATCGACTCCATCACCGGATGCGAGACGTCGAGCGCAGTCAGATCAAGCAGTTCGAACGGTCCGAGGCGGAAGCCCGCCTGCTCGCGCATGATGCGATCGATCTCGACGAAGCCCGCGACGCCTTCGCCCGCCACCCGCAGGCCTTCGGTATTCATCCCGCGGCCGGCGTGATTGACGATGAAGCCCGGCATATCCTTCGCGCGCACTGGCGTGTGGCCCATGCGGCGAGCGAGGTCCATCAGCGCATCGCCGGCTGCGGGATCGCTGCGCAGGCCGTCGATCACTTCGACGACTTTCATCAGCGGCACCGGGTTGAAGAAGTGATAGCCGACCACGCGCGACGGGTCGGTGCAGCCGGCGGCAATCGCGGTGATCGACAGTGACGACGTATTCGATGCCAGCACACAGCGGCCGCTGACGACGGTTTCGAGTTCGCGAAAGAGCGTGCGCTTGACGTCGAGTTTTTCGACGATCGCTTCGACCACCAGATCGCAATCCGCCAGATCGCCGATGGTTTGCGCACCGGAGACGTTGGCAAGAGCCGCTGCCGAGCGCGCTTCGTCGAGCTTGCCCTTAGCGGTGAGCTTGGCGAAGGTGTCGGCGAGATAATCGAGCGCCGCGCTCACGGCGGCCGGGTTGGTGTCGTACAGACGCACCTTCAGGTCTGCGAGGGCGGCGATCTGCGCGATGCCGCGCCCCATTGCGCCGGTTCCAACAATGCCGATAGTCTCGATGGCGTAATTGCGAGAGGTCATTGGGTTGCTCGACTCCATGGTTATTTTAGAATAGCACGCTCGTGCAATTTACTGGATGATTGATTCACAGGCCGCTAGCGCAATTCCATTGAGCGGCTTAGACCACCTGTCAGACGGAGACACCCGATGATCAAACTGTGCGGCTTTGCACTGTCCAACTACTACAACAAAGTCAAATTCGTGCTGCTTGAACACGAGATTCCATTCGAGGAAAGCTTCGTGATGACGAGCCAGGACGAGTCGCTGCTGGTGCATTCGCCGCTCGGCAAGGTGCCGTTTATCCAGACCGGGCAGGGCGATCTGTGCGAGTCGCAGGCCATCATCGAGTATCTGCACGCGTGCTTTCCCGAGAAAGGAATTTTCTCCGCGGACCCGTGGGAAGCGGCGAAAGAGCGCGAACTGATTACGTTCATCGACCTGCATCTGGAACTCGTGGCGCGCGATCTCTACAAGGAGGCCTTCTTCGGCGGCACGTTGACCGAGGCGACCAAAGGGCGCGTGGAAAAGCGGCTGGCGCGTCACGTTGCCGGGTTCAAGCGGCTCGCGACGTTCGCGCCGTTCCTGCGCGGGAAAAAATGCAGTGTGGCCGATGCCGTGGGCTTTGTGAATCTGCCGCTTGTCGGCATGGCAACGAAGATTATCTACGGACGCGACTTTCTGCTCGAAGCCGGTATCGACTGGAAGGCCTATGTGAAGGCCATCGGCGAACGGCCGGCGGCGCAACGCGTGACGGCGGATCGCAAGGCTTATATCGCGGCAACTACGAAGCAGTGAGCGGCTCGAAGCGCGATCTGCGTGCATCAGCGGCAGCGGCGCGCATGCGCGCGCCGCAACCCCATGCGATGGCGAAGAACGCGGGTTCGTTCGCGGCATCGCGGGCGTCATGCTAGAGACGCGCCAGCCGCTCGAGCGCGGTAGCGAGCGTGCTTTCCTGCTTCGCGAAGCAGAAGCGTACGACGCCCGATTCATGCGACTCGTGATAGAACGCCGACACCGGAATGGCCGCGACACCAATCTCGCTGGTTAGCCATTGTGCGAACTCGGCTTCGGGCAGATCGCTGATCGCCGAATAGTCGACGCACTGGAAGTAGGTACCGGTGCAGGGCAGCAGCTTGAAGCGTGAGTTCGCGAGGCCGGCGCGGAAGAAATCGCGTTTCTTCTGATAGAAAGCCGGCAGGTCCAGATACGGCGCCGGGTCGCGCATGTATTCGGCGAGGCCGACCTGCATCGGCGTGTTGACGGTGAATACATTGAACTGGTGGACCTTGCGGAATTCAGCGGTCAGCGCTGCTGGCGCAGCTACGTAGCCGACTTTCCAGCCCGTCACGTGATAGGTCTTGCCGAAGCTCGACACCACGAAGCTGCGTTGCGCGAGCTCCGGATAGCGCGAAACACTTTCGTGCGGCGCGCCGTCATACACCATGTGCTCGTAGACCTCGTCGGAGAGGATCAGCACGTTGGTGCCGCGTACGATTTCTTCGAGCTTGCGCATGTCTTCGGCGCGCCAGACCGTACCGGTCGGATTGTGCGGCGTGTTGATCAGCAGGAGCCGCGTTTTTGGCGTGATCGAGGCGGCGAGCTTGTCGAACGGGATCTTGTACTCGGGTGCGTCCAGCGTCACGAATACCGGCTTGCCGCCGGCGAGTTCGATGGACGGCAGGTAGCTGTCATAGGTCGGCTCGACCACGATCACTTCGTCGCCGGGATGCACTGCGCACAGAATCGCGGTCAGCAACGCCTGGGTGGCGCCCGCCGTGACGGTGATCTCGGTGTTCGCGTCGTAGCGGCGCCCGTACAGGTTGGCGAGCTTGTCGGAGATGGCCTGGCGCAGCGGTGCGGCGCCTGCCATCGGCGGGTACTGGTTGTGCCCGTCGCGCATGGCTTTGGCCACCGCGTCGACGATACGTGGATCGCAATCGAAGTCCGGAAAACCCTGCCCGAGGTTGACGGCCCCTTTTTCCGCGGCGAGCGCGCTCATCACGGTAAAAATCGTGGTGCCGACGCTTGGCAGACGGGACGGAAACGACGGAATCATCGGCGTGTCGTGCGGTGAATTCATGGCGCTGTCGGTGTTTATGCGGTGGTTTTGAAGACGGGCGAACTTCGATTGTAGGGAATTGGGGCGCGCCGCGTGCGTCAGGCCGGCGCGGGCTCGTCGGCCTGCAGCGCGCAGGCGGCGACGAACGGCGCCGGCTGGGCGATCTGGAAACCGAAGTCGCGGGCGATGCGGCGCGCGAGTTTCAGCACCGCGCGGTCCTTCGACACCAGCCAGTCGGCTTTTGCGGCATGGGCGAGTTCGAGGAACTTCTGGTCGTCGCGGTCTTTGCACTTTGGCAGCGGGCGCGGGGTTTCAGCGGGCGTGGCAGTCTGTGCGGGTTCCGGTTCGGGCGCTGCCTCGACGAGTTGCGTCAGGCGCGTCACGGTGGCGAGGGTGGCCGCCTTGTCGATCTCGCGCTTCGCGAACTGCGGGTAGTCGAGCACGTACGTGAGTTCGGCCAGGCAGCGGGCGTCGATCAACGCTTCGAGCGCGCCGCTCTCGAGGGCGGCGCGGATAGGGCGCGTATGCGGATCGTCGAACACGAGGATGTCGATCCAGACATTCGAATCGAGGACCACGCGCAGGGCGGGTGCGGCAGGGGAGGCGGGCATTCGTTACAATCTGGCTTTCGTCATTAACGCCAGGCACGGCGTGCCTGCAAGCCTCTATGATAATCGTTCTGTCGCCGGCGAAATCGCTCGACTACGAAACCCCTCCGCACGTCAAAAAGCATACGATCCCCGATTTTGTCGATGACGCTGCCGAATTGATCGGCGGGTTGCGTCATCTGTCGCCGCAACAGATCTCCACGCTGATGAGCATTTCCGATCCACTGGCCCAGCTCAACTTCCAGCGCTATGCCGAATGGTCGCCGAAGTTCGACACCCGCAATGCCAAGCAGGCGGTGCTCGCGTTCAACGGTGACGTCTACGAAGGATTCGACGCGAAGACGTTGTCGTCAGCGGATCTGGACTTTGCACAAAAGCACGTACGCGTGTTGTCTGGGCTTTATGGGCTGCTGCGGCCGCTCGATCTGCTGCAGCCTTACCGGCTCGAGATGGGGACGCGCTTTGTCAACGCGCGCGGCAAAGATCTGTACGCGTTCTGGGGCGAGCGCATTACGCAGGCCCTGAATGCGCAATTGAAGAAGAACGCGCGCGCGGCACGGGTGCTGGTCAACTGCGCTTCGGGCGAGTACTTCAAGTCGGTCAAGCCGAAGCTGCTCGAAGCGCCTGTGATCACGCCGGTGTTCGAAGACTGGAAGGGCGGCCGCTTCAAGATCATCAGCTTTCATGCGAAGCGCGCCCGCGGCCTGATGGCGCGCTATGCGGTCGAGAACCGTCTCGACGCGCCGGAGCAACTGAAGGGCTTCGATGCCGAGGGTTATACGTTCGACGCGGACGCATCGAACGATTCGACTTACGTATTCCGCCGCCGTATTGCCGAATGAGACCGGGCGAGCCTCCAGGTGAGCGGCCCGATGAGCGCTCATACTGAGCAGGAACGCGGACCGCACCGACTGCAACGGGTACATCACCCGGGAAAAAGATCATGACACTTTCTATTACTAGCAACTTCGACGCAGGCGCGATCGAAGTTCTGTCCTGCGAGCAGGCCGACAACATCCGTCTGCGCGTGAGGCCCGACAGCCGCGCCGACTTCGCGCAGTGGTTCTACTTCCGTTTGTCCGGCGCACAGGGCGAGCGCTGCGTGATGACCTTCGAGAATGCCGCCGACTGCGCCTTTCCCGAAGGCTGGCGCAACTATCAGGCGGCGGCGAGCTACGACCGCGTGAACTGGTTCCGCGTGCCGACCTCGTACGACGGCCGCGTGCTGACGATCGACCACACGCCCGACTTCGACCGTATCTACTACGCGTACTTCGAGCCGTATGGCGAAGAGCGTCATTCGGAGTTTCTCGGTGCCGTGCAACAGATGCCGCAGGCGACGTTGACCGAACTGGGCGTGACGGTCGAAGGCCGGCCGATGTCCTTGCTCACACTCGGCACGCCGCAAACCGGTGACACGCCGAAAAAGAAAATCTGGATCATCGCGCGCCAGCATCCTGGCGAAACGATGGCCGAATGGTTCGTCGAAGGGATGGTCAAGCGCCTCGCCGGCTGGGGCGATTGGGCGGGCGATCCGGTCGCGCGCAAGCTCTACGACCATGCGGTATTTTACATCGTGCCGAACATGAATCCGGATGGCAGCGTGCATGGCAATCTGCGGACCAATGCGGCCGGTGCGAATCTGAACCGGGAGTGGATGGAGCCCGATGCGGCCCGCAGCCCTGAAGTGCTGGTGGTGCGCGACGCCATTCATGCGACCGGTTGCGATCTGTTCTTCGACATTCATGGCGATGAAGCGCTGCCGTATGTGTTCGTGGCGGGTTCAGAGATGTTGCCGGGCTTCACCGAGCGGCAGGGACAGGAGCAGAAGGCTTTTATCGAGGCGTTCAAGCACGCGAGTCCGGACTTCCAGGACAAGTACGGCTACGCGGCGAGCAAGTATCGTGAAGATGCGCTGAAGCTGGCGTCGAAGTACATCGGCAAGGAGTTCGGTTGCCTGTCGCTGACGCTGGAGATGCCGTTCAAGGACAACGCGAATCTGCCGGATGAGCGAGTGGGCTGGAATGGCGAGCGCAGTGCGTCCTTGGGCGCCGCGATGCTGCAGGCAATCTTGCGGCACGTCGAGACGTTTGCTTAGGGCGGTTGCTGGAAGCGCGCTTACCTAAGCGCTAGCGCGCCATTGCGTCGGGTTCGCCGCAGCTTTCCTGCTGCGGCACTTGCTAGTGGTGGCTTTTCTTCGAACTCTTGCCGGACGATTTCTTCGTCGACTTGCCGCCCGTCGAGTGCTTGCCCTTACCGCCTTTGTGTTTGCCGGATGACGGCTCGGCGCGCGGTTTAGGCATGGGCACTGGATCGTTCCAGCTAAACGCGAGCATCTGGCTGCCCAGATAACCGCAGCGGAACTTCAGGTCGGAGGGGTCGCCACCGCCATCGTTGCGTACGCCGAGTCCTTCGACGGTGACGATGCTGTCGACCTTGACATGCTGCTTGCCTTCGTCGAACGAATCGTTCCACGGCGTGACCGCGGAATGAGCGCTATCGAAGGAGCTCGGCGGGAATTCAACGTGATCGAAAACGGTCGAGGTGCTGGCGACAAAACTGCCATGCGCTGCACAGTCGGCCACGAGCGGGTCGGCGTGCATATCATTGACGAATTTCTGGACGAGTTCGTTGTGCTGTTCGAGTTGGTCGGCGAATGCGGGAGCGATGCACATGAGCGAGAGACTTGCTGCATATGTCGCTAACCGGCCGGCCACCCGCAGCAATCGGCGCGGTACGTTGGTGCGATCCATCTAGTTCGGTAGGCGCTATTGAGACATCAGGCACGTAAGATGCCTGACGGCAGGGAGGAGTTCAATCCTGACACAAAATTTTTGACTTGTCGTGGTAGCCGTTCTCCAATCGTACTTGGGAGACGACGGATTATTACTGTCGATTGCCACCGGTAGCAGCAGATTGATGCTGATGCGGCGCGGGACCCTCTTCTTTCGAAGAGATGCCGTAGCCCGGCGTGATGTTGTGCGTCAGATGCGCGGGCCGCCGAGCCGGTAGCGGCGTACGTCGTACGTGGTGACCCACGCAGGCCGATACACTGCGATCAACGCCGTGGACATGCCGGTGAACCATGCTTCGCCGGTCGCCAGCAGGAAGATGCTGAACGCGTAGCCGACCGGTATGACGGTCATCGAGCCGCCGGAGACCGCGATATGGACGCCCACCGCGGCACTCGCGGTTAGAGCAACGGCAATAGCGGGCGAGACGAAGCCTTGCCCAAAGATGAACATGAACAGGTTGCGGGGCAGCCAGGCAATGCAAGCCCGTTGCAGCAATGCCGAGATACCGACCGGCAATGCACCGTAGACGATAAAAGTGAGCGCGATGCCTTGCCACGGTGCATCGAACACGACCGCCGCGAGCCCGGTGACCGCAGCCATGGCGACGAGTGCCAGTGCCCAGTCGAACAGCGTGACGACGAGCGTCGCGCCGAGCAGATGCATCACGGTGCCGTCGTCGAGCCATGCATTGCTCGCCCAAAGTACCGAGACGGCAACGATGATCGCCAGCCAGACGTGTTGCAGGGTGCCGTCTTGTAGCCGTTTGAACGGATTTTTCCACAGCGCGAGCGCGAGCAGCAGCGCGGTGGCGACCCAGCCACCGACAGCGACCCATAGCGGAAGCGGTGTGTAGAGGAAACCCATACATCTCATATTACTCGTTGGACGGAAAAAGGTGTGAGCGGATTCCGTGCCAGCCGGGAGAAGACACGGCTTGCCTGGCTCAGATCAAACTTCTTAAGCGCCCTGCCGGTGGGCGTCAGGTCGATTCGTCGGGCTCTGGATCGCCAAATGGAACGACGGCTTCGGCGGCCATTGGCAGGGTGTCCGTGGTGTCGTTGGCCGGCAACGGGTAAGTGAACTGCGCCGGCCTGCGGCGGCGCAGCGGGACCACCCCGGGCTCGCCCATTACCGGCCGCGCGGGGCCGTTCTGGTCGCTGCGCAGCACTTCGAGTTGGGCGGATAGCCAGCCGTTGTAGAGCGCCACGGCGGCGGCCCGGTTGGGAGCGCCAAGCTGCTGGAAGATGCTGGACAGATGGATCTTGACGGTGCCTTCGCTGATACCGAGTGTGCGGGCGATCATCTTGTTGGTGCTGCCCATGTGCACGCAACGCATGATCTGCTCCTGGCGCGGCGACAGGCCGCTCGCCAGCCGGGTGCGCTTCGGCGGCGGCTTGATGTTGACGACCTCGGGTTCGCGAGGGCCGGGTTCCGCTTGCGGTGGTGGCGGCAGTGACAGTGCCCCGGCCGGAACATAGTGACCGCCGAGCAGCACGATCTCGAGCGCACGCACGATCAGGCGCGGGTCGGTGTCGCGCAGCACTACGCCAAGCACGCCTTTGTCCAGCAGGCTGCGCACACATCTGGGCGACGTATCGTGGGTCAGCACCGCGATTCTCAGGCCGGCGTGCTCCGCCAACACCCGGCGTACTTCGGCGACGGACATCCAGTCCTGCCAGTCGATCAGCAGCAGATCGGGCGGTTGCCGCCGCAACGCCCGGTCAGCCTGGCGCCAGTCCTGTGCTTCGTTAAAACGCGCCTGACGGTCGATTTGCCGCAACAGAGCCTTGAGCCCGTCACGTCGTTCCGCGTCGGAGTTGAGAACCAAGAATCGCATGCCATGCCTCCAGATGAATCGTTCGTGGTGGCGCGATGCTCGCTCGCGGCAGAGGAAGCCGGTTGCATTGCGATGCGCCACCAGCGCCATGATGACAAATTCCTTGCTTCTTGACGGCCTGGCCAGAAGACATAGGATGATTGTCATGGCCGGTGCTGGTGTCCTGAAAAAAGCGAACGGCCCGATCAGCGCAAGCCGATCGGGCCGTTTCATTGTGGCAGGCGGTTTGGCCGCGCCAGCCTGGTGCCGCTTGCGCGGTCACCGCTGGTCGCGTCAGTGGAAATGCGGTTGCGCGGGTTCTGCGTCTTCCGGCATTTCGGCGTGTACGATTTCGCCGAGCGGGTCCGCGTAGAGCGGCACTCCGCAGTCGTCGCAATATTCAGGCTCGAAACGGCCCGCGTGACGCCGGATGTCCGTTACGCCGGTTTCCTTCAGCAGTGCGACGATTTCTTCGAGCGGGCCGTTGTCGGCCGCCGTTTCTTGCGGCTCCTCGTCGATGCCCGGCTCGCCGTTTTCACGGCCGTACAACGGCCACACGACGCCGTAGATCACATCATTGCTGCCGCGGCGGGTGAAGCCGACGCGATATTCGTCGATCCGACGCTCGCCGAAGCCCGCGACCACCGCTCGCAAATCGGCTGGCGCCGCGCTGATGGTGTCGAACAGATAGCGCACGGCGGTGCGCACGGTATGCGGACGCACGCGTTCGTCTGCGTCGCGGCAAGCCGAATAGTAGGCGTCCGGCAACAAACACTCGAATTCGCAACCCGGAAGCGCCAGCGACAGATTGGCACCCCCTTGCGTAGCCCATTGCTCGAGACATTGACCGCGCTCGATGCGGTTGCCGTGCTCCTCTTCCTGCCAGCGAAATACCGGCGCGCCGACGGGCGCCGCGACCACAGCCAGCAGAAAGCGCGGATCGGCCAGGATCGGCGAGGTCTCGGGCAGTTCGCCGAAATTGATTTTTACAGCGCCTGCGCCGAGCGCCGCTTGCGTAAGTTGCTGCGCGATGCGCCACGTTTCGACGTGATGGCGGGGCAACTGATCGATGCTGTACAGGAATGGCGCCAGGGCCACGCGTGTGCCGGCGGCAAGTACGTGCGCCTGCAGATGGGCGCGCAGCGCGTCCGCCGAGTCGTTCTTCAGCGGACCCGACGGGATGGCATAGCGGGTCCAGGCCAGCACCGGTGCGGCGATCAGCAACGCTTCGTACGTTATGCCCTCGTGCTCGATGATGAACGATTCGCTATGCGTTTCCGCCATGTCGGCGAGCGCACCGTATGCATCCGGATGATTCTGCTGGAGATGGTCGAGCGCGGCGTCCAGCGTTGTCTGGTTGGCGTTGCGAACGATCTTGGTTAGCAGCGCATCGAGCTTCGCTTCCCAGAAGCGGTCTTCGGTGCGGCTGCCCGACGCGAATAGCGCGAGCGAAAGACCGACCAGCTTGTCGGCATCAGGGGGGAGACGTTTGGCGATTCGCGAGCGCATAAATCCAGGAATGGGGGGCACAGAACCGTATATTCTAGTCTTTTCTGTGCCGTCCTATCATTTGTATGTCACCCGTGGCGGATCGCGCCGCGTGCAGCCCGGCGCAGGCGTGGTCGCGGAGGACTGGAGCAACCTGTCTTAGGCCATCCGGCGGGTTGACCGGGACGTCCTGGTTGACGCAAGGTAGAGGTCGTTAAGCGGTGGACTTCCATACCGACCGCCTTCGGCGTCGCGCCTATGAGTGTGCGCCCGAGTGGCGTTGTGGTCTGACACAACGAGGGGATTCAAAGTGAAATCGGACCAACTGATCGAGCGGCTTGCCGCTGTGTTTGCATTGATTGTACTGGTAGGCGGTTCGTTACTTGTGCTGGCGCCATTCACGACTGCATTGCTGTGGGGCGCCATTCTTAGCTATAGCTCCTGGGGGTTGTACCGCAAGCTGACGGCGGTCGTCGGAGGTCGACGCAAGCTGTCGGCGTTACTGATTGTTCTCATTATCCTGGTGGTAGTTCTGGGTCCGTTCGTCTACGCGGGATTTGCTTTCGGCGCCCACGTACACGAAATCATCGCTCTGGTGCACAAGCTGTTCGACGACGGCTTGCCGGATCTGCCGGACTGGGTGGTGCGGATACCGTTGGTTGGTCCTAATATCGAGGCCTTCTGGGCGCATCTGACAAGCGGCAATTCCGAGTTGATTGCGCAGATGCGAACCCTTGCCGCGCCTGCGGGTAGATGGATTTTGGCTGCTGCGATTGCGGTGACGCATGGGTTGGGGCTACTGGCGCTCAGTATTGTGCTGGCGTTCTTTTTCTACACCGGCGGTGAGGGTGCGGCTGCATGGTTGAATGCCGGCATGCGCCGCATTGCTGGCGAGCGGGCGGATTATCTGCTGGCGCTGGCGGGTAGCACGGTGCGAGGCGTTGTCTACGGCATTCTCGGTACGGCGCTGGTGCAGGGGGTACTAGCCGGATTCGGCTGCTGGATCGCCGGTGTGCCGGCGCCCGCGTTGCTTGGGTTGGCAACCTTCTTTCTGTCCGTCATTCCGGGCGGTCCGGTCATAGTCTGGTTGCCGGCCGCAATCTGGCTTTACCACGGTGGCGCGACCGGCTGGGCGATCTTTCTCGTTATCTGGGGAGTCGTCGCGGTGGGTATGTCGGACAACGTCATCAAGCCTATCCTGATTGGCAAGAGCAGCGATATGCCGTTGATTCTGGTGATGCTGGGGATTCTTGGTGGTGCGTTTGCGTTCGGCTTCCTGGGCGTGTTTATTGGGCCCACGTTGCTAGCCGTTGCATACACCGTGCTGCATGACTGGACGATCGGCTCTTCGACTGCGCGCACCTTGGCTCCTAAGGCAGGGCCGGCAGCGATTGAGGAAGCGCAGCCGGTTCAAAAGGCCCCGTGAAATAAATTCCTGATAGCGCTTGCAAGCCATGTGCTGGGTCGCTAGAATCTCGTTCTTTCGCGCTTCGGACACCGGAGCGCGGGGAGCGGGAGAGCCAGCGGTGGCAAGGCTTTCGGCGAGTCGGGCAGGTCAGGCTGGTGCAAAAAACCTGTTGACGACGTAGCGGAAGTTCTTCATAATCTCGTTTCTCTGCTGCTGATGCAGCGACGCAGAACGAAGCGGTACCGAAGGGTTGTGAAGGTGATGCAACGCGGTGCCGGTTTGGTGGTGAATGCGTAACCGATCTTTAAAAATTAACAGCCGATAAGTGTGGGCGCTTGATGGCGACGCGGCGGTGGACCTTTCGGGGTTTGCCGCGAAAGCGAAAGTATCAAGTCTCACACAGTAATGAAAGGAAGGTTTTTTCATCGCAAGATGATTGAACAATTCGTCAGTACGTTGAGTGAGCGACCGGTTCTTAGATTGAACCGAAAACAGTAACAGGAATTGAACTGAAGAGTTTGATCCTGGCTCAGATTGAACGCTGGCGGCATGCCTTACACATGCAAGTCGAACGGCAGCACGGGGGCAACCCTGGTGGCGAGTGGCGAACGGGTGAGTAATACATCGGAACGTGTCCTGTAGTGGGGGATAGCCCGGCGAAAGCCGGATTAATACCGCATACGCT